>NZ_CP049934.1:1458201-2916402 GCF_011382965.1 Leucobacter insecticola | reverse complement strand
GGGGAGCGGGGTGTCTCCGTGCTCGAGATACTTGCGAGATCCGTCGAGGCCGCAGATGCAAATGGAGTCGACGTCGGCGATATCGTCGGCACCGACGTGCGACTTTTTGACACGCAGGCCCCCGCGCGTATCGGGGTCGGCGGTGAACTTTTCGCTTCACCGCGACTCGATAACCTGAGTTCTACCTTCGCGGGCCTCGCCGCTCTCCTTGAAGTGGAACCGGCGCCGGGTGCGATCGCCGTGCTCGCCGCGTTCGACCACGAAGAACTCGGCTCAGACACCCGCTCGGGTGCGAGCGGGCCGTTCCTTGATGAGGTGCTGCGCCGCCTCTACGCCGGACTGGGGGCGACGACCGACGACACTGCGCGTGCGCTGTCGGGATCCTGGTGCGTCTCAGCAGATGCGGGGCACTCGGTGCATCCTAACTACCCCGAAAAACACGACCCGCGTGTGCGGCCACTCATGGGCCGCGGACCGATGCTCAAGATCAACGCTAACCAGCGCTACGCGAGCGACGCTCATGGCGCGGCATTGTGGCGACGAGTGTGTGACGCAGCGGGAGTTGCGACGCAGTCTTTTGTGTCAAATAACACGGTACCGTGCGGATCCACGATCGGCCCGCTCACCGCGACCCGAATTGGTATTCGCACCGTCGATGTCGGCGTGCCGCTGCTGTCGATGCACTCCGCCCGCGAACTCGCCCACGTCGATGATCTACATGGACTCGCACGCGCCGCGGCGGCCTTCTTTGCAGGATCCTGATCCTGGCCTGATCCCGACCCTGATTGGCGGCGGAATGCCCAAGAGCCTGGCACTCGCGCTAGTGCGCGCCCGTTCGCTAGGATTGCATCATGAGTGAGATGCAGCAAGCGGGACAAGGCAGCGTCGCCCTCTCGACAGACCGCCTCATGCCGAGTGTGCAACGCATCGGGAACCGTGACATTGAGATCACCTTTCTGGGCAAGAATTCATCAGGAATGCCCACTTGGATCATGTGGAATGCGTCTGAGCCGCATCTCATCGGTCTGCTGAGCCAGGGCCGCATGGGCTACAACCTTGAGCAGAGCACCAGCTATGGTGTGTTCCTGCATGAGAATATTTCGTTGAGTCGCGTACAGCGTGCGCTTGGCGGATAGTCTCGCTAGCTGAGAAGCTTCGTTTGCGTGGCGGATCACCCGCACACCTGCCCAAGCGACACGCCAGGAGATCGGAGTTTTGACCGAGGATTTGCGCCGAATGGGCAAAACAGCATAAGCTTTCATCTCGGTAGCAAGCAAGAGATTGCTTCGGCCCCATCGTTTAGCGGCCTAGGACACCGCCCTTTCACGGCGGCAGCACGGGTTCGAATCCCGTTGGGGTCACGCAGTACATATAATTGAATATCAGTTTGGCCCTGTAGCGCAGTTGGTTAGCGCGCCGCCCTGTCACGGCGGAGGTCGCGGGTTCAAGTCCCGTCAGGGTCGCCAGGCGAAGAGCCCTTCTCCGGAAGGGTTTCTTTGTCTCACGGCGATTGACTTTGGTTGTCGCCTGGCTCTGTAGCTCAGTTGGTAGAGCGTTCGACTGAAAATCGAAAGGTCACCGGATCGATGCCGGTCGGAGCCACGTAGCGCAGATTACACCGCTGCTGAACCCCCATGAGGCTTCTACTCGTGGGGGTTCTTTGTGTACGCCCGGCATGGGGGTTACCGGCCAAAACGTGTGGATGCGGTTGGGCGTGTCTAGTGTCTGCCGCCCCATCCGGGGGTTACCGGCCAAAACGTGTGGATACGGTCGCGCGTGTCACCCGCTTCCGGCCCACCCTTGTCGTAGCCAGAGCCCTTCGCTGGCATCGAGCGCGGTGTCGTAGAGCACCGGGCCCGATGCCAGCGTTGGCTTCCTGCTGTGGTTCTACCGTTCTTGACGAGTTTGTGGGCGCCTAGCAGACATCGGGTGGTGTTAGACGATTTAGGCACAGTTAAGGGTGCCGGAGCATAACGATCCCTGTTTTACCGCGTGATCATGCGGCTAGATCAAGATTCCATCCACACGTTTTGGCCGATAACCCCCATCCGGTGCGTAGCCAGAGACCTTCCTCACTGCTGAGCGCGGTGTCGTAGAAGGCTGGACCTGGGTCGGGTTCGGTGAATCGTGGCCGTTGTTTCTGGGGCGGCGCGATGGCTGCTTCGGTGATCATTGCCGGTGCGGTGTGTAGGAGGCCTGCACGTTCAACGAGCACCCATTCTGCGGCACGTTTTTGGTGGTCGATTGTCATGCCTCGGTGAAGGCGGAGTGTCTGCTTGATGAGGGCGTTGATCCCGCCTTCGAGACGGCTTGTTGTTTTGGGACCTCCGGCGGTCAGATAGGTGAAGAGGTGGCCGCGGCGTTGGAGTTCCGCGAGGAGGTTGTACGCCTTTCTGAGACGGTCGTGGGTGTACCACCATTTCTTCCCGGTGGGTGAGTCCCAGAGCCCGCCAGGGAGACGTTTCTTTGCGTAGGAACGTTCTGTGGTGAGGTGACCGTAGATGCTGTGCCAGTCGTTGAGTTGCTGTAACCAAGCGACTGCGTCATCGGTGTTTGTCACCCGGCGGAGTCGTTTCCCGAGTTCAAGCAATGCTTGGCCTGCGGGGGTGCGGGGCCGGAGAGTGAGGTGGGTTCTGAGGTTCATCCAGATGTGGAAGAGGCAGCGCTGGGTGAGGGTGTCTGGCCATTGTTCCCGGATCGCGGCACGTACCCCTGACCCGCCGTCACAGATCACGACGAGCGGGGCAGGGATCTGCCTGAGGAGTGCTTCCCATGCGGCTTGAGATTCGGTAGAGCACCATTGCCAAGCGAGGGGTATCTGGTGTTCCTCAGTTGCGATGAGCAGACACCAGGAACCGATGTAGGTGCCGTCAATAATCACATATTTGGGTGGGAGTGTGACTGTCGGCAGACGCGGGGTGATGCGCCAGCACCAGGCGGCCTTCCGGCGAAAGGATCGGCCAGTCTGGGTGCCGGTGATTTCTGGTTGAGAGTGTTTCCCGAGGAGCCAAGTGAAGAATCTGTCGAGTTGGTGTTTGCGGGTGACATCGTCGCGTTTGCGGGAGGTTGAGGCTCCACATGAGGGGCATTTCCAGCGTTGGGTGCCGGCTGCTGTTTTCCCGTTCTTGACGAGCTTGATAGTGCATAGCAGACAGGAGGTCGTGTTTGATGGTTTGGGCACAGTTAAGGGTGTCGGAGCATAACGATCCCTGTTTTACCGCGTGATCATGCGGCTAGATCAAGCTTCCATCCACACGTTTTGGCCGGTAACCCGTGAAGTGAGGTCGGGATGCTAACGTAGGGGTGGATTATTCTGCCAAAACGTAGGGGGCTGCATGCGCAAGCGAACGACACACAAGCTGAATCGTGTGATCGGCGCGCTCGGGATCGGACTCGTAGCTGGTGGTTTGCTGCTCGGAGGGCAGCTAGGCACGACACCGGCCCAAGCCGTCAACCTGCCGACCTGGGATGACGTGCAGGCGGCGAAGGGGAACGAGGCCGCCGCCGCTGCAAAGGTGACCGAGATCGAAAAGCTCATCAAGTCGGGTGAGAAGGAGCTTGAGCGTCTGCGCACGGAGTCCGCTGATGCCAACCAGAGCTGGCAAACCGCAGAGGCAGCAGCCCAGGCGGCCGCCGAAAAGGCAGCAACGCTCGAAACTCAGGCCGAGGAGAGCCGAGCGAAGGCCGATGAGGCGGCTGATCAAGCCGCGGTCATTGTCGCGCAGATGTACCGTTCGGGCGGCGTCGACCGAAATATGGAGCTGTTCCTGCAGACGGAAGGCGACACCGCCGACGCGCTTCTGGAACGCCTCGCTTCGATGTCGAAAGCCACCGAGCGCAACACGACCATTTCCCAAGAGGCCGAGCAAGCGATGAACACTGCCTCGACCCTCGGCAAACAGGCCGAGGCAGCGCAGCAAGAGCGGGATCGATTGAGCGCCGAGGCCGAAGAGAAGGCAAAGACCGCAGCTCAAGCCGCAGACACCAAGCGGATCGAGATCGAGGCGCAGGAGGATCAGCAGAAGACCCTCGAAACTCAGCTTGCAGCGCTCAAAGACAAGACGACCGATACGGTTGCCGGCTATCAAGAGCGTCTTCGCGTGGAAGAAGAGCAGCGCCGTGCAGCGGCCGCTGCGGAGGCTGAGCGCCTGCGCAAGGAAGCGGAAGCAAACGCGAACGCCGGCGGTGGCGGCGGTGGTTACGTGCCGCCCTCAAGCGGTGGCGGCGGTGGTTACGTGCCGCCCCCAAGCGGTGGCGGCGGTAACGACGGTTCCTGGTGGCGCCCGACGAGCGGCTGGGTATCGACCTACTACTACCAGGTGCCCTACCACTCGGGCGTTGACCTCGCCACGGGCTGCGGCACACCCATCATTGCCCCGCGAGCGGGCACGGTCAGTTTCGTCGGTTGGAAAGACAACATCGGCGGTAACATGGTGCACGTTGAGCACGATGGCGGTTTCCAGACCCGCTACGCGCACCTGGGTGCCTTCGGCCCGGGCTGGGGAACCTACGTTGGACAGGGCGGCGTCGTCGGGTACGTCGGCACGACGGGGATGAGCACCGGCTGCCACCTCCACTACGAGGTACTCATCAACGGATCCTTCGTGAACCCGATTCCCAACTACGGGGTGACCGGCTAGAGCGGGCAGACAAACAAGTGGTGGGGCCCAGGATCGTAGTGATCCCGAGCCCCACCTTTGTACGCGGAACTAGTGCCCTTCGGCCGCGAGACGCTCCTGCGCCTCAACGATCAGGCGCTCAGCGTCCGCCGCCGAGCCCCAGGCATCGACCTTGACCCACTTGTTCGGCTCAAGATCCTTGTAATGCTCAAAGAAGTGTTCGATCTCCTTGCGGGTGTACTCCGGAATGTCTGCGACATCCTGAATGTGTGACCAGCGCGGATCCTTGTGTTGCACAGCGATTACCTTGTCGTCGCCGCCGGCCTCGTCGCTCATCTTGAGTACGCCAACGGGGCGCACCTTGATGCCGACGCCGGGGAATACCGGGTAGTCGAGCAGCACGAGCACGTCGAGCGGGTCGCCGTCTTCACCAAGAGTCTCTTCGAAAAAGCCATAGTCGGTCGGGTAGACAAACCCGGTGTAGAGCACACGGTCGAGGTAGACCCGCCCTGTCTCGTGGTCAACTTCGTACTTGTTGCGACTCCCCTTGGGAATCTCAATGACGGCGTCGAATGCGGCGGTCATGCACGCTCCTTCTCGCTGTGGGCGCGGGGTGATCCCGGCCTCGGTTTGCAGTGCTGGGATAAGGCTACCCGACACATCTTGATGCCGCCGCGCGATAGCGTTGAGTCGTGAAACATCGCGCCCCCCTGCCCCCTGCCGTCGCTGCGACGCGGCTTGCGGTGCGGCGTGCGCTGGCGGCGATGGCTCATGATCGAGCGGAGGTCCAGGATCCGGCCGCCGGTCGCCCTCTCGCTCTCGTCGCCCTCTCAGGTGGCGCTGACTCGCTCGCGCTGGCTGCGGCGCTCGCCTTCGAAGCGCCCAAAGCAGACTGGCGCGCAGGTGCTGTCATTGTGGATCACGGACTGCAACAGGGATCCGCGGAGGTCGCGGAACGCGCGGCCGAGCAAGCACGTCTGCTCGGATTGGATCCCGTGGTGATTCGCGGTGTTCAGGTTGATGCCGGCGCGGAGGGACCCGAAGCGGCCGCTCGCGATGCCCGCTACGCTGCGTTGTGCGCAATCGCCGCAGACACCCGGGCCGCCACGATCCTCACCGCGCACACCCGCGACGATCAGGCGGAACAGGTGCTCCTCGGGATCGCACGGGGCTCGGGATCCCGGAGTCTTGCGGGGATCCCGCCCGTGCGCGGTGTGATCCGTCGGCCGTTTCTTGGCATCTCGCGCAGCGACACAGAGGCCGCGTGTGCGGCGCAGGGCTTGCAGCCCTGGAATGATCCCCAGAATCAGGATCTGCAGTTTGCCCGGGTGCGCGTGCGGCAGCGGATCATGCCGCTTTTCGAGGCTGAGCTTGGTCCCGGAATCGCGGGGGCTCTCGCGCGGACTGCCGAGCAAGCGAGAGAAGATGCCGAGGCTTTCGACACGATGGTCGACGAGCAGATCGAGGAGATTGTCGAACCCGCTGAGGCGGGGATCGCAGTGTCCGTGGCGGCGTTGCACGCCAATCCCGCAGCGATTCGTCATCGCCTGATCCGGCGCGTCGCCGCGGCTGAGTTCGGCAGCGAGCTCAGTCGCGAACACACCATGTCGATTGCGGCGCTTGTCACAGACTGGCGTGGTCAGGGCGCCGTGTTTGTGCCGGGGATCCGGGTAACGCGCAGCGGTGGGCGGATCATCTTCTCGCGCCAGATTGGTTCTCCGCGGGCATGATACAGATCTGCCCTTTCGGGATCAGCTCTGGGCACTAAAGTAGTGGCATGGATGCGAAACACCTGGGCGATGAACTATCTGCCGTGCTACACACCGAGGCGGAGCTTCGTGGCCGACTCGCTGAGCTCGCGCGTGAGATTGAGGCCGACTATGGCGACGAACCACCCCTGCTCGTGGGGGTGTTGAAGGGGGCCGTGATGGTTATGGCTGACCTCGCTCGCGAGCTGAACTTCCACGCTCAGATGGACTGGATGGCCGTATCCTCCTACGGTGCCGGTACCAAATCAAGCGGGGTGGTGAAGATCTTGAAGGATCTGGACGCCGATATTGCCGGCCGCGACGTGCTGATTGTGGAAGACATCATTGATTCTGGCCTGACCCTGGCCTGGCTCAAGGAGAACCTCGAGCTTCGTGGCGCGAAATCAGTGAAGATCTGCACGATGCTTCGGAAGCCCGATGCGCTCAAGGTCGAAGTTGATGTCGCGTATGTCGGCTTCGATATTCCCGTGGAGTTTGTCGTCGGTTACGGCCTCGATTACGCGGAGAATTACCGAAATTTGAGGGATGTCGCGATCCTCGCCCCACACGTGTACAGCTGATTTTCACTCGCGGGGTTGTGCGCCGTAAGCGGACAAACCCGCCCGTTGCAGGACGATGTCAGAGGCATTAGCTACGCTTGCACTTGCCCGAATGATCGGTGCGTACGATTTTCGAAAGGCCCAGACTTGGCTGAGAATTCAACGAAGAGCACCTCGAAGAGCAAGAAGCTGCTGCGAGGTCCGCTGCTCTATCTGATCCTCGCACCCATCATCGTGCTTTTGGGGTGGTCTTTGCTTTCTGGCGGTGGCAGCCGTGAGGTGCCCACCCAGCAGGGGCTCGAGATGCTCTCGGACGGCAAAGTCAAAGAGGTCGAGATCATCGACGGCGATCAGAGAGTGAACCTCACTCTCACGAAGATCGACAAGAAGACCGGCACCGATGAGGTCTTTTTCTACTACGTCACACCGCGCGGCGAAGAAGTGGTCAACGCGGTTAACGACGCGAATCTCAAAGACGGTTTCAACGACAAGGTGCCGCAGCCCAACCCTTTCTGGTCGCTGCTCACTTTCATGCTCCCGCTGCTGCTGATCGGCGTCATCATCTGGTGGATGCTGTCTTCGATGCAGGGCGGCGGCCGCGGCGTCATGCAGTTCGGCAAGTCAAAGGCCAAGCTCGTCTCGAAGGAGACCCCGCAGGTCACCTTCGCAGACGTGGCGGGAGCTGACGAGGCCGTTGAAGAGCTGCACGAAATCAAGGACTTCTTGCAAGACGCGACCCGCTTCCAGGCGGTTGGCGCGAAGATCCCGAAGGGTGTGCTGCTGTACGGTCCCCCTGGCACCGGTAAGACCCTGCTCGCACGTGCGGTTGCGGGCGAGGCCGGGGTGCCGTTCTACTCGATCTCAGGATCCGACTTTGTTGAAATGTTTGTTGGTGTTGGCGCGAGTCGTGTGCGGGACCTCTTCAAAGAGGCGAAGGCGAACGCGCCGGCCATCATTTTCGTTGACGAAATCGATGCGGTCGGTCAGCGCCGCGGGCAGGGTATGGGCGGCGGCCACGACGAGCGTGAGCAGACCCTCAACCAGCTGTTGGTGGAGATGGACGGCTTCGATCCGAAGACCAACGTCATCATGATCGCGGCAACAAACCGCCCAGACATGCTTGACCCCGCGCTGCTGCGCCCGGGTCGCTTCGACCGCCAAGTCGGCGTCGACGCGCCCGATATGGCTGGCCGACTCAAGATCTTGCAGGTGCACGCAAAGGGTAAGCCGCTCGCACAGAGCGTGGATCTTGAGATCGTGGCGCGAAAGACTCCCGGCTTCTCGGGAGCGGATCTCGCGAATGTGTTGAACGAAGCGGCCCTGCTGACGGCCCGCTCGAATGCACAGCTCATCGACAACCGTGCCCTCGACGAGGCGATCGACCGCAGCATCGCCGGCCCGCAGCGACGCACCAGGCTCATGAAAGACCAGGAACGGCTGATCACCGCGTACCACGAGGGTGGGCACGCGCTTGTCGCTGCAGCGATGAACCACAGCGATCCGGTCACGAAGATTACGATCCTGCCGCGTGGCCGAGCCCTCGGATACACCATGGTGATCCCGCTCGAAGACAAGTACTCGGTCACCCGCAATGAGCTGCTGGATCAGCTGGCGTATGCGCTTGGTGGGCGAGTGGCCGAAGAAATGGTGTTCCACGACCCGACCACGGGCGCCGGCAACGACATTGAGAAGGCAACAAGCACCGCTCGGAAAATGGTGACCGAGTACGGCATGTCTGCCACCGTGGGGCCGGTGAAGCTCGGCCAGGCACAGCCTGGCGCGTTCATGGGGGAGTTTGGTCAGAGTCGCGACTACTCCGAGGGCGTCGCCGTGGCGGTGGACGCCGAAGTGCGGGCACTGCTCGAGCAGGCGCATGACGAGGCGTATCAGGTACTAATGAACAACCGAGACATTCTCGACAATCTCGCGCGTGAACTGCTCGAAAAGGAAACGCTGGATCACATCCAGATCGCGGAGATTTTCGAGGGCGTCAAGAAGCTTCCGCCGCGGCCCACCTGGCTCTCACACACCGATCGCCCGGTCTCCGATCGTCCGCCGATCGAGGTGCCAGCCGACGTACGTACCGATTCCCCCAGTCAGCCTGAAACTCCAGACGTGGGCGACGCGCGGTAGCTGACGTGGCAGCCACTGTCGACCGGGAACGCATCGCCGCTGCGGTGCGAGAACTGCTCCGCGCGATCGGGTCTGATCCCGACAGTGCGGAGCTAGCAAGCACCCCGTTTCGTGTTGCCGACGCCTACGCTGAGTTTTTCGCCGGGGTCGGCCAAGATCCTGCGGTGTTTCTCAGTGATGCGGTGCCCGTGGGCGACGACACCGGCGAACTGGTGCTGCTGCGCGACATTACGCTGAGTTCGATGTGCGAACACCACCTGCTGCCGTTTCGGGGGCGAGCTCACATCGCCTACCGCCCGGACGCGCGGGTGGTGGGATTGAGCGCCCTGCCGAGAGTGGTAGAGACGCTCGCCGCGAGGCCGCAGGTGCAGGAACGGCTGGGAGAGCAGATTGCTGATGCCCTTCAGGACGGGCTGTCGCCACACGGCGTCCTCGTGATCCTCGAAGCCAGCCACGGCTGTGTAGCGGATCGTGGGGTGCGCCAGAGTGGTGCCCTCACCGTCACCGTTGCCTCGCGGGGAGTGTTCAGCGACCCTGCCGAGCAGGCCGCCCTGTTTGCGCTGCTCGGCGATGGGGTGTCTCGCGAGCATCGGGACGCTGCCCGATGACTTCGCGCACACAGATCATGGGGATCGTGAATGTGACCCCAGACTCCTTTAGTGATGGCGGGCAGTTTGCTACCACCGAGGCCGCGGTGAGCCAGGCGCGCGCCCTTGTCTCCCAGGGAGCCGACATCGTCGATATTGGGGGCGAATCGACCCGCCCTGGTGCGACCCCGGTGCCGCGGGCAGAAGAGCTGGCGCGGATTCTGCCCGTGGTGCGGGATCTCGCGGCGCTCGGCCACAGTATCTCGATCGATACCCTGCACGCCGAGACTGCCCGAGCTGCCGTGGCTGCGGGTGCCAGGCTGATCAATGATGTCTCTGGCGGTCTGCACGATCCCGATATGGTGGCGGTGGCGGCGGAGGCGAGCCGCACGCACGGTGCTCGCTACCTCATTGGTCACTGGCGTGGGGTCCCGGATCCCGCGCAGCAGCGCTCCAACTACGGTGACGTCGTCGCCGAGGTGCGCGACGTTCTGGGTGCACGCGCCGATGCGGCGGTCGCCGCGGGCGTCGATCCGACACACATCGTTGTGGATCCTGGCCTTGGTTTCGACAAGACCGGCGAGCAGGGCTGGCAACTGCTCGCCCATCTTGAGTCGCTCAGATCGCTCGGGTACCCGGTTCTTGTTGGTGCCTCACGCAAGCGGATGATCGCGGAGGCGCTTACGCGCGGGAGGGGAACGGGCGCCTCGACCGCCGCCTCGATTGCGGCGCGCGACGTTGCGACGGCGGTGACGAGCGCGCTGGCTGCGGGTGCGGGCGCCTGGGGTGTCCGCGTACACGATGTCGAGACCACCGTGCTCGCGCTCGCGGTCGCGGAGGCTTGGGAAGAGGGGCGGCAAGGGCCAGCCCCTGAGACGAGGAAGGCGCAGCGATGATCGGCTTCGGAGACGACCTTGGCCAGTCCGCGGGCGCTGGGGCGAGGGCCACGCCTGGGAACCTCGACATGTTCCGGCTTCCCGAGGATCGCATCACGCTCACCGGTCTCGAGGTGTTCGCCCACCACGGCGTCTTCGACTTTGAGCGTGAGCGCGGGCAGAGGTTCTTGATCGATGCGGAGCTCGCCGTTGACGTGAGCGCTGCTGCCGACGGCATCGAACGCACGGTGCACTACGGTGAACTCGCCGAGGCGATTGTGGCGGCCGTAAAGCGGGACCCTGTCGACCTCATCGAGACGGTCGCGGAGAGAGTTGCGGAGCTGTCCCTCGGCTTTCCCGGGGTGTTCGCAGCGCGGATCACCGTCCACAAGCCCGATGCCCCGATTGATGCGACGTTCGCAGACGTCTCAGTGACGGTCGTGCGCTACGGCGACGGTGGCCGCGGCTCTGCCGCTATAGGAGTCGGCCGATGATCTCTCAGCGTGTTCCCGTGCTCTTGGCGTTCGGTGCGAACCTCGGGGATCGCGGCGAGACGATCCGCCTCGCGCAACACGATCTTGCCGCGGCTGACGGCATTGCAGATCTCGTGGCCTCGCCACTTCGGGAGACAATCGCGTTGACCCCGGCGGGCCCGGACCCTGAGGCGCCCTCCTATCTGAACGGCGTCGCGACGGCAGAAACCACGCTGAGCCCACACGCGCTGCTCGACCTGGTGCAGGCGATCGAAGCTCAGCACGGCCGCATTCGCGGGGACCACTGGGGCGACCGCACCCTCGACATCGACATCATTCTTTTCGGCGGGCGCGTCGTGAAAGACGAGCGCCTGCAAATCCCGCACCCGCACGCGCACACGCGAGACTTTGTGCTGGCGCCCTGGCTTGATCTTGATGCCAGCGCGGTCCTGATGGGGCACGGCAGAGTCGCTGAGCTGCTCGCGCGCGTGGGCGACACGACCCGGCCTTTTGAGGAGTCTCAGCATGCCTAAGATTGAGCGGACGAATCCGCTCGCGGTGCTGGCGGCGGCGGCGATGGGGGCGGCTGCAGGGTTGGTCGTGCAGTTCGCGCTGTCCGCCCGCGGATCCGCACCCCTTGTGCCGCCGCTCTCCCTCGCCGTTTCGCTGGCCCTTATTGCTGCGATCTTGATCGGCTTCGGGATCCAGCTGCGCCGGGCCGTCGCCAAGCGCCCCGGCACCGTGAATCCATTTCATGCCGTGCGCCTGCTCGCCGCTTCACGGGCCGGGCAAATCGTTGGGGCGCTGTTCTTTGGCTTTGCCGCGGGCCTCTTGCTGTCGCTACTTGGGCGCACCGTGCAGGCACCCATCGCAACCTGGCTGCCCATGTTGTTCGTGGTCTTCAGCGGTGCAACCCTGATCGTGTGCGCGGCAATCACCGAGTGGATGTGTCGCGTACCTCCGAGTGACGGCGGTGCCGAAGATGTGGATCCAGACGTTGACCCGGGCCCGGTGGATCAGGCCGCCTACCGCAAGCCCTGAGCCACCCGATCGACGGCGAGTCTTGGAGGGGGTAACCCCTAAACTTGACGGCATGACCACTCAAGTCTCAGAAGATGCAGGCGGGCAGGCCAGCTGGCCGAACGGCGTGATGCCGTGGCAGAGGGTTTCCCCGAAGTACGCCTGGGCCGACCTCGCGATGAACCTGCTCCTGATCTTGATCCTGTGTGCGGTGTTCGCGGTCGTGGTTCTCTCGACCTACGGCGATACGCCGCTCGTTCCCCTGATCGCTCTGCCCGCGGTGATCGTGGGACTCCTGATCAACGCGCTGCTCGCGTTTCGACGGGTGAAGGCGATCGGGTACATTCTGCGCGAAGACGATCTGCTGTTTCGTCGCGGGATCATGTTCGAGCGAATCGTCGCGGTACCCTACGGTCGGCTGCAGCTCGTAGATGTGAACCGAGGACCACTGCTGCGCGCCCTCGGTCTTGCGACGCTCAAATTTGTTACCGCATCTGTGGCGACGGGAGTCAGCCTTCCCGGACTACCTATGGCAGAGGCTGAGCAGCTGCGTGACCGCCTGGTTGCGCTCGCTGAGACCAGGCGGTCGGGTCTGTGACAGCACTTCCCGGCACCGCCGACGCCGAGGGGTGGCGCAGGCTCCACCCGCTCTCGCCGCTGTTGCGTGGCGGCATCGCCTTGATCGTGATCGCGGGAATCATCATCGCAAATTTCCGCGACCGCATTATCGAGGTGTTCTTCGCAGGCCAGCTCTGGGAGAGTGGCGAATTAGAGGGCTTGGTCGAGGAGCAAGACATGATCGACTTCCTCGTGCGAGAGGGGTTGTTGCTGCTTGCGCTGGGGATCGTGTTGGGTGTGATCGCGCTCATTGTGCTCTTCTCTTGGATTGCCTGGCGCTTCCACACCTACCGCATCACCGATGAAGCCGTTGAGGCGCGCAGCGGCGTAGTGTTTAGAAACCACCGGCGGGCTCCTCTCGAGCGAATTCAGAGTGTGAATCTGCAGCGTCCGCTGCTCGCGCGAGCGCTCGGCCTCACGAAGATCGAGGTACTCACCGCCGGGACGGACGGCAAGGTGGAACTCGCTTATCTTGGCCACCGCGATGCCAAGATTGTGCGCGAGCAGATTGTGCGCCAGGCGGCAACGCATACACGCGTGGGAAGGGCTGACGTCGAGGGCGTTCCCGGAGCTGAAGAGGGCGGCTCAGCTGCGAGCGGCGAGCTTCAGGCCCCAGCACCCGTCGGGTACGGCGGATACGTGTATGCCGACGCGAACGACAAACTCACAGAGCGTGCTCACGATTTCATCGATGTCGACGTTGATCCCAAAGCAATCGTGGCCAACACTCTCGTGAAGGTACCTGCAGGCAGACTGCTCGGGAGTATCGCCCTTGGCTGGGAGTCCATCATCACCGTACTGATCCTGCTTGCCGTGATCGTGCTCGGGGCGACGCTCACCCCGGAGATCATTTTTGGGATCATTCCGCTCGGCATCGTTATGGTGAGCATTCTGTTCGCTCAGTTCAACAAGGGATTCAACTTCACACTGTCGCGCAGTAGCGATGCAGTGCGCACCGGTGCCGGCCTCACCGCGACGACCACAGAGACGATTCCGTTCGGGCGGATCCACGCGATCGAAGCGCGCCAGCCGCTCATGTGGCGCCCTCTGGGCTGGTGGAAAGTGCGGATCACGATGGCGGGTCATTCCGTCTCCCAGGGCGGACAAAATAGCTCGCAGAATCTCGTGCTGCCGGTGGGATTCGAAGCCGATGTTGTGCGTGTGATTGCGACGGTGCTGCCCGGTGTTGACGGCGAGATCGAGGCGCTACGTGACGGCCTGAGTGGAGCTGCGACGGATTACCTGGGCGCTGGCCCACGGGCCGGCTGGGTGCTGTGGTGGGGTCGCAGGCGGGCCGGGATCAGGATCGAGGGTCTTGCTGGCGATATCTCCGGGAGTACGCTCAGGATCCGCCGTGGCGCCCTCAATCGCTCGCTCTCGCTGATGCCGATTGTGCGGGCGCAGTCGGTGCAGTTGCGTCGACCTTTCATGCACCGTTTCCTGGGCCTCGCGTCGGTGCAGGCGCACACGGTACTTGGCCCGGTTCGCATGGAAATGCGCGGGCTTGGGCTGGGCGCGGCGCAGAAGATGTTCGATGAGCTTGAAATGACCGTGCTGCGCGTGCAGGGAATGGATGCCGCCGAGCGCGCGGCGCGCGGCGAGGTTCCTGAACCAGTAGGCACGTACACGCCAGAGGTCCAAACGCCGGACCAGCACACACCAGAAACACACGCACCAGACCCAAGGAGTTCCGAGTGAGCAGTGTTTTTCAGGCATCCCGGCTCGGCATTGGGGTTGTCGGAGCAGGGAAGGTTGGCCCGGTGCTTGCGCGTGCGCTCGCCGGGGCTGGTCACGCGATCACCGGCGTCAGTGCGATTAGTGAGGAGAGCCGCGAGCGCGCTGACACCATGCTTCCGGACGTCCCGATCCTGGCAGTCGAGGAGGTCGTGCGCCGTTCTGAGCTCGTGCTGTTCGCGATCCCAGGGGATCAACTCGCTGAGCTGGTAACCGGGCTTACTGCCCTGGAGGCCTGGCAGCCAGGGCAGCTCGCGATCCACACCGCCCCCGAGTTGGGTTACGGAGTCTTCGGCCCGGCGCTCGCCGCCGGCGTGATCCCGCTCGCGCTGCACCCCGCCATTGTTTTCACGGGCACCAGTCTCGATCTGCACCGTCTCGGCAGCGCCACCATCGCAGTGACGGCGCCCGCTCCCGTCCTGCCAATCGGCCAGGCACTCGCTGTCGAGATGGGGGCCGAACCCGTGATTGTGGCCGAACAGGATCGACCCGTCTACGCGGACGCCATGGCTGCGGCCGCAGAGTTCTCTCGCGCCGTTGTGCGGCAGGCCGCTGATGCGATGCGCGGGATCGGCCTCGCGCGGCCTGACCGCGTGATCGAGGGTGTTGTCCGCGCCGCGATCGAGGAGGAGCTGCTGCTTGCGGCGGCAGATCCTGCCCCCGACGCGTAGGATGGTTCGGTACGCCAAGCCACCGGCGCAGCATTCGAGACCACGGAGGAACCCGCCCACATGAGCGAGCAGACCGCAGCTGATGCCACAAGCAACACGACGTCGGATGACGTGCAGAGTGCCGAGGAGGTCTTCGAGCAAAAGCGTGTGCGCATGGAGAAGCGTGAGCGCCTCAACGAAAAGGGTGACCTTGGCGGCGGGGCCTATCCGGTAGCGGTGCCGGTCACCACCACTATCCCCGCCGTGCGTGCGAAGTGGGGCGATCTTGAGGCGGGCGCAGAAACCGGCGTCACCGTCGGGATCGCGGGCCGCGTCGTATTCCAGCGCAATACCGGCAAGCTCTGCTTCGGCAGCCTGCAGGCGGGCGACGGCGAGCGGATCCAGGTGATGGTCAGCCTCGCTGAAGTGGGCGAAGAATCGCTCGCCGCCTACAAAGAACTCGTTGATCTCGGAGATCACCTCTTTGTCAGCGGCCAGGTCATTTCGAGCCGCCGCGGTGAGCTGTCGATCATGGTCCGAGAGTGGCAAATTGCGGCAAAAGCGCTCGCGCCGCTGCCCAACATGTATGCCGACCTCAACGAAGAAACGCGGGTGCGGCAGCGCTACCTCGATCTGATCCAGCGCGAACAAGCGCGCCGCAACGTTGTCACCCGCGCGCGCACCATGGCGAGTCTGCGGCAGACTTTCGCTGAGCGCGACTTCATTGAGGTCGAGACGCCGATGCTGCAGACGATGCACGGTGGCGCCTCCGCGCGCCCCTTCGTGACCCACTCCAACGCGTTCGATACCGAGCTGTATCTGCGCATCGCCCCCGAGCTGTTCCTGAAGCGGGCTGTGGTCGGCGGGCTCGAGCGAGTGTTCGAGATAAACCGCAACTTCCGCAACGAGGGCGCCGATTCGACGCACAGCCCAGAGTTTGCGATGCTCGAAGCGTATGAGGCCTACAGCGACTACAACGGGATCGCGGATCTGACCCAGACCCTGATCCAGAATGCGGCACTCGCGGCAAACGTTGGCACCGAGCGTGAGGGCACGCACACGGTCGAGTGGGCGGATGGCACCCTGTTTGATCTGGGCGGCGATTGGGAACGCATCTCGATGTACGGCACGCTCTCAGCAGCGGCCGGGCGCGAGATCACCCCCGAGACCTCCGTCGCCGAGTTGCAAGCGCTTGCCGACGCCGAGGGCGTTGAGGTTCACCTGCCCAACCACGGCAAACTTGTCGAGGAACTCTGGGAGCACTTCGTGAAGGACGGGCTGACCCGGCCGACCTTCGTGATGGACTTCCCGGTCGAGACGAGCCCGCTGACACGGCACCACCGCTCGATCCCCGGCGTGGTTGAAAAGTGGGATCTCTACATCCGCGGCTTTGAGCTTGCGACCGGTTACTCCGAGCTCGTCGATCCCGTGGTGCAGCGTGAGCGGTTTGTTGAGCAGGCTGCGCAGGCTGCGAAGGGTGACGACGAGGCGATGAGTGTCGATGAAGAATTCTTGCGCGCGCTCGAGCACGGCATGCCACCCTCCGGCGGCATGGGCATGGGGATGGACCGGCTGCTGATGGCGCTCACCGGGCTCGGGATCCGTGAGACGATCCTCTTCCCACTCGTGAAGTAGCGTGGGTGTGCCCCGCCGCCGTGCTGTGTTCGTGACTCGGCAACCGCGAATCGCAGAATCCGTGGAGGTTGCACCGCTACAGTGATTGCTTATGGATAACTGGTGGTTGAACGCGCTCTGGTCGCTCACCCCGACGGTGTTGATCGGGCTCTTCTTCTGGATGGTGCTGCGTTTGATCCTGCGCGCAGACCGGACTGAGCGGCGCGTTTTTCAAGAGATCGAAAAGGAAGAGCGCGCGAAGGCCGGGTTGCCGGTACGCGAAGACCACTAGTGCCCCGTGTCGCAAATTCGCTTCACATATCCCGGCACTCCGGCGGCGCATCACGTCGTTGTCGTCACTCGACGATGCAACGGCATCGCCTCACTCCTCCGCCTCGCGCTGCATCCACCGGAGCACCGGTATCTGCAAAGCAACTTGCGACACAGGACACTAGAGGTATGGCCTCAGCCCTCCCGTTCCCCGATAGAGTGATTTCCAGCCCTTTGGCGAACCACTGATCGGGGAGGAGTTGAGTTGGATCTCACCTGGCTTGGCGTCAACTGGCCGTTCGTGTGGACCGTTGTCTTCTTCATTATCGATAACGCCATCCGCATTGTGGCGCTGTTCGTGGTGCCGCGCAATCGTCGCCCCACCTCCGGCATGGCTTGGCTGATGGCCATTTTTTTCCTGCCCGTTCCTGGTCTGCTGCTGTTCTTGATCATTGGCAGCAAACGTCTCCCGAAACACCGCGAAGAAAAGCAAGAGGCGATCCACAACTTTGTGGCGGAGATCTCGGATCGGGAGCAGAGTGAGCTGCTTGCTCCCGTCGATGAATTGCCGCCCGGGATCGAGAGCGCTGTGCGGCTTGGCCGTTCGCTCGGCGCCCAGCCGATGCTGCGAGGCAACTCGGCAACGATCTGTATCGACTACGAGGAGTCATTCGCGCAGATGGCGGCGGCGATCCGGGAAGCGGTCGACTACGTCCATATCGAGTTCTACATTCTTGTCCACGACGCCACTACCGACGACGTGTTCGCGGCCATGGGTGAGGCCGTGGCCCGCGGGGTAACGGTGCGTGTGCTGCTCGACCACGTCTCGGCGGTGCGAAACCCCGGGACGGCGCGCACCGCGAAGAGCTTGACGGAGCTCGGGGCGGACTGGGCCTATATGCTTCCCGTGCGGCCGTGGAGCGGGCAGTACCAGCGGCCCGATCTGCGCAACCACCGCAAGCTTGTGGTCATTGACGGCAGAGTCGGGTTTATGGGTTCGCAGAATCTCGTCGACTCCAGCTACAACAAGGCTTCGAACCGCAAACGCGGCCTGCACTGGAAAGACCTGATGGTTCGGGTCGAGGGACCGATTGTGCTGGGGCTCGAAGCAGTGTTCCAGAGCGACTGGTATCTGGAGACAGGGGAGTACCTGACGCAACTCGCCGATGTTGAGTCGCGGGTGGAACAGCCGGGAGAACTTGAGTGCCAGATCGTGCCGAGCGGGCCGGGGTACGAGGGCGAAAACAACCTGCAGGTGTTTGTGTCGCTGCTGTACTCGGCGAGGGAGCGGATCAGCATCACGAGCCCGTACTTTGTGCCAGACGGCTCGATCATGAACGCGCTGCGAGCAGCGACCGCGCGCGGCGTCGCCGTTGAACTGTTTGTCTCTGAGACGGGGGACCAGGCGGTCGTCTACCACGCTCAGCGTTCCTACTACGAGGAGCTTTTGAGGGCAGGGGTGCGGATCTGGATGTTCCGCCCGCCGTACATTCTGCACTCCAAGCACTTTACGATCGATCACGCGGCCGCGGTGGTGGGATCCTCGAACATGGATCAGCGATCCTTTGGGCTGAATATGGAGATCTCGATGGTGGTGCACGGTGAAGAGTTCGTGCAGGATCTTGACCGGGTGAGTGACTATTACCGCGAGAACTCGCGTGAGCTGACGCGCGAAGAGTGGTCGAAGCAGCCCTTGCGGTCCCAACTGCTTGACGGACTCGCGCGGCTCACTTCCGCGTTGCAGTAGCGCGCGGGTGTAAACATGTCTTGGGTTAGTTGAAAGGAATCCGAGATTATGTTTGCAGTAACCACCAATGAAGTTCCCGGCTACAGGATCACTCAGGTGATGGGCGAAGTGATGGGCCTGACCGTGCGCTCTGCCAACTTTGGTCAGAACTTTACCGCGGGGTTCCGTGCCCTGGGCGGTGGCGAGATGCCCGAGTACACCAAGGTGATTTACGAATCGCGCTGGGAAGTGATGAACCGGATGTGGGGCGAGGCGCAGGCCCGTGGTGCAAACGCGGTCGTCGCCATGCGATTTGATTCGGGATCCATCGGTAACTTCACCGAGTTCTGCGCTTACGGCACCGCCGTCGTCATTGAGCCGATCGAGGCGCAGGCCCCGGTCAACCCGAGCCAGCCGCAGAGCTAGCGGGTGCGCGTGAGCGAGTAAGTGGTGTTCGCGGGTCACGCACCTGCACCACCAGGGTGATTTGAGTGCACATTAGTGACCCGCGAACTCACGAACTCGTTTCGCCCACCACTAACAGCTCTCCCACCTCGCACTTGAGTACGCGACAGATCGCGGTCAACGTTGAGAAGCGGATCGCGCGGGCGCGGTCATTCTTGAGCACCGAGAGGTTCACGATACTCACGCCGACCTCCTCGCTGAGCTGAGTGAGGGTCATGCCGCGCTCCGCAAGCAACTCGTCGAGTCGACAGTGGATTGCGTGCCCCTCTTCGGGTTCCGCGAGGCTCACACCAGCCCCTCCGTTTCGCGCTGCAGGCGCGCGCCGACCGAAAATGCCGTCATAATCAGGGCGAAGGCAAACGTTCCGATGATGAACGGGCCAGGTTCGACCGCAAACAAGGCGACGCCCTCACCCGACGAGAGTGAGTCGAATGCTTCCATGCTGGCGGTTCCGCCGAACGATGCGGCTAGGCCCGTGCCGACCAGGCCGGTCAACCCTGCGGTAGCAAGGAGCGCGGTGTTGCGCCGACTAAAGACACGACCACGCAAGAACCCCGGCGACAGCAGCGTGAGGCACACGACAACGACTGCCGCGGTCCCGAACGCGACGGCGGCCTGAAGCGTAGCAGCCGTGGCCGCCCCATCGGATAGTTGCGGAACGATCATGGTTGCAGACTCCAGCTTGAGTGGAGGGATCGAGTCATTGGTTGTCAAGCGCAGCACGGGATGCTCTCCAGCAAAGGTGACAAGCATCGGCACATTGGTCCTGCCCTGGACCACCGAGATCCGCGCGATCATTTGCGCGGCTGAAACTGCAACAACCACGGCGCTCAAAAGCATGAATGCGAACATGGCGAAGCGGTCACCGGGTGATGTACGGTGCGGGAGTGCGTGAGGCATTTTCGCTTCCTTTCTTATCGATGATCGTTATTATCGCTTATCGATAAGTCTGTACAACACGAGGCCCGGTGTCAAGCTCTCGTCACGCCTGCGGCGAACACGTCCCCACGATCCTGAATCACCCCGTAGCCTTAATCCATCGGCGGTGTCCTATCCGCGCACCGCAGGGAGGTAAAAGATGTTCGAGAGATTCACCGATCGTGCTCGTCGCGTTGTCGTTCTCGCCCAAGAAGAGGCGAAGATGCTCAACCACAACTACATCGGCACTGAGCACATTCTGCTCGGCCTCATTCACGAGGGCGAGGGTGTGGCGGCGAAGGCGCTCGAGCAGCTTGAGATCTCGCTCGACGCCGTGCGGGCCCAGGTGACCGACATTATCGGCACCGGTCAGCAGCCGCCGCAGGGCCACATCCCCTTCACGCCGCGCGCGAAGAAGGTGCTCGAGCTCAGCCTCCGTGAGGCGCTGCAACTCGGCCACAACTACATTGGCACCGAGCACATTCTGCTCGGCCTCATCCGCGAGGGCGAGGGCGTCGCAGCCCAGGTGCTCGTGAAGCTCGGCGCCGACCTCAACCGGGTCCGCCAGACCGTGATCCAGCTGCTCTCCGGCTACCAGGCGGGCAAGGAGAACGCGACCGTTGGCGCCCCCGAAAGTCAGGGCGAGGCCAAGGGTTCGCAGGTGCTCGACCAGTTCGGTCGCAATCTCACCCAGGCCGCCCGCGAGGGCAAGCTCGATCCCGTGATTGGTCGCGAGAAAGAGGTCGAGCGGGTCATGCAGATCCTCTCGCGTCGCACGAAGAACAACCCAGTGCTCATCGGTGAGCCCGGTGTGGGTAAGACCGCCGTCGTCGAGGGACTCGCGCAGGCGATCATCAAGGGCGAGGTGCCCGAGACGCTGAAGGACAAGCAGGTCTACGTGCTTGATCTTGGCTCAATGATCGCGGGTAGCCGCTACCGCGGTGACTTCGAAGAGCGCCTGAAGAAGGTCACCAAAGAGATCCGCAACCGCGGCGACATCATCATCTTTATCGATGAGATCCACACCCTCGTGGGCGCCGGCGCCGCAGAAGGTGCCATTGACGCCGCCAACATTCTGAAGCCCATGCTCGCGCGTGGTGAACTCCAGACGATCGGCGCAACCACGCTCGACGAGTACCGCAAGCACTTCGAGAAGGACGCCGCGCTTGAGCGCCGGTTCCAGTCGATCCAGGTCGCCGAGCCGTCGCTGCCGCACACCATCAACATCTTGAAGGGGCTGCGCGACCGCTACGAGGCGCACCACAAGGTGTCGATCACTGACGGCGCGATCGTTGCCGCCGCAAACCTCGCAGATCGCTACGTGCAGGATCGCTTCCTGCCCGACAAAGCGATCGACCTGATCGACGAGGCGGGGGCACGCCTGCGTCTCTCGATCCTGTCGAGCCCGCCCGAGCTGCGCGAATTCGACGAGAAAATCGCCGTCGTTCGTGCCGACAAAGAGATGGCGATCGAGCAGCAGGATTTCGAGGCCGCTGCGAACAAGCGCGACGAGGAAAAGAAGCTGATCGCTGAGCGTCTGCGTCTTGAAAAGCAGTGGCGCGCGGGCGACGTCACCACCAACGCCGAGGTCGATGAGGGCCTGATCGCCGAGGTGCTTGCTCAGGCGACCGGGATCCCTGTCTTCAAACTCACGGAGGAGGAGACGAGCCGTCTTCGCTTCATGGAGGAAGCCCTGCACCAGCGCGTGATCGGTCAGAACGAGGCCATCTCGGCGCTCGCGAAGACGATCCGCCGCCAGCGTGCCGGCCTCAAGGATCCGAAGCGCCCCTCCGGTTCGTTCATCTTTGCTGGCCCCACGGGCGTCGGCAAGACCGAGCTCGCGAAGGCTCTCGCGGAGTTCCTGTTTGACGACGAGGATGCGCTGATCTCCCTCGACATGTCGGAGTACGGTGAGAAGCACACCGTGTCGCGCCTCTTTGGAGCGCCCCCCGGGTTCGTCGGTTTTGAAGAGGGCGGCCAGCTCACCGAGAAGGTGCGCCGCAAGCCATTCTCCGTGGTGCTCTTCGACGAGATCGAGAAGGCCCACCCCGACATCTTCAACTCGCTGTTGCAGGTGCTCGAAGAGGGACGTCTGACCGACGGACAGGGGCGCATCGTCGACTTCAAGAACACCGTCATCATCATGACGACCAACCTTGGCTCCTCCGCGATTGCGGGCGGTCCAGTCGGCTTCCAGATCGAGGGCGATAGCCAGATCGGTTACGAAACGATGAAGGGGAAGGTGACTGAGGAACTGAAGAAGAGTTTTAAGCCTGAGTTCCTGAACCGCGTCGATGACACGATCGTGTTCCCGCAGTTGTCAAAGGAAGAGTTGCTGCAAATTGTGGATCTCTTCGTGAAGCAGCTGAAGGACCGTCTGCTCGACCGCGACATGCACATCGAGGTTTCCCCGGCGGCACGGGAGCGCCTCTCTGAGATTGGGTATGACCCGACTCTCGGTGCGCGTCCGTTGCGCCGTGCGATCCAGCGCGAGATCGAGGATCGCCTCTCCGAGCGCATCTTGAGCGCTGAGCTTCTCGCGGGTGATCTCGTCAAAGTTGATTTTGTGGATGGCAAGTTCACGTTCACCACGAGTCGTACGAACGAGAAGGCACACGGCGAGACTTCTGCTTCCGCGGCGGCTGCCGTCGCCTCCACCGCGACCACCCCGGGAGCGGGCGCGGCGTAGCCAGGCTCCGCCTCGCTCGGTGGTACGAGAGTGCGGTTTTGCCACGAGAGTGCGCTGCTGAGACGCACTCTCGTGGCAAAACCGCACTTCCGTGACGGCGTGCCGTTGGGGCGCCGTCACGGAAGGAGATCCCGAATGTCACGAGGGTTTGGTCTGCCAAAGACGTGGAATGAGGCGAACCGCTTCTCGAATGCAGCTTGACTCGCCAGATCCTTCATCCCAAATCGGTAGATGGGTTTGGCCTGAGTCCCGCGGATCCAGTCCTCACGTTCTTTCTCTTCCAGGATCACCTGACGCGGATCTCGGCCCTTCGTCATGCCTTCGTCGAAGTATTTCACTGCTCCATCAGCCTCCGCGAAGGCGTTGTGATCGAGGAGTTCGTAATCTAGGAAATAGTCTTTCCTTTCGGGGCCGGGCACACGTACCTGAATCTCGGTCCTGATCCCAGCCCGCGCAAAGCGCAGGCGCCCCACGCTCTCAAGCACTGATTCTGCGCGGCCATCAGCAAATCCCACCACTCGACGAGCCATGTTGGCTCCCCGCTGTCTTCCTAGGGACGCAGCCCACACGAGGGTGTCTTCCCGCCAGGCTTCCTGCCCCGCTAGATTGCTGAGTCTGGAGGAGAAGAACTCTTGACGTAACGCGGCATCTGCGCAACCCAACGCCAGTTCTCCAGTGGCGCTGCGGGCGATGTCAAGCAGCGTGCGCAGGGGCGAGGTGAGAGACACTCCTGCTATCTGCGACAGTTCTGACTCGGCGAACTGGAGTCGGTGTCGGAACACGCGGGGCGAGCTTCGAACGGAATCTGGAGAAGGGGTGAGTTCGTGAATTCGAGTGTCGGAGAATCGAAACAATGGAAACCCCCAGAGCGCTGCCGCGGTGTAGTGAGAAAACACGGGCTGACGAGCGGCAGTATCGCTGTGCGCCAGCGCCGTTGCGATTTGGCGCCCCTCGACATAGAGCCCCTCCCAGTGCCGTCTGGAAATGTAGCATCCTCGCCCAAGTGGAATCATTTCCCGAGTCTTCACCAGAGCGCTTAACTGGTTTCGCTCCGAAGCTCCGAGTTGATCTCGGTAGCGGATCATCGGGCGGATACGGTGAATGAGTGCGGTGGGGTCCATGCCCGAGTTTCTCATCAAAGGAGGGCGACACCGGCGCAGAAGTGAAATTGTGGATAACTTGTTGCCCCGGGGCACAGACTCGGCCCCTGTGAGCGGCGGATCTGATCCTCTCGTGAAAGTCGAGCTCCGTTCGTACGATACTCGCGCTGCACGAGAGTGCGGTTTGTGAACGAAAGTGCGTTGCTGAGACGCACTCTCGTGGCAAAACCGCACTCTCGTGATCGGAGGGCGCACTTCACGCAATGGCTCCGCCCCCGACGATCGGACCTGACGGGGAAGCGAGGCAGGCGGGTGCGGGGAGGAAACTTGCCAGGGCATAGGCTTATTCCCATGACAGAAACCACCGAGATCCAAATCCGCCCCATGCGCACCGCCGATGTGCCGCGCATGGCTCGGCTGATGGAGCCTCTTGTGGAACGACGAATCCTGCTCGGCAAAGACCTGGTCGAGCTCTACGGAGCCGTGCCGGAGTTCTTGGTCGCCACGGTAGATGACGATCGCGTGATCGGCTACGGCGCCGTGCACGTCATGTGGGATCAACTGGGTGAGGTACGCACTCTGGGAGTCTCGGACGAGTATCTCGGGAGGGGCGTCGGTCGCCGACTGCTGCAGGCACTGGAGGATCGCGCCAGGCAGCTCGGCCTCACCCAGCTCTTCTGCCTGACCTTCGAAACAGAGTTTTTCGGGCGAAACGGCTTCGAGGAAATGAGTGAGAATGCGTCCCTCGTCGCGGCCGATGTGTACGCTGAGTTGCTGCGCTCAAACGACGAGGGCGTGGCCGAGTTTCTGAACCTTGCCCGTGTAAAGCCAAACACCCTTGGCAACACGCGGATGCTGAAGCGGCTCTAGCGGGTAATTCGGGGTTACGCTGACGCTATGTCGACGCTGCGAGATCCCGTAGGCCCGAAAGACCGCAAGGTGTACATCAGGCGGCGGATCCTTGTGCTCGCCGGCCTGATCGCTGTAATCGCCGTGATCGTGCTCGTTTTTGCGAAGCCCGGATCGAGCGGCGGGGCCCAGGATGTGAACCCGGTCGAAGTGCCGACGGATCTCGCGAGCGACAAGAAAGATGACGCCAAGAAGGGCGAAGCTCCGACATGTGCTGCCGGGCAACTCAAGGTTTCCGCGGTGACCGACAAAACCGATTACCAGGAGGGCGAGCTCCCGCAACTGTCGTTGACCGTAGAGAACTCCGGAGGAGAGGACTGCACGGCGGATCTCGGAACCGCGGGCATGCAGTTCGTGATCTCCAGTGGCGACGATGAGGTGTGGCGCTCGGTTGACTGCCAGACGGATCCCGAATCGCTCCCGGTTGTGTTGAAGCCCGGCAAGCCGCTCAGCAGCGAGGCGATTCCCTGGGATCGCACCCGTTCGAGCCCCGACACCTGCGACATCTCTCGTGACCCCGTCATAGCGGGCGGAGCCTCGTACCACCTACGCGTGGTTGCGGCCGGGGTCGAGGGAGCCGCGACGGCGCAGTTTTTATTGTTCTGAGGGCAGAGCTTATCCGGGCAACACGATCACGCCGCGGTAGCTCGGATCACCCCAGCGGGTGATGCGGTCAATGCTCTCCAACGGAATGGGGAGCGCGAAAGTGTCGGCCCAGGTCTCGCCGTTGGGATACTGCACCCAGGGATCCGAGATGATCAGTGAGCCGTCGACGAAGTCGCTCGCCAGCACCCAGTGCGGGGTGGGGTCGTTGATGAGCAGCGTGAGGTCAATGAGCAGCAACAGTTCAGCGCCGCCACTGACGAGGGCGGCAATCTCATCTACCTCCAGCCAGCGCCGCTCGATCGGGATCCTGAGCGCCTCGGCCTGCCGCAACGATTCAAGTTGAAGGTCGATGCGTAGCGCACGTTCCGACTCCTCGGAAGAGAACTCTTCGATCAGCACGGGACCGGTCGCGCTCAGGAAGACGCTGGGAAGGGAAGGTAGCAAACCCTTGGCGGTGCCGGAGTTCGCGACCTCGACCGCGAGACCGATGGGTTCGCAGGCGGGGAGATTGGTGGCCCGACGCCAGGTTGCGATCTCCGTCGCCCGGTTTTCGGCGAGGCTTTCTGTGTTGAAGGCTCCAGCACCGCGCTGTTCGAGTGCCATCAGTGAGGCGACCGCGCCGCAGGTGACCTCGGTGGTCTGACCGTAGTAGGGTGCGAGCCGGACCGGCCGCGAGGTGTTCCAGCGTGACCACACTGCGACCTCGTTGGGATCTCCCGCGCGCGTGCTCGGCACCGACGGCACGGGGGCGGGAGCAGCGACAAAGCCGCGCTCGCCAAGCAGCGCACGCCGGGAAGCCGAAAGCGGCTCCAGCGCGATGTGTTCCTCGAAATGCACTACAAGCGGAGCTATACCTAAAACACTGGCCCCCGGGTCTGCGAGCACGGCGTCGATGAGCGCCCCAAATACTTCGTCGTTCGCAGCGAACACGTCGACGATTTTGCGGTAATTGGTGAGAGGGCGCCCGGCGATGAGCGTCACTCCCAGCGGGTTCCCCTGCGCATCGAGTGCGACGAGAGTTTGCGGCGTCCACAGTTGCCGGTCGAGAGCCCAAAGGATCTTGCGGGCCTCGCTGGGCTGAGGGCTTAAGGCATCGGGCATGTGAGCTTCGGAGTGAGTTTCGATGCGCGCTACGGCGGGGTGGGTCATTGCATTCCGATCTGAGCTGAGCTGGGAGCGTCTGGAGCTGTAACGTTCGTGGCGGTACTATCTGTGCTGTGGGGCTGTCGCATGCTGTCGTGCTTGGCTGCTGCAACAAGTAGCTTGGTGTAGTCGTGTTGCGGATCGTGCAATACTCGGGTTGTCTCTCCTCGTTCGACGATCTCACCATTGCGCAGCACCACCACGCGGCTCGCAATCCGCGCGACTACACCGAGGTCGTGGGTGATAAATAGCATCGCGAGGCCGAGTTCGTCACGCAGCCGAGTGAGTAGCGCAAGTATTTGCGCCTGTACTGATACGTCGAGTGCTGAGACACTTTCGTCGCAGATGAGCACCTCGGGGTTCGGAGCTAGCGCTCGTGCAATAGCGACACGCTGCCGCTGCCCGCCAGAGAGTTGGGAGGGCCTGCGCTGTGCGAGCGCGGGATCGAGCTCGACAAGCTCAAGCAGGCTGCTCACGGTGCGCGTATTGTCGCCGCCCGCCCGGATCGCCTCCTCTAGTGACTGTGCGATCGTGAACGAGGGATTCAGCGTGGAATAGGGATCCTGGAACACGATCTGGATCTCGCCGGGCTTGCGCCCGCGCCGTCCCGGGGGAGGGCTTTACCGTGCAACAGTACCGTACCCGTGTCGGGCACCTCGAGGCCGGCGACCGCGCGCGCCAGAGTGGACTTCCCGGAACCTGACTCGCCGACGATAGCGACGATCTCGCCTGCGGCCACGTCGACCGAGGCATCTGAGAGTGCCGTGGCGGTACCAAAGTTCTTCGTTAGTCCGGACGCAACGAGAACTGGACTTCCGGCAGCGGTGGCTGCTGGCACGGCGTCTGACACGGAGGGGTTTGCCTCGATCAGTGCGCGAGTGTAGCTGTGTTCAGGCGCACTAAGTACCCGCGCGGTGGTGCCTCGCTCGACCACCTCACCCTGCCGCATCACCATAACGCGGTCGGCGCGGCCGTCAATAACCCCGAGGTCGTGACTGATCAGGATCAGGCTCGTGCGATGCACCGCCTGCAGAGCACGTAGCAGGTCGAGTACCTCGCCCTGGGTGCTCGCGTCGAGGGCGGTGGTCGGCTCGTCGGCGATGAGAAGCTCAGGCTCGGCTGCAAGCGCCGCCGTAATGGCGACACGTTGCCGCATGCCGCCGGACAGTTCAGTGGGGAACTTCCCTGCGACACGGGCTGGCAGTTGTACCTCGGAGAGTCGCCGGGTCACCTCTGCGGTGACTGCGGCGCGATCCAGACGCTGCCCGAGCACCTCGGCGCGCGCACGGATAGTGAGCGCGATCTGTTCGCCACAGCGGAGTACCGGGCTCAGGCTCGTGAAGGGATCCTGCAGCAGCAGAACGGCACGCCTGCCGCGAACCTGTCGCCAGATGTTTGCCTGGGTGCTCGCGAGATCGTAGCGGAAGCCGGCTATCTCGGCGCTTCCTGCTGCGTGCACACCCCTTGGAAGAAGCCCCGTGATGGCGCGTGCCGTGAGCGATTTCCCTGAGCCAGACTCGCCAATGATGGCGAGCATTTCTCCGGGCTCAACGAAGAGATCGAGTGGTTCGACAATAGTGCGTTCCGAGGTGCCCACCTGGAGTCCTTCAACGCGCACTCCTCGAGGTCCGGCCTCGGTGGCTGGTAGGTCCGCGGGAGCAGAATCGGTAGCGTGTGATGGACTCATTGCATTCCTCGTTCGCGCAGACGATCGCCCAGGTGGTCACCCAGGACGTTGATGGCCATCGTGACCGCCACGATCAGGACCGCGGGCACCAGCATCATGGCGGGATTATCCCCATCAGCCCCCGACCGTCGGTCACCTGCCGACCCCAGTCGGGGGTGCCCGGCGCGACCCCGATACCGAGGAAGGACAGCGAGGAGAGTGTCACCAACGCGATGGCGAGATTGAGCATAAAGTTGGTCATGATGAGCGGCCAGACGTTGGGCACGATGTGGCGGTACATGATACGTGCCGGTGACAGCGAGAGCATCTGCGCGGCCTCCACATAAGGGCGCGGCGCCTGTTCCGTAACGCCCGCGCGAATGATGCGGATGTCTGATGGTGCGAAAAGCAGGATGAGCATCAGTACCGTCACCCAGTAGCCCGCGCCGAAAATGCCGGCAACTACGATGGCGACGAGCATGACGGGCAGCGAAAGTAGGATGTCGACGACCCGGCCGACGGCCCAGTCAATCGAACCCCGTAGATAACCGGCGAGCGTGCCAACGAAGATTGCTAGCACCATCGACCCGGCCGCGATCACAATAGGACCCGCAATCGCGGATCCTGTGCCGGCCAGTGTCAGCAGGAGCACGTCGCGACCGAGTTCGTCGGTGCCGAGGAGGTGCCCGGGGACCCCGGGGGTAAGAGCGAATCGAGAATACTTTGCGCGGTAGCGGCATCGCGCAGGAAAGGCGAAATCGCGGCGACGATTGCGACCAGGGCGAGGAAAATGGCGGAGACCACGACGCTCCAGTTGCGCGGCGCCTTCGGCGACATTCGCACGCGGCTGTGCATTGAGATCTGGGTGGTGGGCGTGCTCATGCGTTCAGCTCCCGTGCTCGCACCCGAGGATCAAGCAGCAGATAGCTGACGTCCACGATGATGGTGATGATCGCGATTGCCGCAGCGATGAGCAGGGTAATCGCTTGGACGACGGGGAGATCCTTAAAGAGGACCGCCTCCTGGAGTAGCTGGCCGATCCCCGGCAGTGCGAACACCGTTTCCACAATGATGGTGCCGCCGATAATAAACGTCAGGATGAGGCCCGCGCTCGTGACGATCGGGATCAGTGCGCCACGCAGGGCAATGCGCTGAATGGTGCCCTCCGTGACGCCCCGCGATCGGGCGAAGGTGATCGCGTCGCTTTCGAGTTCGCGCAGCACTGCGGCGCGGGTCATACGCATCAAAATGGCTCCGATACCTGCGGCGAGCACGGCGGCTGGCAACACCAGGTGCCAGAGCCGGTCGATGCCGCCATTGCCGGCGCCATAGGCCGGGAAGATCGGGATCCATAAGGCGAACACAGAGATCGCGAGGATCGCGAGTGCGAAGCTCGGCGCCGATAGCCCGAACAGGGACACGGCGTTTGATGCACGGTCGATGCGGGTGCCATTGCGCGCGGCACTGAGGATCCCAAGTGGGATCGCGGAAACCACGGCGACCAAGAAGGAGAGGCCGATGAGTCCGGTGGTGACGCCGATGCGGCTCGCGATCACCATCGTTACCGGTTGCTGGAGTCGAATTGAGACACCGAAGTCACCGCGAAGGGCTGAGAGTAGCCAGTCAACATAGCGCACCAGGAAGGGGTCATCAAGGTGGTATTGCGCGCGCACCGCTGCGATCGCCTCGGGGGTGCTTGGGCGGTTGCCGAGGAGATTCTTTACGAGATCTCCAGGCGCCAGATAGAGCAGGGTGAAAGTGATGAACGAGAGCACCAGCAGGATGAGCAAGACGCTCGCGATGCGTAGCGTCAGAGTACGCGCGAGTTTGTTTCGCGCGACGGATCGGCTGGCCACGGGATACACCTTCCTCTGGAGAGATGGCCCGGGGTGAGGCCGTGAAGCCCCACCCCGGGCTGGATAACTACTTAACCTCAGCCGCGAAGAGCTGGGCGCCCCACACCCCGGTAAAGGTGTACGGGCTGTAGTCGGTAATGCCGATCGTGTTGGAGATCGCAGTCAGTGACTTGCCCCACCAGATCGGTGCATTGACAACCTCTTCTGCGTTCAGCTTCTCAAGCTCGAGAAGCTTTTCTGCACGCTCCTTCGGATCGGTGAGCGCGTTCGCCTCGGTAATCAGCGCCGCAGCCTTGTCGCTCACGAAGGCGTTCGGGTTGTCTGGTCCCAAGAGATAGCCGTTCACCTCTGATGGGTCACCCGTAGTCGAGAAATACCACATGAAGCTCAGGCCATGCTCGCCGTCACCGATTGTTGCGAGCCACTCTTCGATCGGCACCTCGCGCACCTTGACCTCTATGCCAATCTTTTTCAGACTTTCGGCGATCGCCTGCGCGGCGATGCCGATCTGAGGGCCAGTGTTCGGGTAGGTGAGTTCGGTTTTCAGGCCATCGGCAGGGGTCCCGGCAATGAGATCCTTCGCTGCGTCGAGGTCGTACTTGTTCTGGGGCAGATCGGCCAGTTCCTTGCGCGCCTCTTCGCCGCCAAACGCGTTCGAGAGTGACTCGGGTGTCATGATGGCTGTTGCCGCCTCACCATAACCGCGGAGCAGTTTCTCCGTGATGGCGTCACGGTCGATGCTCTGTGCGATTGCAGTGCGAACGTCAATGTCATCGAACGGTGCCACGTTCTGATCAAACATGAGGCCGACATATGAGAGATCGTTCAGCGACTCGACGCGCATGCCATCGATCTTCTTCCAGGTCTCAGCCTGGTTGATCGGCACGTTGAAAGCGATATCTACGTCGCCCTTCTGCGCAGCCGCCAGGCGGGTGCTTGCATCCGGGATGAAGTTGATACGAATCGACTTGGCCTTCGGGATCCCGCCCCACCACGTGTCGACGCGCTCCAGCTGCACATGTGAGTCGGGCTGGAACTCGGTGACCTTGTAGGGACCCGTGCCCATCAGCAGTGAATCGCTCGTGCCGACGTTTCCGCCGTGCTCTTCCCAGAACGCCTTCTGAGTTACGACCACAGCGCCGGTATTTGACAGGTTGATAAGGAAGGTTGCGTCGGGGTTGACGCTCTTTACCGTGACCTCGTTGTCCCCAGTCTTCTCGGCCGAGGCGAGGTTAGTGAGGTAGTAGTAGGTGCCCGGCGAAGCTTCGGGATCTGCAGCCTGGGTGATGCTGAAGACCACGTCCTCTGGCGTGACGGGATCGCCATTTTGGAACTTCGCGTCCTTGCGTAGCTTGAACACGTACGTCGATGGGTCTGGTGTTTCCCAGGACTCGGCAAGTGCCGGCACGATGGTGCCGTCTGCGTCTTGCTTGGTGAGCCCTTCCTGCACCGTAGCGGCGAGGTTATAGTTCAGGATCCCGCTCTCTTGCCCAATGTAGAGATTTGCAAGGGAGCCAGGGAAAGCTACCGTGACTTCCTCGATCTCTTTCCCGGTGTCGATAAGCGTGACGTCGGAGGAGTCGGTGTCGCTATCGGAACCGCCCGAGGCGCAACCCGTGAGGACCAGCGCCGCGGCGCTGAGGAGGACGGCTGCGGCGCGAACGCGTCGTCGACCGGGGTGAGTGATTACGTTCTTCATGTGTGGCGCTCCTTCGCGAGTGCGGACGATGCCGCATGGGTTCCCCCGGTGGGAAACACAGGCGGTGGATTGAGTGTACTGGTGCGAGCGTGTCTATGAAGACTCGATGGTCGTACTGTTACAGTGACGACGCCGCGAGCATACGAGGCTGCTGGCGAAAACACATGGATTCGGGCCAAAATAGGGGTGCTGCGCGAGAACTCAGCCGGATCGCGTGCCCCAACGAAATCGCAGAGCACCCCAGCGGAAACGGTGGACTGTGCCCTCGCCCCGCAGCATACGATGAGCAGGTACCCGGATCCTCACGCCACCGAAGACCGCGATGGCGGGTCCGGGCAGAGCGAGGAGTAATCGTGCAAAGCGCGCCAGCAACGGGAGACGGTGTGATCGAGGGTGACGGGGTGATCACAGGGGACATTGGCCGCACCCTTGCGGAGATGTCATTTGGCTGTCCGCCTGCGGTGACCCGGGCCCTCTTCAGCGCGTTAGAGCGAGGGGAACTCGGGTATATCGGGGAGAATGACGTGGCGCGCCTGCAGACCGCAGTGGCCGAATGGCTCGACACCTCCTACGACTGGCGTCCAAGGTCCGAGGAGATCCGGCCCGTGTCCGATCTCGTCGGCGGCTTCCGCGCGGTACTCACCCACTTCCTGCCGGAGGGAGCGCCGATCATTGTGCCGACCCCCGGCTACATGCCCTTCACGACGATGCCCAACCAGATGAATCGGCCCGTCATCGAGGTCCCGATGATTCGCGAGGGCGGCGCGTGGCGCTACGACTTCGCAGGGATTCGCAGGGCGTTCGCCGCCGGTGCACGCCTGCTCGTGCTGTGCAATCCCCATAATCCCATCGGCAAGGTTGCGACGCCGTCGGAGCTCGACGAGATCGAACACATCGTTGCCGAGCACGATGGGCTGGTGTTCTCGGACGAGATTCATGCGCCGCTGATCCTCGGCGCTGCTCCGCATCAGGTCTATGCCGCACGCTCGGCCCGCGCCGCAGCCCACACCATCACCGCGACCTCTGCAAGCAAAGCGTTTAACATTCCCGGGGTGAAATGCGGCCAGCTCGTCTTTTCGAACCCTGATCACCTGGCGCACTGGCAGAGCATTGGTCACTGGTACGAGCATCAGACCTCGGTGCTGGGCGTCGTCGCAACTGAGGCGGCCTATTCTTTCGGCCGCCCATGGTTGACGGAAACGATCGACTACCTGCGTCAGACGGTCGCGGATACTGCCGCCACGATCGAGCAATCGGCCGAGCAGACCGGCCTGCAGATCATCCGCCCAGACGCGACGTACCTGCTATGGATCGATCTGAATGACTCCGGGTTGTTGCGCGCGGAGCAGAGCGCGGCGCAGACCGTCTACGACGCGGCGAAACTGGTCGTCACCGACGGGGCCGGTTGCGGAGTTGCTGGGCGGGGCTTCATTCGCTTCAACGCCGCGATCCCGCACCCCCACGCGCGCGAGGCGATGCGTCGTCTGGAACGCGCCGCGATTCTTACCGGAGCAGCGCGATGAGCGGGGAAGCGGCATCGTTCAGCCTCGAGGAACTGGCGCCGTATCTGCCTGAACGCGGCACCGTGACGGTGTTTTCCGCCGTCTGGTGTGGGTACTGCCGGAGACTGAAAGCCGTGCTGACCCGCAGCAGTATCGTGTTTCGCGAGGTGCTCGTCGAAGAGGATCCCGCGGCTGAGCGGCTTGCGATCACGCTCAACGGGGGCGAGGACTGGCTGATTCCGACCGTGATCTTTTCGGACGCATCGACCGCGATCAATCCCGGGCTGCGCGAGGTGATGGCCCGGCTCGCGCAAATCGAAGACACGCGGTAGCGTGAGGGTACCGGAGTAGGCGCTGCCAGAGGAGCCGACACTCTCCGGTTGGGAAGCGTGCGAACGGAGACGACAGTGGCCTCGGAAATCGATCCGCGAGCGCTGATGTCGTTTCGGGCCGTGGCGCAACGGGGCTCGTTTGCTGCGGCCGCTCGTGAGCTCGGATGGACCCAACAGGCGCTCAGTAGTCAGGTGAGTCGGCTCGAACAGGGGCTCGGGGTAACACTGGTGACGCGCACCGTGAAGGGTGTGCAATTGACCGACGCGGGCGAGCGCTTGCTGCGCCACGCGGTACTGATCGACGGTCATCTGGAACGAGCTGCTCGGGAGGTGGCGAGCCTCGTGGGGGAGGAGGCCCGCACCGTGCGTGTCGTCGCATTTCCTTCGGCCTGCACGAGCATTGTGGCGCCGGCAATGTCTGAGCTGATCGCCCGGGCTGATACCCAGCAGGCCCCCGCTATCGAACTGGAGCAGCTGGAACCCGTGGCGGTGCCCGAGATGCTGCGGCGGGGTGCGGCCGATGTTGCCCTGGTGTTTCGCTCCGACGGTGAGGAAACCCCGGAGTGGGAAGCGTTTGAAACGATTCCGATTGGCTGGGATCCGTTGCAGCTCATTGTGTCGCAGCGCAGGGTGGCGGGTGCCGGGCCGCAGACGCGCAGGCTCAGCGAGCATGCAAATGATCGCTGGGTAAGCGGTTGCCCGAGCTGCCGTCAACGCTTTCTGCGGATTGCCGAGCGGGAGGGGTTTGTTCCCGACATTCGGCACGCCACTGACGACTACATGGTGGTGCAGGAGCTTGTGGCCAGAGACATGAGCGTGTCTGTTGTGCCCCGGCTGAGCCTGATCAGTTACCGACACCCGGGGGTGCGAGCCTACGGGTTGGCGGAGCAAGACGGACGCGAACTCATGATCCTGGTGGCGAAGGACGAGGTGCGCCCCGAGGTGCGCGCAGTTGTCAAGGCGCTGTGCCATGCTGCAGCGCGCGTGCTTGATCCCGCGGTGTGAAGGCTTCTGCTGGCGCGTGGTGCGCTACGAAGCATCCTCGAGCCGCAGAGCGAACCACAGCTCGGCGCGATCATCGGGGTCAGAAAGGGAGCGCTCGGTCAAGCGTTCGATGCGAGTAAGTCGATCTCGGAGCGTGTTGCGGTGGATCCCGAGCGCCGCTGCGGCGGGCCCGCGCTGGCCGTCGGCCAGGAAGACGGCCCGCAGTGTTTCGCTGAGCTGTGCGCGCTCGGCCGCCTGAAGTTCGGTGCTGAAGCGGGAGAGTGGCCCCAGTACGCTCGTGCTCAGCGAACCGCGCATCTTGGCGGGTTCGGCGCCGTCCGAGGTGGCGCTCAGTAACGCTTCGAGCAGCGGGGCGTCTCGATCCGCCCACACCACCTCCGGCACACGCGGTGCCGTGTAGAGCGGAGCGGTGAGTGAGAGTGACTGCAGTCGCGCCTGCGCGGATCGGAAGCTCAGCAGTGAATCAGCGATCGGGGCGGGTCTCCCGACGACCGCGTCAAGATCATGGCCGGCTGCGACCTTGAGTGCCTGCTCGACGGCGGTCTCCAGATCCGCGCACAGCTGCCAAGCGAGGCTCAGCCCGGGCGCGCGAGGCGATTCAGAGGAGGGGGCGATGAGTCGGTCGAGGCCGCTTCGGGGGCGCCTTCGCCACTCCGCGATGTCTTCCGAGGTGCCTTGGAGCGCGATCGCTCTGACGCGCTCGGGGAGCTCAATTGACGGGTTCAGGATCGCTGAGCTGTCGGGTGACCCGGTGCCCGTGAGTAAGCTCTCGGTGAAACGCTCCCAGCGCCCACGCTCTCGGGTTTCCTCCGCGCGGTCCCCGCGCAGCATCGCACCAAGCACCATCGAACCCGCGGCGATAACCGAGCGGCCCTCCGACGTCAGCGGGGTGTTTCCCGCGACAGCGAGCCTGAGCGCATCCTCCGAGTCGAGCGCGATGTACTCGACGTCTGTCTGCTCCGCGGAGAACCCTGCCGTGCTCGCAAGCACCGTATGGTCTGAACCGAGGAGCGCAAGGTGTCGGCCCGTTGCCTGGGCGATACTGGCTAACACCTCGGCCGGATCCTGATCCCCCCGCGAACGGTCAAGCAGTCGCTGCTGTACCTGCAGCGCACTGCGGGCCGCGCGCAGCTCGTCGGCCCGCAGCAGCTCGGCGACGGCCTTGCTCACCGCGATGAACGGGGTGGGCAGCGGGATCTCGAACAGGGCGACTCGATACGTGCTGGCGGCGTGGATCAGGGGAGCCGGGATGCGTTCGTGATTGACGCCGATCCCGAATCCGATGGCCGCGACCCGCGCCCGGCTCAGGCTCGCCACAAAATCTCGCCATCGTGGATCGCTGCCGTCGAGCGTGAGGCCGGTGGTGAGGATGATCTCCCCGCCTTCGAGGTGCTCGCTGAGGTCGAGCAGTTCGGTCGTCGACACCCAGACGAGTTCTGGATCACCGGGCCCAGCCTGCACGAGTCGCAGCCCGAGATGGGGCAGGGCGAGCAGGGAGGAGAGTGCAACCATACCAGCATTCTTGCATAGGGTTGGTTGTGTTGAGTGTGCAGGGTTGCGATTCTTCGTACGCTAGCGATGCCTAGACTGAGACGACAGCAGGCGCTCCCTGGACGGAGAGCGACGAATCGGGAGACGAGGGGAAGTCATGAACGAGGCCCTGGACGAACAGCGGCCCTCTGGTGCCTTGAGCGGGATCCGAATCGCCGATTTCTCCCGCGTGCTCGCAGGTCCCCACGCGACAATGATCCTCGCTGATCTCGGCGCAGACGTTATCAAAATCGAAAGCCCCGAGGGAGACGGTACGAGGCAGTGGCGGCCACCGGTGAACGCGATCGGCCAGAGCACCTACTTCGCGGGAGTGAACCGCGGCAAGCGTTCGGTCGTCTGTGATCTGCGCGACCCGGCAGGTCTCGCCCGCGCGACCGAGCTCGCGCAGACGGCCGACGTGGTGATCGAAAACTTCAAACCGGGCACCATGGAGCGGTTTGGCCTGGGGTATGAGGCGCTGTCTCAGGTCAACCCCGGAGTGGTCTACTGCTCGATCTCCGGCTTTGGCGACGCGGCGGGCAAAGACCTGCCCGGCTATGACCTGCTGGTGCAGGCGGTCGGCGGTCTCATGAGCATCACCGGAGAGCAGGGCGGCGAGCCAATGAAGGTCGGCGTCGCACTCGTGGACATTCTCACGGGCCTCAACTCCGTGATCGGGATCCAGGCCGCACTGCGGGCGCGAGATACGCTCGGCGGCTCGGGGCAGCACGTCAAGGTTACGCTGCTCGGGTCCCTGCTCTCCGCGCTCGCAAACCAGGCCTCCTCGACTCTCGAAACCGGAGTATCACCCCGACGCATGGGGAACGCCCACCCCTCGATCGCGCCCTACGAAACGCTCGATGCCGCCGACCAGCCGATCGCGCTCGCCGTCGGCACCGACGGGCAGTTCGCGAGGCTGTGCGAGGTTCTCGGAGTGTCGGAGCTTGCGAGCGACGAGAGATTCGCCACGAATCCGGAGCGGGTAGCGAACCGGGTCGCGCTGCGGGCCGCGCTTGAGGTGCCGCTGCGTACGCGATCCGCCGCGGAATGGATCGAGGCCTTCACCGCGGCGAGCATCCCTGCCGGGCGGGTGAATACGATCGGCCAGGCGATCGATCTTGCGCAGTCCCTCGGCCTTGATATCGTCGCCGAAACCCCCGCAACCGCCCCAGACGGTTCGACGGCGAAGCTGCGCTCGATCGCGACACCGATCAGTTTCTCCGCTACGCCTGCGAGATACCAGGCAGCGCCACCCGGCGTTGGGGAGCACCAGGACGCCACCTGGCTGCCGCGCTCAAACTGACCCCCACCACTTTCTTCAGGAGTACCATGACCACCACGATCGACCAGCTTTTCAATGTCGCCGACTACGTGACCGAAGAGGAGCGCGAGTGGCAGCTGAAGGCGCGTGAATTTGCGCAGACCAGGATCCGCCCGGTCATTGACCAAGCGTTCGAGGATCGACGGCTGCCGGTCGAGTTGCTGCCCGAGGTGGGTGAGTTTGGCGCATTTGGTATGTATATGGAGGGTTACGGCCTGCGCGGGGCCTCGTCCGTTGCTTACGGCCTCGTCGCGATGGAGTTCGAAGCCGTCGATTCCGGCTTCCGCACAGCACTCTCCGTGCAGGGCTCGCTCGCGATGGGCGCGATTTACAAGTTCGGTTCCGAAGAGCAGAAAGAGCGCTGGCTGCCGGCGATGGGCCGCGGCGAGGCCATCGGATTTTTTGGACTGACCGAGCCGCAGGGCGGATCCGATCCCAACACGATGCTCACCACGGCTCGCCGTGACGGTGAGGAATGGGTGTTGAACGGTAAGAAGCGCTGGATCGGTCTCGGCACGATCGCCGCGGTCGGGGTGATCTGGGCGAAAGATGAGGAGGGCGTGGTGCGCGGCTTTGTTGTGCCCACCGATACCCCGGGGTTCACAGCGACCGCGATCGAAAACAAGCTATCCATGCGAGCCTCGCTGCAGACCGAGATTGAGCTCAGCGATGTGCGCCTCCCACTGGACGCGATCCTGCCGAAATCCAAGGGTCTCTCCTCCCCATTTAAGTGCCTCAATGAGGCCCGCTACGGGATTGCCTGGGGCGTGATGGGGGCTGCCAGATCCTGTCTCGAGGTCGCCGTGGAACGCTCCAAGAGCCGGGAAGTGTTCGGGGCCCCGATTGGTGGCAAGCAAATTATTCAGGCGCAGCTTGCCGACATGTTCGTCGAGTACGAAAAGGGGCTGCTGCTTGCGCTGCACCTGGGGCGCCTGAAAGACGCGGGCACCCTCAGCTACGGTCAGATCTCGGTCGGCAAGCTCAATAACGTGAGGGAAGCAATCAAGATCGCAAGCACGGCCCGCTCGATTCTTGGCGGCGACGGAATCACGAGCGATTTCCCGGTGATGCGTCACATGGCGAACCTTGAGTCAGTGCGCACCTACGAGGGCACTGACGAGGTGCACCAGCTCGTGATCGGGCGAGAACTCACCGGCATTGCAGCGTTTTAGTCCTCGTTGATGAACCACCAGGTGGGGATCAGCGAGACGAGGACCTGAGCGAACTCTTCGCGGCTGGCATTGCCTTTCAGGAGCCACCCTTTGATCGCTCCAACCATGGCGTAACCGTAGTAGCCCGCCACCATTTGCTCGTCGAGTTCCGGAATTGGCGGTGAGAGTTTCACCCGCAAAGCGAGGTACTCCTGCATTGATTTTGTGAAATGATTCGCGAGGCTGTTGGGCACGGAGCCGTCTTGCGGGGTATTGATGGCCAAAAGGTACAGGGCTCGATGGCGCTCGACGTGGTCGAGCACCAACGAAACTCCTTCGCGGAATCCCTGCCCAGGATTGAGTGTTGGTCCCTCGTGTCCCGCAAGGAAGTGTTGGCGTGCGTCAGCAAGCTCTCGCTCGATGGCGGCGCCCAGCGCATCTGCAGGGGAGGTGTAATGCTTGTAAAACGTCACTCGGTTGATCCCGGCCTGCTGCGCGAGCTCGGACACGGTGATGTCGGGGACGGGCTTTTGCGCCGCGAGTTCCAAAATGGCAGCGTGCAGCGCCGCCCGGGTCCTGACAATTCTTGCGTCGGTCATGATGCCACCCTACTCGCTCATGAATCGTTCAGATGAACTTTTGCGTGTCGTTTCGCGTACTCTGCGCATCACGTCGTACCTTGTCAGGTATCGGGCATCGCGTCCGATGAGCGGGTGGCTCGCTACATGCACAACACCGCCATCCGCTGAAGCCGAGGAGGCTTCAGCTTCCAGTTGGAGCCTAGGACAGCCTAAGGAGCCATCGTGGCCAACACCCAGCACCTCACCAGCCGCCCGAGTGCCGGAGCGAAGACGACCTCACCCGCTGAGCAGGCGCAGCGGACCTATGTGCTTGATACTTCTGTGTTGCTGAGCGATCCGATGGCCCTGTTCCGGTTTGCGGAGCACTCGGTGATCCTCCCGGTTGTGGTGGTGATGGAGCTTGAGAAGAAACGCCACGATCCTGACCTCGGATACTTCGCGCGACGAGCGCTGCGGATCCTCGATGAGCTGCGTGAGAAGCATCTGCGCCTCGATTCCTCGGTGCCCGTGGGCGATGCCGGGGGAACGCTTCGGGTGGAGCTTAACCACACAAACGTCGACGCGCTTCCGAGTGGCATGCGACTCGGCGACAACGACACCCGGGTGCTCGCGGTCGCGCAGAACCTTGCTTCCGAGGGGCTTGAAGTCACGGTGGTGTCGAAGGATCTACCGATGCGTCTGAAGGCCGCGGCGCTGGGGCTCGGGTCCGAGGAATACCGTGCGGAACTCGCGCGGGACGATAGCTATTCCGGCACGAGCGCGCTCGAAGTCACCGAAGAGCAGATGCGGAAACTCTGGGAAGATGATCGGCTCGATGAGGTCGAAGGGCTTGCCGATCTCCCTCTGGGCACCGGGCTTATCTTGACCTCGCCCCGCGGCTCGGCGCTCGGTCGGGTCGACAGTGCGCGATCATTGACACTCGTGCGCGGCGACCGCGAGATTTTCGGGCTCACCGGGCGCAGCGCCGAGCAGCGGCTCGCGATCGATCTGCTGCTTGATCCTGAGGTCGGAATCGTGTCGCTCGGAGGCAGCGCAGGTACGGGTAAGTCGGCGCTCGCGCTCGCAGCCGGTCTTGAAGCGGTGCTTGAACGCAGACAGCACCGGAAAGTCATGATCTTTCGGCCGCTGTATGCCGTGGGAGGCCAAGAGCTCGGGTACCTTCCCGGCGATCACCAGGAGAAGATGAACCCGTGGGCGCAGGCCGTGTTCGATACCCTCGGCTCGATCGTCTCGGAAAATGTGCTTGATGAGGTGATCTCGCGGGATCTCATTGAGGTACTGCCGCTCACCCACATTCGCGGGCGATCACTGCACGACGCGTTCGTGATTGTTGATGAGGCGCAGTCGCTGGAGCGGGGTGTGCTGCTCACGATGCTCAGCAGGATCGGCCAGAACTCTCGGGTGATCCTGACCCATGATGTGGCGCAGCGCGACAACTTGCGGGTGGGGCGTTACGACGGGATCGCCGCGGTAATTGAAAAGCTGAAGGGTCACAGGCTCTTCGGTCACGTCACGCTCACCCGCTCTGAGCGGAGCGAAATCGCGGCGCTCGTCACGGAGCTGCTCGACACCCCGTAGCTGCGGCGCTCCCGCTCCCTGATCCCGCGCCCCATCGACCGACGAGTGTCCCCCAACCCGACGAGTGTCCGTAATCGCGACGCACAATGACGAACGAGTATGGGGGACGCTCGTCAGTATCACGGACGCTCGTCAGCCTCTGGCCGGTCAACGGGGGTAGGCGTAGGGTGGGGGGATGACCGATCCCACTCCTGAAGCGATCCTGCCCGCCGCGATGCTTGAGCGCTTCCGCGAGCGCGCCGTCGGCTACGACGCCGACAACCGATTCTTCAGCGAGGACCTTGCCGAGCTGCGCGAGAGCGGATACCTTGCGGTGGTGGTGCCGGGCGAGATAGGCGGAGCCGGGATCTCGCTCGACACGCTCGTGCGCTGCCAACGGCGACTCGCCTCTTACGCCCCGCGACCGCGCTCGGCGTGAACATGCACCTCGTGTGGGTGCAGGTGGCGCGCTTCCTGCACGAGCGCGGGATCGGCACGCTCAACTGGGTGCTGCGCGACGCGGTGGCCGGGGAGGTGTTTGCGTTCGGGATCTCCGAGGCTGGCAACGACGCGGTCCTGATGGACGCGCACTCGCGAGCCGAGCCGCAGCCGGACGGCGGCTATCTGGTCTCTGGCACCAAAGTGTTTACGACTCTCTCGCCCGTGTGGACCCGGCTGGGAGTGCACGCGCGCTGTGAGCTGCCGGGCGAAGAACTCCAGTTGGTGTTTGGGTTTGTGCGTCGCGAGGCCGCCGGGGTGCGGCAGCAGGATCAGGGTTCGCTCGGGCTTCCGAGCGGGCGGATCGAGCACCCCGGAACCTGGAACCCGCTCGGGATGCGGGCTACGCAGAGCTGGAACACCACGCTTGAAAAGGTTCCGCTCCTGCCCGAAGATGTTGCCGCGCGGATCGCCCCGTTCGACGGCAGCGACCCGCTCGTGCTCGCCATCTTTTCCTCGTTCTCGCTGCTGACCGCGTCCGTGTATGCGGGGATCGCCGATCGCGCGCTCGAGCTTGCGCGGGGGCGGCGAACCGGCCGGGACTGGACGGCGAGGGAATCCGGCTCGATGATCCCGAGCTCGCTTCGCGGCTGACAACGGCCGTGCTGGATCATCGCCGTTCGGTCGATACGCTGACGCTGCTCGCGCGCGACGTTGATGGGCTTCGTGAGCGTGACGATTGGTTCTTGGCGCTCGCCGCGGCCCGCAACCAGGTCTGTGACGAAGCGCGGCAGGCCGTGGATGTCGCGATGCGTTTTGCAGGGTCCCGGGGCTTCCAAGCCGACTCGGAACTTGCCCGCCTGTACCGCGACGTGCTCGCCGGGATGTTCCATCCCTCCTCAGCCTCCGCTCTCGCGAAGACGGTGCGCGCCTCGCTCACCGACTGAGTCAGTTGGCGGCTCCTGCGCGCAACTCCTCGACGTAGCCGCGGAGAGAACGCTCGTAGCTCGGCAGGTACGGGATGAGCGCGTCGAGCGCCACAGCGAGGGCCTCCTCCGGCTGGCCCGCCGAGTGTAGCGCGAGCGCGAGAAATGCGTCGGGTGACGCACCGAGGTCGGGGTCTCTGCGGCTGGTTCGCAGGATCTCAATCGCTTCCTCGGCCCGATCCAGATTGCGCAGCGTCGACGCATACTGAATGTCGAGCGCGGCGCGAGCCCGTCCGCTCACACCGAGCTCGATCGCGCGGGCGTACTGCTCTGCAGCGGCCGCCTCCTGGCCCGCGGAATCGTAGGCCCCGCCGAGTTCGAACGGGCCGCGCGGATCATCCGCTGGCAGCGCCGCCACCAGCTCCGTGATCCGCGCGACCACCTCCTCCGCGGATGCCGCGGGGTCGTTCCACACTGCGTCGACGCGCGCCTGCCACCCGTCCATCAGTGCCTTTCCTCGCGCCCGCGTGCATGTGTCACGGATACGAATAGAAGTTCGGTTGAGCGAGCGGAGCTGGTCGCGCTCGACCCACCGCCGCCGCTTGAGCGAGTGCAACGCCTCACTCAAGCGCCGGTAGCGGGACGGGTGTTACTTCGCGACGCCCGGGTGGGTCATCGAGAGCAGGTCGAGGGCCTTGTCGAGCTCTGCCTCTGAGACCTCGCCGCGCTCAACGTAGCCGAGGTCGATGACGGCCTCGCGCACGGTGATGCCCTTCGCGACCGAGTGCTTCGCGATCTTTGCAGCTGCCTCGTAGCCGATGAGGCGGTTGAGCGGGGTCACGGTCGACGGGCTCATGCCCGCGAGCGCTGCTGCGCGGTCGAGGTTTGCCTCGAGGCCCGCAACGGTCTTGTCGGCGAGCACGCGCGATGCGTTCGACATCAGACGGATCGACTCGAGCAGCGCGGTGCCCATGACGGGGATCTGCACATTGAGTTCGAAGGATCCCGAAGCGCCGCCCCAGGCGATCGTCGCGTCGTTACCAATGACCCGCGCGCACACCATCAGCACGGCCTCGGGAACGACGGGGTTTACCTTGCCGGGCATGATGGAGGAGCCGGGCTGCAGATCGGGAATGTGCAGCTCGCCGAGACCGGTGTTCGGGCCCGAAGCCATCCAGCGCAGATCGTTGTTGATCTTGGTGAGCGACACGGCGATGGTGCGCAGCGCGCCCGAGGCCTCGACAAGGCCGTCACGGTTTGCCTGCGCCTCGAAGTGGTCCCGTGCCTCGGTGATCGGCAGTCCGCTTGATGCGGCGATCTCGGCAATGACCTTCTCGGGGAAGCCGAGCGGGGTATTGATGCCGGTGCCAACCGCGGTGCCGCCCTGGGGGACCTCGGCGACACGGGGGAGCGCAGCCTGTACCCGCTCGATGCCGTAGCGGATCTGCGCAGCGAAGCCACCGAACTCCTGGCCGAGGGTGACCGGGGTTGCGTCCATCAGGTGTGTGCGGCCGGGCTTGACGGCGGTCTTCCACAGCTCGGCTTTCGCTTCGAACGCCTCGGCGAGGTGCGAGAGCGCCGGTACGAGCTGCTCGACGAGCGCCCCCGTCACGGCGATGTGCACCGAAGTCGGGAACACGTCATTGGACGACTGGGACGCGTTGACGTGGTCGTTCGGATGAACCGGAGCCCCGAGGTGCTTCGTCGCGAGGGTCGCGAGCACCTCGTTCATGTTCATGTTCGACGAGGTGCCGGATCCGGTCTGGTAGGTGTCGACCGGGAACTGGTCGTGGTGCGAGCCGCCGATGATCTCGTCCGCTGCCGCGACAATTGCCTTGCTGATGGCCGCATCGAGGATCCCGAGCTCAGCGTTTGCGATTGCTGCCGCGCGCTTGATGCGGGCGAGAGCGACGATCTGGGCTGGCTCAAGGCCGGAACCTGAGATGGGGAAGTTCTCGACAGCGCGCTGAGTCTGAGCGGCGTAGAGCGCGTTCTTGGGAACGCGGACCTCACCCATCGTGTCGTGCTCGATGCGGTATTCGATCTCTTCAGTCACAATCATCCTTTGATTCGGTGGTGGATCCTGCGACTACGCGCAGGATGACGGGGGAGGTTGGGGTTTGGATCCTGCGATTGTCGCAGGATGACGGGGGCTACAAGTCGGTCATGGTGAGGTTGTCGGTTGCGATATCGAGGGGACCGACGGCGCTGATGGGTACTGCGCGACCCTCGGCAAGTTTGTACTGGCACCCCACGATCCCGAGCCTGCCGGCAGCCACCGCATCGCTGATGATGCGGGAACTACGCAGCAGTGCGTTTACGGTGCCTCCAAGATGCACGCGTCCGACGGCATCGGCATCGATGAGATCGCGGTCAACGTAGGGAGTGTTGCGGTTCTCGCGCAACCAGAGATCTTGCACCGCTGGCAAGATGGGTTGCAGCGTGTTCTCTACGGCGACGGGCACGGGATCCGGATCCTGAGCCATCAGATCGATCGATGCGCTGACCGCACCGCAGGAATCGTGTGCGAGCACCACGATGATTGCAACGCCCAGGTTCGCTACCGCGTATTCCATCGAAGCGGTAATCGACTCCGCCACCACATGCCCCATGTTGCGCGCGACGAACAGGTCTCCGAGACCCGCATCAAAGATGATCTCGGCGGCGAGCCGGGAGTCGGAACACCCGAAAAGTGCGGCGTCGGGCTTTTGTACTCCCGCGAGCTGATTGCGGCGCTCGACATCTTGTCGCGGATGCTGAGGGCCGCCCGCGATGAAGCGGTCATTGCCTGCGGAGAGCGCGTCCCAGGCTTCTTGCGGGGTCACCCGGGGTGCGTTCACGAGGCCTCCTTGAGAGTGTTGCTGTTGCTCGTACCCGTGGCGGATTCTAACGAATCAACGACCTGGGTCGCGAGAACCCGGAGTGTGCCGGGGGTGTCGGTGCCATAAACAAGGAGAGTGTTGTCGCCCACGAGTCCCTGCAGTCCAAAGCGGAGATTTGCCTTGTCTGGCTTACGATCCTGGTGGTCGTAGACGATCCAAGTGGTGCCGCCGAGCTGTTCCGTACCGGTCGGGGATTGCTGTTCGAGCCTTTTGGAAACCCAGGCCTCGTCAATTGACGATCCGTCGGGGGAGAAAGCCTGCACGACGGAAGCGAAGGCCTCATCCGCTGTCGTGTAATTGATCTGCCAGTAAACGATGCCGTCCGACTCGCGCAACACCGCCTGCTTCGCCTTCCAGCCCTCGGGCACCTCGGGCGCGACGAGCGGGCGTCCGGCTCCCGGAGAAGACTCGGCAGCGATCTTGGAGACGTCGAGCGCTTGCTCCTCAAACCCGCCAACTCCGCGCGGCACCGCGAGGAAGATGACGAGTACGACGCCGAGGGTGACAATGAGTGAGAAAATGAGGTTATTGACGGTCTTGCGCTGTCGGTAATTGCGACTGTCTGTAGCCTTTCGCGCGGCTGTTTCAGCCTTGGTCTCGGGTCGACCGAGCTCAGCGACGATGGCTGGCGGTTTCGGTTTCTTGGCCATTGTTAGTCTGTGGCCTCGCCGGTGGTCTGTGATGACGTGCCTTGGCGGGCCGCTTCGAGCCGCTGGCGGGCACCGAGGAGCCACTCTTCGCATCGCGCGGCGAGTGCTTCGCCCCGCTCCCATAACTGCAGCGAATCTTCGAGCGTGGTTCCGCCCTGCTCAAGGCGAGTAACGACCTGTACAAGCTCGTCACGCGCCTGCTCATAGCTGAGCCCGCTGGGGTCTTGGAATACAGGTTCTGACATAGCGATCAGTCTACCCGGCGAGCATGAAACGTATGATTCGGTTGGGGCGACTGGGCTTCGCGGAAGCTGCCTGTCAGATTTTTTCGAGCACTTTTGTGACCTCCGTGGTATATTTGCACCGGTTGGGGACCGATTATCTGTTCGGATATCGATGAAAGTTTCGTAATTGACACCTTGGGGAAGGTGTCTTTTGTCGTGCCTTTTTACGAGATTCGGGGCTGCCTCGTGCTGCGATCAGGACGAGGCTGAGTCGGTTCTCTTCATGTTGGTTACAGATCTGGGGAGACTCACCAATGTCATCAGTTGTGCCGTTTTTTGGCGAACGTTCAACGTTGCAGGCAAAGCTGCGATCGCGCAAAGGAATTGCGATCGCAGCGACGCTCGCCCTAGCGCTGTCTGGGGTAATTAGTGCTGCGCTGCTGCCGAGCGGCACCGCGCATGCTCTGGCCACCGTACCGAGCGGATGCACGACGGCGCTGTCTGGGGGTAAGCCAGTAGTGCGCTGCGTGTATGACTACACCGACAGCACCATCGCTTCAACGCGCAACTACGACGTGACCGTTCCCGAAGGCGTCACCTCAATGACTGCGTATCTCTGGGGCGCCGGCGGTGGCGGCGTCGGCAACGGCTACTGGAGCGGCCAGGCCGGTGGCGGCGCGGGTGGCTTCGTGCAGGGCAACATCGATACGACCGGGATCTCGACGCTCAAGCTTATTGTCGGTGAGGGGGGTCACGCGGGTCCCGAGGGCAGGGAATTTGTCTGGGGGCTCGGTGGCGCCGGTGGTCACTCACCCGGGGCCAAGGTCTATTCGACGGGTTCCTCCGGGGGTGGCATGTCTGCTATCTTCAGCGGTTCGACCGAGCTCAACACGTCCTCGGCCCTCATGATTGCCGGTGGCGGTGGTGGTGCGAGCCCGGGCGCCGATACCCCCGGTAGTCCGCAGGTCCTTCCCGGGAACGGTGGAGGTCTTTCAGGGACGGAGGACCTCCACCCTGCCCTGAGCGGACGCGCTGGTACGCAGACAGAGGGCGGCGCAGCGGCAACGCAGACTGTTGATTGCATCGTGCCTGAGCGTCCCCATGGCACGCAGTTTTACGGTGGCGACGGTATGGCAGCGCCGAAAAGCACATACGAAGCGCCTGAAGGTGGCGGTGGCGGCGGTGGCGGCTGGTTCGGCGGCGGTGGCGGCAGGTGCCAGGGAAGCTCCAACGCTAACGCCGGCGGTACGAAGAGCAACGGTGGCGGCGGTGGCGGTTCGAGCTACGTGAAGCCGGGCGTGGTGACGTCTCCCGCGTTTGAGAGCGGCGTGAACTCGGCGTACAAGGCAAATGGTATTCCGTTCATGGAGGGCGTCCCCTACCAGCCGGGGACCGCAATGGGTGGAGCGGTGACCGCCTCGACCTCCGCTTCGGGCGGCAACGGCGCGATCGTTCTCGAATGGGAACAGAGCATTCAGTACTCGCTTACGGCATCGGCCACGGAAGCGCTCCACGGGGACACGCTCACCTACACCGTCAAGGTGGAGAACCCTTCAGGGTTCGACTTCGCTGGTAACTCGCTCGCGGGCCTGACGGTGGATGCAGCGGAACTGCTCACCGGGGCGGACGTCGCCCTCGACAGTTTCACGTCGACCCGGAATGGTTGGAAGATGACCCGGTCAGGATCGAAGCTGAACCTTTCGGGACCCCTGCTGTCGGGTGAATCTGCAGAGTTCACCTTCACCGCAACGGTGAAGGACGTGAAGGACACATCGAACTGGACACTTGTGGCGAGTGTCGCTGGTGCTGCAGGAATGCCGAACGCGACGTGCATTCTCGACGAGGAGTGCACGGTTACAGTGAAAACGCCCCGTGAATTGGTTCTCGCCTTTGCTTCGCCCGAGGTTGAACGCGGCGAGGAGAGCGCCTACACCGGCACCCTCTACTGGGGAACGGCACGGATGAGCCGCGCAACGTCACAGACAGCATCGACGTAGAACCGGCGTCACTGTCGGCGGCGAAAGGCAACATCACCCCGACGACGAACGGTGTCTTCTCGGCGACCGCAAGCTGGACCTCCAAGGGCAAGGTGTACACCTCAGCGCCGGTGAAGCTGACGGTCGTCAAAAGCGTCAACGATGCGAAGGATCAGGCGACGTCGGATCTTGATGATGCGGCGGCTGCGGCGAAGGACGAGATTGATCTGTTGCCGAATCTGAGCGCCGAGGAGAAGACTGCGGCGAAGGACGCGATCGACAAAGCGACGACCGCAGCGAAGGACGCGGTTGCTAGTGCCTCGACCGTGGCTGATGCGGCTGCCGCGTCAACTGCTGGAAAGGCGTCTGTTGCTGAGGTGGTAACCGATGCGACGCTTGCGGATGCGAAGGTCGCTGCGGTGAAGGAGCTGGACGAGAAGGCGGCTTCGGTGAAAGACGCGATCGACGCGCTGCAGAATGTGTCTGATGCGGCGAAGGAGACGGCGAAGGCCGCGGTGGATCAGGCCTTGGCTCACGCGAAGACCGCAGTGAATGGTCTGAACGACGCCGCCAATATTGATGCGGCTGTCACCGAGGGCGCAGACGCGATGGACGACGCCTTGAGCGGCGTGCAGGCCGACGGCGACGCGAATCTGGTGACGGCGAAGGGCAAGGCGACGTCGGATCTTGAGGGTGCGGCGGCTGCGGCGAAGGACACGATTGATCTGTTGCCGAATCTGAGCGACGCAGAGAAGACCGCGGCGAAGACCGCGATTGATAAGGCTGCCGCTGACGCGAAGACCGCGGTTGAGGCTGCGGGAACGGTTGCGGAGGCGTCGGCGGCCGGTGCGGCCGGTGAATCGGCGATCCAGACGGCACTTGCAGATGCCAAGCTTGCGGATGCGAAGCTCGCTGCGGTGAAGGAGCTGGACGAGAAGGCGGCTTCGGTGAAAGACGCGATCGACGCGCTGCAGAACGTGTCTGATGCGGAAAAGGAGACGGCGAAGGCCGCGGTGGATCAGGCCTTGGCTGACGCGAAGACCGCGGTGAGTGGTGCTGCTGATGCTGCTGCTGTTGCGTCGGCGGTGACCGGTGGGAAGCAGGAGATGGATGACGTCTACACCCCTCTTGCTGGTCAGGATCAGGGCAACGTCGATCTCGCGAAGGACAAGGCGACGTCGGATCTTGATGATGCGGCTGAGAAGGCGAAGAAAGCGATTGATCTGCTGCCGAACCTGAGCGCCGAGGAGAAGACCGCGGCGAAGACCGCGATCGACACAGCGACGAACGCTGCGAAGAACGCGGTTGCTGGTGCCTCGACCGCGGCCGGTGCGGCCGCTGCCGCAGCTGCTGGCCAGTCGACGGTCGCCGAGGTGGTTGCCGATGCGACGCTGCTGGATGCGAAGCACGCGGCGGTGAAGGAACTCGACGCGAAGGCCGCCTCGGTGAAGGACGCGATCGACGCCTTACAGAACGTGTCTGCTGCGGAGAAGGAAACCGCGAAGGCTGCGGTGGATCAGGTCTTGGCTGACGCGAAGACCGCGATGAATGGTGATGCTGATGCTGTCATTGATGCTGCTGCTGTTGCGTCGGCGGTGACTGAGGGAAGCAGGAGATGGATGGCGTCTACTCTGATCTCGCCGCTCAGGATCAGGGCAACGTCGATCTCGCGAAGGACAAAGCGACGTCGGATCTTGACAAGGCGGCCGCTGTGGCGAAGGATGCGATTGATGCGCTGCAGAACCTAAGCGCGGAGGAAAAAGCCGCAGCGAAGACCGCGATTGATCAGGCGACGACCGCTGCAAAGGACGCGGTTTCTGGTGCCTCGACGGCGGCGGATGCGGCCGCCGCGTCAGCTGCTGGCCAGTCGACGGTCGCCGAGGTGGTGACCGATGCGACGCTTAGGGATGCGAAGCTGGCGGCGGTGAAGGAGCTTGACGCAAAGGCGGCTTCGGTCAAGAAAGCGATTGATGCGCTCACAACCGTGTCAGAAGCGGACAAAGCCGCGGCGAAGGCCGCGGTGGACCGGGTGCTTGCCGCGGCGAAGGAGGCAGTCAATGCCGCACCCGCTGCTGCCGATGCGAACGCCGCGTCCAAGGCCGGAAAGCTCGCGATGGATGACGTGCTCATCAAGCTCACCTCATCATCAGAAGGTTCGTCGACTTCCGCGGTGAAGCCAGCGAGCCCCGAACAGCCGAACAACGGGCTCGCCTCTACCGGTGGTGAGATCCAGGCCGCACTGGTGCTCGGAATGCTGGTGCTGTGTGTCGGAGCGTTGGTGCTGAGCACCAGGCTGCGCGCCTCGCGCCGTTAGGTACTGCTCGGCGACTCAGCCCCCGTTCTGCTCGAAGACATCTTTTCGATCAGCACGGGGGCTGTTCGTTTGCTCGGGGGCACCGGCAGAAACCCACTCGCCCCTATTCGGCGGTGCGCGCGCTCAATCGTCCGCCACTCAATGTCACGCGAATCGCGGTTCCTGGCGGTGCCTGTTCGGGATCGAGCAGGATCGCGCCGTCGCTGAGCTGCGCAATCGCGTACCCCCTGTTGAGGGTCGCTCGAGGGGACAATGCCGTGAGCCGTGCGCGAAGCTCCGTGAGCGATTGGCTGCGATCCTCGACCGCCCGGTCGGCAAGTTCGGTGCCGCGCGCGATCCACCGCACGAGGTCCTCTGCACGCTCGTCCACGAGACGTTGCGGGTGCGCCAGTACGGGGCGTCCGCGCAGCTGCGCGATGCGATCCATCTCGTGTTGCAGAAGCTGCGACACACGCGAAGTGAGACGGGAGCGGGCCTGATCCAAGCCCGCAAGCTCCTCGCCAACATCGGGTACCACCCGCTTGGCGGCATCGGTGGGAGTCGACGCCCGAAGGTCAGCCACCTCATCAAGTAGCGGGCGATCCGCCTCGTGCCCGATCGCGCTGACAATCGGCGTGGTTGCGGCGGCCGCCGCACGGACTACACCCTCGTCGCTAAAGGGCAGCAGGTTTTGGAAGTCGCCGCCGCCGCGGGCGACGATAATGACATCGACCTCCGGATCCTGATCCAGCAGCTTGATGCCGGCAACCACCTCGGTGGCCGCGCGATCGCCCTGCACCGCGGCGTAGTGCAGTTTGAAAACGACCCCGGGCCACCGCAGCGTCGCGTTGCGGATCACGTCCTTTTCTGCGTCGGAGTCTTTTCCGGTCACGAGCCCGATGCACCGCGGCAGAAACGGCAGCGCGCGCTTGCGGGAAGCGTCAAAAAGCCCCTCCTGCTGCAACTGGCGTCGAAGCCGCTCCAGACGCTCCAGCAATTCCCCGAGGCCCACGTGTGCGAGGTCGAACACCTGCACCGTCAGCGAGCCGCCTTTCACCCAGTAGTTCGGCTTGACAAGTGCAATGACACGATCCCCCTGCGCAAAATCGCTGGAGAGCTTCTGCACCACGGAGCGCCACACGGTGAAGCTCACAGTCGCGTCCTGTTCCAGATCCTTGAGCTTGCCGTAGACGTGGCCGCCGCGCAGCTGCCACTGCGTCACCTCGCCCTCGATCCACACCGTACCGAGGCGGTCGATCCACGCCGCGATTTTCTCGCTCATGGTGGCGACCGGCCACGGAGCTTCGCGGGTTGCGGGGGCGTTCGAGGATTCTGCCATGCTTCGACCCTACGCGATTCTCTGCGCCAAGCTCTCAGAGGGTGAGGCCTACAATGGACGGATGGGTGAAACGCAGCTCGATGGGCAGGATCAGCGCACGATTGGTGCACCGGTGGTGAGCCTCGCGATGCCTCGCTTGCGCCGCGAAGCTGGGCGACTGAAGGATCTCCCGGTCGACGGCGTGAAACGAGTGCTGCTGGCGGCCCCTCGCGGGTACTGTGCCGGAGTTGACCGTGCCGTCGTCGCGGTCGAGAAGGCCCTCGAACGCTACGGTGCCCCGTCTATGTGCGCAAGCAGATCGTGCACAACGTGCACGTGGTGAGCACCCTCGAAGACATGGGGGCGATCTTTGTGGAGGAAGTCGACGAGGTGCCCGCGGGCGCGAACGTCGTGTTCTCGGCACACGGGGTGTCACCGGCAGTCGTTGCCGCAGCCGAGGACCGCCACCTACACGCGATCGATGCCACCTGCCCGCTGGTGACCAAGGTGCACCGCGAGGCCGTGCGGTTCGCGAAACAAGACATGGAGATCCTGCTCATCGGACACGAGGGCCACGAAGAGGTCGAAGGCACCGCAGGCGAAGCCCCGGAACACATTACGATCGTGAATTCGCCCGATGATGTCGATGCGCTGGTGGTGCAGGATCCAGACAAACTCGTGTGGTTGTCGCAGACCACGCTCTCGGTCGATGAGACGATGGAGACGGTGCGGCGTCTGCGCGAACGCTTCCCCAACCTCCAGGATCCGCCGAGTGATGACATCTGCTACGCCACCCAGAACCGTCAGGTCGCGATCAAAAAGATCGCACCGCAGGCGGATGTGGTCATCGTCGTCGGATCCTCGAATTCTTCGAACTCGGTGCGACTCAAAGAGGTCGCGCTGGAGTATGGGGCAAAGGCTGCGTACCGTGTCGATTTCGCGAGTGAAGTGAAACAGGAATGGCTTGACGGGGTGTGCACGGTGGGGGTAACGAGCGGGGCATCGGTGCCCGAAGTTCTCGTGCAGGAACTGCTCGATGACCTTGCGGACGCCGGGTATTCCGATGTGCGGGCGACAGTCACCGCCGAAGAAGACCTGGTGTTTTCCTTGCCCAAAGAGCTTCGTAAGAATGCGAGCGGTAAACCCGACGAGCGTGCGCTCGGCGGGCGAGTTCGCTAGCGCGTCAAGCCCGATCTTCCCGCGGTGCTACAGCGCGGGAAGATAGACCCGCACGCTCGTGCCGGTTCCCGGAATTGAGCGCACCGAGACCTCCCCGCCGTGCCGCCGAGCGACCAGGCGCACGAGCGAAAGCCCGAGACCTGTTCCCTCAACCCGGCGAGCCTCACTTCCTCGCCACAGTTCGTCCCAGACGTGCTCGAGCTCTTCTGAGGTGATTCCCCAACCGGTGTCGGCAATCTCCAAGACGACATGGCCGGCATCTTCCGTGCCGCGGATCTCGATCCGGGATCCGGGGTCTGAATACTTGGCCGCGTTGACCAAGAGATTGCGCACGGCGACGGCGATGAGGTCGGCGTCGCCAGCCACCCGGGGGAGAGGCCAGGGCGCCGAAGGGAGGTGAAGATCGATCTCGCGAGACTCACCCAGCGCCTGCTGCTCCTCGATGAAGGCCGCCACTTCGTCGGCGACGACCGCGGCGGTGTCAACGGGGCCTCGCTCCAGCTCCGCGGTCTCCAGAGCAGACAGTGAACGAAGCTCGCCGATGAGTGCCGCGAGACGGTCAGCCTGTCCCGCGGCGACGCGGAGCCCGGGGGACTCGTCGACGCTCGCCTCGAGGGCGGCACGAATCGCGGTCACCGGATTCTTCAGTTCGTGATCAAGTCTGGCGATGAACCGCCGGTGCGCCTCGCTCTCGACCGCGGCGCCCGCCGCGTATCCAATCGCGTGGCGTGAGGTGAGAACGCGCCGAATGGCAAGGGTTCCGCCGATAAGCAGAGACAGGCCTGCCCCGAGGACGAGGAGCAGCGTCGTCAGCGGTGTGGTCGTGTGGATCACCCAATTGGTGTGAGTCAGAGCCACCGCCAGCGCTGCCACGGCAGCGAGCAGCAGCGGTGCCAGGATGACCGTGAGCCAGAGAACTCGCGGCCGCCAAGTCGCGCGATCCCGGCTCATGCGTTCACCACTCGGCCGCAGAATCGGTATCCAGCCCGCTGCACCGTTTCGATCCACTGCGGTTGTTGCGCTTCGTCGCCGAGGGCCCGTCGCAACTCGGCAACACGGTGATCGACGGCGCGGGTGGTGACGGCGAACTCAAAGCCCCACAGGGTCGCGAGCAGATGCTCGCGTGTGTGTACTTCTCCGGGGTGCGCCATGAGATAGTCGAGCAGTGCGATGGCTTTGGGGGTGAGTTCCGCGTTGCGGCCGTCGACGCGGACCCTGCGCGCGGCGCGGTCAAGCTCGAGCGAGCCGCTCTGCAGCACCGCTGACGCCGAGAGCGGACGACCGCCCTGCGAGCGGCGAAGCACCGCTCGAATGCGTGACACCAGTTCTGAAGGCAGGAAGGGCTTACCGAGGTAGTCATCGGCCCCCTCATCGAGGGCGGCGGCGCGCTCGGCAGCCTCGTCAACTTTGGTGAGCAGAATCACCGGTGTCCACACCTCATCTTGACGCAGGCGGCGCACCAGCTCGCGGCCGTCAACCCGGGGCATCAGCACGTCTGAAACGACGATGTCGGGGTGCAAGGCTGCGTGGCTGCGGAGCGCCGCACCGCCGTCTTCTGCGAAGATCACCTCGAACCCGGCCCGTTCGAGATACGGGCCGAGCGTCGAGAGAATGGCCTCCTCATCATCGACGAGGAGCACTCGCGTGCGAGGGGTGGTGTTCACTATTCGGGCTGGATCACGTTTCCGGTGCCGCTGTCAGAGATGGTGGGTGATCCATTCGTCCAGCTGACCACGTTGCCAATGCCCGAGGCGGTGACGGCGCCGAGCTTCTTGGTGATCACGACCGCACCGGTGCCGCTCACGGTGAGGGAATCGACGTCGTCAGCGAGCACGACTGAACCGTCGCCCGACACGGTCACGCTTGCGCAGGATCCCTGAATCTGCACCACCTCTCCGGAGCTGCCAATGCTGACGCTGCCACTTGCGCAGTCTTCGGTGCGGGTGACCGCATCGAGGTAGTCTGCCCGCAGCCCGCTTGCGGATGTATCAGAGTCGGAGCTATTGGAGTCCGAATTCTCGTCGACGGTCTCCTTCTGGGTGTTGCTGGACGGTGAGTCAGACGTCGCAGGCTTAGGGGCGGGGGTTTCAGGCTTCGCGTCGACCGAGCAGCCGACGAGGCTCACAGCGGCGGTCAGAGTTGCAAGCGCGATTAGGGCTCGGAGCGGGGTGGAAGCAGCCGAAACGGGCATGATGATCCTCTTTCGTTTGTGGTGTGCGCACCAGAACGAAACTGATGCGAATCCAGTGCGTACTGGAATACTCTCAACAGTAAGATCACCACTATCCTAATGGATTGCAGAGCTGTCTCAGAGCTGTCGCAGTCCTGAGACAGCTTTGCGGGGCTGGGCTACATCGTGGCCATATACTCGAGCAGCTTCTGCAGTGCGCCGGGCTCGTTCAAGCTGTTCGTCAGCTCGGGGAGCCCCGCGAGCACAATGGACATCAGCACAAACATCGCCACCAACGCGAGAACCCCGGCGACAAGGGGCACCCAGAAGGCCAGCTTTCGTGCCCGCATGCGCTGAATCGAGAAGATGAGCACCACCGCGAACAGCGCGATGAAGGCGATCGCGCTCACCGTGCAGAAGGTGTCCATCCAATCGGGGAGCTTGAAATTTTCAATGTCAAGTGCATCGGCGATCTGGGTGTAGCTGGAGCCCAGCAGAAGCATCGTGTTCGCCGTGATCAATGCGCCAAGCGCCCCCAATCCGAGGAGCAGGATCGTGATCACGCGGTCAGCGGTGCGGGATTTGGGAGCCTCCGCCTGGAGGAACTGGCCGGGCTGCCCCGTGTAGGCCGGCGTCACCGGCGTGGCGGGTGCCGTTGTCGTACCGGGCACCACCGTCGCCCGGTAGGGTTCGGGTTCACCGCTGGAGTTGGAGCGCTGCGGTTGTTGCAGCGGCGCGGCCGCCTGCTGGGATCCCGTGCCGTTTGAACCGACCCCCAGATTGTGCGGCACCCCCGCGACTCGGGCCGAGGTGGTGGTTGAGGACGCCGGGAAAGGAATCTGCGAGGGAATGGATCCTGCACCTCCGGCCGCGGGGCCGTCCGCCCCCTCCGGCTTCCATTCCCAGCCCTCCGGGGCGTACTCGCCAAATGCGGGCCGCGGTCGTGCCGCCGGCGCTTGCGGGACCTCAGAGGTCACCGGGGCCTTGGCTGGCTCGGTGGCCTGTGAAGCGTCGGGGGTCCCGGATGCCTCGCCGGTCTCGTCTGCCGCCGGTGAATCGTTCTGCTGATCGGACATTACGCACTCACCGATCGCCCGGCAGACCCGAGCTGCTGCGCGGCGAGCGCGATGCGGTCGGCCATGCTCTGTTCGGCGACCTTGCCGTAGGCGCGTGGGTCGTACATCTTCTTGTTGCCGACTTCGCCGTCGATCTTGAGCACGCTGTCGTAGTTCTTGAGCATGAAATCGGCGACGGGGCGGGTGAACGCATACTGGGTGTCGGTGTCGATGTTCATCTTGATGACGCCGTTACGTACTGCCTCGGCGATCTCTTCCGCCGTTGAGCCTGATCCGCCGTGGAACACCAGATCGAGCGGCTTTTCTCCGGCCCCATACTTCGCCTGCAGCCCTGCCTGGATCTCCGCGAGGAGCTCCGGCCGCAGCTTCACGTTGCCGGGCTTATAGACGCCGTGCACATTGCCGAAGGTGAGCGCGGTGAGGTAGCGACCCTGCTCGCCGAGACCCAGCGCTTCGACCGTTTTGATGGCATCTTCAAGTGTGGTGTACAGCTGGTCGTTGATCTCGTGACTGATGCCGTCTTCTTCGCCGCCGACAACTCCGATTTCGACCTCGAGGATCATCTTGGCCGCCGCCATGCGGGGGAGGAGTTCTTTCGCGATGCTCAGGTTTTCAGCAAGCGGGATCGCCGAGCCGTCCCACATGTGTGATTGGAAGTAGGGGAGACCGCCCTCCTTTACGCGATCTTCGCTTGCTGCGAGAAGCGGGAGTACGAAGTTTTCGAGGTGCTGTTTTGGGCAGTGGTCGGTGTGGAGCGCAACGGTGACGTCGTGGGCCTTTGCGACTTCCTCAGCGTACTTTGCGAACGCGATTGCGCCGCCGACCCGGTTCTTTACGGTGTGGCCCGCGAAGTAGTCGGCGCCGCCGAAGCTGACCTGGATGATCCCGTCGGATCCTGATTCGGAGAAGCCCTGCAGTGCAGCGTTGAGGGTTTGAGAGCTCGATACATTCACCGCAGGGAAAGCGAAGCTCCCGGCTTTGGCGGCATCGAGCATCGCTGCATACTGGTCCGGAGTTGCGACGGGCATGTGTTGTGCTCCTAGATGTCGTGGCGGATCGCGGCGAGAAGCCGCTTTGGCTCCAAGTCTACGCGGTAGGCTTATGCTCATGACTGAAGCGAATTCTCTTGGTGAGTGGCAGCCCGACCGTAACCTCGCGATGGAGCTGGTGCGCGCGACCGAAGCTGCCGCGATGCGTGCCACCCCCTGGGTGGGGCGCGGCGATAAGAATGCTGCCGATGGCGCCGCCGTTGACGCGATGCGCCGCTTCCTCTCGACGGTGAACATGACGGGCACCGTGGTGATCGGTGAGGGTGAGAAAGACGACGCCCCCTGGCTCTACAACGGCGAAGTTGTCGGCAACGGCCTGGGTGCAGACTGCGATGTTGCGGTTGACCCGATCGACGGTACCCGCCTCGCGGCTGAGGGACGCGCTGGCGCGCTCTCGGTGATTGCGGTCGCGGATCGCGGAAGCATGTACGATCCTTCCGCTGTTTTCTACATGGACAAGCTGGTGTGCGGGCCCGAGGGCGTCGGCGTCGTCGATATTGACCGCCCCATCGGTGACAACATTCGCGCATTGGCGAAGGCCAAGGGAGTCGACGTTTCCGATATTCGTGTTGCCGTGCTGGATCGCCCCCGTCACGACCAGCTCATCGCTGATATTCGTGAGGCGGGCGCTGGCACCAGGCTCATCATGGACGGTGATGTTGCAGGCGGCGTGAACGCTGCTCGCTGGGACTCCCGTGTCGACCTGTGCGTCGGGATCGGCGGCACCCCGGAGGGCATCATTACCGCGTGCGCTGTGAAGGCGCTTGGCGGTGTAATCCAGGGCCGCCTGTGGCCGAAGGATGACGAGGAACGTGCCCGCGCAATCGATGCCGGTCATGATCTTTCTCGAGTGCTCGAGGCGAACGACTTGGTGTCGAGTGACAATGCCTACTTCGTAGCGACCGGGATCACCTCGGCAGACTTCGTTGAGGGCGTGCAGCGCCGTGGACCGTTCCTGCGGGCTGAGAGCATTGTCATGCGTTCGTACTCTGGCACGATCCGCCACATTACGAGCGACATGGATCCTAGCCGTTGGGATTAACCGGCGTGAACCTGCAACAATTCTTTGCTTTGCGTCAGGGGCCGGCGATGCTGGCCGACGGGCAATAGACCGAACTGGTCGTGGAAGAGCTCGGGACGTTGCGCGTCCCTTCAGGTCGTCTTGCGATCAGTGATGCGATCTGGCTTGAAACGCCACTGGTGGTGTCCGTGCCGCCGGGGTCGTATGCTGTTCGCTTGACCTCGGCGATCCTGCCTGAAAGGTATGAGCTCCGCGAGAAGCGCGAGGCGTATCTCAGTGTGGTGTTCTCTGAGGAGCCCACGGTGTCGCTTGCACCGGCAGTTGTGGATCCGGAGTCTGTCGATTGGGATGAGGCGCCGGCGGACGGCTTGGGCGGTATCGCCGGCTTATTTGGCGTGCCAACCTCTAATCTTGGTACCGTCGCGATTGCCGATGAGCGCGGGGTGCAGCAAGGCATGCCTGCGGACCCTGACACCTGGTATGACACGGTGATTGCAGCGGAGGATCGCGGATGGTTTGCCCAGATGGGCGCGGAGGACAACAAGATCTCGGGGGCGCTGAACACCAAACTGCCTCGCTCGATCAACGCTGAGAACATTGTCATCGTGATTGCTCGTCTCGACCAGCGCCATCCGATTCTTGAGACGCGTGACGCTGAGGGGCGTCTCACCGGCATCCACATCGACATGCTGGTGATCGGGGAGCTGTGCCCACGTCTGGGGGCGTTCGAGGGGCGAAGTTTGGACGCCATTACAGAAGAGCAGATTGAGAAAGAATTCCTGCGCGACGCTGAACGTGACCGGAACCTGGGGTTCTTCGCACGACTGTTTGGAGCCTAAGCTCTAGGCTCTTTGCAGACTAGCCCGGGGGTTGGGGCGCTCGGTGCCGACGAGAGCGCGAACTTGACTCAGGCTGAAGCGTCTTCAGCTTCATCGGGCGCGAGGGAACTCAGCGAGTCTGACGGCTCGGGGTCGACACCGAGTGGTTCGATACCGAGGGCGGAGGCACCGGTAATCTCGGTCCCGAGGGTCTCGACCGAGCGGAGCTGCTTGGTGACGGCTCTGGTGCGCACGCCGGCCTCGTGAACCGTGTTTTGTGCGGTGGCAAGCTGCTTTTCGAGCTTCTCCCACACCTGACCGTACTTCTGGAACTCTTGCTTTGCCGCGCTCAGCACCTTCCAAACTTCGGAGCTTCGCTCCTCAATTGCGAGCGTGCGGAATCCCATCTGCAGACTGTTGAGCAGCGACCCCAGCGTTGTCGGTCCGGTCACGATGACGCGCAACTCGTTCTGCAGTTTGCTTGCGAGCCCGGGCCTGCGCACGACCTCCGCAAAGAGCCCCTCGGTGGGCAGATACATAATCGCGAAGTCGGTGCTGTGCGGGGGAACGATGTACTTTTCGGCGATGAGTTTTGCCTGGGTGAGGATCACGCGCTCGAGCACCTTCGTGGCGGCCTCGACCGCTTCTTTCTCGCCGCTCTCCTGCGCCTCAAGCAGGCGCTCGTAGTCTTCCTGGGGGAACTTCGAGTCAATCGGCAGCAGTACACGCTCGGTCTCGCCGCGGCCGGGGAGCTTCACCGCAAACTCGACGCGTTCCGCTGATCCTGGCCGGATCACCGCGTTTTGCTCATACTGTTCCGGAGTCATAATGTCTTCGAGCTGGCGCTCCAACTGCACCTCGCCCCAGCTGCCGCGGCTCTTCACATTGGTGAGCACACGCTTCAACCCGCCAACGTCTGAGGCGAGCGTCTGCATCTCCCCGAGACCCTTTTGTACCTGCTCCAAACGATCGCTGACGAGCTTGAAGGACTCGCCCAGCCGCTTCTCAAGCGTGCCCTGCAGCTTTTCATCGACTGTCTCACGCATCTTTTCAAGCTTTGCCTCGTTGCCCTGACGGAGCTTCTCGAGTTCTGAGCGGAGCGTCTCTTGCAGCTCCGCCTGCTTGGCAACGTGAGTATCCGTGAGTGTTTGCACGCGCTGTGCGTTTTCGGCCAGCGCGGTCTTGAGCGTGCCCTGCAGTTTCTCATCGACCGTGGTGCGCACCTGCTCCAGCTTCGCCTCATTCGCAAGGCGGAGCTCTTCGAAGCGCGACTCAATCGCCGCCTTCAGATCGACCTGCGACTGCAGGGACGCCTGCGAGGTGGAGTGGAAGCGATCGTTGAGCACAGTGAGCCCCTGAGTGAGTTGCTGCTGCATCACTGTGAGGCTTTGACCGAGCTCGCCGCGCTGGGTCGCAAATTCCTGGCGTAGGTCGCCGCCGAGGGTGTCTGAGGAGGAGCCTCCCCGCTTCGACCGGTTCAACACCAGCACCACGATGAGGACCGAAACAGAAACGAGCAGAGCAATGATATTGAGTGCGAGTGCGATGGGTTCCACGGCGAAAATCCTTTGGGTTGGAGACTGGGTCTTACGTTACGAGCAGCCTCGGACATTGACGGTTTGCGGGGATCCTGGACCCCGAATTACAACTTCAGCGGTATCGCCTTCAGCTGCTGCACGCGCAGCCCAGTCTTCTTGGCAAGCGATAGCAAATCTTGAACCTCATGCCTGCGGGCGGCATCGCTGATGATCGCGGCGCACGCCTCAGCATCAGCGAGCGCATCGTGGTGTGCAAACTCGCCAAAGCCCGCGGCTTCCGCAGCCAGCGGGAGGCGATGCGAGGGGATCTCATAGGTTTTTCGTGACACCTGCACGCTGCACAGATATTTGAGACGCGGCGTGGGGGTGACGGTCTCAGCGCAGGCGGCCTTGATCACGCCCATGTCGAAACTCGCATTGTGCGCGACGGCGATATCGTCACCGATGAACGACGTCAGATCGCCGAGTTGCTCCTCCCAGCTCAGCGCATCCGCGACCATCTCCGGTGTGATGCCGTGAATCTTAATATTGAACGGCAAGAACTGGGCGTGCGCGGTAGGCGGGCTGATGAGCCAATATGCGCGATCCACCACGATCCCGCCGCGAACGCGCACCAGCCCCACCGAGCAAGCAGAAGACGGGTGGCTGTTGGCGGTCTCAAAATCCAGAGCGGTGAAGTCGACGGGCACACAACGATCCTGGCACATGCATCCGACATTGGTGGGATGATAGTGAAAAGCGCACACGCGCAGTCACGAGTCAAGGAGGACACCATGATTCCTGAAATTAACTATTGGGCGGTGCTGCTCGCGACACTCTCGACGATGCTCGTCGGTACAGTCTGGTACACGCCAAAGGTGTTCGGAAAAACCTGGATGCGGCTCGCGAAGGTCGATCCGAGCGGCAAATCAGCGGTGGGGCCGATCCTGGTCACCGTTATTGTGAGCTTCATTTCGGCCTGGGTGCTTGCCGGGGCCAGCTGGATCGCGTTCGAGTTTTACGGCGGATCCTTCCTCGTCGGCACTCTGCTCACCGGAGTGATCCTGTGGGCAGGATTCACCGCGTCGCGCTTCATCACCCACGACGCCTTCGAGGGGCGCCCGGCCGCGCTGACCATCATGAATATCGCGCACGAGCTTGTGACGGTGCTGGTGATGGCGGTGATTATCGGGGTCTGGCCGCCCGCGGTGTGACGCGCGGAGTCGGATAACCGAGCGCAAGCCGCGTAGACTGGTGCCTCGTGGCTCTAACAATAGGTATCGTAGGTCTCCCCAACGTAGGTAAGTCGACGCTGTTCAACGCGTTGACCTCAAACGACGCGCTCGCGGCGAACTATCCGTTCGCGACGATTGAGCCGAACATTGGGGTGGTGAACCTTCCCGACCCGCGGCTGAACAAGCTTGCTGAGATTTTCGGATCCGAGCGGCTGTTGCCGGCGCCCGTCAGCTTCGTTGACATCGCGGGAATTGTGCGCGGTGCGAGTGAGGGGGAGGGTCTCGGTAACCAGTTCCTCGCGAACATCCGCGAGGCTGACGCGATCGCGCAGGTCGTGCGCGGCTTCACCGATCCCGACGTGATCCACGTCGACGGCGGTGTGAACCCCGCAAGCGACATGGAGACGATCAACACCGAGCTGATTCTCGCCGACCTGCAGACCGTCGAGAAGGCGCTGCCGCGGTTCGAGAAGGAACTGAAGTCGAAGAAGATCGACGCGAGCGTGGTGACGGCCGCGCAGGCCGCGCAGGCAGCACTCAACGACGGCAAGCTGCTGTCGCTTGCGGGCGTCGATATCGAGCCGATTCGCGAGCTCGGCTTGCTCACCGCAAAGCCGTTCCTGTACGTCTTCAACGTTGATGAGGGAGTGCTGCAGGATCAGGCGAAGCTCGACGAGCTCGCTGCTCTGGTTGCCCCGGCGAAGGCGATCTTCCTGGACGCAAAGCTCGAGAGCGAATTGATTGAGCTCGACGAGGCCGACGCCGCCGAGTTGCTGGCCTCCATTGGTCAAGAGGAAAGCGGCCTGGATCAGCTCGCTCGTGTCGGCTTTGACACGCTCGGCCTGCAGACGTACCTCACCGCCGGGCCGAAGGAAGCGCGCGCGTGGACGATCCCGAAGGGCGCGACTGCCCCGCAGGCCGCCGGCGCGATCCACACCGACTTTGAAAAGGGCTTCATTAAGGGCGAGATCATCTCCTTCGAGGATCTGGTCGAGTGCGGTTCGGTTGCCGAGGCGCGTGCCAAGGGCAAGGCTCGCATGGAGGGCAAAGAGTACGTCATGCAGGACGGCGACGTGTGCGAGTGGCGCTTCAACGTCTAGTGGTTTTGGCGGGGATCCCCGTCTCCGCCCCGACCCGTGTGTGCGGTGCCACGAGCGTCCCCCAAGCTGACGAGCGTCCCCCTTATCCTCGGGTAAACCTGTGCGGGTTTGGGAGACACTCGTCAGTTTTGGAGACGCTCGTCACCCCGGGGCAGCCCCCATCCCCGGGCCTAATCTGATCGCGGACGCTGACGCTGCTGCTTGACCTCGCCGCGCCGCTTTTTCGCATCGAGGCGCCGTCGCTTTGCGCCTCTGCTCGGCTTGGTGGGGCGTCGTTCGAGGTGCGGGATCACGGCCTCGCGCAACAGCTCCGCGAGGCGCTCCCGTGCCAGGATTCGGTTTTGGCGTTGACTGCGCTCTTCGGATGCGGAGATGGCCAACACGTTGCCGTTCAGTCTGCTCGCAAGTGCCGCAAGGGCGAGCGCACGCTGAGCGTCGTCGAGCGCGGAGGTCGCGGCGAGGTCGAGGCTGAGCTGCACGCGCGAGTCGGTGGTGTTGACCCCCTGCCCGCCGGGACCGGATGAACGCGAAAACTGTTCCGTGAGCTCTGCCGCGGGCACGGTGATCCCGTGCGGGGCACCGGGCCCGGGTGGCACACGCAGATCGTCCATGCCTCTAGTCTGCCCGTGTCTCGCGGATCTCGGTTGCAGGGTGTCATGCTCGGCATGCAGACCGCATCGGTCGGCCGCCGCCAAACCCCGCAAGCTACCTCCCCTGAAAGCGTGTGATCGCCTCGTTCACAATTATCCCGCCCCGGATCTCGATGGCGCGCGCAATTGACGGATTCCTTCCCCACGCAGACGCACCGTCAAGCACCACCTCGATGAAGGGGAGCAGCGCCTCACTGACCTCCCAGCTTGTGGCGTTCCAGAGGTACGAGGGACTGTGGTCCCCGCCGTAGTAACTCACGCCGTTGCGCAATTGGATCATCGGGTCATCGAAGGTGGTCGGCCGCGCAAACGAAAAACCCATGCCTTCGTCGCACGACACGTCAATGAGGAGGCTTCCCGGTCGGAACCGTTCGAGATCCCCATCGTTCAAGAACATCAGCGGTTCGTCCGGATCCTGCAGCGTGCAGTTCACCACGATGTCGTGGCCCGCGAGGTACGGGGCGAGGGCGACGGGGCCGTCGTCGGTGAGCACCTCGCGCTGCGCCAGATCCCGCGCTTGTCGGGGTCGCAGGCCAGACCCGGGTGCCACCGAAGGCTCAGGTGGTTCTATCTGCATCATGTGAGCGGAGGGGATGGGGATCCCACCGCAGCGATCTCTCGGTGGGTGAGCACAACCACATCGTGGATCCCGAGCGCGTTCAGTGCGGTCACTGCGCCGCGGGCCGTCGCCCCGAAACCGATTACGGCCGCGCTGAGACGCCGCCCGTAGTCGCCGGTCGACCCCGTGAGTTGCAGCGCGTGTAGCACGGAGCAGTAGCCGGCGAGTTCGTTATTTTTGTGAAAGACGTGCAGCCCAAAACTGCCGGAGCTTGTCCAGTGGTTCATCGCTTCAAACGCGATCAGGGTCAGACGCTTTTCGATCGCGATATCGGTCACTTCTCGGTCCTGCACGCAGTGTGGCCACCCCCACAGGGTCTGCCCGTCTCGCAGCGCCCGCACCTCCTCGTGCTGCGGTTTTGGGAGCAGGATCGTGTCCGCGCTGTCGATCACTTCCTGACGCGAGGTGACCCGCCCCACGAGCGAAGCCAGGCGCTCATCGGTGAGTCCGAAGTCTGCGCCGTAGCCGTGCTCGACAACGAACCGGGATCTGAGTGCCGGGCTGATTCGGTCGAGGTGTTCGGGGTGGATCGGGATCCGGCGCTCATTTTCCATCGAGGACGAGGCGAACATCCCCAGGAGCCCTGGCCCCGCGGATCGGGGTGGCGCGTGTGGGGCGCGGATTTCTGGTGTTGGGGCTTCCGATAGTGAGTCGCGAGCGGCGGTGCTGGGCATGAGATGATCCTCAGATCGAGGGCGGATTGGATCGCCCTGCTGCTCACCCTAGGCTAGGCGGCTGCGAGTCCGGGATCGCGCGCAACCCGAAAGCCACCGCCTCACGCTACGATCCCGGTATGAGCAAGTTGCCAGTGCAGGCGCAGGTGAGGCTGCGGTGGTCTGTTGCGATCGCCGCGGGAACCGCGGTGGGGATCACCGTGGGAACGCTGTTGGGCGGGGCAGCGGGGATGCTCGCGGGCTGGGGCACGCTCGCAATCATCAGCACCGTGTGGACCCTGATCCAGGTGTGGCCCCTCGATGCGAAAGCGACCCGCGAGCATGCGATCCTTGAGGATCCGGGCCGCCGTACCGCGCAGATCCTGGCGATTGTGGGCAGCCTCACCAGTCTGGGTGCTGTCGCCGCCGTTGTGGTGCACTCCCGGCGCCTGAGCGGGATTGACGTGTACATCGATGCGGGAATCGCCGCGCTCAGTGTGATCTCTTCGTGGGCGCTGATTCAGACCGACTACATGCTTCGCTACGCGAAGGAGTACTACCTGAACGGCGCGGGCGGGATCAACTTCAATCAAGAGGAGGATCCGCAGTATTCAGACTTCGTCTACTTTTCGGTGGTGCTTGGAGTGTCCTACGGAGTGGGGGACACCGCGGTGACGCGGGGCGGGATCCGCCGCATCGTGATATCGCAGACGATGCTCGGCTACCTGTTTGGGGCCGGGATCATTGCGACGATTATCAGCCTGATCGCTGGCCTCGGGTAGTTTCCCGTGAATCACAGCTGCCTCGTAAGCTCCCTGGCTACGCTGGCCGCATGAGCAATCCCGCCACGAACGACGAGATCACTATTTCTGCAAGCGCCCTGCGTACGCTTGGCGATCAGATGCAACGGTTTTTGCTCGAGTATCGATTCGCGATGCAAGAGATCGAAACCAAGCTTGCGATCCTGCAAGAAGAGTTCCTGCACATGCACGAGTACAACCCGATTGAGCATGTCTCGAGCCGGGTGAAATCGGTCGACAGCCTCGTCGACAAGCTCGGTCGCCGCGGCGTGAGTAGCGAGTTCGATGTGATCCGGCGTGAGATTCACGACATCGCGGGAATTCGGGTGACCTGCGCGTTTATCCGAGACGTCTATCGCCTGTTCAGTCTGCTCACGCAGCAGGACGACATTACGGTGCTTGAGGTCGAAGACTTCATTGCCGAGCCAAAAGCCAACGGCTATAAGAGCCTGCACGCGATCCTTTCGATTCCCGTGTACCTTTCAACCGGCCGGGTCGATGTGCCTGTTGAAGTGCAGTTTCGGACCATTGCGATGGACTTTTGGGCGTCGCTTGAACACAAGATCTACTACAAGTACGAACGCCAGGTGCCCGACGCTCTCATCGGTGAGTTGAAAGACGCCGCCGAGACCGCGGCCGAACTTGATACTCGCATGGAGCGACTGCATGTGGAACTGCACGGCGACCCCGGGAATTCGGCAGTGCTGCAGCAGAAGCTGCCCCACATTCATAGTGTGTGAGTCTGCTAGCGAAGGTCGTGCGGTCGCATCATAGGCTTCAAATGCGGCGGTGAGCTGACTGTGACAGACTTACCCAAAAGCAGGTACCGGGCAGCGAGGGAGCAACGGTGATGAGTGAACAGATCAAGGGTCCGAAATCGTATTTTCCGTCGATCGAAGCGAAATACGGGATGACAATCGATGAGTGGATCGCCCAGCTGCGCCCACACGCGGGGGAGGCTCATATGGAACAGGTCGCATTTCTCAAGAATCGCGGCATGGGGCACGGCCACGCCAACGCGCTCGTTCATGTGTTTCGTGCCGAACATGGCGGTGCGTTGAATGCTGCAACCGAGTCGGAACAGTAGCCGAGGGGAATACGCTGAATACTCAAATACCTGAGAAATTCGTGCCGAATGCGTGTAAAACCGCGCGAAATGGTTAGGGTGGGACGGTGACTAGAGATCCACTTGAGGAACTGTTCGGTCCGGCTCCAGAGCAATCAGATGAGCCAGCGCCGGTATCAGCGCGCGACCGTCTTGCCTACGAGCAGGCGGAGCGGGTGCGCACCAGCCAGCTGGCGACCAAGCCGCAGCCAAGTGACAGGATCGATAAGGCAAAGCCGTGGATCGTTGTCGGCATGGTTGCCGTTCTGGCGCTGGTTGGGGCGATCCTGGTATTGAACCTGGCCCGAGGCGACGACACAACCGCAAAGCCCACAGCGGATCCGGCCCCTCAAACGAACACCTCATCGAAACCGACGACCACGTCGAAGCCCGAGACGTCAAAGCCGGTGGAGACGACCCCTGCGATTCCCCAGGTTGAGGTTGGCGCTACGAACCCGCTGCCGATTGTCCCCTGGGGCGTGACTTCTGAGCTCTCGCAGAAGTTTGGCTCAACGAGCTTCAACATTCCCGATGGTGCCAACTTGGTGCTCACCTCGAGTCTGCTGGATTCTTTCCCTGATTCTTGCGCCGCGATGCGGCAGGAGTGGGGTGCGACCCGCCTTGAAGACGGCACGTTCAAGGTGCGCAAGCCCGCGGGTTCCTGCAAAGCAGCCCCTGAGCTTTTCGACGAGATCTGGGGTCTCACTGACGCCTGGGTAAAGACGATTCGGCCCGCGGCCTAGCTAGCTTTTGGGTCGTGTGCCCGTCACGCGGGACTGAACGATTGTGGCAATGGTGCAGCGATCGGGCTCCGAAGTGTCAAGAATCATAGAGAATTGGCGCAGTTTCTATTACAAAAATGTCACGAAATTGACATTTTTAGGTTGAAATGTCTCGCTTCGGTACTCTCAAGAGAGTGGCTGCGCGTTGTCGGACGGCATCGTGTAACACAAACGACTGGGAGGAACTCAATGAAGAAAATACTGCAAACAGTCGCAGTGATGGGTGCGGGAGCATTAGTGCTCTCGGGCTGCGCATCAGGCGGAAACGAGGGCGGTGGTGGTGCAACCGGTGACGCTGTCACGATTGGTACCACCGAGGTCGTCACCTCCCTGGATCCGGCCGGCGCCTACGACAACGGTTCGTATCAGGTCATGATCAACGTATACCCGTTCCTGATGAGCAACCCGGTCGGTGAATCCACCGTGGCACCAGACATTGCGGAGTCGGCAGAGTTTACTTCGCCCACGCAGTACACGGTGAAACTGAAGGAAGGGCTGACGTTTGCGAACGGCAACGATTTGACCAGCTCCGACGTGAAGTTCAGTTTCGACCGCCAGATCGCTATTGCGGATCCCAACGGACCGTCGAGCTTGCTCGCGAACCTCGAAAGCGTTGAAGCACCCGATGACTTGACCGTGGTCTTCAATCTGCTGGCTGAGAACGACCAAACCTTCCCGCAGGTGCTTTCGAGCCCGGTTGGTCCGATCGTTGACGAGGATTCGTTCCCGGCCGACAAAGTCGCGAGCGACGATGACATCGTGAAGGCAAATCCCTTCGCCGGGCCCTACTCGATCACCAAGTACGACAAGGGAAACCTCATCGCGTACTCGGCGTTCAAGGACTACCAGGGCCTCTGGGGTACCGCGAAGTCTGAGTCGGTCAACCAGAAGTACTTCGCGACCGAGTCGAACCTGAGCCAGGCAATCGAAACCAAGGCCGTCGACGTTGCATTTCGCAGCCTCTCGGCAACCGACGTCGAGAAGTTTGAGAAGACCGATGGCCTGCAGGTTATCAAGGGACCGGGCGGCGAGATCCGCTACCTCGTCTTCAACTTCAACTCGATGCCATTCGGTGCGACCACCGCTGACGCTGATCCGGCAAAGGCTCTCGCGGTTCGCCAGGCCATCGCTGATCTCATCGACCGCGAGAAGATCTCGACGCAGGTCTTCAAGGGCACCTACACCCCGCTCTACTCCTTCATCCCAGAGGGCCTGCTCGGCGCAAATACCGCGCTTGAGGGCCTCTACGGTGATGGCAAGGGTGGCCCCGATGCCAAGCGTGCGAAGGAGCGCCTCGCAGCTGCGGGGATCGCAACCCCGGTGAAGTTCCCGTTGCAGTATGCGGGTGAGCGCTACGGTGCGGCCACGGCTGAGGAGTACGCACAGATCAAGTCACAGCTTGAGACTGACGGTCTGTTCGAGGTTGACCTGCAGTCGACCGAGTGGGGTCAGTTCACGAAGGACCGCGTAGAAGACATTTACCCGGTGCACCAGCTCGGCTGGTTCCCCGACTACTCGGATCCGGACAACTACCTGACGCCGTTCTTCTCACCGGGCAACTTCCTGGAGAACCGTTATGAGAACCCTGAAATTACGGCGCTGATCGATCAGCAGCGAATCACGAGCGATGACGCCGAGCGGGCGAAGCTCCTGGAAGAAATTCAGGACAAGCTTGCGGTGGAGCTCTCCACGCTCCCGATGCTGCAGGGCGCGCAGGTCGCGGTTGCGGTCGACGGTGTAGAAGGCGTCACACTTGACGCTTCATTCAAGCTCCGTTTCGGGCTGATCACCAAGTAGTAACGTGATGAGCAGGCGGACGTGGAGACACGTTCGCCTGCTCTCCCATTTCTTCATTTCCTGACGGAGCACGTATATGGTCATCACTGACACCACGACGACGCCAGCCGCGATTGCGAGGCAGCGCGGCGGGGGCCTTGGGCGTTTCATTCTGTGGCGTGCCCTGCTCATAATCCCGACCGTGTTCATTCTGGTGACAATGGTCTTTTTGCTCATGCGCACCATGGGCAACCCGATCACGGCTGCGGTGGGGGACCGGCTCCCGGCGGCCGAACTTGCCAAGCGAGTCGCTGAAGCGGGCTATGATCGCCCGCTTATCGTGCAGTATCTCGAATATCTTGGGCAGATATTCACCGGCAACTTCGGTGTGACCTTCAGCGATCGCCGTCCTGTCAGTGAAGTGCTGCTCACCTTTGGTGCCGCAACCCTTGAACTTGCGGTCTTCACACTCATTGTGGCGCTGGTGGTCGGGATCCCGCTCGGCATGCTCGCCGCGTATTACCGGGATCGTGGGCCCGATGCCATCCTGCGCGTATTCGCGATCTTCACCTACGCCACCCCGGTGTTCTTCTCCGGCCTGATCATGAAACTGATCTTTGGGATTTGGCTCGGATGGCTGCCGGTTTCGGGGCGCGCTTCTATTTCAACCGAGTTGCAGATCCAGACGCTGCCTGACCCCTCCGGCTTTTACCTGATCGATGCGTTCCGCACCGGCAACATGGCCAATGTCGGCGATGTGCTCTTGCACGCGATCCTGCCGGCGCTCACGCTCGGCATGATGACCGCCGGTGTGTTTCTTCGGCTTGTTCGCACGAACATGATTGGCACGCTCGGCCGAGAATACATCGACTCTGGTCGCTCCCGCGGAGTGAGCGAGTTCCGGTTGACCACCAAACACGCGTATCGACCGGCGCTGATCCCGATCATTACCGTGATCGGGATGCAGATTGCGCTGCTGCTCGCGGGCGCAGTGTTGACGGAGACGACCTTTGAATGGAAAGGCCTCGGTTTCGAACTGGCCTATTACCTGAGGGCGCGAGACTTTGTCGCGGTGCAGGGCATCGTCGCCTTGCTCGCGGTGATCGTAGCGCTGAGCAACTTCATCGTCGACATTCTTGCCGCGCTGATCGACCCGCGAGTGAGGTACTGACATGACAACCGAGGCACTTCTTACTGCGCCGCGCGTGGAGCGCGGCTGGCATGCCTGGCCGCTGATCAAGCAGCTGCGGCAGAGCATCGGACTGCAACGCGGGATGTTGATCGTCGGCCTGATTCTCGTGTCAGTTTTCGTGATCACGGCGCTCTTTGCTCCGCTGCTCGCTCCCTACAGCTTTTCTGCGCTCTCCGGACCGGACGGGGATTTTGGGTCCCTACAGCAGCCGTCCCTGGCTCACCCCTTCGGCACGACTACCGCCGGATACGATGTGCTCTCGCGCGTGATTTGGGGCGCACGAACCGCGTTTCTCGTGATCGCAATTGCTGTTGCGAGCTCGATTTTTCTTGGTTCGTTCCTCGGACTGCTCTCGGGCTACGTTGGCGGCTGGCTCGATCGTGTGCTCGTCATGCTGGCCGACGCGATCTACGCCTTTCCGTCGCTGCTGCTCGCGATTGTGCTCTCAATCGTGATCTCAGGTGGGCAGTCGAGCATGTGGGGCGGGATCTGGGCGGCCTCACTGTCCATCACTGTCGTGTTCATTCCGCAGTACCTCCGTGTGGTGCGCTCGGAGGTGATCCGCGTGAAGTCTGAGGCGTTCGTCGAATCGGCGCGGGTCGTTGGTGCGAGCAATGCCCGCATCATGTTCCGGCATGTGATGCGCAACTCGACGCGGTCCCTGCCTCTCGTGTTTACGCTGAACGCTTCGGAGGCGATCCTGACGCTTGCGGGTCTTGGCTTTCTTGGCTTCGGCATCGAACCGAACTCGGCTGCCGAGTGGGGATACGACCTCAACAAGGCGATCGCCGACGTCACAAACGGCGTCTGGTGGACGAGCCTGTGGCCCGGCATTGCGATCGTGCTGGTCGTGACGGGTCTCACGCTGACAGGCGAGAGCCTGAATGATCTTTCTGACCCGCGTCTGCGCAGTCGGAGGCGGGCGAAGGCTGGTTCGGGCAAGGTTTCAGATAATGCGGTTGGGGTGGCAGCTGAGGCCATAGCGTCGGCGGCCCCCACTGCACCCGCTACACGCGAAGGGGATGCGCGATGAAGAATATCCTCGATATTCAGAATCTGCAGGTGACGTTTGCGACCGACCGTGGCCCGGTAAAGGCTGTCGATGGTGTGACGCTCGCGGTTGAACCGGGCCGTGTGCTTGCGGTGGTCGGTGAATCGGGATCGGGCAAGACTGTGACCGCTCGCACGGTACTTGGCCTGCTGCCGGAGACTGCTGTCTCCTCCGGCGCGGTGGTGCTTTCCACTCGCGACGGGAGCGGAGAGAACAACGTTTTGCGCCTCACCGGTGAGCAGATGCGCCAGGTGCGTGGGCGTGACGCCGCGATGGTGTTTCAGGAAGCCTCGACGGCGCTGAACCCGGTGTTCACTGTGGGCTGGCAGATTGCCGAGGGGCTGCGTGCCCACGGCAAGCTGTCGAAGAAAGACGCGCGCGCTCGCGCGATTGAGATGCTCGAGCGTGTGGGTATGCCGGAGCCAAGCGAGCGTGTCGACTACTACCCGCACCAGCTCTCGGGCGGGCAGAAGCAACGCGTCATGATCGCGATGGCTCTGGCGCTTGAACCCGGGTTGATCATCGCCGACGAACCGACAACGGCGCTTGACGTCACCGTACAGGCGGAGATCCTCGATCTGTTGCGCAAGCTCCGTGATGAGTTTGGCACGGCGATCCTGCTCATCACCCACAATATGGGGGTGGTGGCGGATCTCGCCGACGACGTTGCCGTCATGTATCAAGGTGAGGTTGTCGAGCGGGCCCCCGTTGACGAGCTGTTTGCGCACCCGCGCGAGGCCTACACCAAGCAACTGTTGGGCGCGGTGTTGCGACTGGGCGGCGGCAGCATGCGGGTGCGGGATCGCGGCGCGGTCGCTGCTGAAACTTCGGTTGCCGCCCCGGTGCTCGCAACTAACCTGGAGATTCAATATCCTGGGCGCCTCGGCAGACCTGGCTTCAAAGCCGTACGCGGGGTCAGCTTTGAAATTGCAGACGGCGAAGTCTATGGGCTGGTCGGTGAGTCAGGATCCGGCAAATCGACGATTGGGCGCGCAATCGCCGGGCTGACGCAGGCGACCGGCGGTTCGCTGCGGGTCCTCGGGCACGAGATGGTGGGGTTCAAGGAACGCAACTTCCGAGCTGCGAGGCGTGACATAGGTTTCGTCTTCCAGGATCCGGCGTCAAGCTTCAACCCCCTGCTCACCATCGCGGAGAACGTCGCTGAGCCGCTCATCGTACACAAGCTCGCCGGCGATGCGGCTGCGGCCCGGCCGCGGGTGGATGAACTGCTTGAGGCCGTGCAATTGCCAAAGGCGTACGGGGATCGGTTCCCGCACGAGCTCTCGGGCGGGCAGCGGCAGCGGGCCTCGCTCGCGCGTGGGCTCGCGCTTGATCCGAAGCTGTTGATTGCCGACGAGCCGACCTCAGCGCTCGATGTTTCGGTGCAGGCGAAGGTACTAGAACTCTTCGCCGAGTTGCAGTCCGAGCTGGGATTCGCATCACTGTTTATCACTCACGACCTTGCCGTGGTTGACGCGCTGGCGGATCGGATCGGGGTGCTCTACCACGGTGAGCTTGTTGAGAGTGGGTCAGCCGCTGAGGTGCTTGGTAACCCGCAGGTGCCCTACACCCAGCGTCTGCTCGCCTCGCTGCCTGTTCCCGACCCGTCGAAGCAGGCGCAGCGTCGGCAGCTTGCCCGGGCGCTGCGGGGCGAGGCGTAGCGGCGCGAATTCTCGGTGGTCAGCTGCTTGGTGGGCCGAAGAGCGCTGGCCAGAGCGCGACGGCGAGGGCGTAGCCCACGAAACTGACGATGTCGAGGATCCAGTGGGCCACGATGAGGGGAGGCTGCGCCCGTACCGGTGATAGGCCCACCCGAAAACGAGGCCCATGACGACGTTGCCGATGAAGCCGCCGAACCCCTGATAGAGGTGGTAGCTGCCGCGGAGCAGCGCGCTTGTGGCGACGGTGGCCACCGGGCCGACACCGAGGCGCTTGAGCCGGTCGAAGAGGTACGCCACCACGATGAGCTCTTCGCTGAGCGCCGCGCGGAGGGCCAGCAGGATCAGCACGGGCACCGTCCACCAGTGCGTGTCGAGCGCGGCGGGTACGACGGTCGCATTGATCCCGATCGATTTCGCAAAGAGGTAGAAACCGATGCCGGGGATGCCGATGAGGGCCGCAAGAAGAACGCCGCCGCCGCTTTCGCGCAGCCACCACAGGCGCGGGCCGTTGCGATGCGCGCCGAGGCCCAGTCTTCCGAGGTGTGGACGATGCGAATTCCAGAGCAGAAAGCCCACCAATAGCACGGGTGCGAGGCCGAAGGCGAAACCGAGCAGCTGGTTCACGAGATCGAAGGTGGGGCGTTCGGAGAGCGGTCGGTTGATCGTTGCCGTCTGCGTTGCGAGTGCAGCTTCGCGCGTGAGGCGTTCGACAATCGCGACGATGGCATAGACCGCGGAAGCGCCGAAGGAGAGCGCGAGGACGATCCCGATCTCCCAACGAAGCCTGGTGCGGATGCCAGAGCGCAGCTCGGGAGCGCCGGTGGTCGATGATGGTGGCGTCACTGTTTCAGCGTAACGCCCGAACGGTGGGAAGGGGAGCGTGCTTTCATGAATCCGTAAGCTCAATATACAGACTGTAGGTATCCAGGGAATATTGGAACAAGACAAAGAAGTGACAGAAACATCGCGCTCAACTGAGGGTTCCTCAATAGTCGGTCACGACTGCATCACGACGCATGCGGCTCGAGAGGTCGCGCCTGCGCGGAGATATAGGCTTGAGAGGCAAATCACGATCCGTTTTGTGTGCAGATCGCGTGTGAGGTGGGGGCACCTGAGTGCAATTTGTTGCGCATTCTCCCCGAACTCTCCGCAGTTTACATCTGCTGCAAGACGGAGATACCAAGGAGGAAAACCTGTGAAGCGATCACGGATAGGTCTGGGCGTTATCGCCCTGGCGGCCGCAAGCGCACTTGTGCTGTCTGGCTGCTCTTCGAGCGGTGACGATACCAAGGGAGGCGACGCCGCTGGCATCATCACGGTGAACGGCTCGGAGCCCGAAAAGGGTCTGATTCCCAGTGACATCAACGAGGTCGGCGGCGGTCGTATTCTCGACGCAATGTTCTCGGGGCTGTACTACTACGACGCCAAGGGCAACCCGGTGCTCGACGCGGCTGAGTCCGTCGAGACAACTGATTCAACGGTGTACACGATCAAGCTCAAGCCCGGCCAGAAGTTCACGAACGGTGACCCGGTCGATTCCGACTCGTTCGTGAACGCTTGGAAGGATGCCGCCAAGTTCTCAAACGGTCGCCTCAACTCCTCCTGGTTTGAAAACATCGTCGGCTTCGACGGCGAGAAGGACTCGGATCTCACCGGTCTGAAGGTGATCGACGAGACCACCTTCGAGGTGACCTTGAAGAGCGCGCAGTCGGACTTCCCGCTGCAGCTCGGCTACTCCTCGTTCTACCCGCTCCCCAAGTCGGCGTTTGACGCCGATGGCAACGTGACCGACGACTTCGGCCAGAACCCGATCGGCAACGGCCCCTACAAGGTCGCCGACGACGGCTGGACGCACAAGGTCAAGATCGAGATGCTGAAGAATGAGGATTACAAGGGAGGTCGCGAAGTACAGAACGCTGGTCTCTCGATCATCTTCTACGATTCTCTCGACGCAGCCTACGCTGACCTGCTCGGCGGCAACCTCGACGTGCTCGACATGATCCCCGATGCGGCATATGCGAAGTATAAGGAAGACCTCGGTGACCGCTGGATCAACCAGCCCGCCGCAGTTTTCCAGTCGTTCACGATCCCCGAGCGCCTTGAGCACTTCTCCGGCGAAGAGGGACAGTTGCGCCGCGAAGCGATCTCGCTGTCGATCAACCGTCCGCAGATTACCGACAAGATCTTCAGCGACACCCGCACGCCGGCCGTTGACTGGTCATCACCGGTCATCAACGGGTACGACGAAAAGCTTCCCGGCAACGATGTCGTGAAGTACGACCCGGAGCGCGCGAAGGAACTGTGGGCACAGGCCGACGCCATCTCCCCGTGGAGCGGTAAGTTCCAGATCGGCTACAACGCCGACGGTGGTCACCAGGCATGGGCTGATGCCGTCTCGAACGATATCAAGAACACGCTCGGGATCGACGCCTCCGGCGCACCGAACCCGCTCTTTGGTGACTTCCGCCAGTCGATCACCGATCGCTCCATCACCACCGCCTTCCGCTCAGGGTGGCAGGGCGATTACCCGGGCCTCAGCAACTTCCTGCTGCCGCTCTACAAGACCGGCGCATCCGCGAACGATGGCGACTACTCGAACCCCGAGGTCGATGCGCTGCTCGAGGAGGGCCTCGCGGCACCGGGCATTGATGCTGCGAACGAGAAGTTCCACGCTGCAGAGGCGATCCTGTTCAAGGATCTCCCTGCGATCCCGCTTTGGTACCAGAACGCTGTCTCCGGCTACTCTGAGAGCGTCGACAACGTAACCATCGGTTGGAACTCGGTGCCGCTCTACTACGAGATCACCAAGAAGTAACACCCCTTTGTTCAGGCCCCGGATACCTGATCCGGGGCCTGAACGTCGTTCAGCGGCAGCGCCGTCTGCGCGATCCCCAACCTCATGAGACACGAACATTGGTGTTTGAGTTTCGTATGTGTCAAGAATTGCGAGAGAATACGCTTCATGCTTATCACCACTGAGCCGAGGAGCGGCGAATGCTGAGATACATCCTCTTCCGCATCCTCCAGGTCATTCCCGTATTGCTCGGGACCACCTTCCTGATCTATTTCATGGTCTTCTCGATGCCAGGAGACCCGATCCTTGCCCTGTTCGGGGACAAGACCCCGAGCCAAGCGGTGCTCGAGGAAATTAGCCGGCAGTACAACCTCGACAAGCCATTCATCGTGCAGTATTTCCTGTACCTCGGCGGAATCTTCACCGGGGATCTCGGGATCACCTTCTCGGGGCAGCAGGTGACCGATGTACTCGCTCGAACCTTCCCGGTGACGATCCAGCTCGCGCTCATGGCGATTGTGATTGAGTTGGTCCTTGCGGTCACCATCGGCCTCATTTCCGGACTGCGGAAGGGCAAACTGTTTGACAACGTCAGCCTCATCATCGGCCTGGTCATGATGAGCGTGCCGATCTTCGTGATCGCGTTTATCGCGCAGTACTTCCTGAGCATTAAGTGGGGCTTCTTCCGGACTACCGTCGGTCCGGGCGCACCGATCCAGGACCTGATTCTGCCCGCGATCGTTCTGGGTGTTTCCCTGTATGCGACGAGTATGCGTCTGACGCGCGCCTCGGTCATCGACACCCTCAATCAGGACTTCGTGCGCACTGCATACGCGAAGGGGCTCAGCCGCAATCGGATCATCCCGGTTCACGTGCTGCGGAACTCGCTGATCCCGACCATCACCAACACGGCGACCAACTTCGGTGTGCTGATGGTGGGAGCGACCGTGACCGAGGCGATCTTTAATGTCCCCGGTGTCGGCAACACGCTCTTCAAAGCTATTCGGCTGGGTGAAAACTCGACCGTGGTCTCCTTCGTGACGGTGATGGTGCTTATTTACCTCTTCGTCAATCTCTTCATTGACCTGCTCTACGCGGTGCTCGACCCAAGGATTCGATATGCCTGAGAACATGCCTCCGCGCAACGAGCACTTTGTCGCTGCGTTTGATGAAAATACCTTTACCGCCGCCGTGGACGTGCCGCAGCTCAATGAGCGCAGGTCCGGCCTGTGGATCGATGCTTGGCGGGATATCCGCAAGCGACCGATGTTTTACATCTCCCTGACGCTGCTGCTCTTTGTGCTTGCGGCGGCACTGGTGCCGGGCATCTTCACGCAGGTGGATCCGCGTATGTGTGACCTCGCGCTGAGCAACACGGGGCCCGCAGCAGGACACCCGCTCGGATTTACGAAGCAGGGCTGCGACGTTTACTCTCGTATCGTGCACGGCACGGGAACCTCGCTGTCTGTCGGACTCATCTCGACGCTTATCGTTTTTGTTGTCGGGACCCTCATGGGTGCGATCGCGGGTTACTTTGGCAGCTGGGTCGATGCGTTGCTCTCACGCATCGGTGACATTTTCTTTTCGATCCCCTACATCCTCGCCGCGGTGATTGTCATGGGCGTGTTTAAGGAATACCGCAACATCTGGGTGATTTCGCTCGCAATCGGCATTTTCGCCTGGGCATCAAGCGCGCGCGTGCTTCGCGCGGAGGTGCTTCGCGTACGCCCAGCGGACTTCGTGACCGCTTCCACCGCGCAGGGTCTTGGGCCCTGGAAGAACCTGTGGCGACACGTTTTGCCGAACTCAATGGCGCCGATGATCGTCGTTTCTACCCTCTCGCTTGCCGCGTCGATCGTAGCCGAAGCGGTACTGTCATTCTTGGGTGTGGGACTCCCGACCCCCGAGTTCATCAGCTGGGGCAACGACATTAGTGCGGCCCAGTCGGATTTGAGAACCGCACCAGAAAATCTGATCTACCCGTCCATCGCGCTGACGCTGACGGTGCTCGCCTTCATTTTGCTTGGCGAGCTCCTGCGTGACGCACTCGATCCGAAGGCGAGGGCGCAGCGATGAGCGAGCAACAGCCAGTACTGAGCGTGCGCGACCTGAAGGTCGCATTCAAAGTTGGCAAGTCGATGAACGAGGTGCTGCAAGGGGTCAGTTTTGACGTCTACCCGGGCGAGACCGTCGCGATCGTGGGAGAGTCAGGATCCGGCAAGTCGACAACGATGCACGCGGTCATCAATCTGCTTCCCGGGACCGGTCGCATCACCGAGGGCTCGGTGAATTGGAATGGTCGCGAGCTTGTCGGGATCCACCGTCGCGACATGGAGACGATTCGCGGTCGCGAGATTGGTTTGGTGCCTCAGGACCCGATGTCGAATCTGAACCCGGTGTGGTCTATCGGGTTCCAGGTCGAAGAAGCGATCCGCGCAAACGGGCTCGCGACCGGACGCAAGGCCGTGCGTGAGCGGGCCATCGAGGTGCTGCAGCAGGCTGGCCTGCAAGACGCCGAGAAGCGGATGAAGCAGTTCCCGCACCAGTTCTCAGGCGGCATGAAACAGCGCGCACTTATCGGTATCGGATTGGCGGCTGACCCACAGCTGCTCATCGCCGACGAGCCAACCTCGGCGCTCGACGTGACGGTGCAGCGTGTGGTGCTCGATCACCTCGCGAAAATGACGAGCGAGCTTGGCACTGCCGTGGTCTTCATCACCCACGATCTCGGACTCGCCGCGGAGCGTGCCGAGAAGCTGATTGTCATGTACAAGGGCAATATTGTGGAATCGGGCCCCAGCCGGGAGATCCTGCAGCATCCGCAGCACCCGTACACCAAACGCCTTGTTGCTGCGGCTCCCAGCCTGGCTTCGCGGAGAATCGGTGCGGGCGCGGCGCTGCCCGCCGCGCCGACGGACTCCTTCGACGTCTCCGCGCTGGCGAAGACGGGCACGCGCGAGGTTGCTCAGGGTGAGCCGATGATCGAGGTTGAAGGCCTCGGCAAGGTCTACAAGATCCGCAAGGGAAGCTTCGCGTCTGAAGATTTCCACGCGGTGACGGATGCGACCTTTACCGTGAACCGCGGTGAAACGATGGCGCTGGTGGGTGAATCTGGCTCGGGGAAATCGACGATCGCGAAGATGCTCTTGCAGCTCGAGAAACCCACGAGCGGCTCGATCCGAATCGCGGGCAACGACATGAAGGGGATCTCCGGTCGTAGGCTCTTCGATCTGCGGCGTACGCTGCAGCCCGTGTTCCAAGACCCCTACGGCTCGCTCGATCCGCTGACGAACATCGGCAACACCATCATGGAGCCGCTGAATATCCACAACGTCGGCGACCGGGCAAGCCGCAAGGCGCGCGTGATGGAGTTACTGGATCAGGTCTCGCTGCCGCGGGATCTCGCAACCCGCTACCCGAACGAGCTTTCCGGCGGACAGCGGCAGCGTGTCGCGGTCGCCCGCGGTCTCGCGCTCAAGCCCGACATCCTCGTGCTGGATGAGGCGGTCTCGGCGCTCGACGTGCTCGTGCAGGCGCAGATCCTGGATCTGCTCGCCGAGTTGCAGCGTGAGCTGGGCCTCACCTACCTCTTCATCACTCACGATCTCGCGGTGGTGCGGCTGATCGCCGACCGCGTGTGTGTGATGCAGCAGGGCCGGATCGTGGAGCAGGCGACCACCAACGAGGTGTTCGAGAACCCGCAGCAGCAGTACACGAAGAACCTGCTGGCCGCGATCCCCGGCGCCAACATCGAGTTGGGCGTATAGGCAGGTCCTTGCTGGCCCGGCCGCCGATCCGCGGACCGATGTTTACCTGCGGCACCGATTTCACTGAGAACACCCCAATTACCGCAATGGGGGGTGTTCTCAGTCGAATCGGTGTTCTTAGTGAAGCGCTGAGGTCAGGATCCGCGCCGAACTGAGGGGCAACTACCTCAGCGCGTAGCGGATCGCGCCGAGTGTCGCGAGGCCCGTGGCGGTGACAACGAATACTGCCATCGGCATCGCGGTGTGCTCTCCCCACGCGCCAACGAGGGGAGACGCGAGGCCGCCGACACTGAATTGCGCGGCACCGAGAAGCGCCGATCCTGCGCCGCGAGCGCGCCCTGCAAATGACAGCGCAAGCGCACTCGCGTTCGACATCACGAGGCCGGTGCCCCCGGTGAGCGTGAATGCGCACGCGATGAACGCCGGGATCGTGAGCGTGTCGGTTGCGGCGAACACCGTGAGCGCGATCCCCGCCACGAACCCGAGGCAGGTGCCGAGCAGCAGCATGCGCTCAGGCGGTACCTTTCCGGCGAGCCTCGCGTTGATCGAGTTCGACAGGATCATCGCGAGCGCACCCGCAGCGAAGGCGAGCGAGTAGATAAGGGGCGACATGCCCAGGATCACCTGACCCACGAACGGGGACGCCGAAATGTAGGCCATCATGCTGCCAAACCCCAGGCCGAAAACGCAGATGAGTAGCACGAACTCACTGTTCCGTAACAGCAGGCCGAAATTGCCGACCGCAGCGCGCAGCCCCGCATCTCGGCGGGCCGCGGGCGGGAGCGATTCCGGTACAAAGACCGCCGCGAGCACACACATCAGCACGGCCATGCCCGCGAGGGCTGCGAGCACCGCGTGCCAATCACCAATCTGCAAGATCGCGCCGCCGATCGGGGGAGCGAGGAGTGGCCCGAGGCCCACGAACATGGCGATGAGACTGATGGCGCGGATCGCGGCCGCACCCTCGGTGAGATCCACCGCGATCGCCCGCGACACGACCACCCCGGCCGCACCCGCGATCCCCTGTACCGCGCGCAACGCAATGAAGACCCCAATGTTGGGGCTGAACACCATGAGAACGCTCGCGAGAGCGAAGACGCTGAGTGAGATCACGAGCACTGGGCGGCGGCCCACTTGATCCGAAAGTGGGCCGAGGATCAGCTGCCCGACACCCATCCCCACCAAAAACGCGGTGAGCGTGAGCTGGACCGAGGATGCAGGGGCGCCGAGTTCACGGGCGATGTCGGTAAACGCCGCGAGATACATGTCGGTCGCGAATGGACCGATCGATGCGAGGAAGGAGAGCACCGCGAGGAGGCCCGGGGTGAGGCGGCGCTGCAGAGTCATTCTCGTTATTCTACAGAGGTAGTTTTTCGTGAGTTCAGGAAGGATCCGCTAGGATGGTGCGTCGGCCTATTTTTTGGGGCTTTCGCGGTGACCCCGCGTGACGCTTGGCAAACCGCCACTGCCCCCACATCACCTCGTAAGGATCTCACAGTTATGGCTCTCGCCACCCGCGAAGACCTCCGCAACGTCGCAATCGTCGCGCACGTCGACCACGGCAAGACGACCCTGGTCGACGCCATGCTCAAGCAGACACATTCTTTTGACGCTCACGCTGAAATGGACGATCGGGTCATGGACTCGAACGACCTTGAGCGCGAGAAGGGGATCACGATCCTCGCCAAGAACACCGCCATCAGCTACGAGGGTGCGCACGCCACCAACGGCCCGATCACTATCAACGTGGTGGACACCCCGGGCCACGCCGACTTCGGCGGCGAGGTGGAGCGCGCGCTGTCAATGGTTGACGGTGTTGTGTTGCTCGTCGACTCCTCCGAGGGCCCGCTGCCGCAGACCCGCTTCGTGTTGCGCAAGGCGCTCGAGGCGAAACTGCCCGTAATCCTCGCGGTCAATAAGACCGACCGTCCCGACGGCCGCATCGAAGAAGTTGAGGGAGAAGCGCAGGATCTGCTGCTCGGCCTCGCCTCAGATCTTTCTGAGGATCACCCCGACATCGATATCGATGCGGTGCTCGATGTGCCGACCGTGTACCTCTCCGGTCGTGCCGGCGCTGCCAGCCACAACCGCCCCGCGAACGGCACGCTGCCCGACAACCCCGATCTGGAACCGCTGTTCGAGACGATCCTGAACCGTGTTCCCGCCCCCCAGTTCGATGACGAAGCGCCGCTGCAGGCCCACGTCACGAACCTCGACTCCTCGCCGTTCCTCGGCCGTATCGCACTGCTGCGCGTGCACAACGGCTGGATCCACAAGGGTGAGACCGTCGCCTGGGTGAAGCTCGACGGCAGCGTGCAGAACGTGCGGATCACCGAGCTGATGCTGACCAAGGCACTCACTCGGTTCCCGGCTGAGAAGGCCGGCCCCGGTGACATCGTTGCGATCGCTGGCATCGAAGACATTACGATCGGAGAGACGATCTCCGACGCCGAGGATGTGCGCCCGCTGCCCGGCATCACGATCGACGAACCGGCGATCTCGATGACTATCGGCGCCAATACCTCGCCGCTCGTCGGCAAGGTCAAGGGGCACAAGCTCACCGCGCGCATGATCAAGGATCGCCTCGACCGCGAGCTCGTCGGCAACGTGTCGCTGCGGGTGCTCGACACCGAGCGCCCCGACGCCTGGGAGGTGCAGGGACGCGGGGAGCTTGCGCTCGCGATCCTCGTCGAGAACATGCGCCGCGAGGGCTTCGAGCTGACCGTCGGCAAGCCCCAGGTGGTTACCAAGGTTGTGGACGGTAAGACGCAGGAGCCCTACGAGCACCTCACGATCGATACCCCCGAGGAGCACCTCGGCGCGATCACGCAGCTGCTCGCGACCCGTAAGGGCCGCATGGAGAACATGGTGAACAACGGCACCGGCTGGGTGCGCATGGAATTCATCGTTCCGTCGCGCGGCCTCATCGGCTTCCGTTCCGAGTTCATGACCACCACCCGCGGCACCGGCATCGCGAACGCGATCTCGCACGGTTACGGTGAGTGGGCCGGATCCATCGTGACCCGTCAGAATGGCTCGATCGTTGCTGACCGCTCGGGTGTCGTCACCCCGTTCTCGATGATCAATCTGCAGGAACGCATGACGTTCTTCGTGGAGCCGACCGCCGAGGTCTACGAGGGCATGGTGATCGGTGAGAACTCGCGCTCCGAAGACATGGACGTGAATATCACCAAGGAGAAGAAGCTCACCAACATGCGTGCGGCTTCCTCCGACAGCTTCGAGTCGATGACGCCGCCTCGGCAGCTCACGCTTGAGGAATGCCTCGAGTTCGCCCGCGAGGACGAGTGCGTCGAGGTGACTCCCGAGACCGTGCGTATCCGCAAAGTGGAGCTGGATGCGAACGCGCGTGCGCGTGCCGCGTCGCGTGTGAAGAACCAGAAGTAGGTTTTCTGCGCTGATCCTGTTGCTCCGCCGATTGAGCGAGCTTGGTGTTCTCCCGCCGATTGAGCGAGCTTGCGAGTCGAAATCAAGGACCGCGCCAGTAAGACACCGATTCGCCGTAGAACACCTCATTCGCTCGGGTTCGAGGTGTTCTACGGCGAATCGGTGTTTCTGGGGAAAGTCGCTGGGCTGGGATACGGGGAACCCGGCCGCGGGCGTAGGATCTGAGCATGTCTCTGATCTACGCCTCCACCACGTTGCGCCCCTCGAAGCTTGAGCTGCTCGCGGAGTGGTTGCCGACGCAGGCGTGGTTCTCTGGCGATGCTGCTCAGCTGGTGTCGCTTGGCGCGTATCGTTTCGACGATCCCGAGGGCGAGGTTGGGCTTGAGGGGCATCTGCTGCGCGCAGGGGGCGATGCGGTCTACCACGTCCCGCTCACGTATCGCGGGGCGCTGCTTGAAGATAGTGAGCCGTTTCTCGTCGGCACGATGGAGCACGGCGTGCTCGGCACCCGCTGGGTGAGTGACGCGGTGGGGGATCCGGTGTATCGCTCGGTGCTCGCGGCCGCGATCGCGCAGGGCGGGCACGAAGCTGAGCTCGTCACGGTGGATGCTTCGGGGGAGACCGGCACTCGGGATTCCGCGGTGCAGGTTCGCGGATCAGGGGTGCCGGGAGCGCCCGTGCCCGAGTTGTGGGCCGCGGAGGTGGAAAACCTCGGGGGAGTGACCCGGATCACGGCCCCGCTCGCGACGCTTGACGTGTGGCGGGTGCTTGATCCTGCCTTGCCCGATGCTGCGGTCCCCGGGGCTCGCGTGTTGCGGGCGACCTGGCCGGATCAGCTCGACCCGGTGATGCTGGCGATGCTGACGGTGTGAACTCTCGCTGCGGGTGTTTAGCTGCTGGCGTTTTCTCTTTTGCGGCGGAACCCGATAGAGTTGTCTTCGCGTGAAAACGCAATCGGGATGTGGCGCAGCTTGGTAGCGCACGTCGTTCGGGACGACGGGGTCGCAGGTTCAAATCCTGTCATCCCGACAGTAAGCCCCGGAACTACCGCAGAAACATGCGGAAGTTCCGGGGTTTTTTTGTTTTGCCACGATTGCCGAGTCGCCAATAACCCACATTTGGGGTTATCGGCAGAATGGGGCTTCGGACTGGTTTCCGTACCATTTGGAGAACCGTATGAGGATCGTCTACACCCCGAACCAACGCGAGACAGCGATTGTCACGTATCGTCAGGTGGGGTCTTTCGCTCAAACGATCCGGATCCTGGGATACCCTTCCAGGCACGTGCTCCACGACTGGGTGCGTGAGGGGCCTCCCAGTGTGAAGCCCAGAGCACAACCGCGTCCCCCACGCCACTACCCATGGGAATTCAAATCAGCGGCAGTCGGGCGGGTCCTGGCAGGCGAACCCGTGAAAGACATCGCGACTGACCTCCACATGACCACCCATGTCGTACTCAACAAATGGGTGCAACAATGGCGTGAACACGGAGACCGGGGCGTGATGACTAAACGCGAACAAGCACAATGAATTGGCCTGGGTTTAGTTCCGATCTTTCAACAAGGAAGATGGAAACACCATGGCAAGAAAATACGATCTAGAATTCCGTGAACGCGCACTCCGCATGCTCACCGAAGCGCTCCCCGAGCATGCAAGTCTCAACGCAGCGAGTAACCACGTCGGAGGCTTGCTGGGTGTCTCACCAGACACGCTCCGTATTTGGCACCGTCAATTCCTGATTGATACCGGCCATAAACATGGCGTGACGACCGACATCACTGAGGAGAACCGGCGTCTGCGCCGCGAGGTCGCTGAGTTGAAGAAAGCGAACGAGGTTTTGCGGGCTGCGAGTATATTTTTCGCCAAGGAACTCGACCACCCACGAACGAAATGATCAGATTCATCGATATGTATCGTGATCGTTTCGGGGTCGAGTTCCTCTGCCGAACACTCCGTGCGGTAGTTCGTGGTTTCCTTACGTCTCGCGAGTATCGGGCTGCGAAGCACCGCCCGCCCTCTGGGCGGCAGCTTCGCGATGAACTCCTCGTTCCTGAGATCCAGCGCCTCCACGAGAAGCATTACAGCGTGTATGGGCGTCGCAAGATGCACGCGCTCCTCAACCGTGAGGGGTGGGACGTTGGCCGTGATCAGACCGAACGTCTCATGAAAGCTGCCGGGGTGCGCGGAGTGCGCAAATCGAAGCGAGTGTTCACCACGCGCTCGGACCGGTCGGCGGTCTTGCCATCTGATTTGGTGAACCGGGAGTTCACCGCTGCAGCGCCGAAACGATTACTCGTGTGTGATGTCACCTACGTCGCGACATGGTCCGGGTTCGCGTATACCGCGTTCGTCACTGACGTATATTCACGCAGGATTGTGGGCTGGAACGTCGCTTCGACACTCAGATCAGAGGTACTCCCGATGCAGGCGCTTGATATGGCTGCCTGGCAACTCGGGGGCGACCTGAACGGAGTAATTCATCACGCTGATCACGGATCGAATTACACCGCGATGGTCTACACCGATCGCATTGTGGAACTGGGTGCGCTCCCCTCAACTGGAACTGTTGGAGACAGTTTTGACAATGCGATGACAGAAGCGGTGAACAACCTCTACAAGACCGAGCTAATCCGTCAGCAACGTCCTTGGAAGAGTGTCGAGCAGGTCGAGCTCGCGACTTTGAAGTGGGTGTGGTGGTGGAACCATGAGCGCCTCCATGGGGAGCTCGATATGCGCACCCCACTCGAGGTTGAGGAAGCGTACTACGCTGACAGTACAAAGCTTCCGCAACCAACTGGTTGACGGATACAACGGTCGGAACTAAACCCAGGCCAATTCATTCCGCGGCTTCAGCCATAGTTTCGGCGTCGACTGGAGAGGTAGAACAAGTCATTCAGATAAAGATCTCCCAGCTGACAGAGTCTTCTGTTGATGCCACTTATTGGGTAGACGGATCCAAGATAGATCAAAGCGTATTCAGCTCAGATGAAGACGCCGCGCAGTCACCCAATCTGGGTAAGAACAGTGTGATCAACTGTCTAAATACTCTTGGGATTGGCACGGCGGCGGCAATCGCGATTATTGCGACCTGCGGAGGCCTCTGTGCCGTAACGCTTGGAGCAGGATGCATCGCTTGTGTAGCAATTTTCACAGCTGTAGCCGGTGTCTCCGTCGGCAACTGTCTGGCAGGATAGCAGCACGCGCGATTATTCTATGAGCATTGTGGAAGGGGAACGAAATGAGTAGGAATTGGGTAGTTGTTCTAGTACTCCTAGGAGGGGGGCTGGTGGGCTTCGCTGGATTCCTTTTCAAAAGCCCGCCACTTGTCATTGGTTCATTTACCCTTGGACTGATCTCGTTTCTCGCTGCGCTCTCAATAGCCATCGTTGGTTTAAGGAGACGCGGCAACCAATCCCCAGGCAGGGACTAAACCTGAAGCGCTCTGGGTTTGTTGGAGATTCCGTACTTTGGAAAGAGGATGGAGTCATGGAACGAGTAAACAACAGAGGGCGCAGATACTCGGTTGAGGAGAAAGCGGCCGCGGTCCGCATGGTACGGACTCTCCAGACAGAACTCGGTAAGAGTCAAGGGACGGTGCAGCGTGTTGCTGACCAGCTTGGCTATGGACCAGAATCGGTGCGTTCCTGGGTACGTCAAGCCGACATTGATGACGGAGTGCATGCTGGAGTGACGACCGATGAGTAGACGCGTATGCGTGAGCTTGAACAAGAGAACCGTGAACTTAAACGCGCGAATGAAATTCTGAAGCGGGCCGCGTCTTTCTTCGGGGCGGAACTCGACCGCCAACATCGGAGCTAGTGGCATTCATTCACCGCAACAAGGACGATGTTGTTGCTGGGCGCAGGGTCGGGGTCGAGTTCATCTGCAGAGTGCTGCAGGTGGCCCCGTCAACCTACTACGCCGCGAACGGGAGACCAGCCTCGGTCCGGCAGCTCAGAGACGCTGAAGTCGCGCCGCAGTTGCTCGAGATCTGGGAGACGAACTACTCTGTATATGGAGTACGTAAGCTCTGGAAAGCCGCGAAGCGTGCCGGGATCGGTATTGGTCGCGACCAGGTCGCGAGACTCATGAAGATCCTCGAGATTGCGGGAGTACGCCGTGAGAAGCGGGTGAAGACCACGAAACCAGACCCGGCAGTGCCCAGACATCCAGACCTCGTGAACCGGGTATTCTCCGCGGACGGGCCGAACCAGTTGTGGGTGACGGATTTGACGTTCGTGCCCACCTGGCAGGGCGTCGCGTATGTGTGTTTCATCATTGATGCGTTCAGTCGCATGATCGTGGGGTGGCGGTGCGCCTCGAACATGAGAACTGAGACGGTACTTGATGCGATCGAAATGGCCCGCTGGTCACGGGGTAGAAAACTTCCCGAGCTTCGGTGCCATTCTGATGCGGGGTCGCAATTCACGTTTATTCGCTACGGGGAACGCCTAGCTGAGATAGGTGCGACGCCCTCGATCGGGACCGTTGGTGACAGTTATGACAATGCCCTCGCGGAGACAGTCAACGGGTATTACAAGGCTGGACTGGTGCGTGGGCCAGCGAAAGAGGGGCCGTGGAAGACGATCGATGATCTCGAGCTCGCGACGCTCGGCTGGGTGCATTGGCACAACACGCAGCGGCTGCATAGCTATCTCGGTGATGTGCCCCGGCAGAGCATGAGGAGTCGTTCTATGCTGGAGTTACCAGCGCCAAAGAACTGGTAGAAATCAAATGAGCTGAGTCTCCAACAAACCCAGAGCGCTTCACTCTAGGCGCGACGGCCTTTCAAGTGTCATCTGCAACCCATCAATCTGGCCTTCCGCGTGAGACTCGAAGACATGCAACCGCGCTGACATCAGTCCTCAATTGTCAGGACAACACAATCGACAACGCCCGTTGCTGGGAGGAATTAAGGCCCTCCATGAACGTCTCCGCTAGAAGATCCACGGCGAAGTTGGGGTGAATACCTTTAATAGAGGGCTGAAGGGTGGAGTCTTGCTTCTCATTCATCGTGAGATTTAGCACGGCTTCCAGAATAAGGTCAGCAACACGATTGATGTCTTCTTCGCTCGATGTGGGAGTCAAAGACGCGAATTGCTCGTTCAAGGTCGCGTATCCGTCAGGATGATCATCAACGAACTTGACGAGACTCTCTTGCTCGACAGCGGAAAGTGCAATACTTAGCAGAACTCCTAGTCGGAGCTGGTTAGGCTTTTCAAATCTCGCTGCGGCCAAGAATGCGCCGGGTTCAACATCTGGCGGCGCTCCTTGTTTCAACGAGTTGGCCAGCTCATCGCGCATTAGCTGAAGCCTTCGGATCTCCGCTTGCAACTCTTGATCAAGCTTGGCAACAAGCTCCGCTTCCCGCTCTTCACCTTCTTCGAGTAAGTCCGATATCTGAGCCAGAGGAAATCCAAGTTTAGACAATCGTCGAATGCGTAGGAGCACCACCAGATCAGAGACCGAGTATTGCTTGTACCCATTGGTCAAACGCACCGGCTCTGGGAGTACCCCGACATCGTGATAATGACGGACCGTCCGAAGCGACACTCCTGCCAGTTTCGCTAGTTCGCTTGTGCTAAGTTGCATGATCGTGCCCTCCGGTTGAGTTAATCCTGTCGGACGGCCTCACCTGTTTCTCGAAAACCATCACACACATGAAGGAAGACTCTTCTTCGAAGGGAGACCCTAAATAGTCGCCAAACAAATCATTAAGCACGAAACCAACTTCCTCTGCAGCGCGCTGGACCTCTTGATAGGGGTACAGTTTTAGTTCCTCAACGAATGAAACCACCTTTTGGTCGTCTACCCAATGTTGATTGACCCGAAATAACTGCTCGTTTGGCTGACTAAAGAACTGAAGATGGCCTGACGGTTGGTCTGCTTCTTGCTGAAAGTTCGAAACAACCGGTGATTCTTGGAATAAGAGGTTGAGTACGGTTGGGTTTTGAAAATCGACGATAAAAAGACCTCTATCGCGCAAATGAGTAAAAGCGGTGTCGCAGATCTCAGGCAAGGCGGATTCATCGAGGGACATCCCAAGTGTGTTTCCGAGGCATAAAATGGTCGAGAATTCGTCATTAAGCTGGACGGAGCGTATGTCGGCAACCGCGAAGCGTGCCTGCTGCAAGCTTCGCTTTGATGCCGCCGACGCAATCATCTCTGGAGAAATATCCACACCAAAGAACTCGTACTCCGAATCGCTATCTCGCTCCAAATGCTCTGCGATTCTTGAGAGTATACGACCGGACCCTACGCCAAGCTCTAGGATTCGTTTCCTGTCCGGACCCATGACCTTGAGTATCCATTCCGCGGCTTCTGGGGGGAAAGTATCCGGCGGAAGTAACTTGTCAAAAATGTGAGCGATACGAGCGGCGTTCTGTGTGATGCTGTCAACCATGATAGACTTCTCAATTTGATTCGGGTTTAGGGAAACGCCTTACAGCGCTCACACGTGCCAGCGGGGCGGTCAGAGCTTCCTGCAAAGGGGTTGGATTCGACACTTCCAGTTTCTCGATCTCGAATCCGGACAATGACACCTCATCTCGTAGTTCTTCGACGGAAAGTAGAACCAGCTGATGGCTCGCGAGAATTCGAGCAGTCGGTTGATCAGGCGCGTCTAGTTCCGCTAGGAAGTAGGTTGTCTGAAGTTGGCTCACGAGATCGCGAAAAACGCCAGACAGTACATATCCTCTCGCATTCTCAGGCAACGGGAGCGCGAGTACCTCAGAGGAATTCTGGACAGAAGCTAGGGGCATATCAAAAAGAAGCTTTCCTCCAACTTGGAGTTGTCGTCCAATATGTCGTAGCAGCTCAACTCTCTGCGAGTGATCAAGGAACATCGCAATTGACATCTGTCCAGCGATGGCAACGTCGTAGCTTTGGGAACCCTCAAGCTCGAACACGTCACCAAGTCTCATCTCTACGTTGTCATGTGGTGAGACATCGAAAGACAGCATGTCCGGAGATCTTTCAATAGCTGTGCAATGGTGTCCGAGATTCGCGAAATACGTCGCGATTCTACCTGTGCCGCAGAATAGATCCAGTACCCTCAGGCCTCGACCTGAGTCAACTTGAGCTTCGTACCATTTGAGATCATCATCGATGAAATTCGTGTAACTTCCATAGAAGCGAGCGAAATAGCCCTCATATAAGTTTGAACGTACCACTCCCGGAAGATAGGCCACGATTTCACGGAAAGGCGAATGCATCGGAGTTTCCATTTTATCCCTCTTCCTTTTCTGCGGTTGCCTTAAGTGCGGTCTCCACGAAGCGAAAAACGCTACTGATATCGGGTGGGCCGCCAGTCTCAGACCCTCTAGTCGCTGCTATGACTGCCTCATCGGGCTGATGTACCCAGTAGCCGGATTCATCAAGCAACCGAATGTTGTTGATCATAGATGGGGACCGCCAGATTCTTGCCGGCACAGAAGGTACCAAGATCACCGGTGACTCCGAGATTGCACAGGTCATAAGCGCCATGCTGTCTGTGATCGAAAGAGCTAGCTTGCTCAAGAAACTAGACGTTGCGGGAAATACCAGAATGACATCCGCCCAAGCGGAGAGGGCGCGATGAACTACAGCGGGTCCTCCAGGATCTAAATTCTCACCAATCACAGGATGTCCGGAAATAGCCGCAGCTGCCTTGGGGAAACTAGATCCATTGCTGAATGCGTCAGCATTACTCGGACTGTGAACTCTGGATACCAGGTGCGGATTACGTTGATCCAGCTAGGAATAAAGGTAGCTGCGATAGCACCCGTGCCGATCAGGAGAAAATTGCCCCTCGGTAGTTGAATGGTCGCTGGGGGTGAGGAATGTTTGAAGCTATCTGATGTCATGTCAGTTGCTCCCAAGGTAGGCCTAGCGCAGAAGGATTCTTAATAACTTGAAGAATGGATGGCATAAAAACCTCGACGGTTTCTGGTGGCGCGAGTGGAGCTGACAAACGTCTCTGCACATGAGCTACGAACGAAAGAAGAGTCGAGAGCTGTAGGGCCCTTGAATGTACTTTTCCCGTTGCGTCGGACACCGCTTTTGCCAGCCTCAGAGCATGCTCGGCTTTCGTGTCGTTCATCGGTCTTACAACTGATGCGAGCCAGACTAGTTCTTCGACCAACCTCGCCGCCGTCGACATTCTGGATGCAACCGGACCTAAAGGAGAGAGGATGACGCCCTGATCCTGTGGATCCAAAAGTATTCGCCCTAATCCAATAGGAACACCAGGACTAATCGCACGAAGAGAGATTACTCCATTGGCATCGCCTTGGGGTTCTTGAGCTCGGACCTCGTTTAGTATCGTCTTTGCCAAAGAGGCCAGCAAGTCGCCTGACTCATGCATATTGATGTATCGCTGTGTTCGCTCAATTTGGTCAAAGCTCCAAGCAGATTCATCCAAGGTTGAGAACGCCGCCAAATGGACCAGGGCTTGTTCGTAGGCATTCCAACGGCCCTCATCGACTTCCCGCTCATCTAGCAGCTCGTCCGCTAATGACCGCTGTGCTGGAACGTTCTGATAAATAACTGTTCCAGTTGGAAGTTGAGGTTCCACTGCACTAAGATGCTTAGTGCCCAGGGAAGTAACTACTGGTAGATGCTCCGCTGAAAGTTCCCACGTCCACAGGGAATTACCTTCACTGGTGATTCTTCTTGTTCCGGTCGTCGGTATCCTCATGATTTACCTTTCTCGCTCAAGCGTGGTTTCGGCGGCAGCGGCAAAACCATAAAGAGCCTCCGCAAGCCCTACGACGCTCCAATCTGGTAACTGTTCGGATAGATACTCTGCTGCCTGCTGAGCCACAGTTATTCCAAAACTGGAACCGTAGTCCTCAAGGTGTACAGCGTAATAAGTATCGAACGGACCTTTGACAGAGAATCCTGGTCCTACACATTTGCTCTTTGGAGGGTGTGTATGCCAAGTCTGCGCGATGGCATCCAAAATATGACGAGCGTCGTTGTCAGAACAATAAAGGACGACTCTGTCGGGCCGATCCGTCTCGAAGTTCGCAAACTTTGCCAACCATCGATTCGTGCATTGATCGAGATTCGATGTGAGTGTCTCAGCTTTAAGGTGGCTATCTATCCACGGAAGGTAGATTCGCATATTGGGTGATAAAGGAGTTCCTTTAGATCCGGAGAGACTATCCCAGCCGGTTAGAAATCCCTTTCGAACCCTGGGCAAAAGCAGAGTGTTTTTTCCGATGACCCAATCTGGACGTTCTTCTTTCGGCACTAGTAGTTGTGTACCAGTGGATGTGGACGTTGCGATAAGTCGTCCAATCTCGTCGAACCGAAGCTGCCAGCCTGGGCTCGCGCGTCTGCTGCTCATCAGCGCTGACGAACTTCCAACTGGACTCGCTACTTCGGCGGCTTGAAATGTTGAACTTGAATTTCCTTGGAGATGGACGTCCTCATAGAGCCATAGACTAAAGGTCTTGACAATGGAAGGTGAGTCGATTGGAAGCGACTCTTGATGGCGTTTACGACGAACTTCGACTTTCTCCAATTGAAGAGCCTCAAGGATTTGGGTTGCCCAGCGCTTTGATACGGCTTTTCCTGGTTCTAGCCTTAGGTTTTGCAGATTTGTTTTAGACATGGGGAACCAGGCTTTCGCTAATTGACTTCGCATTTGCCGTCAAATTCATCGAAAGTTGAAGAAGTAGAGTCGCCATGGCCGACTGCGAGATTGAAGCAGCAGCCATCGCCTGGGCGCGTGTTAGAAGCTTAAGCGAGACTAGTCGCATGAGAGTGTCCCCGCAGTACGCACCATCCAAGATTCTGTAGGACTGGAGCAACGTGCTGCAGAAGTCTGTCAGCTCCCTAACGATCTCGGCGGGACCAGTGGTCCAGCTTTGGTGATGTACTATCTGCGCCTTGAGTCTCAAGCTGGTGAAGGAAGCCATTAGGGAGGCCAGATCATGAAGTCCGCTCCCCATTCCCGCAAGCTCCCAATCAATAAAAACGGCCTGTTGGTCATCGGTCAGAATATTATCGATTGATAGATCGCCATGAATAAACACCTTGGGCAGCAGGTCCAATTGTTCTATCTGAAGCGCTGCTGCTTCGTGAAATGACGTCGGCAGCTTCTCTAGTGTCCAAAGTGCCCCCTCAGAAACCAAGTGAAACATAGAAATAGGAATGGGGTAGAGGACTGGCATTTCGGGATTCGCGTCGAACGGGACGTTCGCGGAGTGGAGCGCACTTAATTTTTCGCCGATCTTCCGTACGTAATTGGTCCACTCATCTGGGATCTCTTTCGAAAGTAGGCTTTTAAAGGGTGATTCGAATCGATCTGGAGTTTCCATCGTCAAGTAGCCGTTCCCAAGAGTCGCCTTTGGAAGCGCGACAGGGTTTCCCCTGTCGTCAAAGGTTTCCGAAGCGGCAACGGTGGCTTGAAACTCACGTTTGAGGAGCGTGTGGTCTTCGTCCAAGCCTCGGGCGGTCTTTGTGAACCATTTCATGCCAGGGCGATGGGAGACCGTGACTCGAGAACCTAACTGTTCTTCAGGCATCTCAATCTCCAATGATCGTAGTCACCTTGTGAAAAAGGGTTCCCTTGAAATAGAGGGAACGTCTAAGTACGGCCAGCCATTGGGTCCCACCCTGTGCGTTGAACATGTTCGGAGGGGACCCAATGGCACGGATCTTTCAGGGTCAGCACATGATCAGCGCAGTGGCAGCCGTCGCGCACCAAGGAGTAGTGACGATCATCTCTGGATCGGCGGTGAATGCTTCCTCACGTTCTGCCTGCTCCATGAGCTCGATCGTCTCCTGGAGGTCACCGAAGACCGCCTCGGCCATCATCGTCATATTGCCGTTTTGCATGTTCCTTGCCTCTCTTTCTTGTGCCCCTACCATCGAGTTACGGTAGGGTGTGTATTTGAAGTTAGTTTCTGAAGTTGCGCAAGTCAAGAGGTGTTTTCGGTGATGGTTTGGGAGCACGACGTGTTGCAACTAGAGGGAAGGCGACATGACGCTACGGCCTATTGGGTTTTCCGTCTCCAGCTCATGACAGTGAAGCGGACCATTAATTTTTGAACTTGTCCCTCCACTGCGAGTGGACGCTGCCTGCAAAGGAGAGAGAGGTTCCACTCAAGAGGAATGCAACGGAAGATACGGTTACCGCCACAAAAAGAAAACTATCCGCTTCACGGTTTTTTACCGAACAGTCTGGCGCTTCAGCCTCACCATGAGTGCGCCTCCAGCGGCTGTCGGTGGTTGTCAAGTCAAATGAGACATTCCTAGCCTAATTATTTGGTCGCGGGTTCCTTCCTCTTCGCGAGGTCATTGATCGCGACTTTCGTGGGCAGCTTCGGAGCTACCGGCGGCTTGGTAAACCGTTCCGGGTGCGCCCGATACGCGGCATCGAGGGTGCGCTGCCGACCCTCCCGAATCTCCACAGCCGTGCCGTAATGCACCGACGCTGGAGTATGCCACCCGATCCCCGAATGACGGTGCTCATGGTTGTACCAGCTCACAAACTCGTCCATCCAAGCACGCGCCTCACCGATGCTCGCGAACCGTTCGGGATAGTCGGGCTGATACTTCATCGTCTTGAACTGCGATTCAGAAAACGGGTTATCGTTACTCGTCCTGGGCCGGTTGTGCGACTTCCGCACATCAAGATCGACAAGCAGTGACGCCAACGGTTTCGACGTCATCGCAGCCCCACCATCCGCATGGAGATACCCGGTCGGCCTGCCCTGCTCAGCAACAATATCCGCGACGAGTTCCGCCGCGAGATCCCCGTCCTCGATGACCTCGATCCGCCACCCCACCACGTAGCGAGAGAAAATATCAATCACGACGTAGGCGTGATACCAGATCCCTTTCGCAGGCCCCCGCATCTTCGTAATATCCCAGCTCCACACAACCATCGGTGCGTGCGCGATCAACTCCGGGATCACACGCGGCGGATGAATCGCTTGACGGCGACGCTCACCGCCCATGTGCGCATCCTGCAAGATCCGGTACATCGTGCGCGGCGAACCCCAATACCGGCCCTCGTCAAGCTCTCGCGCCCACACCTGATGCACACTCATCTCGGCATACTCTTCGCTGGTGAGGAGCGTCAAGATCGCTGCCCGCTCCGTCTCGTTAAGCTCCGCAGGATGATGAGGGTTCAGCAACGGGCCGATAAACCGGGGTGGCGGGTTCAACACACGATGATGAGTCGCGCGGGAAAGCCCCACCAGCAGGCACGCCCGCACCACACCGATCAACACGGTGAGCTGCACCACCGTCGCTGACTGCCAGGCCACCCGCTCAGACCTTGTCATGACCTGTTCCTCGACGAGAGCGCTTCCAAGAAGCTGACACCTTTTCCCAGTACCTCGAGTGCGGCATCACGGTCAGCGATAACCCGGTCCTTCTTCAAGGCCTCACCACGGAGTTTCGCGTTCTCACGCTCCAGTTCCACGATCCGTTTCTGCTCTGCCGTACGGGCAGACCCGGCAGGGCGTCCTTTCCGGGTTCCCGTTGCGAGGAGGCCTGCAGTGTTCGCGGCACGCCACTCCTGAATATGGGAGTCGTACAAGCGTTCCCGGCGCAGGATCGAGCCTTTCTCGCCGTGGGCTGCCTGGTCGTACTCGGCGACGATCTGACGCTTATACTCGGCTGTGAACGTGCGTCGTTTCGCGTAGTCTGCTCGCGGGCCGGACGCTGTGTCGGCAGTGCTTGGTTCGCTCTCTTCGGGCAGTTCCGGGAGCATGTCTATCGTGGTCATGTTCTGGGTCCTTCAGCGTTTTTCTAGCCCCATTAATTACCAGGCTCTGTGTCTCACACCAGTCTGGCAGGTAGGGTGTGGCTGCTTGAAGCAGCGTGGAACCATGCTGGTGAAACACTGAAACTGCGCGGGGCCGGTGCCGGATGCATCGAGATCTTGTCGGTCTGCTTGACCTGGCCGTTACGTCATAGTTTTTAATCGCCATATGAGACAGAACACGCTAGCCTACTTTGCTTCCTACAGCCTCTCGCTGCTCGGTAACGGCATCGCATCGGTGCTGTTGCCGTTGTTGGTTCTAGCTCGCACCGGCGATGTGCTCGCTGCTGGTGTCGTTGCCAGTGTCACCGCGGGCATCAGTGCTCTAATCGGACCTTTTGCCGGAGTTCTGATAGATCGTGTCAACAGGCGCACCATCTCGATCGCGAGCGACATCTTGTCCGCTGGAGCCGTCATGGCGCTTCCGATCGTGGATGGACTGTGGGGGCTAACAATGCATTGGTTCGTCATTCTTGCGATTCTTGGGGCTTTCGGCGACGCGCCAGGGATGACAGCGCGAGAGGTGCTGCTGCCGAGGTTGGCTAGGGAGAACTCGAGCCGACCAGACGTGCTTGATCGTCTCGTGGGTACCCGCGAGGCGCTGTCTGGGGCACTAATGTTGGCCGCCCCGGGTTTAGGTGGGTTGCTGATAGCCATTGCTGGTGTCGGATCAACAACTCTGTTTATTACAGCTGGAACTAGCCTTGCGGCGGCAGTTCTGTCGTTCGGGATCCGGCACAGTGCTGGCGAGCCGGAGAAAAATGGCGAGATGCAAAATGTGCACGGGCATCCTATTAGGTCAGTGATTTCCGATCTTCTTGCTGCGCTTCGTTTCCTGCTAAAAAATCGTCTTGTCCTTGGCGCAACTCTATTGACCGCGTTGTTTGTCGCAGCATCCGCTGCGCTTCAAACTAGTTTGCTACCTGCTTACTTCACCGCTCAAGATCTTCCCGGCTTAACTGGGCTGGTGCTTTCGTGCATGTCCGCTGGAGGATTGATCGGGGCCGGTGTTTATGCAGTCGTTGCCGGGAAAATTTCCCGAAGGACTTGGTTCGTGGTTGGGATGGTGGGAACGACCGCAGGGTACTTTGGATTAGGCGTTTTGGCGGCTCCCTGGCTGGTTGTCGGATCAGCATTTGTAATAGGACTTACAGGCGCACCAGTGTCGGCCGCGATTGGAGTGGCGACAATCGAAGCAACTCCGGATAATGTGCGTGGTCGAATCCTTAGTGCTCAGAACGCAATTACGATGGCGGCTCCTGCTATATCGGCGGCACCAATCGCCGCTATCGCGAGCGGTTTTGGTCTATCGAATGCAGGTATCACATTGGCGGTCATAATAGCGGCAGCCTGTGCGCTTAGCATCGCTGCTCCAGCTTTTCGGAATCTCAACTCGATTAGCACTGCCCCTAGTTCGGGTCGAGGTAACGAGCGTGTGACGTGAGCGCTACTTCTGTACTGTCACTAGAAGGGATACTGAAGCACTACAGACTGAGGTGGGAGAACCGGGTTGGGGTCATTGAAGCTCGCGCAGTGCGGTGCTCACGAGCTGACGGGCAAGCCGATCATCCAAGGGAGGGGTGGCAGGAGTTAGGACTCGTGCGATCAGAGGGCCAAACATCAGGTCACAGATGTATACAGGATCGATATCAGAACGTTCTATCTCACCACGTTCGGTAGCGCGAGCAAGTATTCGAGTCATTTTTTGTTGCCGAGGTAAAATCATTCCGTCGAAATAAAGCCGCGAAGCCTCTGGATCTGCTCGAATTGCTTGGAGAAGACCAGAAAGACTCTTCTGTATGAGTGGCGTGGTCAAGAAAGCCAACTCGCTTCGTTGAAACTGAAGGAGGTCGGTCTGGAGATTCCCTGAATCAACTTCTTCTTGTGAACTATATCGATCGACCACAATCTCAAGCGACAGCATCGCCAAGTTTTTGTAACGCCGATAAAAGGTCTGTCGCGTGGTTCCTATTTCCGCGACGATGCCGTCTACGGTCAGTTTGTCAAAACCAACAGTTTCCAGCCAACGTTCCGCTGTCCAGACTAAGGCCTGGCTAATCGCTGGATCCCTAGGTCGACCCTCCTGCTTTACAGTCACGTTCCGAGACTTTACCACCGTTACTTCTCTACACTGCTCTAGCGTGATCCCTAGGGTGTGTTGATTAAGTCTTTCGGGGTGTTTCTCGGTAAGACTTAATGCATGGTGGTGCGTCAAGAGATCTCTGATGAAGTGTGGGCTGTGTTCGAGCCATTGATGCCGGTTCCTGCGGGACGTTCTCGTCCGTGGTCGGATCACCGGCTCGCGGTTGAGGGAATGGTGTGGAAGTACCGAACCGGGGCTCCTTGGCGGGACGTGCCGGAGCGGTTCGGGAAGTGGAACACGATATACAAACGCTTTACCAGGTGGGCAGAGGACGGCACCTGGGAGTTGCTACTCGCTGAGGTGCAGAAGCAGGCTGACCAGCTTGGGGCAATTGACTGGGTGGTATCGATTGATTCGACAATCGCGCGCGTGCATCAGCATGGTGCGACGCTGCCTCGCATCAAAAAGGGATCTGTCGAATTACAAGAATCCGCTCGTGGAGCCTGAGAATCATGCGATTGGTCGCTCGCGTGGCGGCCTGACAACGAAGGTGCATCTCGTTGCTGATGGGAAAGGTCGCCCGTTGGGGATGGTGGTGACTGCGGGGAACGTGAATGACACCACGATGTTTGCTGCGACGCTGGACGACATTCGGGTGCCGCGAGAACGGGGTCGTGCGCGTTCTCGTCCTGATCGAGTGCTCGCCGACAAGGGGTATCCTTCGCGGGCGGGCCGTGCCTGGCTGCGGGCGCGCGGGATCGCGGCGACGATTCCCGAGCGCAGTGATCAGATCGCGAAGCGACGTAAACGGGCGGGCCGTCCGATCGAGTTCGGGGAAGAGCAGCAGCAGAGGTATCGGGGGCGGAATGTGGTTGAGCGGTGTTTCAATCGGTTGAAGCAGTGGCGCGGGATCGCGATGCGGTCTGACAAGCTTGCACGAAACTATCGGGCCGGTGTCGCGCTGGAGTCGATTTTGATCTGGATCAAAACAGACTTAATCAACACACCCTAATGCACTCGGCATCGATTTGTAACTGCATGCAGGTTGAGCTAAAGATTGCGTTTTCAGTCCGGTGAGTCGACTTCGTCGCAGTGAGGGCCTAGTTGATGTTCCGTGCGCTCGATCACTCGGAGATCAAAGCCAATGCCCATTTCCACAACTAGGCCTGGTGATGAAACTAGAGGGCTTCAAGAAGTCGCACTGTGACTCACCAAGACTCCTAGTCCTCAGCGATCCTATGGACTGGCCGGTTCAGCCTTTTCTAATCTTGATGAGTATGAGTCGCCTACTAGTGGTCCGGCCCTTAGTGTGGATGTATGACTAAAGCTTCATCTCCCGTGCGACTTTTTATTGGTTCGTCAGCTGAAGGACGAGAAATTGCTCGGAACTTGCAGGAGGAGCTTGGAAACGCATGCCAAGTGGAACGTTGGGATCAGGGCGTGTTTGAGCCAAGCGGGTACACACTTGACTCCTTACTAGACTTGGCCAAGCGAGTTGATTTCGCCGTCTTGATAGCAACTCCTGATGACACCACCGTTAGTCGTGGAGTCGAGATGCCTGCAGCGAGAGACAACATTATTCTCGAATTTGGCTTGTTTGCAGGCGCTCTCGGTCGCGATCGTGTTTATTTGCTGGCAACAGATCAACTTAAGCTCCCGACGGACGTACTTGGGCTGACGCGACTTCCGTACCATTCGAGAGAAGACGGAAACTATCGCGCAGCAGTCAACGGTGCTGCTCTTCAGATCGAACAGCGAATAAGTGCGTTAGGGCCTTTCCAATTCACGGCGCGCTCAAAGGTCAGTGCTGTTGCGAACAACGGTCTAGATCAAGAGCTAGCGATTCTGTGTGCAAACGCTGTAGCCCAAGGATGGACTGTGAAGACAAATAGTCCTACAACTCTGCGGTTGCGCTCTCCAAAAGGAAAAGCACATACTTTCTCGAAAGGGAGCCCGAACAGTACTCGCGAGGCACTTCGGAAATTTGCATCCGAACTCAGCTCCGGAGGGTTGAGGGTGAACAACAGCATCCGTCGACCAGTAGTTGAATCGCCATTCTCGACTACCTAATGCGTATCCCCCTTGTGCTGCTGCCGTGTCGGCGTTTACACAAGGGGGACGACACTCTAACTCGGGCTCTACCGAGAACACCCTTAATGGGCCGCCGTGCCTCGGCCGCATCCCTGAATTGTATTCGGCTCGGGCATCGCGCCTTCTCCGCCACCTGGGCGGGAGCCACAACTTGTAACGCGGCATGTATAGGATAGCGGGCCACCTAAATTCATGCCTGCGAGCCGTCACCTTTTGAGTAACTAGTGGATCTGGGGTCTACATTCGCCACCCCACAGAAGACCTGTGATCTGACTGCTGGCAAACTGGCGGATTCGTTCCTCTACAAGGTCACCCCTGACCAAATTCTTCAGCCATTTGGCCGTGCCGTAGAAGCCTGGGAGGCTATGCATGCGTAGGGCGGCACTGAAAGCTTACGGATGGGGAGATCCATCAAGTCTTTTTTCGCATGAAGGTACTTCCGAGGCAATGGATGGCTCATCTCACCCAAGATCCAATGCACGTCGGAGAGTTCGCCGAAGTTGAGCAGCTTGCGACTTAGTAGAAGTTGCCGAAATGTGAGGCCAACTCTTTCAGTTCAGCAAGGAATGGAAAGTGGACCTCGGTTCATGACCACAGTTTAGCCGTCCTATCGCGAACGGTGGAGGTGCGTCAACGCCCTGTTCATTGATTAGCCGGTGTAGTCTTCAATTCTTCAGCGTATTAGGAAGAGAATTACCCCATGACAAGTTCGGAGTGGCGCCCAGTTCGCGGGACATTGACGACCAGTGACCCGATCGAGGCCTACGGTGGCGTCTCGATCCCTCCCGATATGCTCAGGGAACTGGCGAATCAAATGCAGGCGAGAGATATCCCTTTCCATGTGGATCACAAGCTATCCAGGCCGATCCGGATACGGGGTTTTGACGCCTTTGTGGAGACCCGCCAAGATGGAGTCGACGAATTGAAATTCCGGGCCGAAATCCACGAGGATGACCAGCATCTGCTTGTATCCCACTCTGGGGTATCCGCGACGCTAACAGCCCCGCTGGCTCGTGACCTGAGCGAAGGGCACACAAGCGACGCTGTTATTCGAATAAGTGCTGATCACGCTTGGTTCGCAGATGAGGCTCTCATCGATGCCGAGGAGCAACTTGCCGCGACTGGAGTTGATCGAAAACTGATTGAGGTTCAACGCGCTTACCAGTTCAGCTTTGCTCCTGATCCTCAGATCTTTGTCGACGTCTCATATGCGATTTTCCTTTCGGTTAGCGCCAATGGGATCTGGGACGGAATAAAGAAGCTGTTTAATCAGCGGCGGACGCCCCGCGGCGGAGATTCCTTGGCGGTCACTGCAATCAACGTGTCTATTGCTGACGGTGAGCGCTCGTTCAAAGCGGTCGTCACGACGAACGACGAGACAGTGGCGCGGCGTGCCTTTGATTCGCTCGACCAAGTTGCAACAGGCTTCTTCCAAGACTCACCAGTCATTCCAACGGAAGAGAACCCCAAGAGCGTATCTATCTGGGACGATGCGAGCGGTGTCTGGGGCCCCTAGATTGAAGCCCTGTGCCCGCATAACTAGTCGCTGGCCTGTTGCCGAGCCCGTGGTTGTTTTGACCTGACTTATGGATTTGTTTCCAGATCAGTCACGCTGCGAGAGCTGAAGCGCTCTGGGTTTGTTGGAGACTCAGCTCATTTGATTTCTACCAGTTCTTTGACGCTGGTAACTCCAGCATAGAACGACTCCTCATGCTCTGCCGGGGCACATCACCGAGATAGCTATGCAGCCGCTGCGTGTTGTGCCAATGCACCCAGCCGAGCGTCGCGAGCTCGAGATCATCGATCGTCTTCCACGGCCCCTCTTTCGCTGGCCCACGCACCAGTTCAGCCTTGTAATACCCGTTGACTGTCTCCGCGAGGGCATTGTCATAACTGTCACCAACGGTCCCGATCGAGGGCGTCGCACCTATCTCAGCTAGGCGTTCCCCGTAGCGAATAAACGTGAATTGCGACCCCGCATCAGAATGGCACCGAAGCTCGGGAAGTTTTCTACCCCGTGACCAGCGGGCCATTTCGATCGCATCAAGTACCGTCTCAGTTCTCATGTTCGAGGCGCACCGCCACCCCACGATCATGCGACTGAACGCATCAATGATGAAACACACATACGCGACGCCCTGCCAGGTGGGCACGAACGTCAAATCCGTCACCCACAACTGGTTCGGCCCGTCCGCGGAGAATACCCGGTTCACGAGGTCTGGATGTCTGGGCACTGCCGGGTCTGGTTTCGTGGTCTTCACCCGCTTCTCACGGCCTACTCCCGCAATCTCGAGGATCTTCATGAGTCTCGCGACCTGGTCGCGACCAATACCGATCCCGGCACGCTTCGCGGCTTTCCAGAGCTTACGTACTCCATATACAGAGCAGTTCGTCTCCCAGATCTCGAGCAACTGCGGCGCGACTTCAGCGTCTCTGAGCTGCCGGACCGAGGCTGGTCTCCCGTTCGCGGCGTAGTAGGTTGACGGGGCCACCTGCAGCACGCTGCAGATGAACTCGACCCCGACCCTGCGCCCAGCAACAACATCGTCCTTGTTGCGGTGAATGAATGCCACTAGCTCCGATGTTCGCGGTCGAGTTCCGCCCCGAAGAAAGACGCGGCCCGCTTCAGAATTTCATTCGCGCGTTTAAGTTCACGGTTCTCTTGTTCAAGCTCACGCATACGCGTCTGCTCATCGGTCGTCACTCCAGCATGCACTCCGTCATCAATGTCGGCTTGACGTACCCAGGAACGCACCGATTCTGGTCCATAGCCAAGCTGGTCAGCAACACGCTGCACCGTCCCTTGACTCTTACCGAGTTCTGTCTGGAGAGTCCGTACCATGCGGACCGCGGCCGCTTTCTCCTCAACCGAGTATCTGCGCGCTCTGTTGTTTACTCGTTCCATGACTCCATCCTCTTTCCAAAGTACGGAATCTCCAACAAACCCAGAGCGCTTCAGTTCACCATCGATCTGCGGTTGCGTATGCGCGTGGTTGGCATGTCTGGCCGCGGAGACAATGTTGGTGAGCGGCGTTGCCAACACGGACTGATGCCCCCAGCGAAGATGCAGTGCCTCGTTGTTGATGAAGTGAGGATGCACGATGCGAGTTGCAAAGAAACCCAGGATGAATAGCACCGCCCAAATCGTGAGGATCAGCAGCACGATCCGCAGCCACTCCCAAGGAACGAGAAAATGCACAATCACCAACTCAGCCAAGCTCACTGCGATCATCACCGTAGGGATAGTCATTGTTCCTTTGGTGTATCCGAAGGGTTCTGCGCGGGGAGGCAGCTGCCGTTTCTTCGTAGCTGCCAGGTAGAGGCTTCCGAATGCCCGGAGCTCGGTGACGACGGGGCGAAGCAGAGGCTCTTCTGTTTCGATCCTGTCGAGGAGTCCCGTGTCTGTAGCGTCTGCGGAGCGCCCGAAGCGTTTGAATCTCAGCACAGTGATCGCGAGGAAAGCTAGAAGGAGTGGAACCTCGATTGCCAAGAACAGGCGCAGGGCAATGCCTCCGCTCAGTAATCCCGTGAGGTTGAGCACGAGCAGCGTGAGAACGACAGTGACCGTGAGTGCTGTGTGTACCCGATGCGCCGTTCTCAGCCAAGTGCCTCTCTGCGTCATCCCTCTAGTGTGAACTATGACGCTACGTCGTAGTCAAGCATGTCCCCGGGAAGCTGGGGGCTAGACCTGACAAGGTCTCACCTGCTGCATCCGGATTTCCCCCTATTCTGCTGAACAGATGCAATCTGCTGAACCGTCACTCCGCGTGACCCTGCGTTTCAAATCGATGGTGGCGTAGAATCCATTTCATGAGCACTACGGTCCAGATCAGCGCGTCGGCAGCACAGTCGCTGTCGCGTTGGCGTGCGCAGACTGAAGAGCAGAAGCGTGAGGCCCGGCTCGCTGTGGTTGTAGATCGTGTCGCCTCGAGCATGGCGATGGAAAACGAGCAGGTGTCAGACGCGTGGATCCAACAGGCGAAGCAGACCGGAGTCTGACCCGCAGGTTCACCACGACCCGCTGAGAACTCAGCTACTTGGAGCTAGGTGATGCCGTCGCGCCTCGCCGAACGTCTCGCGCAGCACACGCCCGGCGCACACGCGAAGAAGACGTTTTTCGTCAACTCTGGCGCCGAGGCCGTCGAGAATGCCGTGAAGATCGCGCGCGCCCACACCGGTCGTCGCGTTGTGGCGGCCCTCGATCATGCGTTTCACGGCCGCACGAGTCTCACGATGGCCATGAATCACCGCGTCGCTCCGTATGGCACAAGCTTCGGTCCGTTCGCACCCGACGTGCAGCGCGTACCCAATTCCTACCCGATCCGCGACGGTTTGACCGGCGCTCAGGCAGCCGCCCGCACCATCGAATATCTTGAGCAGCGCATCGGCACTGCGGATCTGGCCGCGATCATTGCGGAACCGATCCAGGGCGAGGGTGGCTTCGTCGTGCCCGCAGACGGGTATCCGCCTGCGCTGCAGGAGTGGGCGACCCAGAACGGCGTCGTATTCATCGCCGACGAGATTCAAGCGGGTCTCGGGCGCACCGGCACCTGGTTTGCGAGCGAGTTTTTTAACCTGGTTCCGGATCTCGTCCTCACGGCGAAGGGCATCGCCGATGGCCTGCCACTCGCCGGGATCACGGGCCGGGCCGAGATCATGGACAGCGCGCATCCTGGCGGACTGGGCGGCACGTTTGGCGGCAACCCCGTTTCGATCGCCGCCGCCCACGCCGTGCTGGATCTCCTCGAAACCGGGGCGCCGTTTGCCCAGGCGGCCAGGATCGAACGGACGCTCACCGACGGGCTTCAATCACTGGCGCAGAAACATGTGGTGATCGGATACATTCGCGGGTACGGCGCGATGATCGCGTTCGAGCTTCTTGAACCCGGCACCACAATTCCGCTCGCGGGCCTCGCGTCGCAGATCGCGGCGCACGCGGCAAAGCGCGGGGTCTTGTTGCTCACCGCGGGCAGTTACGGCAACGTGATCCGTTTCTTGCCGTCGCTCGCCGTCACCAACGAGCAAATCGAGGTCGCTCTCGAAGTGATCGGAGAAGCGCTCGCGGCATACAATGTGGCATAGCCGCACGGGCCGCGCGGACTGGCAACAGTCGTTGCGGCCCACACGGTGGGGTGACCGAATGGCGAGGTCACGACGCGCAACGTCGTGTATGCAGGTTCGAATCCTGCCCCCACCTCGACAGCGGCGGGCGCACCGTGCCGATTAGTTGACAGGGGTCAACGATCTGCATATAGTTGATCTTCGTCAACTAAAGATCGCATGCAGAAAGTTCCCGCTCCTCAGATGTCACAGACACAGACCGAATCCCTGAAAGAATCACCCGTCGAAGGTGTGTTGAAGGGTCGCGAAAAGAACCTCGCGCTCACCGGCCTCTTCATGAGCATGGCCGTCTCCATGCTCTCCATGACGGTCGTTGGTACGTCGATGCCGATCATCATCGCCGATATCAACGGCAACCAGGCAGCCTTCACCTGGGTCGTCACGGGCACCATGCTCGCTTCGGCGATCTCGACCCCGATCTGGGGCAAGCTTGCCGACCTCACCAGCAAAAAGGTGCTGCTGCAGCTCTCCCTGATTCTTTTCACTGTGGGCTCGGCGCTCGCCGGCACCGCACAAGAACCCTCTTGGTTGATCGCGTTCCGCGTGCTGCAGGGTCTGGGGGCGGGCGGTCTCGGTGCGCTCGGCCAGATCGTCCTTGCTGAGATCATCAGCCCCCGCGAACGCGGCAAATACATGGGTATCATGGGCGCAATCATGGCGGTCTCCACGGTCGGCGGCCCGCTGCTCGGCGGCGCCATCACCGACACGCTCGGCTGGCGCTGGAACTTCTACGTTGCCGCTCCGATCGCGATCGCGGCCATCATCGTGCTGCAGCGCACCCTGCACCTGCGCACCGAAAAGCGCAAGATTAAGATCGACTACCTCGGCGCGACCTTCATCTCGCTCGGTTTTGCGAGCCTGCTGATCTGGGTCACCCTCGGCGGTACTGAGTTTGACTGGTGGTCGTGGCAGACCTGGCTGATGGTGGGTGGCGGCCTGCTGATGCTCTTGATCGCGGTGATCGTTGAGCTTCGCGTCGAAGAGCCGCTGATCCCGCTCTCATTGTTCAAGAACCGCACTTTCACCATGGCGGTCATCGCGAGCATCGCCGTCGGGCTTGCCATGTTCGGCACCTCCGTGTTCCTCGGACAGTACATGCAGCTCGCACGCGGCAAGACACCGACCGAGTCGGGGCTGCTGACGATCCCGATGATGGCTGGTGTGCTGCTCGCTTCCACCATTGTTGGCCAACTGATCACCCGCACAGGCAAGTGGAAGGGGTTCATGGTTGCTGGATCCTTCATCATGCTCGCAGGATTGTTCATGATGGGGCAGCTACGCTACGACACCTCCTTCGTGTTTGTCGGTATCGCGATGTTTGTGCTCGGCTCCGGCGTCGGCATGTGTATGCAAAACCTCGTACTCGTGGTGCAAAACACCGTCTCGCCCACGCAGATGGGCGTTGCGAGTTCGGCGGTTACGTTCTTCCGTACCATCGGCGGCACCGCAGGAATGTCCGCGATGGGGCGTTGCTGGCGAACCTCGTTGTCGAATACATCAAGGACGGCCTCAGTAAGCTGAGCCCCGCGAACCTGGTGGGCGCTGACAGTCTTGCAGGGGGCACGATCCCGAAAATTGCGGAACTACCCGAACCGATCCGCATCGTCGTCGAGAGTGCGTACGGTCACGGTATCGGCAATGTGTTCCTCGCGGCATCACCCGTCGCGCTTGTTGCTATTCTGGCGATCATGTTCCTGCCGAATATTCCGCTCAGCAACAAGAGCAACGCCGAAAAGATTGCTGAACTGCGCGCTGAACAAGAACAGTTGGAGCAGTAGGGGTCGCGATGTCCGCGGAACAGTTGGGTGATGCCGTGACCGAAGATGACATGATCGCCCAGATCATGAGCGAGTTCTCCCAGGCATTCGCCTCTGCGCGTATGCGCTGGACTCGCTATGCCGAAGAGGTGCATCCCGAACTGAAGGGTGCGGGCATGCTGGTGCTGCAATCGATCCTCCGCAAAGGGCCGATCACCGCAACGGAGCTGAGCTATCTGCTCGGTATGGATAAGGCTGTGGTGAGTCGGCAAGTCTCGAAGCTGCGGGAACTGGAACTAGCGGAGGCGGTGGCTGCCGCTGAGGATCGGCGAGTCGTCCTGCTGACCGCGAGTGATGCGGCGAGGGCCGCGATCGAAGAACTGCACGCCCATAGCTCGCGCGATTACCAAGAGAGATTCCGAGACTGGGACACCGTGGAGCTTGAAGGCCTGCGAGCCGCGCTCCACCGCTTCAACAGTTCGGCACCGATGGGCGGATCCACCCCCGCGAGTCGCTGCGCCCGACAGTAACGTGGATTGCCCCGCGTTAGGCTCGCGGGGCTGATGTGTCAGGTGAAATCGCGCGCAGCGCCCACAGGATCGCGACCAGGTCGACAATCTCCTGTGTCCAAGCCCCGAGGAGGGCCGGCAAGAATCCGAAGGCAGCCACGATCATCAGGCCGAGGCTGATCGCGATCCCGAGCCAGATGCTCTGCAAGGCGATACGCACGGTGTCCTTCCCGATCCTGACCGCGGTTGCAAGCCCTGAAAAACTGTCGAAGCGGTTTACCACGTCGGCGGACTCGCTCGCGGCCGTCGCACCGCGGGCACCCATAGCAAACCCAACGTCGGCGGCGGCGAGCACGGGGGCGTCGTTGAGGCCATCACCCGCCATGAGAAGCGGCCGCGGCTGCACTTCGGAGACAATTTGTACTTTGTCTTGCGGCCGGCATTCCGCGTGCACCTCGCTGATGTCGAGGGAAGCCGCGATCGGCTCAGCGGTGGCAGCGACATCGCCGGTGACCACCAGCATGCGCTCGAGGCCCAGGGACCGTAGCTCAGCGATGGTGGCGGCGGTATCGTCACGCAGCCGGTCGCGCATCACGAGTGCGCCGACATAGCGCTCGTCGCTCGCCACGTAAATTGCGAGCTCACCGGGCCTAACCTCAGCGCGCTGCAGATCCGCGGCGACTTCGCTCACCCAGCTCGGCTTGCCGACGCGGATCGTGCCGGGTGCGTTGACTACCAAAGTGGTTGCGGCGCTGGTCACAGGGACCGGTGAGAAGACTGCTTCAACCCCATTGGTCGCGCTTTCCGTGGCGGAGTGCACTGGTAGGCGTCCGAGGCCTCGTTCGTCGGCCGCCTGGATCACAGCTTCTGCGAGCACGTGTGAGGAATACACCTCCGCGGTCGCGGCCCACTGTAAGACCTGTTCCTCGGTGAACCCCGGCGCCGGAATCACGTATTCAAGCTCGGGGTGACCGGTGGTGAGCGTGCCTGTCTTATCGAACGCGACGGAGCGCACTTTCGCGAGCTGTTCGAGGGTGCCGCCGCCCTTGACGATGAGCCCTGATTTGGCCGCCCGGCTCATGCCGCCGAGGAACGCTACGGGGGCCGCGATCAGCAGCGGGCAGGGTGTCGCGACGACGAGCACCTCTGCGAAACGCACGGGATCCCCACTCACCGCCCAGGCGATGGCACCAATAGCGATAGCGATGGCGGTAAAGGGCACTGCGTAGCGGTCGGCGAGGCGCACAGTCTTTGACTTGCTCTGTTGGGCGACCTCGACGAGAGCGACGATCTGCTGATACTGACTCTCTGCGGCGATAGCGGTTGTGCGAACGAGGATCGCGGCAGTCCCATTGACGATTCCGCTGGCGAGGGCGTCGCCAGCGGAACGGGTGACCGGCAGGCTTTCCCCGGTGAGTGAAGATTCATCAAACTCGGCGCGCGTAGTGATGAGTTCGGCGTCGACGGGCACGACCTCGCCCGGCCGAACAAGCAGCGTGTCTCCCACGCGGATCTCGTCGACGTCAACCGTCTCCATTGCGGTATTTTCGGGTTCCGGATCTTCCCAGTTGACGCCTCCAACGCCTGCGTCGCTCGTGCCGCCCAGGATCCTGGTTGCCTGACGTGGGGCTCGACTGAGGAGCTCGTCGAGCGCGCGCCGCGAGCGATTCTGGGCGTAGTCTTCGAGTGCTTCACCCCCGGTAAGCATCAGCACGACAACGAGCGCTGCCCACGGCTCACCCACCAACACGGCGGCGGTGATTGCAACAACCGCAAGAATGTCGAGGCCGGGGTTGCCGGCCAGCAGTTCCCGGATCATGCCTATGGCTTGCCACGCGGCGATCAGGAGCGCATAGCCGCCGATGAAGAACCGCGCCGCGGCGGGGAGGGGATCCGGTAGGGCGAGCAGGAGGAGCCCGGTGGCCGCGATCACGAGGGTCACCGCCACCGCCGGGTATGAGCGGATCATCTTTTGAATGGGAGCCATGTAGGTAGCTTGCACTACTTCTGAAGAATTCGCATCGAAGGTGAGGCTAGCCAAAGTTCCAGATCAAGATCCATTTTTGGCAAGGCTATCCTTGGTTGTCCGAGTGGAAGGGGAGTAGGATTCCCTTGCGTGATCCGAATTCAAGTCTTGAGAGGCGGTGGGGCCATGGAAGCTGCGGACGAAGCGGAGCTTGGGGCTCTGCTGCGAGAATTTCGCGATCGAAGTAACCTGACGCTTGAGGCGCTCGCAGAATTATCGGGTGTGTCGGTTCGCACAATTGGCGATATTGAACGAGGAGTGCGGCGGGCGCCGCATCGATACACGCTGAACTCCCTCGCCGCCGCGCTTCAGCTTCCGCCTCATGACGCCCAGATGCTGTTCTCTCTGGTTCGACGGGAACGGGCGAAGGTGGCGCCAAAGCCGCCAAAGCCGCCGAAGCTGCCGAATGTGTTGGGGCCGTTCCCCCTCCCGCGGATGATCCCGGATTTCACAGGGAGGGAGGCCGAACTTCAGCGAGCGATTGAGCTTCTTGTCTCACAGCCATCGCCGATTGTCACGGTCACCGGCCCGGTCGGCTACGGAACGACCACGTTTGCGATCGCTCTTGCTCGCGCTGCCGAGGAAGACTTCGAATCGACGGTCTTTTTGTCGATGGTGAGTCCTGAGAAAAACTCGCCGATATCGCCGGAGGAGGCCGCGCGCAGCATTGTGCGTGCCATCGACCCCTCAGCGAAGCCCACTCCAGATACTGAGGTGATTGCGCAGTACCAGCGGGCGCTGATAGGTCGGCGCATCCTCCTGGTGTGTGACGATGTTGACGGGGAGACTCAGGTTCGTCCGTTGCTTCCGACGCACGGAGAATCGGCGATGATTTTGACGAGCCGGCTTCCGTTGGCGGGGCTGGATGGGGTCTCTCGCCTGCCGCTCGGGCCACTTGAAATCGAGGATTCGATTCGGCTGTTGGAGAGCATTATTCCGGAGGGTCAGCGCACTGCCGCGGATACGGCGGAGCTTGCGCGATTTTGTGAGGGCGTGCCGCTCGGGCTTCGGATCTCGGGGAATCAGGTGGCATCGCATCCGGGCTTCACGGTTGGTTCGGTGCTCCGCAATCTTGCTTCGGATACGGATCGGGGCTTGGGCGCCTTTAGCGCGGGGATCGTAGCCTGCTGGCGGCGTTCGAGCTCTCGTATGAGCGTCTTCGCGCTGAGCAACAGTTGGTGTTTCGCCGCCTCAGCCTGACAGATGGCGGCTTTGCGACGATGGATCTCGTTGCGGTGCTTAGCGGCTTGGACGTGCTTCGTGCTGAGGCGGTGGTCCGCGAGCTCGGTGAGCTGTCGATCGTAGAAGTTGATGAGCACGGCCGGGTGCGAGTGGACGGTTTCGTTGGCGTTTTTGCGAGAATGCAGCTCAAGAAGGATCCCGATGCTGAGGCTGCAAGGGAGCTGGCGGACAGATATTTGCTCTCGGGAATCGCGGCCGCTGGATGGTGGTTTAAGGGATACTCGACGATGTCTGTGGGTGAGGAAGGGATCGAGGTTCGTCACCTGACATCGTTTGAGGGTGCGACGGAGTGGTTACTCGCTGAGGGGGAGTGCTGGCCTGCCGCGTTGCTGCGGGCCCAGATCGCGGGGCGCCACCGGCTTGTGGTGGTTCTGATCAGTCACCTGCACTGGTTTGCGCAACTGTGGCCGCACCGGCAAGCGTGGATAGAGCTGTGGCAGTTGGCAGCGAAATCGGCGGAGGTCATCGGCGACAAAGCTCAGTTTGCGCTCCTGCATGACGAGCTCGCCGGCTTCTTGATTGCGTATCGCCGGGACGCGCCCGCTGCTGCCCGCGCACTCGACGTCGCGGAGCAGGCCGCCGCTGAGTTGGAGGGTCCAAGATACCTCGGTTGGAATTACTTCTTACGGGCGGGCGTTGCGCTTGAGCTGGGGGAGTATGCGCGGGGCTTGCGCTACTGCGACGACGCGCTCCAAGAGATGGGTGACGTGACGGTGCATGAGCCGCTGCTCTATACGCGGATGGCGCGGGCTGAGCTGTTGGTGAAGCTGGGGCGGCATGATGAGGCGATGCAGGAGCTGGCTGAAGTGCGCGGCAGGATCGCCGAGCTTGATCTTCCCGTTCCGCGCATGGCGGAGCTGTTTCTTGTGAACCTTGCGCGCATCGCGGCAGAGTCCTATCGCGCCCGCGGTGATCTGAAGGCCTGCGTCGCGGCCTGCACGGGGGCGTTGGAGGGGCAATCGCATCTGCAGGGGCATCCGGTTTTGGCTGAGATTCTGATGGCTCGCGGATCCGCGCACAGGGATCTTGGTGAGGAAGCAGCAGCAGCGCGTGACTTCTTCGACACGGAGAATCTTTTCGTATCCGCCACGGTCTTCCCGGAGCTTTCCGCATAGCGGGTGCGCAGTTATCCACAACAGGCAACCTTGAGGCAGTTTTGAGGCAGCAAGTCTGTTTCCGCCTGGTTCGCTGCTGCAATGAGTGATGAAGTGTGAATATCAGCTTTGGGGTAAAGGTCGGACCGGCTTGCCGGTCGCGCGCGCGAAGAGGTCTTCGTGCGCGCGAGAGCCGACCCCGAAAGCGAACAGGATACGCTCATGAGAAGCATCAACTCCCAAGGTGTTTGGCGGAGGATCACAGCGACAGCTTTGGTCGCCGGGCTAGGAGTGGCGCTTCTGCCCGGCAGTGCTGGGGCGGTTGCGCCTCAGCCTTCCGTAACGAAGGGCGCGGGGGTCCGCCCTGCCGTCGTGATTGATCCAAATGATTTTGTGCCGGGCCCGTGCGAGGGCCCCGCGTGTCCGCCGGGTGACTTCCCCCAACCTCGGATATCAGCGAGGATCGCGGCTACCGAGATGAAGCGGTGAACGTCTTCGCTGGCGGCAACATCGACGTGGCCGGTTCGGCCGCTGAAATGGAGGGGAAGGTTGTCACGCTCGGCAACTTTACGCAGAATAAGGGACCCGAGTTTAGCTACCGGGGGTACAACGTCGGTCTTGTGGGCAAGGGGTCGCAGGTGCGGCCGCCGGACGGAACTGATTTCTTGACGATCGGCGGGAAGTTTTCGATCGCGGAAGGAAACACGATCTGGACGAACCCGGGCAGGATCCGCTATGCGGAGGCCGGTGACATTCAAGGGAATGTTGATTCGCCGTCGGTGCAGGATCCTGCCGCCGCTTCGGAGTACCGCGGGGTGGTACCGGGACTAACGGCTCGGAGCTCCTGTCTCGCAACGAAACCGGTCACGGGCAGGGTCGATTATGTGGGCCAGATGGTACACCTTGTTGGTGACGGGACCTCGATGACGCAGATCTTTGAAGTGCCGGGCTCGATTCCTGACTCCGGACTCAACCCGTTGGCAGGCGTGGATTTCGAGGGTATCCCTGACGACGCAACGATCATCGTCAACATGTTGGGCACCGAGCCGCAGATCATTACGAACGGCGGCACGATTGACGACTGGAGCGATTGGAACCAGCATCGCAGTCACCTGCTCTGGAACTTTCCGAACGCGCAGTCAATTGCCTTGCGTGGGTTCCAGCAGTTCCAGGGGAGTGTGCTGATTGGAAACCCAGCGAGCACCGCTCAGGTGTCGGTTCCGGGAGTCGCGGGGCGTTTCTTCACCGCGGGAAGCATTCTGCACGTTTCTGAGCCCGGGTTTGGGGGCACCGGCGGTGAGCTTCACAGCTACCCGTTCCTTGGGGAGATTCCCACCTGTGCTTCGGATACTCCTCCCGATGATCCGAACACCAACATTACGATCAATAAGACCTGGGTGGTTGACGGGGAGAGCTACGTTGACGGCGAGCAGCCGTATGGCTTGAGCGCGACGCCCAAGCTGAATGGCGAGTCGGTCGCGTGGGGATCGAAGCAGACCGGCAAAACTGCGGGGGACAGCGTGACGATTGGTGAGACGACCGCGGGTGTTCCCTCAGTGTGCACGATTGATTCGTCTCAGGTGACGAGCCTGAACGGTGCGGCTGTGGCGCAGAACCTTCCGTACACACTGACGCTTGATGAGGGGGACAACACTGTAAACGTCACGAACACGGTGAGCTGTAAGCCGAGGATCAAGATGGTGAAGCGGGTTGTTGGTGGAACGCGGGTTCCCTCGGACTGGAATCTCGTGGCGACACCGCAGAAGGAAGCTTTGCCGTTGGCTGGTGCCGTCGCGGATCCGCAGGAGATAGAGGAAGAGCCGCCTGCTCCGGAGGCACAGCCCGCTCCAGAGACACAGTCGGTGCCGGGGTCTGCCAACGGCAGCTACATCTACGTGAAGCCCGGCAAGAAGTACGATCTGAGCGAAACCGGGCCAGATGACTACTATTTGAACTCGCTACAGTGCAACGTTGGTGAGGATGGTGCCTACGTCGACGTCGCCGAGGTGGAAATCAAGCCCCTGAGTGACATCACCTGCGTCTTCGAGAACACCGTGACTGAGACGCCGATCCCGCCGCTCAGGATCGCTGACTCGCAGCTCACCCTGGTCAAGGTTGTTGACAACGGTCAGACGAAGAAGACCTTTGGCCCGAAAGACTGGACGCTTCATGCGGTGGGTGACTCCGATGAGCTTTCAGGGGTGAGCGGCTCCGATGATGTGACTCAGGTGTTTGTGGATGCGGGCACCTACAAGCTCTCAGAAACCGGGCCGGCCGGCTATAAGGCTTCGGATTGGAAGTGCGAGGGGGCCACCTCGTTCACCGCGACGAGTGTGACGGTAAAGAAGGGAGACAATGCGGTATGCACCGTGACGAACACGGCGATCCCTGACGGGGTTACTCCGAAAGATCCGAAAAAGAAAGGCCCCAGCACTAAGCTCCCCAATCCTCCTACGCCTGGACCCCAGAACCCTGGACCCCAAAATCCTGGACCGAATGGGAACCAGCTTGCGAACACTGGATCAGAGCCCCTGACCTCGCCCGCGATACTCGGGGTCGGTCTCCTCGCAGCCGGAGCGGTTGTGGCAGGATCGGTCGGAGCCGCCCGACTTAGGGTGAACCGTCGCCGCTGACCCGCGCAATGAGTGAAGCCATACTGGCGGTTGAATGAACCTCAATCGCCAATATGGCTTCGCTGTTTTGGGTCCGTGCGGGCCGGTGTGGGTCGATGCGGGTGGCGTGGGTGAGGGTGCGCGGTAGAGCTACGCAAGGCGGATGATTCGCTACGCAACTTTCCCGATTGCGCTACTGGGATACCCTGTCTTGCCGCGCAACTAGTTGGCTAATGTCATGGTTGAGCTAGGGTGTGTTGATTAAGTCTGTTTTGATCCAGATCAAAATCGACGCCAGCGCGACACCGGCCCGATAGTTTCGTGCAAGCTTGTCAGACCGCATCGCGATCCCGCGCCACTGCTTCAACCGATTGAAACACCGCTCAACCACATTCCGCCCCCGATACCTCTGCTGCTGCTCTTCCCCGAACTCGATCGGACGGCCCGCCCGTTTACGTCGCTTCGCGATCTGATCACTGCGCTCGGGAATCGTCGCCGCGATCCCGCGCGCCCGCAGCCAGGCACGGTTCGCCCGCGAAGGATACCCCTTGTCGGCGAGCACTCGATCAGGACGAGAACGCGCACGACCCCGTTCTCGCGGCACCCGAATGTCGTCCAGCGTCGCAGCAAACATCGTGGTGTCATTCACGTTCCCCGCAGTCACCACCATCCCCAACGGGCGACCCTTCCCATCAGCAACGAGATGCACCTTCGTTGTCAGGCCGCCACGCGAGCGACCAATCGCATGATTCTCAGGCTCCACGAGCGGATTCTTGTAATTCGACAGATCCCTTTTTGATGCGAGGCAGCGTCGCACCATGCTGATGCACGCGCGCGATTGTCGAATCAATCGATACCACCCAGTCAATTGCCCCAAGCTGGTCAGCCTGCTTCTGCACCTCAGCGAGTAGCAACTCCCAGGTGCCGTCCTCTGCCCACCTGGTAAAGCGTTTGTATATCGTGTTCCACTTCCCGAACCGCTCCGGCACGTCCCGCCAAGGAGCCCCGGTTCGGTACTTCCACACCATTCCCTCAACCGCGAGCCGGTGATCCGACCACGGACGAGAACGTCCCGCAGGAACCGGCATCAATGGCTCGAACACAGCCCACACTTCATCAGAGATCTCTTGACGCACCACCATGCATTAAGTTTTACCGAGAAACATCCCGAAGGACTTAATCAACACACCCTAGCCCTTGCCGCCGGTTGAGCGTGCCCTCTCTCAACCGGCGGCGCTAGTGCCGCGTATCAAGGGCGAGACGCGGCATGCCCAGTGCTCATTGCGGTGGCTGCTGGAACGCCTGCGTTGGGTACCCTTGCGGGGGGATCCCTGGCGCGGGACCCCAGGCCTGGTAGTCGAAGCGGCGACCCGCGGGGGTCGAGGGCATCAGCACGAGAACAAGTAGCACCACCTGTCCCAAAAGCGGGATGAACGAAAGCAGGGCCCACGGGCCGGGCAGGTTGGCATCGTGGAGCCTGCGCCAGGTGACTGCGAGAATCGGGAGGACCGTTCCAAATTCACTGGCCAAAAAAAGCAACAAGATGAATACCAAGGCAAGGCCCAGGACGCTGTTGACGGAATCGGCGACGGGCGAGCGAGGGTCGAGAGAGTCGCTCACCAGCGCGCCTGCAAACATGAGAAGGTAAGGCAGCAGGCGTGCGAGCATGAACACCAGAAATCCCCACCAAAATTCCCGCGGAGAAGCTCGCCCGGTAAAGTCGGCGTACTTTTGAAAGAATCGCTTGAAGCCTTGCCCGAATGAAGCCTTGTTAGAGCGGCCGATTCAGTTGCCGCGGGTCGCGCGCGCCGTCGAGCGGGTCAAGGTTGAACGCTGTCCCGGTGGCGCCGACGCTTACGGTCATTCTGGGTCCTTCTCATGTGCGCAAATCGCGTTGACGGTATCTGTGTGTCCCATGCTACTGTCACGTGTCGCGCATTCGCTTCGCATCTCCCGGCACTAACTCTTCCTGGGTCTCGCCGCCGAATCAGATTCTGGAGATCGCTCCTACCAGAATTGCTATATTGATAACCGTGTTCAGCAGCTTGCGGCAGGCCTTACGGAAGGGAGTGCGCGGGGAAGCGCACACCCATTCCCATTCCCATTCCCACGACCTCACAGACGGCAGCGTAGAGACCGGCCGCGCTGTGAAATGGGTCACCTTCGTTCTTCTCGGGTGTGTTGCTGTGGCCACTGTGATTGGTCTCGTGACGCTCTGGCCCAACTCTGCCGAGGTGTCTGCGGTAGCGTCTCAGAGCGCCTCCGCGGCGCAAGGGCAGACGCTCGAGCGGGGAGAAGTGCTCGGGATCACCGAAGGCTGCGAAGGTGCTGAAGCTGATCTCGGAGGTCACTGCCTCACCTTCAGTGTGGGAATGCGTTCGGGCCCCGACTCCGGAAGCATGATCCAGGTCCCTGTGCGAGGTGCCCTCGCTTCCGCAGGGATTCAGGTGGGGGACAATATCGAGCTGTCTGCTACTGCGATCCCACCGGCTCAGGATCCTGCGCAACAAGAGGGATCATCTGAACGTAATTACAAGGTGTCCGCAACGTCCTACGGTGTCTCGGGAGTGTTCCGAGGGCTTCCGCTTTTGGTGCTCGCCGTTGTGTTCATGGTGGTTGTCGTCTGGGTCGGTAGGATCCGAGGGCTGCTCGCCCTCGTTGCGCTGGGGGTGAGCGCGTTCCTGCTGCTCGCGTTCATCCTGCCCGCACTTGTGAGCGGCAGCCCCGGTGTGCCCGTTGCGCTTGTCGGGTCAAGCGCGATCATGTTTGTGATCCTCTTCTTCGTGCACGGTTTCACCATGCGCACCACCGCAGCCCTCGTCGGTACGCTCTGCGGGATCCTCATCATGGCGGGAATCTCCCTGATAGCCGTGCATACGACCAGGCTCAGCGGCTTAGGTGATGAATCGGCGGGCTTCCTTTCGGCTGTGGCAACCCAGATCGACTTCCGAGGGCTACTCACCTGCGCGATCATTATCGCGGGACTCGGGATCCTGAACGACGTGACGATCACCCAAGCCTCGGCGGTATGGGAACTGCGCGCAGCCGCTCCGGCCATGCCACGCAGTGAGGTCTACGCTAGGGCGATGCGGATCGGGCGCGACCATATCGCCTCGACCGTATACACGGTGTTTTTCTCCTACGTCGGTGCTTCCCTCAGTGTGTTACTGCTGCTCTATCTCTACGACCGCCCGGTACTGTCGCTCTTGACGCGTGAGGATATTGCGGTCGAGATTGTGCGCACCTTCTGCGGCAGTATCGGCCTGGTGCTGGCCGTGCCGATCACGACCTGGGTTGCTGCGATGTTTACGCCGCCGGGTCGTGACGAAGCGCACGTTCCATGGAAAGCTGGCGCCCCGAGTTTTTGATATTCATTCTCATTATCGTATGGTGGGGGGATGAAAACGAAACGACTCATCATTTTGTCCACCCTCTGCATCGGTACCCTCGCATTCAGTGCTTGCTCTTCTGCCCCTGCCACTGAGCCCGCAGACGCGACGGCACATGAACACGCTGAAGCACGCCTCGTTCTCTCCACCCCCGAGGGTGTCAGCGTGCGTGATGCGGACAGCGGCGAGGAGCTCGCAGCTTTCTCGGCGGGGAAGAACCCCACGCTGACCGCACTCGGACACAGCGGTAGTTTCGCGGTTACCGATGGTGAATCTGGTAACACCTGGCTGGTGGATTCGGGGCTGGGCCTCGTCTCTCACGGTGACCACAGCGACGTCAAGGAAGCTGAGCCGAGCATCAGTGATGTTGTCGCGACAGGCGAGAAACCGACCCATGTTGAGCGCTCCGGCACCAAGACAGCGATTTACTATGACGGAACCGGAGCCACCGCCGTCTACACCGACATCGAGTTGATGGGTGACAATCCCCAGCCGTTCATCACGAAAGCCGCCGCCGCCCCTCACCACGGAGTCGCCGTGCCCCGACAGGATGGCTTCCTGCTGACAATGCCCGATGAGAATCTGCCTCTCGGTGTCGCGTCCTACGATGACAAAGGCAACCTGATCGCCGAATTCCCCGAGTGCCCAGGTCTGCATGGCGCTGCTGTACTCAAAGAGTCCGTGGTCTTCGGGTGCACCGATGGTCTGCTCGAGGTCACTGAAGCCGGCGGCTCGGTCAAACACGAATACCCCGCGAAGGGCGAGGATCGAGTCGGTGCGTTCGCGCACCCGGCCGAATCCGATGCCACACTGATCTTTGGCCGCTACGGCCAGGGCCCCGCGACCACTGTGCTCATCGCTGATCTCGCGGAAGGTAGCACGAAGACGGTCGACGTTGGTGCACCCTTCCGTGCAATGCTTGACCTCGGCGATAACGTCGGCGCTGTGCTCACAACTAATGGTGACCTGGTTCTGTTCGATATCAAATCCGGCAAGGTTACAGAAACGGTTGCCGCCATTGACGCGTGGGAAGTTCCCGAGGGCCACGGCGGAGTGATGCCGGATCTCGCGTTCAGCCATGATTTTGTGTACATCACCGATCCAGTGAACAAGACGGTTGTTGAGATCTCGCGCGACGACCTCGCGACCCGCACGATTGACGTGGGGGTTGCGGGCGCGAAGATCGCGGTCTCGGCTCCCGAGGGTGAACATCACGACCTCTAAGGCTCTGCGCCCAACTTACGCAGGGTGAGATTCCCCGCAGCTCGCGAGAGTTGCGGGGAATTGTCCTTTTGAAGCCTTGGGGCGTTCAGGATCCTGGCGATGTTACCCCACAGCATCCGAGTAGATAGACTGAATGCGATTCTTCGGTTTCGTCGGACACAACACTCGTTGGGAGCGTTGGAATGTTTGAATTGAGTGAGGTCGCCAAGGGGCGCGAACTCGTGATGGTTTCGAATCGGCTGCCCGTGGACCGGATCGTCAGAGAAGACGGCAAGACTGACTGGGCGCCGTCGCCAGGTGGATTGGTGACCGCGGTCGAGCCCATCGTGCGCGAACTCGGCTGTTTGTGGGTGGGTTGGGCCGGCAGCGCAGACGAAGAGGTAGAGCCCTTCGAGATCGGATCCATGCGCCTCGCCCCGATCCCGCTCTCAAGCGAAGAGCTCGAGAGCTATTACGAGGGCTTCTCAAACGGCACGCTATGGCCGCTGTACCACGATGTGATCTCCCCGCCGGTCTATCACCGGACCTGGTGGGACTCGTACCAGCGCGTCAACCTGCGATTCGCTGAGCGGGTGGCGCGCGAGGCTGCTGAGGGTGCTGTGGTTTGGGTGCACGACTACCAGCTCCAATTGGTGCCCGCCATTCTGCGGGATCTTCGCCCCGACCTCACCATCGGTTTCTTTCTGCACATCCCCTTCCCGCCACGGAGTCTCTTCGCGCAGCTTCCCTGGCGGCGCCAGATTGTGCGAGGGCTGTTGGGCGCCGACGTTATCGGCTTTCAGCGTGTGCAAGATGCTGTCAACTTCCGTTACGTCAGCGAGCGCTACGCGGGTGCCCCCGCGCGGGGCAACACGATCGTGCTGCCCGAGACCCCGGATCAGGCCGCGCGCTCGGTGCTCGCGCAGGAGTTCCCGATCTCGATCGACGCAGGCGGATTTGAGGAACTTGCGTCGCGGCCCGAGATACGCCGGCGTGCTGAGGAGATCCGCGAAGAACTGGGCCAGGAACGCACCATCTTGCTTGGCGTGGATCGGCTGGACTACACGAAGGGGATCAGGCACCGGCTGAAGGCCTTCGAAGAGCTGCTTGAGGACGGCGAGATCAGCGCCCACGACACCGTGCTCGTGCAGGTTGCGAGCCCAAGCCGCGAACAGGTTGAGGCGTATCAGCAACTGCGCGAAGAAGTTGAGGTCACGGCAGGGCACATTAACGGTGCCCACGGGTCCATCGGTCACTCACCGCTCGTCTACCTGCACCAAAGCTACTCGCGCGACGAGATGGCGGCACTGTATCTCGCGGCCGACGTGATGGTGGTGACGCCACTGCGAGACGGCATGAACCTGGTCGCGAAGGAGTATGTGGCCTGCAGGGCCGATGAGGGCGGGGCCCTGATCCTGAGCGAATTCACCGGGGCCGCCGACGAGCTGCGAGCGGCGCTCCTGATTAACCCGCACGATATCGAGGCGCTCAAAGCCGCAATGCTCCGAGCGATTCACCTGCCCCGCGAAGAGCAGCGGCGTCGGATGCGGTCACTGCGCAAAGCCGTCTACGACAACGATGTCGCGCACTGGGCGACACAGTATCTGGGGGCGGTGGCTGCCGCGGCTGACACCCGAGAAAAGCAGGTGGTGAGTGAGCAGGCCAGTGATGATGGCGAGGCGCCCCCGCCCGCTGAAGTGTTTATATCGAGTCCGTTGCGGGCGAGGCTCAGACGGCTTGCGACCGCCCCGACGCTGATCGTCGCGAGCGATTTTGACGGTACCCTCGCGCCGATCGTGGGGCGTCCACAGGATGCCCGGATCCTGCCCCGTGCCCGGCACGCCCTTGAAGTGCTGCAGGAGTCACCCGATGTGCAGGTGATTCTGCTGACCGGCCGCTCGATTGATGGGCTGCGGGTGACCGGGCTTGAATCCGACGATTGGATCCTGTCGGCTTCCCACGGAGCGGAGCTTACCGGGATGGAGGCTGCGGGCGCTGCCGCGGTGGGCCCCGATTCGGGATCGCTGACGCCCGACGAGGAAGAACGGCTCAGCAAGCTCTCGCGCCGCTTCGACCGGGTGTTCCGTGATGAGCTGGGCGTGCGGCTTGAACGGAAGCCATACGGGATCGTGGTCCACACGCGCGAAGTCGTCGAGCCGGATCGGGCCGCCGAGCTCCTGGCCGCCGCGGTTGAGCTCGGAGCTGTGCCCGGGATCACGATGCGCGAGGGCAAGCAGGTGCGCGAATTTTCGGTTCGTAACACCAACAAGGGAAGCGCGCTGCAACTGATCCGTGAGGCGCTGCCGGCGGCTCCCGTGCTGTTCCTCGGCGACGACGTGACCGACGAAGACGTGTTTGCGGTGCTGGGGCCTGACGATCTCGGTATCAAAGTGGGGGAGGGATCCTCGCTCGCGCGAGAGCGGGTTGCGGATCCTGAGGCCGCCGCAGCCGTACTCGCGGTGCTCGCCGAACTCCGCACCGGCATCGTGATCGGCTCGGAGGTCGCGAAGGTTCACTGAGCGGTTGTCAGGCGGTGCCAGCAAACACCGCCTCCGTGGGGCCCTGTTCGATGATCCGGCCGCTGCGCATCACCAGCACACGATCGGAGACGGTGCGCAGCGCCGCAACATCGTGGGAGACGAACACGATCGTCAGGCCGCGCTCCCGCTGCAGGCGTCGCAGCAGCTCGAGGATCCCCGCCTGGGTGCGCATATCGAGCGCCGACACCGGTTCGTCGCACACCAGCACATCGGGATCCGCAGCGAGGGCACGAGCAATCGCTACCCGCTGCCGTTGTCCGCCAGACAGCGACGCGGGACGGCGACGCGCCAGTTCGGGTTCGAGGCCGACCATCGCTAACAGCTCCGCCACGGTCGTGTCGGGTAGGCGGTTGGACGCGGCAATGATCCGCTCAACCCGCCACCTCGGGTCAAAGCTTGCGAGCGGATCTTGCGGGATCAGCCGCACCTTTGCCCCGGCGCGGGAGACCGTCCCTGAGTCGAGGCGTTCGGCTCCGACGAGCACCCGTGCGAGGGTCGTCTTGCCCGCGCCCGATTCGCCCAGGACCCCCACTGCCTCGCCCCGACGAAGCTCAAAGCTGACGCTGTCGAGCGCGCGCGTTTCGCCCTTTCCGCCCTTTCCGCCCTTTCCGCGGGCGAAGCTGCGGGTCCCGGCCGTCACGGTGATGAGCGGTTCGCCCGGCGCCCTCGTCGGGCCAGGCTTCGGACCAGACGGCGACGCCGCGAGAAGCTGCTGCGTGACGGTGTGCTGCGGACGATTCAGGATCTGGGTCGCTTCGCCGAGCTCCACGATCCGGCCCCGATCCAGCACCGCAATACGGTTGGCGATGCGCGCGACACTGCGGAGGTCGTGGCTGATGAGCAGCAGAGCGGTGCCGGAGGCGCGGATCTCGGCGAAGAGGTCGAGCACGCGGGCGGCGGTTGCGGGGTCGAGTGCGGTAGTGGGTTCGTCTGCGATGACGAGCTGTGGATTCGCCGCGATCGCCGAGGCGATGAGGGCCCGCTGCCGCATGCCCCCGGACAGCTCGCCGGATCGCTGCCGCAGGTGATCGGCGGCATTCGGTAGGCCCGCACGCTGCAGGGCGTCGAGTACCAACGCCCGCCGGGAGGCGCTATTGCGCCACAACGCTCCTCGATCCCGCACCGCCAGCGCTTCGCCCACCTCAGCCTCGATGGTGCGCAGCGGATCGAGCGACTGCAGCGCATCCTGCAGGATCAGCCCCACCTCGGCGCCGCGCAGCCTGCGCCAGTCACGCTGAGAGGCCGCCCGCATGTCGCGGCCCGTCGCGTCGAAGCGGCCCGCGGAGACCCGCCACTGCGACTCGGCCTGTGTGAGCCCGAGCAGCGTGCGAGTGAGCACCGACTTTCCCGCCCCCGATTCACCCACGATCGCCAGACATTCGCCCGGTTTGACGCTCAGGGTGATGCCGTCGAGGATCGCTTCGCCGCCGAAGTGCACGCTGAGATCCTGAATCTCCAAAATGCTCATGAGACTCCCACTCTGGCGAGCCTGCGCCCCAACGCCGTCAGTGCCGCGGCCGTTAGGACGATGGCGAGGCCCGGAAACACCGTCATCCACCAGGCGACCTCGATGTAGGTGCGGCCCGAGTTCAGCATCGCGCCCCACTCCGGCGATGGCGGCAGTGCGCCGAGCCCCAAGAAACCGAGCGCCGACACCCACACGATCGCTTGGCCCACCCCGAGTGTCGCTGCCGACACGAGCGGCCACAGCGAGTTGGGAGCGATGTGCCTGGCGAACACGCGCAGGGGCTTGCGCCGTCAAGCCGGGCCCACTCCACATAGTCGCTGTGTGCGATCCCGCGCACCCGTGCCCGCAGCATGCGTGCATAGCCAGGGATCGTCGCGATGCCAATCGCGAGGGTTGACGCCGCGGGGCCACCGCCAATCACGGCGATGAACAGCAGCGCCATCACGAGGGTGGGGAGGGCGAACAGCACCTCAAACACCCGGCCGAGCGCCGAGTCGAGGAGTCGCGGCCCGAGGCCTGCAATGAATCCTAGGATCGCGCCGATCCCGACTCCGATTGCGGTCGCGGCGAGGCCGATCCCGAGCGAGGCCGCCGCGCCGTGAACGACGCGGGTGAAGAGGTCCCGGCCGGACTCGTCGGTGCCGAAGAGGTGCGCGGGTGAGGGCGGTTGAAGTGCGTCGGCGGGATGGATCGCGAGCGGGTCACCGGGGGCGATAAGGCGCGGGGCGGCTACCGCGAGCAGCGTCAGGATCAGGATCGCGAGCGCCGTGATCCCGGACCAGCCAAGCCGTTTGTTGGGCGCTGTCGTCATGCGCCGACCACCCCCGGTGCGGCGCGGGCAACCGCGAGCCGCGGATCGACGACGTGTTCCAGCAGCGCAGCGAGCACCATCACCGCAACGTAGAGCAGCGCGATCACCGTGACCACGCCGACCACCACCGGCACATCGCGCACGCTCGCCGCTTCGAGGAGGAGCCGCCCGAGGCCCGGCCGCGCAAACAGCGCTTCGACCACCACGGCACCGCTCAGGAGCGAGCCGTACGCCCAGCCAGACAGTGCCACCCCGGGGAGCGCCGCGTGGCGCAGTGTGTGGCGAAAGAACACCCGAGTTTCGGAAGCCCCGCGCGACCTGGCCGTCGTCGCGAACGGGGCTGCATCGGCCTCGGCGAGAGATCCGTGGAGCACATGCGCGAGATACCCGGCGATCGGAACCGCCAGCGTCACGACGGGGAGGACGAGCCCGGCGGGGCTGGATCCCGTGCTTGTCACCGGAAACCACCCCAGCCCGTTCGCGAACACCAGGATCAGCACCGCCCCCAAGAAAAACTGCGGCACCACGCTCGCCACCGTTTCAATTCCGGCGAGCCCAGCCCGCACGAGGCCCCCGAGGCGTCCGCGGGCCGTCGCAGCGAGGAGTAGACCCGCCACGGCGAGCGCCCAGGCGAGCAGGAGCGCAAGCGTCGCGATCAGGATGGTCGGCGCGAGGTTTTCCGCGAGCAGATCCGCGACCGGCTGCTTGCGCGCGTATGAGTCCCCGAACTGCAGGGTGGCGATCCGCCACAGCTGGGCCAGATACTGCATGATCAGCGGTTGGTCGAGACCGTATGCCTCGGTGGCCCGCTGGGTGGCCTCTGGGCCCGCTTGTGACCCCGGCCCGCCGAGGATCGCCTCGAGCGGGTCGCCGGAGGCCCGCAGCGCGACGAATACGACGGTGGCGGTGATCCACACCACCAACACCGCCGAGCCGAGCCGCGGCAGCAGGAGCCGGCACAGTCGCGCCAGGGCCGTTCTCACTCCTATGAATCCCCGAGTTTGGCGTTGATGAACGTGGGGGTCGCGACGGTGCCGAGCGTGGTGACGCCGGTGGCGCCCTTCACGAGGAAGTGGTTCTGCTGGTCGTAGAGCGGCAGCACGGTGAAGCTCTCCATGATGCGCTGTTGGGCGTCGGCGTAGAGCTCTGCGCGCTTCGTCTCGTCGAGGGTCGCCGAGGCCTGATCGAGGATCGCGTCGAGCTCGGGGTCGCGCAGTTGCGCGTGGTTCGCGAAATACCCCGACGGCGCAGGCACGATGCCGTCGGAGTGGTACAGGATCCGCAGCACGTCGGGGCCGACCTTGGTGTACGGGGCGCTGACCGCCTCGTACTCGTTGGCGCCGAGCGCCCCGTACCAGCTACTGAGATCAACGGGATTCAGGATCACCTCGAAACCCACGTCGGCAGCATTGGCCTGGATCTGTTCGAAGAGGGACTGCTCTGCTGCGACTGACTGGTTGGTGCTGACGGGGAAACGGACGGTGAGGCGCTTGCCGTCTTTGGTGCGCACCCCGTCTGCATCGGACGTGGTCCAACCGGCCTCGTCGAGCAGCCGTTTCGCGGCTTCGGGATCAGTGGCGAAGAACGCCTTGTTGCTGACGGCTGTCGGTTCGGTGCTTGCGAGTGCCGAGGTGGAGCGGGCCGTTGTTCCGAGGTACAGGGACTCGATTCCCGGGGCGGGATCTGCGGCACGAATGAATGCCTCACGCACGCGCACATCGTCAAACGGGGCCTGCCCGGAGTTCAGTTCGATACGGTTCACGGAGCCGGGGCGCGGGGCGTTGATGTGCTCAATCCCGGATCCCTTCTTGTCGGCGGTGACGATCGTGGTGGGCTGAGGATTATCGATGACGTCTACCTCGCCCGAGGAGAGCGCCGCGGCTCGCGTTGCCGCGTCGGGGATAAAGCGCCACTCGATGCGCTCAAGGTAGGCGGCGCCCTCGTGATCCGCTTCGGGGCCATGGGTGCGGTAGTCGTCATTGCGGACGAGGGTGACCTTCTGCTGCGGCGTCCACTTCTCGACAACGAAGGGGCCCGTGCCGATGGGTGCCTGGCAGTTTTCTTCCATGCCGCGTGCGATCCCGGCGGGTGACTGCATCGCGGTCCATTGCTGGCTGAGCGATTCGAGCAGCGCGGAGTCGGGTGCCGAGAGCTGGAACCGCACGTGGGAGGGGTTGACGGCCTCAATACTCGCGATCTTCTCGACCGCGAGGTACCCGGTTGACGACTGGGTCTCGGGATCCTGCAGATGTTCGATATTGACCTTGACGGCTTCCGCATCAAGCGGCGTGCCGTCGGTGAAGGTGACACCCTCCTTGAGTGTGAAATCCCAGGTCAGGCCATCTTCGCTGGTCTCCCACGCGCTGGCGAGCCACGGGGTGATGGTGCCGTCGCTCGTGCGACCGACGAGTGGTTCGAGATACTGGGTCGAGAGGAGCGCCTGGGGGTAGTTGCCGCCGACGTGTGGATCGAGGCAGGTGGGCTCCGCGTCGCCGGTGGCGTAGACCAGCGTGCCACCGCCCTTACTTTCGGTGACGTCTGGGCTTGCGCAGGAACTGAGCGCGAGGGCACCAAGCGTGATGGCGATCAACGTGGCGAAGGAGCGTGGTGCGGATCTTGTCATCGGGCAGACATCCCTAACTTATTGGATTGGGTTCAACAAGCACACCCTAGTCTACGGTCCTGGTGATTTGCGCAGGCATCTAAACTGGGAAGTATGTCTTCGTCTCGCGGCCGCCCCCACGCGTCTTCTCGGGAAATGATTGCAGATGCCGCGTGCGAGCTCTTCCTTGAACAGGGGTACGATGCGACAACGGTGACGGAGATCACGCGGCGCACCGGCGTCAGCCGGTCGACCTTCTTTAACTACTTCACGAGCAAGTCGGCAACCCTGTGGTTTGTACTCGACGAACAGATTGACGCGCTGCTTCGCCAGCTTGCGGATCACGGGATCACACCCGCTGACGCGCTCGACTCGTTTGCGCGTGCGGGCGCACCGGAGACGCTCGCCCTCGCCATAGTCGACGCCCGCAACATGGGTGTTGAGGACGAGCTGCGCACGGGTCAGGCCCTGCGGCAGCTCAGGATCGCCGACGCGATTGCTGCCAGGCTCGAACGCGAAGGTGAGGATCCTGCGCGCGCCCGAGTTATTGCCGCAGGCTACGCCGCCGCGCTTCTCGCCGCCGTGTGGCAGTGGGCGGATCTCGGTGCCGGCCGCCACGATCTGGGGCGAAAAGTCGGAGCGGCACTGCGGACTGCCCGCGAAGTGCTGGGCTGAGGGAGCACTCCCCGAAGCCGGGGCTTAGCGCCAAACCTCCTAATGGAATGACGCCAAGGCGGCATTTGGTGGATGCCTTCTCCTCGCCGTGAGGCTGAGCGCCCCCATCGCTGTCAGCAGCAGCGCCAACACCGCGAGGCTGCTGACCTCCCCGTCCCCGGTTGCCGGGAGCGTTGTCGGGTGGCTCGGCGGGGCGGGGCGGCTCACCGGTGGCAAGGGAGCCACCGGTCTCAAAACAAAATCTTCGCCCTCGAAGTATTCGCCGTCTGCCGTGAGAGTAACGTGCCGTTCGGGTATTTCAGCCGCCAAGCCACCCGGGGTGGTAATGCCGACCACATACTCTCCCGGTGGCAGATCGCTGAGCTGATACTTGCCATCAGCGTTGGTGACGACGGTGCTGCTCGGGGAGTAGGAGCGATCTGCGGTCCCGTGATGTTGATATCGACGCCCGGGATCGCCGCCCCGCTACTATCGCTGACGCTGCCCCCGATGGTTCCGTCGAGCGTGTAGCTGCCGTTCGATGCGGTCGTCACGGTGAACGGGCCGCCCGGCCCCGTGAGGGTAACCGTCGCACCCGCAACTGGAAGCCCGGAGCTCGTGGCAACGGTACCGCTGACGGACACCGGTAGCACCTCGCGCACCCGCAGATCCACGCCGTTCGCGTCGGCCGCTCCGATGTCGATATTGCTGACCGAGGAGCTTCCGTAGGGGAGGAGCCCATTGGGGTAGCCAGCATCGGGGACGCTCGTGAGCTCCACCCGGTACCCTCCCGCCGCGGTGTATCCGAGAAAGGCATATTCGCCGCTCGCTCCCGAGATTGCAGTGGCGAGAGGGGTGCCGTCGGCTCCGAACAGGGTGAGCGTTGCCCCGGGATCGGCACGCCCCTAGGGAGACCTGCGGCGTCTACCAGTTGAACGATCCCCGAAATATCCCGGCCGAGCGAGGCAAACCAGGTCTGATACGCGGGCAGACCGCCCTCTCGGAAGAAGGTGATGGTGAGGCTTGTGAGGGGCACGCTCGGCCTGAACCAACCCGATGCACCCGAGGAGTCGAGCCCGCCGGAATTCCCCGTAACCTCTCCGGTCGCCGGGTTCCACACCGCGGCGTTGCCTGCGGTGCCCGGGCACCCCGGACCGAGTGCGGCCGCACAGTAGTTGAACCCGCCTTGTCAGCCGAGGTCGCTGGGGGCCACCGCCTGGCCCTGGTCGCCGCGCGCGGAGACGACGGCGCGATCCGCATCAATGTCGCCGAGCACGAATGCCCAGCCGCCGGGGGAGTGGGGCGTTCGAAGGTGTAGGTCGTCGTTGAGGGTGATGTGGCGTTTTCTGCCTTGGGGCGCAGCAGAATGTAACTGTTGTCCCTGCTCGATCCGAAGATGGCACCCGGTGGCGTCGCGCCGCTCAGCCACGTCGATGCGCCCGACTCAACACCCATTTGGCCCGCTCGGGAGTCCGAGCGCACGGTCGCGGCGGGAAAGCCGCTCGCCGGCAACTGCATTGACGTGGTCCAGCGGCCCGCGCTGCCGGTGAGCGGCTGCCACGTCGCCCAGCCGCCGGTTGTTACGGCGTGGCTCGGGGTGGAGGCGCGGCGGATCCGAGCATCACCACAAGCAGTGAAAGGCCGCAGATGGCGACGGTGCCCCGCAGTATCCGGATCATTTTTCATGCTACCCGAGGAAAAGGGTTGATGGCCCGCGGCGCAGGGCTTCAGGCTAGAGCCCCGCCGCGAGACGCGTTCCCTGATTGATCGCGCGCTTCGCATCGAGTTCGGCGGCCACGTCCGCGCCGCCGATCAGGCGCGAGACAACTCCCATCTCGGCAAGCTCGTCGTGGAGGTCGCGCAGCGGATCCTGCCCCGTGCACAGCACGATCGTGTCGGCCTCGATAGTGAGACGCTGCGCTTCGCCGTCGGCCACGGTCAGCTCCACGTGCAGGCCGGCATCGTCAATCCGTCGGTAGTGTGCGCCCGGGATCATCCGCACACCGCGCCTGGCGAGTTCGGTGCGGTGGATCCACCCCGTTGTCTTGCCGAGACCCGCGCCCACCTTCGAGGTCTTGCGCTGCAGCAGGGTGACCTGACGCGGTGACGGGGCCTCGACGGGCGCGGTGATCCCGCCTGGGTGTGCGTAGCTCGGGTCGACACCCCAGTGCTCCAAGAACGCTGAGACGTCGGAGGGATCCTCGGCTCTCGAGGCCGTGAGAAACACGGCGACGTCGAAGCCGATTCCGCTGGCCCCGAGGATCGCGACGCGCTCGCCGACGGGTGCGCGATCCCGAAGCACGTCGAGATAATTCACCACGCTCGGGTGATCGAGACCCGGGATTTCCGGGAGGCGCGGCGTCACACCCGCGGCGATGATGATCTCGTCGAAACCCCCTTCTGCAAGCTCAGCGGCGGTCACCCGGTGGCCGAGCCGAAGCCCCACCCCCGTCTCCGTGAGGCGCTGATGAAAGTAGCGCAGGGTCTCAGCGAACTCGAATTTCCCGGGAACCTGCAGCGCCACGTTGAGTTGGCCGCCGATGAACTCAGCAGCCTCAAACAGCGTCACCGCGTGCCCGCGCGAAGCCGCGGTGGTGGCGCATGCGAGACCGGCGGGGCCGGCGCCAACGACGGCAACACGCTTCCGCAAATGCGTCGGCGAGATGATGAGCTCGGTCTCGTGGGCGGCGCGCGGGTTCACGAGGCAGGAGGTGATCCGGCCGGAGAAAGTGTGGTCGAGGCAGGCTTGGTTGCAGCCGATGCAGGTGTTGATGCGCTCGGGGGTACCCGCCCTCGCCTTCGCAACAAACTCGGGGTCCGCCAAGAATGGCCGCGCGAGCGACACCATGTTGGCGTCACCGGCTGCAAGGATCTGCTCCGCTGTCTCCGGGGTGTTGATCCGGTTCGTGGTGATGAGCGGGATCGACACCCGGCCCATCAGTTGCCGCGTCACCCAAGAGAAAGCTCCGCGCGGAACCGAAGTCGCGATCGTTGGCACGCGTGCCTCGTGCCAACCAATACCGGTATTCAGCATCGTGGCACCGGCGGCCTCGATCCGCTGCCCGAGCTCAATGACCTCGGCGAGCGTGGAGCCGTTGGGTATCAAATCGAGCATCGAGAGTCGGTAGATGATGATGAACTTGGGTCCGACCGCCTCGCGCACCCGCCGCACGATTTCGAGCGGGAAGCGGATGCGGTTCGCGGTGGATCCGCCCCACTCGTCCGTGCGCTGGTTGGTGTGGCTCACGATGAACTCGTTGATGAGGTAGCCTTCAGAACCCATGATCTCGACGCCGTCGTAGCCGGCATGCTTGGCGAGCTCGGCGGTGCGCACATAGTTGGCGATCGTGCGTTCGATGTCTGCGCCGGAGAGCTCCCGTGGCACGAGCGGTGAGATCGGCGCCTTGATGGGACTGGGAGCGACAAGCCCCGGGTGCGCCGCGTAGCGCCCTGCGTGCAGGATCTGCAGCGCGATCCTGCCACCCGCGCCGTGCACTGCCTCGGTGACGACCCGATGCTCGGCGGCTTCGGCGTCGTTCGTGAGCATCGCCGCCCCCGGGGTGAGCTGCCCCTCCGCATTCGGGGAGATGCCTCCCGTCACGATCAGCGCTGCACCCCCGGCCGCGCGCTCTCGGTAGAACTCCGCCATACGCTCGAAGCCGCCGGGCGCCTCTTCGAGCCCGAGGTGCATTGAGCCCATCAGGATCCGGTTGGGCAGGGTGGTGAAGCCAAGATCGAGGGGGGTGAAGAGGTGCGGGTAGGTCTGCGCTGACATGATTCCCTTGCTACGTGGGTCAGGGTGGTGATCCCGAACCTATCCGGCAACCGGGTCACCCGTCGAGCGCTCTGTGGCGAGTGTACAAATCTGGCCCGCGCCCTGCGTCCCTGCGTCCGTGAGTTCTGCGTTCCTCGTCCTGCGCTCCTGCGCTCCTGCGCTCCTAAGCTCCTAAGCTCCTAAGCTCCTAAGCTCCTAAGCTCCTAAGCTCCTAAGCTCCTGAGGTCCTGCGTCCTGCGCTCCTCGTCCTGCGCGCTTCGTCCTGCGCCCCTGCATCCCCAAGGTCGCACCCGTATTCCCTGCACCCTTGCGTCCCTATCTCCGCAGGCCCGTACCCTCCCTAGCGTGTGCGCAGATTGTTGTTATGGGTGCGCGTAAGAACAACTCGCGCACACACGGGACCGAGGGGTTATCGGGTGGTTGCGGTGTCGAGCTCGCGAGGGGTGGTGGGATCCGCGGAAGGCGTGGGATCCGCGGGGGTGGCGGGGGCTGAAGGGGCTGCGGGATCCACGGCTGCGGGATCTGCGGGCGTGGGATCTGCGGGCGCGGGATCTGCGGGCGCGGGATCCGATTCCGAATTCGCCGCCATCATCGACTCGATGAAGGGATCCCGACCCGACAGCACGTCAGTGACCTTGCTCTTGTTGATTTCCCGCGTCCAGGTGCCCACGAGCACGGTCGCGACCGCGTTGCCGGTGAAGTTGGTCAGCGCACGCGCTTCAGACATGAAGCGATCGATACCAACGATCAGCCCGACCCCGTCGACGAGATCCGGACGGTGCGACTGCAGCCCGCCCGCGAGGGTCGCGATCCCGGCCCCCGTCACACCCGCGGCGCCCTTCGACGCAATGATCATGAACACGAGCAGCGAGATCTGTTCGCCGAGCATCAGCGGCTTCCCCATCGCGGTCGCCACAAACAGGGCCGCCATGGTCAGATAGATCGCGGTGCCGTCGAGGTTGAAGGAATAGCCCGTGGGCACGGTCACCCCGACGACGGGCCGGGAGACGCCGAGGTGTTCCATTTTGGCGATCAGGCGCGGCAGTGCTGGTTCGGATGACGAGGTCGAGAAGATCAGCAGGTACTCGCGGGCCAGGTACTTCATCAGGCGGAAAATGCTCACGCGCGCCACAGCCCACAGCAGCGATCCGAGCACCACCACAATGAACAGCGCGCACGTGATGTAGAACGCAATCATCAGAGTCGCCATGCTCACGATGGCCTGGAAGCCGGTCGAACCGACCACCGCGGCGATCGCGCCAAACGCACCCACCGGTGCGACCCACATGATCATCGTCAGCAGACGGAACACGAGCGTCTGGATCTGTCCGATCGCGGTCAGGATCGGCTGACCCTTCTCGCCCATTCGCTGCAGAGCGAAGCCCGTCAGTAGCGCGACGAACAGGGTCTGCAGGATGTTCCCGGCGGTCAGTGACGAGAGTAGCGAGGTGGGAATGATCCCCATCAGAAATGACGTGTTGCCGCCCTCGGCGGGCGCGGCCGGCGCGTCATAGTGCATGTTGCTCAGGTCAAGTCCGTTGCCGGGGTGGATCAGGTTTCCCACGAACAGGCCGATCGCGAGCGCGAAGGTCGACATCACGACGAAGTAGCCGAGGGCGAGGCCGCCAACCTTGCCGATTGTGGCGGCTTTGGCGACGGAACCCACACCGAGGGCGATCGTGCAGAAGATCACGGGCGCGATCATCATCTTGATGAGGGCGACGAAGGCATCGCCGAGGGGCTTCAGCTGTTTCGCGAACTCGGGAGCCGCGAGGCCGAGAACCGCGCCCCCGACAACGGCGACGATCACGGCGATGTACAGATAGTGCGATTTGTCGATGCCGCGGCGCTTCGGTGAAGCACCTGCGGGCTTGATGACGGTGACGTTGGCCACGACGACTCCTTTGTGGGAATGGCTATTCTGCTTGTGTCATTCTGCGGTAGTGCCGACCCGCGACAGGTGTTGTGTTCATACTGTTCACGGCCGGTGCCGCATCGACTCCGCGCGATGCGAGAATAGGGCGGTGAAGAATTGGAGCATCGCGACGCGGCTTTTCGTGGGCCAGCTGTGTCTCGTGCTCGTCGCGGTGAGTGCGCTTGCGGTCGCGCTGACTCTTGACGCGAAGAACCAGGCTGAGCGTGAAGCCCAAGACCGAATGCTCTCACTGTCGGCCGCGCTCGCCGTCGATCCATTCGTGATCGAGTCGGTGCAGTCGCCGGATCCGACCGCCCTGCTGCAGCCCTTCGCGCAATCGGTCATGGAGTTTGCCGCGGTCGACTATGTGACGATCATGGACACCGAAGGGACGAGATACACGCACCGCTATCTGTCTGAGATCGGCGGCACCTTTGCCGGCCCAATTGCCGAGGCGCTTGCGGGGCATGCCGTCAATCAGATGCGTGACGGGCCGCTCGGCCCAACGATCCGGGGCATTGCTCCGGTGCGCGATGCCGATGGAAAGGTGATTGCCCTGGTGTCAACCGGGGTCACCGTGGCGCGCAACAACTCGCTGCTCGTGACGCGGATCCCGCTGATTCTTGCGATCTCAAGCATTCTGCTCGTCGGCGGGGCATTTGTCGCGCTGGGGCTGCGGAGGTATCTCAACCGGGTGACGCTGGGGCAGGGGCCGGAGGAGATCGCGCAGATGTACGCGCTCTACGATGCGGTGCTGCACACCGTTGACGATGGCATGCTGCTGCTGGGGCGCGACGGCAAACTGGTGCTGCACAATGATCGTGCGCGGGAACTGCTCGGATTGAGCGCCGAACCTGCCGCGACCTCGGCCGCTGGTGACGCCCGGACGCAGATCCCGGAGGACCTCATCAATGTGCTTGCTGGCGGCGACGTTGTCGACAACGAGGTCGTGTCGGTGGGGGATCGGATCCTGCTCGTGAGTCGCCGCGAGGTGCGACCCGAGCGCGGGATCGGAGCCGCGCTGGGCACCGTCGTGGTATTGCGTGATCGTACGGAACTGCTGCAGCTCAGCACCGAACTTGATACGGTCCACACGATGGCCGATGCACTCCGCGCGCAGACTCACGAACACGCGAATAAGCTGCACACGATGGTGACGCTAGTTGAACTCGGGCGGGGCGAGGAAGCTGTGCGGTTTGCTGCGTCGGACCTGCGCCGGGGTGAAGTGCTCGCGGATCAGCTGCTTGACGCCGTCGAGGAGCCTGCGATCTCTGCGCTGTTGCTCGGGAAATCCGCGCAGGCCGAGGAGCGCGACCTCGAGTTCAGTGTGGTGAGTGAGGGCAGGATCCGCGCTGGCGCGCTCGATCCTCACGACGCCGTCACGATCCTCGGCAACCTCATCGATAATGCGATGGACGCGGCTGCTGAACAGGAGTCTCCGGATGACCGCTGGGTTGAGGTAGAGCTGATCGCGTCGACCGAGCAAGTGGTGTGCGTTGTCAGCGACGGGGGCGCGGGGCTTGGAGGCGCCTCTTCGGAGGAGATCCTGCGGCGCGGGTACACGAGCAAACGGAGCGACAGCTTTGGGCGGGGGATCGGTCTCGCGCTGGTGGCGCAGGCGGTGCGACGTGCTCGCGGTACGCTGCACTTTGAAGACGGTGCGTCCCGCGGTCAGGGGACCCGCTGCACGGTGGTGCTCCCAATGCAGGAGGAGGAGTGATGACTCGGCCGATACGCGTGCTGATCGTTGAGGACGAGCCGTTGACGGCCGAGGCCCATGCCGGGTTCCTCTCCCGGATGGACGGCTTTGAGGTCGCGGGGACCGCGGTCACCGGTGCTGCAGCGCTGCAGATGCTGACGAGTCGATCACACGGTGCGATTGATGCGGTCCTGCTCGACATGCACCTCCCGGATATGAGTGGCATCGAGGTTGCGCGGCGCATTCGTGCGGTGCCGATCAAGGTCGACATCATTGCCGTCACCGCCGCGCGGGAGCTCGAGACGGTCAGGGCCGCCATCGCGTTTGGTGTGACGCAGTATCTCTTGAAGCCGTTTACCTTCGACATGTTCGCGGAAAAGCTGCTGCGCTATCGGCAAACGGTGACGGAGTCGCCTGCAGCTGCCGTTGGATCTGGATCCAAGCCGCAACGGCGTGTTGCCCAGGAGGACATCGACGCCGCACTGTCGGCGCTGCGGGGAAACGAGCGGGCCTCGCTACCGAAGGGGTTGTCGGCTGCAACGCTGCAGCGGGTGGTGGAGTATCTGCGGCAGAGCGGGGCGGCGGTGTCGGCCGCGGAGCTGACGGAGGTGCTGCCGATCTCGCGGATCACGGCCCGCCGGTATCTTGAATACCTCACGAGCACCAGACAGGTGCTCAGGGAATCGCGCTACGGCACACCTGGGCGGCCCGAGATCGAGTACCGCTGGGCGCGCTAGGGCCTCGGCGCCGAGACCATATGTTCTCGACGAGATGCCATCTGTTTCGCGCAGATTCGGTGGCGGATGGACGTGGTGATGGCGGCTCGGTGATGTTGGTGGTGGGGAGCGAGCCCCGCAAACGCACGGAGGGGGTGGGGCCGAAGCCCCACCCCCTCCGCACATCTAGTCGCTTTAGAGCGCGACGATGTTGGTCGCCTGCAGGCCCTTCTGGCCCTGCTCGACATCAAATTCTACGCGCTGCTCTTCGAACAGGTCGCGGCGGCCGTTGCCCTGGATCGCGCTGAAGTGCGCGAAGACGTCGGCGGAGCCGTCGTCAGGAGCGATGAAGCCGAAGCCTTTTTCGGAGTTGAACCACTTAACAGTTCCCTGAGCCATGTGTATTTCCTTCGTGTTGCAGATCGCAGGTGCGATCTTTTGTTACCACGGCGACGGTGCCGACGTGGAGACTGGTAGCGTGCTGCGCAAGGCGGCAAATAAAACGTGCTTGAGATTTCCCCAACGTTCGGCATTACTGGTCTTACGGCCTGAGCCTACCTTAAGAGTCTGATTTGTGCTTGTATCGTGACCTTCTTGTGTCCTAACGGCAGCTTTGCCTTTTCGCCAAACGGGGTTACACTGGCTTTTGGTCAACCTGACCAAAAGTAACCTGAGGGGCACGAGTGCGGTACGCAGGGGTAAGCGCGAGCGAACGGCGCTATCTGCCGCCCGCTGTCGCGGTGTCAGTTGTGGCCTTCGCGCTGCGTCCTCCCCGGAATGCCACGACAGGAAGTGGCGGGCTTGCGGCTGGCGAGACCACAATTTGGGTGCCGTTGGTGCGACGCACCCGCGCGCCGTTTCTCGGGCTATGGGCGCTCCCCGGAGGGCCAACGGAGTGGAACGAAACACTTGGCGACACGGCGCTCAGGGTGTTGCGCGCCGCCGTGCGATGCACCCCGGGCACACTCGAACAGCTTTACTCCTTTGGAAGTGTTGAGCGATCCGCCGATGCGCAGCGGCTCGTGACCATCGCCTACTGGGCGCTCTACGGCGAACACGAACTCGACGCCTGCGATCTGGGAGAACCGGAGCCCATCTCCTCGGAGGGAGGGCACTCGCAGCGTGGTCTCCCGGTGCCCGAACCGCGGCGCTGGGATGATCCGATCCCCGCGCCCGAAGCCGCAAGGGATGCCGCCGACCCGAACAGCGCAGATACGGGCGACGACAGCGACACAAATGTCGCCTGGTTCTCGGCTGACGAGCTCCCCGAGCTGGCCTTTGACCACGCCGAGATTATCGCCCATGCGCTGTCACGGTTGCGCGCCAAAACCGAGTATGCCTCCGTCGCCCACCGCTTCCTCGGACCCGAATTCACGCTCGGACAGTTGCGTGCGGTGCACGAAGCCGTGCGGGGAACGCCGGTGGATCCCGCGAACTTTCGCCGACAAGCACTTGCCCAGGGCAAGCTCATCGACACCGGACGATATGAAACCGGCACCCCGCACCGCCCGGCGCGACTCTACCGGTTCGCGGTGGATCCCGAACTCGAAGCAAGATCTCCAAATACTCAAGTGGCTAGGAGCAGGTAATGACAAGCGTGCACGAACTCATCCGCGACGCAGCAGAGCGCGAGGCGGCGATGAAGCGCGGGAAACCGATCGCGCTCCGTGCGACCGGGGTGTCGAGCTGCGACGCCGGATTAGTGAAGGAACCGTGGGCCATCGACCGCGTCCCCGGCTACGGCCCGGGAGCCTCACTCGATGATGAGATCCCGGGCACCGCACCGCGCCAGGGGCCGCTGCCCGCGCGCTACATTGAGGCGAGCGACGAAGAGCTGCGTCAGTGGATCGTCGACGCTAAAGCCAAGCTTGGTGAGCGCGTCGCGATCCTCGGCCACTTTTATCAACGCGACGAGATCATCGAGCACGCGGATTTTGTGGGCGATTCCTTCATGCTCGCGCAGGCCGCAAAGGGGCACCCCGAAGCAGAAGCCTTCGTGTTCTGTGGCGTGCACTTTATGGCGGAGACGGCAGACATCCTCTCCGGCCCGGAGCAGGCCGTGATCCTGCCCAACCTTGCCGCGGGCTGCTCTATGGCAGATATGGCCACAATCGAGCAGGTCGAGGATTGCTGGCGGGAACTGACTGCAGCGCTGGGTCCCGCGGCCGAGGGCGAACTGCAACCCGTGATCCCCGTGACCTACATGAACTCGTCGGCGGCGATCAAAGCCTTCTGCGGTCGCAACGGCGGCATCGTGTGCACCTCCTCGAACGCGCGAACCGTGCTCGAATGGGCGTTTGCGCGCGGCCAGAGAGTTGTCTTCTTCCCGGATCAACACCTCGGACGCAACACGGCGAAGGCGATGGGATACAGCGAAGACGTGATGCCGCTGTGGCGGCCGCACCTGCCGCTCGGGGGAAACACGGTCCAGCAGTTGCGTGATGCCCGCGTGATTCTGTGGAACGGGTTCTGCTCGGTGCACAAGCGGTTCACCGTTGCGCAGATCGACAAGGCCCGCGCGGACTATCCGGGCGTGCGCGTCATCGTGCATCCCGAGTGCCCGGCCGCGGTGGTGGAGGCCGCCGACGGTGCGGGATCCACGGACTACATTCGCAAAGAAATCGAGGCGGCCTCACCGGGGGACATCATCGCCGTCGGCACCGAAATTAACCTCGTGAATCGGCTGCAGGATCAGCACCCCGAGCTGACCATCTTCTGCCTCGATCCCGTGGTTTGTCCGTGCTCAACCATGTATCGGATCCACCCGGCCTACCTCGCGTGGACGCTTGAGTCGCTCGTCGCGGGGGAGCAGCCGAATCGGATCCGCGTCGATGCTGCCGTCGCTGGCGACTCGCGCCTGGCGCTCGAGCGGATGCTTGCGGCCAAGCCGTGAGCGAGCGGCCTGGGGGAGGAAGCGGCCCTGACGCGGGCACCGGCTCAGCCTCGGTGATCGTGATCGGGGCAGGGGTCGCGGGGATGTCGTGTGCGCTCGCCGCGGCTGGCGCGGGGGCGCAGGTGACGCTCGTCACTCCGGGCGCGTGTGCCGGGCCCGGGAGCGCTGATGTCCTGAGAGACGATCCCGCGATGCGTGCCCTCGCCGGCGGAAACACGGCGCTTGCCCAGGGCGGAATCGCGGCGGCGATCGGTGCGCAGGATAGCCCGACGCAGCACGCCGCCGACACGGTCTCCGTTGGGGTCGGGCTTGTCGATGCGGCGGCAGCCGATGTGCTCACGGTCGAGGGTGCCGCTGCCGTGCGCGCTTTGCTGGCAGCGGGGTTTGAAGTCGATCGCGACCCCAGTGGGGCGCCGCGTCTCGGGCTTGAGGCCGCGCATGAGCATTCACGTATCGTGCACGCAGGCGGAGACCGCACCGGGGCGATGCTGCACGCGTTTTTGTTGGCCCGGGTGCTGATCGGGGTGCAGGCCGGGCGGATCACGCTGATGGAGGGGCGCACTGCGATGTCGCTCATCTCCGAGAGCGGTGTGGTCAGCGGGGTGGTGGTGCAGGATCCGCGCGGATTCGCCGAGAACCTGAGCGGCGACGCAGTGGTGCTCGCGACCGGCGGCTACGCCGGCCTGTATCCGCGCACCTCAAATCACGCGGGCGCGCGCGGCGAAGGCGTGGTGCTGGCCGCCCGAGCTGGTGCTGCGGTGGCGGATCTTGAATTCGTGCAGTTCCATCCGACGGTGTTGGCAGGCTCGGGGGAGCTGATCTCTGAAGCGGTGCGCGGCGCGGGGGCTCGACTGCTCGACGGCGCAGGACACGCGTTCATGGCCGACCGGCACCCGCGCGGTGATCTCGCGCCCCGCGATGTGGTGTCGCGAGAGATCCACCGCGTACTTCGTGAGCGCGGCGACTCCTGCGTCTGGCTGGACGCAACGCACATCGAGCGCGACGGAGCGTTAGCTGGGCAACCCGGCACGCTCGCGCGCCGTTTCCCCGGGATATCCGCTGCGGTGGCCGCGCGGGGGCTGGATTGGCGCCGGGAGCCGATCCCGGTCTCTCCGGCCGCGCACTACTCGATGGGCGGCGTGCTCAGTGACCTCGACGGTCGGAGCACGGTGCCGGGGCTGTACGCGGTCGGTGAGGTGGCGGCGACGGGGGTCCACGGGGCTAACCGTCTCGCCTCGAACTCGCTGCTTGAAGGACTCGTGTTTGGTGCCCGTGCCGGGCGTGCCGTCGCAGGATCGGCGGCTCGGGCGGCGCGAGGTGACTGGCAGCTGCGGGGTGAGGCCGCACGTGAGCTTGCGCGAAACGCTCACGCCGCCTCGATCCTGTGCCCGGGTCACGACGCCGATCGGCACCGGGAGAGTGTCTCGAGTGCGCTCGCTGCGGGGCTCGGCATCGAGCGGGACGCTGCCGGTCTGGCTGCCGCGGGTGAGGTGTTCGCGCAGGCCGCAGGACCCGCCGCCGAGCTGGCGGCGATGATGCAGGTGGCCGCGCTTGAACGCACGGAATCTCGCGGGGCGCACCAGCGCAGCGATGCCCCGTACACCGACCCCGCGCAGGCCTCGCGCCGCGCCTACCGTTTTGTGATCTCCGGGACCCTCCCGGAGGTTGACGATCAGCAGCTGAGGAGCCTGGCATCTTGTTAACTCGACACATCATCGATTCCGTCGTTTCGAACGCGCTGGCTGAAGACGCCCCGTGGGGCGATCTCACCGCCGAACTGGTGATCCCCGAATCCGCGACGATCTCCACCCGCCTGGTGGCCCGCGAACCGGGGGTGTTCGCGGGGGGCGCTCTTGTTACGGCCGCGTTCACGCAGCTCGACCCACGCACCAGCGTCACTGATCTCCTCGAAGAGGGCCAGCCGTTCGGCACCGGTGATGTGCTCGCCCGCATCGACGGTCCCGCGCGCGGGGTGCTCACGGGAGAGCGGGTCGCCCTGAACTTTTGTCAGCGTATGAGTGGGATCGCAACCTTGACCTCGCGCTTTGTTGGCGCGGTGGCGCACACGCGGGCACAGATTGCCGATACGCGAAAGACCACCCCCGGGCTTCGCGCGCTCGAGAAGCATGCGGTGCGCGCAGGCGGAGGCTCGAATCACCGCTACGGGCTCTCCGACGCCATCATGGTGAAGGACAACCACCTGGCTGCCCTCGGCGCCGTCGATAGTGCCACAACAACGGAGGCGCTGCGCGGGCTTCGAGCTCGGGCCGGTCACACCACCGCCATCATCGTCGAGGTTGACCGGCTCGAGCAGATCGAGCCGGTGCTCGCCGCGAACGTCACGGGGATCCTGCTCGACAATTTCACGCCCCAGCAGTTGGTGGCAGGAGTCAAGCTGATCGCGGGGAGGGCAATCGCGGAGGCGAGCGGGGGAGTGAACCTCGATACCGTCGCGACGATCGCCGAAACCGGCGTGGATGTCATCTCGGTGGGCCAACTCACGCACGGGGCTCGTGCGCTCGATCTGGGGCTCGATGCAGAGTGACGGCGCACCCTGGCCCCGGACGGGCCGCATGAGGACCGGCGGGCAGACGAAGGAGAGCGCCGTGGCACACGAGTATCTCGACGCTGCGGCGACCGCGCCGCTTCGCGCAGAGGCCCGCGCCGCGATGCTTGCCGTGTTCGACGCGGGGGCCGCGAACCCCTCAAGCGTGCACGCTCCGGGAAACCGCGCGAAACGGTCGCTTGAGGAGTCCCGGTTCAGGATCGCCGCGGCCTTTAACGCGCGGCCTGCGGACCTGGTGCTAACCTCCGGCGGCACCGAGGCGAACAATCTCGCGATCATCGGCCTCGCACTTGCCACACCCCGAGGGCGGCACCTCGTCACGACGCCCATTGAGCATCCCTCCGTGCTTGAGAGCTGTCGATATCTCGAGCGGGTCTTTGGCTTTGAACTGACCCTGCTCCCTGTCAACTTCGACGGCCGCGTGGATCCCGCGGACGCCGCCGCCGCTCTGCGCCCCGACACCACCCTGATCTCGGTGGGGCTTGCCAATGCCGAGGTCGGCACGGTGCAACCGCTCCCCGAGATCGCGGCCCACGCCGCCAGTCTGGGGGTACTCGTGCACACGGACGCGGTGCAGGCGGCCTCGTCCCTTCCGTTGAGTTTTGCAGGTGAAAGCTGGCCGGGCCCGGACATCCATGCGATGACGGTGGCGTCGCACAAATTTGGCGGACCGCAGGGAATGGGGGCCCTGTTCGTGCGCAGGCATCTGCCACTCGAGGCGATCCTCCACGGCGGCGGACAAGAGGGTGGCGCGCGATCCGGCACCGAGAATGTTGCCGGTGCCGCAGGATTTGCGGCCGCGGTCTCAGCCACCTGCACGGGGGTGGGCACGCGGGCACTTGAACTTATCCGGAGCCGCGATGCGCTCATTGACAGGGTACTCGCGGAGGTGCCGGGGTCCCGCTTGACTGGGCACCGCAGCGAGCGTCTTCCCGGCCACGCATCGTTTGTTGTTGCGGGTGTGAGTGGGGAATCGTTGCTCATCGCGCTCGATGCGACAGGGATTGCGGTTTCATCGGGATCCGCGTGTGCCGCGGGGATGGACGGGCCATCGCCAGCTCTCCTCGCGATGGGGGTAGATCCTGCGCTCGCCCAAACCGCAATTCGCTTCACCTTTGCTGAGGCGCTGTCTGAGGAAGCGGTGGAACGCATTGTTCGTGCTCTCCGGTCCGAGGTTCAGGCGGCTCGCCGCTGATCCTGCTCCTGCAGGTAGGCGCGCACCGGTATAGAAACCAGTTTCTCGATCATCGTTGCAAGCGGGTGACCGGGGGCCAGCGACAGTGCCTCCTCTGCTTGCCGCTGTGCGACGGTCTGATTGCCGAGGAGCCACCACACCCAACTACTCAGAGCAGACAACGCCGGTCGCTCGGGCTCCGGGGTTTCGGAAAGCGCCCGCAAGAGCTGATCTCGCACCGGGAGCAATCGGTGATGATCTGTGAAGCCCGGGCTGAGACCAGCGAGTACCCCGCGGATATTGAACCGTGCGTGCTCCTGAAGCTCACTCTCCCCGCCACCATCGATCTCGGTATCGGCACAGCAATCGATATCAACTCCGGTGAACGGTGCGGCGGACATTGCGCAAGCTAGTTCAGAAGGAAAGTCTGGCCGGATGAGGATCCCGAATGAGAGGAGCAGCCAGCGATCAGGGTGAGCGGCACTGCGGATCAGTCTTGCCGTCATTTCGGGGCTCAGCGCCGCCGCGTTCGCCAGCGCGCGAACAATCTCGGCCGTTTCTTCAAACCAGGGAGGGATCTCGTGATCGTCGTCGTCTGGGGAATGGGAAGAGTCGGCATTCGTCGAAGGCAAATGTGTCGGGTAGGGCGGGAGTTCCTCTAACGCCGCACGAACGAGATCCGCACGCGCTGGATCTGCCTCGGGGATCTTCCCCAGCGCTGACAGTTCCGGGACGTCGAGCCAGTCAGTGTCGGCGGCGAGAGCGAGTGCGCTCTCTTCGATGTCGCTCAGCGGCCGGCCACCGGGCGGGGTCGAGGGATCGAGATAGCTCGCCCAGCCGTCGGCGGCGAGGACACAGAGCTCCCGCAAGCCCATGCGTTCCATACGCACGCGCCGTTCGATGCGTTTGGCAAGCCGCAACCGCGGCGGCCCACCGTGCTCCCGAAACGTCTCGGACGAAGTGATGGCGATTGCCGGTTCGCAGCCAGCGTGATCGGCTCCCATATCGCGCATCACCTCGACGATGAAGTCGAGGAGACTTGCGGCAGCGCGTGGCGCGTCTGACTCCGGAAGATCTATGCGCACGGCATCACCTGAATGGGCACCGGAAAAGAACACCACGAACAGGCTGTTCTCAGCGGTGAAACCGGTGAGCTGGGGCAGGGCGGCGAGGAAGTCTGCGGTCGTGTCGCAGCGGAGGACTTGGAAAGAATTGTCTGTATGCATGAGACGATCCTGCGCCAAAAACAAACCCAAATTGAGTTGTCCACAGAAAAAATTCTTGGCAAGCCTAGAAACGGGGATTTCGCTCCCTGTGAGCGGAGGTTGGGGTAGCGGTTAGGAGCGCTGCGCCTCGACCTGGCGCAGATCCGCCTCGAGCGCGACCCACCCGAGCATCGCGCACTTCACCCGCATCACAAACTTGGAGACCCCCTGCAAGGCGACGGCGTCACCGAGCAGATCTTCGTCGGGCTCACCTTCGCCGCGAGCCTGGATCATCTCGCGAAACGCATTGATCCGCTCCTGAGCCTCCTCCATCGTGAGGTCTTCGTCGCGCAGCAGTTGCGACAGAATCGAGGCCGAGGCCATCGAAATCGAGCAGCCCTGACCCTGCCACGCCAGATCGGTGACAAGCCCCGTCTCGGGATCAACCGAGATCGACAGGTCGATCTCGTCACCGCAGCTCGGATTGAACTCGTGGTGTGACGCCGTGAGGTTGCCCTCGGAACTCTCGAGATCACGCTTGCCAATGGGGCGTTTTGAGTGATCCAGGATCACTTCTTGATACAGGCCATCAAGTGCGCTCATGCCGTTACCTCCACGCCAAAGTACCGCTGGGCGCCGCGGAGCGCGTCGATGAAACGATCGACCTCGTCTTCGGTGGAGGTCAGATGTACGCTCGCCCGCGTGCTCGAAGTGATGCCGAGGGCGCGGTGCAGGGGTTGCGCGCAGTGGTGTCCCACACGCACAAGAACACCCTGCTCGTCGAGAAACTGGCCAACGTCGTGCGCGTGCAGCCCGTCAACCGACACGGCTGTGAGCGCCACCCGTTGGGTGGGATCCTGGGGTCCCAGCAATCGCAGCCCTGGCGTCGCGAGGATGCCCTCGACGAGCCGTTCAACGAGCACGTGCTCGCGCGCTTGAACACGATCCATGCCGACAGCCTCCGAGAAGGCGACTGCCGCGCCGAGCCCGACAACCTGCGACACGGGCTGGGTTCCCGGCTCGAATCGCAGGGGCGGGGCATAAACTCCGCAGACTCCATGGTGACCTTGGTGATCGCGGATCCGCCGGTGCGCGACGGGGGGAGCGCCGCAAGCGCCTCGGGGGTGCCGTATAGTACCCCGATGCCGTTGGGGCCGAGCATCTTGTGCCCGGAGAATGCGGCGAAGTCGACACCGAGAGCGGCAAAGTTGACTGGAATGTGAGGCACCGACTGGCAGGCGTCGAGTACGGTTACGGCCCCACCGAGCGCGCGAGCTGCGCAAGCTCCGCGACGGGGGCGACGTAGCCGGTGACATTCGAAACGTGCGCAAAGGCGAACACGCGCGTGCGCTCGGTGATCGCTGCACGGGCATCGTCCAGGGTCCAGGTGCCGTCCTCGCGCACGGGAATGTACTTCAGGGAGGCGCCGGTCTTCGCCGCGAGTCGCTGCCACGGGATCAGGTTCGCGTGGTGCTCGGCCTCGGTGACGAGGATCTCATCGCCCGCGCCGAGTCGATAGCGATCGCTGCCGGCAACCCCGAGCCCGGCGTTCACCTCGCCGATCCCGAGCGCCACGATGTTGAGTGCGTCGGTCGCGTTTTCGGCCCACACGATCTGCTCGGGCGTTCTGGCGCCGACGAAGCTCGCAACCGCAGCCCGGGCGCCCTCAAACGCTGCCGTCGCAGCTCCCACCGCGCCGCTCGTGCCGCGGTGCACGGCCGAGTTCGCGGTTTCAAGAAATACGCGTTCCGCGTCCAGTACCGCCCGCGGCCGCTGCGAGGTCGCAGCCGAGTCGAGGTACGCGACGGAGATGCCGTCTTCGCGGGGCGGAGCATTGAAATAGGGGAAGGCCGCCCGAAGTTCGGCGATCTCAGTAGTGCTGAACGAAGGCATAACTCCCATTCTTTCACCTGGTGGTGATCCTCGGAAGTACAACAGTGGTGGAGCCTCCACTATTCCTCAGCCTGCCGATCGCGCTCACGGTCGCCGCGCACCGGTACCTGCGAAGCGAATTTATGGCGCAGGACACTAGAGGTACTTTGACCCCTCGCGCACCGACAGCGGCGCCAGCTCACTTCGGTGCCGACCGATAAAACCGCGAACCCACTCGGGATCCGTCTTCGAATAGTCGCGTAACGCCCAACCGATGGCCTTGTTAATGAAAAACTCGGTGTGCCCGAGATTATTCAGGATGATCCGTTCCAAGAGCGCGCGGTCGGTTTTCCTTTTGCGGCCCAGCTGATGGTCAATCGCGATGCGACGCAACCAGATGTCGTCGTGGCTGCTCCACCCCAGGAGCACCGCATTGACCTCCGGAAATGCCAGCGCCAGGTCACCGACCACCCTGTCGAGACCGTCAATGGTGTCCCACCAGGATTTGGTCTGCGCCAGCACCTTGATGCGGTCCATATCGCCAGGGCGAAGAAGTCGCTGCACCGCCGTCAGATACCCGACCGCGACGTATTGAAACTCTCGATAGGGCGAGTCCCAGCACGCCTGCACAAAATCCCAGTCCACAGATGCCGCAGTCCGTGCTGCTGCCAGAGCCGGTTGTGAAAGCCGCCGACGAAGCGGGGTCGGCACCCCCAGAAACTCGAACTGGTCGCGCATATACGCGCGCATTCCCGCAGCCTTCTCGGCATCAGCGTGTGCGTGAAACTCTGTCAGCATTGTCGCGACATCCATCGCCGATGTTCTCCTCTGCCGTGATGGTTCCTACCTGCACCACCATATCCCGGGCCCACGATTTCACGGCGCCGAACCAGATACACTCGTGGCCGTGACAGCAGACATTGTGTACGAGGTTCTTCAGCTCGCCGGGATTCTGGCTTTCGCGATTTCCGGGGCGCTTGTGGGGGTGAGGCGGCAGCTCGACATCCTCGGCGTGGTGGTGGTTGGCGCCTCCACAGGGGTGGGTGGCGGGATCCTGCGCGACATGTTGATCGGGGTGCATCCGCCACTGTCGTTTCTGCACTGGCAGAATCTCACCGTCGCGATCGTGGGTTCGCTGATCGTGTTCTTCCTGCACCCGAGTGTGACGAGGATCCGCTACTTCGAGGTTGTGTTTGATGCCTTCGGCCTCGGCCTGTTCTCCGCCAACGGCGCGGCACTCGCCTACGTCTCCGGCCAGAGCACCATGACGTCGATCCTTGTCGGCGTGATCACCGCGATTGGTGGCGGCGTGATTCGTGACGTCCTCGTGAACACGGTGCCGGGGTGCTGACACGCGAACTCTACGCGGTGTCGGCGATACTGGGCGCGGGCAGTGCCGTTGCGGTGCTGGCGCTTTGGGGAGACACCACGACAGCTTCGCTGATCGGCGGCACACTCGCGATCACCCTGCGTCTCGCGTCACGGAAGCTCGGCTGGCATCTCCCGAAGCCGCGCATTATCGGCGGCCAGACGGCGTAAGTACCCAGTTGATGCTGCCCGCGAGCACGATCATGAGCGACGCCGCGAGCGGCAGTATCAGGGCCTGCGACGTCCCGAGATTCTCGGCGACACTGCCGGTGACCGCGGCGGCGAGCGACTGCCCGAGCATGATCCCGGATCCGAGCATCGTCATGACCGTGGCGGAACGCCCGTTCGGGCTCCGTGCCGCACCAAAACTGTACAGGGTGACAAGCAGCGGGCCGATCCCGACCCCTGTCAGCATTAGGCTCAGGATCACCGTGGCGATGCTGTCGGCCGCGGAGAACAGCGCCGAGCCCCCGACAATACACACGGCAAAGCTGAGCCAGCGGTGACGGAGCGTGAACTTGGGTGAAAAGAACGCGACGCTCAGGGCAAGGATCGCGGATCCGACGCCCATCGCACCGTAGATGAGTCCGGCGGATTCCGCCGCGCCGCGTTCCTGCATGAACGCCGTCAACGAGGTCAGCGTGGAACCGAACACCAAGCCCACCGAGAAGATCCCGAACACGACAACGAGGAGGGACGGGCGCACAAGCTCGGACGCGGGGGAGAGGGTGGCGGCGCGTTCGGCGGCGGAGCGAGCGGGCGCGCTGGTATGGTGCAGCGCGAACGCCGTCACAAACAGGAGGGTGAGTGCGGCGGCTCCCGCGACTGGCGCCCAGGCACCCACGCTGGTCGCGAGCAGCCCGACCACCACGGGTCCGAACACAAACACCATCTCGTCGGCTGCCGATTCATACGCCAGCACGGTCGAAATGGTGCGTGGCCGGCGCTCGGCGGGAAGCGCGGTCTGAATGATCGAGACGAGGCGGGTGCGCGACATGGGGGAGGTTTGTGGCCCCGATGCCCCGGTCGCGAACGCGATGGCGAGCATCGCCCAGCTCGGCAGTGAACTGTATGCGGCCCACGCGAGCGCACCGAGCGCGATGCTGTTCGCTGCCGCCGCGATCAGCAGTGTGGGTCGTTGCCCAAACCGGTCCGCGGCCGCGCCGATGAGCGGACCGATCGTCGCGGCCCCGATCCCCACCAGCGCCGAACTCAGCCCGCCAAGCTCCACCGATCCGCGGGCGGACACGACGAGCGTCAGCACACCGATCACCATCATGGCGAAGGGCAGTCGCGACACAAACGCGAGCGGGAAGTACGCAATCCCGGTGCGCGAAAGCAGCGTGACGGGGGCAGGATCAGGGCTGTGAGGCATGGGGCCTCAAGCGTAGCAGCGCGTGGCGCACTGCTCTCCGAGTTGGGTGAGTGTGGGCAGAAGGCTGACGCCGGTTTAAGCTGTGGAAAGTCACGACAGGTTTGTGCGCCGCGCTCAGTGGATTCCTAGATTGGATGATTAGTTTATCGCCATGAGTGCGCACCCCACCCTCCGGTCGACGAGCACCGAATTGCGCAAGCGTGTCTAGCGAACGTTTCGGTGGGCTTACGGTCGTTCCAGGGCTGGGGATCGCGCTCGGTGATACGGGTGGAGCACACGTGGTATTTGCGGTAGCCGGGATCCTGAGCCGCTCACAAGCCGGTGAAGAAACGGTCTACTCTTGGGGAAACATCGACAGTGTCGACGCCGAAGTGCCCGACACCCTGTGGCCGACCCCCGTGATCGGTGATGTGATCATTCCACTTGCGTTTGCAGTGTTTGCCGCCACCGCGGAGGTGCCTGATGTGAAGCCACTATCAATCACGTTGATCATGGATGGTGTAGAGACACGGCTTGACCTGGCCCCGCACCACGCCGTTGGCTATAGGCGACGCCACGCGCGCGCCATCGAACGACTGATTGTCACGCTGGTTGAAGCTCCCAAATACAGAAGCCTGCTTGATCAGCCCGCGGCGATCCTGAGTCGCCTGAAACGGAATCAGTTGACGCGTGAATAATGGATTGGCGCCCCCGTTCTCACTGTTCATCAGTGACACAAAGTGAGCATCGCTGGCACCAAGTGGCCTTAATCGGTGCAGCGTGAAGGGTACCGATGCCCTCCGCTGAGCGAAACCTGAGGCAGGTAGCCCTTATCACCGAGCGCGATCCCCAGCCCTGGCGCGAGTCAGGTCAGACCAACGTGCTCGTCTGCGTGGGACGAGACCGAAGCGGTCGTATCGCCGGCGCTCAAGGCCGTTTCGTTCTCAGCGGGCCCCGGACATCGCGAATTGGTGCAGAAAAGGTCACCCACGGCGCTGAAATAGCCCTCGCCGTGCCGGTCCAGGAGCGTTCTGTTTTGCCTCCGCGACCAGGCGGCTGAGCTCCGCGTCGGGATGCCCGTTGAATCGGGAGATGATCTCGTTCCAAGTGCTGGCAGCTTGCACTGGTTGGTTCAACTCGTCTCGCAGGACGATGGCGCTGTTCTTGGGGGCCAGCGCTACTCGGCGCTGCATCACCGTCGACGGGAAAGCGATGCGCGGGTCAGGAGCCGACACGTCACCCGGAGCGTGAAAATATTGCCGATCCCCAAACAGGTAGATTTTCCGTACGCCACTTACGCGCTCCAAATTATGCGTTCCACTGAGGCGAGGGAAGGCAAAGACGCGAAGAGTGAGATTGTGTACGTGGTCACCAACGTACCGAAACGACTCGCGAGAGCAGCATGGATTGCCGGGTGGGTTCGTAAACACTGGCATATCGAGAACCGGCTCCATTGGGTACGAGATGTGACCTTCGCCGAGGACAAATCTCGTATCTGTACCGGGAGTTCACCCAAAGTCATGGCGTCATTGCGGAACGCGGCGATCGGGTCTCACCGGTTGGGTGGCGCGACCAACGTGGCTGAATCGTTGCGGTACGCCGGGGCGAGGCCCTCACGAGCATGGGGGAGAGTCATCTGACGTTAAATTCCCCGGAGGGTCTCGGATGCTACTGCAGCGCGATGCCCTGCGCCTTCAAGAATGCGCGAAACGCCGCGCCGTCAGCGAGGTCTCCGGCATAAGGCACACCGTTCACCACAGCCATGGGGGTTCCCTCAACAGCAAGCTTCGGATCCTTCGCGAACGGCACAGGGTTCGCGAACACCCACTTCGTGAGCTCGAGCGCGAACGGCTGGTAGCGCTCTTCCGTGATGCAGGATCGTGTTGCATCGTTCAGCCCCGGCAGCGCAGCGATCAGTTCTTCATTGGTGTATGCACCCGTGCCTTCTTCCGGCTGGAAATCCGGATCGAGCAGCGTCTTGTGGGCGTCCCAGGCGTATTCCGGCTGCGTATCCACGACACACGCCATCGCCCCGAGGCGCGGGAAGAATAGTAGGTGCCAGCAGAAAACTTGTCGAGGAACGCCAGGGGGTGCAACTCGAGCACGGTATCGCCTGACGCGAGGACCGCTTCAAAGGAATCGACGTTCGCGGCTTCGAACAGGGAGCAGTAGGGGCAGCGGTAGTCAACGTAGAGCTGGATCCTGTTGGGTTCAGCGCCATCAGCGGTGGGCGCGAGATTTGAAACAAGAGGCTGGGCACCCTCGGGCAGTGCTTCGGACTTGACGACAGTGACTTTTCCGTCGTCTCCGGTAAAAGCAATGCTTCCCGTTGCCATGTTCGCTGGCCAGCGAGTGACGTTTGCGGGCGTGGTGGGAACCGGTTTGGCAACTTCAGCGCTATCGCTGCTGTTGCTGCTGTCGTTCTTGTCGCCGCCATTGTTGGGATTGTTCGAGTTGCTCAGCACAACGAACACAATGGTGGCAACGATCAGGACGACCGCCACACCGATGGCCCCGAATATGAGGCCGCGGCGCCGGCCAGATCCGGGGTTGCCGCCCGAAGACGCGTAGGGGTGTGGAGGTGGGCCGGGAGTCTGGGGAGTCTGTGGCGCGCTCATGTCTTCTATTCTGGCAGCCCGGATCCTGACCGCAGAGTTGTTTGTATTAAAGCTCTACCATTAAGGAATGATCCTTCTCGCCGCCACCCCCATCGGAAATCTTGGGGACGCATCCCTCCGGCTTCGAGAAACTCTCGAAGAGGCGCGCGTGATCGCGGCCGAAGACACCCGACACACGGCGCAACTGCTGCGCCTGCTCGGCATCGAGAACCGGCCGGAGCTTGTGGCCCTGCACGACCACAACGAGCATGAGCGTGCAGCTGCCCTCGTGGAACGGGCAACCACGGAGGACATTGTGCTGGTGAGTGACGCCGGTATGCCGACGGTCTCTGATCCTGGTTTTCGGGTGGTGCAACTCGCGGCCGAGCGTGGGGTGGCGGTCTCCGTGATCCCAGGGCCGAGCGCGGTCATCACGGCGCTCGCCGTCGCAGGTCTCCCCACCGATCGCTTCGTCTTCGAGGGATTTCTGCCGCGCAAACACGGTGAACGATCGCGCGCGCTCGCTCAGCTCGCCGCTGAGCGACGTACCCTTGTCTTCTTCGAGTCCCCCGCGCGTCTTGCTGCGAGCCTCAATGATCTCGCGTCCGCTTTCGGAAAGGACCGGCCCGCCGCGGTCTGCCGCGAACTGACCAAACTGCACGAAGAAGTCCGCCGGGGCACGCTCAGTGAGCTCGCGGAGTGGGCCGCCGAAGGTGTGCGCGGAGAGATCGTGCTTGTGGTGGGCGGGGCGGCCGAACACGCCACTTCGCCTGAGGCAGCGCTCGCGGAAGTGCAGCAGCGAGTAGCAGATGGCGAGCGGCTCAAGGATGCAACCCGAGCCGTAGCCGAAGCGACGGGGCTGGCGTCCAGGGAGCTATATTCGGCGGCGCTCGCCGCAAGAGAGGATCACGCATGAGCAACCGCGAGGCTTCCCGAAGCTCGGCAGCCCAGGGCATCGACCCCGCTGCGATCGAACGGACCCGGATCAAGATCGAGCTGTGGCGGTTGGCCCTCCCCGTGCTGTGGTTTGGGATGATTGCCGCGATCTCATTTATCGAAGCGCCACTCAAATTTCAGGCACCCGGGATCACGATCCCGCTCGGGCTTGGTATTGGGCGATTGGTGTTTGCGGTACTCAACATCGCTGAGGCCGCGATCCTGTTGGCCATCACGCTGCTCTCGTTCTGGCCCATCAGCGCCCGGATCGAGGGGCGCAGACTGCTTGTGTGGTTTGGGCTGATCCTCGTGTTCGCCGCGAAGGTGGCCGGGGTGCGACCGCCACTAAACGCCCGAACGGACCTGGTGATCGCGGGGGCGGATCCCGGCCAGTCGCCCTGGCACTACCTCTATATCGCTTGCGATCTTGTCACAATGGTGCTGTTGGTGCTGCTCGCCGTGACTGCTGCCCGAGCGATACTGCACCCACGCAACCTGCCTCCGCGCACGCTTCGCTAGTGCGCCTCCGAACTAATGTCCAGCGACCGCACAGAAAACAACGCGGTCGATGCAGCACACTTGGAAGTAACTGCGCCGGCTCTGTCGTGGGCGCTCGCGCTGCGGGTGCTCTCTGCGGACGGCCACACCCCTGAAGATAGGACTCCCTGTGAAGCGTTCGCACGCCCTCGTTCCCATTGCCCTCACGGCAACTCTGCTCATGACCGCTTGCTCCGCAGGAGGTAACTCAGACGCGAGCGGTGAAGCCTGCCTTGCTTCAGGCTCGGTGAGTAACTCAATCAAAGTTGAGGGCAAAGTTGGTGAGGAGATGGAACTCACCACGAAGACTCCAATTTCGACCGACAAAGCTCAGCGCACGGTCCTCACCGAGGGAAAGGGTGACATGCCCAAGGAAGGTGAGTCTATCGAGACGTCGTTCGCAATCTTCAGCGGCGTCGATGGCACGCTGATGCAGCAGTCTCCCGCGACTCCGGTTGATCTGGTGAAAGATCAGATGCCAAGCTGGGCCTATGACGCCGTTCGTTGCGCAATCCCTGATCAGCGCGTTGCTCTCGTCGCCCCTTTGAAGGACGTTACGCAGGGGCAGGAACCTTCGGCCTTGGGGTTGTCTGACATCACCAACGATGATTCTGTCGTGATCGTGATGGATTTCGGCAAGGTGGGCAAGGGAACGAACCCCGCGGCTTCTGAAGCGCCCGGCACGCTCGAACCGGGCGATCTGCTGGCTAAGGCCGAGGGCAAGGCAAAGGACGCACCCAAGGGCTTCCCGACCGTGAAGCTTGCTGAAAACGGTGAGCCAACGATTACGATGCCAAAGGACACCGACGCTCCGAAGGATCTAGAGATCGCCACGCTCATCGAAGGCAAGGGAGAGACCGTTGAGCCTGGCGACCGTGTCTACGTCAACTACCGAGGCGTGATCTGGCGCACCGGGGAAGAGTTTGATTCGAGCTGGAGCCGCGGCGCCCCCGTACCTTTCCTGACGAACGAGGTCATCGAAGGTTTCACCAAAGCAATTGAGGGGCAGAAAGTCGGTTCGCAGGTCATCTCGATCGTTCCTCCGGCGGCAGGCTACGGCGACCAGACAGAAGCCAAACTCAAAGCGAGCAACCCCGACTTTGACGTCACCAATGACGACACACTCGTGTTTGTGCTCGACATTGTAGGAGTGGTGCACGCCAACAAGTAGGGTGTGTGCAGCAGAAGCGCCCGGGAGTGAATGCTCTCGGGCGCTTTCTGTCTTTTGCGGCTACCGTGCACCATCCCTGGCAGAATGGTGAGCATGAAACGAGTCGTGATTCTGGGGTCCACTGGATCAATTGGTGAGCAGGCGCTCGACGTGATCCGCAAGAATTCCTCCAAGTTTCAGGTGGTGGGGCTTGTCGCGGGCAGCAACGCGGATCGGGTGCAGCAGCAGGCTGACGAATTTAACGTGGAGCACACGGGGCTCGGGGCGACGGATGCGGAAACGATCGTGCGCGACGTGCCCGCTGATGTGGTGTTGAACGGGATCACCGGATCGATTGGGCTCGGGCCGACGATTGCGGCGCTGAAAGCCGGGCGTACCCTTGCGCTTGCCAACAAGGAGTCACTTATCGTCGGTGGAGATTTGGTGACGGATCTCGCTGGTCCCGGCCAAATCGTGCCAGTTGATTCCGAGCACTCGGCGATTGCTCAGGCGCTTCGTGCGGGCGGCCGTGACGAGGTGCGCCGCTTGGTGCTTACGGCGTCTGGCGGTCCCTTTCGGGGACGCAGCCGCGAGTCGTTGCGAGATGTCACGCCGGCGGAAGCGCTGAACCATCCCACGTGGGATATGGGGCGAGTGGTCACCACGAACTCCTCGACACTCATCAATAAGGGTCTCGAGGTCATCGAGGCACACCTGCTCTTTGGCGTGTCCTACAGTGATATCGATGTGGTGGTGCACCCACAGTCGATTGTGCACTCGATGGTCGAGTTCGTGGACGGATCCACGATCGCTCAGGCCTCGCCGCCCGATATGCGCCTCCCCATCGCGCTCGGCCTGAACTGGCCACACCGGGTCGAGGGGTCCGCCATGCCGCTTGACTGGTCGACCGCGACGAGCTGGGAGTTTTTGCCGCTTGACGACACGGTGTTCCCTGCGGTGCAGCTCGCGAAGGCGGTTGGCCGAGCCCGCAAGACGTTCCCCGCGGTGTACAACGCATCAAACGAAGAAGCCGTTGATGCGTTCCACGAACAGCGCATTGGTTTCCTTGACATCGTGAGCATCGTCGAAGAGGTGCTTGAGCGGCACACGGCCCCGGAGGATCTCACGCTTGCTTCGTTGCTCGATGCCGAGCGCTGGGCCCGGGCCGAAGCGCAGCGCGTGATCCTCCAGCGTGCAAGGTAACTGTCAGGAGACAGGCTTCAGGATGTATCCCGCGCCACGCACGGTATGCAGCATCGGGTCGAAGTCGCTGTCGATCTTCTTCCGCAGGTATGACACATAGAGTTCAACCACCGTCGACTTGCCCGTGAAGTCGTACGCCCATACGCGGTCGAGGACCTGTGTCTTGGAGAGGACGCGTCCCGGGTTGCGCATGAGGTAGCGAAGCAGCTCGAACTCTGTGTTTGTGACTGGAATGGGTCGACCGGAACGCTCAACCTCGTAACTGTCTTCGTTCAGCGTGAGGTCACCAACTCGCAACACGGGATCGTGCAATCCTGGGTGCGAAGCCTTCGAAACCTGTGCGCGGCGCACGAGCCCACGCAGGCGCGCAACAAGCTCTTCCGGGGCGAAGGGCTTGACCATGGCATCGTCTCCGCCTGAGGTAAGACCGTTCAGGCGCTCTTCCTCCGATTCGGGAGAGCTAAGAAACAGCACCGGAAACATGTCGCCAGCGGCGCGCACGGTGGAAAGGAACTCCATTCCGTCAAGGTCAGGGAGGCCGGTGTCGAACACCGAGACATCGGGGGCGTGCGCGCGAATCTTTTCGAGGGCCTCTGCTCCGGTCCCAGCCGTTTCGACATCCCAGCCCTCATATCGCAACGTCATTGCGATGAGTTGAGCAACTCTCGGATCATTGTCTACGACGAGCGCGCGAATTTTTTCGCCGCCTGATTGTTGCGGGTTCCGTACTGCCATTTCAACTATCCGATCCATAAAATTGGGGTCGTTCGCCAGCGCTGATGTGTTCCAGCGTGAATTGTTAATCGACCCCCCGATTTCACTGCTGCTTCCCCTCGCGACCCCCCCGATCGCGGAATTTGTTCAATGAAAGACTACTTGAATTTCCGACAAAGAGCATTTTTTAGCTGACAAACGTCTGTGATTTTCCGCAATTGTTGACATTGCTAACATCAAGCTTAAACTTTGTCGGTACAGTGCCCTTGCTTTCGCTCCGCATCGCCGAAGCGCCATGTAGGACGTCGCTGGTACACCCCCAAAGCTTATTCGAAGCCCAGGCGCTGAACAGACGAAGGGACTACCCTGGGTCTGTGATTGAGGTGTTGCTCTACGTCTTCGGGATTCTGATTATAGTGATCGGTCTCGGTGTTTCGATCGCCCTGCACGAGATCGGGCATCTTCTCCCCGCGAAGCTCTTCGGGGTGAAAGTTACCCAGTACATGATTGGTTTCGGCAAGACGCTGTTCTCCTGGCGCAGGGGCGAAACCGAGTACGGCGTGAAGGCGCTTCCGCTTGGTGGGTATGTCGCGATGACGGGTATGTATCCGCCGCAGAAACCGGGGGAGGTGCCGCGGGCATCGACCACCGGGTTTCTGAACTCCGTTGTGCAGGAGGGTGCACCAAAGGCGCGTACGGGCTTTGGTGTCGACGTTCAGGATGCTCACGAGCCCCCGAGATTATTGCGGAGATCGAGCGCATCGGTGATGTTGAGGTCTCCGAGGAGCGCCGCGGGATCGCGGGCCTCGTTGATGAGGCACGGGCCGCGAGCGCCGAAACCATCACGCAGGGTGAGGATCATCGCACTTTCTACCGGCTTCCCGTGTGGAAGAAGATTGTGATCATGTTCGGTGGCCCGTTCATGAACCTGCTTCTCGCGTTCGTGTTCTTCGGCATCGTTCTCGTGGGATTTGGGGTGCCGCAGTCGAGCACCACACTCGGGCAGCTCAGCGTGTGTCTTGTACCGGCTTCGAGCGGGGCGAAAGATTGTGCGGCGGGTGATCCTGCAGCCCCCGCCGCCGCCGCGGGATTGCGGCCAGGCGACCGTCTGATCGAGGTTGACGGTGCTCCCGTAGACGAGTGGGAACAGTTCCGCACGCTCGTGAGTGAGTCGCCGGGCAAGGACTTGCGGGTGTTGATCGAGCGCGATGGCGCGGAGCAGACGGTGCAGCTGACGCCGGTCGCCAACGAGCGCCTGAAGGTTGATGCCGCGGGAAAAGCGGTGACCGACGCGAACGGCGATCCGGTGTATGAAACGGTCGGCATGATCGGCGCGACGCCCGCCTCTGAGGTGGTGCAGCAGCCGATCACCGCGGTGCCCGGATTTGTCGGGGAGAACATCCAGAACGTTGCCGGCGTGATTGTGCGGCTGCCCCAGCGAATGGTCGACATCTGGAACGCGGCCTTTGGCTCAGAGGCTCGGGATCCGAACGGGCCGATCAGTGTGGTTGGCGTTGGCCGGATCGCGGGCGAGATCGTGAGCATCGAAGACGCCCCGTTGCCGCGAGGGCGAGTGCGATGTTTAGTTTGCTTGGCTCGCTGAACGTTGCGCTGTTCGTGTTTAACCTCGTACCTCTCATGCCGCTCGACGGCGGTCACATTGCCGGCGCCCTGTATGAGGGCGCGAAGCGTGGGATCGCCCGGATCAGGCGGAAGCCCGATCCCGGCCCCATCGACACTGCCAAGATGGTGCCAGTGACCTTTGTAGTGGTTATCGCCCTCGGCGCTATGAGCTTGCTCCTGATCTACGCGGACCTCGTGAAACCGGTGGCGTTCTTTGGTTAAGGTTTCAGCGCGCGTGTTCGCGCTTACGACGGCGCTCCTCGTAGGTGTCATGGCTGGGGTGTCTGGGTGCGCCCCTGAGCCGGTGAAGGCGCCGCCGGTCACGCAGGCTCCGGATCCCGGGCCAACTCTCACTCCGACACCAAGCCCCACGCCACCGCCCGAGCCCAGCTTCGATAAAGCAGCGCACTCGCTCGACGATCCGATGTCGATCTGGGTGGTCAGTAACAAGCTGCGCCCCCTGAACCCGATCGAGTTTGAGCCGAACGACTTAGTGATGCCTGAGGGCGTGGGCAACCAGAACGGCCAACCGCTGCGGGAGCCCGCAGCGCGCGCCGTCGAGGCGATGCTTGCGGCTGCAGCCGAGGCCGGTGTGCCCGCCGGGATCATTAGCGCGTATCGCGGCTACGAACTGCAGCAGTCTCTCTACACGAGCTACATTGCCCGCGACGGGCAGGCTGCCGCTGACAGCTATTCGGCGCGTCCAGGGCACTCGGAGCATCAGACCGGGCTCGTTGTCGACCTCGACGACGGCAGTGGCTGCGCCCTCTCAGAGTGCTTCGGCGCGACCGGTGCGGGCGTGTGGCTTGCCGAGCACGCCGCGGAGTTTGGGTTTATCGTTCGGTACCCGCCGGGCAAGGAGGGCGTCACCGGCTTCATCCCTGAGCCCTGGCACTTCCGCTACGTCGGCCCCGAGCTGGCGATCGAGATGCGCGATACCGGTGTGGTGACGCTCGAGGAGTTTTTCGGGCTGCCACCCGCTCCCGACTACGCGCAGTAGCGAGGCGTGCCCCGGAATGCTGCACACTCAGCGCACCTCCCGCAGGCACCGCTAGACTTGCTTTCGTGGCAGCAGTCAATTTAGGAATGCCGAAGATCCCAGAAGTCCTCGCGCCTCGGCGCAAGTCGCGTGAGATCAAGGTCGGTTCAGTTATGGTCGGCGGTAATGCACCGGTGTCCGTGCAGTCGATGACCACGACGCCGACGACGGATATCAATGCGACGCTGCAGCAGATCGCGGAACTCACCGCGGCGGGCTGCGACATCGTGCGTGTTGCCTGTCCCTCGCGAGACGACGCCGAGGCGCTCCCCATCATCGCGATGAAGAGCCAGATCCCGGTGATCGCAGATATTCACTTCCAACCCGCCTATGTGTTTGCGGCGATCGACGCCGGATGCGCGGCGGTGCGTGTGAACCCCGGAAATATTCGCAAGTTTGACGATCAAATTGCGGAAATCGCGAAGCGAGCGAAAGCAGCCGGTACATCGATTCGGATCGGCGTCAACGCGGGCTCCCTTGACCCTCGACTGCTGCAAAAGTACGGCAAGGCGACACCGGAGGCGCTTGTTGAGAGCGCGGTGTGGGAAGCCTCCCTTTTCGAGGAGCACGACTTCCACGACTTCAAGATTTCTGTGAAGCACAATGACCCGGTGGTCATGGTGAAGGCGTATCGCCTGCTTGCTGAGCGCGGAGACTGGCCACTGCACCTCGGTGTAACCGAGGCCGGCCCCGCGTTCCAGGGAACCATTAAGAGCGCAACGGCGTTCGGGATCCTGCTCTCCGAGGGCATTGGTGACACGATCCGCGTCTCCCTTTCGGCTCCGCCCGTTGAAGAGGTGAAGGTTGGCCTGCAGATCCTGCAGTCGCTGAACCTCCGCGAGCGCAAGCTTGAGATCGTGTCGTGCCCGTCGTGCGGGCGCGCGCAGGTGGACGTTTACACGCTCGCAGAAGAGGTCACCAAAGGGCTCGAAGGCATGAGCGTGCCGCTCCGTGTCGCCGTGATGGGTTGCGTGGTGAACGGCCCTGGCGAGGCGCGCGAGGCCGATCTTGGGGTCGCGTCAGGCAACGGCAAAGGCCAGATCTTTGTGAAGGGTGAGGTCATCAAGACCGTGCCCGAGAGCGAGATCGTCGCGACGCTGATCGAAGAGGCTAACCGGATCGCCTCCGAGATGCCGGCGTCTGCCGGATCAGGCACGCCCGACGTGTATACGCCGTAGCTGCTGTGACTGCTGGTTCTCATGGAGTCATTGGTAGTGGACTGCAGTGAGGTGCGGTCGCAGGCAGATTTCTGGCGACTTTACCTGCGAATGGTTCGCCCAGAGGGTGCAGAACACTTCGGATCTAATCTAGAAGCGTTCCGCGATGCCGTCTTGGGTGGCGGACCAGGCTGGCCTGGGGACCGCACGCTGCGTTTCACCGGTAGTGCGCATATGAGCGCCATTCAGAATGGGGAGTTTCTGGCCAAGCTGAAACTGATTGCTGAAGCCTCAGACGGTGACCCGGAGATACGTTTTGAGTGACGACTAAAGGAAACCGCGCAGATCCTCACACCGAGCGAGTCGAGGACACGCGAGGTCTAGGCGAAGTAGCCGCTCGCTGAGTTGACGTGGTCGGACTCGCGCTCCTCCATGAGATTCTGGATTTCCTTTAAAAGGCCCTTGGTTCGCGTGAGATTAAGTCAGGTGTGAGGCGTGCGATCGAGTGTTTTGTGAGTGCGACTGCTTCCGACTCCGTGAGGCTTCCCAACACCGCGACTGTAGCAAGCCCAGCTCTCGTTGCGGCTGCGATGCCAGTGCGTGAATCTTCAAATGCGACAGCCTTTCCCGTGGGCAGGCCGAGCTGTGCCACTGCGCGAATGTAGCACTCTGGTTCTGGTTTTGAAGCCGAGACATCTTCAAATGCGATCACGGCGGTAAATGCGCCAGCGAGTCCAGCCTGGTGGAGTGCCGGGAGTACCGTGTCTCGGCTTGCTGCGGTGACCACTGCGAGCTGCTTTCCAGCAGCGCAGGCTGCGTGAACAAAGGCCCGCGCATCAGGGGCGATCCTGCTCTGCTCTTTCGTTCGTGCAAGATAATGCGCGTTAAATAGGTGGAGCAGAGAGCTTGGGTTAGAAAGTGCTCCTGCAGATTCAGCAGCGAGGATGCTAAACATGTGTTCCTCTGTGAATCCGGCAAAATCAGTAAAGTAGCGTTCCTTAGAGATCGTGATGCCGAGCTCATGTTCTGCAATCTCGGAGACAATTTCGGCGAGCAAGTCCTCATCATCGGAAAGCGTTCCGTTGAAATCGAGCAGAAGCGCATCGGCCCGGTTGATGAGTTCCCGTGTGGCCGACATGCTGGGGGCAGTGAGGGGCAAAGTGGTGTCCTTCTCGTTGGGGTGGTTAAGAGGAAAAGTGCTGCGGCTGCAGCTTTGTCGCATCAGGATATTCAAGTGTGAGGGCCAGGAGTTCCTCCACAGTTTCTGCAAACTCAAGGAGCGCAAAATCGCTCCCGTGAGGCCCAGCAAGTTGCAGCCCTACGGGGTGACCCTCTGAAGAAAGCCCCATTGGTAGCGAAAGCGCGGGCTGTCCTGTCTGGTTGAACCAAGCTGTGAAGTTCGCGTGATAAAGGAGGGGCGCTGTGGTATCGGGACCGAAGTCGGTCGCTGGAAAACGATGGACTCCCATTACGGGGGAGACGATTAGATCGTAGCTGGCGAATTGTGCGCTGATGCGAGCTGAGACTGTGGAGAGGTGCTCAAAATCCCGAAAGTAATCGACAGCGCTCAAATCTCGGCCAGGTGCTGCCCAGATACGAATCTCTTCGAGCAGCGAGTCTCGACGCTCGGCAGGACACCCCTCAAGCTCCGCAATGCAACGGACCATTAGGCAGCGGTTGAGTGCCTCAAAGTCTGTGTCGTGTAGGTTCGGTAATACCGCGGTGAGGTGTGCTCCCTGATCCGCAAATAGGTCGGTGGCGTTGCGAAAAAGTTGAGCTGTGGTTGAATCGGCTCGGGGGCCGTAGCCAGGATGCTCCATGACACCGATATTTACCCCTCGTAGTGAGCGGGGTCTTTCCTGGTTCAAGCGGGGGATCTCGCGTGAAAGCTGATCGCTCGGATCCGGGATGGCAACGACTTGGAATAGCTTGCGTGTTTCTCTCACCGTGCGCGCCATTGGACCGGCCGACCGCCAGGTGCTGGCGGGTGCATAGGCAAGCGCACCCTGAGTGGGCTTGAGCGCTGTGATGCCGCAGTGCGCGGCGGGAAGTCTCACACTTCCAGCAATATCGGTCCCGAGTGCGAAGGGGGTTGCTCCCGTGGCTACTGCTACTCCTGCACCGGAGCTTGACCCGCCAGGTGAAGCTGATAGGTCCCAGGGGTTTCGGGTCACTCCAAAAGTAGAGCTTACTCCAGAGGCCAGGAGTCCGAAGTCGGGCATCGTTGTCTTTCCAAGGATGATCGCGCCAGCTTCCACCAAACGTTGCACGGGGACTGACGCTGTTGTCGAGACTGCGCCGGGGTGCGCAGCACTGCCGTGCCAGCGAGGCATGGCAGGAACATGAAAGCTATCCTTGACGGAAGCAATCACACCCCATAAAGGTTTGTCATTTTGAACCTTATTAGAAACGTTGAGTTTCTCTGCTTCATGCAGGGCATTTCTCGTATCGAGATGAGAGAACGCGTTCGTTGCTGCTTGGGTTAGTGCTGCGCTACCGATACGTGTTTCGATGGACTCAAGCGCTGAGTAATCGGCGATCGAGGGGTGTTTTGAGCTGTCTGTGTGTGTCACTTTGGGGTGCCCTTCTGCAGTGAAGGCTGACTGCCGCCTGGAAAATTGCCTCTGGACACGGAGTGTATCGGTGAATGTATACTTGCCGAAACCCCAAATGGGCGATCGACGTGATCGGTAAATGGTTTGGAAATTTGGCCTTAAGGAGCGGGTGTGATGATCGGCGAACAGCTCGCGCACTTGGTAGAGGGCCTCCGGCTTCAGGGAGAGCTGAAGCTGCCCTCTGAACGGGAGCTCGCGGCGCAGCTTGGCATTTCACGGGGTGGCGTCCGAAAGGGACTCGCGACGCTGATTGAGAATGGCCAGGTCGTTCAGCGTGTAGGCCGCAATGGGGGAACCTACATTCGCACCGTGAACGTTGACTCATACATTGTCTCCCCGCCAGTGGCGCCCTTTACTGTCTCCCGGTCTTTGAATGAAGTTGTTGGGGTTCCGACCCTCTTGGTCGACCAGGGGTACACGCCGAGTACACGAATCCTGCGGGCTGAGGAACGTGATGCCCAGAAGCGAGAGCGCGATCAGCTTGGCTTATCGCCCGGGCAGCGGGTCGTGACTATTCGCCGCTTGCGATCTGCGAATGAGGTGCCCCTTTCTCTGGAGGAGATGACTCTCCCTGCCTCAGTGTTCCCCGATCTCCTCTCGCGTGACCTCAGCTCAATCTACGAGTTAATGGCTGACGGCTACGGTGTGTCCGTGGTGACTGCTCAAGAACGTATCGGAGTGGGCGAGGCGACACCCTCAGCCGCCTATCTATTGAAGGTTGCTCCGGGCGCTCCGCTTTTTGACATCGAACGCATCGCCCTGGACCAGAACAATCGACCCATTGAACTCTCCCGAGATTTGTTTCGGGCTGACCTTACCCGACTCACAGTGACGAGTCCGTAGCCCTAGTGTGGCTGTGCTGCGGCTCAGTGACACCCAACAAAAGGAATCAACGATGATTCAGCATGATGTTCGTCCCCTTGATCGGTTTTCCGGAACCTTTCGTCTCACTGAACACATTGACCGCACCAGCAGGATTTTGGGCACTATTGACAGTTCCCTCAGAGGAATAGGTCAAATATTCCTGATCAACAATCCGCTCACTGGCCTCGCTTTCCTGATCGCAGTCACAGCTCATTCTCTTTGGAGCGGGACCATGCTAATCGGGGGTGCGATAATCGCCACCCTTACTGCTGTTCTACTCGGATATGACTCCGGGGTTGTACGTCTCGGATTCTTCTCATTCAACGGCGCACTTTTTGGAGTACTGGGGGCAGTCTTCCTTCAAGGGGAGTGGGTGCCGAGCAACGCGGCCTTCACACTTCTGGCCGCAGCGATTTCCGTCCCGATTATGCAAGCAACGATTGAGGTGCTGGTGGTCAGGTTTGACGCGCCAGCACTCTCGCTGACTTTCGGATTGCTCGGATTGCTCGTGCTGCTTCTCGCTCCTGCAACCGCGAATGGCAATGGCAACCTCGCTCTGCTGCAGCCAGTTGAGAGGTTTTCCCAAACTCCTGACCCGATTCTCCGCGCCAGCCTTGAGGGGAATGCGGTGGACTCGCTCACTGGTCTTCTTAATGCTACCTTTCGCGGAATTAGCCAGGTTTTGTTGATGGATTCAGTTCTTGTCGGCGTGCTGATCGTCATCGGGATCGCACTCGCCACACGTATTGGAGCGATCATGGTGATTCTTGGTTCCTTTGCCGGTGCGCTTGCTGGGCAAGCGATTGGAGCCGATGGATCGGAGATTTATCACGGTCTCTGGGGATATAACGGCGCCGTTGTGGCTGCTGCCCTGTTCGGAATCGTGCTCGTACCGAGCGTGAAATCGTTTATCGCAACCATCGTCGCTGCGGCTGCCTCGGCACTTCTTTACGGAGCGCTCTCTCAATTCCTGGCTCCGTATGGAATTATCCCGCTGAGCCTGCCCCTCGTGATCGTAATCATTGGATCCGTACTCGCATTTCGCGGCAGCCGAATTGGCGTGATCGCGATTGCCAATTACTCCAACGCCGAGCATCAGTTCAGCGTACGCTCCGTCGAAAGGAATAACTCGTGACGCACTGGCAAGAAAACCCTGGCGCCTGGGTGCAGGGCTTTAGTCTGGAAACAATTGAGTGGGGTGGTCCGGTTGCTCAGGTACCATCGCCGAGTTGGTGGGCGTCAGACAGCGAACTACTTACGGGGGAAAGCCCTGAGCATGGCCCGGTGCTCCTTAAGAAGCTCTCCCGACACGCCTGGTCCTGGCGGAACAAAGAAAACCTGATCGCAGCTGCGACCGCCGCGGGCGAGATCGGAGTGGGGCCACGGGTTCTCGCTGCAGACAGCGAGCTGGGGGTCATCCTTCAAGAGAGGCTCAGCTCGGAATGGCGCGTGGGGCGTCTCGACCTTTTCCGCAGCAAGGCGCTGCGTGGAAACCTCATTGAGGCGCGAGCACGTTTTGCCGAGCTTGATGTTCCATTGTCGCCTCGGAGTCCCTTAATCGATCTCAACCAACTACTGGACGAATGCGATGACAGAGGCATCGAGGTCGACCCACGGGTGAGGAGCCTCATCGCCTATGTGTCCGAATTTCGTGAACCGCTACTTGCGTATCGAAAAACCATAGAAATGCGGCCATCTCACGGAGAAGGCACCGTCTCGAACGTTATGGTGCACCACTCTGGGGAGGTACAACTGCTGGGGTGGGGGTCGGCTGCAAGCTTGTCAGCCGTGCATGATCATGCGACTCTCATTGCTGAGGCCTGTCCTGGCGCTCTCGATATCGATGGCTTTATTGCGGAGTTGGCACCAGACGCTCAACCAAGAGATCGAGCAGTGATCAAGCTTGTTACTGGAATCGAACACTTGCGTTGGGCGGTATTGACGCGGCTCCGGTCATCAGTTGACCCTGATGTCAACCTCGATTCAATTAAGTATGGCCTTTGGCGGATGACCTTTGCCGATCTCCTCCTCACCGCCCCCGGTACCCGCGCCGAGCTTGAAGGAGCGCTCTCATGAACTCGATTACACTTCCCGAAGAAGTGCTCGCTGCGATCGCGAAGAATCCAGACTGGACTGGCAAACAAGTACTGGCGGACCCCGTATTCGGAGGAATTACCAACGAAAACTTTCGGCTACGCATCGGAGAGGCCGACCCAGTGTTTGTGAAAATGCCGGGCATAGGCACCGAGAAGTTCATTAACCGTGACACGGCGAACCAAGCTGCTCGACAAGCCGCGGCAGTTGGGATTAGCCCCAGGGTGCTCTTCTATGACGTTGCATCAGGCATTGAGTTCACTGAGTTTGTTGAAGGCGGGTTTCGCGCCGCCACAACCCTTGACTTCCAAAGAGCCGACGTGTGCAGTGGGGTGATACGGGTCTACCGTCACTGGCACAGCACAGAACTGCTGAGTGAAACCAAAACGATGATTGACATGGTCGATGAACACCTTTCGCAAGTGAAGGCCGATCGTATCGAGCTCCCAGACTGGAGCGGGGACGTGCTGAAGAACTATCGAGAGGCCATCGAAGCTTTTGAAGCCTCGGGACTGGACCTTGTTCCTGCGCATAACGATCCAATGCCGGGCAACTTCCTCATCGACGCGGAAGCCAACGTGAAACTCATCGACTTTGATTACGCGGCGAATAACGAGGCAAGTTATGAGCTTGGATTGATCCTCACTGAAATGTTTGTAGATATTGATCGATCACGTGAACTCGTGGCTGAGTATTGCGGTGGTCCTGACGAACGGTTCTTTGCTCGCGCAATGCTTTCCCGCATGATCGCGGATACAAAGTGGGGGCTCTGGGGGCTGATTAACGCCCATGCGCGCGATGAGGACTTCGACTACTACAAATACGGATCATGGAAGTTGTACCGCACCTTTTGGATATCTCGGCACCCTGATTATCAGGCATGGCTTAAGGCGGCACGATGACAGATCCTGCGGCTGAGCTTTGCGACGAGCTGTTTGGTCGTTTTTCCGACATTGGACGTAAAGACGAAACTGGAGTTGAGCGTCTCGCTTTCGGAAGAGCTGACGCTGAGGTTCGTGCACAGTTCCGGGATGAATGCCATCGGCACGGGCTTCATTTTCACGTTGATCAAATTGGCAATCAATTTGGGTTGGTGAAGGCTCCGGAAGAGGGACAAAAGATAGTTCTCGTGGGTTCCCATCTGGATAGCCAACCGGCTGGTGGACGCTTTGACGGGCAACTTGGAGTCGCCGCAGGACTGGCCGTTGTGGCGATAGAAAGAGCGAAGGGCAGCCTCCCCGTTGGTTGTAATCTCGGTACCGTGAACTGGGCGAATGAGGAAGGAGCCCGATTCCAGCCGAGTGTGATGGGAAGTAGCGTTTTTACCGGACAGCTTGCGCTCGAGACTGCACTGAACGCGCGAGATGCGCAAAATGTGCTCCTGGCAGATGAGCTAGAGGCGAAATGCCTAGCGGGGACCTCGATGTTGCCCGGCCAGCTTGCCGCGTACGCAGAGCTGCACGTCGAGCAGGGGTCTGAACTGGAAGAGCACGACTTGAATATTGGTGTGGTCGAACGGACCTGGGCGGCATACAAAGCTGACATTCGTGTGCGTGGGCAGCAGACCCACACAGGACCAACACCAATGGCAAAGCGCATAGACGCGCTGGCTGCGGCGGCCAGGCTTATCGTTTTGGTGCGTGAGCTAGGACTCCGGGATTACAATGCGCAATTGCATACGGCGATAGCTTGGATGCGGATAACACCAAACTCACCAAACGCGACTCCCTCGCTGGTTGAACTGAAAGTTGAACTGCGTAGTCCGGATGAATCATTGCTCGATGCCACACGCGCGAGATTGAGCGCGGAGGTGACCTCGCTCGAGGATGAAATGGGAGTCCAATGTGAGCTTAATGATTGGTCTGAGCGGCGTGCCAGTCGCTTTTGCCCAGAAATTGTTGCGGGCGTAGAGGCAGCGATATCGACGCTTGGACTGAGTGTGAAACGCGTTGCGACGATCGCGGGACACGATGCCGTGGTTACGAACGCGGCTGGAGCACCAACGACACTGCTGTTTGTTCCGAGTGCTGGTGGAATCACTCACAATGCTGCTGAGTTCACGAGCGTGGAGGATCGTCATCGCGGAGTTACTGCTCTTGCTGTGGCTGTGAAACACCTCTTAGAACGTATAGAGACTGACTCGCCGCATTGAGGCTGCCAGTTACAGGAAGCCGCGGAGCAGTGCGGAGGAGCCCTCAACGTGTTCCAGCATTGCTGCGGCCGCAACCTCGGGTTGGCCCTGCAGGATCGCCGTCACGATCGCCTGGTGCTGATCGTTTGAGTGGGCGAGATTGGGCGCGAGCATGGGAATGTCGTCGAGCAAGGTATTGACTCGCGTGCGCAGGTTCGCGACAAGCGGCACGAGACTCGCGGATCCCGAGAGTTCTGCGATGAGCATGTGCAGACGCGAGTCGTGGCGACGGTGATTCTCAACCGTTGCCGCTGCGCACTCGTTGAGCGTGGCGACGAGGGCGGCGCGATCCTCCGCCGCAAGCTCGCGCGCCGCCGCCTCACGCGCGGCCCCCACTTCGAGTACGCGGCGCAACACGGCTATATCTTCGACTTCCCCTTCCAGCGGAGTGGGAAGAGGAAAATGAATCGAGACGCCCTTCGGTAGTTCATCGACGACGAAGGTGCCACCGTAGCGGCCGCGCCTCGACAGCACATACCCGGATTCGACGAGGGTGGAAATGGCTTCGCGGACGGTGTCGCGACTGACCTTCAGCATTGCTGCCAGATCACGCTCGGCCGGGAGTTTTTCACCCGGTTCGATCAGCCCGAGCCGAATCGACTGCAACAGTCGTTGCATCGTCTCTTCGTAAGCGTTTGTGGGGCGCACGGCGCGCACGAGGAGTTCGATGCCGACAGTATTGCTCCGCATGTCCCTCCTTTGCCGGTGATGACTCTCTCTGGCGAGTGTACCGCGCCCCCGGCCAGCGCCTACAGCGGGGTGGTGTAGGCGCTGCTGATGCCGCCGTCGACGAGGAACGTTGACGCGGTGATAAACGATGCGTCGTCACTCGCGAGGAAAGCGACCGACGCCGCGAGCTCCTCGGGCCTGGCGAATCGACCGACGGGCACGTGCACAAGACGCCGCTCGGCGCGCTCGGGATCGCTCGCGAAAAGTTCTTGCAACAGGGGAGTGTTGACCGGTCCGGGGCAGAGCGCGTTCACGCGGATGCCCTGGCGCGCGAACTGCACGCCGAGTTCGCGGCTCATCGCGAGCACACCGCCCTTTGAAGCCGTGTAGGAGATCTGCGAGGTCGCGGATCCGAGCACCGCCACAAACGATGCCGTGTTGATGATGGAGCCGCTACCCTGCTTCACCATGTGGCGCAAGGCCGCGCGTGAACACAGGTAGACGCTCTTTAGATTCACATCCTGCACCTTCTGCCACGCAGGCAACTCCGTGGTTTCGATGGAGTCGTCATCTTCCGGGGAGATACCGGCATTGTTGAATGCGATATCAACCGCGCCGTATTCGCGGGCGGCGGTGTCGAAGAGATTGTTGACTTGATCCTCGTCTGTGACGTTGACCTGCACGAAGAGCCCTGCGACGGCGTCTGCCGCCGCCTGACCGCTCGCCGGATCCATGTCGCCAATGACGATGCGCGCGCCTTCAGCGCGCATTCGTTTCGCTGTCGCGAGACCGATGCCACTGCCGCCGCCGGTTATGACGGCGACTTTGCCGGCTAGCCGCTGGGTGAGGTCGATGGGGGTGATGTCGCTCATGGGGAGGCTCCTTTGTGTGGGGTGTGGTGAGGGTGGGGCGAGCGAAGCGAGCTGAGCTACTCCGACGCGAAGAAGACGTTCTTGGTTTCCGTGAAGTGCAGCGGAGCGTCTGGCCCAAGCTCGCGCCCGAGCCCGGACTGTTTGAAGCCGCCGAACGGAGTCGCATACCGCACCGACGAGTGCGAGTTCACGGACAGGTTGCCGCCCTCGACCCCGCGTGCCACTCGAATTCCGCGGCCGAGATCCGAGGTCCAGATCGAACCGCTCAGGCCGTACTCTGAGTCGTTGGCGAGAGTGATCGCGTCAGCCTCGTCCTCGAAGGGAAGTACCGCGACCACGGGTCCGAAGATCTCTTCCGTAGCGATCCTGTCGCCGCGGTTTGGGGTGACGACGGTGGGCGCAAACCACGCGCCGGGGCCGTCAGGGCAGGATCCGCGGAACGCGACGGGGGTGTGTTCGGTGATGAACGCGGCAACACTCTCACGGTGGGCGAGGGTCACGAGTGGGCCGACTTCGGTTGTCTCGAGTGTGGGGTCGCCCACTTTCACGCCCTTTACGGCCTGCTCAAACTCTGCCATGAAACGGTCGTAGACGCTGCGCTGTACAAGCAAGCGGCTGCGTGCGCAGCAATCCTGGCCGGCGTTGTCGAACACCGAATACGGTGCGGTGGCTGCTGCCCGTTCGATGTCGGCGTCAGCGAACACAATGTTGGCGCTCTTGCCGCCGAGTTCAAGCGTCACCCGTTTGACCTGATCTGCGCAGCCCGCCATGATGCCTTTACCGACGGCGGTGGATCCGGTGAAAACGACCTTGCGTACCGCTGGGTTCGTGACGAAGCGCTCTCCAACGACGGATCCGCGGCCGGCAAGCACCTGAAACAGTCCCTCGGGAAGCCCCGACTCGAGGGCAAGCTCGCCGAGGCGCAGGCTCGTGAGCGGCGTCCACTCGGCAGGTTTCAGCACCACGGCGTTGCCGGCTGCGAGCGCCGGCACAAAACCCCACGATGCGATGGTCATGGGGAAGTTCCAGGGGTAATCACCCCGACGACGCCGAGCGACTCGTGAAAGGTGACGTTCATGCCGCCGGCCACCGGGATCTGTTGGCCGATCAGGCGTTCGGGCGATCCGGAGTAGTACTCGAGCACATCGCGCACGTGGCTCGCTTCCCAGCGGGACTGTGTGATGGGGTGGCCGGAGTTTGCGGTCTCGAGCTGGGCAAGCTGTTCGATGTCGCCGTCGACGGCATTGGCGAAGCGGCGCAGGGCGCGGGCGCGGTCGGCGGGGGCGACGCGAGCCCAGTCGTGCTGTGCGCGCACGGCGGCGGCGATGGCGGCGTCGGTGCCGGCCGCGTCGAGATGCTCGACCTCGGTGACGACGGTTTCGTTTGCCGGGTTAATGACGGTGTAGCTCATGAGGCGTCCTTCGCGGCGGTGTCGGGGGAGCTAAAGTGCTCGGGAAGTGAGGCAGAGACTCTGGGGGTCCCGCGGGCGGAGCGGTATTCTCGTGCCGCTCGGACGAGCCCGGAAAACAGCCTGCGGTCCTCGGGGTTTTCTTCGGGGTGCCACTGCACCGCGATCCCGAAGGGTACCGACTCAAGCTCGAGCGACTGGATCACGCCGTCGTCGCTGCGGCTGGTAACGGTGAGCCCTGATCCGACGGTGTCGATCGCCTGGTGGTGGTAGAGCGCCGCCTGCGCCCGTGGGTTCTCGCCGAGCACGTCGGCGATGCGCGTATCAGGATCGACCTCCACGCCGATGCGGTTGAACTCGCCGTTGCCGAGCTGGTACCTGTTGTCGCCGATGATGTCGGGGAGATGTTGGGTGAGAGTGCCGCCGAGTTCGACGTTGAGTAATTGCGCGCCACGGCAGATGCCAAGGAACGGTAATTCGGCGTCGATCGCGGCCTGCAACAGCGCGCTCTCAAAGTTGTCGCGGTCCGTGCGGGGTGGGGCGGTGTGTTCGTGCGGCTGTTGGCCGTAGCGTGTGGGATCAAGGTCCGCTCCTCCCGAGAAGATGATGCCGTCGAGGGTCGCGATGATCCGCTCGGCGATCTCGGGGGAGACCGGTTGTGGCGGAAGCACCACGGCGATGCCCCGGCATCAGTGACTCCGTTCAGATACACCTCCGGCAGGAAGGATGCTCGCACGTCCCAGACTCCTGTCTGGGCCTGTTCGAGATAGCTGGTGACGCCGATGATCGGAGCCGCGCTTGAGAGAGAGTTAGAGTCGTTCAAAGCCACGCACCCGCTCCCAATCGGTGATTGCGGAATCGAAGGCCGCTACCTCGACCCGTGCGGCGTGCACATAGTGTTCCACGACGTTGTCGCCGAATACCGCGCGGGCGAGGTCGGACTGTTCGAAAAGATCTGCGGCCTCGCGCAGCGTTGATGGGACGCGCTCGATATCGCTGGTGTAGGCGTTGCCCGCGAGCGGTTCGCCGAGCTCCATCCCCTGCTCGATCCCGTTCAGGCCGGCGGCGAGCATGGCAGCGACGGCGAGGTACTGGTTGACATCGGCGCCCGGCACGCGGTTCTCGACGCGCATCGCGTGGCCGCGGCCGACGACACGCAAGGAACAGGTGCGATTGTCGTGTCCCCAGGCGACGGCGGTGGGGGCGAAGCTGGCATTGGCGAAGCGTTTGTACGAATTGATGTTTGGCGCAAACATCAGCGTGAACTCCCGGGTTGCTGCGAGCTGGCCTGCGATGAAGCTGCGGAACATGGGCGACATGCCGTCCGGCGCACTGTCATCGGCAAAGACGGGATCGCCGGCTTCCGTGCGCAGGCTCGCGTGTACGTGGCAGCTGCTGCCCTCTCGCTCGTTGAACTTTGCCATGAAGGTGATGGACTTGCCGTGCGCGTCAGCGATTTCCTTGGTGCCGCTCTTAAAGATGGAGTGGTTGTCACAGGTATTCAGGGCGTGCGCGTATCGGAAGGCGATCTCTTGCTGGCCGAAATTGCACTCGCCCTTCACTCCCTCGCAGTACATGCCAGCGCCGTCCATGGAGTTGCGGATGTCGCGCAGGAGCGGCTCCATGCGGGTAGAGGCGTGCAGGGCGTAGTCGACGTTGTAGTCGCTTCCCGCCGTGAGATCGCGGTATCCCTTCTGCCAGGCGCTTCGGTAGTCGTCTTCAAAAACGATGAACTCGAGTTCCGTGGCCACCTGGGGGACCAGGCCGAGCTTCTCGAATCGCTCAACCTGGGTGCGCAGAATCTGCCTGGGGGAGACGGGGATGGGGGTGTGGTCGCGCGCGGTGGTGAGATCGGCGATGACGAGCGCAGTTGCGGGTAGCCAGGGCACCAGGCGCAGCGTGCTGAGATCCGGGACCATCGCCATGTCGCCGTAGCCACTTTCCCAGCTGGTGAGCGCATAGCCTTCGACCGTGTTGAGTTCCACGTCGACGGTGAGGAGGTAATTGCAGCACTCGGTGCCGTGGTCCATGGCGTCCTCGAGGAACAGCCGCGCGGAGATGCGTTTGCCGACGAGACGGCCCTGCATGTCGGTGAAGGCCACGATGACGGTGTCGATGTCGCCCGCCGCTACCGCATTCCGCAGCTGTTCAGGGGTGAGATTGCCGCTTGCCGGAATCATTCATGCTCCTTCTTCTCGTCATCGAGGGGGCGTGCAGAAACAAACTTAAAGGTTGGATTCTCGTCCATTACACCACACCGCGTGACGGGAGCGCTACCCCTGCTTTTCCGTAATCCTGGGCTATGAAAGCGCTGGTTGGATTGGTTGAGGAAATAAAGGTAGGCACGGCGACCAATAAAAGCTATACTCGGCCCCACGTCCTGAAATGAATGACGCGTGAGTCTGATCGCGTCATCCGATCACAACGAAGTGAAAGGGGTCGAGATGGCCAAGGATACATTGAAGGTCTCCGGAGCAACATACACTGCTGCGGAGTCCGGATACTTCGAAAAGCGGAAGCTGAAACGCGCTGCAGGCGTGTGGGGGCTGTGGGGTCTCGCTGTCGGGGCGGTGATCTCGGGAGACTTCTCCGGCTGGAACTTCGGTATCGACGCGGCGGGTTTCGGCGGCATGTTGATAGCGTTCGCCGTGCTCATCGTGATGTATTACGGGCTCATTTTCTCAATTGGGGAAATGGCGGCCGCGATGCCCCACACGGGCGGCGCGTACTCATTCGGCAGGGCCGCGATGGGGCCGTGGGGTGGCTTCATCACCGGGCTCGCCGAGACGGTCGAGTATGTCGCGACCACGGCGGTCATCGTCTTCTTTTCGGCCTCCTACGCCAACGGCATCACCTCAGAGCTCCTCGGGGTTTCCCTTCCCTCGTGGGTGTGGTGGCTGATCCTGTACGCCCTCTTCATCGCACTCAACACGGCGGGTGCTGCGATCTCCTTCAAATTCGCGATTATCGTGTCCATCATTTCGATCGCGATCATTCTGCTGTTCTCTGCCATGGCGATCTTCAGCGGTGCCTTCAGCTGGGATGCACTTTGGAACATCGCCCCCGACGCGGGCCAGACGAGCTTCCTCCCGCACGGGCCGCTGCCAATCCTGTTCGCGCTCCCCTTCGCAATGTGGTTCTTCCTCGGGATCGAGGAGTTGCCGCTCGCCGCTGAGGAATCCCACAACCCGGTTCGGGACATTCCTCGTGCGGGGCTGTGGGCTCGCGGCACGCTGATCGTCACGGGTTTGCTCGTGCTCTTCCTGAACACGGGCGTGCTCGGCGCCGACGAGATGGGGGTTGCTGGCGAACCGCTCCTCGATGGGTTCCGTGTGATCGTGGGAGATCAGCTCGCTGCGGTGCTCGCGCTCTTCGCCCTCATTGGGCTCTTTGCGTCACTGCAGGGCATCATGTTCGCTTACGGACGCAACATGTACTCGCTCTCGCGTGCCGGCTACTACCCGAAGTTCCTGTCTCTTACCGGGAAACGACAGACACCGTGGATCGCGCTGCTCGCGGGCGCTCTCATCGGGTTCTTTGCGCTCGTGCTCGTTGACGTGCTGGGCGGTGCCGACGGTGTTGCCGGCGCGATCGTATTGAACATTGCGGTGTGGGGTGCGGTTCTCGCCTACTTCATGCAGATGGTCTCCTTCATCATCCTGCGACGTACCTTCCCGAATGCGAAGCGACCCTATCGGAGTCCCTGGGGACTCTTTGGGGCATGGGCCGCGGCCATTATTGCGGCGATGATTTTCGTAGGGTTCCTGCTCAACGAAACCTTCCAGCCCGCCATTGTGGCGATTGTGGTGGTCTACGTTGTCGCCCTGCTGGTCTTCTGGTTCTACGGGCGACACCACCTGGTGCTCTCACCGGAGGAGGAATACGCGATCTCTGGTGGTTTGCACGGTGACCCCGAAAGCGAAGGCTACGGAGGGGAAGTCGAGGACGAACTGCTGGCGGGCGACGGAAGAGCGGGGGCACAAGACGCCACGAAATAAAAGTGTAAGCTAGCAGCACTCGTGAATATCGGCCTTTGAGCCGTGGCGGGAGAGTCCGGGCCCAGAGCCCGGCGCCGAAGGAGCAAACCCTCCCCGGGAATCTCTCAGGCACCCGTACCGCCACAGCTAGGCAACTCTGGAAAGTGGTCAGTGACCGGCTCGACGTGCCGGTCACTGACACACCGACGGTGCAAGGAAGCCCCGAACGTATGGGGGCTTTTGAATCTCTCAGGTTTCCAACAGAGCGGGGAGGATCACCGCACGTCGCATCCTGCGACACTACCCTCTGGAGATCCTGTGACAATAACCCCGACTGTCCGCACCTTTACCGATCGCCATATCGGTGTCACCGATACGGATCACGCCGCCGCGATGCTGGACCGCCTCGGCTTCAGCAGCCTCGACGAGCTTGTCGACGCCGCGGTGCCCGCGTCGATCCGCCGCGAGGATGCGCTTCAGCTGGCGGAAGGCCTCAGCGAAGAACAGATCCTCGCCAGGCTTCGCGGCTTCGCGGATCGCAACACCGTGCACACCCAGATGATCGGCCAGGGCTTTTACGACACCCTCACGCCACCGGTGATCCGGCGTAACGTGCTCGAGAGCCCGGCCTGGTACACGGCTTACACGCCCTACCAGCCCGAGATTTCACAGGGCCGTCTCGAAGCTTTGCTGAACTTTCAGACGATGGTCGCCGACCTCACGGGACTTCAGATCGCAAACGCCTCGATGCTCGACGAGTCTTCGGCCACCGCTGAAGCCGTACTGCTGATGCGACGGGCGAACAAGAAAGCCCCTGCTACGGCGAAGACGGTGCTCGACGCGAACCTGTTCCCGCAGACCATCGCCGTGGTACTGGGCCGGGCCGAGGCGCTGGACATTGAGGTCGAGATTGCGGATCTGACGCAGGGCCTCCCTGACGGCGACATCACCGGCATCGTGCTGCAGCAGCCGGGTAATGACGGTGCGGTGGTGGACCATTCGGAGGTCATTCAGGCGGCCAAGGGGCGCGGGGCGATGGTAACAGTGGTCGCTGACCTCCTCGCCCTCACCCTCATCACCCCTCCCGGCGAACAAGGCGCCGATGTTGCTGTCGGAAACACACAGCGCTTCGGCGTGCCGCTCTTCTTCGGTGGGCCGCACGCCGCTTATCTCGCAATCCGGGAAGGTCTTGAGCGCTCGCTGCCCGGCCGCCTGGTCGGGGTCTCTAAAGACTCCGCGGGGGATCCTGCCTACCGTCTCGCGCTACAGACTCGCGAGCAGCATATTCGCCGCGAGCGCGCCACGAGTAACATCTGCACGGCCCAGGCACTGCTCGCGATCACCGCCTCAATGTACGCCGTGTACCACGGGGCCGATGGGCTGAAGGGGATCGCCGAGCGCACCCACGCGCACGCCCGCACGCTTGCCGCGGCGCTCGAAGCCGCGGGGATCCCGCTCGCGTCCAGATCCTTCTTCGACACCCTGTTCGCAACCGTGCCCGGCCGCGCTGACGAGGTCATTGCCCGCGCCGCAACTGCTGGTATCAACCTGCGCCGCGTGGATGCGGACACGGTAGGGATCTCGACTGATGAGGCGACCACCGAGGCCCATATCGACGCCGTTGCCGAGGCGTTTGGTGTCTCGGTAACCTCTCGCGCTATGCCCGGCGACTACGGCTTTGACCCCGCGCTTACTCGCACGAGCGACTACCTCACCCACCCCATCTTCCACTCGATCCGTTCAGAGACGCAGATGATGCGCTACCTACGCAGGCTCGCAGACCGCGACCTCGCGCTTGATCGGACGATGATCCCGCTCGGATCCTGCACCATGAAGCTCAACTCTGCCGCCGAAATGGAGTCGATTTCGTGGCCAGAGCTCGCGGGGATCCACCCCTACGTGCCGGCCGAGCAGAGCGCGGGATGGCGCGAGCTGATTGCTGAACTGGAAGCCTGGCTCGTCGAGATCACGGGGTATGCGGGCGTATCGGTGCAGCCGAACTCGGGGGCTCAGGGTGAGTATGCCGGGCTGCACGCGATCCGCGGGTATCACCTCGCAAACGGCGACGCGGGGCGTGACGTCTGCCTGATCCCGGCCTCCGCCCACGGCACCAATGCGGCCTCGGCCGTGCTCGCAGGCATGCGCGTCGTCGTGGTGAAGAACACCGAGGCTGGTCTCATCGACCTCGCAGATCTCACCGAAAAGATCGAGGCAAACCGAGATTCGCTTGCCGCCATCATGCTCACCTATCCGTCGACCTACGGGGTGTACGACGCCGACGTGCGCGACGTCTGTGAGATGGTGCACGCTGCTGGCGGCCAGGTGTATATCGACGGTGCCAACATGAACGCGCTAGTGGGGCTCGCGCAGCCGGGGCGCTTCGGCGGCGACGTGTCGCACCTCAACCTGCATAAGACCTTCGCGATCCCGCACGGTGGGGGCGGGCCCGGTGTCGGGCCGATCGGTGTCGCTGAGCATCTGCTGCCCTTCCTGCCGGGCGATCCCGCCGCCACGGCGGTCGCTGACTCGCCAGGTGGATCGCCAGTTGTGGCGACCCTCTTTGGTTCAGCCGGGGTGTTGCCGATCTCCTACGCTTATATTGCCCTGATGGGAGGTGCCGGCCTCACCCGCGCCACCAAGGTCGCGCTGCTGAACGCAAACTATATTGCGGCGAGGTTGGGCGATGTCTTCCCTGTGCTCTTCACCGGAAACCACGGGCTCGTGGCTCACGAGTGCATTCTCGATTTGCGCGAGCTGACCGCTAAGTCCGGGGTGACCGCGGAGGACGTGGCAAAACGTCTCATCGACTTCGGCTTCCATGCGCCGACACTCGCGTTCCCCGTGCCGGGAACGCTGATGGTCGAGCCCACAGAGTCCGAGGATCTTGGAGAGATCGAGCGATTCATCGAGGCCATGCGCACGATCCGCGCCGAAATTGATCAGGTGATCGCGGGCGACTTCACGCTTGAAGCTTCTCCGTTGCGGAACGCGCCGCACACGGCCGAGGTCGTCACCGCGAACGAGTGGGATCGCGCCTACTCCCGCGAGCAGGCTGCCTACCCGGTCCAGGCGCTGCGCGCCGACAAGTATTTTCCGCCCGTCGGCAGAGTCGACAATGCGCACGGGGATCGCAACCTGGTGTGCTCATGCCCGGCACCAGAGGCTTTCGAAGGGACCGCATCATGACCGAACTGAAACGCACATCGCTGTACGCCGAACATCAGCAACTCAACGCACACTTCACCGATTTTGGCGGCTGGGATATGCCCCTGCGCTACGGTTCCGAGCTCGCCGAGCACCGCGCCGTACGTGAGGCCGCAGGCTTGTTTGACCTCTCCCACATGGGCGAGATTTGGGTCGAGGGGCCAGACGCCGTGGCGTTTTTGAACACGGCACTCGTCGGTAACTTCGGCGCCGTTGCGGTGGGTCGGGCCAAGTACTCGCTGCTCTGCGCTGAAGACGGTGGCATCATCGATGATCTGATCTGCTATCGCCTGGCCGAGGATCGTTTCCTGGTGGTGCCAAACGCGGGAAACACGGCGACGGTCGCTGGTGCGCTGCGGGATCGATCAGCAGTCTTTAGCGTCGCCGTGCGTGATGTTTCAGCCGAGACGAGCCTCGTCGCGGTGCAGGGTCCGCAGTCCGTGGCGATCCTGCGTGGCCTCATCGATCCCGAGTCGCTGGCTGCGCTAGACATGAAGTATTACTCCGCCGAAGAAGCACGGATCGCGGGGCTTGACGTGCTGCTTGCGCGCACCGGCTACACGGGCGAAGACGGCTTTGAGCTCTACCTGCCGAACGAGCAGGCGGGTGAGTTGTGGCGTGCGCTGCTGCTGGCGGGTGAGCCTTTCGGGCTGATCCCCGCGGGACTCGCAACGAGAGATTCTTTGCGGCTTGAAGCGGGGATGCCGCTGTACGGTAACGAGCTCAGCCTCAGTGTGAATCCGTTCGAAGCGGGCCTTGGGGGAGTTGTATCGTTCAAGAAACCCGAGCAGTTCGTGGGCCGTGCGGCGCTCGAGGCCGTGCGTGATGCGGGCCCCAAACGTGTGCTCGTTGGTCTGCGCGGATCCGGTCGGCGTGCCGCTCGTGCCGGCTACACGGTGATGTCGGGGGACGAGGCCATCGGAGAGCTCACGAGCGGGCTGCTCAGCCCGACCCTCGAATACCCGATCGCGCTCGCATACGTGCGGCCCGAGTGCGCCGATCCCGGCACCGCGCTCGACGTCGACCTGCGCGGCAAACCGCAACCCTTTGAGGTTGTGCCGCTCCCGTTCTATAAGCGCCCCATCGCCGGTTGAGCGGGGCGCTAGTCGAGTCGGAACCCATATACCTCCTTGATTTCGACTCACTGCGTTCGATCAATCGGCGGAGCAACTTCCCAAACACACAACACAGAAAAGAGCACATACATGAGCACGGTACGCAACGGACTAAAGTACTCCGTCGAACACGAGTGGATCACCGATGGGAGCCCGGCCACGGTCGGCGTCTCCGAAGTGGCCGTTGATGCGCTTGGCGAGATTGTCTACCTCGAACTGCCCGAGGTCGGCGCTACTGTCACCGCTGGTGAAGTTTGCGGCGAGATCGAATCCACGAAGTCGACGTCTGAACTCTACTCACCGGCCACGGGCGAGGTTGTCGAGGTGAACGCCGCCGCGGTCGACGATCCCGCGATGATCAATGCCGAGCCCTACGGCTCCGGTTGGCTCTTCAAAGTTGCAGTGACCGAGCTTGGCCCGCTGCAGTCGCCGGAAGAATACGCCGCCGCGAACGACGCCGAAGTGTCTTAGTTTAAGGAGATGCGCTGTGGCAATTAGCACCTTCGACCTTTTCAGCGTGGGGATTGGGCCGTCCAGTTCCCATACAGTCGGCCCGATGCGTGCAGCCCAGCGCTTCGTCACCGAACTGCAACGATCCGGCACCCTGAGTTCCGTCGCGGCGCTGAACGTGGACCTCTACGGTTCGCTCGCCGCGACGGGCCAGGGGCACGGAACGTTTCCGGCGGTACTGCTCGGTCTCGAGGGCTATGACCCCGCGCTGATCCTGCCCGAAGAGGTCGAGCGTGCCATCACGCGCATCGAAGCGGACGGGAAGCTGCGGCTCGGTGCCCAGGTGGGTGCGCAGGATCCCGATTCCGCACCCGAGATCGCTTTTGGGCTCGCGGACCTGGTGCTTCGCCCGCTCACGGTGCTGCCGCGCCACACAAACGGCATGCGCTTTCGGGTGAGCAATGCCGCGGGAAAAGTGATTGACGAACAGACGTACTTCTCTGTGGGTGGCGGTTTTGTGATCCGCGAGGGAGAGGAAGATGAGGCTCAGGCCGAACTTGCCTCCTCCCACGCGGTGCAGCCCTACCCCTTCACCACGGCCCTCGAACTCCTAGCGCATGCCGAGGGGAACGGGCTATCTATTGCCGAGGTGATGCTCGCCAACGAGCTCGTCGCACGCGATGAGGCCGAGATCCGCACCGGCCTCGCTCACATTTGGGACGTCATGGAGGAGTGCAAAAACAACGCGCTACGACGCACCGGTGTGCTGCCCGGCGGACTGAATGTGCGGCGGCGGGCGCCCGAGTGGCATCGCCGCCTGCTGGAGCAGGATCCGGACCGGGATCCGCGCTTCTGGCAAGAGTGGGCGAACCTCGTCGCGCTCGCCGTCAATGAGGAGAACGCTTCGGGCGGTCGGGTAGTAACGGCGCCCACGAACGGCGCTGCGGGGATCATTCCCGCCGTGCTGTTCTATGCGACGCACTACGTGACGCTGCCCGCGGGAGGAAAAGCGGAAGCCATTGCCGACTTTCTGCTCACCGCCGCCGCAATCGGGGTGCTGTATAAGGAGCAGGCTTCGATCTCGGGTGCCGAGGTCGGCTGCCAGGGAGAAGTCGGGTCTGCCTCGTCAATGGCTGCTGCCGGGCTCGCTCACGTGCTCGGGGGAACCCCTGCGCAGGTAGAGAACGCGGCCGAAATTGCGATGGAGCACAACCTCGGCCTCACCTGCGATCCCGTCGGCGGGCTCGTGCAGATCCCGTGCATCGAGCGCAACGCCATCGCGGCCTCGAAAGCGATCAACGCCGCCAAGATGGCGCTCATGGGAGACGGGAGCCACCACGTCAGTCTCGATCAGGTGATTGTAACGATGCGCGAGACCGGGCGCGACATGAGCGACATGTACAAGGAAACCGCGCGGGGTGGCCTCGCCGTGAACGTCGTGGAGTGCTAGATTCGCCGATTGAGCGAACGGAGTGAGCGCCGTGCTGAGCGAGGCATTTGCCGAGTCGAAGTATCGAAATCAAAGACCTCCTGTGCATGCCTAGACTGGGGTCGTGGAAAAACTGATGAACGAGAACCCGGATGAGTCCCTGAACGGTGCCATCGCCGCACTGATGACCGAGGCGGGAATCAAGGATCAGCGTGCCCTTGTTCGGCGCATTATTCAGGCCGGAATCGGGCTGGGTCAGGATGCCGTGACCCGACCAGATCTGAAGCTCACCGCGGCCGTAGTCGAAGAGATGCGGGCGGCATTCAAGACCTTTGCCCCATACCGGGGTACTCCCAAAGTAACCATTTTTGGTTCGGCACGTACTCACTCCGAAGATCCACTGTGGCTGATGACCGAGGCGACCGCGCGCAATTTCGCCGAGCGGGGATGGTTCGTGGTAACGGGGGCCGGCCCCGGAATCATGGAAGCCGCGGCGACGGGCGCAGGCCCTGAGCACTCACTCGGTGTGTCGATCCGGCTACCCTTTGAAGAACACGCGAACGCGGTCGTGGCACAGGATGACCGTCTCGTGTCGATGAAATACTTCTTCACCCGCAAGGTGATGCTGGTGAAAGAAGCGAGCGGATTCGTCTGCCTGCCCGGTGGTTTCGGCACGCTCGACGAAACGCTAGAGCTGCTGACACTGCAGCAGACCGGGAAAATGATCCCGACCCCGATCGTGTTGCTGGATCGGCCGGGCGGGAGCTATTGGCGTGGCTTCGCCCAGTTCGTGACAAAGGAACTCGCGGGCACCGGCATGATCTCGATCGATGATCTTGATCGGGTGCTCATAACCGACTCGGTTGACGAGGCGATCGCCGAGATCACGGGTTTCTGGCGCAACTATGATTCACTGCGCTGGGTGGGTGACCGCCTGGTGCTGCGCTTGCGCACTGCTCCCAGTGACGCGGATCTTGCGAGCCTCAACGAACACTTCTCCGGGCTCTGTCTTGCGGGAAGGATTGAGCGCACCGAGCCTCTCGAAGTTGAGCGGGACGAGCCTGACCTGCTGAGCCTGCCGCGCATCATCTTCACCCCGCGGCCGCGTGCGGTGGGGGATCTGCACCGCCTAATCCGCGCGCTAAACCAGCTCGGATAGGAGCCCGCACCTAGTCACGCGGATGCGCCCCAGTGGTCTTGCGCTTCTTGAGGTTGCGGCGTACAAGGGGCCAGAAGGCGACGAGCACCGCCGTCGCAATGAGGCTCGTCCACACCTGAGTGGAGCCATCTTCAGTGAACAGCATCGCCACGAAGATCGCAGCGATTGCCGCGATCAGGAAGATGTTGAGCCACGGGTGGAACCACATCTTGAGTTTCAATCCCGCAACTTCTTCCGGGGTCATCTTTTGCCGGAGCCGCATCTGAGTCAGTGAGATGAACGCATAAACGAACAGCGCGACGAGACCGGCGGAGTTCATAATGAAATCGAAGATCCCCGAACCCGGGGCCGCGAAGTTGAAGATGGTTGCGATGATCCCACCGCTGGTCGAAGCGAGGAGAGCAAAGACGGGGATCCCGTTTCTGGCGCGCTTGGCCACGAAACGCGGCGCGAATCCTTGGCCAGCGAGCGAGGCGAACATGCGAGAGGCGGAGTAGAGACCCGAGTTCAACACCGAGATTATTGCGGTGAAGATGACCAACTGCATAATGACGCCGGCGTTCGGGAGCCCCAACAGCGTGAAGACGTAGGTGAAGGGTGCCGTCGCGGTGTCTTCGGGTTTGGGGAGTTCGTTCCAGGGCACGATGGTGACGATCACCAATACGGCGCCGACAAAGAACAGCAGGATGCGCCAGATGACCGTGTTCGTTGCTTGACGGATCCCCTTGGCAGGATCATCCGATTCTGCAGAGGCCATGACCGCGATTTCGGTTCCGAAGTAGGAGAAGATCACGAGTGCGACGCCCGTGAAGATCACGCCGACGCCCTTCGGTGCGAAACCGCCGTGCGCCCATAAGTTGGAGATCGTGTTCGTTGAATCGGGCCACAAGCCAAACATGAACAGCACGCCCGCACCGAGGAATACGATGATGGCGAGCACTTTGATGCTCGCCAGCCAGAACTCGATCTCACCAAAAGCGCGCACCGAGATGAGGTTCACGCCGACAAAGACGGCGAGCATGATGAGTGACCACGCCCACGAAGGCAAGATCGGAAACCAGTCGTGCATGGTGCCACCGGCAAGCACCGCTTCAAATGCGATAACGCCCACCCAGAAATACCAGTAGAGCCAGCCGACAAGATACGCAGCCCAGTTGCCGAGCCCGACACGCGCGTACTCCATGAACGATCCGATGGCCGGTCGTGCGGCGGCCATTTCCCCCAGCATGCGCATCGCGAGGAAGACGAGCAAGCCTCCGATCAGGTAGGAGACAATGGCGGCAGGCCCCACTGCGCGGATCACGTTTCCTGATCCTACGAACAGTGCTGCACCGATGATGCCGCCGAGCGTGATCATCGTGATGTGGCGCGGTCGAAGTTTCTTGTGAACTACGGTTGAACCCGCGGAGGTTTCAGGGGAGACGGGGTCGCTAAATGGCGACTTGTCGAACTTGGGGTCAGGGGTGTGAGCAACTTCCATGGTGCAGAACTCCTTCGATGGAGACGCGCCTCCGGCGGCCTGCCATTGGCTTATTCGACCACCTGGGCCACGAGTGTCTTGTAACGCGGGTGGTTGCTCGCTCATTCTGACAAAGTTCAGTCGGCAGTATTTCGCGCTTGTGCATAGTGGCGAAGGGGTCAACTGTGCGCAAGTGGCTCAAACGCGGGGTTTCGCCTTGTGTGGCGAAGAAAAGCTAGACCCCCACGTACTCCGCGAGGTGTTCGCCCGTGATCGTTGATTTCGCAGCGACGAGATCCTGCGGGGTGCCCTCAAAGACGATCGTGCCACCCTGCTGACCGGCCCCGGGGCCGATGTCGATGATCCAGTCGGCGTGCGCCATGACCGCCTGATGGTGCTCGATCACGATCACGCTCTTGCCTGCGTCGACCAAGCGGTCGAGGAGCCCGAGCAACAGGTCGACGTCGGCTAAGTGCAGGCCGGTCGTCGGCTCATCGAGCACGTAGACTTCGGCGTCTTCGATCATATGGATCGCGAGCTTTAGGCGTTGACGTTCGCCGCCCGAGAGCGTCGAGAGCGGCTGCCCGAGGGTGAGATATCCGAGGCCGACATCGACGAGCGGATCCAGGATCTTTACCGCTTTTGGCACCTTCGATTCGGCCGCGGCGAAGAACTCACGTGCGTCCGCCATACTCAGATCCAGGACCTCGGCGATGTTCTTGCCGCCGAGCGTGTATTCAAGCACCTCGGCTGCGAAACGCTTTCCCTCGCAAACTTCGCAGGGGCTCTCCATCGTCGCCATCATGCCGAGATCCGTGAAGATGATGCCGGCGCCTTTGCACTCGGGGCAGGCGCCCTCTGAGTTCGCGCTGAAGAGCGCGGGCTTCACGCCATTGGCCTTCGCGAACGCGGTGCGCACGGGATCCAACAGTCCTGTGTATGTGGCGGGATTGGAACGGCGCGAACCCTTGATTGCGCCCTGATCCACCGCGACCACACCCTCCTGCGTCGAGACGTAGCCGTGGATGAGCGTGCTCTTGCCCGACCCTGCGACCCCCGTCACCACGCACAGCACTCCGAGCGGCACGCTGACGTCGATGCCCTGCAGATTGTAGCGATCCGCCCCGCGTACTTCGATACTGCCGGTGCTTGTACGCGTCGAGGGTTTCAGTGTGGCACGGTCGTTGAAGTGCCTGCCGGTGCGGGTGTCTGACGTGCGTAGCTGATCAACGGTCCCCTCGAAGCAGATCTCGCCGCCGCCCGCACCTGCGCCGGGGCCAAGATCCACCACGTGGTCGGCGATCTGGATCATCTCCGGCTTGTGCTCCACCACCAACACCGTATTGCCCTTGTCTCGCAGCTTCAGCAGCAATTGATTCATGCGCTGCATATCGTGCGGGTGGAGCCCGATCGACGGCTCATCGAAGACGTAGGTGGCGTCGGTGATGCTTGAGCCGAGATGCCGAATCATTTTGGTGCGTTGCGACTCGCCTCCCGATAGCGTGCCGGTCGGGCGGTCAAGGCTCAGATAGCCCAGCCCAATTTGCACGAAGGAATCGAGGGTATCGAGCAGTTTTGCGATGAGCGGCGCGAGACCGGGGTCGTTGATCCCGCGCACCCACTCGGCGAGATCCGAGATCTGCATAGCGCAGGCGTCGGCGATGCTGAAGCCCTTGATCTTGGAGGATCGCGCCGTCTCGTTGAGGCGCGTGCCGTCGCAGGCGGGGCACGGGTTGAAGACGATGGCGCGATCCACGAAGGCGCGAACATGCGACTGCATCCCCTCGCGATCCTTCGACAGCATGGATTTCTGAATCCGCGGGATCAGCCCCTCGTAGGTGACGTTGACGCCCTCGGCTTTCACTTTGATCGGCTCGTTGTGGAGCAGGATATGTAGTTGCTCTTCTGTGAACTCCTTGATCGGAGTTTCCATGGGGAGGACGACCGCGAAGATGCGGCCATACCAGCCGTCCATGCTGAAACCGGGCACCTTGAGCGCGCCCTCGGCGAGTGACTTGTCAGCGTCGTACAGCTCGTCGAGCGCAAAATCGCTGATGGTGCCGCGGCCCTCGCAAGTGGAGCACATGCCGCCGAGCACCTCGAAGCTGCGCCGCTCCTTGATCTTTTTGCCACCCTTTTCGAGGGTGACGGCGCCGGCGCCGCTGATCGAGGCGATGTTAAAGGAAAATGCGTTGGGGGATCCGATATGGGGCTCACCGAGCCTGGAGAACACAATGCGCAGCATCGCATTGACGTCGGTGGCGGTGCCGACCGTTGAGCGGGGGTTTGCCCCCATCCGCTCCTGGTCAACGATGATCGCCGTGGTAAGTCCCTCGAGCACGTCGACGTCTGGGCGGGCCTGGCTGGGCATAAAGCCCTGCACGAAGGCGCTGTAGGTTTCGTTGATCAGGCGCTGGGATTCGGCCGCGATCGTCGCGAATACGAGGGAGCTCTTGCCCGATCCTGACACCCCGGTGAAGACCGTCAGGCGGCGCTTCGGGAGGTCGACACTGACGTCTTTGAGGTTGTGCTCGCGGGCGCCCTGCACTCGTATGCGGTCGTGTGAGTCTGCGGGATGTAACGCGTTCATAGAGATGACATTACCGGGGAATGCGGTGTTGGTAACTTGTCACGAGAATCCATTAATTCGACGAGAAGCCTGTTCGCGTGCACCGGTGGAGGGGTGTCTCGTCGAATTACTGGCCTTTCGACGTGGCTGAGTACCCTGGGGACATGAATGTGGTGGGAGAAGACGCGGGTGGAAGCGCGCGGGTGCAACCGGGGCATCTGGCTGCGGCCATGCTCACAGTGCTTGCGGCTCCCGCGTTCTTTGTGGCGGAGATCCCGATCCTGGGCTTTGGATTGCTGGCCGTCGGACTCCTGCTCGCCTGGGCGGTGGAGCGGCCGGTTTCCGTGCGAGGATCTGCGCCGTCGCTCCTGCGAGACCTCTCACTCATCACCGTTGGGCTCGGGATCGTGCGCTCGATCCCGCTCGCGGCGGAACTCGACAACTGGGCGATGCTGAAGTTTACGCTCGCGCTCGGGGGAGCAGTCGCCGTGCCCTATCTGGTGTCAAGGTTTGTCTACCAGGATCGGGCGACTGGGTTTCCGTGGCGGGGCGGCGGCACCTGGGGGCGACTGCACTGGACCTGGCTGTTCGCTGCGATCGTGTTGGCCTGGCTGATCCTGCCCGGCTACTTCATTGGCTCGGGGTGTACCAGAATTGGCCAGCCGTGGGCACCCCGGATCTGATCGCGCGGTTGTTTGTTGGGGTGGGCGCCGTCGGGATCTGGGATGAACTCTTTTTTATCTGTACCGTGTTTGCGCTGCTGCTGCGGCACTTCCCGGTGTGGCTCGCGAACGTGCTACAGGCGGTGGTGTTCGTGTCGTTCCTGTGGGAGCTTGGTTACCGCGCTTGGGGGCCGCTGATCACGATCCCCTTCGCGCTCGTACAGGGTTACATCTTCCTGCGAACCAAGTCGCTCGCTTACGTTGTGGTGGTGCACCTCTTGTTCGACGCGGTCGTGTTTGCGGTGCTCGTGCACGCGCACAACCCGGAGTTGTTCAACGTCTTTCCGCTCGTGCCGTAGGGCCAGATGGTGTCGCGCCCGACAAAAGTTGGAGCTGAGGCGTACAACGTTTATTATTTGAGTTCAGTGTGAATTCAGTGGGAATTTGCACAAACATCAGGAGCAATACATAAGTGATCTTTCCGGCAACGCCGCACCACAGCCAGCACCGGCTGCACCTGCAATGCCACAGGCACAGGCATCTGAGGTTGGAACCCGATCCTTCTTGGTGACGTGGATCCTGAGCTACCTGCTCGGCCCGCTGGGAGTTGACCGCTTCTATTTGGGTAAGATCGGCACCGGTGTGCTGAAGCTTGTAACCTTTGGTGGACTGGGGGTGTGGGCGCTGGTCGATCTCATTCTTGTGCTTGTAAGTGCGCAGCGCGATAAGCAAGGAATGAAGCTTGAAGGATACGATCAGCACAAGAAGCTGGCTTGGATCATCACCGCTGTGCTCATCGTGCTCGGCGGCATTAGCGGCGCAATTAACGCCAGCACGATGATGTCGAGCTTCTAAGCGACACGGATTCTCACCGAGGGCCACTTCACAGCATTTCGGCTGCGAGGTGGCCTTTGGCGTCTCAAGATCCTTGGAATGCTCTGCGGGTGCTGAGCTCCGGGGAATCGTTAAGCTGCGAGAAGCGCGGCGATCCGACGCACGGCGAAGTCGTAGCCCTGCACGCCGCAACCTGCGATCACGAAGGCCGCGACGGGGGAGACGTAGGAGTGCTGGCGGAACGGTTCGCGAGCGTGCACGTTTGAAAGGTGCACCTCAGCAACCGGCAGTGACACTCCAGAGAGAGCATCGCGCAGCACCACCGAAGTGTGCGTGAGACCTCCCGGGTTGATGATGATCGCGGCGCAGTCTTCTCGGGCGGCGTGGATTGCATCGATGAGTACACCCTCGTGGTTGCTCTGCACCGCGCCCACCGTCAACCCGAATTCGCTGGCAGTGCGAGAGGTCAGCGCCTCGACGTCAGCGAGGGTGCTGGTGCCGTAGATCTCGGGTTCGCGGGTGCCGAGCAGATTGAGATTCGGACCGTTCACCAACAGAATCTGCCTGGTCATGATGCTGCCCTTCGGTTCATGCGGATTGGACTCCAGCGTATCCTGAGCTAGCGTTGTGGGGTGACTGAACACCCCGCCCCCGCCTCCACTTCTCAACGTTCAAAGATTGTTCGGCCCCAAGACCCGAGCAAGTTTCGTGAGAAACCTGTCTCCTTCGTGCGCCGCAGCGGCCGGATGACTCCCTCGCAGATCAAAGCTTGGGATGACCACGAAGCCAAGTATGTGCTCGATGTGGATCACGGAGCCACTGTGACGGGTGTGGCGGATCATGTGCGGCTTGATCCCGAACAAATCTTTGGCCGATCCGCGCCGCTTATCGTTGAGATTGGATCGGGCCAGGGTCACGCGATCCTGCACGCTTCTGCGGCGCACCCCGAGAAGAACTTCTTGGCGGTGGAGGTGTTTCGGGCGGGGCTTGCGCGCACCATCATTCGCGCGGAAAAGGGCGGGATCACGAACCTTCGGCTCGCCGAGGTGAACGCGCCCGAGCTGTTGGAGAAGGCGCTGGCCGCTGAGGTCGTTGATGAGTTGTGGGTGTTTTTCCCTGATCCGTGGGCGAAAGTGAGGCACCAGAAGCGTCGCCTGGTTGACGCTGATTTCGCCCGGATCGCGGCCGGTTCGCTGAAGCCGGGCGGTGTGCTCCGTCTCGCGACCGACTGGGAAGAGTACGCGGAGCAGATGCGTGAGGTGCTCGATGCGGCCCCGGGGTTCCGGCGCGGCTTCGAGGGCGAGTGGGCCGAGCGGTACGACGGCCGAGTGCTCACCGCGTTCGAGAAGAAGGGCGCGGATAAGGGCCGCGCGATCCGGGATCTCAGTTACGTGCGTGACTAGGGTCTGCGCGAGAAACCGGCTCTGGCTTATGGCTAGAAACCTGGCTAACATTGGTACATGTCGACCTACAGCGTCTTTGAAGCCCGCAACAGTCTTTCCAGACTGCTTGCGGAGGCTAGAGCTGGCGACGAGGTTGTGATCGCTAATCGAGGCGAGCCTGTTGCCAAGCTTGTCTCGATCGATGGTGGTTCAGATGCTACCGGGGTGAGTTTTGCTGCCTGGCTTGAAGAGAACCCGCTGCCTCAGAGGCTAGGTCGACCATCCGAGGCGATCGACGTGCAGATCCTTGAGTCTAGGGACGCTTGGGAATGATCTTCCTCGACAGTTGCATCCTGATCTACGCCATTGAAGACGGCAGTGAGCGAGGAGACCGCGTGCGAGCCAAGCTTTCCACTGCCGAAGAAACGCTCTTGGTGAGTCCGCTGGTGCTGCATGAGTGTCTGGTCGGCCCCTTGAAAGACAAGCGAATTGAACTGCGAGAAAGGTACTTTGAGGCCTACCGGCGGCTACGAAAGGTTCCACTTGGAGTTGACATCTATGTGCAAGCGGCTGAATTGCGTGCGCATCACGGCATGAAAACTCCGGACGCACTACACCTCGCGACTGCGCAACGTTCAAGATGCCGAGAGCTCTGGACGAATGACAAGCGCCTTGTCGCCGCCAGCAACGGATTGGCCGTCGACATTATCGGAGCTGCGTAGTAGATCCCCACTCCTCAGCTTCGCGGGTCACAGAAGTGCACTACTCGGCGGGTTTAGTGCATCTCTGTGACCCGCAAATGCCGAGCAAGAGAGGGTTCCTGCCCCTACCATGAATCCATGACTGAAACTGAGACCGGCACACGGCGCACTGATGCCAGGCGCAGCATCGCCCAGCGCCTTGACGCGCTGCCCTTCACCCGGAAACACGGTCGCGTGCTCACCGGCTCGGGCATCGGCTGGGCGCTCGACGCGATGGACGTCGGTCTCTTCTCGTTCATCATCGCCGCGCTGACTCAGCAGTGGGGTCTCAGCATGGGCGAGAGTGGGCTGATCGCTTCGATCGGTTTCGTTGGCATGGCGATCGGTGCAAGCCTGGGCGGACTGATTGCAGACCGGATCGGGCGACGCCAGGTGTTCGCGATCACGCTGCTCATCTACGGCCTCGCGACCGGGGCGAGTGCGCTCGCCGGAGGGATCGCGGTGCTGATGGTACTGCGCTTCTTTGTGGGTCTCGGGCTCGGAGCCGAGTTGCCCGTCGCCTCCACCTATGTGAGCGAGTTCGCCCCGGCCAGGATCCGCGGCCGCTTGATCGTGATCCTCGAAGCCTTCTGGGCCGTCGGTTGGACGGCTTCCGCGCTGATCGGCTACTTCGTGGTGCCGGCGTCTGAACATGGTTGGCGGTGGGCATTCGCGATCGGCGCCATTCCTGCGCTGTATGCGTTTGCGGTGCGTTGGGGATTGCCAGAATCGCCGCGCTGGCTGGCTGGCCGCGGTCGTGTCGCCGAGGCCGAGCGGATCGTTGAGACGTTCGAAGCGCAGGCCGGGAAGGCACGGCAGGCTCAGGATCCCGGTGGCGATCTGGTTCAGGATCCCGCCCCCTCGCCGGTCGCACGATCGGCGGGAGGACGGGTCGCGGCGCTCTGGTCGCGTGAGTTCCGGGGGCGAACACTGTCGATCTGGCTCGTCTGGTTCTGCGTCAACTTCGCCTACTACGGCGCGTTCATTTGGATCCCGAGCATCCTCGTCGATGCCGGGTTCAGCCTGGTGCGATCATTCGCGTTCACGCTCATCATTACGCTCGCTCAGCTTCCCGGCTACGCGGTCGCGGCCTGGCTGATCGAGGTGTGGGGGAGGCGGCTGACGCTTTCGGTGTTCCTGGTTGGATCGGCGGTCTCGGCAACAGTATTCGGCACCGTGCACGCCGAGTGGGCGATCATCGCCTCGGGCATGGCACTCTCCTTCTTCAACCTGGGGGCGTGGGGAGCACTGTACGCGGTGACCCCGGAGATCTATCCGACCTCGCTGCGCGCGACGGGCGCTGGCTGGGCGGCGGGGGTGGGGCGCATCGCCTCAATCATCGCGCCGCTGCTGGTGCCGGTGCTGCTGCTCGCCGGCGGATCCGGGCTCGCCTTCGCTGTTTTTGCGGTGTTTTTTGTTGTCGCAGCCGCGGCGACGTGGGGGCTCGTGGATCGGCGTGGCGAAACGCTTGACGATCGTTAGCTGACTGCCCACGCGCTACCCGTGGCACGGTCTAGAGTGTCGCTATGAAGGTGGAAATCTCAGGGGTCGCCAAAGGCCCAAAGCAACGCGCGCTGCCGGTGACGTCAACAGCGTATGAAACGGGCACTGCGACGCTTGCGTGCGTGGAGACCGAGCAGCGTCCGAGCCTTCTGGGGTTGATCGCGAGCGGCCGGATGCGTCCCGATGTGGGCGAGGTACTGATCGACGGCGAGGCAAATGCTCGGGATCTGCGCCGCCGCGTCGCACTTCTTGACGCGCCAGAGGTGTGCGATCCCGAACCCAATGTGCTCGTGATCGGATTCGTTGAGGAAGAGCTGATGTTCGCCGGTTTGCGGGCCGACCCCATCGCGGCACGTCGCTGGTTGGAGAAACTGGATCTCCGCCATCTCGCCACCACCCAAATGGCGAATGTAGCGCCGGCCACCCGCATTCGCATGCTCTGCGAACTCGCGGTGTTGAGGCGGGGCATCGAAGGTTTTGTACTTGTCTCACCCGATCGTCACGGCGGTGAACCGGAGGTGTGGTGGGCGATTGCGCGCGAGTTTGCGGAGCGAGGGTACGCGGTGCTGGTGATTGCTGGGCGGGCCTCAGAGTCGGTGTTGCGACCGCTGATCCATCCGCAGGCCCGGCTACAAGCGGGGGTGGGATCCCGCGCGGAGCACACGGAAACGGAGGAGGCCGCCTCATGACTCGAACTCAGGTACCCCGGTTCAAGGTTCCGCAGATGATCCTCGCCGAACTGCGCCGCCTCGTCTCCTCCAAGATGGCGCTGCTCGCGCTCGCGGCCCTGCTGTGTGTGCCGATTCTCTACGGCGGGCTGTATCTCTGGGCGAACCAGGATCCCTATCAGCGGCTGAGCGAAGTACCCGTTGCGCTTGTTGTCGAGGATCAGGGCGCGGAGGTGAACGGCACCGAGCGGAATCTGGGCCAGGAGGTCGCCAAGAAGCTACTCGCCAGCGACACCTTCGACTGGTCAGAGGTCGACGCGAAAGAAGCCGCGGCAGGGCTCAACGATGGCAGGTGGGACTTCTCGATCACCCTCGGCAGCGGCTTCTCGGAGGCAATCGGGTCGATCAGTTCGGCGGATCCGCACCCGGCTGGCATCGAACTGCGCACGAACGACGCCAACAACTATCTCGCCTCCACCATCGGATCACAGGCGGTGGAGCGCATCGGCAAGACAATCACGCAGCAGGTGGTGAGTGAGGCCGGGCTCGCGATGCTTGACGGGCTCAACACAATCCGCGGTTCACTCAGCGAAGCCGCCGATGGGGCTGGAGAACTCACGACCGGGCTTGGCGCCGCAAACGACGGCGCCACCACACTCTCGACGGGAGCCACCGCGCTGGTGGAGGGCACTGCGCAGGTGCGAGACGGTGCCGCGTCGCTCTCCGAGGGGGCGGGCCAGGTCGCGGCCGGTGCGGGGCAGCTGGCCGCAATCGCTGACGCTGCGGGTACGGTGTCCGCAGATCTGCTTGCGGCGCAACCGCAGCTCCGTGCCGATATTGCGGCGTCCCTCGCGGACGCGGGACTCGAGCAGGCAAAGATTGACGAGGTGCTGGCTCGCCTGGATCCCGTCGGCACCGTTGTTGCTGACCTGAATACTCGAGTGCAGGGGGCCGTGGGCGAGATCGACCGTTTGAACGCGGGAGCACAGCAAGTGTCTACGGGGGCTGGTGCGCTGGCCACGGGCGCTGCGACCGTGGCCACTGGAACTACCGAGTTAAGCGAGGGGGCTACACAGTTGAAGGACGGGCTCGGCCAACTCGTTGCGGGTTCTGAGACACTCGAAACTGGTTTGGTCGACGGGGTAGCTCAGATCCCGAATTTTGATGCGGCAACCCGTGCGGAGCAGGCGAAGATCCTGGGTGATCCCGTGCGGATCAAGACCGACGCACTCACGTCGGCCCAAAACTACGGCGCGGGCCTTGCGCCATTCTTCGCGGCGCTCGCCGCCTGGATCGGGATCTACGCGCTGTTCTTGATTGTCAAGCCGATCTCCAAGCGTGCGGTGACGGCGCTCAGATCCCCGCTGCGGGTGACGCTTGCCGGGTGGGGGACGCCGGCGATGCTGGGTGCGGTGCAGATGGTGGGGCTGTTCCTCGTGTTGTCGTTTGCCCTGGGATTTGAGTTTGCCAACCCCCTCGCGACGCTGGGGATATTGATCTTTGCCTCGATGACCTACACCGCGATCATTCTCGCCCTGAATGTGTGGTGGGGTGCCGTCGGCCAGTTCGCCGGGCTCGTACTGATGGTGGTGCAGCTGGTGACCGCGGGCGGCACCTTCCCCTGGCAGACGCTGCCGGCCCCGCTCGCGGCGCTGCACCATGTGTTGCCCATGAGCTACGTCGTGGACGCGATGCGGCAGGTGATGTACGGCGGCAACCTGGATCGCGTGTGGACGGATCTCGGCGTGCTGCTGTGCTGGCTGGTGATTGCGGGTCTGCTCGCTGCAATCGGTGTGACCCGCATGACCCGCTTCCGCACACTCAAGGATCTGCAACCGAGCGTCATTGTGTAGGGGTGCAGGATCCCCGCGGGTGACTGCCCACCAAACCGGCGAGCGCCCACGAAAACCACTCGCGGGTCCCGTGGGCGCTCACCGGTTTGGTGGGCGCTCAGCACACGGCCGTCCCGCGCGCCACGCAAAGAGGTCTTGACCGAGTGGTAAACACCCGGTCAAGACCTCTTTTATTACAGTGCCCCCGGAGGGATTCGAACCCCCGACCTACGGTACCGGAAACCGGCGCTCTATCCCCTGAGCTACGGAGGCGAGCAATGCAACCCGTCCAGCCTAGCGCAAGTAGACTGAGTTGTTGTGACGCCACAAGAACTCGCCCATGCCCTCGCCCAGATTCTCAACGACATCATTGCCGCGCGCGGTGATGACGCTGCCCAAGAGATCGTCGCCACCGAAGCGGACACCGCCGTTGAGCGACCGCGGAACCGCGAGCACGGTGATTGGGCCTCCAATGCTGCCATGAAGTTTGCGAAGCGCCTCGGCCTGAACCCGCGCGATCTGGCCACTGATATCGCCGCTCGCGCGGCCGAGATTGAGGGCGTCGCAACGGCCGACGTTGCTGGCCCCGGCTTCATCAATATCACCCTCGACGCGGCGAGCGCCGGCGAAACTGCGCGCCGCGTGGTTGAGCAGGGGGAGAATTACGGCCGTAGCGACACGCTCGCGGGCCAAAACATCAACCTCGAGTTCGTCTCCGCAAATCCCACGGGCCCCCTGCACATGGGGCACACCCGCTGGGCGGCGCTCGGTGATTCGACCGCCCGGGTGCTCCGCGCGGCTGGCGCGAAGGTGACGAGCGAGTACTACATCAACGACGCCGGTGCGCAGATGGAGAAGTTCGGCCGATCCGTGCTCGCGGCAGCCCTCGGCGAGCCCGCCCCCGAAGACGCCTACCCGGGTGCCTACGTGCAGGAGCTCGGTCGCCAGATTCGTGAGCAGATCCCGAATCTGCCTGAGATTGCCCAGCAGGATCGCGCCGCGGCACTTGAGCAGGCGCAGGAGCTCGGCTACGCGCTGCAGCTCGCGGAGATCAAGGATTCCCTCGAACGCTTCAACGTGCACTTCGATGTCTACTTTTCCGAACGCACGCTTCATGCCCCGGGAGCGAACGGTGGGCTGAGCCCCATTGCCGCCGCGGTGGATCGCCTGCGCGAGCAGGGGCATGTCTACGAAGAAGACGGCGCGATCTGGGTGCGCACTACTGACTTCGGAGACGACAAGGATCGCGTCTTCACCCGCGGCAACGGCATCTACACCTACTTCGCCGCCGATGCCGCCTACTACCTCTCCAAGAAGGATCGCGGCTTCGGCGAGAAGATCTATCTCCTCGGAGCCGATCATCACGGCTACATTGGGCGCCTCACCGCGATCGCGGGGGCCGCAGGCGACGACACGGAGAAGGACATCTCGGTTCTCATCGGGCAGCTCGTGAACCTCAACGGAGCCAAGCTCTCGAAGCGTGCCGGCAACATCATCGAGCTTAACGACCTGCTTGAGTGGCTCGGCAGCGACGCGCTGCGCTACTGGCTGGCTCGCTACCCCGCTGATTCCCCGCTTGCCCTCGACGGTGAGAAGGTGCGCAGTCGCTCCAACGACAACCCGGTGTTCTACGTGCAGTACGCTCACGCGCGCACCTGCGCTGTCGATCGTAACGCTGAAGCCGCAGGCGTCGACCGTTCGGTGTTCGTACCTGAGCTGCTCACTCACGAAACAGAGACTGAGATGCTCGGGAAGCTGCAGCAGTACCCGGGCATCGTTGCGGGCGCCGCTGAGCTGCGTGAGCCGCATCGCATCGCACGCTTCCTCGAAGAACTCGCAGCCTCGTATCACCGTTGGTACGACAACTGCCGGGTGATCCCGCTCGGGGATGCCCCGGTGGAGGATCTGCACCGCACCCGCCTGTGGCTGAATGATGCCGCTGGACAGGTGCTCCGCAACGGCCTGGACCTGCTCGGAGTCTCAGCGCCTGAGCGACTGTAGTCACCAACGCAAGCACGGGAGAGAAACGCAATGACTAAACGGAAGCCTCGCTGGTGGCTCCGCCTAATCTGGGTGGTGGCGATTATTGGGGTGCTCGCGGGTGCCGCCGAGATTGCGCTGCGGTTGATTATCCCCGGCGTGGTCGAGGGAGCGGTGCGCAGCCAGCTGAAGCTGAGCGATGACCATCCGGTCGATGTTTCTCTCGGTGGATCGGCGCTGCTGTACGCACTGCAGGGGAGCGTTGGCGACGTCACGATTGCGGTGCCGAATGTGCCCCTGCTCGACGGAATTGAAACCGATGCGTCGTTGCGTGCGGGATCCGTCCCGTTCAACCCCCTCTCGGGCGAGATCCGCGATGCGAGCGTTGACCTGGTGGTCCCGAAGGAGCAGCTGGGGGCCGTCGTCAACCTTCTGACCTCGGGGATCGCGCAGACCGGGGAGGTGCGGGGCGGCAATTTTGTTGCCGGACGTTCGGTCGAGATGTTCGGTCAGTCCGTCGATCTGGCGGCCACCCTTGGCGTCTCTGTCGTGGATGGCGCAATCAAGATCGAGCCGCTCGAGGTGAAAGTAGCAGGCTTTGATCTGACGGCCGAGCAGATTAGCGCGGCGACCGGTTCGCTTCTGGATCCGGTCCTGAAGCCGCAAACGGTGTGTGTTCAGGATCAGTTGCCCGCAGGAGTCACGTTGAAAGACATCCATTTCTCCAGCACGGGATCCGTCACGATCCGCGCAGACCTAAGCCCCGGGATTCTCTCCGATCCCAAACAACAGGCGATGGGGAGCTGCGGCTGAGGCAAGAAACCCGCCGCAGACTCTCACTCGCGTTCGGTCGTTGAGGGCTGCGCGGGCGCAGCGCTGTCGCGCGAGCCCTCATCCTCGAGCGCTTGCCACTCGCGATAGCCCGGATCGTCACGCAGTGCCTCACGCACCTCCGCATCGCTCGCACGCAGCTTGGGATCAAACTTCAGATAGGCGCGGGTTTCGCGCGCGATCAGGCCCGACAGAATCAGCAAGCCGATCAGGTTCGGGATCGCCATCAGCCCGTTCATCACGTCCGAGAACGACCACACGACGCTCAACTGGGTCGTCGCGCCCACGAACACGACCAGTGAGAACAAGATGCGGAACGGCATCACCGATCGGCGACCAAAGATTCGCGCGAGGCTGCGCTCGCCGTAGTATGACCAACCGAGGATGGTCGAGAATGCGAACATCACGAGGCCGATCGTCACGACCCAGTGCCCCCACTGACCGGGAAGCCCGTTCGAGAAGGCTTCGCCGGTCATGAGCGCGGCAGACATCTGCTCTCCGGTCTCCGGATCGACGCTCTTCCAGGTGCCGGTCGTGACGATCACCAGACCGGTCATCGAGACCACGATAATCGTGTCAATGAAGGTCTGCGTCATCGACACGAGCCCCTGCCGCACCGGGTGGCTCGTCTGCGCGGCCGCCGCGGCGATAGCCGCCGATCCCATGCCCGACTCGTTCGAGAAGATGCCGCGCGCAAAACCGAACTGCACCGCGATAATCATCAGCGACCCCGCGAAGCCGCCCACCGCGGCCGTGCCGGTGAACGCGTCGTGGAAGATTTGCCCAAACGCCGCAGGCACCTGGCCGATGTTCACGAACAGGATGAACAGTGCCGCCGCCACGTAAAACACGATCATGATCGGCACAAAGCCCGCGGTCACCTTGCCGATCGACTTGATCCCGCCGACCAGGACGATACCGGTGAAGACGGTCAGCAGCACGCCCGTCACCCACACGGGCAGGTGAAAACTGTTCTCCACGTTCGCCGCAATCGAGTTGGCCTGGGTCATATTGCCGATCCCGAAGCTCGCGAGCACCGCGAAGATTGTGAACGACCACCCCAGCACCTTGCCCACCGGGCCGCGAATGCCGCGCTCTAGATAGTACTGCGGTCCGCCGTTGCGCTCACCCGCAGAATCGACGGTGCGGTAACGCACTCCCAAAAAGGCTTCAGCATACTTCGAAGCCATCCCCAAGAGTCCGGTCACCCACATCCAAAACAGCGCTCCCGGTCCACCAATGCTGATCGCGGTGGCGACACCCACGATATTGCCGGTGCCGACGGTCGCGGCAAGCGCGGTTGTCAACGCTTGGAACTGGCTGATGTCACCCTTCGAGCCCGGGTCGCGACGCCGCAGAATCCCCAGGTTGAGCGCTGCCCCGAGCCGCACAAACTGCAGTCCGCCAAGCCTGAAGGTCAAATACAGTCCGGTCAAGAACAGCAGCGGGATCAGTACAAACGGCCCCCAAATGATTCCGCTGAGCCAGTCGAGAAATTCTTGGAGATTCTGCATGTCGAGCACTCCTTTGTGCGAGGTGTTGCAGCGTAGTGAAAGTGGATTGGCGTTCCTCCAGGCTTAGCTGGCTTTCACTTGTTGAATATTTAGCTAGCATAACCAGTTTCTCGAAGCCGCGACAAGTATTGCCACTGCCGCGTTTGGGCTGGCGAAAGACCTGGCCTCAGCCACGGGTGCTGGGAAGGTCATCGAGCAGAGGGGTGCATCCGACCCGAAAGGCGCTACGTTAGAAGTGTTGTCAACGCGATCCTCAGGCTCTCCGCTCGCGCAGCCGGTGGCAGGGTCGAACTCCCAACGGCCCAAAGGAGGGCACACAGAGATGAAGGCTCAGCATGTCGTCGTCGTCGGTGGCGGCCTGATCGGTCTCAGTACCGCGTATGCGCTGCTTCGCGAGGGGCACCGCGTCACGATTATTGACCGGGATCGGCTCGGCGGGGGCGCGGCAACAGGTAACGCCGGTGAGCTGACGCCGCAGCAGGTAGCGCCTCTCGCCTCCTCGAATACAGCGAAAGACATCATCAACGGCGTCTTCACCAGGTCGTCCTACCTTTCAATTGAGCCGTTGCAATTGCCCCGCCTCGCGCTCTTCGGCCTCGGATTCCTTCGGGCATCCGGCGCCAAGCGGGCGGCGAAGGGAGCAGCCGCGCTCGCCCAGTTCTCGGGTGGGATCCTGCCGGCGCTGCAGCGTATGGCTGCTGACGGCATCGATATCTCCGGTGGCGGTGACGGCTACTTGATGACCAGCTCGGTGGAGCCGGATCTACAGGCGGCCCACGCGGCTTACCGCACACGCGCAGATCGCGGCTGGGGGGAGGGGCCTGGCCCGATCCTTCGCGGCACACAGCTCGCCGAGCACGAGCCGGCGCTCGCCGGAGGGGTCACGGGCGGGTTCATGCTGCCCGGCGAATTCTCGCTTGATCCCGTCACCTTCGTTGCCAGCCTCATCGCGCACATCACCGCCAACGGTGCAGAGATCCGCGAGGGGCTTACCGCCGAACGCCTTGGTGACGGTGCGAGCATCGTGTGCCGTGCCATCGACGGCACCAGCACGACGATCAGTGGCGATCGCCTCGTGCTCGCCGCCGGGGCGTGGACCACGCCTATCCTGCGTAAATCGAGCATCCGCTCTGCCGCCGTCGTCGCCGGGAAGGGGTACAGCTTCACCGTCCCCGTGGAACGCATGCCAAACACACTCGTGCACTCGATGGATCGACACTGCGTAGCGATCCCGATGCACGGGCGGCTTCGGATTGTCGGCATGATGGAGTTCGGGAGCCCCCCGGAACGCCTGAACCGCCAAAAGCTTGAGGTGCTCACTCGCGCCGCCTCCAGCGTGATCGCTGGGGCTGACTGGCAGAACCTGAGCGAAGAATGGGTCGGAGCGCGCCCCATGACCGCCGACGGTATGCCGCTGCTGGGCGCGATCCCGAACCGCCCAGAGGTGTTGGTGGCTGCCGGCCACAACATGCACGGGCTCTCGCTCGGGCCAGTCACGGGCGAGGTCGTCGCCGACCTGATTGCGGGCGGGATCCCTCCGCCGGCGGGAGGCCGCTCGATCTGCGCCCGTTTGCGATCAGGCGGTAGGCCACACAAATTCATATTCCCAGCTCTGCGCTGAAGAGCCACTAGAATTATCTCGTTCGATCGCGGGTGAAGCCCGCCTTCGCGCGGCTTCAGGGCCAATCCGGGTCCGCTCGCCAGTGCAGCGGTTCTTGCGCGGCACCAACAGTGCTCTTTGTGTTGCCCTGCGAGTTTCGGCACCGCCCTCTGGACGGCGTATCTGACAAGCGATTGCGCGCCTTACTCCCGCGGATCAGGTGACTAGAACCCTGCCGCTCGCAGCGCAAGCCACGCGGTGGCGCGGTCGTCCGCGTGTTCCATTGAGAGACCGGTCAGTTCCTCGATCCGTTGGATTCTGGAACGGAGTGTCTGGCGGTGGATCTTTAGACGTTCAGCACTCGCGCGGTGCGCGCCGTGCTCGGCGAGAAACACTCGGAGGGTATGGGTGAGATCACCGTGTCTCCCAGAACTGTCGCGCAGCGGTTCCAGGACAGCGGTGAGGTGTTCCCTGGGGGCCGGAGCCAGCTTTGTTAGCACCAAATCGACCGTCGTGAGCCGCGCGTAGTTGAGAAGACGATGCCCCTCTTCCAGCGCAGAGTTCAGTGCTTGGCGAGCTTGCACAGCGCTCAGCTTGAGTGCATCGACGCTCGTAGAGGTACCTAAACCGAGAGCGATCCAACTGCCGCCTATCGGAGCGAAAGCTTCGACCTTGGCACTCAGCTCGGGCACTAGATCGTCGCGGATAAACCCGCTTACGAGACCAGGTTGTGACGCGAAGACGTGCTCTGCGCCAAGGTCGTCAAGCCAGCGCCTGAGGACTCGCTCGAGGTCGATGGTTCGGGTGCGAGCACCGAGGGCAAACGCGGTGAGCTGCGACTCGTGCACTCCCCAACGCCGCAGCAGCGTCCGAGCTTCGTCGCCGCCTGCGAGGAGTCGATTGAGGAGCGCTTCGCGGCCGAGGTGTTCGGTGAGTGACGGGTCGTGGGTGCGCAGGAGGAGGTCAACAAGAGCCGCAGCCTGTGTTGCAAGATCGCGTGGTCGGCGTCTCGAGCTGGATCGGCTCGCAATCACGAGGTGTCCCGCGAGATCCTGGTCCGTCCCAACTTGGTGCACCTGTAGGCCTTCGTGCCTAACGCGGACTGGGCGACCGAGCGCGACCGCCACTGCATCGGTTATATGGAGGCGGCCTGCGCCGGCACTTGCGACGAGGTGTCCCTGCGGGTCGAGCAGCACGACCCAGCCATCAATTCGGTGGGCGAGTTCCGCGATGACTGCCGTAAGGCCGCCCCGGCGCGCGACCTGCGTGAGGACGTTCATTCCGGCGGCGACGAGCCGCTCCGAAGCGGCACGTTCGTCCGAGACCAGCGCGCGCAGTGTTGCGTTTAGAGCGGTGCCTGCGAGATCCGTGCCAACGATCGCGGTCATTCGATGTGCGGCAAGGAGATTTCGCACTTCAGGGGAATCTTGATCCGTGACGAACACGCCATCGGCGAGGGGATCTGTAGGCGATCCTGATAGGTGAGACCGCCCGAGACGTGAGCTTAGTGCGTCGACGGTGCCGGTCACGAGGGTGACGTATTCGGAGTTACCAATCACCACGTAGGTGTCGATGTCGGCGACGCCATCAATCTGGGCGCGGTCAGTGACGCGGTGGGGCAGACACTCGCCACCGATGGCGCGGATGACGGTTTGCAGGGTAATTGACACGAACAGATTGTACCAAGTGGTGATATTTGATGAAGAAAATCATCGATTGACGCAATGACAGAACAGTCTTTCGGTCCGTAGCATCTGCACAGTTGTCATTCATTTCTGGCTCCGGTGTGAACGGGGCCGCAACACCGAGAGACAAAGGAGTTCCCCATGAAGGCTGTGGTGTTTCGAGACCCGGGTACCCGAGCGGAAGTCGCTGATCTTGTACTTGAAGGTCCGCGCGCAGGCGAGGTGCGTGTCAAGATTGCGGCTGCGGGCGTGTGCCATTCTGATCTGCACGTCAAGCGTGGAGAATGGGAAGCCCCTGCACCGCTGGTGATGGGGCACGAAGGCTCAGGGGTGGTCACCGAACTGGGCGAGGGCGTGACCTCTCTTGCCGTCGGCGATCATGTCGTCCTGAGCTGGGTTCCGCCTTGCGGTGAATGCCGTTATTGCCTGCAGGGGCATGAGGCGCGCTGTCAGAAAGTTGCGACCGTTGTTGCTCCCAAAGGGGTTCTCTTTGATGGGACTTCACGACTGAGCCTGAGGGAAGAGACCCTGCATCACTATCTCGGGGTCTCCTCGTTCGCCGAGGAGACCATCGTTCCGGCCTCTGGTGCAATCAAAGTTCGTGACGATGCCCCGCTGGATGTCATTGCGGTTGTCGGGTGCGCAGTCGCAACGGGCGTGGGTGCTGTCCTCAATACTGCCGCGGTTGAGCCCGGGGCGACGGTCGCCGTGATCGGTTGCGGCGGTGTGGGCCTAAACGTAGTGCAGGGTGCAAAGCTCGCGGGTGCCGAGCGCATTGTCGCGATCGATATCGTGCCAGAGAAGACACTGATGGCGATGCAGTTCGGAGCGACTGATCGGATAGACGCCTCCGACCGGGACGCTGTAGAGCAGTTATTCGAACTGATCCCGGACGGCGTGGATTACGCTTTTGACGCGATCGGGCGTACCACCACGACGGAGCAGTCGATCCAGATGCTCGGTCTCGGCGGTGCTGCTGTCATCGTGGGACTCCCGCCGACGGGCGCAAAGGCGTCGTTCGAGCCTTTGGTGCTCGCTGAAGCGGATCAGCGGATACTCGGTTCAAACTACGGCTCGGTCCGCCCGTCAATCGATATCCCCGCGCTCGTAGACCGTTACATGGATGGGCAACTGCTGCTTGATCCCCTTATTTCGGGTCGTCGTCCCCTCGACGAAGCTGCCGACGCGCTCGATGATCTTGAATCCGGGGGAGTGCTGCGCACCCTCCTGATCCCGTGAGAGTTGAACTGGCTTTCTCGACACGCCACCTCATTCATCCACTGTCACTCATAGGAGAGATGTCATGACTCAACCCACTCATTCTAAGGCGGATGCTGGCCTGCGCGAAGGAGTGATGTCCGGCCCTGAGCTCGCCGCTCAGGCAATCGCGAGCATCGCACCCAGCGCCGTCATCGCATTCACCGCAGCCGCAATTTTCCTCGGCGCAGGCAACGGCACCATGTCGGCGTTCCTGCTCGCCACGATCGTGATTCTCTGCGTCGGCTACATCGTTTCGATGTTCGCCCGCCAGCACGCCTCCGCTGGCTCGCTGTACACTTATGTGTCGAAGGGGCTCGGGCCCACCGGCGCGTTCGCCGCAGGAGTCTCCCTCTTGATCGGATCATGGGGCATCGCCGCGGGATCGCTGGGAGGAGCCGTCTCGTATGCCTCAGATCTGCTGCAAATCTTTGGCATTCCAGCGAGTGGCACGCTGTGGTTGATCGTGTTAACCGTCGCCATCGGCGGGCTAGCAACATTCTTTACCATTCGTGGTATTCGAATCTCAGCGCGAGTATCCCTGGTTCTCGAACTCCTTTCCGTTTTCATTATTCTCGTAGTACTCATTTCGGCCCTGGTGTGGCTCGGCCCTGATGCATGGGACCCGGCGCAGTTCTCGTTTGACGGCGTACCATTCCAAGGAGTCGCGGCGGGCATGGTGCTCGGCATTCTCGGCTTCGTCGGGTTTTCTTCCGCCGATGCCCTGGGCCGGGAAGCGCGGAATCCACACACGGCTATCCCGCGTGCCATCATGTGGAGCGCTGTGGTGGTCGGCGTGCTCTACGTGTTCGCCGCCTACACCCAGATCGCTGTGCTCGGCGACGAACTCGGAGAGGTCGCGAGCCCGCTGCAGGCAATCAACGAACGCATCGGCATGCCTGGGTGGTTTGCACCCGTTCTTGTGTTTGGTGTTGCCGCGTCATTCTTTGCTGTGGTGGTCGCGCCACTCAACGTTGTCGGACGTATCGTTTACGTCATGGGTAAGGAAGGGATCGTGCCCGAGCGCTTTGGACGGACCCACGAGACTCACCTCACTCCGCACCGTGTGCTGTTGATTGCGGGACCGGCAGCGATCATCCTCGATATTCTATTGCTGCTCATCGGCACGCATCCGATGGACATTACGGTGTGGGTTGATACCTACGGCACCTACGGCTATATGGTCGCGTATTCGCTCGTAGCGGTCGCTGGGGTGATCTACACCAAGCGTCAGGGCATGAAGAATGCTCTTATCTGGATCTGTGCAGTCGTAGCTGTAGCAGCCATGGGGTATGTGTTCTTCGCGAACGTGTGGCCGGTGCCCGCGTTCCCGATCAATATCATCCCGTATCTGTTCGTGGCCACGCTGCTGCTCGCGTTTATGCGGTTCTGGTGGATCAAGGCCAACAGGCCCGAGGTGCTCACAAAAGTGGGGAACACTCATACAAAGATGCTCGAGGGGATCGGGTAGCGCCGGCTGCGGCATGTGACTCGCGCTAAACTAGCTAGGTTCGTTCCGAGCCGCTGGCTCTGTTCGCGCGGCTTCAGGGGCCAATCCGGGTCCGCTCGCCACCAGCTTTTCGCCGTCTGTGTACGTCGATGAGTCTGAGCGCGCGAACACCATCCCGTTCCCCACTATGGAGCATCACATGCCCGAGCCTCAGCACACAGCACCCGCTGACCCCAACGCGATCGACCAACGTGTGTTCCCGCCGACGGCCCGTCGCGGCCGCGAGTGCGAACAACTGAAGATTGGCGGGATCCGCGCAACGGAACTGACCGCGAAGCACGGCTCCCCGCTCTACGTGGTCGATGAAGACGCGGCTCGCACTCGGGCGCGCGAGATTCGTGAGGCGCTGCAGACCGAAGCACTCCGCATCGGCACCGAGGCAACCGTGTACTACGCGGGCAAGGCCTTCCTGTGCGTTGAGGTTGCGCGCTGGATGGCCGAAGAAGGGCTCGCTATCGATGTCGCCAGCGGAGGGGAGCTTGCGGTGGCGCTCGCCGCCGGGGTCGATCCCGCCAGGATCGGGTTCCACGGCAACAACAAGTCCGAGGCTGAGATCGCTCGTGCGGTGCGCGCGGGGGTCGGCACGATCATCATCGATAGTGAGATTGAGACGCAGCGGATCGCGCATGCCGCAGCCGCGGCAGGGACAACGCAGCGTGTTCGTCTGCGGGTCAACAGCGGGGTGCACGCTTCCACGCACGACTTTCTTGCGACCTCGCACGAGGACCAAAAGTTTGGCCAGCCGCTGCGTGATGCGCCGAGGCTTGTGCGCGGGATCCTCGCCCACGAATCGCTTGAGTTCGTCGGCCTGCACTGCCACATTGGGTCACAGATTTTTGCGACCGACGGCTTCCGCGAATCCGCCAGGCGCCTGCTGGGGACCTACCGCGAACTCGCCGAGATCACCGGCGCGGACATTCCCGAACTCAACCTCGGTGGCGGCTTCGGAATCGCCTACACCAGCGCCCAGGCTGAGGAAGCCCCGGCGATCGCCGAGATCGCTCGCGAGCTCGCCGATATCGTCGCCGACGGTGCCCGGGAGCACGGGATCGCGATCCCGAAACTCGCGTTTGAGCCGGGTCGTGCCGTGATCGGGCAGGCCGGTGTCACGCTGTACACCGTGGGCACCACCAAGACCGTGCAGCTCGCGGAGAGCGACGTCGCCGGAGATCCGGCCGACCTCGGCTATTCCGAGCGGCTCTACGTCAGCGTCGACGGTGGCATGAGCGACAATGCCCGTCCGGCTCTGTACGGCGCCGACTACCAGGTCCGCATCGCCAACCGTGTGAGTGACGCCGCGCCCGCCCTTGTGCGGGTGGTGGGAAAGCACTGCGAGTCCGGAGACATCGTCGTGCAGCGCGATGTCATCCCGGGGGATGTGCGCCCGGGGGACACCCTGGCCGTTGCCGCGACCGGCGCCTACTGCTGGTCGCTCTCAAGTAACTACAACTACATGCCCAGGCCGCCGGTCGTCGCGGTGCGCGGGGGAACTTCCCGCGTCATCGTTCGGGGACAAACAGAAGACGATCTGCTCGCGCAGAGCGTGATGGTGGCAGACGCCATTGAGAATGGAGACACCAATGAATGAGTACCGCGATCTTCGGGTTGCGCTGCTGGGCTGCGGCTCGGTCGGAGCGCAGGTTGCCCGCCTCATCCTCGAACACGGCGACGAGCTGGCCGCGCGTGCGGGTGCTAGGCTGTCGCTCGCAGGCATTGCGGTGCGGAATCTTGATTCGCCGCGTGATGTCGAGTTGCCCCAGGAACTGTTTACGGTCGACGCCGAGCGCCTCGTGCAGAGTGCCGACATCGTGATCGAGCTGATGGGTGGGATCGAGCCGGCGAAGACGCTGATCCTGCAGGCGCTCCGGGGCGGAGCTGATGTGGTGACCGCGAATAAGGCGCTGATCGCCGCTCACGGACCGGAGCTTGCGGAGGCTGCCGAGCAGGTGGGTGCGCAGCTCTCCTACGAGGCCGCGGTCGCTGCGGCGATCCCGATCCTGCGCCCGCTGCGCGAGAGCCTTGCAGGTGACCACATTACTCGGGTGCTTGGCATCGTCAATGGATCGACGAACTACATTCTTGACCGCATGGATCGCTTTGGTGACAGCTCCGAGGACGCGATGCGTCTCGCGAGTGAGCTCGGTTACCTCGAGGCTGATCCGACCCTCGACGTTGAAGGCTACGATGCGGCACAGAAGGCGACGATCCTCGCCAGCATCGCCTTCCACACGGAGGTGCCCGTCGACGCCGTGTACCGCGAGGGTATCTCAAACATTACGGCCGCTCAGATTGAGGCCGCGAAGCATGCGGGCTACGTCATCAAGCTGCTCGCGATCGCCGAGCGACTCACCTCGGCCGACGGCACCGACGGCGTTTCTGCCCGCGTGTATCCGGCCCTGATTAGCCGTGACCACCCGCTGGCTGTCGTGTACGGCGGCAAGAACGCCGTGTTTGTTGAGGCCGAATCTGCCGGTGAGTTGATGTTCTACGGTGCCGGCGCGGGCGGCGCAGAGACTGCATCGGCAGTGCTTGGCGACCTCGTGTCCGCGGCACGCCGCCACGTCGTCGGTGGCCCCGGGATCCCGGGATCCCTCCACGCAGGGCTTCCGATTCTGCCGGTTACCGAGGTGACTACGGCCTACCAGGTGATGCTCGAGGTGCGCGACGAGCCGGGCGTGCTCGCGGGGATCGCCGGAATTCTCGCTGAACACGGGGTGTCGGCGGCGAGCGTGGAGCAGGCGGCCGCGCCGGGGGATCAAGCGTCTCTCGTGATCGGTACCCACGATGCCCGCGAGGGGGATCTGGCTGCGATGGTTGAGGCGCTTCGTGCCAGCGACCGCGTGGTGAGCGTGACCAGCGTGCTCCGTCTGGAGGGTCAGGCGTGAGCGCCCAGCGTGCGGTGCGGGTTCGGGTTCCCGCGACCAGCGCCAACCTCGGCCCGGGCTTTGACACGCTCGGGATCGCGCTCGCCTACGGCGATGAGGTCACTGCGGTGACGAGGCAAGCGCCGGGCGCTGAAGTCACCGTTAGGGGCGTCGGTGAGGGCGAAGTGCCCACCGACGCATCAAACCTGGTGGTGCGATCCGCAGCGCACGTCTATGAGCAGCTGGGCCGCGAACTTCCCGGGCTCACCGTGACCGCGCACAACCGGATTCCTCACGGCCGAGGCATGGGGTCTTCGGGATCCGCGATTGTCTCCGGTGTGATGATCGCGGCGGGGCTTCTCGAAAGCGACCCGGATCAACCGCTCGTGTTGAGTGAACAGCAGCTACTCACGTTTGCGACCGACCTTGAGGGGCATCCCGACAACGTGGCCCCCGCGCTGTTCGGCGGTCTCACTATTGCGTGGACCACCCCTGGCGGCCCAAAGTTCAAGCGCCTCATGGTGCACCGTGGCGTCGCGCCGCTGGTGCTTGTGCCAAGTTTCACGATGTCGACGGCGCTCGCTCGCAGTCTGCAGCCGAAGCAGGTGCCGCACGAGGATGCGGTGTTCAACGTCTCGCGTTCGGCGCTGCTGATTGCGGCGCTGACGCAGAGCCCCGAGTTGTTGCTCGAAGCAACTGAGGATCGGCTGCACCAGAATTATCGAGGCGAGGCAATGCCTGCAACGCGGGATCTGATCGCTGAACTGCGCGCGGCCGGATACGCCGCAGTGGTCTCGGGCGCTGGACCATCGATTCTGGTGTTATCCAATGGCCCGGCTGAGCGGCTCGCAGCAGCCGACCTTGTGGCGGCCAATCACGATGACTGGCGGGCCTTGATCCTGGCGGTCGACACCAAGGGTGCTACAGTGGAATCGATCCCCGCGCATTAGCGTGAGTTTTCGAGAGGGTTTTTCCTTCGCGAAGTGGTGTCGACAAGGTTGAAGTTTGCCCTGTCGGGTTCGCTTCGTTGTCGTTACTGAACACGGTTTCATGGCTTGCGAAACGTGGATCATTTTCCTCACCGATCTTAAGCTCGGTGATCCCGACGCACATCTGTGCAACCCCGCTACGGAGGAGAAGCCTAAATGAGCGCTTTCTTCTGGCGGCGTTCCGAAAGGAAGAACGTAGAAATGAACACCGAAGACACGACCACTCCCGAGAGTGCGAGCGATGCACCCGAGAAGCCTGTGCGGCGTCGCGCATCGCGGCGCGTGACGGCTGCCGCTGGGGCGACCTCAGACGTTGCGGAGGTCGCTGCGGAAGCCGCTGCGCCCGCTGCACCCGCTGCGGAAGAAGCGCCGAAGAAGCGCGCGACCCGCACCCGCAAGAAGGCTGCTGAGCCGGCGGAGTCCGCTGAGGCGCCCGCGACTACTGAAGAACCCGAGAAGGCCACGAAGACTGACGGTGCGGAGGCGAGCACCGAGCCCGCAGCCCCGGTCCGTCGCACGCGCGGCCGTCGCGCTCAGGCTGCCACTGCTGAGACCGCGAGTGCAGATGTCGCCGATACCGCGAGCGCCGAGGCTGGGTCGAGCGATGCGGTGAAGTCCGAGGCCGGCAACGCTGAGCAGAGCTCGACGCCGGACGGTGCTTCCGATGCCGCAGAGGCGTCCGAGGCGAGCACGAGCGAGAGCCCTCGCACCCGGAGCCGCCGCGGACGAAACCAGAAGATCGAGGCGACTGAATCCGCAGATTCCGAGCAGAGCTCGGATGAAGAGAATAAGGGTCGCGGCCAGGCGAGTCAGAACCGTACCCAGAACCAGGGCGGCCAGAATCGCGGCCAGAACAACCAGGGCCTGAGCGATCGCAATGAAGACAGCAACGGCCGTTCGAGCCGCACCCGTCAGCGAGATCGCAAGCGCCGCGGCCAGGGAGATGACTTCGAGCCTGAGATCACCGAGGACGATGTCCTGCTGCCGATCGCTGGCATCCTTGACGTGCTCGACAATTACGCCTTCGTTCGCACGAGTGGCTACCTGCCGGGCACGAGCGACGTGTATGTCTCGCTCGGCCAGGTGAAGAAGTACAGCTTGCGCCGCGGTGACGCGATCGTTGGGGCAATCCGTCAGCCGCGCGACGGTGAGGGTGGCAGTCGCCAGAAGTACAACGCCATCGTGAAAATCGACTCCATCAATGGACGTCCAGTCGACGAAGAGGAAAAGCGCGCCGACGTTACGGAGCTGACCCCTGTGTTCCCGCAGGAACGTCTGCGCTTCGAGACCGAAGCTTCGCAGCTACTCGGCCGCGGTATTGACCTCGCGGCTCCCATCGGTTTCGGTCAGCGCGGCCTGCTCGTGCTGCCTGCCCAGACATCGGCTATCGGCCTCCTCAGCGAGCTTGCTGCCGCGGTCACCGCGAACAAGCCTGAAGCACACCTGATGCTCGTGCTTACCAATGCGCAACCCGAAGAGGTTACGCAGTTGCAGCGCACGGTGCACGGTGAAGTTATCGCCGCTACCTTTGATCGTGCCGCTGAAGATCAGACCACGATCGCCGAGCTCGCAATCGACCGTGCCCGCCGCCTCGTTGAGCTCGGTCACGACGTAGTCGTGCTGTTCGACTCGGTCAACCGGCTGGCGCGCGCGTACGCGCAAACCCAGCCCGGTATTGCGAAGGCGAACGCCGATGTGATCGACGAGTACGCAATTGCTCAGATTAAGAAGTTCCTCTCTGCAGCTCGCAACGTCGAGAACAGTGGGTCACTCACGATCCTGGCGACGGCCCTCACGAAGACGGGAGTTGCGGCAGACAAGGCGCTCCTGCGTGAGCTTCGCTCGGTCATTAACAGCGAGGTCCGCTTCGTAAAGGCTGGCGTAGGCCAGGTGCCTACCGTGGACCTCACCGCCTCACACACTCGAAACGTCGAGGCCATGCTTGGTGCTGCCGAGGCCGTTGTGCTCTCACAGGTGCGGCGTGCGCTCGCTGACGAGGATTCCGCGAGCAAGATTGCGGAGCGTCTGAAGAAGACCTCTTCCAACGCTGCGCTCCTCGCTGAGATCCAGCGCTCTGGCGGAATCTCTTAGCTACGCCTCCTGCCGGGTGGGTGAGGGAACTCGCCCACCCGGCGGATCTCGTTCACTCCACGGTAGAGAATAGAAACGCGATTGATTCTGCACTTTCCTGTGCAGAATGACGAGAGGTCAACAATGTTCGAACAGGTTGAGGGATTGCTCGTTGAGCATGCGAAGTTGCAGGAAGAACTCGCCGATCCCGCGCTGCACGCCGATCCCGCACGGGCGAAGAAGGTGAACCGCCGATACGCTGAGCTCAGCAAGATCAAGGCGGCCTACGAGCAGTGGCAGCAGCACGGCGATGACCTCGAAGCGGCGCGTGAGCTCGCGAAGGAAGACGACGCCTTCGCTGAAGAGATTCCCGAGCTTGAGAAGGGTCTTGCGGAAGCCCAGGAGAAGGTGCGGAGGCTCCTGATCCCGCGCGATCCCGACGACGCCCGCGACGTGATTCTCGAAATCAAGGGCGGTGAGGGCGGCGCAGAATCGGCGCTGTTCGGCGCCGATCTGCTGCGTATGTACATGTACTACGCGGAGTCCAAGGGCTGGAAGACCGAGATGCTCGAGAAAGACGAGAGCGACCTCGGCGGCTACAAGAACGTGCAGATTGCGATCAAGTCAAACGCCACGGATCCCTCGCAGGGTGTCTGGGCGCACCTGAAGTACGAGGGCGGCGTGCACCGCGTGCAGCGCGTGCCCGTGACCGAGTCGCAGGGCCGCATCCACACCTCCACCACCGGCGTGCTTGTCTACCCCGAGGTCGATGAGCCCGGCGAGGTTGAGATCAATCAGAACGACCTCAAGATCGACGTGTACCGCTCGAGTGGCCCCGGCGGACAGTCGGTCAACACCACCGACTCTGCGGTGCGCATCACCCACCTTCCCACCGGGATCGTGGTCGCGATGCAGAACGAGAAGAGCCAGCTGCAAAACCGCGAGGCCGGTATGCGCGTGCTGCGCGCCCGACTCCTTGCCCGCATGCAGGAGGAAGCGGCCGCCGAGGCGAGCGCGCACCGATCCAGTCAGATTCGCACGATGGATCGCTCCGAGCGGATTCGCACCTATAACTTCCCGGAGAACCGCATCGCGGATCACCGCACCGGTTTCAAGGCGTACAACCTTGACGCGGTAATGGACGGCGCCCTCGGCCCGGTCATTGAGTCCTGCATTCAGTTTGATGAAGAAGCGCGCCTCGCTGACCTCGGCTCCTAAACACCCCGCGCCGAGACACCACCGGACGAGAAGCTAGTATCTCGACGAGAAGCCACCCTACCGACGCACGCAGAGTGGTTTCTCGTCGGCAGAGTGCTTTCTCGTCGAGTTTGGATCAACTACCCTCCCGTTTCTGAGCCGGGCCGCTAGCATAGGCCTATGCGATCGATGAGACCTTTCCTTCCTTGGGTGGTCTGGGGAGTCGCGGCGCTCGCGTACGCGATCGCGATTATCAACCGTTCGTCACTGGCTGCGCTTGGGCCTGCGGCTCAGGATCACTTCGGGATCGACGCGACCACCCTTGCCGCGTTCCCGGTGATCCAGCTCGTCGTGTATGCGGTGCTGCAGATCCCCGTAGGGGTGCTGCTTGATCGTTTCGGTTCGACGGTGCTGATCCTCGCCGGCGGGATCCTCATGACCATCGGTCAAGTAGCGATGGCGACTGTTGCGGACGTGTGGCTCGCGATCCTTGCGCGAGTGCTGGTTGGTGCGGGTGACGCGTGCATGTTTATCAGTGTGATGCGGCTGCTTCCCGAGTGGTTTGCGGTGAGACAGCTGCCGACGGTGAGTCAGCTTACCGGGCTGATCGGCCAGGCCGGGCAGCTGGTTTCGGTTGTGCCGCTGGCCCTGGTCGTGTCAAATCTCGGATGGATGGCGGGCTTCAGTGGTATTTCCGCTACGGTGTTCCTGGTCTCGTTGCTCGCGTTTTTTGTGGTGCGGGATCGGCCCGGGATGGGGACCGGCTTTGAGCGCGTGACCGGGCGGCTCGGTTCGCTCAGCCGGAATGCTCGCTCGCTTGCGACCGCTCCGCTGACCGGTGCGGTGGTGGTTTCGCCCCCAGCGACCGAAATGATTGAGACGCAGCAGGCCGACGGCAAACGGACGCTGAGGTTCTGGGGCAAGGCGCGTCGTCTGCTCAGCTTGCCGGGGGTGCGGCTGGCGTATTGGGTTCACTTCACATCACCGTTTGCGGCCACCGTGTTTCTGCTGCTGTGGGGGCTGCCGTTCTTGACGGGTGGTGTTGGGCTGAGCCCGTCGACCGCTCGGGGACTGTTGACGCTCACGGTGCTGTCTTCGATGTTCGCGGGTCTTGTGCTTGGGCCGCTGAGCTCACGATTTGTTGAGCGCCGCGTGTGGATCAATGTGTGGATCACCCTCGGCATCGTGGTGACGTGGGTCGCGATTCTGTTGTGGCCGGGGCCGCCGCCGATGTGGCTGATCGTGGTGTTGTTGGTCGTGATGCCCCTTGGCGGACCGGCCTCAATGATTTCGTTTGAGGTGTCGCGTTCACACACCCCGCGCAGCTTTATCGGCTTCGGTACCGGCCTCGTGAATACGGCCGGGTTCACCTCTGCGCTGTTGACGATCCTGCTGATTGGCTTGGTGCTCGATTTGCAGGGCGCGGGATCCCCAGACAACTATTCACTCGGAGCATTCAAACTGGCGTTCGCGGTACAGATCCCGTTCTGGGCGCTGGGTCTCACCATGATCTTTATTGAACAGCGCCGCACGAGGCGATGGATGCAGAAGCACGGCCGCAGGCTGCGGTAACTCCCTGTCCGTATTGCCCGCCGGTCCCAAAGCTCATGTGTCACGGATATGTACTTCAGTGCCGGGAAATACACATCCGTGACACATGAACGGGGCGGGGGACGGGGCCTGGAAGATCAGATCATGTAGAAGTCGGCTGCGTCGGGCATCTCAGCGGGGGCACCGCGGCGTGGTCGCCCCTGCGCCGGGATCCCGGTCAGCGTGGTCCAGGGCGGTGCGGAGTGCACAACCACCGCGTTTGAGCCGACAGCACAATCATGACCGAGTTCGATGTTGCCGAGGAGCTTTGCCCCCGCGCCGATGACGACCCGGTCGCCGATAGTGGGGTGGCGCTTACCGCCATCGTGACCGGTGCCGCCGAGGGTGACGCCGTGGTAGATCAGCACGTCGTCACCGACCACCGCCGTCTCACCGATCACCACGCCCATGCCGTGGTCGATGAACAAACGCCTGCCAATCGTCGCCCCCGGGTGGATCTCGATGCCGGTGAAGAATCTCGTCAATTGCGAGAGGGCGCGAGGGAGAAACCTCATCCCGCGCGCCCACAGGGCATGTGAGACGCGATGCCACCACACCGCGTGGAGACCCGAATAAACGAAGAATATCTCGGCTGCCCCGCGCGCGGCGGGGTCGCCCGCGCGGGCCGCCTGGATGTCTTCGCGGACGCGAGAAAAGAGTGACACGAGACTACACCGCGAGATCCTCGTAGAGCACTGTCGAGAAGTATCGCTCGCCGAAGTCGGGCACCACGACAACGATCTTCTTGCCCGCGTTTTCGGGGCGTTGAGCAAGCTGCGTGGCGGCCCACACGGCGGATCCCCCGAGATCCCGGCGAGGATACCTTCGTCGGTGCCGAGCGCGCGTGCCTTCGCGATCGAGTCTGCGAGCGTGACATCGATGACCTCGTCGTACACGTCGCGGTTCAGAATGTCGGGTACGAAGTTCGCGCCGAGACCCTGGATCTTGTGTGGCCCGGCCTTGCCCTCGGTGAGGAGCGGTGAGTCGATCGGCTCGACGGCGATGACCTGAATGTTTGGGTTCTGTTCCTTCAGATAGCCGCCCGCGCCGGTGATGGTGCCACCCGTGCCGATGCCCGCGACGAAGATATCGACGGTGCCGTCGGTGTCGTTCCAGATCTCTGGCCCGGTGGTGGCGCGGTGGATCGCGGGGTTCGCCGGGTTGCCAAACTGCCTTGCGAGCACGGCCCCGGGGGTGTTCGCGGCGATCTCTTCAGCCTTTGCGACCGCACCTTTCATGCCGAGTGGCCCTCGGTGAGCACGATCTCTGCGCCGTAGGCGACGAGCATCTTGCGGCGCTCAATACTCATGGTCTCTGGCATGGTCAGGATCACGCGGTACCCGCGTGCCGCGCCCACCATAGCGAGCGCGATACCGGTGTTGCCGCTTGTGCCCTCGACGATAATGCCGCCGGGCTGTAGCTCGCCGGATTTCTCTGCCGCGTCGATGATGGCGATCCCGATGCGGTCTTTGACGCTGCCGGCGGGGTTGTAGAACTCAAGCTTCGCGTAGACCTCGGCGCCCGCGCCCTCGGTGACGCGGTTGAGGCGCACCAGTGGGGTGTTGCCGAAAGCCTGCGTGATATTTTCGTATGTTCGTGCCATGTGTGTGCCTCCTGAAGCGTCAGAACCCAATTGTTCAACTATAGCGTGAGCTTATCTGAGGATTTCCTTTACCTTATGTTTATGACGGCAGGTGACGCCGCTTGGTGCGGCAGGTATGGCAGAGTGGAGCCGTGACAAGGGACCTACATGAAATGCTCGGCGAGATCCGTGCGACGCTTGAAGACGCTGGGATCGAGGATCCGACAGTGGACGCCGAACTGATCGTCGGGCACGTCCTCAAAGAGTCCCGGGGCCGCGTGCAGGCGCTCGCGATCATGGGCACCCAGCTTCGTGACGAGCAACATGATGCGATCGAGGATCTCGTGGGGGAGCGATCCAGGCGAGTGCCGCTGCAGCACCTCACTGGCCGCGCGCCCTTCCGTAACCTCGAGCTCGCAGTGGGGCCCGGGGTGTTTGTGCCGCGCCCAGAGACCGAGTCGGTCGCCCAGTATGCGATCGACGCACTGCGGGCGGTGCGGGATCCCGAGCCGCTGGCCCTCGACCTCTGCACCGGCAGCGGCGCCCTCGCCCTCGCGCTTGCGACCGAGGTGCCATCCGCGCGGGTGTGGGCCGTCGAGAAGAGCCGCGAAGCGCACGCCTGGGCAGAGAGAAACGTTGCCGAGTACGGTGACGGCAGGGTGGAGCTGCTGCTCGGCGATCTCGCTGAATTGGAGGCTCAGGATCCCGACGCCAGTCCCGCAACCCCGCTCGGGCGGGCATTAACCCCGTTTACGGGTCGCGTACACGTGCTCGTGTCAAACCCCCCGTATGTACCCGCTGACATGGTGCCACGGGATCCCGAGGTGCGTGATCATGACCCCGAGATGGCGCTGTACGGAGGCAGCGATGGACTCGACATCGTGCGCGTGATCAGCCGGGTGGCCCGCGGGCTGGTGGCGCCCGGTGGCGCGCTCGTGCTCGAACACGCGGAGACGCAGGGGCGCGCGATCCGGGATCTACTCACCGCGGATGGATGGCGTTCGGCCGCAACTCATCCCGACCTCACGGGCCGGGACCGCACGACTACCGCGGTGAACGGTGATCGTCTCTAAGGGTCCGTGCTCTAAACTTTCAAGTTATGGCCGAGGTGTTTGATTGCTCCGATAGTTCACAGTTGCTTTCGGGTACCCGGACGGCCCGCCAGGTGCTCGGGCGCGGTGAGCTGCTAGTGCTGCCGACCGACACCGTTTACGGGGTCGCGGCAGACGCTTTCAACCCCGAGGCGGTGCAGAAGCTTCTTGACGCGAAAGGCCGCGGTCGTCAGTCACCGCCCCCGGTGTTGATCCCGAACACGGCGACCCTTGGTGCGCTCGCCGCAGAGCTGACAGCCCCGCTAACCGCACTCGCCGAGGCGTTTTGGCCCGGTGCGCTCACGATCATCACCCGGGCCAACCCGTCGTTGAGTTGGGATCTTGGCGACACCGGCGGCACCGTCGCACTCAGGATCCCGAATCACCCGCTCGCGCTTGAGCTGCTGCGGGAGACAGGACCGCTGGCAGTCTCCTCAGCAAACAAGACCGGCCAGCCCGCGGCGCGCACCGCGGCAGCAGCGAGGGAGATGCTCGGAGATTCCGTCGCTGTCTACCTCGAAGCGGGGGCATCAGGTGACGGTGAGGCTTCCACGATCATTGATGCGACGCAGCTCACCGAAGGGGGCGGCGAACTGCGGATTCTCAGGCAGGGGGCCGTGACCCGTGAGGCGCTCGCCACAACCCTGCCGCAGGTGACGATCAAGGACTAGGCTCACCACTCATGTTCTCGTATCTGGTTGCCTTTGTCGTCGCAGCGACGGTCACGGCGATGGCATCGTACCTCGTACTGAGGGTCAGTCGACGCTTCGGGTTGGCCCCTGCTGTGCGCGCCCGCGACGTGCATAGCACCCCGACCCCGAGGCTGGGCGGCATCGCAATGCTCATCGGCCTGCTTGTCGCCTTCCTGATCGCGGGTACACAACCCGAGTTCGCCACGATCTTCGCCAGCAGTGCGCAGGTGTGGGCGCTGCTGGGTGCCTGTGGAATTGTCGCGGTGGTGGGGATTCTCGATGATCTGCTCGACCTGGACTGGATGATCAAGCTCGCGGCGCAGCTCGCAGCAACCGGACTTCTCGCCTGGAACGGAGTCCAGATCCTGTCCCTGCCCTTCGGCGACACGCTGATCGTTGGTTCCCCGGCGCTGAACTTTGTGCTCACCGTGTTCCTGATGACGCTCGTGATGAACGCGGTGAACTTTGTCGACGGGCTTGATGGGCTTGTCGCCGGGGTGGCGATCATCGCAAACTCGCTCTTCTTCATTTACACGAGACTGCTCGCCGAACAGCAGGGACGGGTTGACTCGGTCACCTTTGCGAGTCTGATTGCGATTATTGTGGTCGGGATCTGCGCCGGTTTCTTACCGTTCAACTGGCATCGGGCGAAGATGTTTATGGGAGACACTGGGGCGCTGCTTGTGGGACTGCTCATGGCGACCTCGACCGTGTCGGTGACGGGGCAACTCAACCCCGCGACTCTCGACCAGAAGCTGGTGCTCGCGGCTTACATCCCGATCATCTTGCCGATCGCTGTACTCGCGTTGCCGCTTGCAGACTTCTCGCTTGCGGTGATTCGGCGGCTGAAGGCCGGAAAGAGCCCGTTTGCTGCGGATCGCCTGCACCTGCACCACCGCCTGCTCTATATGGGCCACTCTCCGCTGCAGGCCGTGCTGATCTTTTACCTCGGCACGGCAGTGCTCTCAGTTGCGGTGTTGCTCGTGTTTACCACGCAGGACTTTCTGTGGCCGGTCATCGTGCTCGTGGTCGGGGGAGCCGCGACGCTCTTAATGCTCCTGTTCCCCGCCGAGCGGGTGCGGGATGCTGCCGCTCAGCGCGGCTTGATAACGTTGAAGAGCAAAACACCTACTAAGCAGCTAGCCGCGGTGCCCACTCAGGGGCCTGCAACCGAAAGGACCCCGAGTGACTACTCCCGCACTGCCCGAACCGAACGATTCGGTGGAGCAGGATCTCGGCCCCATCCAGATGCCGGCATCGCAGCCGATGCTGATGACTGCGCTGCGCTGGGGCATCATCGCGACCGTCGCACTTATCGTGGTATTCGCAGGAATCGGGTGGCTCGTATCTGATACACGCGGGCTTGTCGGAGGCGTCCTCGGCGCCGCGATCGGTGGCATTCTTCTCGGCATCACGGTCGGGAGCATCGCGTTTGCGAACCGCTTTATTGAGAGCCCGTCGTACATTGTCGTGTTCTTCGTGATCGTTTTGGGCTCCTGGATCCTTAAGTTTATTGGGTTTCTCGTCGCTGCCGTGTTGCTGCGGGATCAAAGCTGGCTCGATCCAAAGGTGATGTTCTTCGGGATCATTTCCGCGGTGATCGTCTCGCTAGCTCTGGATGTCCTGGTGATCGCAAAATCGAGAATTCCGACCGTATCTGGAGCAAAATAGATGGGTTTTGGGTTTCGCCTCGGGTGAAATTCTTGTTAGGATAAACGATGTTCCCCGCTGGGCTTGATTCATCTATGCCTGCTTCGTTTTGGGGACACGACCACCGTTCGACACTGTGCTGGCCTGTGCCGCACCAAAGTCAGGAGAATGGCGCTGTTTTCTCAAGCTCTGCACCTCGTGACCCCTGTTCTCTTTTCAGTGGACGAGGGTGAGTTCCACGCGCCGACAATCGGCGAGTTTTTCCCGGACATTGTCTTGTTCGAGGGGACACCGTTTGCGATGAACCGAATCATGATGATTCGGGTTCTCATGATGATTGTGATCCTTGTGCTGATGTGGCTCGGCACCCGCAAGATGAGGGTCATCCCGAAGCGGGGCCAGTCCCTCACCGAGATGGCGCTCGATTTTGTGCGCGTCAACATCGCGGAGGATCTGCTCGGCCAGAAAGACGGTCGTCGTTTCTTGCCGATCCTCACCGCGATCTTCTTCACGATTCTCGCGTTCAACGTGACGGGCATCGTTCCCGGTCTCAATATCGCTGCCTCGTCCGTGATCGGCTTCCCCCTGGTGCTGGCGGCGGTTTCCTACGTCACCTTCATCTACGCGGGGATCAAGAAGAGCCCAGGCAACTTCTTCAAGAATGCGCTCTTCCCGCAGGCGTGCCGAAGGCGATCTACGTCATCGTGACTCCGATTGAGTTCATTTCGACGTTTGTGATTCGCCCGGTGACGCTGACGCTGCGACTCCTCATGAACATGATGGTGGGCCACCTCCTGCTGGTTCTTCTCTTCGCAGCGACCCAGTTCTTCCTGTTCTCGGGAGAAGGATTCTTCAAACTCTTTGGCGTTGGTACGTTCGCGTTCGGTTTCGCGTTCACGCTGTTTGAGATCCTGGTCGCCGTGCTGCAGGCCTACGTCTTCACGCTTCTCACCGCTGTCTACATCCAGCTCGCGCTGGCTGAAGAGCACTAACTCGCAACAACTACAGGGTTCGGCAACCGCCGCGCTCACATACGGAAGGAAACACATAACGTGTCTGTTCTCGCTGAAATCTCGGGCAACATTGCAACCGTCGGTTACGGTCTCGCCGCCATCGGCCCCGCCATTGGTGTGGGTATCGTCGTTGGCAAGACGATCGAGGGCGTCGCTCGTCAGCCCGAGCTCGCTGGCCGCCTCCAGGTCCTGATGTGGATCGGTATCGCCTTCACCGAGGCACTCGCCTTTATCGCAATCGCGACGCCGTTCATCTTCTAGCCTTCATCCACCTTTCCACAGTCTCGAAAGGGAGGCTTGATGATTAACGCAGTCTTTGTTGCTGCTGAAGCGTCGGATCGTAATCCGTTGCTGCCAGCGGACTATGACATCGTGTGGTCTGCCGTCATCTTCGCCGTTATCCTCGTCGCCTTCTGGAAGGTTTTCCTTCCGAAGATGCAGGTGATGCTTGATGCGCGCGCAGAGGCTATCGAGGGCAACATCGCCAAGGCAGATGAGGCCCAGGCGAAGGCTGAGGCAGCGCTGCAGGAGTACACCGCGCAGCTTGCAGGAGCCCGCCAGGAAGCCGGCGAGATCCGTGATTCGGCTCGCGCCGACGCAACCAAGATCGTTGCCAAGGCGAAGGAAGACGCGACGGCAGAGCAGGCCCGCATCACCCAGGCCGCTCAGGCGCAGATCGAGGCCGAGCGCCAGAGCGCGGCGGTTTCGCTGCGTAAGGACGTCGGGTCGCTCGCCATTGACCTCGCTTCGGGGGTTGTTGGAGTTTCGCTCGCGGACGATCAGAAGGCTTCGGCCCTCGTTGATCGCTTCCTCGCAGACCTCGAAGCTTCAGAGAAGGCAGCTCAGTAATGGGAAGCGCGTCACGTGAAGCTCTCGCAAAGGCTCGCGGCTCACTGCAGGGGCGGCTCAGCAAGACCGCTGGCAGCGAATTGCTCGAGGCCGCAGATCGGATTGCCAAGGCACCCGCTCTCGGCGCGGCGCTTGGCGATGCCTCGGCGCTGACCGAGAGCAAAACCGGTCTGGTCGAGCGCCTGTTTGGAGCGCTCTCCGCCGGTGCACGTGGTGTGCTTCTTGCTGCGGTTGCCGAGCGCTGGTCGAACGCCGATGAGTTCGTGGCCGGCGTTGAAGAGCTGGGCCTGCGTGCCGAGGCTCTCGCCTACGCCGAACTTCCGCAGGAGCTCCTCGCCGTCGCCGACCTGGTTGATCGCAGCCACGAGCTACAGCTCAGCCTCGGTAGCAAGCTCATCGAGGCAGAGGGCAAGGTCAGCCTGGTGCAGCGTCTGCTCGAGGGCAAGGTTTCTGCTTCCGCTATCTCGGTGGTGAGCCATCTCGCAGCCAACCCCCGCGGCCGCCGCCTCGACGCGGCACTGCGAGAGGCTGCTCGCGTCGCTGCGGATCAGGGCGGCTTCGAGCTCGCGACGGTCACCGTCGCGGCCCCGCTGTCCGCGGATCAGCAGGATCGCCTCGCGAAACTGCTGCAGCGCTCGGTCGGCCGTCAGGTGCTGGTCACGACCGTGATCGATCCCGAACTGCTCGGCGGCGTCCGCATCCAGCTTGCTGACGATGTCATCGACGGTAGTGTCCGGGCTCGCCTGGAAGATCTCCGGCAGAAGCTCGCGGCTTAGGCTTTTACTTCAATTCCCGGCGGCCCAGCTTCCGGAACAGACAGAGGAAACGAAATGGCAGAACTCTCAATCAGCCCGGACGAGATCCGTGACGCGCTGAAAGACTTCGCAGCGTCATATGAGCCGGCCCAGGCTGACAAGACCGAGGTCGGCACCGTCATCGACGCTGCTGACGGCATTGCACACGTTGCGGGTCTTCCCGGCGTGATGGCTAACGAGCTCGTCCGCTTTGCAGACGGCACGCTTGGTCTTGCACAGAACCTTGACGAAGACGAAATTGGCGTGGTCGTGCTCGGTGAATTCACCGACGTCGCAGAGGGCCAGCCGGTCACCCGCACCGGTGAGGTGCTCTCGGTGCCCGTGGGCGAGGGCTACCTCGGCCGCGTGGTGGACCCGCTCGGCAAGCCCATCGACGGCCTCGGCGAGATCGCCAACCTCGAGGGCCGTCGTGCACTCGAACTGCAGGCGCCCGGCGTGATGCAGCGTAAGTCGGTGCACGAGCCGATGCAGACCGGTATCAAGGCGATCGACGCCATGATCCCCGTCGGCCGTGGTCAGCGTCAGCTGATCATTGGCGACCGCCAGACCGGCAAGACCGCGATTGCGATCGACACGATCATCAACCAGAAGGCGAACTGGGAATCCGGTGACGTCAACAAGCAGGTTCGCTGCATCTACGTTGCGATCGGGCAGAAGGGCTCGACCATCGCCTCGGTGAAGGGCGCACTCGAAGACGCTGGTGCAATGGAGTACACCACGATCGTGGCCTCTCCCGCATCCGATCCCGCAGGCTTTAAGTACCTCGCCCCCTACACCGGCTCGGCGATTGGCCAGCACTGGATGTACGCGGGCAAGCACGTCCTCATCATTTTTGATGATCTCTCCAAGCAGGCAGAGGCCTACCGTGCGGTATCGCTGCTGCTGCGCCGTCCGCCGGGCCGCGAGGCATACCCCGGCGACGTCTTCTACCTCCACTCGCGTCTGCTGGAGCGTTGTGCAAAGCTCTCCGACGAGCTGGGCGCAGGCTCGATGACCGGTCTTCCGATCATCGAGACCAAGGCCAACGACGTGTCTGCATACATTCCGACCAACGTGATCTCGATCACCGACGGCCAGATCTTCCTGCAGTCCGACCTCTTCAACGCAAACCAGCGTCCCGCTGTTGACGTCGGCATCTCGGTGTCGCGTGTGGGCGGCGACGCACAGGTGAAGTCGATCAAGAAGGTCTCGGGCACCTTGAAGCTCGAGCTCGCGCAGTACCGCTCGCTCGAAGCCTTCGCGATGTTCGCGTCCGACCTCGACGCGACCAGCCGGAAGCAGCTGGAGCGCGGTGCACGTCTGACCGAGCTGCTGAAGCAGCCGCAGTACACGCCGTACCCGGTTGAAGAGCAGACCGTGTCCATCTGGGCCGGCACCAAGGGCTTCATGGATGACGTGCCAGTGGAGGACATCCTCCGCTTCGAGCGCGAGTTCCTCGACTACCTTGGCCGCAACTCAGAAGCGTTGAACACGCTGCGCACCACCAACGTGCTCGACGACGACACCGTCGCTGAGCTCGAGGCGCAGATCGCGAAGTTCAAGAGCGAGTTCCGCACCTCGTCCGGGCAGAGCCTGGCAGAGCAGTTCGATGCCATCGACGAGGCCGAGATCAAGCAGGAGCAGCTGGTCGTTTCGAAGAAGTAGGGATCCGCGCTTGGGGGCATCCGCCCCCAAGCGATCCTGAACCTTTGATCACCAGCCAGCCCCGACCGAAACAGGAGAGACATGGGAGCGCAACTTCGGGTCTACCGGCAGAAGATTCGTTCTGCCCAGACGACCAAGAAGATCACCCGTGCGATGGAGCTGATCGCGGCATCTCGCATTCAAAAAGCGAAGGCCCGCGTTGAAGCTTCGACACCGTACGCGACCGCGATCACTCGCGCCGTCTCGGCCGTCGCAACGCACTCGAAGATCGACAACCCGCTGCTCGTTGAGGCCGAAAAGGTCGAACGTGCCGCGGTCGTGATCCTGACCTCTGATCGCGGACTCGCGGGTGCCTTTAACTCGCAGGTGCTGCGCGAGGCCGAAGAGCTGAGCGAGCTGCTGCGAGAAGAGGGCAAAGAGGTCATCTACTACCTCGTCGGACGTAAGGCGCAGGGGTACTTCTCGTTCCGTCGCCGCGCGTCTGAGCGTGTGTGGACCGGAGACACCGAGAACCCCGGCTTTGAGACCGGCAAAGAGGTCGCCGACGCGCTGCTTGAGGTGTTCGCGCGCCCAGCTGCAGAGGGTGGTGCTCAGGAGATCCACTTGGTCTACAACCGCCTCATCAGCATGGTCAGCCAGGTGCCGCAGGTTTTCCGCTTGCTGCCGCTGCAGATCGTTGAGGGTGTCGCGCCCGCAGACGAAGGCCCCACGCCGCTCTACGAGTTTGAGCCCGATGCCGATACCGTGCTGGACCGGTTGTTGCCGGCCTACATCGAGTCGCGCATTTTCAATGCCATGCTCGAGTCGGCGGCCGCGAAGCACGCTGCGACGCAGAAGGCGATGAAGTCCGCGAGCGACAACGCAGACACGTTGATCCGCGACTACACCCGCCTCGCAAACAACGCGCGCCAGGCAGAGATCACCCAGCAGATTTCCGAGATTGTGGGCGGCGCTGACGCGCTGTCCGGTTAACAGCAACGAAGAGAGAGAATCATGACCGAAACCGCCGCAGTGGCGACAGAGGCCGTCAAGGTTGTCGGGCGGATCGCTCGAGTAACCGGGCCCGTCGTTGATATTGAGTTCCCGCACGATGCGATTCCCGCCGTGTACAACAAGCTCGAGACCGAGATCAGCTTGGGCGAGGGCCAGGAAGCCTTCACCCTCGTGCTCGAGGTTGCCCAGCACCTCGGTGACAACCTGGTGCGTGCGATCGCGCTGAAGCCGACCGATGGTCTGGTCCGTGGGCAGGAAGTCGTCGATACCGGCGGCCCCATCACCGTGCCCGTGGGCGACATCACCAAGGGAAAGGTGTTCGACGTTGCCGGCAACGTGCTGAACCTGCCCGACGGTGAGAAGATCGAGGTCTCGGAGCGCTGGAGCATCCACCGCACCCCGCCCGCCTTCGACCAGCTCGAGTCGAAGACGCAGCTCTTCGAAACCGGCATCAAGGTCATTGACCTCCTGACCCCCTACGTGCAGGGCGGCAAGATCGGCCTCTTCGGTGGCGCCGGTGTTGGCAAGACCGTGCTGATCCAGGAGATGATCCAGCGTGTTGCGCAGGATCACGGCGGTGTGTCCGTGTTCGCCGGTGTTGGTGAGCGTACCCGTGAGGGCAACGACCTGATCCACGAGATGGAAGAAGCGGGCGTCTTCGACAAGACCGCCCTTGTCTTCGGCCAGATGGATGAGCCGCCGGGGACGCGTCTGCGCGTCGCACTGTCGGCGCTGACCATGGCGGAGTACTTCCGCGATGTGCAGAAGCAGGACGTGCTGCTCTTTATCGACAACATCTTCCGCTTCACGCAGGCCGGTTCCGAGGTCTCGACGCTGCTCGGCCGTATGCCCTCCGCTGTGGGCTACCAGCCGAACCTCGCCGACGAGATGGGCATCCTCCAGGAGCGCATCACCTCGACCCGCGGTCACTCGATCACCTCGCTGCAGGCGATCTACGTCCCCGCGGACGACTACACCGACCCCGCTCCGGCAACGACGTTCGCGCACCTCGACGCGACCACCGAGCTGTCGCGTGAGATCGCGTCGAAGGGTCTGTACCCGGCCGTGGATCCGCTGACCTCGACCTCGCGTATTCTTGACCCGCGTTACTTGGGTGAGGATCACTACCGCGTCGCGACCACGGTTAAGCAGATCCTGCAGAAGAACAAGGAACTCCAGGAGATCATCGCGATCCTCGGTGTTGACGAGCTCTCTGAAGAAGACAAGATCACCGTGGCACGCGCACGTCGCATCCAGCAGTTCCTGTCGCAGAACACCTACATGGCGAAGAAGTTCACCGGTGTTGAAGGTTCGACAGTGCCGCTGAAGGACACGATCGAGTCGTTCGACGCGATCGCCAAGGGCGAGTTCGACCACGTGGCTGAGCAGGCGTTCTTCAACGTCGGTGGCATCAGCGACGTTGAAGAGAACTGGGCGAAGATGCAGAAGGATCTGGGCTAACCATGGCCGGACTCAATGTAAGCGTCGTTTCGGCGGAGCAGCGTGTCTGGGAGGGATCTGCCTCCCAGGTCATCGCTCGCACCGTCGACGGCGAGATCGGTATCCTGCGCGGGCACCAGCCCATGCTCGCGATCCTCGCCGAGGGTGAGATTCGCGTGACGACTGATGGCGGCGAGAAGATCACCGTGGATGCGGCCGGAGGGTTCCTTTCCGTCGACCACGACAACGTGACCATCGTTGCGGGTACGGCTTCTATTGCTGCTGCCGCCTAAATCGCTGAAGTAGTGGCGAAGGCCGTGCGTTCTTCGGAGCGTGCGGCCTTTGTCATCCCCGCACACAACCGCCACACCTCCAGGAGAACCATGCACATCTTGCTCCCTCCCTCCGAGACGAAGCGTGTGGGGGGAACCGGGATCCTGAACTCGGCGTCGCTGCGTGATGCTGACATACTGCACTCGGCCCGGGCCGCCGTGCGCACCGCCCTCGAATCACTCAGTGCGGATCCTGAGGCCGCGGCCAAAGCGCTGGGGCTTGGGGTCAAGAATCGTGCCGAACTTGAATACAATCATCGCCTCGGCGACAGTGGTGTGCTGCCTGCGGGGGAGCGCTACACGGGGGTGCTCTACGACACGCTCGACGTGGAGTCGCTGGATCCTGCAGCACGAGCTTGGTTTGACGACCACGTCTCAGTGCAATCGGCGCTCTTCGGGCTCATCAGCGTGGCAGATGAGATCCCGGCCTACCGCCTCTCTGCGGGTTCGCGCCTCCCCGCGCTCGCGGGCAGTACCAAGGCGGTGTGGCAGGCCGCGCACGCAAATATTGACTGGGCAGGGTTTGGTTGGATCCTGGATCTGCGTTCCAAGGACTACGCGAGGCTTGCGCCACTGCCCGAGGGTGCTGGAAGCTCGTTGCATGTCGCGCAGCGCAGCGCCGCAGGCGAGGTGCGCGCGCTCAACCACTTCAACAAAGCTGCAAAGGGCGATCTCGTCCGCAGGCTCGCGCTGTCGCAGGCACAGATTGGCTGCGAAGAGGAATTGATTGAGTGGGCGAGCGGAGAACAGATCGAGCTTTCACGTGGTGGAGAACACCATCAACTGACGCTGGTTACGGAGCTTGGGGCACCGAGTCTGAGCGCGCGTGGCAATCAAGCGGCGCTGGCGCGGTAGGATACTCGGGTGCCTATGCGGAGTGAGCGATGACCGCGCGCGGGGAAAATGCCGTGCGACGTCGGCTTCGCTACCGCGAAAACTGCGAATTGGAGATTGAGCTCTCCTGGTTTGCGCTGACCGACGTTGGTCGGCGACGCGAGACCAATCAAGACAGCTACTTGACGGTGCCGCCGGTGTTCGCTGTCGCAGATGGCATGGGAGGGCACTCCGCGGGCGAGATTGCCTCTGCCGCCGTTGTTCGCCGTCTGGCTGAGCTTGGAGGCAGCAACTCGGTGTCTGAGGGTGACATCGACGGCGTGCTGAGCGATGCGGTAGACGACATCGAGCTTGATGCGGGTGAGACGGAACTCGGCGCCGGGACAACTGTCACTGGAGTCATCATTGGCACTGATGCTGAAGAACCGACCTGGAAAGTCTTCAACATCGGTGATTCCCGGGTCTACCAGTACTTCAAGGGTGCCCTGAGTCAGATCACCGTCGATCACTCGGTGGTGCAACACCTGATCGACACAGGTGCGATCACAGCGGAAGAGGCGGAGGTGCATCCGCACGCCAACGTGATCACCCGCGCCGTCGGCTTCAATGAGGCGCCGGTGCCCGATTACACCTCGCTTGCGTTGATCCCGGGACAGCGGATTCTGATCTGTTCAGACGGCCTCACCAAGGAGCTCACCGATATCGGGATCCAGCACTTCCTTGCGACAGAGCGCACCGCTGAGCAGGCGGCACGTAAGCTCGTGCAGCAGGCGCTCGATAACGCCGGGCGCGACAACGTCACCGTCGTAGTGATCGACGTTCACGCTGTGGGGGACGTGATCGACACCGGCAGTGTCGAGGCTGCCGGGCTGACCGCTGAGGACTACGCCACGTAGCACCTGACTTGATCCCGCTCGATCCTTCTCACACGATACTGATTCCACGTAGAACACCGATTCCACGTAGAACACCTCGAATCGGTCAAGACGGGGTGTTCTAGGTCGAATCGGTGTCCTTGGGGCACCGAGCTAGCCCAGGGCCTCGGCGAATGACTCGTCGAGTACCGAGAGTACATCTTCGATCAGCGCGTCGCTCATCTTCAGTGAGGGAAGGAACCGGATCGCTTGGTTGTAGGCGCCGGAGCTGAGAAGTAGCACGCCACGCTTGGCTGCCTCGTCGATCACGCGCCCCACGATCTCCGGCGCGGGCTCGAGCGTTCCTGGCTTCACGATCTCGATCGCGAGCATCGCGCCCTTTCCGCGTACCTCGGCAATCACGTTGTACTTCTCCTGCAGTTCACGCAGGCCTGCGCCAAAGGTTGCCTCGATGCGCTTCGCCTCGGCGAGCAGGCCGCGCTGTTTGATCTGTTCGAAGACCGCGACGGCCGCGGCGCACGATACTGGGTTGCCACCGAAGGTGCCCCCGAGGCCTCCCGGCTGAGACTTTGCCATGATCTCGGCGCGACCGGTGATGCCAGCCAGGGGGAGACCGCCAGCAATGCCCTTCGCGGAGAGCACGATATCCGGCACGACTCCGAACTGTTCGATCGAGAACATCGTGCCGGTGCGCGCCATCCCAGCCTGCACCTCATCGGCGATGAACACGATGCCGTTCGCTCGGCACCATTCGGCCAGCGCCGGGAGGTAGCCGTCAGCGGGAACGATGAACCCTCCCTCGCCCTGGATGGGTTCGACAACGAGACAGGCGAGATCCTCCGCCCCGGCAACCTTTTCAAGGTAGTTGATGGTTCGCTTGGCAGCCTCGGCGCCGCTCAGTCCGTCATGCAGCGGGTAGGAATTGGGTGCTTTGTAAACATCGCTCGCGCGCGGACCGTAGCCGAGCGCGTAGGGTGCAGCCTTGAAATTCATGGTCGAGGTGAGCATGGTGCGTCCGTGATAGGCGTGCTCGAGCACGGCGACACCGGGGCGGCCCGTGTACTTGCGTGCGATCTTGACGCCGTTCTCTACGGCTTCGGCGCCTGAATTCATGAGGAGTGTCGTGTAGCCTTCGCCGCCCGCAATGGCCTGCGCCAGATGCTCCGCGACCTGCACATAGGGTTCGTAGGGGGTCATGGTGAAGAGCGTGTGTGTGACCTTGCCGAGCTGTTCGCGCGCTGCCTGGATCACGGCGTCGTCGGTGTGGCCGATCGTCGTGACGCCGATCCCGCCGCAGACATCAATAATGTGGTTGCCGTCGACATCGACGACGATCGAGTCGTGTGCGCGATCAATGTAGACGGGGAGCACGCTGTGCACGCCCGGCGGCACGACGGCCTTGCGGCGCTCATGTAGTTCGCGAGAGCGGGGACCGGGGATCTCGGTGACCAGGCGTCGCTCCTGTGCGATCGCTTGCTCGCTCGTGGTGGACGGTGCTGCAGGGCTCAAGGTCACTTCAGTCATACGCTCGATCCTACTCCGCGCGGCCGTGTCGCGGGGTGATCGGGTGGCGCTCTTTTACCTCGGCCTATATGCTTATGATTATCGTTCTCAATAGAGAGGCGAGTTCGGCTTCGTCGAGCCGACCAACACTGAAAGGTACATCTGCATGCTCACCAAGACTCGCGCTCGAGGCGGTGCCCTCATTGGGGTGCTCGCGCTGATGGGCGGGCTGGGGATCCCTACCGCTGCATCCGCGGTGGAGGCTCCCCTCGTCATCGAAGACCCCGTTCGCCTCGAATCAGGCCACATCGACGCCTTCAATCTCATCCTGAACGAAGATGACACTCCGCGGCTCGTACTCAAGGAAGACGTCACCGGAACCCATGTACTGCGCACGCCGGAGTCTGTGGAACTCGCGGTGAAGAGCCAGTCCTTCAGCACAGGCTTCCCCGCGGCCGCGGTCCCGCCGGGAGCGCCCACAAGTTTCTATCATCTGCCCCTCACGCAGGATTGGAACCTCATTTGGCCAGGCTGGGATACGCAGGGAGTGCAGTCCGCGTTTCCTGGCGCGGACACAAAGATCAGCGTTGCCGTAGACGGGCCCGGGCAGGTGTACCTGTGGACCCAAGGCCTCTGGGGTGCTCCGGCATCGCTTCTCGTCGACGGTGGCTACTCCCTGCCCGGTACGATCGACCAGCCCTTCCCGGCACACACACATGCCAACTGGGCGTTCACCGAACCAGGAACATATAAACTGAGCGCTCAGGCCACCGTGAAAAGCGGCGACGGAGCGAAAACAGCGGTCACGAATTCGGCAAGCTACACCTTTGTAGTGTCGCCGATACCGACCGCTGTGACGGTTACCGGCGCAGACGCCGTGGTGGCCGCTGGGGATAACGTGACGTTGTCTGCAGCACAGATCCCCGCGGAATCGAGCTTCAATGAGTATGCGTGGTCGACGCGCAACTCGGACACGGATGCCTGGCAGGCCGTGGCGGGCGCGAACAGCGCGACACTGACGGTCGCCGCGGCCGAGGGAGCGCAGTATCGGGTCGCTGTGTCGGGTGGGCAAGATTTCGCTTCGGGATCGGCGAAGCCCCTGGTGGTTGAATCGGAGCCTGTGAAGATCCAGGTCGCCGCCCCGTCCGTGCAGACAATCGCGATTGGCAAGCTTGCCCACCACTACCACAGCAACTCGCCCATCAATCTCTCAGTGACCGGCGACCCGGCCGTGGAGAACGGCACTTACCGCTGGTTCCTGCAGCGCAGCGACCAGGCTGCGCCGGTGCAGATCGAGGGGGCGACAGGCGCGAGCCACCGTCTGACAGCGGAACAGGCGCTGGACGGTGCACAGGTCACCGCTGAGTTGATCGGCGAGGGAGCCACTGTGCTGGCGACCGCGAGTGCAGTGAAGATATCGGTGAACGACCACGGTGCGGCCCCGCTACAAAAGGTGAGCGTGAGTGGGATCGCCGACCACTACCACAGCGGCGACACGGTACAGCTCTCGGCGAGCGTGACCCCCGCCTCGGTGCTGAACCGCTATGAGTGGTACGTGCAGAAGCAGGGCGAGGCTGCCCCGATCCTCGTCGATGGCGCGAACGACGCCAGCTATTCCTTCGCCGCGAGCGAGGAACTGAACGGTGCCGCTGTGATCGCGAAGCTGAGCTACGATGACGGGCGCCCCTACGTGGAATCTGCGCCGGTCGTAGTGAAACTTGACGACCACCACGGCGGCGAGGTACCCGAGACGGATCTGACGATCAAGACGAACCGGGCCGCTGACGACTACTGGGTCGGCCAGGGCGCGACCCTGACGGCCGAGCAGTCCACCCCGACCGGGCTGAGCGAATACCAGTGGTGGGTGAAGCTGCCTGGCGCGGACTCCTTTGCCGCGGTCGACGGACAAACTGCCGCCACCTACAAATTCAAGCCGAGCCTTGCCAACAGTGGGATCCAGGTCAAGGTGCAGTTGCTGCACAACGGCAAAGTGCACGCCGAATCCAAGCCCGTGACGATCACCGCCAAGCAACGCGAGATCGCCACGGTGCTGAACGTGACCACCGACAAGCACAGCTATGTGCCCGGCGACGTCGCGAAGCTGACATCCACGCAAACACCGCAAACGGATCACGATCACTACCACTGGTATATCAAGCGGGCAGGTGCAACCGACTTTGTCTGGGTCGACCAGTCGCGCGACAAGGATCTCGCATACCCGGTGACCGCGGAAGACGCGGGTGCACAGCTCGTGCTGCGTCTCTTTGACGAGACTCACGCCGTACTCGCAGAGTCGGCACCCGTCACCCTTTCCGTGACGACAAGCGGCGAGAATCCGGTCCCGGAGACAACGTTGACTGTCGAAGGACTCGCTGCGGGCTACTACGCTGGCGACACGGCGAAATTGACCGCGGTGCAGAACCCTGTCACGGGCGAGGATCACTACCACTGGTTCATCAAGCGGGCGGGCGACGCGGATTACTCCGTGATCTCCGGGGCGCGAGGGGCGGAGCTGAAGCACGAGGTGAAAACCGGCGATGCTGGTGCGCTGATCGTGGCAAAGCTCTACGGACACGGACACAAGGTCATCGCAGAGTCGCAGCCGGTCGCACTCACGGTGCTGCCTGGATCCGCAAAGCCGAGCAAAGCACCGCAGGCGCAGAGCGAATCCGCGCTGGATCACACGCAGGCCGGTGGGATCTCCCTATCGACGAAGGCTCCTGTGCAGGGGCAGGTCGTCTCCGTGCAACTCGGCAAGGGGAACGAACGCGCAGGTGAGTGGATCGCCGCGTGGATGTTCTCAGAGCCAAAGCTGCTCGGCAACGATTGGGTGCAGGTTGCGGCGGATGGCAGCATCGCGGTTACGATTCCAGCCGACCTCCCTGTCGGAGCACACCGCCTCGCCGTGTTTGATGCGGCTGGGCAGGTCATCGGCTGGGAACAGTTGCAGGTCAGCGCTGCTGGAACAGGCGGCGGCACGACGCCGGGCGCCAAGCCCGGCGATGTGAAGCCTGGCGCGGTGAAGCCCGGCGGCACAGCGGGGGACAAGGCCGGAGCGGCCGGCTCAGGTCTCGCAAAGACCGGTAGCGAGCTCCCCATCGGGATCGGCTTTGCTTCAGGTCTGCTGCTCCTCGCGGGTACTGGCACGGTGCTGCTGCAGCGCCGCCGTAACACAACACCGATCGACTAACACCCGGGGTGTGGGTGGGGCAGTTGTTTCCTGCCCCACTCACACCTCCTCGTACCTATTTCTCAATTTGAAAGAAGTGTTGTGCGTATTCGGTCCCTGAAACTGGCGGCCCTGGCGGCCGCCTCCGCCGCGCTCCTTGCCGGGTGCGTGGCGGCCTCACCGGCCCAGTCGGCGCAGCACATGCAGCCGGCGGCGCAGCGATCCGCCGCCGACCCGATCCAAGTGGTCACCACCACCGGTATTCTCGCGGACCTCGCCCGCAACGTCGCCGGTGATCGAGCAGAAGTCACCCCACTCGTTCCCCAGGGGGCGATCCCCACAGTTACGAGCCCACGCTGCGCGATGTCCGCGACATTGTCTACGCCGATGTTGCGTTTACGAACTACCTTATGTTCGAAGAACAGAGCCTGATTAAGGCGATCGACACGAATCTGCCCGATGGCATCCCCAACGTTGCGCTCGCGGAAGAAGCGGTGAAATACGCGGCGGAACTCATTCCACTCGTCGAAGACGCCTCTCTCGACACGGTTTGGCTGGGATTGCGCGTGAAGGGCGACGGCGCGGCGCTCGGAGCAAACCGCACCTCAACCGTTCTTCTTTCTGCAACCGCGGCCTCGGGCCCCGGCGATCTCGTCGCGTATCTCACGGGGAGCTTCGGTGACGTCGATGTGTACTTTGAATCCGCAAACGGTTTTGATGCGACCAACGGATACCGCGACGACACAGTCAGCTTGCCTCCGGACGCGCACACACACCTCAGTTGGGCCTTCACAAAACCCGGCATCTACACCCTGGATCTTGAGGCGAAACTGCAGACCGATGCCACGCAGAAGCCGATCCCGATCGCCTCAGATCGGGTCACCTTTGCGGTCGGTGTCAACCCGCACACCGTTCCGGGGAAAGAGACCGCGACGGTTTTGGATTCTGGTCACTCAGACCTGACAGTAGATCTGGCCACTCGTAGCTTCGAGGTGCTACTCGACCATGAACACGGCTCGGGAGACGTGCATCAGGAGTTCTTTCCGATCGCCGACGTCATTGTGGAGGTGCCGAACAAGGCGCTCCACGAAATCCCGGGCGACCCCGCCTATCGCTTCCTCGGGCGGGCGGGGAGCCGATCTATCAGCTACCGCAGGCGGTGCTTGGCAAGCACGTGCACGGGGAAATCGATCCGCACCTGTGGCAAAACGTGCGCAACGCGATGGCCTACGTTGAGATCATCCGCGACACCCTCAGCGAGGTCGATCCTGCGGGCACTGCCGAGTACTCGCGCAATGCCGCAGCCTACCTGACCGAGCTCGCGGATCTTGACCTTGAGGTGCGCGACACCGTTGCGCAGATACCGCGCCAGGATCGCACCCTCGTGACGACCCACGATGCCTTCGGATACTTCGCGCAGGCCTACGACCTCAGCGTGTCGGGGTTTGTGACGCCGAATCCGGCGGTGGAGCCCTCGCTCGCGGAACGAAAACGCCTCACAGAGACGATCCGCAATTTGCAGGTGCCGGCAGTGTTCCTGGAACCCAACCTGGCCTCCCGTTCGTCAACCCTTACGGAGGTCGCGAAGGAGCAGGGGATCAGCGTCTGCCCGATCTACGGCGATGCATTCGACGAAGACGCCACCACCTACATCGACATGATGCGCTTCAACGCGCAGTCCGTGCGCGACTGCCTGACCGCGCCCAGAAAAGGAACACCATGAACAGAGTGAAGCCGACACGATTCACACCACTGAGATCGCTGGTGCGCGCTGCGGCGCTGGCTTCAGCGATCGCGCTGGCCGGGCTCTTCCTCGCAGCCCCGGCTAGTGCCTTCGCGGAACCAGGAGACGGCCTCGACCAGATCCTCGATCCGAATCAGGCGCAGGGCAGCGGGCAGGTCGTGTTGGATCGCGGACACGTTGACTTCGGGCCGACGCTGAACACCGGCGAGTGGATCATTCAGATTCACGACGACACGGCCTCGCCGTCGTATTGGCGGAACCTTGAAGACGTCGTGTTGAAAGTCAGTGATGCGGCCATGCTCCAGGTCCCGGATGCGCCAGCCTACGCATTCCTCGGTCAGGCTCCCGGCTCCGAAGTTTGGGTGGTGCCGCAAGCCCAGAAGCCCGACGTGGTGTGGGCAGGCTGGAATACGCAGGAGCCCAACGTGCTTGGCTCCCTGAAACTTGGCACCACGCTGACCGTTCTGGGGTGGAGGGACCGGGCGACGTAGTGGTCTACCTGCAGAGCGGCAACTTCGGCGATCCTGAACCCCTGTGGTCTTCGCTCGAGTCCTTTCCGCAGCAGTCCTGGATCGAGGTCAACACGCACACCCACGCGAACTGGGTGTTCAGCGCACCCGGGATCTACCTCGTCGACATTCAGTTCGACGCGGAGCTCAACACAGGGGAGGCCGTGACCGCCCAGGGCACACTCCGCTTCGCAGTTGGAGATGCGACGGACCCGGCTCCCGCGTTCACGATGACCTCGCAGCCGCACGACACGAGCGCGCAAGACGGCGATACGGCCAAGGCTCAGGACGGCTCGATCGCAGAGCCCGAGGCGGGCGCAAATACGCTCGCCATCGTGGTGTGGTGTGTCGTCGGAGTGATCGCTCTCGCGCTGATCGCTGCGGTGATCATCGCGATGGCGGCGTCGAGACGAGCGAAGGCGCGCGCGTTCGCCGCACGCGAGCCGCAGACTGACCTCCCAAACCCCATAGAGAAAGCAGATACGGTATGAGCCGCGCACTGACCGTGACCGACCTGACCGTGCACTTGGGAGGTAGACGGGTGCTGCACAACGTCAATCTTGCGCTCGACGTCGGCGAGTTTGCGGGGCTGATCGGGCCGAACGGAGCGGGTAAGACGACGCTGCTGCGGTCCGTGCTCGGGCTCATCCGCACCGAATCTGGTCGCGTCGATGTTGCGGGGCGAAGCGGCACCCAGGCGCGCTCACGGATCGGCTATGTACCGCAAAGGCACGAGTTTGCGTGGGATTTCCCGATCACCGTGGAAGACGCCGTAATGACGGGGCGCGTGCGCCGAATCGGGTGGCTTCGGCGACCCGGTGTGGCAGATTTTGACGCTGTTGCTGAGGCGCTTGAGCGCGTGCATATGGCCCATCTGCGGTCCAGGCCCGTGGGAGAACTCTCCGGCGGGCAACGACAGCGGGTGCTCGTCGCCCGGGCCCTCGCGCTGCGCCCGACACTGTTGCTGCTGGACGAGCCGTTTACCGGGCTGGATATGCCCACCCAAGAGCTTCTGATCGAGCTGTTTCGGGAACTCGCACACGAAGACAAGGCGGTACTGATGACCACACACGATCTTGTCGGCGCGATCCACGAGTGCTCTCGCCTGTGCCTGATCAACCGCACGATCATTGCAGACGGGTCACCCGTGGAGCTCAACGATCCCGAAACCTGGATGCGCACCTTCAGCATCAAGGCCACGAATCCGCTGCTCACGACGCTGGGGTAGCCGCCTGATGCTGACACCCATCGACTTTATTCACGACCTCCTCAACCCCGACCTCGCGTTCCTCCCAAAAGCGCTGATCATTGCAGTGATGTCGAGCATTGTGTGCGGGGTGATCGGCAACTATGTGGTGCTGCGCGGTATGGCGTTCATCGGAGACGCGGTTGCGCACGCGGTGTTCCCCGGTCTCGCGGTCGCGTTCGTGATCCAGGGCAATCTCGTGCTCGGCGGGGCCGTCGCGGGCGTGCTCACCGCGATCCTCGTCGCGATCTTCTCGCAGAATCGGCGCATCAAAGAAGACTCGATCATCGGGGTGTTCTTTGTTGGCGCCTTCGCGCTCGGGATCGTGGTGATCTCGCTCGCGCCGGGGTATGCCGGATCGCTGCAGCAGTTTCTCTTCGGTTCGATCACCGGGATCCCCGACGAAGATATCTACACGGTCGCGATCACCGGCATCCTGCTGATGCTCACCGTGTTCCTGTTTCACAAGGAGTTCGTCGCGGTCACCCTCGACCGTGAGATGGCCCGTTCCACAGGGTGCCGGTGTTTGCCCTCGACCTGCTGCTCTACGTGATGGTCGCGGTCGCGATCGTGATCTCGATCCAGACGATCGGTAACATTCTTGTGCTCGCGCTGCTGATCACCCCGGCGGCTGCCGCGCGGCTGCTCACTGACCGGCTGGTGCTGATGATGGTGCTCGCGCCCGTGATTGGGGGAGTTCGGCGCTCGTCGGGCTGTATGCGTCGTGGAGCTTTGATCTGCCAGTCGGCGGCATGATCGTGCTCGTCGCAACCGCCGTCTTCATGCTGGCCTGGTTCTTCGCGCCCAGGCACGGCCTCGTGGTGAAGGCGCTGCGGAAGAAAGCGCGGGCAGTTGAAGGGGAAGGAGAGCCGGCGTCGGGATCGGAATCCGCCGATATTGACATTCGCGAACTTCAGAAAGAGGTGGTGGTGTGAAACCGCTACGGGGTGCGCATATTCGAAGCGCGAGGGTGTTGGCCGCAGGGCTTAGCGCGGCGCTTCTGACGGGGATGCTCTTTCCCTCCGTCGCGGTGGCCACCGACGAGGTGTTGTCAGTTGACACGGCGGAGGTAGTGGCGGTGCCCGGCGCTGGGGCGGACGCGGAGGATTGGGAGATCCCCGGAGAGGATCGAGAACCCCGGTAGAGAATCCTGTCGAGGATCCGGCGGAGGATCCGGCAGGGGATACCGCTGCAGAACCGCCCGTTGACGACACACCTAATGAAGCGGAACCGTCAGAAGCGGAGCTTTCCGTGGACACTCTCGCTCCGTCTTTCACGCAAACGGTGCCTTTGCCCGCGGGACAATCGCGCGATCCCGCCCCGGCGAGCCGGGCAAAACGGGTGATCGGAGCCGTGCACACCGACGCGGTTTCCGCCTACCTTGATGGCGGAGCGCTCGTCTTGGAATCGAAAGCAGACATTGATGTCACCGGCGATGGTGTGATCGATCTGGGATCAAGGCTTACCGCGCGCGAACTGCTGTTTCACCTTTCCGACCAGGGCAAAATTACGGTGCCTGATCTCCCTGCCTACGCCTTCCTCGGGAAGCCGGGATCAACGATCTGGATGGCGCCGCAGACGCAAAACCACCAGATCATTTGGCCGGGGTTCAGCACAGAAGATCCGAATCTTTCGGGTCGGGTGCAGGGCAACTCGCTCCAGGTGCGACTCGTGCGTGCGCAGGGACCGGGCACCGCCGAGGTGTACATGCAAGACGGTGCGCAGGTGAAGCGCATCTTCAGCAGCACCGCCCCGCTGCCGGACTGGAAGATCGGCGTACCGCAGCACACTCACATGAACTGGGCGTTCAGCAAGCCTGGCAGCTACACCCTCACCTTCGAGATGAGCGGGATCATCGACGGGCGCCCTCAGACCGCCGCAAACGATTACACCTTTGTGGTCGGCAACCTCGACGCGCACACCCGCGCCACAACCGCCTCGCTCACCGCTGCAACTCGGCAGCTCGCCGTCGGGGAATCAGTGGCGCTCACGGCGCGCGTTGATCCTGCAGCCGCCAGCGGTGCGGTGCAGTTTCGTAACCTCACCACCGGCACGTTGCACGGGCACGCATTGCTGCGACAAGGATCTGCCGAGTTTCGCGTTGATGACCTGCCGCCTGGAACCCACAAAATCGTCGCGGAGTTTGTGCCGACGTGGAGTGACGACTTTGTTCCCGCCACCTCACGGCCCGTCACTATTGAAGTCGCTGGTCAGGTAGAGAAAAAACCCGCCCACGATGACACCTCGCCGGTGTCTGAGGCGGAGATTGCCGCGAGCCGCCCGGGAGTCGCGGCTCTCATCACCACGAAGGACAAGCGAGTGGATGTTGGGGGAACACTGGCCGTGCGACTCGCGGATCCAGCTCTCGCAGGCAAATGGGTGTCGGTGTGGCTGCAGGGGCAGCCGCCCGTCTGGCGAGGATGGGTGCAGGCCGGGTTGGGCGGTGCGCTCACCGTAGAACTGCCTCCGGCGGCGAAGGCGGGGAGCCACCGGCTCGTCATTAAGGACGTCGCTGGCAGCTTCATCGGCTGGGATACGTTTACCGTCACCGATCGCAGTGGTGGTGGTCCCGCCGCACCGCCCGCCCCGCCGCCTTCTGGGCCCGCTGCACAGGCTCCGGCTCAGAGCTGCAGTCCGGGAGTGACGCTCGAAACCGGGCACATCGATGCCTTCTATGTGTCCGCTGCGAACAACAAGGCGGTGCTGCAGCTCATGGAGGACGTCACCGGGCATCACGTGATCCGCGAGGCGGAGACGGTGCTGTTGAAGGTCAAAGAATCGGCGTATCGGTCGAACATTCCCGCAGGTACGCCAGGCGCTCCCGCCGGCTATGTGCTGCCGCTGACGCAGGATCCTGCCCTCATCTGGCCGGGCTGGGATACGAACCGCACCGCTGCCAGCGGCCACAGTGATGTCTCCATCAACGTGACAGCGGTGAACGGCCCCGGCAGCGTGTTCCTGTCGAGCCAGGGCTCCTTCGGAGGTCTGTCATCGCTGTTGCAGGGCGGCGGATACAGCTTCCCGGGAACGATCCGAGAGGCGGTACCTGCACACACGCACGCGCAGTGGGTGTTCAGTGAGAAGGGGATCTATAAGCTCACCGTGCACGCGGTTGCGACGAACCCGTCGACCGGGCGATCCCTCACGACAGTGCCACACACCTACGTGTTTCAGGTCGGCGATGTGCCCCTGGGAGATGCGTTTTGCGGACTGCAGTCGGCGGGTGTCGCGGACGCCGCCGAGGTGAACGCCGCCGTCAACAAGGCTGCTGCGGCTGCGGTCGCGGCGGATCAGGAGGCTGCCGCCGCTGACGCGACCGCGGAAGCTACGGCAAACGCGCGGCGAACTTCCGGCGCGGGTAGCAACGCTGAGGAGCTGCTCCGGCAGGCAATCGGGGCAGGGGCAGACCCCGCTGTTGTGGCCGGGCTGATCGCGGGCGGTGCGTTGGTGCTGCTCGGGATCGCGGGCGGGACCGTGTGGTACCTGCGCCGGCTGCGTGCGGGCGTTGATGCAGGGGCCGTGGCAGATGCGTGACTGGCGCGGATCGGGCAAAGCCCTGATCCTTGGTTCTGTAGCAATGCTGCTCTTAGGCGTCGGTGTGATTGGCGCCTCCTTTGTGGTGGGGAACACCGGCGCCACGCTAGCCGCGGCCTCAGCGGAGGTGGTGCCGGTAGATCCTCCGAAAGCTCCTCTGCGCACTGACCCTCAGATCCTCGCGGCACAGCCGCAGATCCTCAGCGAACGCGCCGACCCGGAATGGGTGAAGACGGTTTCGGGGCGGACGGGGATCCCGGCGCGGGCACTTGCGGCATACGCGGGAGCCGCGATCCAGGTCGCAGCGGAGGCTCCCGGATGCAGTCTCGGCTGGAACACCCTCGCCGGCATCGGTCACGTTGAGTCGGAACACGGCACCATCGGTGGCGCACACATCGATGCTGCGGGCAATGCCGTCCCCGTGATTATAGGGATCGCGCTCGACGGGCGCACTACCGACGCGATCCCCGACACCGACGGCGGCACTCTCGACGGTGATTCTGTGTGGGATCACGCTGTCGGCCCCATGCAGTTCATCCCCTCAACCTGGGCCACGTGGGGTGCCGATGGGAACGGCGACGGCGCGAAAAACCCGCAAAACATTGACGATAGTGCGCTCGCCGCGGCCCGCTACCTGTGTGATGTCGGCGGTGACCTGTCGCGTCCAGAACGTTGGATCGCGGCTGTTGCTGCCTACAACAACACCGTGGAATACAACAACCGCGTGGCCGAGGCCGCCAGTCACTACGGAGCGCTGGGGTGAGCGAACGCGGGAGTGCCGGGATATGCGAAGTGAATTTACGGCGCAGGACACTAGCTCGTCAACACCGCCAGCACGCTTGGTGCGTAGTACCTGCGTTTGTAGCCAGCTGGATTGAGAGCTTGGAGAATTCCTAGATCCGCCAGTTGATTCACGAGTTTGTTGGCCCGACCGTAGGAGAGACCGAGCTCAGTCTCGACCTTGGCAATAGTTAAGCTTGGGTTTGCGATGGCAAGATCCACAAGTGCATGGGCTGAGTCAGCCCGCAGATGCGAAGCTCGCACCTGTTCCTTGAGCCTTGCCTGTACCGAGACAAGCGCAATCATTTGATTCTTGGTCTGCTCAGCCGCGCTCGAGAGGCCATCTGCGAAGAACTTGACGTATCCATTCCAATCCCCGTCGGTGCTCACCGTGAGGAGGTGATCGTAGTAGGCGGCTCTTCGAGCCTCAAACCAGGGTGAAACAGTGAGCGTGGGCTCGCTCAGCACGCCTGTGGCTTGCAGATGCAGAACGATCAGGTAGCGGCCGACACGACCGTTTCCGTCCATGAACGGGTGCAATGTCTCAAACTGGTAGTGCGACATTGCCGCGGCAATGACAGGATCGATCGCAGCAGAGTGATCCTGGCGCATCCAATCGGTCAAATCTCGCACCCCGCTTTCAAGCGTGAGCCCAGGCGGTGCGGGCACAAACCGTGATTTTCGCGCAGGAAAGTCTTGCGGGTCAGCATCCGTGCGTTGACCGATGACCACCTGCCTGTCTCTCACTTGACCAGAGAGCTCCTCCAACTGGGTTCCTCGCATGAGCTGGGCTTGCAGCTCGCAGATGAGCGTGACGGAGATCGGAAACCCGGAGGCAACTTTGTCAAACCCGATATTCGCCATCGATACATAGTTCAATACCTCGATGAGCTCCGGAGTTGCGGGCGCGTCTTCATCTGCGGTGAGAACGTCTGCAAGTGGGGCATACGTGCCTTCGAGCGCGGAAGTACTCTGCGCTTCTCTGCGGAGCGTCGGAAGTCTCAACAGGGTGGGATTCGGAAGCTGCTTCGCTGTTGCGTCCAGTGCCGAGAGGGCAGCTCGCGCTTTGAGGACGGAGAGGTAAGTTTCTGCGGATAGCTCTGGGACTGAACTCGGCAGTGGGGTTGGAATAAACGCGCTGTGTGTCCACTCCCCAAGCTGCGGGTCGGTTCCGTAAATGGGTACAAGTGTTCCCATGTCGGCATTCTTAAACGATTCGATATCCACAGCTTCACTCTACGAGTGAATGGGGAGTCTTGTCTATGTTAAAAGTGTCTTCAAGCGACGTTTAAGGACATGTTTTTTGTAAGAATTGTCGTCAAGTGGCACTTGAGGGAAGATGTTTCAGGGAATCTGTCGTCAAGAGATGCTTGGAGGGAGAATGTGGGGGACTGTCTAAAATGAAGGCATGAACGGACTGCACGAGTACCGAATCGGCGTCGAGTGGACGGGCAACCGCGGCACGGGCACGAGCGGGTACCGCGAGTACGGGCGGGAGCTGCTGATCCACGCCGCAGACAAAGATCCGCTTGCAGGATCCGCCGATCCCACCTTCCACGGCAACGCCGAGCGCTGGAACCCCGAGGAACTGCTCGTCGCCGCGCTCTCACAGTGTCACATGCTGTCGTATCTGCATATGGCGGTGCGGGCCGGTGTGGTCGTGACCGACTACACGGACGAGGCCACTGGAACCATGCAGCAGCAGGGACTCGGCGGCGCGTTCACCGAGGTGACGCTCAGGCCGCGAGTCACGGTTGCAGAGGCGTCGATGGTGGAGGCGGCGCGGGCCGCCCACGCAGAAGCACGTGAGCACTGCTTCATCGCGAACTCGGTCAACTTCCCTGTGCATCACGAGCCGGAGATTGTGGTCGCGGGTTGACTGAAGCCTTCAGAATCTCCCCGCCGTAATACGGAGGATGCGTGTCGGTGGTTCCGAATAGAATGGACCCCATGGCCAAGCCCGATTCGTTCTTTCTCACCACGCCGATTTTCTATGTGAATGACGCGCCCCACATCGGGCACGCCTACACGGAGGTCGCGGCTGATGTGCTCGCGAGGTGGCACCGGCAAGCTGGTGACGATACCTGGTTCCTCACCGGCACAGACGAGCACGGGCAGAAGATCCTGCGCACGGCGACCGCCAATGGTGTCGAGCCGAAGGAGTGGGCGGATCGCCTTGTGGAGTCGGCCTGGAAGCCGCTGCTCAACACGATCAACATTTCCAACGACGATTTCATCCGCACCACTGACGCTCGGCATGAACAGGGCGTCGCGAAGTTCCTGCAGAAGCTCTACGACGACGGCCACGTCTATGCGGGCGAGTTTGAGGCGCTGTACTGCGTCGGGTGCGAAGAGTTTAAGCCGAAGAGTGAGATCCTTGACGGTGAGGGGGAGTTCGAGGGCCAGAAGGTCTGCATGATTCACTCGAAGCCGCTTGAATTGCTGCAGGAGAAAAACTACTTCTTCAAGATGAGTGCGTTTCAGGATCGCCTGCTCGCGCTTTACGAGGAGCGCCCGGACTTCGTGCAGCCGGCGAGCGCGCGCAACGAAGTCGTAGCGTTTGTGCAGCAGGGACTCGAAGATCTTTCGATCTCCCGCACCTCTTTTGACTGGGGTATCCCGATTCCCTGGGACAACTCACACGTGACCTATGTCTGGTTTGACGCGCTGCTCAACTATGTCACGGCGACCGGCTACGGGGTCGATGATGAAGAGTTTGCTCGTCGCTGGCCGGGCACCCATCTTGTCGGCAAGGACATTCTCCGCTTCCACGCGGTGATTTGGCCTGCGATGCTGATGGCGGCGGGGCTTGAGGTACCGGATCACGTCTTCGCACACGGCTGGCTGCTTGTCGGTGGCGAGAAGATGTCGAAGTCGAAGCTGACAGGCATCGCGCCGAACGAGATCACTGACACCTTCGGTGCCGACGCGTTCCGCTACTACTTCATGCGCGCGATCTCCTTCGGGCACGATGGTTCTTTCAGCTGGGAGGATCTCGCGGCCCGCTACCATGCCGAACTCGCGAACGGTTTTGGTAACCTCGCGAGTCGAGTGCTCGCGATGAACGCGAAGTACTTTGACGCGCAGGTGCCGGATCCGGGGGTTGAGCTTGAGGCTGATGCGGTGATCCGTGATCTCGCGGCCTCTGTGGCGTCCCGCGCCGACGCACACATCAACGCGTTCGCGATCCACGAGGCCATTGCCGCGATCTGGGAACTGGTCGACGCCCTGAACGGCTACATTACGGAGCAGGAGCCGTGGGTTCTCGCGAAGGATCCCGCACAGCGTGACCGGCTCGCGCGCGTGCTCTACACCACTTCCGAGGGTCTGCGTGTGCTCGCTGAGTTGCTGTCGCCGGTGCTGCCGGAAGCCACCGCGAAGCTGTGGGGCGCGCTGGGCGCAGAGGAATCTTTGGGGGCCTTGGTTGCGCAGCCGATCCGGGAGGCCGGTACCTGGGGCAAGCTGGTGCCGGGCACCACGCAGCATGCGCTCGCGGTGCTCTTTCCCCGCATTGAGACCGAGGTCTCATCGTGAGCGGTGAGATGCCAGCTGCGGGTCTGCGCAAACGCCATCAGTCCGAGGGGCGAGACTTGACGCGGCCGGAGAGCCCCGAGCCGCTGCCGTTCCCGCTGTACGACAACCATGCACACCTTGAGTTTGAAGACGGCCACGAGCAGCTCGATCCGAGCGATTCACTCGATCGCGCTGCAGCCGTTGGGGTGCGCGGGATCGTCCAGGTTGGCACCGACCTTGAGACGAGTCGCTGGAGTGCGCAACTTGCCGAGCATGATCCCCGGGTGCTCGCCGCGGTCGCGCTGCACCCAAACGAGGCTCCCAAACTCTTCGCGCAGGGCCAGTTAAGCGCGCACCTCTCCGAAATCTCGCGCCTCGCCGCCCAGCCCTGCGTGCGCGCGGTAGGGGAGACCGGCCTCGACTTCTTCCGCACGGGTGAAGACGGCCGTGACGCCCAGATCGAGTCGTTTGAGACGCATATCGAGATTGCGCGCGCAAACAAGATCGCGCTTCAGATCCACGATCGCGACGCGCACGACGAGGTCGTGGCCACCCTGAAGCGTGTCGGCGCGCCCGACAAAACCGTGTTCCACTGCTTCTCGGGAGACGCAACGCTCGCCCGAATCTGCAATGAGAACGGCTGGTACATGTCGTTCTCCGGCACCGCGACATTTAAGAATGCGCCCGCGCTGCGCGAAGCACTGAGTGTGGCCCGACCCGAGCTTGTGCTCGCGGAAACCGATTCGCCGTTCCTCACACCCGAGCCCTTCCGAGGCCGCCCGAACGCACCCTACCTGCTGCCCTACACGGTGCGGCGTATGGCTGAGGCCCTGGGCGAAGACCTCGCAGAAGTCTGCGCTCGCATCGCAGCCAACACCGAGCGAGTGTACGGATCTTGGGATCCAGCTGAGGCGGCAGCGTGACAGACGCCTCCGAGAGCCCGCAGGGCGGGGCACTGCTCGGTCCGAAAGAGGTGCGCGAGCTCGCCGAAAGGCTTGGAGTCTCGCCGACGAAGAAGCTGGGGCAGAACTTCGTCATCGACCCCAACACGGTGCGCAAGATCGTCCGCCTCGCCGGCGTCGAATCGGGGGATCGCGTGATCGAGGTCGGTCCGGGGCTGGGATCTCTCACCCTCGGCATCACCGAGGTCGGTGCCCGAGTCACCGCCGTCGAGATTGATCACCGGCTCGCGGCTGAGCTCCCGCAGACAGCGCGTGCAATTCAGCCCGAGATCTTCGCTGACGAGCAGGATCCACGGCTGCGGGTGATCCGGAGCGACGCGCTTGAGATTACCGCGGCTCAGCTCGCAGACGCAGCTCCCGAGAGACTCGTTGCCAACCTTCCCTACAACGTGTCGGTGCCGATCCTGATGCACCTGCTTGAACTGATCCCGGAGCTTCGTGGCGGGCTCGTGATGGTGCAGGCAGAGGTGGGCCACCGCATCGCAGCGGATCCCGGCTCGAAAGAATACGGCTCACCGAGCGCGAAAGCGGCATGGTACGGCGAATGGCGGATCGCGGGCACCGTGAGTCGCCGCATCTTTTGGCCTGTGCCCGGGGTCGATTCAGTGCTGGTGTCATATGAGCGACGCTCCATCCCGCTAGGCTCCGATGCGGAACGAGAACTCACTTTTGAGATCGTGAATGCGGCATTTGCGCAGCGCCGCAAGATGCTGCGACAGGCCCTGCAACCCGTATTGGGGCCGCTCGATCAGGCCGTTGCCACGCTTGAAGCGGCTGGGGTGGCTCCCACCGATCGTGCGGAACAACTGAGTATTCGCGACTATCTCGCGGTCGCACGGGCGCACGGAAACGGGCACAAAGCAAACACGTAAGTTCGGGGTGTGCGGGTGCGCTAGCGTGGTCTCATGGGCGGAACACAGCGAGGATCAGTCACGGTGCGCGCACCGGGCAAGATCAACGTCTTCTTTCGAGTCGGGGCCCTGCAAGATGACGGGTATCACGATGTTGCGTCGCTGTACCAGGCCGTGTCACTGTTTGAAGAGGTTACCGCGACCGACGCCACCGATTTTTCGGTGCGTTTCAGTGGCCCCATCGACTGCTCGGGGCTCAGCACGGATGACTCTAACCTTGCGGTGAGGGCGGCAAAGCTGCTCGCGGTGCACACCGGCTATGAAGGGGGCGTCAGCCTCACCGTGCTGAAGCGCGTGCCGATCGCGGGGGCATGGGGGGCGGATCCGCCGACGCTGCTGCAACGCTCGTTGCCTGCGATGAACTCTGGGGGACCGGTGTGGGGCGTGCGGGGCTGCTCGCGCTCGCGGCACAGCTCGGCGCCGATGTGCCATTCGCGCTCGAAGGCGGCACCGCGGTGGGCACGGGGCGCGGTGACGAGCTCAGCCCGGCGCTCGCCAAGGGGAATTTTCACTGGGTGCTCGCGCTGTCTGATGCGGGTCTCAGCACTCCCGTCGTTTACAACACACTCGATCAGCACCGGGCAGATCACCTGCGAGATCTCGGCCCGCAGCCCGAATACGTGAAGGTTGACACCGCGGTGCTCCAGGCCGTGCGCGTCGGCGATCCCGAATCCCTCGCCGAAGCGATGCACAACGATTTACAGGCGGCGGCACTCCGGCTCGCCCCCGAACTCGCCGAACTGCTCGAACTCGGTGAATCTCGCGGTGCGCTCTCGGGTATCGTCTCAGGATCCGGCCCCACGGTCGCGTTTCTCGTTGACAACGCTCAGGAGGCCGCGGAGCTGCTTGGCGTGCTCACGCGAGCGGGACACCGCGCCCTCACCGTCACGGGGCCGGTCTCCGGCGCGCGTGTGGTGCATAAAGGAGGAGATATCCTTGACTGCTAAAGGGATATGGATTACGGCGTGGTCAGTCGTGGGTCTGCTTGTGTTGGGCGGTGGCTTGATCTTTGGAAAGGTATTCATGGATAAGGGTGCGACTGAGCAACCACTCTCGGATAGGAGTGCGATGGAGCTCGCCTACCAAGACGGCATGCGACAGGTACAGGAGACCTTCACGGAATACCTGCTGGAGAATTATGAAGGTGTCGCTGCTGTTGAGTGGGAGGGCGTGGAAGTGGAATGGCGTGATTCCCCCGTCTTCGGGCCTTCGCTCTTAGGTAACGGCGTCGCAAGCGATTTCAAAGTGTATGTGAATGATACGGACTACTTCACCAGCTACTACTGGCTAAACGACAAGATGGAGTACGATCACGATCTCGAACGATATGTTCCCACAGGGACGCTGTCACCGAAAAATATGGATATGAGAATCGAGGATGGCATCTCGGGTTTGCGCGAAGAGACGGGCAGCGCATTTGATGAGTTTCGTAAGTCTGCGACGGGAAGTCCTGGAGCAAGAGTTGTCTATGACCTTGAAATTCACGAGCCAAGGTACTAGGCAGAACCAGCGCGGGAGGCTGTCATGAGCGAGGAGATCACGACCGAAGTAATCGCAAAAGCCATCGACAAGACGAGAGATATTGCTCGTTCTGGTGCAGAGGAGGTATGGCTTGATATTGGCGACAAAGAAGTCAAGTTCGTCGTGTTGGATAGCATTGGGGCGATGATAGCAATGCCATGAACGCGATGGCTTTTGCTCCGATAAAAGGAGATGGCACGCCTGACTACAGCAATGTTGCGGTGGTGTTTGCGGGGACGAATAACGTCAATCTCATGGGTGACACAGGCAAGACCGGAACGGGCGGTGCGATACGTTCGATGGGCGGGTATTTGTCGCCGGAGTACAAGCCTGCATCTGCTTTCCTGGAAAAGACCTTGATGTCTGTTGAAAGCAAGCCGGGGGGACGTGTGACGGATGTTGGCGGGTTTAGCCAGTCTGGTGCGTACCTGATGAAGATGACTGCCGTGTATGCTCCGGTGCATGGGTTTCGGTCAGTCAGTTTTGATGATTTTGGGGGGATGCAGCAAAGGACGCTGACTACTGACGAACTCGCCTGGTTGAAGGAGAATCCACAGGCGTTTCTGCGGTATCGAAATGCAAGATCGTTCGCGGCCTATTCGCTTCGCGACCACATGTACGGCACCATCGTCTCAGTCTCATTGAAAGAGCACGACACGCTAGCGCGGTATTTTGATGGCGATGCGTTGAATCTTGACCGGCTTGCAAAAGATGGTCATTTTGTATCTGGTATGTCTGCGGAACAGGTTGCTCTCGCGGCAAGAACGTTTCTCAAGGATAACCCCTCCTGGATGTCAGGTTCGAGCGAGAAAGAGAGAATTGCCGCGCGGATCAAGGAGTGAATTGGCCTGGGTTTAGTTCCGATCTTTCAACAAGGAAGATGGAAACACCATGGCAAGAAAATACGATCTAGAATTCCGTGAACGCGCACTCCGCATGCTCACCGAAGCGCTCCCCGAGCATGCAAGTCTCAACGCAGCGAGTAACCACGTCGGAGGCTTGCTGGGTGTCTCACCAGACACGCTCCGTATTTGGCACCGTCAATTCCTGATTGATACCGGCCATAAACATGGCGTGACGACCGACATCACTGAGGAGAACCGGCGTCTGCGCCGCGAGGTCGCTGAGTTGAAGAAAGCGAACGAGGTTTTGCGGGCTGCGAGTATATTTTTCGCCAAGGAACTCGACCACCCACGAACGAAATGATCAGATTCATCGATATGTATCGTGATCGTTTCGGGGTCGAGTTCCTCTGCCGAACACTCCGTGCGGTAGTTCGTGGTTTCCTTACGTCTCGCGAGTATCGGGCTGCGAAGCACCGCCCGCCCTCTGGGCGGCAGCTTCGCGATGAACTCCTCGTTCCTGAGATCCAGCGCCTCCACGAGAAGCATTACAGCGTGTATGGGCGTCGCAAGATGCACGCGCTCCTCAACCGTGAGGGGTGGGACGTTGGCCGTGATCAGACCGAACGTCTCATGAAAGCTGCCGGGGTGCGCGGAGTGCGCAAATCGAAGCGAGTGTTCACCACGCGCTCGGACCGGTCGGCGGTCTTGCCATCTGATTTGGTGAACCGGGAGTTCACCGCTGCAGCGCCGAAACGATTACTCGTGTGTGATGTCACCTACGTCGCGACATGGTCCGGGTTCGCGTATACCGCGTTCGTCACTGACGTATATTCACGCAGGATTGTGGGCTGGAACGTCGCTTCGACACTCAGATCAGAGGTACTCCCGATGCAGGCGCTTGATATGGCTGCCTGGCAACTCGGGGGCGACCTGAACGGAGTAATTCATCACGCTGATCACGGATCGAATTACACCGCGATGGTCTACACCGATCGCATTGTGGAACTGGGTGCGCTCCCCTCAACTGGAACTGTTGGAGACAGTTTTGACAATGCGATGGCAGAAGCGGTGAACAACCTCTACAAGACCGAGCTAATCCGTCAGCAACGTCCTTGGAAGAGTGTCGAGCAGGTCGAGCTCGCGACTTTGAAGTGGGTGTGGTGGTGGAACCATGAGCGCCTCCATGGGGAGCTCGATATGCGCACCCCACTCGAGGTTGAGGAAGCGTACTACGCTGACAGTACAAAGCTTCCGCAACCAACTGGTTGACGGATACAACGGTCGGAACTAAACCCAGGCCAATTCAGAGTACCTGAGGATCTATGGCCCCTATGGCACGGGCGCACTGACTTCCCGCACTACTTCTGGCTTGGGCACTGTGGGCTTGGTGAGCGGCTTTGCTGCGAGTGGTGCAAAGCTGATCGATGACGCGATTGACCACCTTCAGGATGCTCGTCAAGTGAATGATGATATTCCTAGAGAACTTCAGGAGTCGTATCAACGGGTGCTGCAGGAAACTGGTGCAATGTGGTTCTGGGTTATCGATTCGTATGACGTGGAAGAAGAGGCACATCGGCGCGGTTTGCAGCCTGAGCGCCACATGAATCTTGACGCGATCTCACAGGCGAGCGCGAAGATTGGAAAAGAGATCGAGGAACTGGACGAGTTGAAGGCCACTCTGTTGAATGTTTCGAGTGGGCGTGAGCGGCAGGACGTTCAACAGGCCGCCGGGTTCCGTTTCTAAATGAGGTGCGAAAGGGTTGGACTTCGATGGTTGATGTATCGTTTCTGGAGCAAAAAGCGAAAGATCTTGCCAAGAGGACTGCCGGGGCGATTATGGCGGCACGGTTGAACACTGAGCGTTCCGAAGTGAAGCGGAATGCTTCCCGCAAGATTGAGGCTGCCCGTGCGGGCAAGGCAGCCGCTCTGAAGTCTCTTGATACACAAGCTCAAAAGGGGATGAAGGGTAAGGCTGGGAAGGCCTTGTCACAACGAGCCGGGGTTATTCAGGCGACGACCTACCACCATGACGGCGTGGAGAGCGTTTCTTGAAATGAGTGATCGCCTTGAACGGGAGCAACTGGAGCAAGAGTTGCTGATATTGAGACGCGAAGTAGATGAGGCTGAAGAGTCCATTTACGAGAGCGTGCGCCTGTTTTATCGGGTGCAGGATGCCGCGTACGAGGATGCTTCGCGTCATGGCGTATTTGACGGTGAAGTCAAGCGGGTGCTTGAGCAGAACCAGGATGAGTTTTTCGAGGTGAAGCGTGACGCGGATCGTCTTGTGGAGTGCAAACAGGAAGAGTGTGATCGGCTCGCAGCAAAACTAGCCGACCTATAGAACTGATGACGAATGAGCGAGCAGGCATTGAACTGCTTGTCGCGGGAATAGTCGCTCATAGTAACCGGTTGCATCAATTGTGAGTGAAACGATCCGCGTAGATATCTGGTCCGACATCGCCTGCCCGTGGTGCTACATCGGCAAGCACCGATTCGAGGCGGGCGTGGCGGAGTTTCGCGCCGCGCACCCCGAAGTCACCATTGAGGTGGAGAGCCACAGCTACGAGCTGGCCCCCGATACGCCGCTCGATTTCGCGGGCAGTGAGATTGACTTCCTCGTGAAGCACAAGGGAATGCCTCGCGAGCAGGTCGAGCAGATGCTCGGGCAGATGACGGAGCTGGCAGCGAGCGAGGGGATCGTGTTCGACTTCGGCAGGGTCAAGCACGCAAACACTAGACGCGCTCACCGGGTGCTGCACCTCGCGAAGGATCGTGGTGTACAGCCCGAGGTGATGCAGCGGCTCTTCCGCGCCTATTTCGAAGAGGGCGAAGATATGTCGGATCCCGACGCCCTTGCTCGTCTCGGTGCCGAGGTCGCGCTCGACGCCGATGAGGTGCGTGCGGCGCTCGACAGCGCGAAGTATGGTGAAGCCGTCGACCGCGACATCACCCGGGCGCAGATGCTCGGTGTGACCGGTGTTCCGTTCTTCTTGATCGAAGAGAAGTATGGAGTATCGGGGGCGCAATCGGCCGAAGCTTTCGCGGGAGCGTTCGAGCAGGTGCTCGGGCTTGTCCGCGGTGAAGAACCAGTTCAGCGATAAGACCCGAGGGAGCACAACATGACCGATCAGAACCGTGTGACCGACACCAAGGTTGCTACGAACCCCGAGGCTGAGGCCGCGCCGGCGCTGGATCCCGCAGCCGGGCTGGCCTCGGCCGCAGCGTTTGCCAGCGCCGAAAGCCAGGAGATCCTGAATCTGCTGGGTGACTCCGAGGCAGGATCCTGCTGCGGCGGGAGTTGCTGCAGCGTGTAGGGGCCCACCCAGCCGGGTGAACTACGCTTGAGAGGTTATGGCGCATCTTCTCGGGGCAGAGTCCCTACATCTTGAGGTTCCGACGAAAGTCGTGTTCGATTCTGTGACGCTCGGAGTAGCGGAGGGGGATCGCATCGGCATCGTCGGCCGCAACGGCGACGGCAAGTCGAGTCTGCTGATGATGCTCGCTGGCAGGCGGGATCCCGATGGCGGCAAAGTCACCATGCGCGGCGGCACCACCATCGGGGTGCTGGATCAGGCCGACAAGTTTGTGGATGGTGAAACCGTCGGCAACGCAATCGTCGGTGACCGCCCCGAATACGAGTGGGCAGGTGACGCACGCACCCGCGACGTCATTGCCGGACTCGTGAAAGATCTGGCATGGGACGCGCCCGTCGACTCTCTCTCGGGCGGTCAGCGGCGGCGTGTAGCGCTGGCCCGGCTACTGGTGGGGGACTGGGAGATCCTGGCCCTCGATGAGCCCACGAACCACCTCGACGTCGAAGCCATCGCGTGGCTGGCGAACCACCTCAAGCGGCGCTGGCCGCAGGGTCAGGGCGCACTGCTTGTGGTGACTCACGACCGGTGGTTCCTCGATGAGGTCTGCAACACGACCTGGGAGGTGCACGACCGTATCGTCGAGCCCTTTGAGGGCGGGTACGCGGCATACATTCTGCAGCGGGTGGAGCGGGACCGCCAGGCCGCGACGATCGAGCAGAAACGGCAGAACCTCGCGCGCAAGGAGCTCGCCTGGCTGCGCCGCGGTGCCCCTGCCCGCACCTCAAAGCCCAAGTTCCGCATCGACGCGGCGAATGAGTTGATCGCTGATGTGCCCGAGATTCGGGATCGCGTCTCCCTGCAGTCGATGGCCGTCGCGCGCCTCGGCAAAGAGGTCGTGAACATCGTTGATGTCCGGGTGGCATACGGTGACCGCGAGGTGCTCGACGATGTCACCTGGCTACTCGCCCCCGGTGAGCGGACCGGGATCCTCGGCGTCAACGGCGCTGGCAAGTCGACGCTGCTCGGCCTCATCTCGGGAGACGTCGAACCGACCTCCGGGCAGGTGAAGCGCGGCAAAACCGTGAAAATCGCGACGCTCACGCAGCAGCTCGACGAGCTTGAAGAGCATCTGAACGATCCCGTGCGGGTCGTGATCTCGCGGCTGCGCACAAGCTTCACGGTGGGGTCGGGATCGAAGGCCCAAGAGCTCACCCCCGGGCAACTGCTCGAGCAGATGGGCTTTGCGAGCGCGCAGCTGTCGACCCCGGTGAAGGATCTCTCGGGAGGGCAGAAGCGGCGCCTGCAGTTGCTGCTGATCCTGCTCGATCAGCCGAACGTGTTGATCCTTGACGAGCCGACCAACGACCTCGATACTGACATGCTCGCCGCGATGGAGGATCTACTCGACTCGTGGCCGGGTACGCTGATCGTGGTGTCACACGATCGGTACTTCCTGGAGCGCGTCACGGATCAGCAGTACGCGATTCTGAAGCATCACCTCCGGCATTTGCCTGGCGGGGTCGACGAGTATCTGAAGCTGCGTGCGGCCGAGGAGCGCGAGAGCGAGGCCGCTGGCCAGCAGGCAGGGTTTGCGGGATCCTCCGCGGCGGCCTCTGCGCAGCAAATTTCAGAATCCTCGCCCGCATCTGCGCTCGTGCTGCCTCCGGGAAGCGCCGAGCGCCGCGCGGTCGAAAAAGAACAGCAGGCGGCGGAGCGCCGCCTCGCCAAGCTCGACACCGAGGTGAAGAAGCTGCACGCTCGCATGGCCGATCATGACCAGAGCGATTACGAAGGTCTCGGCAAGATCGGCGACGAACTCCGCGCGCTTGAAGCAGAAGTCAACGAGACTGAGGAACGCTGGCTGGAACTCTCCGAACAACTCGGTTAGCTCATAGCCCACTGCGGCGCGCGGCCGTCGCTCACCAGCCGCGGTCAGCGAGGCGGTGGGCGACGGGGAGCTCAGCAACGCTGATCCCGACCATCGCCGCGCCGAGCCCGCGCGATGCCTTGGCGACGGCGGCGGGATCCCCGAAGTGTGCGGTCGCGGCGACGATCGCCGCCGCACGCTTCGCGGGGTCGCCGGATCCGAAGATCCCTGAGCCGACGAACACGCCGTCCGCGCCGAGTTGCATCATGAACGCGGCATCAGCGGGAGTGGCGATCCCGCCAGCGGTGAACAGGGGAACGGGGAGCGTGCCGGTCTGTGCGACGTTCCGCACGAGCTCGTAGGGCGCCTGCAAATCCTTCGCTGCGACGAAGAGTTCGTCGGGGGTGAGGGCGCCAAGTCGGGCGATTTCCCCCTTGATCGTGCGGATGTGCCGGGTCGCCTCCGAGACGTCTCCGGTGCCCGCTTCTCCCTTTGAGCGGATCATCGCGGCCCCCTCGGTGATGCGGCGCAGAGCTTCGCCGAGGTTGGTGGCGCCGCAGACGAACGGTGTCGAAAACGCTCGCTTGTCGATGTGGTTGACGTAGTCCGCGGGGCTCAGCACCTCGGACTCGTCGATGAAGTCGACGCCGAGCGCCTCGAGTACCTGTGCTTCAACGAAATGACCGATGCGCGCCTTGGCCATGACGGGGATCGACACCGCGGCCCGAATACCGTCGATGAGGTCGGGATCGCTCATGCGGGCGACACCGCCCTGCGCGCGGATGTCGGCGGGTACTCGCTCAAGTGCCATCACCGCGACGGCCCCCGCGCCTTCGGCGATGCGGGCCTGCTCGGGGGTGACGACATCCATGATGACGCCGCCGAGGAAGGTGTCTGTGTTGTGGTGAACGGGGGGCTGAGGAACGCTGTTAGAAGACATCTGTATACCTTGACAGGGTTAATGGTCCATCTCAAGGTCCACTTGTTGCTGATATCAATGAACCAATGTCCCTGCGGGGATGGCTGGAATACTGTGCTCGGCGTCAATGGACCGCGTATTGACGAGAGGACCCCTCGTTCACCTTGTGTGACGCGTCACTGTGCGGTCCGGTGGTGAATGGGCGGTCCACTGGGATCGGCATCGTTTGGGTCACAGGATCTGGCAAGGGGGCGCAGACTCTGACTATCGCCCGATATCTCTGCGGTTGAACAGGATCCAGCTCGCGACGATCAGCGCGGCCGCGACGCCGTAGAGCAGACCCAGCCCGGACCAGTCGAAGCCGTTCGCCAAGGGCAACTTGCCGTACGCCCAGTTGTAGGGAGAAGCGTCGGACATCCAGCTCAGCGAGTCTGACTGCCCGCCGAGTGCCTGCATGATGTACGACAGGACCAGCACGCCTGCGCCCGACATGAGGGCTGCATTTCGTCGTCCCGTTGCGGCTCCCATCATCACCGACACGCTGGCGGCGAGAACTGTGAGGCCGAGTAGTGCGAGGGTCACCGCAATCATGTGCGCAAACTTGATCCCCAGATCCGCCATTGCATTGAGCAGCGAAAGCGTGGCGACAATGACGACGCCAAGCAGCAACAGGCGGATCAGGATCGCGGTGACCCGTTCAAGAAGCACCCTGGTGCGTGAGACACCGTGTGCAAGAGTCAACTCCAGGGTGCCGCGTTCTTCGTCGGACGCGATCGCGGCGGTGCCCCACGACACGGCCAGGATCGCGTAAAGAACGAACCCCAGTAGCCCAAAGAACGTGGACTGTGCATAACCGGCACCCGTTGAGATGCTGTCGAGCCCGAGCGTCGCTACGAGCTCAGAAGGCAGGGACGCGATGAGGTCTTCGAGTCCCTGGGAGTCGGTCGACAGCGAGGGGTAGAGCCCGAGATAGAGCGTCATTGCTGCTGCGGTAGCAACAGCCCAGACCGCGGTGGAGAACCACGTTTCGCGCAGCGTGTGGCGGAGAAGAGGAAGCGTTTGTGTGGTCATTTGGTGTGCTCCTGTGTGCCGTCGTGAAGAGTGGGTGCTGCGCCGCTGCTGGGGCGAGCGTCGTAGAGGTCGAGCACGGCGTCTTCGAGATTCGGTGCCGCGATGGTGACGTCAGCGACCGCGCAGCTCGCGAGTGCCCGGATGAACGCGTCAGGGCCTCCAGAAAGCCTGCCGGTGACGGTGGTCGTGTTGTCGTCAGACCGTGCGACTGTGACTTCGCTGAGCTCCGTTACGGAACTGAGCAGCTGAACAACCTCGGCTTTGCTGCGATCCGTGATGGTCGCTTGTACGCGCCGTTTCGCTGCCGCTCGCAGTTCAGTCACGGTGCTCGCCGAGACGACCTTGCCCTTTCTCACGACTGCGAGCTGCTCGGCGATGCTTTCGATCTCGCTGAGAACGTGGGAACTGAGCAAGACCGTCTGGCCATTTGTCTGAGCCTCCCGCACGAGCTCGTGGAATGTCTGCTGGACGAGGGGGTCGAGTCCGCTGGTCGGTTCGTCGAGTACCAGTAAATCGGGCTCGTGCATGAAAGCTTGAATGAGGCCCAGCTTTTGCTTGTTGCCCTTCGAGAGTTTGTGGGTCGATCTGTCGAGGGGGACATCGAATCTCGCCGCGAGCTCCTCGATTCTGCCGGCGCGCACGGGCCCGCTGATGCTGGCGTAGTGTTTCAGGAGCTGGCGGCCGGTGCTGCGACCGTCGAGGATGAGCTCGCCGGGCAGATAGCCGATACGTCGTCGTAAAGCCGGGCCACCCTCGCGTGGGTCGATCCCGAACACCGACACGCTGCCGCTCGTTGGCCGCACAATGTCTAGCAGCACCCGCATCGTGGTGGTCTTGCCGGCGCCGTTCGAACCGATCAGCCCGAAGACCGCACCTCTCGGCACGGCCAGGTCAATGCCGTTGAGCGCGTGGTTTGATCCGAAGCTCTTCTTCAGATCCTGAACCTCAATTGCGTGGGTCATGGTGTCTTCTTTCCTTGAAGCTCTATTCTTACGATTCGGGGCGCTCTGCCGCGAAGGCGTCCCGGGTGGCGCTGAGTAGGGTGCTGTTTGCGTACAGGCCGTCGGTGTAGATATCCGCCATGGTGAGCATCATCCGTTGCATGTTCGCCGGTGAGAAGCTGTCGGATCCGAGCATCTCGCTGACGTGGCCGCGGAGCATGAGTGACGCCAGACCCTGGCTGGTCAACACGATGGCCACCATTTCAGGGTCATCGAGTTGCCGCATGACGCCAGCATCCATCTGTGTCTGCACGATAGTGACGGTGTCGCGCACCAGATTCTTGAAGAGCTGCAGGCCGGGATCACCGCCGTCCATCAGCATTCTCGTGAGGTAGTTGAGGAGCGTGTCGTAGCGCGAGGGATCTTGCATCCAGGTGTCGAGCGTGCCGCGAATGCCCACGGAAGTTGGGGCCCCGTCCTTTGTTTGGACGAGCTGCTTTGAGACGTGAGCGTTGCAGGCTTCTCGCAGCTCTTCCTTGCTACCGAAGTGGTGGATCACGAGCCCCGGGCTTACTCCCGCGCGTGCCGCGATTGCTCGTACGCTGACCCCGTCAACACCGTGTTGCCCAAAGAGCTCAAGCGCGGCCGCGAGGATGCTGTCTTCACGCTGCGGGAAACGCGCGGTTGATTCAGGAGTTGAACGCATGTTTAAAGATTAAACGATTGTTTAGTGGTGTGCAAGGGGCGCAGAAACCGGGCGGAGGAGCAGGTCGGCCCTGGGCGTGTGAGGCCAAGCGTGCGTAAGCTGTCACCATGACCGCACCGAAGCCCGCCAACTGGGTTTCACGCGTGCTCGGAACACCCGGCTCGGTGTCTCTCAAGCGCTTCGCGAAACCGACACCCTTCACCGAACAGGCCAGCCTGGCAGCCGCCGAAGCACTCGGGCTGCAGCCCTTCCCCGAACAGGTGCAGGCTGCCCGCGCGTTGATGGCGGGTCACGCGATCGAGATGGACACGGGGGAGGGCAAGACGCTCGTGGGCGCGATGGCCGCAGCCGGACACGTCGCGCGCGGGCGAACGGTGCACGTGCTGTCGGTAAATGACTACCTTGCGCAGCGCGACGCCGAGTGGATGCGGCCGTTCTACGCCGCGCTCGGGGTGACCGTTGCCTGGATCGGGCAGCACACGAGCCACGCCGATCGACAGCGCGCCTACCGCTGCGACGTCGTGTATGTCCCGGTCAGTGAACTCGGCTTTGACGTGCTGCGGGATCGTTTCGCCGTCGCTCAAGAAGCACGCGTGGAGCCGATCCGCGACGTTGCGATCGTCGATGAGATCGATGCCGTGATGATTGACGAGGCAATGGTGCCTCTCGTCCTAGCGGGGAGTAGCGACGGTATCGCGCAGGATCTGACCGAGGCGACGGCGCTCGCCGCAGCCTTGGAACGGGACACCCATTTCACGGTGAGCGAAGACCGTGCGGTCGTGATGCTCACCGATGAGGGGCTTGAATACCTTGAGGGGCAGCTGGGCGGCATCAACCTCTACACCACGGCACACGCGGATCGCCTCACCGCCATCAACCTTGCACTCCACGCCCGGGTCGCGCTGCTACGTGACGTTGACTACCTCGTCACAGAGGGCAAGATCCGCCTGGTGAACGCGCAGCGGGGCCGGGTCGCCGCACTGCAACGCTGGCCAGATGGCCTGCACGCGGCCTTGGAAGCGAAGGAGGGGCTGCTCGCGACGCCGGCGGGTGTGGTGCTCGATACCGTCACCGTGCAGGAGGTGTTGCGCGGCTATGAGACGCTCTCGGGTATGAGCGGCACCGTTCTCGCGGTCGCGGAGGAGCTCGAAGAGTTCACCAGCCTGAAATCGGGCAGGATCGAGCGGCACGCACCCAAGCGACGCGTCGACGAGCCCGACCGAGTGTTCATCACCGAAGCCGAGAAATGGGACGCTGTCGTTGCGGAGATTGCCGTCAGGCACGGTACGGGCCAGCCGATCCTGATCGGTACACGAAGCGTGGCCGAATCCGAGTTGCTCTCCGCGAGGCTTGTGGCCGCGGGAATACCTCACCGGCTCCTCAACGCGAAGAACGACGCTGAAGAGGCCGCGGTGATCGCCCGCGCGGGTGAGCTGGGCGCGGTGACGATCTCCACGCAGATGTCGGGTCGCGGAACCGACATTCGCCTCGGCGGCGAGGATGAGCGCGAACGAGAGCGCGTGGTTTCGCTCGGTGGCTTGGCGGTGCTCGCAGCCGGCCGCGATGAATCGGCGCGGCTTGACGCGCAGCTTCGTGGCCGCGCTGGTAGGCAGGGCGATCCCGGATCGAGCATCTTCTACGCCTCACTCGAAGACCCGCTGGTGCAGCGGCACGCCCCCAGACATCTCTGGAAGCAACTGGACCTGCGTGAGCAGAGCGGCAGGAAACAGATCCTCGACACCTCGCAGCGTATTGCCGAGGGGATTCGGCGCGACCGCCACCGTGCGACTCAGCGCTACAACGCAGCGATCTCGCATCAGCGGGCCGCGGTGCTGCGGCTGCGCGCGCAGATCGAGTGCGAGGGGCTCGCGCTGACGCAGCTGCGGGAGTCGATTCCGCGGCACCTCACCGAGCTTGAAGCGACGTGCGGCGCCGCTGACGTTGCCGAGACCGTGCGCCTCGCGGCGCTCTATTTCATCGATGACGCGTGGACCACGCAGCTCACAGAGCTGCAGGAGATACGCGACGGGATCCACCTGCGCGCGCTCGGCGGGCAGGATCCTGCGAGCGAGTTCCACCTCACCGCGCTGCGGGTCTTCGAAGGATTCCTGGAGTCCGTGGTTGAGCGCACGGCGCAGTTCGTGCAGCATCTCGCGGCGGAGGACGTGGGGAAAGATCTGGAGGCCCTCGGGCTGGTGCGCCCCTCGGCGACCTGGACCTACATGACCCGTGATGATCCGTTTGGCAGCGCGGGCGATCGAGCCGTCCGTAACCTGGCCCAGCGGTTTCGCCGAGCGGTGCTCAAGATCGAGTAGTGTGCTCAGGAATGTCGGTAGCCTGGGATAGCCTGGTGCGAGGCTGCCCGGGCCCTTCCCGAAAGGAATTCACATGGTGTATCGAGTGCAGGGTGTCATTGTGCGTGAGAAGAACGCGCCCGCAACTATCGAGACGGTGTTGGTGCCGGATCCCGGCCCCGGTGAGGCTGTGGTGGACATCATCACCAGCGGCGTCTGTCATACCGATCTGCACTATCAGCAGGGTGGCATCAACGACGAGTTCCCCTTCTTGCTGGGCCACGAGGCCACCGGCCGAGTCGCTGCTGTTGGCGAGGGCGTGACCGAGGTAGCAGTGGGGGATCGCGTGATCCTGAACTGGCGCGCGGTCTGCGGTCAGTGCCGCGCCTGCGCGAAGGGTCAGCCGCAGTATTGCTTCGCCACCCACAACGCGAAGCAGAAGATGACCCTCGAAGACGGCACCGAGCTCTCGGCCGCGCTCGGCATCGGAGCCTTCATTGAGAAGACGCTTGTCGCCGCGGGCCAGTGCACCAAGATCGACGAAGAATCCGATGCCGCCGCCGTCGGATTGCTCGGCTGTGGGGTGATGGCGGGCATCGGCGCCGCGATGAACACCGGTGAGATCCAGCGCGGCGAGTCCGTTGCCGTGATCGGCTGCGGTGGGGTCGGCACGGCCGCCATCGCGGGAGCGCAGCTTGCGGGTGCCACCACGATCATCGCCGTCGACATTGACGACGCAAAGCTTGCACAGGCGAAGCAATTCGGTGCGACGCACACGGTCAACTCACGGAGCCAAGATCCCGTCGAGGCGATCCGCGAGCTCACCGGGGGCAACGGTGCCGATGTGGTGATTGATGCGGTCGGTCGCCCCGAAACGTACAAGCAGGCGTTCTACGCGCGTGATCTTGCCGGACGAGTCGTGCTCGTGGGGGTCCCCACGCCCGAAATGATGCTTGAGTTGCCGCTGCTCGACGTGTTTGGCCGCGGTGGATCGCTGAAGTCCTCGTGGTATGGTGACTGCCTGCCGAGCCGGGACTTCGCAATGCTGATTGACCAGTACAAGCTGGGCCGGCTGGATCTTGACGGCTTTGTGACCGAGCGGATCGGCCTGGGAGACGTCGAGGCGGCGTTCGCGCGTATGGCCGAGGGTACCGTCCTGCGATCGGTGGTGGAGCTGTGAACGCGCGCATTGAGGGCTACGTGACAAGCGGGACGTTCTCGCTCGACGGCGGCACCTGGGACGTTGACAACAATGTCTGGATCGTCGGTGATGATGCCGAGGTCATCGTTATCGATCCCGCGCACAATGCCGCGGAGATCGCTGATGCGGTGGGGGAGCGACGCGTGCGCGCGATCCTGCTCACCCACGGGCATGACGACCATATTCGCGCGGCCCGGGAGACTGCGGCCCTGCTCGAGGCACCGATCTATCTGCACGCCGCAGACCGCATGCTGTGGGATGCGGTGTACGACGAGGCGCCCGATGCGGAACTGGCGGACGGCGACGTGTTTGAGGTGGCGGGCGTCGAGCTGCACGCCATGCACACGCCTGGGCACTCTCCGGGGTCGACGAGCTTCACCGCGCCTGCGCTCGGCGCTGTTTTTACGGGTGACACACTCTTCCAGGGTGGCCCGGGGGCGACCGGGCGTTCCTACAGTGACTTTCCGACCATCATCGAATCGATTCGGGATCGGCTGCTGACGCTCCCGAGTGAGACGGTCGTGCACACGGGTCACGGTGAGAGCACCTCGATTGCGGCGGAGGCACCCCATTTGCAGGAGTGGATCGACCGCGGGCACTGAAAAACCGGCGCGCTGTCGGCTGGGCAGCACGCCGGTTTATCAGTAGTCGCCTTCTGAGTGAGCCACTGCGCACTACTGGCAGCGGCTCACCCGGAAACTAAGTGGTGGGCGTCGCCGTACAGCAATCAGGAGCGCGCCGCCGAGGAGGGTAGCGATACTGCCCGCGCTCAGGTAGGCGGCGATCGGCGCTCCGGTGACCGCGAGCGTCTGTTCGCTCTGCGAGTCTGCTGAGCCAGCGGAAGCTGCAGCGCCCGCGGGGCCCTGGTTCCCGCCCTGCGCAGGCAACACCGCTGAACCGCTCGGGGGAACCGTGCTGCTGCCGAAGACGTGGTCGACCGTAACGGAGGCGGTCTTCCCGCTCTCCATCACCACATCGTTGGTGGTGATCGATGCGCCGCTTGCGTTCCCGCGATCGATTGACGTGAGACGGCAGGTCGCGCCCGCCTCGACCGTAATCTGTTGGCTGCCGGGGCTGTCAAAAATGACGGTGCGAGGGAAACCGGGAAGTGACGTACCGTTGATCACGCAGTCGACCTCAACGATGAATGGGCCCTGTGCCTCGTCAGCCCCATCGCCCGAGAGCGAGTTGTTGATCTCGAGGATCGCGTCATCGGCCTGCTGCGTCGGCTCTCTGTAGCAGGGTGTGCGAATCTGAATCGTGTCTCCGTTGACGACCCTATTGCGCGTCTCGTACGTTGCGGGATTCTCGCGGAGATTTTCCCCGGTTGCTGTGGTCTGGTTGAACTGTGTGTTGTAGCGGTCCCACGCCGTGAACCAGTCCGAGAACATGATGGTGCAGGTGAGATCGTAGTCATCGTTGGCGTCCCGGTTTGAGGCCCAATGCAGGTCGGCTTCCGCGACGGCGTACTGCACCTGGCAGGAGACGGACTCACCGGGAGCCAGGAAGCGCTGGCTGACGCAGCCGTCGATCGACTTGATGTAATCGTCAGAAATGCTGCTGTTCGCGGTCGGGGAGCCGGGAAGGTCATTGTACGGATTGTCTTTCACGTCACTAGACGCGCTGAACCGGTGGAACCCAGCATCAAAGCCGTTGAGCACGGTGTTGCCCGTGTTGGTGATGTCTATGGTGAAGGTGATCACCTGGCCGGCGTACGCAGCGAGGTCAGTGTCCGCGGTGATCTTGACATCGAGGTCCGGGGAAAAGGTATCACCGTAGGGCAGGTTAGCGCCGCGAGTGTGCGACACCGAGACGGTGGCGTTCTCGCTGCCGGACGCAACCGTCACGGTTGTCGGTGCGGCGGAAAGTGCGTAACCATCGGGCTGATAGATCTCCGTGATGGTGTACGTCCCATAGGGCAGATTCTGCACGGTGATCACCCCCGGGGGTGCTGTTGGAATCGTTGAGCGGCGCGGTGCGGATCGTCCGGTCCTGGTCGGCCACAACCAGCTCGACGCCGTTGTCTCCCTTGATCAGGAAGAACGCGTAGTGGGAAGAGAATGCCTGACCTGCACCCGGAGTCTTCGCGGGGAGTCGGTTTCCTTGCTCATCGAGGACGTTGATCGTCACCGAACCTGGCCCGCTGAGTGCACGCGCATGCGTATCTGTTGTGGTGTCCGAGGTGTCCTCGGGGGCAGCTTGCGCGGCAGATGAAAAGGTGCCGACGAGCAGTGCAGTCAAGAGTATGCTGCCAGTGGCAGACAGCATACTAGTGAGCTTATTCATGAGATTCTCCAGTGTTGGAATTGCTGACGCATTGGGTCAGCCGTCAATTTTCTACAAACGGAGGATCTTGTCCCAGAACGTTTGCAAATGAATGCTACGGTTGTCTCCTAGTGTCCCGTGTGGTGGCCAGGAAGAAGCGGATACTAAGTCTCGACATGCTGGGGACGGTCCGGTCGCCTTGTGGCCTGCCTCACACGCGGGCGAGTCGCAGTGGAGGATGTGTGGTGGGTGTCGCCAGAGGGCCCATCATTTGGGGCTGAGATGTGTGAGACTCAGTCGCAGCCACCGCGACTGCGACCGGGCACGATCCCGGCCCGCGCAATCACTCAGAGAGGATCCGCAATGCCGCAGAAAGCACACCTCCCCATCGCACCGGGCACCCAAGAGCCAGAGTACGAACTCTGGGAGCCGCTCGATCCGGACGTCGCCGGGGTCTTTCGAAATATCTCTGACGCAGACCTGGCCTATCGTGACCGGGCGCGCGCCTTTGTGCAAGACGAAGTGCGGCCCGTCATCGCGGGTCACTGGGATCGCGCCGAGTATCCGCTCAACCTTGCGAAGCGCCTTGGTGATCTTGATCTGCTGCGCGATGGCGTCGACGTGCCGGGGTTTCCTGAGCAGAGCCTGCTTGCCGCAAGTCTGACGACGATGGAGCTGGCGCGCGGGGACGGATCCGTCGCCACGATTGTTGCGGTGCAGGGCGCACTGGCGCTGCGTGCCATCGCGGAGTGTGGATCAGAGGTGCAGAAGGAGCGCTGGCTCGAGCCGCTCGCGCGCGGCAGGGAACTTGGTGCGTTCGCGCTTACGGAGCCCACCCACGGATCTGACTCGGTGAGTCTCGAGACGCGCGCTGAAGTTTCGGGAGACGGCTACGTCCTCAATGGCCACAAGAAATGGATCGGCTCGGGCAGTGTCGGCCACGTCGCCGTGGTGTGGGCACGCGGCGACGACGGTCAGGTGCAGGGATTTCTCGTTCCCCAGGATGCGCCGGGGTACGATGCGAGGACCATTGAGGGGAAGGTCTCTCTCCGCGCGATCTGGCAGGCGGACATCTCCCTCAATGATGTGAAGGTTTCTGCGAGTGCAAAAATGCCGGGGGCAGCGAGTTTCAAAGACACGGCTCGGATCCTGCAGGCCACAAGGCTCGGTGTTGCGTGGTCTGCTCTCGGCCACGCGACGGCCGTCTACGAGACGTCAGTGCACTATGCCAAGCAGCGCGTGCAGTTCGGGCGCCCGCTCGCAGCTTCGCAGATCGTGCAGGCGCGGCTCGCCGAAATGCTGAGCCAGCTCACTTCCCTGCAGGCGCTACTTATGCAGCTCACTCGCGCGGAGGAACGGGGGAGCTCTCCGGCCCCGGCGCCTCGCTCGGCAAATACACGGCGACCCGGACCGCACGGGCGATGGCCGCGAATGCGCGGGATCTGCTCGGTGGGAACGGGATCCTGCTGGAGAATCGTGTGGCGCGACACTTCGCAGACATTGAGTCGCTGCACACCTATGAGGGCACCGAGACGGTGCAGGCGCTGATCATAGGCCGCGAAATCACGGGGATATCCGCGTTCGCGTGATGGTGCTATCCGCCATCACCACGTCGACCCGCCATCTGTTCCGCGCGAAACAGGTGGCGGGTCGCTGAGATCATTCGGTCTCGGCAGGAGAGGCGTCGTCGCCGGTGCCGGGGAGTGCGATAGCGGCCGTGAGCGGTCGACCCTCGCGTTCCAGGCGGCGCTTCGTGAACTGCCACATTACGGCCAGGATCACGAACCAGATTGGTGTGAATGTGAGCGGCACCCGCGTGTCTTCAGCCATGAGTAGTGTGAACACGATGAACACGAAGAAGGCGAGCACGACCCACGGCACGATCCGGGCAAGCGGTGTCTTGAACGTCGAGGCCGCGTGACGCTCGGGGTACTTGCGCAGATACTGGATGAAGCTGACGGCGATCATGCCCCAAATGAACAGAATGAATGTTGAAGCGACCGAGCTCACGAAGGTGAAGGCCTCGATGACGCTCTCTCCGAGCAGCAGGATCGGCACTGAGGAGAAGACAAATACGGCGGAGAAGAAGACCGCGCGGCGGGGTACTCCGCGACTATCGGTGAGCGCGAAGCGTGCGGGGGCGTGGCCGTCGTGGGCGAGACCGTGCATCATTCGTGTGCCGGAGTAGAAGCCCGAGTTTGCGCTCGAGGCCGCCGACGTAAGCACCACAAGGCTGATCGCGAATGCGGCGGAGGTGAAGCCTGCGTAGGCGAAGGTCGTGACGAACGGGCTTGCCTCCGGGTCGATCTTGTCCCACGGTGTGAGCGCCATGATGACCGTGAGGGCTCCGACGTAGAAGATGATGACGCGGACGACGATGGAGTTGATGGCGCGCGGCAGGTTGCGGTGCGGGTCCTTCGTCTCCGCGGCCGCGGTGCCGACGAGCTCCACGCCGATGAACGAGAAGATCCCGAGCTGGAATCCCAGGATGAAGCCGCCTGCTCCGTAGGGGAACATGCCGCCGTTGTCCCAGAGATGCGTGAGCGAAGCAGAGGTGCCAGTGTCGGGGTTCTGGAAGCCGCTCACGATCAGCACCACCCCGGTGACGATCAGCGCGAGAATCGCGACGATCTTGATGATCGAGAACCAGAACTCGAACTCGCCAAAGAACCGCACCGGTTGCAGGTTCAGGATCGTCAGCACGATGGCGGTGATGAGCGCGGGGAGCCACACTGGCGTGTTCGGCTTCATATCGAGGACGTAGGCGGTGATCGCGATGATGTCAGCGATGCAGATCGTGGCCCAGGTCACCCAGTAGGTCCAGGAGACGAAGAAGCCCGCCCAGGGACCGATGAGGTCTTTCGCAATGTCGCCGAAGGTCTTGTAGTTCAGGTTGGAGAGGAGTAGCTCTCCGAGTGCCCGCATCAAGAAGAACATCATGCAGCCGATGATGGTGTAGATGAACAGGATGGAGGGCCGGTGAGGCTGATGACCTTGCCGGAACCGAGGAACAAGCCCGTGCCGATTGCGCCGCCAATCGCAATCAGCTGCAGGTGCCGATTCGACAGTCCTCGTTGCAGTTGCTCCTGCTGAGGTAGTGATGCGTCAGTGGACATGACTGCGTTCCTCTCGATGGTCATCAATGAATCGGTGCAATCCGGATTCCGTGGCACGATGTCGGCGATCCGCCGTGAGCCCCAATGTTTGATTCTAGGCCGCCAATGGCTCAGAGCGTGGTTTCCTTAGGCCCCGCTGGGTACCCCGGGCGCGTCGGATTCACTGAGCCCGAGTCCGTGGAGCGCGAAACGCACCGCGTGTTGCGCCTCGTCTGCGGTGATCTGGCCGGTCAACCATCGCCCGGACAACCCCTCGACGAGTGCGGTGAGAAGGAGCGCTGTGGCTGCCGGCCCGGTGTTCTGCTCAGGTTCGTGATCCTGCGGGGTGCAAGCGAGGATCGCCTCGCCGATGAGCGTCTCTACCGCGCTCTGCCACTCCGCGGTAGAGCGGGTGAGAGCGGCGGCGCTCGTTGGCTCAAACACCGAGACCGCCCGCAGCTCGTTCCACACGATGGAGCCGGCGCGGACCTGCGCGTCGTCACCGAACTCTGAGCACAACAGGGCGCTCAATCGCTGTGCGGGGGTGTGGGCGTGAGGGGTTCGTCCTGCGCGGTCGGAGCTCCTAGCGTTGACGTGGTCGAGGGCGGCCTGAAGGAGGCCGTCGCGGTCGCCGAAGTGGTACGACAGGAGACCGATGGAGACTCCCGCTTCCCGTGCAACGTCCTGCATTCTGAAGCTGCGCAGCCCCGAGCGGGCAATTGTCCGTTCGCAGGCCTGCAGGATCTTGTCTCGGCTATCTGCTCTGCTGTCGGCTTGGGTGTTCTCTGCCACGCTGCCTCCTCCGGCTGCTGGAACTGAAACTATTTTCAGGATACGATACTTTCGACACGGAAACGAGGAAGACATGAGCGATCCTGCAGCCGGCTTCAATCTAATCGAGGCAAGTATCGAAGAGATCCTCGCGGCATTTGCGCGCGGTGAGATCACGAGTACTCAGCTTACCGAGCGCTATCTTGCCAGGATCGACGCATACGACAGGGGATCTGGCGGCCTCAACGCGATCCCGGTGCTGAACCCCGCAGCGATGGCGCAGGCTGCCGAGTCAGACCGCCGCTGGCGCGAGGGCACGGCGCGGCCCCTTGAGGGTGTGCCGTTTACCGTCAAGGATTCGTATATGGTGCAGGGCCTCACGGTCGCCGCGGGATCGCCGGCGTTCAAGGATCTCATTGCGCAGTGGGACGCGTTTTCCGTCGCCAAGCTCCGCGAAGCCGGCGCGGTTCTCATCGGCAAAACCAATATGCCTCCGATGGCAGATGGCGGCATGCAGCGCGGCGTATATGGGCGCGCCGAAAGCCCCTACAATCGTGACTACCTCGCCGCGGCCTACGCCTCGGGATCCTCGAACGGCTCGGGGGTTTCAACCGCCGCGAACCTCGCGGTGTTTGGCATGGGGAAGAGACGGTCTCCTCGGGCCGCAGCCCCGCCTCAAACAACGGTCTCTGCGCATATACTCCGTCCTGGGGTGTGCTCTCCATTCGCGGCAACTGGCCGCTGTTTCCCGCCCGCGATGTGGTGGTCCCGCACACCCGTTCCATGCCTGACATGCTGCGGCTGCTTGACGTGCTGGTGCAGGATGACGAGATCACCCGCGGCGACTTCTGGCGCAACCAATCAGTCGTGCCGCTTCCGAAGCCGAGCCAGCACCGGCCCGAATCGTATCTCTCGCTGCAGGATCCCAACGCCCTGCGCGGCAAGCGTTTCGCGGTGCCGGCGATGTATCTCGGCCAGGATCCGCGGTTCCCGATCGCGGTGCGCCCGTCGGTGCTCGCACGGTTCGAGATCGCTCGGGCGCGGCTTGAGGAGCTTGGTGCCGAGGTCGTGGTGACGGGATTCCCGCTCATTGAGCAGTACGAGGGCGACCGGCCCGGGCAGGAAAACGTCGGCGCGCTCGGAGTACTCCCCGAGGGCTGGATGGACACCGAGTTCACCGACTTCCTCGGGTTTGGTTGGGACGATTTCTTGAAGGCGAACGGCGATCCGGCGATCCCGAACCTGGGGGTGGTGGATCCCGATCAGATTTTCCCCAGGCCGCCGGGCGCGCTGCCAGACCGCTACGAGGAGGTCGAAGACTACGACAACCGCTACCGCGCCACTGTTGCCGCGGCGCGAGCGGGTATCGCGGATCCGCGCGAGCGACCGGATTTCGCGGACGGGCTGCGCGCGCTTGTGCGGCTGCGCGAGGAACTGTTCGAGGCGTGGCTTGCTGAGCACGGGTACGATGCGGTGGTGTTCCCCGCGAACGCCGATGTGGGGGCGGCGAACGCCGACGTCGATGTTGCCGCCGCGGATCACGCCTGGTCGAACGGTGTGTTTTTCTCGAACGGCAACTACGCGCTGCGCCACCTCGGCATCCCGACCGTGACTGTCGCCATGGGACTGATGGAGGACATCGGGATGCCGGTCGGATTGACCTTCGCCGGTCCGGCCTACGCGGATCCCGAGCTGCTTGGATATGCCGCGGCGTTTGAGGCGGCGGGATCCATGCGAGTGCCCCCTGCCTCGACGCCCTGAGCTTGAGCTTGAGCTTGAGTAACAACATCATTTTGCTGAGAACACCGATTCCACTGAGAACACCTACTTTGCTGGAACTTGGGTGTTCTGAGTGGAATCGGTGTTCTCAGTGAAAAGGGGCCATTGCGGAGCGCCCGTGAACGCGAGGGCGGGAATCGCGCGGGTAACAGGGGTCAGAGGATCCCGCCAATCATCGCGAAACACGGCCCGATGAGGATCAGCCAGGCTGCCGCGGTAAGAATCAGTGCGCCGATTCCCAGGCGTCTCGTTCGCGGAAGAACTGCGAGCAGGATCCCGATCGCCAACGGGGAGAAGAGCAAGAGCAGAAAGACGTTGCCTGAGAAGTAGACTCCGGAGCCAAGCAGTACAAAGCCGATGAGGAGAACGAAGACATAGGAGCCGCATCCGATTCCGACTCCGCCCCAAATGCTGCCTCCGCTGGATCCATCAGGCAGTTGCGAATCCGGCTCCTGGGATTCAGGTGGGTCGATACTCATGGATGTTCCTCCAAGACACTAAACGAAGAGATCGATGCACATGCTCAGAAAAACAAGCCAGAGTGAGGCTGAGAGGATGAGCACCCCGATACCGGTCTTACGAGTACGCCGAAGAATCGTGAGCACGATACCGAGGATGACGGGGCGAGGACCCAGAAGCGGATTGCCTCAGTCGAGGGATATCTGTTCGGGCCGAAAAGGGAGAGGATGACGAAGATGGCGACCACATACGCGCCGACTCCGATCCCGATTCCGGCCAGAATGCGGCCACTGGGTGGTCGCTCCGGCGGCAGATTGTCAGGCAGGAGATTGTCAGGCGGGAGATTGTCAGGCGGGAGCTCAGGCGGGTTGATGTTCATCAGCTCTCCTTTCTTGAGGGACGGTGAGCTTGCCGTGGCGCGCCAACCAGATCACCCGGACGGCAAAAAGTGGGATCGTCAGCAGCAGAAATAGCTGCGGTCTGGTGAGCCCGAGCCACGCGATCTCGTTGCCGCGCACGAACTCGACGAAGAAGCGGAAGACCGCGTACGCGCCAATATAGAGCGTCAGGATCTCACCGGGCGCGATCCTGAGCCGCCGGAGCCACCACCAGATCACCGCGAACGCGACCGCGTGAAAAATGATCTCGTAGACGAAACTGGGGTGGAGGCCGACCCCCGCGGGAGTCCTAGTCTCTCCGCCTGCGCCGCGTCGAGCACGATACCCCAGTCGCCGCCGGTGGGCGTGCCCGGACGTTCGGTCAGGAGGCAGCCGATCCTCCCGATCGCGAGCGCGAGTGCGACTGCCGGAGCGAACAGGTCGCCCGTGCGCTCGCGGTACCCGACGAGCCGTTTCGCGATGTGCACGCCAAGCCAGGCGCCAACGAGGGCGCTCAGGATCGACGCGTTGCCGCGTAAGAGTTGTTCACCGAGATTGAGGTTCTCAGACGGGTCCAGATGCTGCCCCCAAGTTCCGAGCCTGGCAAACACCGCGGCGCCCACGAGCGCCCCGAGCACCAGATACGGGATCCGCGGGTCGTGTACGCGGCGGCGACGCGACTCGATCCAGAACACGATGCCGCCCGCGGCCAGGCCGAGAGCCACAAACGCTCCGTGGGTATCAATCGGCAAGCCAAAGCCGAACAGGTCAGAAAGCGTGGGATACATGTGTCAGCCGCCGAAGACCCGCACCCACAGCATGATCCAGAACGGGATCGCGACCGCCGCACCAACGGCCAGCACGCTGAGATAGGCCAGCACCAGCCGGGTGTCACCCAGCTTGCACTTTGACCGCATCAGGCCGCCGCGGCGCGCCCGCGCGTACCCGGCGATCGCGATGAGGGCAAAACCCAGCAGTGAGATTGGCCCGAGCACGCAGGTGATGAGTGCGACCGTGGTGTGCACGCACAGTCTGAGTGGGTCGAAAGCCGGAGCGGGGTCACCGACGGTCGGGTCGTAACTGCCGAGCGGCGGCATCTGCGCGGTCACCGGGAACTCCTTGATTTCACGGGGATGAGTCTCGAAGCGTCAGGCGCAAACTGTGGTGGTTGGGGCTCAGGATCCTGCCCTGGATCAACGCCCCGCACCCCGGTCGCGGTGGACAGCCTGCGCGCGCCGAGCGGCGCCCACGCCTGCACGGCACAGAACGGCGCGCACTGGTGCACGTTGCCGCCATCCTCCGCTGCGCTCTCGTTCACGGTGGCGACGTGCACGCAGCACTGGGTGAGGCGTTCCTCGATCATCGTGTTGATATCCATGAAGGGTTTGACGGTGATGCGTTTCACACGCTCGCCCAGAAACTTGCGCATGCGCCCGTGCTGACCAGGCAACGCCGAAGTTGCGAGCGCCGTGAGCGTCCCGATGCCGAGGTCGCACGCCGTGCACACATCGCGCCAGATCCCGGCGATTGAGGGGTGGGAGAGTGACGACTGCTCGCTAAAGAGATCCAGCAGCGACTGCTTCACGTTCTCTTTCAGCTTTCTGTTGATCTCGCTGTCGGCGATCCGGTTCGCGATGAGATCGGGTTCCAAATCCAAGAACTGCTTCAGCCGCTCGTGGCCAACGATCGCGGTGAGGGAGCGCCACTCGTCAGAGTCGTCGCGGAGCATGTATCCGACTGAGCAGCAGTGGGGGTGGCTGCAGGGGAGCGCGGTCAGGTCGCGCCAGGTGACGGTGCCGTGTGTCTGCGATTCGAGCCGCTTCAGCACACCGCCGTGGGTCAGCCGATTCATCGGGTCGACGCCGGCCGAACGCCCAGAGCCGAACACCGGCTGGATCGTCACGCCACCGACGTAGGGCGTATCCATCGCCCGCTTGATGACCGCGCCGATCTCGTGGTCGTTGACGCCGAGCGTAGCCGTCATCGTGAGTGTCGTAAACACGCCAGCCTCCGAGAGGCGTGCAAGCGCGCGATCCTTGAAACGGCGAATATCGGCACCGCGGTGAAACTTCGACGACTCGGGCTCTTCGCCGTCGAACTGGAGGTAGATTTCGACCCGCTCTCGGTGTTTCTTGAGCGTTTCCACAAAAGCGTCGTCGTTCGCGATGCGCAGGCCGTTGGAATTGATCAGGATCCTGACCACCGGGCGGGTAGCGAGATGGTCAAGCAGCTGCTCCAGCCACGGATACAGCGTCGGCTCGCCGCCGGAGAGCATCAGCACGTCGATCCGGTTGTTTTCGCGTGCGAGGCGCTGATCCACCGACGCAAGCACCTCGGCGAGAGGCGCGACGGCGCTCGCCGCCGGGCTTGATTCCGCGAAGCAGGTCGGGCACTTGAGATTGCAGTGATCCGTGATGTCTTGCAGCAGGATGCAGGTGTGTTGCGTATGCATCTCCGGCAGGCCGTCTTCGAAGGCCTCGGGTACCGGTTTGAAGTTGCCGGCGAGATCGGGGGTGTGGACCTTTGTCGGTGCCGTCCACTCTTCGAGGTAGCTCAGGATCTCGGCAGACTCGTCGTAGAGGGTGCGCTGTAGGCCGTGAGTGCGGCAACCTCGCTCAAGCCAGATCACGCCGTCACGGTCGGCAAGCCAGCCGCTCAGCCGCTGGACCTCCGAGAGCGGCTGGTCCGGGTTTTCCTCGTGGCACTGCGGGCAGAATGCGTTGACGTAGCGGTGCACACGGTAATCACGCAGGGGCATGCCTGCGCTTGCTGTTGTTGCCATGTGGCTAAGCTATCCCACCTCGGGTCCCGGTTCGGGAATGGTGATTGGTTCGGTGACGGGCTGCTCGAAGCGGTCGACGCTGATAGCGAGACGGCGCAACAGAGCAGCGAGGCGATCGCGTTCGGCCCGCGGAAGACCGCCCAGGAGTCGCTCTTCCGCGTCGCTCAGTCGCGTCATGGCGGCATCGACGAGGGTCTGCCCGTGCGGGGTCATCTCCACGAGCACGCCGCGACCGTCATTGGGGTCGGTGAGTCGGCGTACCAGTTCGCGGTCGGCCATCCGGTCGATGCGATTGGTCATCGTGCCGCTCGAGACCATCGTTTGGCGGACGAGGGTTTTGGGGCTCTGCCTGAACGGGGCACCGCTTCTGCGAAGTACCGCGAGCACGTCAAATTCCCAGGAACTTAATCCTGAGCGTTCAAACGCGTGTGCTCGTGCGCGATCGAGATGCTTGCCGATGCGAGACAGTCGCGAGAATACAGCGAGCGGGGCGAGATCCAGGTCCGGTCTCGCGCTTGACCACTCGGCGATGATGCGGTCAACTTCGTCCTCGTATTTCATCCTCCTATTATCGGGGTCGGTACAAGAATTGTGTGCTGTCCGCGCGGGGCCTCCGAATCTGGCAGACTATAGGACGTGCGTTTTCGCACGATCCGCCTTGGTGTAATGGCAGCACGACAGCCTTTGGAGCTGTTAGGTCCAGGTTCGAGTCCTGGGGGCGGAGCTGTAAAACAAGAGCCTAGGCTCTTGTTTTACAGCTCCGTGCAGCGCTCACAAGCGCTGTCAGGGCAGGGCAAAGCGAAGCTTTTCCGTGTGTGGGGAGCTGTTTTGTGGGAGCCTAGGCTCTTGTTTTACAGCTCCGTGCAGCGCTCACAAGCGCTGTCAGGGCAGGGTAAAGCGAAGCTTTTTCCGTGTGTTTGGGAGCGGTAATTCAAGAGCCCAGGCTGTTGAATTACAGCTCCGTGCAACGAGAGAGGCAATCTCAGATGACAGAACGATCCCTCGCGGTTGTGATCCTCGCAGCGGGGCAGGGTACCCGCATGAAGTCGGCTCTGCCGAAGGTGTTGCACCGGATTGGGGGCGTTCCCTCATCGCGCACGTGCTCGATGCCGCTGCCGGAGTGTCTCCGCAGCAGGTGATCGCCGTGGTGCGACACGAGCGCGAGCGGGTCTCTGCAGCGATCGTCGATCACGCCCCCGACACGATCATTGTTGATCAGGATGATGTTCCCGGCACGGGGCGTGCGGTCGAGCAGGCGCTTGCGGCGCTGCCTGGCGACTTCGACGGCTCGGTTGTGGTGCTTTCGGGCGACGTGCCGCTTATCGACGCGGTCACGATCGAGCGCCTGGTGCGCGGGCACCTTGACGGCGGTCGGGCGATGACGATGCTCTCCGCGATCTACGAAAATCCCACGGGTCTCGGCCGGATCCTGCGTGATACCAACGGTGCCGTCACTGGCATCGTTGAGGAGAAAGACGCGAGCGAGGTGGAGCGCCGCATCACAGAGATTAATGGCGGCATCTACGTGTTTGCCCGCCGCGATATTGAGCGTGCGCTCTCCGAAATCGATACGAACAATGCGCAGGGAGAGAAGTATCTGACCGATGCTGCGGCCCGCATTCTCGCGAGCGGTGGGGTTGTCGAGGCCGTCGCAACCAACGATGCCTGGCTGATCGCCGGTGTCAACGACCGCGTACAGCTGGCTGAAGCCGGACGCGAACTGAACGCGCGTATCGTGCAGGCTCACCAGCGTGCGGGTGTCACGATCCAGGATCCGAGTGCGACGTGGATCGACGCTGACGTTTCGATCCAGCAGGATGTTGAGATCCTGCCGGGAAGCTACCTGCACGGTGCGACCTCGATCGCGAGCGGCGCGATTATTGGCCCGGATACCACCCTCGTGGACTGCGAGGTGGGGGAGGGCGCGAGGATCCGACGCAGCGAGGCGACGCTCGCAGTGTTCGCGGCGAATGCTGAAGTTGGGCCTTTCACCTACATTCGCCCCGGGACAGAACTTGGCGAGGGCGGTAAATTGGGTGCTTTCGTCGAAGTGAAGAATGCGAAGATTGGCGACGGCAGCAAGGTGCCGCATCTTTCGTACGTCGGCGATGCCACGATTGGCGAGGAGTCGAACATCGGCGCGGGCACCATTGTTGCGAACTACGACGGCGTGAAGAAGCACCAGACCGTCGTTGGTGACTCGGTCAAGGTCGGCTCCAAGAATGTTCTCATTGCTCCGGTTACCATTGAAGACGGCACGTACACGGCGGCGGGTACTGTGGTGCGTAAGAACGTGCCTGCAGGATCCCTCGCAATGAACGTGGCACCCCAGCGCAATATTGAGGGCTGGGTGGCCGAGAATCGGGCGGGTACGAGTACCGCTCGGGCAGCGGAGCGAGCACAACTGAATAAGACTGAAGCGGCGAACAATGGCGGGAACGAGCTGAGATGAGGAACACGCAGCGATGAGCAATATCGAGATGGCCGGGCAGAAGAAGCTCGTCTTGATTACGGGCCGGGCCTATCCCGAACTTGCTGAGCAGGTGGCTGCCGAGCTGGGAGCCGAGCTTGTCCCCACTGATTCGCGGACCTTCGCGAACGGTGAACTCTATGCTCGTTTTGACGAGAGCGTGCGTGGCTCGGATGCGTTTGTCATCCAGTCACACACGAATCCCATCAACGAGTGGTTGATGGAGCAGCTCATTATGGTGGATGCGCTGAAGCGTGCGTCTGCGAAACGCATCACCGTGGTTGCCCCCTTCTACCCTTACTCGCGCCAGGACAAAAAGGGTCGTGGGCGCGAGCCGATTTCTGCGCGCCTCGTCGCTGATCTGTTTAAGGCGGCTGGTGCGCACCGCATCATGTCGGTGGATCTGCACGCCTCGCAGATTCAGGGCTTCTTTGACGGCCCGGTTGACCACCTGTTTGCGATGCCGGTGCTGCTGGAACACTTCCGCAAGACGATCGACCGTGACGATCTGACCGTCGTATCACCCGATATGGGTCGCGTGCGCGTCGCCGATATCTGGAGTGACAAGCTGGGCGCTCCGCTCGCCATTATTCACAAGCGCCGCGATCCGATGGTCGCAAACCAGGTCTCGGTGCACGAGATCGTTGGTCAGGTGAAGGATCGCTGGTGTGTCGTTGTTGACGACATGATCGATACTGGCGGGACGATCGCGAAGGCTGCGGAAGCGCTGAAGGCTGCCGGGGCACGCGGTGTCACGATTGCGTGCACGCACCCCATTTTCTCAGGGCAGGCGACGACGCATTTGTCGCAGGATTTCATCGATCAGGTTGTTGTTACGGACACGCTTCCGGTACCCGAGGAGAAGCGTTTCGAGAAGTTGACGGTGCTGCCGATCGCTCCGCTGCTCGCGAAGGCGATCCACGAGGTCTTCGAGGACGGCTCGGTCACCTCGATGTTTGAGGGCGCGGCGTAGAAAAAACGCGTACCAGCGTTTTTCAAGCCGCGGTGAGGGCGTCGCCCGAGGCCTACGGAGCGAAGCGAGAGGTGGCGGCGTAGCGCGAATCACTAGAACGAAATCGCATCGCGATTTCGCGTGATTCGCGGTGCCGCCACTGCGGCAGACGCATCGCGTTCTTTACGCCGCGGTGAGGGCGTCGCCCGCCGCGCGAAGCCCCTCACACGGCCTGGGCCGCGGATCCTGCGGGGAGCTCGGCGAGATGCCGCAGAGACGCGGGGATCTCACGGCCTTTCGCGGTCATCGCCTGCGCCCACAGCCTGCCCGCGCGGTAGGAGGAGCGCACGAGGGGCCCCGCGAGCACCGCGGCGAACCCCATCTCCTCGGCCTCGATCCGCAACTCCGTGAACTCTTCTGGCCGCACCCAGCGGTCGATCGGGTGGTGCAGTCTCGAGGGGCGCAGGTACTGGGTTAGGGTCAGAATGTCGCACCCGGAATCGCGCAGTTCCCGCATGGTGTCGATGATCTCGGCGCGATCCTCACCCATGCCGAGGATCAGGTTTGACTTCGTCACCATGCCGGCCTCTTGCGCCTGCCGAATGACGCCGAGGGAGCGGTCGTAGCGAAACCCTGGGCGAATGCGTTTGAAGATGCGCGGTACGGTTTCGAGGTTGTGGGCAAACACCTGAGGCCCGGTCTCGAAGACCTGCGCAAGATCTTCGGGCCGGCCGCCGAGGTCATCCGCAAGGACTTCAACACCGGCGCCCGGGTTGAACTCTTTGATCTTGCGGATCGTTTCGGCATAGAGCCACGCGCCGGTATCTGGCAGATCGTCGCGGGTCACGCCCGTGATGGTGGCGTAGCGCAGTCCCATGGTGCGCACGGATTCGGCGACGCGGCGCGGCTCATCGGTGTCGAGAGCGAGGGGCTTCCCCGAGGTGATCAAACAGAAGTCGCACCGCCTGGTGCAGATAGAACCGCCGATCAAGAAGGTCGCCTCGCGATCCTCCCAGCACTCGTAGATGTTGGGACAGCCGGCTTCTTGACAGACCGTGTTGAGGCCTTCGCGTTTCACGAGTGCCTGCACGTCGCGATACTCGGGGCCCTGGCGTGCGCGGGTCTTGATCCATTCGGGCTTGCGTTCGATCGGGGTTTCGGAGTTGCGGACCTCCACGCGCAACAGCTTGCGGCCTTCTGCGAGGGGGGTACCGAGATTTGTGGCGCTCACTGGGCGACCTCCTGAAGTGCTGCGGTGAGATGTTGAACGAGCGCGGGGGCAACGTCGCTCGGGGTGATGGTGCGCCCGGTCAGGCGACTCATGGTGGTGACTCCGGCATCGGTGATGCCGCAGGGCACGAAGGATTCAAAGGGCGTGAGAGAGTTGCTGCAGTTCACAGCGAGGCCGTGCGTGACGATGCCCTCGCTTACTCGGATCCCGATCTGCGCGAACTTTTCGGCGGGCAGGCCGTCGGGATCCGCCCAGACGCCTGTGCGCCCCTCGATTCGGCGGCCGGTGACGCCAAAATCGCTGGCGGTGTCGATGATGACCTGTTCGAGGGTGCGGATGAAGTCGACGAGGCCGAAGCGGTTGTTCAGGCGCACCACGGGGTAGGCGACGAGCTGGCCCGGGCCGTGCCAGGTGACTTTGCCACCGCGGCTCACGGGCACGACGGGGGTGCCGTCATTGGGGTATTCCTCGGGGAGGGATCTTCGGCCTGCGGTGTAGACGGCGTCGTGTTCGAGGATCAGTAGCGTGCCGGGATCGCCGTCTGCGAGCCGCGCGGCCGCTTCGTTTTGGAGTTCGAGTCCGTGCTCGTATGGGACGAAATTGGGGGAGAGGCCAGCGTGAACCACTCGGGTGTTACCGAAGGGGTGCGGGGTTTGTGCGGATGGGTGAGCGGAAGTCGATGCGATAGCCACACCCCACAGCTTAGTTGAACTCGGTCTATTAAAGGCAAGTGTCGCTCACACACTCAGCTGAACTCATGTAGACTCTTGTGCTGTACTTCGGCGAGGGGCGCATGCGCCCGTAATCGACGCGGGACGGGCTGCCTCAGCGGGCCATCTTGCTGCGTAATCACGCGAGTGCGAGACACCAATTCCGGCGGCACCACCGCCACATTGGGCGAGAGCCCGTCTAGGAGATCAATCATGAGTGAAACTAACAAGCTGGTAGCGGAAGTTCGCAATTCTTTCGGTAAGGGCGTCGCCCGCAAGCTCCGCGCAGCAGGCCGCACCCCCGTTGTCGTCTACGGACACGGCACCGACCCCGTGCACCTGTCGCTCGAGACCCACCCGCTGAGCCTCATCATCCGCCAGGCGAACGCGATCATCGAACTCGACATCGAGGGCCGCAAGGAGCTCGTGCTCGTGAAGGACGTGCAGAAGGATCCGGTTCGCCAGATCATCGAGCACCTCGACCTGATCGTCGTGAAGAAGGGCGAGCTCGTTGAGGTTGAGGTTCCGGTCCACGTTGAGGGCGAGTCGTTCTCTGGCACCAACGCGCTGCTCGAGCTCAACACGCTGCGCCTGAGCGCTCCCGCCACGTCCATTCCCGAGAACGTTGTCGTCAACATCGAGGGTGCTGAAGAGGGCACCCAGGTGCTCGCTGGCGGTATTGCACTGCCCAAGGGCTGCGCACTGCTCGACGATCCCGAGCAGCTGGTTGTTCACGTTGTTGTGCCGCGTGGTTCTGCAGCTGACGAAGAGGCCGACGCAGCAGCCGCCGAAGAGGCCGCTGCCGAGTAGGCATCTCTCGCACATTCTGGCCCGTCGAGTTGGCGCTTTCACGCTGACACGACGGGCCGTTTGTCTGCCCGGGTCATCTTGGCCATCGTGTTTGTCGGTGGCTCCTGCGATTATTACTACTGGGAGATCACATGTTCTGGCGACGCAAGAAGAAAACGGAGGATCGCGTGTCGAGTGACAGCTGGCTCATCGTCGGTCTGGGCAACCCCGGGGCGAAGTACGAGGCGACCAGACACAACGTCGGGCAGATGGTCGTTGATGTGCTCGCGGCCAGGGTTGGGGCTAAGTTTTCACCGCATCGCAGCAATGCGCGTATTGCGGAAGGCCGGATCTCACCCGGAGGTCCGAAGCTGATTCTCGCGAAGTCGAACGGGTATATGAACACCTCAGGTGGTCCGGTGTCGGCGCTCGCCCGCTACTTCGAGATCCCTGCAGAGCGCATCATCGTGATCCACGACGAGCTCGATCTGCCTTTCGACACGATCAAGCTCAAACAGGGCGGCGGTCACGGTGGCCACAATGGTCTGCGTGACATTGCGAAGGCGCTTGATACTCCCGAGTTTCTGCGCGTGCGCGTGGGAATTGGTCGCCCGCCAGGCCAGCAGGATCCGGCAGATTACGTGCTTCGGCCGTTCGGATCCTCAGAGCGGGCAAACCTCGGCGTACTCCTCGAAGACGCGGCCGACGCGGCCGAGGTGCTCACTACTGCCGGCCTCACTGCCGCGCAGCAGACCTTTCACGGGCGGGCGAGTCAATGACACTTCGCGGAATTGACCGTCTACTTGAGGCTTCCTCATCGTTTGCGCGAGCGCTCGACGCGAGCGCGAGCGACGCCGAGTTTTCGGTTGCCGAGGGACTGCGTGCGCCACTGATCGCGGGGCTCCTGCGCCGCCGTCGCGAGGGCGGGGATCGTGGGCCACTTCTCGTAATTGCTGCCACCAGCCGCGAGGCCGATGCGCTGCGCACGGCTCTCGCCTCACTGATCCCAGAAGCGGTGACCGCAGAGTTCCCCGCGTGGGAGACGCTGCCACACGAACGGCTGAGCCCGAGCGTCGAGACGGTCGGAAGACGTGCTGCGGCGCTGCGCTTGCTGCGTGACGCCGATCCAGCGCGGCCACTGATTCTCGTTGCCTCGGTGCGTGCCGCACTGCAACCGGTGTCGCCGCATGCAGTTAACGCCCGGTCGATCGTGCTCCGCGGTGGCGACACGGCAGCGCCGCTGGAGGAGATCTCACGTGGCCTAGTCGATCTGGCCTACACCCGCGTCGATATGGTGACCAGGCGCGGCGAGTTCGCGGTGCGCGGCGGCATTCTTGACGTGTTTCCCCCGATGGCGGAGCAGGCCGTGCGGGTTGACTTCTTCGGTGACGAGGTTGATCAGATCAGGCGCTTCGCGGTGTCGGATCAGCGTAGTGTCGGAGAACCGCTGCCAGAGGTCGAACTGTGGCCCGCCCGCGAACTGCTCCTCACGGACGAGGTGCGTGAGCGGGCGGCCGAGTTGCTCCCGCGGTTCCCCGCGCTGGGAACACTGCTTGAAAAAATGAGCCAGGGCATGCCGGTTGAGGGCATGGAGAGTCTGCTGCCGCAGCTGGTGTCTGGGCTGCAGCCCTTGACCGCGTTGCTGCCGGATGGCGGTGCCGTGCTCGTCGCTTCGCCGGAGCGCGTGGCGAGCCGTGCGGTGAGCCTCGCCGACACCAACCGCGAGTTCTTGGAGGCGGCGTGGCAGGCGGCGACCGCCGGTGCTGAGGCTCCGGTTCCGGTTGAGGACAGCGGACTGTTGTCGCTGACGGAACTGCGTGCTGCGTCACCCGGTCGGCCCTGGTGGTCGGTGTCGAGCTTCGTGCGTGACGAGGCCGCCGGTGACGAGGCCGTGATCCCGCATGAGCCCCAAGCCATCGCGGTGCATGGCGGCCCCGTCTCCAAACTCAGCGGTGCCGAAGCGACGGGTGCCGCGATCAAGCTCCTGAGTGACCGACTTGCCGCGGGCTGGCACACGATCGTGACCGCGCAGGGTGCCGGGCTTGTCGAGCGGGCCCGTGACGTCCTCGCCGAGGCTGGCGCTGCGGCTCGCATTGTTGACGAACTTCCCGAGCGACTCGATGACGGCGTGATCTACCTGGTCACGGGCACCGCCTGGTCCGGCTTTGAGAGCGCGGAAGCCAAACTGCTGCTCGCGACCGAAGCGGAGTTCTTCGGGCGAGCAGTGTCGAGTCAGGCGGCGAGCGGGCAGAAGCTCGCGAAGCGACGCGGCAAGAACGTTGTCGATCCGCTGAAGCTGGTCGCGGGTGATTTTGTGGTGCACGAGACGCACGGCATCGGCCGCTTCGTTGAGCTGACGCAGCGTATGGTGCCGACCGGCGTTGGGAGGGACGCCACGAAGGCGCTGCGTGAATACCTGGTGCTCGAGTATGCCTCGAGCAAGCGCGGCATGCCCAAAGACAAGCTGTACGTGCCCACCGATCAGCTCGACCAGCTGTCGCGGTACGTCGGCGGTGAGGCCCCCGCGCTCTCGAAGATGGGCGGCAGCGACTGGGCGAACGCGAAGAAGAAGGCGCGCAAGGCCGTCAGGGACATCGCGGTTGAACTCGTGAAGCTCTACTCAGCGCGCGTCGCGTCGAAGGGCTTTGCGTTCTCGCCCGATACGCCCTGGCAGCACGAACTCGAAGAGGCGTTCCCCTACGCCGAGACGCTCGATCAGCTGACCACCATTGACGAGGTGAAACGCGACATGGAGCGGGCGATCCCGATGGATCGCCTGATCGCGGGTGACGTCGGCTTCGGCAAGACGGAGGTCGCGGTGCGTGCGGCGTTCAAGGCGGTGCAAGACGGGAAGCAGGTGGCGATGCTCGTGCCCACCACCCTGCTTGTGAACCAGCACTTTGAGACGTTTCAGGATCGATTCGCTGGGTTCCCGGTGCAGCTGCGGCCGCTCAGCCGCTTTCAGAGCGACAAGGAAGCGAAGGAGACGATTGAGGGTCTCGCCGCGGGCACGGTCGATGTGGTGATTGGCACCCATCGGCTGCTCGCCGAGGGTGTGCTGTTCAAAGACCTCGGTCTGCTCATTATTGACGAGGAACAGCGGTTCGGCGTGGAACACAAAGACGCCATGAAGAAGCTGAAGACCAACGTTGATATCTTGGCGATGAGCGCAACGCCGATCCCGCGCACGTTGGAAATGGCGGTCACCGGGATCCGTGAGATGTCCACGCTCGCGACCGCCCCCGAGGATCGCCACCCGATCCTGACGTTTGTGGGTCCGCGCAGCGACAAGCAGATCGGGGCTGCGATCCGCCGCGAGATGCTGCGCGAGGGACAAGTGTTCTTTGTCCACAACCGGGTGGCGTCGATTTCTCGGGTCGCGGCGCACATCGCGGATCTGGTGCCAGAGGCGCGCGTTGCGGTCGCCCACGGCAAGCTCAGTGAGCACCAGCTTGAACAGGTGGTGCAAGACTTTTGGGAGCGTAAGTTCGACGTGCTCGTGTCGACCACGATCATCGAGACGGGCCTCGATATCGCCAACGCGAACACGATCATCATCGATGCCGCCGACAAATACGGCTTGAGCCAACTGCACCAATTGCGTGGCCGGGTCGGCCGCAGCCGCGAACGGGCCTACGCCTACTTCCTTTACGATCCCGACAAGCCCCTGACCGAGCACGCGCACGAGCGGCTGGACACGCTCGCGAAGAATAATGAGCTTGGCTCGGGCATGCAGGTCGCGCTGAAGGATCTCGAACTGCGCGGTGCGGGCAACCTGCTCGGCGGCGAGCAGTCCGGCCATATCGCGGGCGTCGGGTTCGACCTCTATCTGCGGATGATTGGCGAGGCCGTCAGCACCTTTAAGGGTGAGGACGTGCAAGACAACACTGAGCTGGTGCTCGAGTTGCCCGTCGACGCGCACATCCCCGAGGAGTACGTGGAGAGCGATCGTCTCCGGCTCGAGGCGTACCAGAAGTTCTCTGCGGCCTCGCACCCGCAGGCCCCAGAAGATCACGTCACGCTTGTGCTGGAGGAACTCACGGACCGCTACGGCGAACCCCCCGCTGAGGTGCAGCGACTCGCGGCGATCTCGGCGCTGCGTCGCCGTGCCGCACGACTCGGGCTCACCAAGGTAGTCGCGGCCGGCACCGTGCTGCGCATCGAGCCGGTGAAGCTGCTCGACTCCAGAAAGATGCGGATGAACCGGATGTACCCCGGATCCCGCTACACCGAAGCGACGCAGAACCTACAGATTCCGCTCCCCGGCGGCACCGCCTCCTCCCGTAGTCCGCTCGCAGGGGTGGGGCAGCGTCACGTCGGAGACGAGGGTGACATTGTGGCCTGGACCGGCCGGGTGCTTGCGACCCTGCTGGAGGAAGACGCCCCGGCGGCGGAGTAGTGTGCTCGGAGCAGCTGGAACTATTGCGCGTTGCAGGCCTCCTGAAGCGCGGCCCCGGTAGCCTGCAACTCGGGCAGGCGCGCGGAGACGATCGCTGAGAGTTCCTCGCCGTAGCCCTGCAACGTGCTGAGCGAGCCGAGATCGCCGAGTGATCCTAGATCGCTGAGAGATTTCACGTCCCCGAGAGATCCGAGATCCCCGAGATCCAGACCACTGAGGTCTGGCGCACCGAGCGCCTGCACGTCAGCGGCGAGACCGTTCCAAGAAGCGCGAGCGTCGTCGATGGCCGCGATCACGGCCGGGTCAGTTGCGGTGCCCGCCGCCGCATCGAGGGATTCGAGTACCGGATCCACGAGCGCGGCCGCGTCGAACTTGCCGCTGGTGATCAGCTCCGCGATCATCTTGGGAGCGTTTGCTTGTGCGTCAGCTATGACGGCATCGATCTTTTCGGCCGCCACCCGGCAACTCCCGTTGCCCGAAACGGAATCTGTAACCTGGCTGATCCCGCTGCAGGCAGCAAGCGGAGCGACGAGCAGCGTCGCAGCGAGCGGTAGCGCAATCCTGCGTGCTGTGAAACGAGACAAAGACATGGGGGCAACCTTTCTTGCGTGAAACACAACTCTAGAATCTCCACCTTAGAAGTCCGTGCTTCAGCGCCGTAACCGGGAATCTCGCCATTCCGCAGCAGTGAGTGCATACACAGCCGTGTCGCTCCAACTGTCGTCATCTTGCGGCCAGTCTGCGTGACTGTGCTGTTCGAGACGCAAGCCGAGCCTGGTTGCGAGGGCAGCCGAGGGGAAGTTATTGGGATCAAGATACGCGATCACTCGGTGGGCGCCTATCTTCTCAATCGCGAGATTGAGAAGGGCGGTGGCGGCTTCGGAGGCAAGACCCTTACCTTGGTAGGTCGGTGAGAGAATCCAACCGATCTCGAGTTCCCGAGCTTCGGCTGAAGAGACCTGTAGTTTGACCCGACCCATGCACCGACCCTCATATTCAAGAGCCAGTTTCACCGCATCCCCGTCCTTGGCAAGTGTCATACCGCGACGATCCTGCTCGATCACAGACGCGGCTTCGGGCATGCTCATCGGACTGACGCGCAGGTAGCGCGTCACCTCGGGGTCTCCCAACAGTGATTGCAATGCGCGGGTGTCGCCGTCGCTGTAACGCCGAATCTTGAGCCGTTCGGTCCGCAGCGGAATTGCTGATTGCTCAATGAAATTGTAGGGGAGCGGGAGTGGAGCGGGCGGCCCTTCGCTGGGCAGTGCAGGGGGCACCGGAACAGGTGAGGGACTACGAGGAACCGGTGATCCTGAAATCTGTGCTGCCCATTCCTCCCGATCGATTCCGTAGAGCGCGAGATTGACCCAGCCACTCGGTTCCCACTCCTTCTCGAAAGCCGTACCCTCGTGGCGCATGCCGAGCCGGGTACAGAGTGTAGCTGAAGCCGTGTTGCGATCATCGAGCTGCGCAATCACCCGCTGGGCTTCCAGGCTTTCGAATGCAAGCCGCAACACTTCTGCGGCAGATTCGGCAGCATAACCGCGCCCGTGCTGATCCCGAGCGAAGACCCAGCCCACCTCGATCTCGTGCTTCACGGTGCTCGCGACCCGCAGCATCAGATCCCCGATGACACGCCCGCGTTCGGTGCCCGCGGCAAGTTCAACGGCGAGAAACACGCGGTCGCCGTCATTGCGCAGAGCGCCCTCGCCTGCGGTGTTATCCGTTCCCGCGCGAAGCTCGGTGTGCGCCCGGGCCTCCTCCCGTGTTCGTTCCGGCCAGGGGATGTAGCGCAGGATCTCCGCATCGCTTTGGTACCGCCAGACGTCATCGGCATCGCGTGCGGCGAGAGGCCGGAGCAGCAGTCGCTTGGTGCGGATTGGTTGTCGCGCGAATATTTCACGGAACCAGGTGTCTGGTGGCCAGATGGTAGTCACGACAGTTTCCTCAGCCATGTAGACGAGGCTATCTCAGAGAGGCCTTGTTGCAGCACACGAGTAGGCCTGCGTCTGTTGGACGATTAACCCAACTCCGCGAGAGCGGCGATCGCCACCGCACCGTTCGGCGCTATCGCTGCGAGCTCAATGCGGGGCCCCCCGGTGTTTGAGTGCACGTCGGGGTTTTGCTCGGCGACTCGTCCGCAGAGGTGCGCTGTTTCGTTCGCGAAAAGCGGTGCGCGGGCCAAGAATCGGAAGCGGGTGATCGTCGCGCCCGGCAGCTCCTGGAGCAGCGCGCTCAGCAGGAACGTCGCCAACAGTGGGCCGTGCACGACGAGCCCGGGGTAGCCCTCCTCGCGAGTGGCGTATCGCAAGTCGTAATGGATACGGCTTGTGTCAAAGGTCAGTGCTGAGTAGCGAAAAAGTGTGACTTCATCAGCGCTGGTCGAGCGAACCCAGTCCCACCCCTCGGGAGCCGGACCGTCTGGGCGGGGAGCTTTGCGGGTCGCGAGTGGGGACAGTATGGCCGGCTCCCTATACAGCAGAGTCTGACGTTCGACGAGCGCGAGATCCCGAGGGGTCTGTACTTCGTGGCGGAGCCTCACAAAGCAGTGGGCACCCATGTTGTTCTTCTTGGGAACGATCGCCTCAATGGTTGTGGTCCGCGTCAGGTGTTCGCCCACGGTGATGGGGAGTGGAAGGAAATGTCGCTGCCGGTCCACATGCGGCGCGGTAGCCCGAATCGAGTGACGAAGTCGCAAAGCAACGAGTGACCCTCAGGCCCGGGCTTGTCATCCGTGGTCGGTGGGTTGAACTGCAGCCAGTGTCCGAGCGGAAACAGGCTCGCGGTGTCAACGGAGTCAGGATCCAGCGGGGCGTTGAGGAGGGTGGCGAGTCCGAGCGCGCCTGCGCGTGAAGCGATGTCGCTGGTGGTTTCAGAGCGTCCAACCCATGAGCTGAGGGTTGCTTGGGTGGTTGTCACCGACATGAGAAGTTCCCTTCAGGACTGCGCGGCAAACTGTTGAGGTGCCCCGCGAGACGACCCGTTACTTTGTTCGTAGCTCCTGATCCGCGAGGATGAGGAGTGAGGCAGCCAGCCGGGGCCGGCATGATTGTTGCCCCCTGTCGTACCAATGATCTGGGGGTGTTGTCACCGACCTCCGGTCTGGCGGTCGGTGATCGCTGATAGGGGCAAGACCACAGCCGCGCATATCGGGGCAGGGTCGTTCGTAACGTGGATGCCGACGCCTACCGCCACCTGACTGCCGAACACATACAAGCAGGACGGAGGAACACCCCTTGAACAGCATTGAGCACTACGACGACGTCGCGGTCTTCATCGGCCTCGATGTCGGCAAGAGCGAGCATCACGCGGTCGCGCTCACCCGCGACGGGAAGAAGCTCTACGACAAGCCGCTCCCGAACACCGAAGCCAAGATCATATCGGTGCTAGATCAACTCGCTGAGCACGGCCCCGCTCTGCTGGTCGTTGACCAGCCCGCCACGATCGGGGCGCTCCCCGTCGCCGTCGCGCAAGCGCATGGTGTGCTCGTCGGGTATCTCCCCGGCCTCACGATGCGCCGCGTCGCTGACCTCCACCCCGGTGAAGCGAAGACCGACGCACGGGACGCGTTCATCATCGCGGAGACCGCCCGCACGATGCCCTCAACTCTGCGATCGATCAAAGTCGCCGATGAGCAGATCGCGGAACTCTCGATGCTGTGTGGCTTCGATGATGATCTTGCCGCGCAAATCACGCAAGTCTCCAACCGCGTTCGAGGTCTCCTCACCCAGATCCATCCCACCCTGGAACGGGTACTCGGGCCGCGTCTGGATCATCCCGCGATCCTCGATGTGCTGCAGCGTTACCCATCACCGGGTGAGTTGCGCCGAGCCGGGCAGAAGCGCGTCGCGGCCAGGCTCCTCAAGCGTGCCCCGCGCAAGGGCGGGGCATGGGCGCAGGAGATCTTCGACGCCCTCGATCAACAGACCGTGACGGTCACCGGCACGAACGCCGCGAGTATCGTGCTGCCACGGCTCGCGAAGCAACTCAGCGAACTCCGCCAGCAACGCACCGATATCGCGTCCGAGGTTGAGAAGATCGTGGAAGCGCACCCTCTTCACCCGGTCCTGACGAGTATGCCGGGAGTCGGCGTCAGGACCGCAGCCAGACTCCTCACCGAGATCGTCGGGAAACATTTCCCCACGGCCGGGCACCTCGCGTCTTACGCCGGGCTCGCGCCCGTCACCCGCCGATCCGGCACCTCGATCCGCGGCGAACACCCCTCAAAGCGCGGCAACAAGGTCCTGAAACGTGCAATGTTTCTTTCCGCGTTTGCAGCGCTCCGAGATCCCGAATCACGGGCCTACTACGACCGGAAGATCGCGCAAGGCAAACGCCATAACCAAGCACTCATCGCACTGGCGAGGCGCCGCTGCGACGTCCTCCACGCAATGATCAGAACCGGCAGCCTCTACCAGCCACGAACCCAATCAGAAACCGCCCTCGCCGCTTGACAAACAACATAGGGGCACCCCCCATAACTAGTATCGTATACGGTACTCGGTATTTTGTTTCTAGAATTTGTAAGCCTACGCACAGGATGGAGTGCTCGACATGGGTGCAAGCTCAGAAGGTGCTGGTAACTCACGGTTGGTTCTTGGCTGGAAGTGGAGGGCGCCGCAACTTGGAAGGTTAAGTATCTGGTATACGATAGTTGTCGTTGAGCTTGTGGATCTCTCGTGAATCCCTCGCAAATATTCTTAGCAAACCAAGGGAAGCGGCACAGCTCGGTGGTCATTCAGAAGATCTCTCTTCAACGCGAAAGTCTGGGAGAGATTGCCTACAGACACCTCTTCGAAGCGTTTTTGAATGACGCACTGATCCCGGGCACACGGCTTCTGATGGATGACCTCGCCGAGCAAATGGGAATCAGCCGTACCCCGATTCGCGAAGCTCTGCAGCGACTCGAACGCGAAGGGGTGATCGAGGCTCACGGTCGGCGGGGATATGTGGTGCGGGAGACTACCGCGGAAGAACTGAACCAGCAATACCAGGCCCGCTCCGCAATCGAACGCTTCGCGATGGAACAATTAACCATTGACGGAGACGCGGGGCCACGGCTGCGGGCGATGCTCGATGAGCTCACCGCGCGGCCGCAAGAGACAGCGGATCAGGTGTTTCGCGCAAACCGAGACTTCCATCGCGGTGTTCTTGAGATGCTCGACAATGAGCTCCTTGAAGAGATGTTTGACCTCGTCTGGAACCGCGGGCTGACCTCAGGGATTTGGGCGAAACTGGCGCGGGACGAGGACTGCGTTGAGAAATTCTATGCTGACCACCTCGCGCTGATTGAGTCGATCGAATCCGGCGACATTGAGACGGCTCACGTTGCCGGGCTCGCGCACATCAATGCGGGCCGCGCGATGTACGAGATATAGGCGATCCTGCGCACAAAGCAAGAGCCGCGAGGCCCCCGACTGCGTGGACGCGGTGGTCGGGGATCTCGCGGCTCTCGGCGTGTCGGACGACTAGCTCGCGGGGCAGAGCTTGTTCCACTCGTCGAGCGACTTCTGCATGGACTCCTGGCGCCCTTGGAGATTCTCAGCGAGCGCTTCTGCTTCCTTCTGCATGTCCTCTAGCTTGCTGAGCGAAGCGGGGTCGGAGTAATCGATGTCGCTCATGTCGGGGAACTTGTAGTCGGCGAGCTCATCTGAGAACGCTTTGAATTCGCCAGCAACCTTGCCGAGCGCATCCGAAACCTCGACGTTGGTGACCTTTGAAGTTGCCTTGTCGAATGCGGCGTTGATCGGGTCGAAGAGCTTCGAAAGATCCGTATCTCCCGCGCCAAGCTCGCTCATTGCTTTCTGTGCATCGCTCTGTGCCTCATTGACGGTGGCATTTGCAACGTTGCACGCCGCTTCAACGCTCTGCCCGCCCGAGCAAGCTGCGAGCGGGAGGGCGAGGGCGATTGCTGCAACGACTGCGGAGGTGCGGCGGATGGACTTCATTTCGAGTGGCTCCTTGGAGTAATTTTGGGGGAAATTTTGTGCAGACTCCCAGTTTGGTGGGTGCCGGGAAAATTCTAGTAGACACCCGTGCGAAAGCAAGAAACCGACTCGCTCAGAGATGTCCCCTTGCTCGGAGGATGCCCAACGAGGTGCAACCTCTCGGGGCGACCTCTAAACTTGGCGCATGGTAAATGAAGCTGCCGGACAGGTCGAGCGGGCCTACCAGACCGTGCAACAGATGGTGGCTCCGGGGGGCTGTGCGTGGCACGAAGCGCAAAGCCATGAGTCGCTCACTCCTTTCCTGGTGGAAGAAGCCGCTGAGTTTATTGACGCAGTGGAGCGTCAAATGCCGGCGGAAGAAATCCGCTCTGAGCTTGGTGACGTGCTCTACCAGGTTCTTTTCCACGCCGCCATCGCTGAACGTGATGGTGAGGGCTACACGCTAGACAGCGTCGCAAGTGCGCTGAATGAAAAACTGATTGCGCGCCATCCGCACGTGTTTGGTGACCGCGGCTACATGACGGTCGAGGAACTGCATGCGGAGTGGGAACGACTGAAAGAGGATGCGGCGGGCGAGGCGCGCGGATCCCGCGGCCCACTCGAAGGAATACCCGCGGGGATGCCGACGCTCGCCCGCGCCGCGAAGGTGCTTGAACGGCTCAAACGGGCGGGGTTGATTGATCTGGCCGCCGAAGTGGGCGATGCTGAAGCCGTCGTAGCAGCGAGCGTGTCGGCAGACGTCACGGAAGACCAGCTGGGTGACGCGTTGCTCGATATTGTCGCCCGCGCAAATGTGGCGGGGGTGGATCCGGATCGTGCGCTTCGCCGGGCCGTCGACCGCAAGGCTTCGTCACTACTACGGCAATAGCCCCGCTTTGCGGGCGGCAGAAACCGCCGCATGCCGACCTGAACAGCCGAGCTTGGTCGAGGCCGTCTTGAGGTAACTCTTGACGGTGGACTCGGTGAGTCCGAGCACCTGCCCGATCTCAGTGTTGCTGCTGCCGAGCGCCACATGCGCAAGCACGTCGCGCTCTCGCGGCGAGAGATTCACGTTGCTTTCGTGGACGATCTCATCGGATCCTGAACCACCGCTGAGCCGTTTCAAGCGACTCTCCAGCGCAAGCAGCTTTGCGCGAAGCGCCGGATCAGAAACCCCCGCAGAAATGCCGCGCAGCTCGGCGTAGCTCTCGCGTAGCTCCTCGAGTGTTGCGGCCGGCATGGTGGGCTGCTCGACGAGTCGATTCGGGATCTCTGCCAGGCGCCTGGTGACCTCGTCGTTGATGCGGATATCGCGTATAAAGGCGCGGGTGACATTGGAGGCCGCGTCGAGGAGCGCATTACCGGGGGCGGAGGAGGTGCGGGATCCGCCATACACTACCGCGCGCACGCAGCCATCCACGATCACGGGGACCGCGAAGAGCATCCGGATCCCCTCACCGAGCACCTGAGCGTCGTAATCGTGCGTAATCTTGGAGGACCGCGCATAATCGGCCGTGAGCCGGGGGCGGCTCTCGCTCATCGCCCGCCCGCCGAGGCCGCGTCCCACCGCAACCTCCAGACCCTTGAGACTCTGCGTCTGGTTTCCGTGAAGCGAGGCAACGGTCGCAACGCCACGGTGCTCGAACCCACCAAAGGTGATATCAAATTTGGTGGCCTGTGCGAACGCTCGCACCGCAGCGTCGAGACTCGACTGCTCGGGTGTGAGCGTGTCTTGCTTCATCGCAGTACCTACTTTCGGGGGTATCACGATGGTAGCCGAAATCTCTACCGTTGGTACGCACGGCACCACCGTTGGTGTCGACCGGTATTTCAAAGGAGAAGTACATGTCCCATCACACTCACCCGCATGCATCCGCAAGCTACCGCGCGGTTTGGGATCGCAGCCAGGCGGATCGCGCAGCATTCTGGCTTGACGCGGCGAAGGCCGTCGACTGGATTGTTCCGCCCAGTGACGCGATTGAGGAGCGCAGCGAAACCGAGTGGCGCTGGTTCCCCGGCGGCAAAATCAACGTGTCTGCCAACGCATTGGACCGTCACGTCGACGCGGGTCGCGGCGAAAACACCGCCCTCATCTACGACTCGGCGATGACCGGCACGCGCGCCAGCATCAGCTATTCCGAACTGCGGGACCGGGTCGCTCGTTTCGCGGGGGCCCTCCGCGCGCAGGGCGTCGAAGCTGGCGACCGCGTGCTCATCTACCTGCCGATGACGCCCGAGGCGGTGACGGCGATGCTTGCGTGTGCGCGCATCGGCGCGATCCACTCCGTCGTCTTTGGCGGGTTTGCGGCGAGCGAGCTGGCGGTGCGGATACAAGACGCGAAGCCGAAGGTCATCGTGACCTCCTCTGGCGGCATGGAACCCGGCCGGGCCGTGGAATACCTGCCGCTCGTGAAGCGCGCGCTCGACATCTGCGGTGGCACCGAATCTGGTGTTGAAGCCGTGATCGTGCGTAACCGTGACACCGTACCGGGATCCGCGGCCGACTATGCCAGCGATCCCCACGCTCGCTGGGTGGACTGGGAGGGCGCGCAGCAGGGTGTCACCCCCGCGGACCCCGTGCCGCTTCCCTCGGATCACCCCCTCTACATCCTCTACACCTCGGGCACCACCGGAAACCCGAAGGGTGTCGTGCGCGACAGTGGCGGCTACGCGGTGGGGCTCTCCTGGGCAATGCGCGGCATCTACGACTTCGGCCCGGGTGACACGATTTTCACGGCCTCAGACGTCGGCTGGGTGGTTGGCCACTCCTTCATCGTTTACGGGCCGCTGCTCGCCGGCGGCACCACGGTGCTCTACGAGGGCAAACCGGTCGGCACCCCAGATGCGGGCGCGTTTTGGCGGATCCTGTCGTCGTACGGCGCGAAGATCCTGTCGACGGCGCCAACGGCGCTGCGCGCGATCAAGCGGGAGGATCCCGAGCTCTTGGAGCTTCAGAAGTACGACACCTCCTCCCTCAAGGCCGTCTACCTCGCGGGCGAGCGGATGGATCCCGAGACCTGGCACTGGGTCAACGACGGGCTTGGAGTACCCGTGGTCGATCACTGGTGGCAGACCGAAACCGGCTGGCCGATCTGCGCGAACCCGCTCGGAATCGAACCGCTGGAATCGAAAGCCGGCTCAACCACGGTGCCAATGCCGGGCTTCGATGTGCGCATCGTCGATTCCAAGGGCACCGACATTACGGCTCCCGGAGTAGAAGGCAACATCGCCATCAAGCTGCCGCTCGCGCCGGGTGCGCTGCTCGGGATCTGGGGGAGTGAGGAACGGTTTGTGAGCTCGTATCTTCAAGCGTTCCCCGGCTACTACGCCTCGGGAGATGCCGGCCACTTCGACGAAGACGGCTACCTGTTTGTGATGGGTCGCACCGACGACGTCATCAACGTCGCCGGGCACCGGCTGTCGACGGGCTCGCTCGAAGAGGTGCTGACGATGCACCCGGCCGTCGCGGAGTGTGCCGTTATCGGCGTACACGACGAGCTGAAGGGCCAGCACGCCGCGGGCTTTGTCGCCCTGAAGCACGGCGTCGAGGTGCACCGCGAAGAGCTCGCGGCGGAACTCATCAGGCTCGTCCGCGAACACGTCGGACCCGTCGCCTCGTTCCGTGACGTCACCATCGTCGAACGGCTCCCCAAAACCCGCTCGGGCAAGATCCTGCGTAAAACCATCCGCCAGATCGTTGATGGTGAGCCGTACAAGATCCCGGCGACCATCGAGGATCCGGCGGTGATTGACGCGCTGATCGTGGCTCTTGGGCGCACCGTACATGCCCCGGCGACCACGCAGGTCAAGATCCCTGTCGGCTGATCCCGAGCTTTCCCCTATCCATTTCCATGCGGCAAGGAGGCCACATGCCACACAACACTGAGGGTGCACAGGCGCACCCCATCGACTACGAAGCTTTTCAAGATAGGCCAGAATTTCAGGCCTATCGACGCAAATTCAAACGCTTCGTGTTTCCGGTCGCGATTGGATTCATGCTGTGGTTCCTGGGCTATGTGGTGCTCGCCGCATATGCGCATGAGTTTATGGCGCAGCCACTCTTCGGCATGAACGTCGGCCTCGTGCTGGGGCTCGCACAATTCATCACGACCTTCGGAATCACCATGTGGTACGTCTCGTTCGCGAATAGGCACCTCGACCCAGACACGACGGCGCTTCGTGCTGAACTCGAAACCCTTGAGCGCGACGGCACACTCGAACACGCAATTGACGGAGGCGAACGATGAACGCTGCAATGATCCTGCACCTTGCCCCCAAACAGGTCGAACAAAATCCGGTGCTCAACATTTCCATCTTCCTCGCGTTCGTCGCGGTGACGATGGTGATTGTGGTGCGCGCGAGCCGCAACAACCGCACCGCGGCCGATTACTATGCTGGCGGGCGATCCTTCACCGGCACACAAAATGGCGTCGCAATCGCGGGAGATTACCTCTCCGCGGCCTCGTTTCTCGGTATCTGTGGCGCGATTGCCATTTACGGTTACGACGGTTTCATGTACTCGATCGGATTCTTGGTGGCGTGGCTTGTCGCCCTGCTTCTTGTCGCCGAGCTGATGCGCAACACGGCAAAGTTCACGATGGCGGACGTGCTGTCGTTTCGGCTGAAGCAGCGCCCCGTGCGTATGGCGGCTGCGGCAACGACGCTCGCGGTGACCTTCTTCTATCTCCTCGCGCAGATGGCGGGCGCCGGTGGCCTCGTATCGCTGCTGCTGGGGCTTGAAGACAAGACCGCGCAGTCGCTCGTGATCGTGGTGGTGGGCGTCGTCATGATCATGTATGTGCTGATCGGCGGGATGAAAGGCACCACCTGGGTGCAGATCATCAAAGCCGTGCTGCTGATCCTGGGTGCCGGTGTGATGACCGTGTGGGTGCTCGCCCTCAACGGCTTCAGTTTCCATGCGCTGCTTGAGGCCGCGGTAGCGAACCCCGAGAACGCCAACGGTGCCGCGATCTTGGTACCGGGCCTGCAATACGGCGCGAACCCGCTTGATTTTGTGTCGCTCGCGCTCGCTCTCGTGCTGGGTACTGCCGGCCTGCCGCACGTGCTGATGCGCTTCTACACCGTGCCGACCGCGAAGGCGGCCCGCAAGTCAGTGGTGTGGGCAATCTGGCTGATCGGGATCTTCTACCTGTTCACCCTGGTGCTCGGCTACGGTGCCGCGGCGCTGGTGGGGCCGGAGACGATTCTCGCCGCGCCCGGTGGGCAGAACTCCGCAGCACCGCTCGTGGCTCTCGCACTCGGCGGGCCGCTGCTGCTCGGCTTCATTTCGGCCGTGGCGTTCGCGACAATTCTCGCGGTCGTTGCGGGGCTCACGATCACGGCTTCGGCATCGTATGCGCACGACATCTACAACAGCGTGATCAAGAAGGGGAAGGCAACGCCGAAGCAGGAAGTGAAGGTCGCAAAAATCACGACCCTCGTGATTGGCGGCATTGCGATCATCGGTGGTATCGGGGTGCAGGGGCAGAACGTCGCGTTCCTCGTGGCGCTCGCGTTTGCGGTGGCGGCGTCTGCGAACCTGCCGACGATCCTGTACTCGCTCTTCTGGAAGAAGTTCACGACCCGCGGCGCCGTGTGGAGCATGGTCGGCGGACTCGCCTCGGCAGTCCTGCTGATCGTCTTCTCGCCGGTGGTGTCGGGCACCGAAACCTCGATGTTGGGGGACGGCGTGAACTTCGCGATCTTCCCGCTGAAGAACCCGGGCATTGTGTCGATCCCGCTCGGATTCCTCCTGGGGTGGATCGGGTCCCTCACCGATCCCGGTGTTGAATCGCCGAAGCTCGCCGCCGAGATGGAGGTGCGCGAGCTCACCGGCTTCGGTGCGGAACCGCCCGTGAACCACTAGCGGCAGGCTCCTGGGATGGGTGAAGCCCTGTTGCCGGTTGAGGACATTTCAGCCGGCACAGGGCTTCACCCGTTTGTGGGCTACGGGGTTGCGCCGCCGTGCGCAACCCACACTGCGCGCAGTACTGCGACGGTGTCGTCGAGGCTCAAGCCCTCATGTTGAGCAGACTCGGTGAGGGCGCGCGCCTGGGCGACCGTGGTGCCAGCCGCCCGCGATGCGCCGGGCGCGACGCGCGTGCCGGCGGCCGTGCGGGTGACGACGAGGCCTTCCTGCTCGAGGGCACGGTACGCCTTCGCGGCCGTGCCCTGGGCGACGCCGAAGTCGCGCGCTGTCTGCCGCACGGTTGGCAGGCGTTCGCCGTCACCGAGCTGCCCGGAGCGGATCGCCCCACGAAACAGTTCGGTGATGTCGTCGGCGGTGGGAGCTTGAACAATCTCGGGGCTCATAGGGATGCCCCGCCCGGCTGTGCCGCGGGCGTCTCAGCCGGTCCAGTTTTTGTGCTGGCGCGTGAGGCCCAGGCCACGCGTGCCGTGTCGAACACGACCCGAAGCATGAGCGCTGCCCCAACGCCCTGCACAACATAGCCGCCCAGGTGCATCGGAGCGGCGATATCGCTATACCCGGTGCCGACGGAGAACCGTCCGGGGCCGGCTTGATCGCCATTTTCTTCGAAGACGGCGATAGACCTATCTCCCATAAACCCGACGTGAGCCCAGACCGCACCGAGGGTGAGGAGCAGTCCCGCAAGAATAATGAACGTGATCAAGCGCGCTGTCGCTGTACGCTCTTCCTTTACATCGCTTGCTGTGGCCCGGGCGAACATCGGGCGGTTCGCGTCAGCGCTGAGGGTGAGGATCAGCGTGACCGCCGCCCCGCAAGTATCAGCAGTGTCGCCAAGTGGTTCGGCCAACCGGCGCCCCAGATATACCCCATGTCACCCTGCATTCGCATGAAACTGGGGAGTCCGTCGTTCTCTGGACCGACGCCGTACCGGTTCGCTCCCTCGGGCATGCTGACGCCGATGGCAGTGTGCCACGCGGTCGTGAGTAGCAGTAGTGCAGCGATGCCGATACTGACCCACAGCGGGGTGCGGGGTGTGAATACCCACCAGCGACGCCGGGGTGAGATCGCGCGTTCGCCGGGCGCTGGGAGCGGTGAGCTTCGCAGCGCGAGTGCGGAAACGGCGACGACGAGCGCTGCGGCGAAGAGCGGGGCGGGACGCTGCCACCAACCGCCCGTGCGCGTGAATGAGTCGGTCATTGAGAGCCACTCTGCCGCCGTTGCAACAGCCAGCACGAAGAGTGGCCCGGCGATCCCTATGCCGGCCAAGGCTGAGTGCCGCGCCCGTGTCGGCAGCGTTACGATCGGACGCCAGCGAAGCAGTGAAATCGCGAAAATGACCACGCCGAGGGTGAGCGCGATCTCCACGGGGAACACCGTGAGTATTCTGCGGAGAAAGGAAACGGTGAGTTGGAGTATGTCCATGTTGGTGCCTTTCGCGAGCGGGAGCAGGCCCATTCGAATAGTTGTGTCAAAAGGGTAACACAACTTGTGTTGATGTGGTGGTACAAGATCTTGTGGGGTTCGGCGCTGCTCTTGGCACATGAAAGAATGGCCTGCATGGCAAACCCCGTACACCCGCCGCGCGGCATGCGCGATTTCCTGCCCGCTGACAAAGCACGCCGTGAGCACGCCCTCAGCGTGATCCGCGGCGTCTACCGTGCGCACGGCTTCGACGAAATTGAGACTCCGGTGGTCGAGGACTACGCTCGGCTTCACGCGGGACTCGGGGGAGACAACGAGAAGCTGTCGTTCTCGATCCTGAAGCGCGGGATCCGGCCCGAGGCGCTCGCCGCAGCAGCCGAGGCAGGCAACGCGGAGCAGCTCGCCGACCTGGGTCTGCGCTTCGACCTCACGGTGCCGCTCACCAGGTTTTACGCGAGCCACCGGGCTGAGCTGCCCCGGTGTTCCGTGCCATCCAGATCGCACCGGTGTGGCGGGCCGAGCGCCCCCAAAAGGGCCGCTACCGCCAGTTCGTGCAGGCCGATATCGACATCATCGGTGAGCCGGGGCTGCTCGCCGAGATCGAACTCGTCACCGCCACCTCGCAGGCGCTCGCTGAGCTCGGACTCAAGGGCTGCGTGATCCGCGTCAACGACCGCCGCATTCTGTTCGGGCTGCTGGATCACTGCGGTTTCGCACCAGAAACCCACGATAGCGCGCTGATCACGATCGACAAGCTCGACAAGATCGGTGCCGCGGGCGTGGTCGAAGAGCTGCGCGGGATCGACGCGTCTGCGGCCGAGAGGATGGGAGGCGTGCTCGCCGCCGTTGAGCCTGCGCTCGCCGGAACCGAAGCGGGCACGGGTGGGATCCCGCTCACGCGTGAGGCCATTGAGTCAGTGCTGCCCGCGGGCGCGGCGAGCGAGGGCGTTGACAACCTGGCCGCCCTGGGGTCCGCGCTCGAGGGCGGACTGCCGGAGGGGGTCACGGTTCGTTTTGACCCGACGCTGGTGCGTGGCATGGGCTACTACACCGGAACCATCTTTGAGGTTGCGCACCCGGGTTCTGGCAGCTCGGTCGGCGGCGGTGGCCGCTACGACGGCATGGTCGGGCGGTTCCTCGGCCAGGACGTGCCGGCGGTCGGTTTCTCAATCGGCTTCGAACGGGTCGTGGATCTTGTTGAGCTGCCTGCAGGATCGGGTCCCGAGGCCGTTGTGCTCGTCGCAGACGCGGAAGCCTCATTCGAAGATCTCCTCGCCCTCAAGCGGGATCTCGTCGCTCGCGGGCATCGCGTGCGCCTCGAAAAGCGGCAGAAGAACATGAAAACGCTGCTCGCCAGGGTCGCCGCCGAAGGCTTCACGAGCTTTGCTGCGGTGCGCGCTGGGGTGCGCAGTGCGGATGAGCTGGAGTTTCGCGCGCTCGCTGAATAGCCCTGGCCGTTCTGCGATTCCTGTGCACGCAGGATGACGGATTCGAAACCATTGACGTAGCCACAGCAAGGTGGCAGCATTCCCTCATGAAAACAGACATTTTCGTCAATGTGACGACCACCGACCTTGAACGCTCGAAGGCGTTCTATTCGGCGCTCGGCTGCGAGATAAATCCCCTGTTCACGGACGACAACGCGGCCTGCATCGTGTGGAACGAGCACATCTATTTCATGGTCCTCACGCACGAACACTTCACCGGTTTTATTGACAAGCCGCTCGCGGATCCGCGCACGGCAACCCAAGTGATCCTGGCGCTTTCCCGTGAATCTCGTGGCGAGGTCGATTCCATCCTCGTCGATGGACTTGCTGCGGGCGGGCGTGAACCCCGCGAGGCGACTGATTACGGCTTCATGTACTCGCGCACGCTTGAGGATCCCGACGGTAATATCCTTGAGTTTCTCTACATGGATCCCGTGGCCTCCGACGAAGGACCGACTGCCTGGGAGTCCTAGCCACTCAGGGCGACTGCGTGCCCGCTAAACTAGCGGAGTGGTGCGGCGGATCGCCGTGCCGTTTGGTAACGCAGGCACAAGCTTTAGGAGCGCATGGTGGCATTTATCGACGCGGTGATCGCACGCGAGATTCTCGATTCACGCGGAAACCCGACCGTTGAGGTCGAGGTGGGGCTGAGCGACGAATCTGTGGGCCGGGCTGCAGTGCCATCGGGTGCCTCAACCGGCGCGTTCGAGGCCTACGAGCTGCGCGACGGAGACAAGGATCGCTACCTTGGCAAAGGCGTCACCAAGGCTGTCGACGCGGTGTTTGACGAGCTGGCGCCCGCGATCGAGGGCTTTGCCGCTGACGATCAGCGCATTATTGACCAGATCTTGCGTGACGTCGACGGCACCGACAACAAGCAGCGGGTCGGTGCGAACTCGATCCTTGGCGTGAGCCTCGCTGTCGCGCACGCAGCAGCAGCCTCGGCTGAGCTGCCGCTGTACCGCTACCTCGGTGGTCCCAACGCGTGCACGCTTCCCGTGCCGCTCATGAACATCATTAACGGCGGTGCGCACGCGGACACCGGCGTCGACATTCAGGAGTTTATGGCGGTGCCCTCGGTGCCGAGACTTTCTCCGAGGGACTGCGCTGGGGCGTTGAGGTGTACCACGCGCTCAAGGCGCTGCTCATCGAAAAGGGGCTTTCGACCGGGCTTGGTGATGAGGGCGGCTTCGCTCCGGATCTGCCGCACAACGCCGAGGCACTCGACCTCATCGTCGAGGCGATCAAGCGTGCCGGCCTCGAGCCGGGCCGAGATGTCGCCGTCGCGCTCGACGTCGCTTCGTCCGAGTTCTACGCAGACGGCGTCTACACCTTCGAAGGCGAAAAGCGCACCGCCGAACAAATGACCGCCTACTACGAGGATCTGCTGAACCGCTATCCGCTCGTGTCCATCGAGGATCCGCTGGACGAGGATGACTGGGCCGGCTGGAAGCACCTCACCGATCGCCTGGGCAGCCGCGTGCAGCTCGTCGGTGACGACCTCTTTGTCACCAACCCGACGCGTTTGGCTGACGGCATCGAAAAGGGCGTCGCGAACTCGATCCTGGTCAAGGTCAACCAGATCGGTACCCTCACCGAGACCTTCGACGCCGTGCAGCTCGCGCAGCGCTCCGGCTACACCGCCGTCATGTCGCATCGCTCCGGCGAAACTGAGGATGTGACGATCGCCGACCTCGCCGTCGCAACCGACTGCGGCCAGATCAAAACGGGTGCCCCCGCGCGCTCCGATCGTGTCGCAAAGTACAACCAGTTGCTGCGGATCGAAGAAGAGCTCGGTGGGGCCGCGAAGTACGCGGGCCGCGCCGCATTCCCGCGATTCACCGCATAACACGCTGCACCACCGCACAACGACGGCACAACAACACGAGCACAACGACACGGTGAACTGATGAAGCGCTTGACTGACGATATCGCGGAATGGGCCTCGAGTCTCCGCTTTAGCGGCTTTACCGTGCTCGTTGTTGTGCTGGTGCTTGCCGGGGCCGTGATCGTGAGTCCTAGCCTCTCCACCTTTGTGCAACAGCAACGCGAGATCTCTGAACTGCGTGAGAGCGTGCGGCTAAGCCAGCAGGCCGTTGACAGCATCGATGAGGAGCGCGCGAAGTGGAAGGATCCCGTCTACGTGCGCGCCCAGGCTCGGGACCGTCTCTTTTATGTGCTGCCCGGTGAGACACAGGTGAGTGTGATCGACGACGTTCTCCTGCCGGCAGAATCCAAGGAAGAGACTAACGCCGAGCTATCGCGGATTCAGAGTAACTGGGCCAGGGGCCTCGCAGTGTCTTTCCTGAACGCGGGCACCACCGATGCGGCACCCGAAGAACTTGCGGGGGATGATCCCGCACCTGACAATACCCCGAACACGGAGGAGCCCAGCGAATGAGCCGGCCACCATACACGACGCCCACCGCCGCGGATATTGAGGCCGTGAGCGAGCAACTAGGTCGCGAAGCGCGGGGCGTCGTGGGGATCGCGGCCAGGGCAGTCGACGGGAGCCCCGCAGTTGTTGCGACCGCTCCCCGTCTGCCTGACGGATCCCCGTTTCCGACCTTTTACTACCTGTGTCACCCAGAAATTGTGGCGGCGGCTTCCCGGCTTGAGGCTGCAGGGGTCATGAACGAGTTCAATGAGTTGCTTGCTGCTGACGAAGAAGTTCGGGCTCAATACGCGCGAGCTCACGAGCAGTACATCGCGGATCGTGACTCGGTGGGCGAAGTACCGGAAGTTGCTGGGGTCAGTGCTGGCGGCATGCCGAGCCGCGTGAAATGTCTTCACGCGCTGATGGGCCACGCTCTCGCTGTCGGCCCAGGAGTTAACCCCATCGGTGATCTTGCGCTTGAACGCAGTGGTTTGGGGCCTTCGGGAGCGTAACTGGCGGTATTTTTTCGAGATTCTCGCAGAATCGTCGCTTTTTCTTGTTGCAACCGAGGAAAGCACGTTTCTTGTCGCATTTTCGGTCTAGAATAGGAGGATGGGCGGCTTTCGCCCAGTTTTTCTGTGCCCACGCGGGGCATAGTTTCCGATCCTGCTCTATACGCAACAAGGAGATCGCTTCGTGGCGAAGAAGATTCTGATCGTTGGCGGCGGCTACGCCGGCTTCTATACCGCATGGAAGCTCGAAAAGCTGCTTCGCTCCGGCGAAGCTGAGGTGACGATCGTTGATCCGTTGCCCTACATGGCGTACTTGCCATTCCTTCCCGAGGTCGCTGCGGGCTCAATCGAGCCGCGTCACGCGGTGGTTGCGCGCCGCCGCCACCTCAAGAAGACCGCGAATATCGCGGGTAAGGTCACTGGCATCTCACACGCCACCAAGACAGCGACGATCACGCCCAATGTGGGCGAGGCATACGAGTTTGAGTACGACCAGATCGTGGTCACCACGGGATCCGTGTCGCGCACCTTCCCCATCGCCGGCATTGCCGACAACGCGATCGGCATGAAGACCATCGAAGAGGCCGTCGCCGTGCGTGATCGTATGGTCGGCAACTTCGAGCGTGCGGCGTCGCTGCCCGCGGGATCAGCCGAGCGTGCGCGCTTGCTGACAGTGACGGTCGTCGGCGGCGGATTCGCCGGTATCGAGACGATCTCCGAGCTGCGTTCCTTCGCGACCACGCTGCTGCGCCGCTACCCCGAGATCAGCTTCGACGAGACCAAGTTCCACCTCGTTGAGGCGATGGGGCGGATCATGCCCGAGGTCGCGCAAGAAACCGCGAACTGGGTGGTCAAGGATCAGACCCGTCGTGGAGTGGATATCCACCTCGACACCCAGCTCTCCTCAGCCGTTGACGGCAAGATCGAACTCTCCACCGGCGAGAGCTACGAATCTGACCTCATCGTGTGGACCGCCGGTGTGATGCCCCGCCCGTTCCTGCGCGGCACCGACCTGCCGATCGGCCCTCGCGGTCACGTCGTTGCAAGCCCGAACCTCCGCATCACTACTGAAGATGGCGAAGAACTCGAGGGCGCCTGGACCGCGGGCGACACCTCACAGGTACCCGACATCTCGCCGACCCCCGGACCCGGAGGGTTCTGCGTGCCGAACGCTCAGCACGCCGTGCGTCAGGGCCGCCTGCTCGCGAAGAACATCGTCGCTGATCTGCGCGGCGAAGGCGCACGCGACTACAACCACAAGAACCAGGGCGCCGTTGCTGGTCTCGGCCTTAACACTGGCGTGTTCCAGTCCGGCAAGTTTGCAATGCGCGGCTACCTGGCGTGGCTTGCGCACCGCTTCTATCACGGTCTTGCGATCCCGACGTGGGAGCGCAAGTGGCGCGTGTTTGGCGGCTGGATGAGCCACTTCTTCCTCGCTCGTGACATCGTGAACATCGAGGCCGTTCAGGAGCCTCGCGCGATCTTCGAGGAGTTCGCGAGCCGACCGAAGGCCTAGACCTTACGCTTCGAGCGACAGAAACCCCGCGTCTTGCGCTTGCAGGATCGCGGGGTTTCTGCGTTTCAGGATCCCCGCCCTCGACGAGAAAGCACTCCCTCGACGAGAAAGCACTCTACCGACGCACGGGGGATGGCTTCTCGTCGGGGTACTAGCTTCTCGTCGGCGTGGCCCTAGTCTGCGGCAGTGGCCGCAGGTCCCTCGGCGGAGAAAAGCTGATTCGCTTTTCTCTCTAAACCGAGGGAGCATGCCGCGACAGAAACTCGTACATGTCGGCATCATCGACGCCGGGAAAGGTGCCAGTGGGGAGGGGCGTGAGTACGTGGGCGTGCATGCGTGCGCTTGGCCAGGCCTTACCTTCCCAACGCGAGAGTAACTCCGGCCGAGGCGTGCGACAGCAGCTGTCATCGGGGCACGTCGACACCGCCCTAAGGGTGGTGTCGCGCCCACGGAACCAGCGCGCGTCATCAAAGCCAACCCCACACGCAATCGCGAACGGACCCTGCTCCGCATCACCTGTTTGCACGCTCGTCCAGAACGTACCGGCCGGAGTATCGGTGTACTGATAGAACTCGCTCGTGCGGTTCGTGCGATTGAACGCGGCTCGGCCACCCCATTTGTGACACAGCATCTCGCCCTCGATCGAACCCACCTCGTCCGAGGGAAAAGGAAGGCCATCGTTTTCGTAGCCGCGGACCAGGGATCCTGCGCCATCCGTGCGATAGTGGTGCACTCGCAGATCAAGGTGGTGCGTCGCGAGGTTTGAGAAGCGGTGAGCGGCAGCCTCGTGCGTGACACCAAAAGCATCGCGCAGATCCTCGATCGCGAGATTTCGATTTCGTTTGGCCTGCTGCAAAAACTCGACCGCTCGCGCCTCCGGCAACAGGCAAGCCGCGGCGAAATAATTGATCTGGAGACGCTGTTCGAGAAATTCTGCATAACTTGACGGCTCGGAATGGCCGAGCACCCGGTGGGCCATGGCCTGCAGCGCGAGTGAGCGCAGCCCGTGCCCGCCCGGAATAGACGCGGGAGGCAGATAGATTCGGCCGTTCTCAAGGTCGGTGATGCTTCGCGTGTTCGAGGGCAGATCATCGACAAAGATCAGCGTGAAACCAAGCAGTTCGGCCAGCATTGCGACGGCGCGGTGGGTGACCGCTCCCGTGGTGTGGCCGATCCGGCGCATCAGATCCGAGGCGACCAGTTCGATTTCGGGAAGGTAGTTGTCACGCTCCTGCATCTGCAGGCGCATTTTTGTGTTGATCCGGCGGGCTTCCTCAGACGTGGTGGCTGCCGCCCGGGATCGCCGCGCTAGCTCGCGGTGTAGCCCAACAAGGGCTTCGAGAGTATCGTCGCCGAGGGTCCGCGGCGTGCGCACGTGGGGGAGGCCGAGACTGAGGTATCCGGGCGCTGACTGCGCGCGTTCGAGCTCGATCTCCAGGGCGCTACGCTGATCCGGAGCCTCGTGTTTCAAAAGCTCCGTTGGGTCAATGTTCAACTCGCGCGCAACCGCCTGGAGCAGGGTGAGCTTGGGTTCGCGCTTGCCGTTCTCAACCAGGGAGAGCTGGCTCGCCACCACTCCGACTCGTTCGCCAAGTTGGTCCAGGGTGAGGCCGGCGCGTGTGCGGAAGTGCCGCAATCGCTTGCCGAGGAGCAGCCGGTCTACTTCCGCGTCGCTGATGGAGGGGGTTGCTTCAGGAGCCATAATTTGACTATATGGCAAAAACCTTAAAACTTTACAAGCCAATCGGTCAATGGTGGGGTGTCCGAGTGTTCAGAATGGATATGACACCGATTCTTACCACTCAAGGTTTACAGCCGAGGAGATCGTCATGGGCAACAGCCAGGTCATCGAGATTGCGGATCTCGTCGAAGCCGAAGCAAACACCAGCAACCACGAAGTGCTGAAGTGGGTGACCGAGGTCGCCGAACTTACGCAGCCCGACGCTGTGGTGTGGTGCGACGGATCGCAGGACGAATGGAACCGCATCACCGGCGAGATGGTCGAAGCGGGCACGCTGATCCCGCTCAATAAGGACCTCCGTCCCGGGAGCTTCCTCGCGCGATCCCACCCTGCCGATGTTGCGCGTGTGGAAGATCGCACCTTCATCTGCTCCGAGAAGGAAGAAGACGCCGGCCCCACCAACAACTGGGTTGCCCCGGACAAAATGAAGGCCGAACTGATGCCGCTGTTTGCTGGCTCAATGCGCGGACGCACCATGTACGTGGTGCCGTTCTCGATGGGACCCGTTGGCGGCGCAATCACGCAGCTCGGGATCGAAATCACTGACTCACCCTATGCCGTGCTCAACATGCGGATCATGACCCGCATGGGGCAGACCGCACTCGATGGCATCACCCCCGGCAGTGAGTGGGTGCGCACCGTCCACTCGAGCGGTGCCCCGCTTGAGCCCGGCGAGGAAGACGTCGCTTGGCCCTGCAACGACACCAAGTACATCACCCACTTTCCTGAGACCCTTGAAGTGTGGTCGTACGGATCCGGCTACGGCGGCAACGCGCTGCTCTCGAAGAAGTGCTTTGCTCTTCGCATCGCGAGCGTGATGGGCAAGAACGAGGGCTGGCTCGCAGAGCACATGCTGCTCCTGAAACTCACCAACACCGAGACGGGCAAGGCCTACCACCTCTCGGCGGCGTTCCCGTCAGCGTGCGGCAAGACGAATCTCGCGATGCTGCAGCCGACCATTCCCGGCTGGAAGGTCGAGACCATCGGCGACGACATTGCCTGGCTGCGCCCGGGATCCGACGGCCGCCTGTACGCCATCAACCCCGAGGCAGGATTCTTCGGCGTCGCCCCGGCACCGGCGAGACGACGAACCCCGTCGCGATGGAGACGCTGTGGGGCAACACCATCTTCACGAACGTCGCGCTCACCGACGACGGAGACGTGTGGTGGGAGGGCAAGACCGAAAGCGTTCCCTCGCACCTCATCGACTGGCAGGGCGAAGACTGGACCCCCGAATCTGGTCGGGTTGCCGCGCACCCGAACTCACGATTCACCGTGCCGATCCAGCAGACCCCCACGCTTGCACAAGACTGGTACCAGCAGGACGGGGTGCCGCTCGACGCGATCCTGTTCGGCGGTCGCCGCGCCACCAACGTGCCGCTCGTCGCGCAGTCACTCTCGTGGGATCATGGCGTGTTTGTAGGCGCCACCATCTCTTCCGAGAAGACCGCCGCACAGGAGGGCACCGTTGGTGAACTTCGCCGCGATCCCTTCGCGATGCTGCCTTTCTGCGGCTACAACATGGCCGACTACTGGGGTCACTGGCTTGAGATGGGCGAGATCCTCGGCGACAAGGCACCCAAGATCTTCCAGGTCAACTGGTTCCGCAAGGGCGCCGATGGTCGTTTCCTGTGGCCAGGATTCGGCGAGAACTCGCGTGTGATCGACTGGATCATCCGCAGCGTCGAGGGCGATGTGAGCGGTCGCGAGACCGCGATCGGGACCGTCCCCGCCGCCGGTGAACTCAACCTTGATGGCATTGAGGTGCCCGAGGCCGACCTGGAGGAGCTGTTCTCAGTTCACGCAGATTCTTGGCTTGCCGAAGCCGATCTGACCGCGGAGTACTTCGCGCAGTTTGGTGACCGGCTCCCCGCAGCGCTCAGCGAGCAGCTTGCTGGTTTGCGGAGCCGTCTCAGCGCGTAACCTTCCGAAATTTGCCGCTTCTGGCGTATCAGGAGCGTGCCTCCCAGAGCCGTAGGCCCCGTCATTCTGCCCAACGACGGGGCCTACTCTGTGTTCGCTGTGTCACCGCGGGCGCTGGAATTCTGACAGAATCAATACGGCCCCCCATAGCCCAACCGGCAGAGGCAACCGACTTAAAATCGGTCCAGTCTGGGTTCGAATCCCAGTGGGGGGACTTCGTCCCGCCACCCGTCGATCGTCACGAGAAACCAGTAATCCGACGAGAAGCCATCCTGTCGGCGCACGGAGGACGGCTTCTCGTCGAGATAGTGCTTTCTCGACGCGATCGCCGCGACGCTGGCTTCTTTTCGGGGGCGATAGGCTACTCACGTGGTCTTTGCCAAAGTCGTGTTGATCGTTGCGCTCCTTGTTGCGATCGGGTTCGGGGCGCTCATGCGTGCGCGGGCTTGGTTGCGGCGTCGGGCTGAAGCCAAGACCGCGTGGGAGGCTGAAGCGGAGCGAAACCAAGAGCTCGCGCCGATAGGTGCGCCGTAGCGAGGATGTGTGTGGCAGAAATCTGGCAAGGCGGAGGAGGGGGGCTTCACTGGCGGTGAAGACTCCGACGACAACGCAGCCAGATTTCTGCCACAGACACCGCAGTAGGTGTGACCTATCGGCGCGACCTCTAAGCCACGCGTCACCGCCGAGCAACGACCCTGGCGGGATCGCGAGCACGTTTTGGGGGCGTGACAAATGTTGGTTTTGGGTTCAATACCCAGGCGATTCCTGGGAGCGGCCGATAGGATGCAGGTATGTCTGGTGGATTAATTGCCGTGTTGATCGTGGCTGCTGTCGTAGTCTTGCTGATCGGCTATGTCTGGGTCACGTACAACTCTCTGGTAACGCTGCGCGTCCGGGTCGACGAGGCCTGGAGCGATATCACGGTTCAGTTGAAGCGGAGGGCCGATCTGATCCCCTCCCTCGTTGAAACGGTGAAGGGATACGCGGCCCACGAGAAGGGTGTTTTTGAAGCGGTCACCCAGGCGCGTGCTGAAACGGTTTCTGCGCAGGGCCCAGCTGAGGCATCTGCTGCTGAGAACCACATGCAGCAGGCGCTCAAGAGTATCTTCGCGGTAGCAGAGGCCTACCCGCAGCTGCAGGCCAGCCAGAACTTCCTCCAGTTGCAGGGTGAACTGGTTGACACCGAGAACAAGATCCAGGCCTCCCGCCGCTTCTATAACGGCGGCGTGCGCGAGTTCAACACCAAGATCCAGGTCTTCCCGAACACTATCTTCGTGCGGGGAATGGGCTTCACAGAGCGCGAATTCTTCGAGGTCGAGGATGTCGCCGCGATCTCGGAGCCGCCGCGTATCCAGTTCTAGCGAGGTAGCTCGTGTACAGCGCGATACGTCGCAACAAGGTCAACAGCGTCCTCATTATTCTGCTGTTCATCGTGATCGTTGGTGGGCTCGGCTGGCTCGCCGCCTACATCTATCGTTCACCCGGGATCGTGATCGCGGTCGTAGTGATCTCGATCGGCTACGCGGCGATCCAATATTTTGCCGCCGGCAAACAGGCGATCTCGATGAGCGGCGCCCAGCGCATTAGCGAAGCAGACAACCCCCGCCTGTATCGCATCGTCGAGAACCTGTCGATCACTACGGGTACGCCGATGCCCGAGGTGTACATCGTCAATGATCCCGCCCCAAACGCGTTTGCGACTGGACGCGATCCTGCGCACGCGATGGTGGCTGCGACAACCGGCCTGCTCGACATCATGACCGACTCCGAGCTGGAGGGCGTCATGGCGCACGAGCTTGGCCACGTGCGCAACTACGACATCCGTGTCTCGATGATCGTGTACGGGCTTGTCGTGGCGATCGGCATGATCGCTGACGTCATGATGCGCATCGCCTTTTTCGGGCGTAGCAACAACAACAGCAATCCTGTTGTGCTCGTCTTTGGTCTCGTCGCCATGATCGTTGCCCCGCTGATAGCGACGATCGTGCAGCTCGCCGTCTCCCGGCAGCGCGAGTACCTGGCCGACGCGACAGGGGCGTTAACGACGCGCCACCCCGAGGCGCTCGCGAGCGCGCTGCACAAACTCTCGGAGTACGGCCGCCCGCTGCAGAAGCAGAGCTCCAGCATGGCGCACCTGTGGATCGCGGATCCGCTCAAGCCCGGCATGATGCAGAAGTTGTTTGCGACTCACCCGCCGATCCCGGATCGCATTCGCCGCCTACTCGATATGGGCGGGAAGTTTTAGCGGCAACGCCTGCGCACACAATGGTCGGTTGCGATGCGTGAGATGCTCGTCTGACGCGGGCGTAAAGTGGAGGGGTAGCCGAGGAGGTCGACACGCCACCAATGTCAAACATGTTCCGCTCCCTATCGATTCGTAACTACCGAATTTGGTTTCTAGGGGCGCTTGTTTCAAACGTTGGTGCGTGGATGCAGGCAACCACGCAGAACTGGGTGGTCTTGACCGAACTCACGTCCAATAACGCCTCGGCGGTCGGGGTGACGATGGCGCTTCAGTTCGGGCCGCAGCTGCTCCTCGTGCCATTCAGCGGCGCGATCGCGGACAAGTTTGAGCGGCGAAAGGTGCTGCTCGTGACACAATCGCTCCTGATGCTGCTTGCTGCCGGGCTCGGGACCCTGCTTTTTACCGGTGGCGCGGAGCTGTGGCACCTCTACTCCTTCGCTTTGGGGCTCGGGATCGTGAACGCGTTCGATACGACGGCCCGGCAAGCGTTCGTGTCAGATCTGGTGGGGCGGGCAGAGCTGTCGAACGCTGTTGCACTGAATTCGGCCTCGTTTAACTCCGCGCGCCTGGTGGGACCTGCGGTGGCTGGTGCGTTGATCGCGGCAGTCGGTTCGGGCTGGGTGTTCCTCATCAATGCGGTGTCGTTTCTTGGGGTGCTCGGCGCGCTCCTGATGATCCGTACGACCCGGCGGGTGGTCGAGGCTGAGGGGAAACGCGAGTCGCAACTCAGGCAGCTCTCTGCGGGGCTGCGTTATGTGCGGGGCAGGCACGATCTCGTGGTGGTGTTCACGATTGTGTTCATGCTCGGCACCTTTAGCATGAACTTCCCGGTGATGTCTTCGACGATGGCCGTCGAATTTGGGCGAGGAGCTAGCGACTACGGCTTGCTCTCGTCGATCCTCGCTATCGGATCCCTTACGGGCGCGCTGCTCGTGGCACGGAGGTCGGCGGCACGGATGCGGGTGGTGATTTTGGCGTCGGGGGGCATCGCCTTGGTGAGTGTCATCGCCGCATTGATGCCGAGCTTCTGGACCTTCGCTTTCATGCTCATCTTTCTTGGCTTTTCAATTTCTACCCTGCTGACGACGGCGAACGGCTTCGTGCAGACCACGACTAAGCCTGAGTTGCGCGGTAGGGTACTCGCCCTATATATTGCCGTTCTGATGGGAGGGACACCTCTCGGTGCACCTCTCGTTGGTTGGGCGGCGGATGCACTCGGGGCCCGCTCAACGCTGTACATTAGTGCGATCTCCTCTGGCCTCGCCTTCGGTATTGGCATCACGTGGTTGGTGGTGGCGCGACAGCTGCGTTTTCACCGCGGAGTCGGGTGGCGAATCGCCGTCACCCACGCTGGGCGGCCCGGTGTTGGCGACCGGGGCGACCAGATCGAGACGCTCACGGCACCTCTCGAGGTTCTCCGACGGGATGAGCCGGCGGTGTTGCCTGGCGAATCTGCGCCGCAGGATGTGGCTGTTGCGGACGCGGCGACGGGCGCGATCAACCTCGACGGCATCGAGATTCAGGATCCGGAATCCGGTGATTCAGCTGGCGAGGATGACACGCCTGGAAACGGTGTTGGCGGCATTGGCTGATAACCGCACGGGACACTAGGCTGGGGTATGACCATGCGGGAAGACCCGCAAGCCTTTGAAAATGGAGCCAAGATAACTGGTGAGTGACTACCTCGCAGCACAGACCCGTACCGAAACGGACTCGATTGGCAGCCTGGAGATACCGGCAGCAGCCTACTGGGGAGTGCACACTGCCCGTGCACACGAAAACTTCCCCATCGCGCGTCGTCCCATTTCGGTGTATCCCGATTTTATTCGTGCCTTCGCCTGCGTGAAGCAGGCCGCTGCCCGCGCGAACCTTGAGATTGGAGCGCTCGATGAGCAGCGCGCCGTGCTGATTGATCGCGCGTGCGAAGAAATCAAGACCGGCATGCTGCACGATCAGTTTGTCGTGGGAGTGGTGCAGGGCGGCGCCGGTACCTCGACCAATATGAATGCGAACGAGGTCATCACGAACCGTGCGCTCGAGTTGGCTGGCCACGCCAAGGGCGACTACTCGTTCATCAACCCGAACGATCACACGAACCATAGCCAGTCGACCAACGACACCTACCCGACCGCGATCAAGATCGCTCTGGCGTTTTCGCTTGAGAGCCTGCTCGAAGAATTGAAGCTCCTCTCCGAGTCGTTCGCGTCGAAGGGCCGCGAATTCTCGCACATCGTCAAGGTTGGCCGCACTCAGTTGCAGGACGCCGTACCGATGACCCTGGGGCAAGAGTTCAACGCATTCGCGGTGACCCTGCGGGAAGACATTGAGCGCCTGCAGGAAGCCGTCAGCTTGCTGCGTGAGGTCAATATGGGTGCGACCGCGATCGGCACCGGCATCAACGCGCCAAAGGGATACAAAGAGGCGGTCATCAAGCACCTCCGCGAGATCACCGAGCTTGAGCTGGTGACCGCGGGCGACCTCGTGGAGTCGACGAGCGATACCGGCGTCTTCATCACCTTCTCCGGGGCGCTCAAGCGCAGCGCGCTGAAGCTGTCGAAGATCTCGAACGACCTGCGCCTGCTTTCCTCGGGTCCGCAGGCCGGTCTTGGTGAGATCAATCTTCCCGCTCGCCAGGCCGGATCCTCCATTATGCCGGGCAAGGTAAATCCGGTGATTCCTGAGGCCGTATCGCAGGTCGCCTACGCCGTCGCCGGCGCCGACGTCACCGTGTCGATGGCGGTTGAGGCCGGCCAGCTTCAGCTGAACGCATTCGAGCCGATTATCGCGCACTCGATCTTCCAGTCAATCACCTGGCTGGAGCGTGCGTGCCAGACGCTCCGAGTGAACTGCGTCGACGGGATCACGGCAAACGAGGATCGTCTCGAAGACATCGTCTCGCGCTCGGTGACCGTGATCACGGCCCTCGCGCCCGTCATCGGATACTCGGAAGCGGCCAAGCTTGCGAAAGAGGCGCTCGCCACGAACGCCAAGATCTCCGAGCTGGTCGTGTCTCGCGGGTTGCTCGGCGAGGACGAACTCGCGGACATCTTGCAGCCGATGAAGCTTGCAGGGCTTGCGCCCGAGACCGGTGCGATCGATGTCATCCTGGGCGATGCTGAAAAGGCAGCGGCCGAGGAGAAGTAGTTCCGGACAGACTAAGAACCGAGGCCGTGAAGCAACCCTTCACGGCCTCGGTTCTTTCGTGTGTGCGGTCGCGTCTCGTTACCCCTGCACGCAGTGCGAAGTGAGGGATCCGATGCCCTCAATCGTGACGGTGACCTCGGTGCCGGGGTTGAGATACAGCGGGGGTTTGCGGGAGCGCCCTGCGCCGCCCGGGGAGCCCGTTGAGATGACCGTTCCCGGAAGCAACGTCAGCGATTGCGAGATCGAGGAGATGAGCTCCGCGACCGAACGGATCATGAAGCTCGTTGAGGAATCCTGCACACGGAGCCCGTCAACATCGGTGGTCAGGTGCAGGTTCTGCGGATCCGGAATCTGATCGGCCGTGACCACCGTGGGGCCCACGGGAGTGAAGCCGTCAAACGACTTGCAGCGAGACCACTGCGGCTCTTGGAACTGGATGTTGCGCGCGGTGATGTCGTTGATGACGGTGTAACCAAACACGTGCGAGAGGGCGTCTTCGGGGGCGACGTCCTTCGCTGCAGTGCCAATGATGACGCCAAGTTCTCCCTCGTAGTCGACTTCTTCGCTGAGGTGGGTGGGGATCCGCACCTCGGCTTCGTGTGCGCCGAGAGAGTTGGGGAAGAGTGAAAATAGTACGGGGCCGGAATCGTTGTCGAGGCTCAACTCGCTCGCGTGCTCGTCGTAGTTGAGACCCACCGCAAGCACGATCGGCGGGGAGATGACGGCGGGCGCGAAGCGTGTGCCGGCGAGCGGCGTGCCCGCGTCTTCGGGGAGCTTAGCGAGTTCCAAGCGCACGTGATCCTGCGCTGCGGGGCCAGCTTCGATGAATTGTTGAAGCGTGTGCGCAACCACACCGAGCTCGCTCACAGGGACATAGCGTTCCCCTCGCACAGCCACGAGCTCGGGGGCGGAACCGGGGGAACTGATCACATGTGCAAATCTCACCTCACCAGGGTATCGGAACCCGAGAGTTTCCTCTGAGTGAACTCGGAGGGTGATTCGCCGAGAAATCCGGGAGAATGGTGGGCATGAGTGAAACAGCGAAGACGAAGCCCGAAATCGATGCCCCCGAGGGGCCCGCACCCGCTGAACTCCAGATCGTAGATCTGGTGGAGGGAACCGGCGAGGAGGCGCTTGCGAGTTCCACTGTCGATGTTCACTACCTCGGCGTCGAGTACGACTCCGGTGAAGAGTTTGACTCCTCGTGGAGCCGCGGCGAGTCCATCAACTTCCCGCTGCGCTCCCTTATCCAGGGCTGGCAGATCGGGATCCCCGGCATGAAAGTTGGTGGCCGACGGAAGCTCGTTGTGCCGGCAGCGCAGGCTTACGGCACCTCCGGTGGACATCCGCTCTCCGGCAAGACACTGATCTTTGTGATTGATCTGCTCGGTGTGAGCTAGATTCTTCCTGCGATCAAGCCTCCCGAGTGTTCGTCGCTCGGGAGGCTTTTTGCTGCCCGAGGCGCGTAGCACGCTCTCGTAATGTTAGGGTTTTTCTTGTCCAGGAAACACCCAGACTGAAGGATCGGAGAACCCTGTGGCCGAGGCGAGCCAGAAGGAAGCAGTAGCAGGGGGAGCGGTCGACCGTTTCTTCCAGATCACAGAACGCGGATCAACGTTTGGAACGGAGATCCGCGGCGGCCTCGTCACCTTCGTGACCATGGCCTACATCGTCATCTTGAACCCGATCATCTTGTCGGGAAAGCCGGACGTTGCGGGCAATATCCTCGATTTCGGTCAGGTGAGCGCTGTCACGGCTCTTGCCGCCGGTGTCATGACGATTCTTTTTGGTCTCATCTCTCGCCTGCCCTTCGCGTTCGCCGCAGGTTTGGGGATCAACGCGTTTCTGGCTTTCTCCGTCGTGCAGGAGGTGACCTGGCCCGAAGCGATGGCGATCGTCATCATCAATGGTCTCCTCATCGTGCTGCTCGCGGCCACCGGCCTGCGCCGGATGATTTTCGATGCCGTCCCGGTGCAGTTGAAGCTTGCCATCACCGTCGGTATTGGCTTCTTCATCGCCTTTATTGGCTTCGTAAATTCGGGCTTCGTTGATGCGACCGGGCAGTCCTCACCGCCAGTTGGCTTGGGGCCGGCCGGTGTCGGCTTTATTGGAACGGTTCCGACACTTATCTTCGTCGTTACCCTGGTACTCACGGGCATTCTGGTCGCGAAGAAGGTGAAGGGCGGGATCCTGATTGGCCTCGTCAGCGGCACCGTCATCGCGGTCATTGTTGAGGCAATCTGGAAAATCGGTCCAAAGTTTGGTGCTGACGGCGCGGTGAATCCCGGCGGTTGGAGCCTCACGGAACCCGTGCTGGGCGGTAATCCCTTTGCCGTTCCGGATCTCGGCCTGATCGGCGCTGTCAGTTTTGATTTTGGCAAGGTCGGCCTTGTCACCGTCATCATGCTCGTTTTCACCCTGCTCTTCACGAACTTTTTCGACGCGATGGGCACCATGACCGGGCTCTCGCGCGAAGCAGGGCTCGCCGACGAGAAAGGCAACTTCCCCCGGATCAAGTCCGCCCTTGTCGTTGAGGGTGTCGGTGCCGTCGTCGGTGGCGGAACATCTTCCTCCTCGACCACAGTGTTTATCGAGTCAGGCGCCGGGATCGGCGAGGGCGCCCGCACCGGCCTCGCAAACGTGGTCACCGGGCTCGTGTTTTTGCTCGCGATGTTCTTCACCCCGCTGACCGAGGTCGTGCCGACAGAGGTTGCGGCCGCGGCCCTGGTCATCGTCGGGGCCATGATGATGTCGCAGATCTCGAACATTGATCTCGGCGATTTCCGGGTACTCCTGCCGGTGTTCCTCACCGCGGCCGTGATGCCTCTCAGCTACTCGATCGCCAACGGCATCGGCGCGGGTTTCGTGTCGTGGGTGCTGGTCCACGCGTTCACGGGGAAGGCGAAGCAGGTGCACTGGCTGCTGTGGATCGTGTCCGTCGGCTTCGTGATCTTCTTTGCGCGCGGGCCGATCGAGACGCTGCTCGGCGTGTAGCTACGCATGTGAGAAGGGGGTTGCGCCGAACGGCGTAGCCCCCTTCTACTTTCTCCGCTCACAAGGGCAGTTTTTGGCGCGCGCACGGGGAGTTATCCACAGATTTGGAACTGACGCATTTCCCTGAGATGGCCCTGGCATTGTGTAGTGGAGTCAGTCACAATGGGAGGCATGGTTACAATGAACGAACCACAAATCTGGACCCTTATTGGGATCTTCGGCGTTGCGATAACCGGCGTCATCACGGTTATCTCACAAATGTTCATGCGGAGCATGAAATCGCAGTTTGGCGCTGTGGACGCGAAATTTGATGCAATGGGCGCGCGGATCGGGGCACAGTTCGAGATTGTTGCCTCCGGGATGCAGCTGATGAACGCGAAATTCGACGGTGTGAGTGAGCGAATCGATGGTCTCAAAGACGAGATGGTGCTGAGGTTCGAGCAGGTCGATCGAAGGTTCGAGGAGGTAGACCGTCGCTTTGAGCAGGTGGATCGGAGGTTTGAAGAGGTCGATCGGAGGTTCGAACAGGTGGATCAGCGTTTTGAACAGATGGACGTGCGGTTCAACCGTCTAGAGACGCAAGTCAACAATCTTGAAGGTGATGTGCAGGCGATCGCACGGAAAGCGTTTCCTGAGTAGCGAATCTACGGCGCAGGACACGAGTCATGCTTCCCGCCATGCGCCCGCTGGTCAAGTAAGTGTTCCAACACGGGAGCAATCACGGCGAGCCCGTCTCGGACCCCACCCGGTGAACCGGGCAGCGTCACCACAAACGTATTCCCCGCAAAACCCGCAACGCCGCGGGTGAGGATCGCGGCCGGGGTGCTCGCAGCTCCCAGACGACGAACTGCCTCGATGATCCCGGGAAGCTGAATATCAAGGAGCGGCGAAAGTTGCTCCGGGGTCTGATCGCTTGGCGAGACCCCGGTACCGCCCGTAACGATGATGATGCGCGGCTCTGCGGCGAGCGCGGTGCGCGCGGCTGCACCGACAGCATCGCCGTCCGCAACGACCACGGGAGGGGCGGTCGTGAAGCCCCTGGCCGTGAGCCACTCCCGGATCACAGGCCCGGTGCGATCCGCTGCCAGGCCCGCAGCGGCGCTGGTCGACGCGACGATGACGACGGCGTCCTCACTCATTCGAGGGACCAATCGCCGCTCTTCCCGCCCGACTTCGCAAGCACCCGGATATCGGTGATTGAAGCGTGTTTGTCGACGGCCTTGATCATGTCGTACAGCGTCAGGGCCGCGACGCTGGCCGCCGTGAGTGCCTCCATCTCCACCCCGGTCACGCCGCGCGTTGTGACGGTCGCAATGATCCGGACCCGGTCTGCGTGCGGCTCGAAATCGATCGCTAGTTTTGTGAGCGGCAGCGGATGGCACAGCGGAATCAACTCGGAGGTGCGTTTCGCCGCCATAATGCCGGCGATGCGGGCGGTCCCCAGCGCTTCACCCTTCGGCAGTTCACCCGCCACCAATAGCTCTACAACATCCGCGCGAGTGAGCAGTGTCGCTTCGGCGCGTGCGGTGCGCTTGGTGACGGCCTTCTCGGTGACGTCGACCATATGCGCGCTGCCGTCACCGCGCAAATGGGTGAGTTGTTGCGCCGAGCGAGCGGGGGTGTCAGTCATTGATTCTCCAGACTTCAAGCGGGGTGTTCTCGGGGAAGGCGTCGCGACCGGGCGGCAAATGCGCCAGCACATCTGCGGCGGCCAGTTCGCTCAGCAGGTGGGATCCAGGGGCGCTCAGCCGCACTCGCCCGTCGGACTCGATGCGCCCACGCCGCAGCTGATGCTTGTCGCGCGGGGACTGTGCGTCGTGGGCGAGGCGACGTTCCTCGCGGGGGCGCTCGGCCTGCGCGCCGGCATACGCTCTGAGTAGGGGCAGCAGGAAACACTCTGCCGAGATGAGCGCACTCACCGGGTTTCCTGGAAAGCACACGACCGGGATCCGCCCTGACGCGAGTGTGAGCGTTCCGAGTCCTTGCGGGCCTCCCGGCTGCATCGCGACCGACACGAACTCGGCGCCGAGGGGCGCCAAGGCCTCACGCACAACCTCAAAGGCGCCCGCGCTGATCCCGCCCGAGGTCAGCACGAGGTCGTAGCCGGGGGCGGCCACGGTGATCGCGCGCTGCAAGGCTTCGGCCTCGTCCTGGCAGCGCAGCGTGCCAACTTCCGCCTCCGCCTCGCGGAGGGCGGCGGCGAGCATCGGTGTGTTCGCGTCGTGGATCAGACCAGCGGTGAGGGGCTTGGACGCATCGCCCACACGAGCACCGCTCAATTCATCTCCGGTCGAGCACAGAAGTATGCGAAGCCGCGGCTGCACGGCAACCTCAGAGATCCCCGCCGCCGCGAGCGCACCGATGCGTGCTGGGGTGAGTCTGGTCCCTGCGGGCAGGATCGGGGTGCCTGCCGGGGCGTCTTCGCCGCACTGTCGCACGAACTGGCCTTTTGGCGCGGGCGCCGCAAAGCAGACGGTGCCGTTGGGGGGTGACTCGCCTCGCCTGCTGAGGCGTGGAAAGCGCGGCGGGATCGACTGTTCGACGGGAATGACGGTGTCGGCTCCGTGCGGGATCGGCGCCCCGGTCATGATGGGAGATGCAGTGCCCGGCTGATGCTGCAGTGGCGCATCGCCGGCGGCAGTGGTGAATCCGAGGGGGAGTGACACCGGCCGGCTCGAGCTTGCGTCAGCCAAATCCGCAGCACACACCGCGTAGCCGTCCATCTGCGAGTTGTCGAAGGGTGGGAGCGGAATCGCGGTGAGGATTTCGTGTGAGGTGACACGCCCGAGCGCGCCCGCAGCAGCCAGGGCAATCAGTTCAGGATCTGCCGCCCCGCGCGCGGCGAGGACGGGAGTAAGGAGCGACGCCACCGCTTCCTGATGCTCCCCGAGGGAGCGCCGAATCGTGCTCATCCGCCCGCAAACGGGGGGAGTACATCGACAACGGTGCCCCGCACCTCACCGCCGCTGGGCTGAATAGCGCCGTCGCGCCGCACCACACCGTCGACGAGGAAAGATCCGGAACGCAGTACCTTGCGCATGGGCTCGCCGTACTGCGCAGCGAGGGTGTCTCGCAGCGCCTCGAGGGTGCTCGCGGAAGACACATCGAAGTGTTCCTCGTCACGGCCCGCGGCCTCGGCGGCGGCGGCGAAATAACGAACAGTGATCTGCGCCATACCGCAATGCTACCCGGTGTGTTGCGCGAAGCTCTGGGCCGGAGGTCGTGAATAATCACGGCCGTGACCTACCCCGTGAGGATCTAGACTGGCCGCATGGATGCCGTGCAGACCGATCGCCCCGGGCCGCTCGTTTCTCCGCTGCCCGAGTTGAGTGAGGCACAGCGTGCGCGTGCGCAACGCCAGGTATTGCTCCCCGGGTTCGGGGAAGAATCGCAGCGACGTCTCGCGTCCGCGCGCGTGCTCGTGGTGGGTGCTGGCGGGCTCGGGAGTGCGAGCGTGCCCTACCTCGCCGGCGCGGGTGTCGGCACGATCGGGATCGTCGATGATGACCGCGTGGAACTCTCAAATCTGCACCGGCAGGTCGCCCATTCCACCGGTGACATCGGACGAAAGAAGGTGGATTCGCTGGCGGATACGGTGCATGCGCTTGATCCGGGAATCCGTGTTGAGTTGCACAGCTTTCGACTCACCGCCGGGAACGCGCTTGACCTCTTTCGCGGCTACGATGTCATCGTCGATGGCAGTGACAACTTTCCCACCCGCTACCTGGTGGCAGACGCCGCCGAGATCCTCGGGCTGCCGCTCGTGTGGGGGTCGATCCTGCAGTATCACGGTCAGGTGGGGGTGTCGTGGCGGCCGAAGTATCCCGGGTATCGGGATCTCTTCCCGGCGCCTCCCGCCCCGAGGACGTCGTCGACTGCGGCACCGGGGAGTGCTGCCCGGACTCTGCGGCACGATCGGTTCGCTGCTCGCGACCGAAACGCTGAAGCTCATCACCGGGATCGGAGATCCGCTGCTCGGGCGGGTGCTGATCTATGATTCGCTCCGCGCGGGCACCCGCGAGCTTCGCTTCTCCGGTGATCCTGCGGCCCAGCCGGTGACGGAACTGATCGATTATGAGTTGTTTTGTGCCGGACCGGATCCTGAGCCGCCCGCCGTCGCCGCGGAAGAACTTGCCGCGATCCTCAGCGCTGAAGCGCCTCCGGTGTTGCTCGACGTGCGGACCGTTGCGGAGCGCGAACAGCTGCGGATCAGAGGCTCCCTGGCTGTGCCGATCGACGAGCTTGAGGCCGGAGCTGCCGCAGTCCTTGGCCCAGTGATTGTCTACTGCGAACGTGATCCGCGCTCGATCCGGGCCGCGAAACTGCTGATCGCACGCGGCAATACTGATGTTCAGTTTTTGCGAGGCGGGGTGCGTGGTCTCGCGGATCTTGCCCCCGAACTTCTTGAAGGAAGTGCCAGGTGACCGAGATGCACGCCTACGTTACCGATGAGACGATCGACGAAGCCGCCGTGCGCGCGGCCGTCGACGCCCCCGATTGCGGCGCGACGGTGGTGTTTTACGGCGTGATCCGCAACCATGACGGCGGCGAAGACGTGCGCGCGCTCGACTACAGCGCGCATCCCGAAGCGGAGCGGTTCTTGCGCGAGCTCGTTGCCGAAGAACAAGCGGCCACTGGGCTGCGGTTCGCAGCGGTGCACCGCGTCGGGTCACTCAAGATTGGCGATGCTGCGCTCGTTGCCGCAGTCGCAGCCGCGCATCGCGGCGAGGCGTTTGCGGCGATCGAGCGTCTGGTTGAGCGGATCAAACACGAGGTCCCGATCTGGAAGCGGCAACATTTCGCCTCGGGCTCCTCTGAATGGGTGGGGCTCGACCGCTAAGGCGCGATGAGTGCGCCCTGCCATCCGTGGTGGGGGTGTCTGGGGGCCGGTGGACTTCCGCTCACAGGCACCTCTTTTTCCGATTCCGGGGCAACATATCCACAGATTGCGTTTGTGCCCGGCGGTCGGCGCCCTTCCCTGGCATTCTGTTTTGAAACAGGTCACAATGGGAGGGTGCTCACCATGAATGAACCGCAAGTCTGGACCCTGATCGGGGTGTTCGCTGCGACGATGATCGGATTGCTTACGATCATCACTCAGATGTTCATGCGCACCTTGAATGCGAAGTTTGACGGGGTGACCGCGCAGTTCGGGACCATGAATGCTAAGTTTGACGCCGTGAACGAGCGCATTGATGGGCTCAAAAGCGAGATGGTGTTGCGTTTCGAACAGGTTGATCGTCGCTTTGAAGAGGTTGATCGCCGTTTTGAAGAAGTTGATCGTCGTTTTGAGAGACTCGAAAAACAAGTTGATGGCCTCGATGGAGACGTGCAGGCGATCTCAAGGAAGATGCTGCCGGAATAGGCAGGCGTGCCCTCAGGCGACCACCGAAAGCCCGGCCACCAATCCCAGGAAAAGCGCGATAGCTGCCGGTGCAAAGAAGACAATGCGCCAGAGCGGACTGCTGTTGGAGCCCGCACCCTGATTCACGATCGTGTTCGCCACGCTCAGCCGCCGATGTACGACATCTCGATGCGGCGGTGCGTGGGGGACTGGCTCGGCGGAACCTGCGCCCGGAGTTCTGAGTAGCGATCGTCGCGCGCGCTCCAGACACCGGTGAGCGCTGCCGCGAGCTCGTCGTCACTCGCACCCCCGCGTAGCAGTGCGCGCAGGTCGGTGCCTTCGTTTGCGAAGAGGCAGGTGAAGAGCTTGCCCTCCACCGAGATGCGGGCGCGGGTGCAGGATCCGCAGAACGCCCCGGTGACACTCGAAATGACGCCGATCTCGCCCGCGCCGTCGGTGTAGCGCCACCGCTTCGCGGTTTCGCCCGGGTGGGTGGGGGTGAGGGGCTCAAGCGGGTGTACCTCACCGATTTGGCGCAGGATCTCCGCGGACGGCACCACATCGGCCATCTCCCAGCCGTTCGAGGATCCCACATCCATGTACTCGATGAAGCGCAGCGTGTGGCCTGTGCCGCGGAAGTGCTCCGCAAGAGCCAGCACTTCATCGTCATTGACGCCGCGCTTAATGACCGCGTTGATCTTGATCGGGCCGAGGTCCGCAGCCTCCGCTGCCGCGATGCCGTCGAGCACCCGCGCAAGCGGGAACTTCACGTCGTTGATCGCCTGGAAGCGATCCTCTCGCAGGGAATCGAGGGAGACCGTAACGCGCTGAAGGCCCGCCGCGCTCAGCGCCTCGGCTTTTACGGGAAGCGCTGAGCCGTTGGTCGTGAGGGCGAGGTCGACGCGCTTGCCGTCCGGGGTGCGCAGTGCTGCCAATTTGGCGACGAGATTCTCGATCCCGCGCCGCAGCAGCGGTTCACCGCCGGTCAGCCGGAGCTTACGGACGCCGAGGCTCACCGCGATGCGGGCGACACGTTCGATCTCTTCAAAAGTGAGGAGTTCGCTGCGCTCAAGGAACGGGTAATCGCGCCCAAACAGCTCTTTGGGCATGCAATAGACGCAGCGGAAATTGCAGCGGTCAGTCACCGAGATGCGGAGATCCCGCAGTTGACGCCCTCTCGCGTCGCGCAGCCCGGTCGAAGGAAGCTGTCGTGCTCCGTGCGGAGCCGCCATCGACGCCACTGTGCCTCCCAAGAAATCCGCTGCGCGTTTGCGCCTGCCCCACGACCATAACACCGAGCCCGCGGTGTGTCAGCGGAGATTGGCCGCTTTTAGTGCCCGTAGGTCTTGCTGAATCGCACCGCTTCCGCAGGCAGTTCCCACCGCGTCGGGGCGCCAGCGGTGACCCAGGGCTCGAACGCGCGGGCGACCGGCAGCTCGGCAAAGAGTCCCGGCCACTCGGCACACTCGACCCGGATCCCGGTCACCCCGGAGGATACCGCTCCAATGCTGCCCAGCCACGAGTTTGCCGCGAGCGAAGTCACCGCTTCGAGTGCGGGATCCGGGCTGACACGAACCGCCGAGGGATCGAAGCTCGCGATTGCCGCGGCGGCGGCCGGAGGAAGCTCACCCTCCCCGTGAAGCACAGGCAACGGCGACCCGGCTACCCTGAACCCGGTGCCCGTCGAGACACCTCGCAGCAGCACGCGGCCGGTGAATGCGGCGGCGAAGGGGGTCGCGGGGGATCCCAACACCTCGGCCACGGTTCCCGACTGTGCAATCTTGCCCGCTTCGAGCACGATGACACGCGAGGCGAGGGCGACAAGATCCATCGGATCGTGGCTGACGAGCACCACCGGGATCCCGAGCCGCCGTGCCTCCGCCGCGATGATCTCCCGAAGCTCAGCACTGCTCGCTACATCGAGGGCTGCGAACGGTTCATCGAGCAGTAACAATTCGGGGGCGGCCGCGAGTGTGCGGGCAATCGCTATCCGTTGCTGCTGGCCTCCTGACAGCTGAAGCGGGCGGTCGTCGCCGCGACCCGACAGTCCGACACGCGCCAGCCAGTCGTCTGCCGCGGCGTCCGCGCTGCGGCGGTCGACGCCCTGTGCCCGCGGGCCGAACGCGATGTTTGCGCGCGCGCTGAGGTGGGGGAACAGTCGCGCCCGCTGATCGAGGAATCCGACGCGACGGGCGGCGCGGCGCAGTGCCACCGAGGGGTTGTTTGGCTCGCGTGAGCACAGCACGCGTGCTCCGAGGGTCACCGTGCCTCGCTCGAGCGGGTGTGTTCCCGCGATCGCGCCGAGAAAGGTCGATTTTCCGGACCCGTTGGCTCCGATCACCGCGAGCACCTCGCCCGGTGCGGCCGTGGCAGTCACGTCAAGTACAAACGTGCCTCGGCGCACCCGGAGTGCGCAGTCGAGACCATTCGCCCGCTCGCGCCCGCTCATGCGGCGATCCCGTTCGGACGTGCCCGCGTGAACATCAGCGCGACGAGCGCCACGAGAACCAGCAGGAGTGAGAGCGTGACTGCGGTGTCTTGGGTGACGCCCGCGCCGTTAAACGCGGTGTAGATCGCGAGCGGCATGGTGCGTGTGGTGCCGGGCGCGTTCCCCGCAAACAGTGCCGTGGCGCCAAACTCGCCGAGCGCACGTGTGAAGCACAGGATCGTGCCCGCGGTCAGGCTGGGCCTCAGAAGGGGCAGGGTGACCCTGCGAAACACGGTCCAGGGCCGCGCTCCCAGGCTTTCCGCTGCGTGTTCGAAGCCGGTGTCGAGGCTGCGGAGCGCTCCTTCAACCGATATCACCAGAAAGGGAAGCGCAACGAAGGTTTGCGCAATCACGACGGCCGCTGTCGTGAAGGGGATGCGGATCCCCGCCTCTGCGAGCGCGTTGCCGAGAAGCCCGCCGCGGCCGAGCAGTGACAGCAGCGCGAGGCCGCCCACGAGCGGTGGGAGCACGAGCGGCAGCGTGGTGAGCGCGCGGAGGACGGTGGCGAGGGGCCGGGATGAACGCGCGATGACGAGGGCGAGGGGGAGTCCGAGCAGCACACACAACGCCGTGGCGATGCTTGCCGTGGTGACCGACAGGCCGAGCGCGCTAAGCGCCGCGGGGGATACCAGGGTCGCGGGCACGGCCGCCCAATCGACTCGCAAGAACAGTGCGACAAGCGGCAGGATCAGTACCGCCGCGGCAAGGCCTGCGGGCACCCAGAAGGCGGTCGGCACTGGCGTCTGCGTGTGCGTGTGACTCACGATGTTCCGAACCCGAGGTCTGTCAGAAGCTCCTGGGCCTCCTGCGAGGTCAGAAACGTGACGAACGCGCGCGCCGCCGCAGCGTGCGGTGTTCCCGCGACGGGCACGGCCAGATAGCTTCCGGCCGCCTCGGCTGATCCAGCAATTGAGACACCCGAGACCTCGCGTGCGGCGCGCTGCACATCGGAAGCGTAGACCAGGCCGGCATCGGCCTCACCGCTGCGCACGCGAGTGAGGACCGCGGTGACGTTCTGCTCCTCGCTCGCGGGCGTGAGGCGTACCTCGTTGCGTGTCAGGAGCGTGCGCGCGGCAGCCCCGCACGGCACCTCGGGTGCGCACAGTACGACGGTCGGCGGGGTGTCCGCAGGGAGTGGCTTCGCGAGATCCGCAAGCGAGGTGATACCCAGCGGATTGCCCTTCGCTACCGCGATCACGAGCTCGCTGCTGGCGAAGCGGACGGGGTCACCGTCGGTAAGCGATGCCCGGGTGAGCACAGCCATGGTTGCCTCGTCGGCAGACGCGAACACGTCGGCGGGGGCGCCATTCACGATCTGGGTTGCAAGCACTGAGGAGCCGTCGTAGGTGAAGGTGATGGTGATCTCGGGGTGTGTAGCGGCGAAGGTTTCGCGAAGCTGCTCAAAACCGGGTTCCAGGGAGGCTGCGGCATATACCGAGAGATCGGTGCGTGCCGGCGTACTCGCTGTCGACTCCCCAACAGGCCTCACGGAATGGTTCGCCGGCGCGCATGCCACCAGCAGTGACGCTGCCGTAAGGATGCCGGCCGCAGCGCGGGCGGCCGCTCCGCTTCTGCCCCGTCTCCGCACCGCCATGTACACCAGCATAGGCAAGAATGCGGTCACCATCGCTGCATCGCGATAGTCGATACGTTTGACGTACTACTTCTATCGTAGTATGTTTGCGATAGTACGAATTCGGGAGTCTGAATGCAAGAGGAGGGTGAGACGTGATCGGAGCAGACGCCATCCGCGGCTACGTGGATCTCATGGTGCTATCGCTTCTTCGCAGTGGGCCGTCATACGCCTACGAGCTCGCACAGCGCATCACCGCCATCAGCGGCGATGACTACGCCATCAAACAAACGACGCTCTACTCGGCCGTCAAGCGGCTCGAGGCGATCGAGTGTGTGAGTTCCTCACCGGGAGTATCGCCCAGTGGTAAACCTCGCACCTACTACAGCATCACCGCCGAGGGCCTCGCCCACCTTGCTCTGAAGATCGAAGAGTGGGGCTACACCAAAACCGTTGTTGATCGATTTATTGAAGGGGCACCGCAGTGAACGTCATCATTGCCTACATTGACACCATGTTTAGCGCCTATCCGCAGACGCCGCGGCTGCTTGAGGCAAAGGCCGAGCTGCAGGGCATGATGGAGGACGCCTACACGGGCCTCATTGCCGAGGGGCGCAGCGAGAACGAAGCCGTTGGTCAGGTGATTCGCGACTTCGGCAAGCTCGAGGAGGTCGCGCCGGTGCTCGGGATCACGGCCGAGCTGGATCCGAGCCCCGCGCCCGTGGGTCCAGCTGCGGCCCCGCGCACGCTTGAGCCGCCCGTCACGCTCGACGAGGCAACGGGGTACTCCGAAGCAAAACGGCGCACGCGGTTTCGCTTGGCCGCGGGAGTGATGCTGTTCGTGCTGTCGCCGGTGTCGCTGGTGGTACTGAATGCGGTCGCGGCGCGGGGGTTCCTCCCGGTCCGAGAAGGGGTTCTGCAGTTCGCGGGCCTCCTTCTGCTCCTGCTGTGTGTCGCCGCGGGCGTGATGCTGATGGTGTCGATATCGCGTGAGACGGCACCGTTTCGGCGCATTGAGGACGGCCGCTTCGGTCTCAACCCCGAGGTCACCCGTTGGGCGGAGGCGCAGCGGACACAGCGAGAGAGCGCGCGTATTCGAGCGCTGCAGTTTGCGATCAGCCTGTGGATTCTGGCCCCGATCCCGCTCATCGCCTTCTCGATGATCCTGGACGGTGGCCCGACGGCGGGCCTCTGGAGCAGCGTTGGCGCCGCGCTGGTATTGGTGTTCGTTGCGACCGGGCTCGGGATCCTGCTGCCGCAGACGTGGGCGCACTCGGTAGCCGAGCAACTGGGCAAGGGAAAGAATGCGCGCGGGGACCGGGCCAATGGAGATGGCAGTCAGGGATTCGTTGGAGTGATCGCCGCGTTCTACTGGCCCTTCCTCACCCTGATCTATCTGGCCTGGAGCTTTATCGGGAACGCCTGGGGTGACTCCTGGATCGTGTGGCCCATCGGTGCGGTGCTCTTTGCGGCGATTGCCGCGGGCGGCCGCGCGCTCGAGAGCTATCGCAAGGCGCGGCGCTAGCCACCCGCGGAGAACCGGAAAGGTATAGGCAGCTACACCTCGAAAAGTCGTGGCTGCTCCCTCGCACGTCATCAGAGCGGCGATAAGATTGAATGCAACGCATCCTCGTCGCTGTTCACGATCTCTTGTCCTGTGGCGTGCATGTCTTTCAGGAAAGGGGCAGCATGCTCATAGCTCAGGGTTTTGAACACGCCTTCTCGAGTGGACCCGTCGATGGCTGAACCTGACGAGACGCAGGCCACACCAGGGGTCGCAACCGTTCCGACGATCTCAGTCGTCATCCCTGCATTCAACGAAGAACGGATCATCACGCGCTGTTTACAGGCGCTCACTGAGCAGACTGATTTGCCTGACGAGATCATTCTCGTGGACAACGGCTGCACAGACGACACCATCCGTCTTGCTACTCAGTTCCCCAGGGTTCGAATCATCACGGAGCCTCGGCAGGGCATCACCTATGCCCGACAGGCAGGCTTCGACGCGTCACGCGGTGATGTCATCGCGAGGATCGACGCTGACACGATCGTGAATCCCCAGTGGATTGCTCGCATTCGGCAAGACTTCACCGATCCCGAACTTCACGGACAAGGCGGCAACGCCGCAATTGCGGAACTCTCACCCGGCAACCTCTTCTTAGGATCCTGGTGGTATCGCGGGTTCCGCTTTTGGCACCAGCGCAGCATCGGAGTGGCCCCGATGCTTTACGGCTTCAACAGCGCAGTGCGCCGCGAGGCCTGGCTGTCGGCGCGGCATCTCGTCGCGATGGGAGACGAGCATGTGAGCGAGGACGTAGATGTCACAATTGCCCTTCTGAAGTCGGGTCACCGCCTTCGCTACTCACCCCGAATGCTCGTCAAAGCAAGACTGTTCCGGTCAATTGATCGCGAGAAACTCGCCCGCTACTACGCGACTGACGGCATGACTCTCGCGCGACACCAGTTCGGGAACACGAGACGCTGGCCCGGCCGCAGCAGCTCCGATTCGGAATCTCCCTCGGGAACGACGCGGAACTCCTGATGCGTGAGCCAATAGACGCCCCGATGATCGGTTCAGGCGGCCAAGCTGCACCCGTGCCCTGGCACAGGTCACTGCGTTTTTGGGTCAGCATGATCACGGCACTCGTCGTCGCCGCGATCGCCTGGGCGGCATGGCCCACCATGATCGATGCGTTCCAGAGTATTCGTGACGCGAATCTCTGGGTGCTGATGATTCTGATCCCCACGCAGCTTCTCAGCTTTGCGGTGACCGGCGAAGTGCTCTTCGCCTATCTTCGGGCGCGCGGAGAACTCCGCGGGATGCATCCGTTCGCGGCGATGCGGATGTCCTTGGAGTTCAACTTCGCCAACCATATGCTGCCCTCCGGTGGGGCCGCCGGAATCACCTACGCGAGCTGGAAACTCAGCACACTGGGTGTTTCGCCCAGCAAAGGAACCCTGGCGCAGATCGCTCGCTTCGCGGTCACTTTCATCTCCTTCGCTCTGGTCGTAGGCGCGGCCACCGTCTGGCTTATCGTCAGTGGACAGAGCGAAGCGGCGATCGTGTGGACCGCCGTTGGAATCGGCGTTCTTGCCGTGCTGTCGGTGGTCGGTGCCGTGGTCTTGATTCGCAGACGTAGAGCACTGCATCGCTTTGCAGGGCATGTTGCAGGCCTCATCAACTCATTTGGGCGACTGGTGCGAAGGCCGAGGCTAGTTGAACCTGCCGCTCTCATTCGGTTCTTCGACGGACTGCATATCGAACTCCGGGAACTCCTCGCTCGGCCTCGCGCGCTCCTCGCACCCTTCCTGTGGTCGTTTCTCGTCCACGCGGCGGACGCTGGACTCTTCTGGATCGCGCTTGCGGCCTTCAACCTCTACGTTGATCCGGCACTGCTCATCGTCGCCTACGGCGCAGCCACCGTCGCCAGCATTATTATCGTTACCCCCAACGGCCTTGGCGCATACGAACTCGTGCTCATCGGCCTTCTCGTCGCGGGCGGGCTTCCGAACGCAACAGTGGTCGCGGCCATCGTCGTCGCTCGCGCCATCCTTCTCGCCGGCACCATCGTGTTCGGTTGGGCCTTCTACCAGCACAGCATCGCGACCTCAGCGCGAGGCTGAGCTCGTGGTGTGTCTCACACCACGAGCCCGAATCCGAAGCACGAATCATTGACATTCGTTGTGAAGCTGGGTACTGTCCGAGGAAACACTGAATCTTCTCAACGGTTGAGGGATCCGGTGGCATCCGTCAGGGATGCGCTCCACGTATCCACGGTTTCTTCACGCAATGAGGCGAGGAGGAGAAATGAGCAGTGTCGGGCTCCTGTACGTTGGTGCGGTGCTGTGCATCAACGGCCTGATGCTGCTGGGGCGGATTCCCCGCAAGGCCGCGGCAGCGATGAATCTCTTCGTCGGCGGAATGCAGGTCGTCTTTCCCACCCTCATCATTCTGCAGTCGGGCGGCGACGAGCTGACCATACTCGGGGCATCAGGGCTCTATCTGTTCGGCTTCACCTATTTCTACGTCGCGTGGAACGAACTAACGGGCGCGAGCGGCGAAGGCCTCGGCTGGTTCTCCCTGTTTGTCACCGGCTGTGCGGTGGTGTTTGGGGTGCTGCAGTTCACCCGATTTGACGATCCGGTGTTCGGCATCATCTGGTTTTCGTGGGCCGTGCTCTGGTATCTCTTCTTCGCGATGTTGGCCCTCGGTCGAGAGTCCCTGACCAAGCGGATCGGGTGGTTTGCGCTGCTGCTCGGGGTCTTCAGTGCGGCGCTTCCCGCGTTTCTCTTGCTTACGGGCAGCTATGTGACCGGCTTCCTGGAGGGGTGGATCGCGGCCGGTATCGCCGCACTGATCTTGCTGGCCGCCTGGATACTCGGCAAGCCCGCACCACGAGCCAACCCGATCGCGGTTTCTCAAACCATGGCGTCATCCTGACAGAAAGGTGGGATTTGTGCCCAGTTACTCGTTTCAATGCAGCGAAGGCTGTCGATTCGACGCGATGTTTACGATGTCCGAGGTCCCCGAAACGGCCGAGTGTCGCGCCTGCGGCGGTGTTGCACGGCGTGCCATTACGGCGCCTCATCTCTCTGCGGCCGGAACCTCGGCCTTTCAACTCGTCGACCACGCGGCGAGGAGCGCTCACGAGCCAGCCGTGGTCGACCGTCTCCCGGGGAGCGGATCCCGCGCCCCACAACGCGTCACCCGCAACCCGCTTCACGCAAAGCTTCCGAGAGCATAGGGCTCTCACCTCAATAGCAAAGGAGCTATTCGCATGCCGAAGAATCTATTTCCCCTCGATTCGTCTAAGAAGTTCACGGAGCAGGAGGTGCTCGGCCACAACAGGTGGCATCCCGAGATTCCGCCCGTCGCGACGGTGAAGCCGGGCGACAGCTTTCGGGTCGATTGCCGCGAGTGGTTTGATGGCGCGATCCAGAACGATGACTCGGCGCAAGATATTCTCGATGCCCCGTTGCTGACCGTGCACACCCTCAGCGGACCGTTCAGGGTCGAGGGCGCGAAACCGGGTGACTTGCTCATCGTCGACATTCTTGACGTCGGGCCGATCCCGCAGGAAGATTCGGGACCACTCGCCGGCCAGGGATGGGGATACACCGGGATCTTCTCCAAAAATAACGGCGGCAGTTTTCTGACTGACCAATTCCCTGACGCCTACAAAGCCGTCTGGGACTTTAGCGGCCAGACCGCGACTTCGCGGCACATTCCGGGTGTCTCGTTCACCGGCATCACCCACCCGGGCTTGATGGGCACGGCCCTTCGGCCGGGCTGCTCGCGACCTGGAATAACCGGGAGGGGGCCCTGATCGCAACCGACCCCGAGCGGGTACCGCCGCTGGCATTGCCACCGGAGGCTGAGCACGCCGTCCTGGGCGGCCTGCCGCGGGATCAGTGGGCTCGCGTCGGATCAGAGGCCGCTCGCACGGCGCCTCCGCGCGAGAACGGAGGGAACCAGGACATTAAGAACTTCACCAAGGGATCGCGCGTGTTTTATCCGGTGTTTGTCGACGGGGCGAACCTCTCGGTCGGCGACCTGCACTTCTCGCAGGGGGACGGCGAGATCACCTTCTGTGGGGCAATCGAGATGGGCGGTTTCATTGACCTCCGCGTCGACATCATCAAGGGAGGCATGGAGACCTACGGTGTCAGCGAGAACGCAATCTTTATGCCCGGCAACGTCGAACCGAACTACAGTCATTGGCTTGCCTTCTCGGGCACCTCGGTCACCCTGGACGGTGAACAGAGGTATCTCGACTCACATCTGTCGTATCAGCGCGCGTGCCTGCACGCGATCGATTACCTGACGAAGTTCGGCTACAGTCCCGAGCAGGCCTACCTGCTGCTGGGCGCGGCCCCCATCGAGGGGCGACTTTCGGGCGTTGTTGACATTCCGAACTCGTGCTCGACGGTGTATCTGCCAACGGAGATCTTCGACTTTGACATCCGCCCATCCGCGGCGGGGCCGACGCAGATCGATCCGGGGATCGGCGCGCCTGCGGCAGCCAACAGGTAGCTGCCGCATTCTGGGGCACCGACTCAGATTCCGAGCGTCAGCTTGATGCCCGCGATGACCTCTGACATCAGATAGGTGGGCAGGGTGCCGACAGGATAGGGGGTAATGAATTCTCGGCTCACGGGCCCCAGTTGAGAGACCACCGCTACTGAATCCTTGTCCAAGCTGGTTGCTTCTTTGGGGAGGAGCGTGTTTCCCGGGAATACGTCGAGGGCAAGGTTCGAGGTGAGCGGGACGACGAGTACGGTGTTGATCTGTGTTGCGAGAAGCCAGTCGCCCTGCATGACAACAGCAGGCCGAAGCTTCGCGGGTTCTGAACCCCTGGGGAGACCAAAATCCACCCAGACAACATCGCCGTGATTGATTACCACTCGGTTCCCTCGAGCATTGAGCGCTCCGATTCGCTCAGGAAGGCTCCGTCTCCCGCGGGTTGGCCCGCGCGAAGAAGTGCTGCATTAGCGAGGGCTGTGAGCCTCGATCCGCCCTCGAGTTCGTCGGCGAGTTTCTGAGCAGCGAGACGATAGAACTCTGAACGTTTGAGGCCGTGGCGAGCGGCTACGGCCTCAAACCGCTCAAAATCGGGGTCGGGGAGCGAAATGGCGGTCTTCATGCTTGCAGTATAACCAGTTATACTTACGGTGGTGAAGCCCCGTCACACCGTGATGGGGCGCCCCACGCCCGCGGGGACACTCGAGGGTTCAAGGCGCACCACCACGGCCTTTGACACCGGGGTATTGCTTTCGAGCGCGGTGCTATCGAGCGGGATCAGCACGTTTGCCTCAGGGAAGTAGGCCGCTGCGCAGCCGCGGGCCGTGGGGAACGCGACGGTGCGGAAACCGCGCAGCACCCGATCCGGCTCGTCTTTCCACTCGCTGAAGATGTCGACGGTCTGGCCATCTGTGAGCCCGAGATCCGCGAGGTCATCCGGGTGCACAAACACCACATAGCGGCCCTTCTTGATGCCGCGGTAGCGGTCGTTCAGGCTGTAAATGGTGGTGTTGAACTGGTCGTGCGAGCGCACCGTCTGCAGGATCAGCCGGCCGGGCGGGCACTCGACGGGCTCGAGCTCATTGACGGTGATCCGCGCCTTGCCTGTTTCGGTGTTGAATGTGCGCGAGTCGCGCGGGCCGTTCGGCAAGATGAAACCATCGCGTCTGCGGGTCTTCTCGTTGTAGTCTTCGCAGCCGGGTACGACGCGCGAGATGTGATCCCGAATCACGTCGTAGTCGCGGATCATGGCCTGCCAGTCGATGCCGTGGCGGTCGCCAAAGGTGGCGTGCGCGATCCCTGCAACGATCGCGGTTTCAGAGCGCACCTGATCGGAGATCGGTGGCACCTGGCCGTGCGAGGCGTGTACCGCGCACACCGAATCCTCGACCGTGATGTACTGCGGGCCCGTGGCCTGCTCGTCGACCTCGGTGCGGCCGAGTACGGGGAGGATCAGCGCCTCCTCGCCGGTTACTACGTGGGAGCGGTTGAGCTTCGTCGAGAGCTGCACGCTCAATCGGGTCTTCCGCATCGCCGATTCCGCGAGGTGCGTGTCTGAGATCGCCCCAACGAGGTTGCCACCGAGACTCATCCAGACCTTGATCTTGCCCTCGTTGAGCGCACGGATCCCGTGTACGGCATCGACGCCGTGATCCCTGGGCGGATCAAAGTTGAACTCTTTTCCGAGCGCATCGAGGAAGGAATCCGGCATCTGCTCCCACACGCCCATCGTGCGGTCGCCCTGCACATTGCTGTGGCCGCGCACGGGGGAGGCCCCGGCACCGGGCTTGCCGATGTTGCCGCGCAGTAGCAGTAGATTGATGATCTCGCGGATCGTATCAACGCCCTTGCGATGCTGGGTGATCCCCATCGCCCAGCAAATGATGACGCGCTCGGAGCTCAGATAGTGATCCGCGAGCTCGTCGATTTCGGCCGCAGGCAACCCCGTCGCCTGCTCGACCTCGCGTTCATCAAGGTTCGCCATGTGGCTCGCGAAGGCCTCGAATCCGTCGCAGTGCTGCGCGATAAAGTCGTGATCCAGCACTTCTCCCGGGTACTCCGCCTCCGCATCGAGGACGCGCTTCGAGATCGCCTGCAGCAGTGCCATATCGCCGCCGGAACGGATCTTCAAGAACTGATCCGCGATCTGTGTGGCCTTGCCGAGATAGCCCTTGACGCTCTGCGGATCCTTGTAGCCGATGAGGCCCGCCTCGGGGAGTGGGTTCACGGCGACGATCCGGGCGCCGTGTTGTTTGGCCTCGTGCAGCGCTGTCAGCATGCGCGGGTGATTGGTGCCCGGGTTCTGGCCCATGATGATGATCAAATCGGCCTTTGCGAAGTCATTGTAGGAGACGGTTGACTTCCCGATACCGACCGTGTGCTGCATCGCCGTGCCGGTCGACTCGTGACACATATTCGAACAGTCGGGGAGGTTGTTCGTGCCGAGGACTCGCGACATCAGCTGGTACACAAACGCGGCCTCGTTTGAGGCGCGACCGCTGGTGTAGAACGCGGCCTCGTTCGGGTGAGCGAGCCCGTTCAGGTGATCCGCGATCTTCGCGTAGGCTTCGTCCCAGCTGATCGGCTCATAGTGATCGGAGCCCTGTGCCTTGTACACCGGTTCAATGAGGCGCCCCTGCATGCCCAACCAGTACTCGGTCTTGTCCTCCAGGGAAGAGATCGAATGCTCCTGCCAGAAAGAACGTTCAATCTTCAGTGGCGTCGCCTCCCAGGTCACCGCCTTCGCCCCGTTTTCGCAGAACTCTGCGATCTTGCGGTGATCCGGATCGGGCCACGCGCAACTCATGCAGTCGAAGCCCTCTTTGTGGTTGATCTTCGTCATGAGCTTCGCGGTGCGCGCAAGCCCCATTGCTTTGATCGCGGGTTCCATCGAGTGATACACACCCTCGATTCCCACTGCGTGAGTGAGTGGTTCGGTGATCTCGATGTTCGCGTCTGAAAAGTCTTCGAGCGGGGCTTTGGGGGTCATAGCGGAGCTACCTTCTCGATGGTGCGCTGGGGCGCAAGTTCTGGCGTGGAGGACGGGTTGGAGTCGTTGGTGATGCGATCCGGGCGGCTATAGATCACCATGGACTGACCGCGGAGGAACCCCACGAGGGTGAGGCCCGCGTCGGTTGCGAGCTCGGCGGCGAGCGACGACGGGGCAGAAACGGCGGTGAGCATCGGGATCCCGGCCATGAGCGCCTTCTGCGTGAGTTCAAAGCTGGCGCGGCCCGACACCATGAGTACGCAGTTGCGTGCGGGCAGCCGATCATTCATCATCGCCCAACCGACGACTTTATCGACGGCGTTGTGGCGGCCCACGTCTTCGCGCAGCACCAGCATCTCGCCGGTATTGCCATCGAAGAGGGCCGCCGCGTGGAGACCACCGGTGCGGTCGAACACGGCCTGCTGAGCGCGCAGCAGATCCGGGAACGTCGCGAGCATCTCCGCGTCGATCGTGAGCTGGTCTTCTGCCACCGTGTAGTGGGAGTTGGTGTGCACCGCCTCGATGCTCGCCTTGCCGCAGAGGCCGCAGGAGCTTGTCGTGTAAAAGTTTCGTTCAAGGCTTGGATCGGGCGGAGCTACCCCCGGGGCAAGCGTGACGTCGAGCACGTTGTACGTGTTGCCCTCATCGGGGAGACCAGCGCTGGGTTCACCGGTGGGCGAGGGGGGTTGCTCTGGAAGCCCGAGCTGGATCACGGTGCGCACATCGGTGGGGGCCCGAACTCCCGCGCAGTACCTGGCCGTCGTGAAGTGCTCGGCGTGATGGATGACGCCCTCTGAGACGAGAAATCCTGCGGCGAGTTCGATGTCATTTCCCGGTGTCCGCATCGTCACCGCGAGCGATCGGCCGAAAACGCGAATCTCTAGCGGCTCCTCCACCGCGAGAAAATCGGCGCGGCTGGAAACGAGCCCACCCACGGTAAGGCGGGTTACTCTGCGACGTGCGGCGATGCGAGACACACTCCCTGGATATCATTGAAACACGGCGAGAGCAAGGCCAGGTCCCGGCACGTCAGCATTGCGAGGGACGCTTGGCGGAGAGAGGCTGCACCATGCGGGTCACAGCGGAAGAGCATGTGAGCTGGATTCTCGAGCGCGTGACTGCGCTCCCCGAAATGGATGTGGCGATTGGGGACGCCCACGGCTACACCCTTGCTGAGCCGGTTCTTGCCCGGCACCCGCTCCCGCTCTGGGACAACTCTGCCATGGACGGGTATGCGGTGAGAGCGGCCGACGTGTCGGGCGCGTCCGCGGATTCTCCTGCGGTGCTGCGGGTAACCGGTGAAGTGCCCGCGGGCAGCACGGCCGACCCCGGGATCGCGCCGGGGGAGAGCGTGCGGATCATGACGGGGGCACCCGTGCCGAGCGACGCCGATGCGGTGATCCCCGTTGAGCTGACGCTCGGCGATCGCGAAGACTCCGCCTGGGCCAAGGAACTGGTGCGTGTGATCCGCGCCGCGCCCGTGGGTGCGAACATTCGCCGCGCCGCCGAAGACACCGCCGCCGGCAGTGTGCTCGCCGAAGCTGGAACGCGGCTTGGAGCCGCGCGTCTCGCCGCGCTCGCTGCCGCGGGGGTGGCTCGGGTGCGCGTGCGCCGGGCCCCCCGCGTCGCGGTGATCGCGACCGGATCCGAGTTGCGTGCCCCCGGCGCACCGCTTGCGCGCGGCCAGATCCCGGAATCGAACTCGTTGCTGATCTCGGGGCTGCTGCGCGAACTCGGGATCGATGCCGTCGAAGTGCGTCATAGCGCTGACGAGGCGGTGCCACTCGCCGCGGAACTCAGCACCCTCGCTGAACGTTGCGATGTGATCATCACGACCGGGGGCGTCGGCCCCGGCACCCACGACGTGGTGCGGATCGCGCTCGAACGAGAACCCGAGGTGCGCGCCCTGCGGGTGGCGGTGCGCCCCGGACAGCCGCAGTGCGCGGGCCGCCTCGCCGGCGGTGCCTTCATCTTTGCGCTGCCGGGCAACCCGGTGAGCGCGGCGGTCAGCTTCGAGCTGTTTGTGCGTCCAGCGCTGCTCGCAATGCAGGGCAGGGCGGAGCTTGGCAGGGTGGTGCACCAGGCCAGCGCTGAGACCGACTGGCGAGGAACCGAGGATCGCCTACAGGTTCTTCCCGTGATCGTGCGAAGCTCTGCTGATGCGGGGCTTGTGTGCGTGCCCGCGGTCAACCCGCGTGGCGTTTCCCACGCGGTCGGCGGGCACGGTGCCTCCAACGGCTACGCGATGATTGGGATTGGGCGGGGCGACGTGACAGCGGGCGAAACCGTGCCCGTTGTGCTGGTGACGCCGTGAGCGGGTCAGGATCCGCTGCCTTCGCTGCCGTCGTGCTTGCAGGCGGACGTGGCAGCAGGCTCGGCGGCATCGACAAAGCCGCGGTCACGCTACAGGGATCCCGCCTCGTTGACCGCGCCGTCGATGCCGCACGGGCCGCCGGAGCCGCTCAGCTCATCGTGGTGGGGCCCGAGCATGCGGGAGGTGAGGGGGTCGCGGTGGTGCGCGAGGATCCGCCCTTCACCGGCCCGCTTGCCGCGCTCGCCGCAGCCCTGCCGCTTGTGCGGCACGAGTGGCTGCTGCTGCTCTCGTGCGATCTCGTGTACCCCGACCGCGTCTGCACTGTCATCCTGCGCGAGTTTGCGAGTCGCAGGATCCTCGCTGAAGAGACTGCACCTGAGCTCAAAGACCAAACGACTGCCACAAGTGACGGCCTCGTTCTCCGCGATACCGAGGGCCACGCTCAATGGCTCGCGGGCCTCTACCGGGTGAGCGCATTACGTGCCGCGGCCCAGCGTCTCGGAGCGAACATAGAGAACGCCCCGCTCCGCAAACTTCTCGGCGAACTCGATCTCGTCTGGATCGATGTCGAACCCGAGACCACCGCTGACATCGACGACCGGGAAGACCTCAGTCGAGCCCAATCCATGACCGACACCTCCGAAGGAGATCCCCGTGACTAACCCCCAACACCTGCCGCCAGAGGCCCTGAACGACTGGCTCGCGGCCGTGTCCGTTGAGCTCGGCCTCGATCCCGCAACCGTCGACATCGCCGCCCTGCTCAATGTCGCGAGGGATGTCGCCCACGATGTTGCCCGTCCGGCTGCGCCCCTGAGCACGTTTCTGCTCGGTGTCGCGGTCGGTCGCGCAGAGGATCCCGCCGCTGCGCTTGATGAATACGCACAGACGCTCACCGAGCTCGCCGCGAGCTGGGAATCCTCACCCCTCTAGTTTCCAAGCACCTTCTGGTAGGCCTGGGCGAAGATATTGTCCTCTTGCGCGGAGAGGGCGCGCATGTCGAACACCCGGGCCGACATTTCCGCATCAGGAAAAATGAGCGGATTCTCCGCAAGCTCCGGATCGAGCTTCTCCATTGCCTCTTTCGCGCCAGCAACGGGGGTCACATACTCCACGTAGGACGCAACCTCAGCGGCCACTTCGGGCTCGTAATAGTAATTGATGAGCTCGTGAACCTGATCGTATGAATCAGTGACCTCGGGCATGCAGAACGAATCAATGAAGAGCGTGGCCCCGGCCTCTGGCACCACGAACTTCCAGCGCTCCTCGCCAGCTTCTTCGTTCAGGATCGCGATGTCTCCCGACCAGCACATGCCAGCGAGCACGGTGTCGGTCTGCAGATCCTGCGTGTAAGAGTTTCCCTTCACCGTCGCGATCTGGCCGCTCTTCAACTCCTTTTCGATGACGGCGAGCGCGTTGTAGAACTCGTCTTCGCCCCAATCTCCGGTGATATCGACGCCCTGCTCGAGCATCACCAAACCGAGCGTGTCATCCTGTTCGCTGAGCACATTCACTTTTCCCTTGAGTTCCGGGTTCCAGAGATCCGCCACACTCTTCACGCCCTTGGGATAGAGCTCAGTGTTGTAGCACAGCCCCGTCATGCCAGCCTGGTACGGGATCGACCATTGCCGATCCGGGTCGAAAGACGCGTGCTGCACCATGTCGATCATCTGCTTGTTCACGTTCGGCAGGAGTTCGCGGTCAAACTTACGCAGCTGATCCTTTTCGAAGAGACGCAGGAGCGAGGAATCCGTGAGTGTGAACACGTCGTAGCCCGTGTCTTGCGCGAGTTGAAGCTGATCCTTCACTTTCGCGATAAAGGTCATATTGTCGTCGATGTCTTCGAAGTAGTCGACGGTGATATTCGTTTGCTTCATGAACTCGTCGAGAGTGGGCCAGGTGCCGGCCTCCTCGTCGTAGTCGAGATAGTAGGTCCAGTTTGCCCAGCGCACGGTGCCACCGGAGCCATCGCCGGATCCGCCCGGCCCCGCGCAGGCTGCGAGTGAGGCGGTGCCGAGCATCGCTGCCCCCACACCTGCGCCTCGAAACAATTGGCGACGGCTTAGCTGTGCACTCCGAATGCGGGTGACAAGTTCCTGGATCATCGGGTCCGACGGCTCAACCGGCATTGTTCCTCCTATGGAAAACCTGGCAATAGGATCATCCTGGCATAGAGGCAGAGTCGTTCAGGTTTCAGTGGTGTGGATAAGCCGACGCAATCGCCCGCAATTCGCTCACGAGGTGTGGATCCGCCACGAAGATCAGCGGTTCGCCGGGAGGGGTGGCGTCATCTCGGCCGAGGATCCCGGCGCCCGCTTCGGAGGCGACCAGCACCGCGGCAGCGTAGTCCCACGGCTGCAGCCCCATCTCGTAGAAGGCGTCGAGTCGTCCCGCCGCGAGCAGGCACAGGTCGTAGGCGGCTGATCCGATTCGCCGAATATCGCGCACGCGAGGGAGCACCCGTTGCAGCAGTTCGAGCTGTTCGTGCTTGCGTTCAACGGTGTAGCCGAAGCCGGTGCCGACGAGGGAGGTTGCGAGGTCGAGATTTCCCGAGATTCGGATCTTCTCGCCGTTCAGGCGGGATCCGCCGCCCAGCCAGGCGTCGAACATCTCGTCTGATCGGGGATTGTACACGGCGGCGGCGATCCCGCGCCGGCCGTCGGCGAAGGCTGTGGCGTCAGGCACCGTCGCCGCGATGCTGACGGCGTAGGCGGGCAGGTTATAGAGGTAGTTGGTGGTGCCGTCGATGGGATCGATCACCCAGGTGATGCCGCTTGTACCCTCGATCCCGGTGCCCTCCTCGCCGAGGATGCCGTCGTCCGGTCTTGCCTCGCGGAGGGCTGCGACCACGATCCGCTCGCACTCCTGATCGGCTTCCGTCACCATGTCGACGATGCTCGACTTGGTTGCGGCGACCTTGACGCCCTCGTTCCGCAGCTGCAGGATGCGCTGCCCTGCGGTGCGGGCGATCTGCACGGCGATTGCTGCGAGTTCTTGAGGGTCTGCGTGAGTGGTTGCCGTCATGCATCGACCCTATCGCCCCGCGCCCACCGGTTCGCGGGGCTCGGATGCAACCGTGACGCTCGATCCCGAGTCCGGCAGGTAGTCATAGGCCTCTTCGCCGTGGGCGAAGGTGTCGATCCCGGCCTCTTCGACCCGGCTCGGAACCCGCAGCCCGGTCAGCATCTTCACAACGAGCGCGATGATCAGCGACACCACGAAGGAGTAGAGCATCACGCCCGCGACCGAGATCGCCTGCACGAGGAGCAGGCCGCCGTTGCCCCCAACGAAGAGTCCGTCTTCGAAGGCGAAGAAGCCGAGATAGAGGGTGCCAATGACGCCCGCGACGAGGTGTAGACCTACAACATCGAGCGAGTCGTCGTAGCCGAGGCGATACTTCAGATCGATTGCGAATGCGCAGGCGGCCCCGGCGATCAGGCCGAGCAGCAAAGCCCAGAGCGGGGAGAGGTTCGCGGCCGCCGGGGTAATCGCGACGAGACCCGCGATCGCGCCCGATGCCGCTCCGATGACGCCGGGCTTCCGGCCGCGAGCGACATCAGACACGAGCCAGCCAATGATGCCCGCTGCGGGGCACCCAGAGTATTGACCAGGATCAACCCGGCCTCGCCGACCTCGGTCGCAAGCCCCGCGTTGAAGCCGATCCAGCCGAACCACAACAGGGCTGCGCCGATGGTCACGAGCGGAACGCTGTGGGGCTTGTGCGATCCTGGCCCGAAACCGCGGCGCTTCCCCGCGACAATCGCGAGCGCCAGGGCCGCCGCGCCCGCGTTGATGTGGATCGCGGTGCCCCCGGCGAGGTCGATCACCTCGGGTGTACCGAGCCAGGTGCCGAGCTGCGAGATCCAGCCCCCGCCCCATACCCAGGCCGCGACCGGGAAGTACACGAGCGATGCCCATACCCCGGAGAACAGCACCCAGGACCCGAGGCCAACGCGGTCCGCGATCGCACCAGAAATGAGGGCCGTGGTGATCATGGCAAAAGCGGAGCCGAAGCCGATGCCGATAAAGTCTGCGGGATCCGTGGTGAGGAGCCCGAAGTCCTTGAGTGGGCTCCCGGCGAAGCCGCTCTCGCCGTCGGAGAAATAGCTCATGCTGTAGCCGAAGAGGATCCACAGCACACCGACAACGCCCATGGCGCTGACGCTGAAGAGCATCATGTTGACGACCGAGCGGACACGCACAAGCCCGCCGTAGAAGAGCGCGAGCCCCGGTGTCATGATGAGTACGAGCGCTGTGCTCGCGAGGGTCCAAACGTCTGTGGCTTCCATGGTGGCGACTCCCTTATCTCGTGCGGGCGGAATGCATCGCCCGTATACAGATTTTCTGGCGCGGCTGTTTCGGGGCCGTCACCGGTTTGTGGCCCGGGCGTCACAACTGTGTTTCGAATTGATGTCGGCGTGAAGGGTGCTAAGATATTGAGGTTGCCGTCTGAACGGCCGCGGATAAAGAGAGCTGAAGCATCCCGCTGAAGGCGCCGCGCAGCAAACGAAAGGGGACCACTATGGCATTGCCCGCAGAGGTCAAGAAAGCGATCATCGATGAGTACGCAACCAAGCCCGGCGACACCGGTTCCCCCGAGGTGCAGGTTGCGATGCTCACGCAGCGGATCAAGGATCTGACCGAGCACCTGAAGAGCCACAAGCACGATCACCACTCGCGCCGTGGCCTGCTGCTGCTCGTCGGCCAGCGCCGCCGCCTCCTGGGCTACCTCCAGGATGTCGACATTACGCGTTACCGTTCGCTCATCGAGCGTCTTGGTCTGCGTCGCTAGTCTTTAAGACCGACTGCAGAAGCGCTCTCATCGTTTGGTGGGGGCGCTTCTGCGTTGCTGGGCGGCATGGCTTCTGGGCGCGTCGAGGCCACGTTCCATTGAAGCTCACCGAGCCTGCCCTCCGCCGTCGAACTGGCTGTTCCTGACCGCAGGGTCGAGGGTGAAACGCAGGCTCGGCGAAATCCCGTTCGGGATTAGTTGAGAACCTTCGTCCACAGGTAGCTGATTCAGCCAATGCTGCCGAAGTCATCCACAGATTTGGATTCGGGCACCCAAGAGCGGCGGGGGCTGTAAAACTACCGGGATGGAACCGGCCCTTCGCATCTCTGAAATACGCTCAATGATTCGTTACTGGGATGAGCTCTCGAGCACAGACCAGAAAGTGTTGCGTTCGCATCGCCGCCAGCAGCAAGTCGTTGTCCTTGCGAGAGGTTGTTACATTCTGGCGGAACACTGGAATGAGCTGTATGGGGAAGACCGCCAGATCGCGGTGGCTCTCGCTCACAGCGACCGTGAACTGCGGAGGCCGGTGTTCTCGCACTTCACAGCGGCTGCGCTTCTTGGACTTCCGTTGTACCGTTTTTCCAGTATTCGTGTACACATGACGAACCCGCAGGGTGGCATACAGAAGAGCACTCCGAGGGTGATGCGACACGAGGGAACTGCATCCGACGACGAGACTATTGAGATCGCTGGGGTGCGGGTGACGAGTATGGAACGAACAGTTCTAGACCTTGCTCGGTTTGCGAGTGCCGAGCTGGCGCTGGGGTGCGCTGACGAGGCACTCAAGCTGGAGGCTCTGTCTGCTGGAGGTAGTGCGCAAACATCTCAGGAAATATGGCGAGAAGGCTTGCTCGAGAAGCTCCATGAGATGCCCGGGGAGAGGGGTGTGCGTCGTGCCCGAAAAGTATTGAAGTTCGCGGATGGGCGTGCGGAATCCGCTTTAGAGAGCGTGGGGCGACTCAGATTCGCGCGGGCCGGGATCCGGACCGAACTCCAGTATCGAGTGCCCGGGACTCACGGCTATGACTACTTCGTGGATTTCGAGCTGCCAGATCATAAGGCATTCGCTGAGGCCGATGGGGAAGTGAAGTATTTTGACAAGGAAATGGCGAGGGGACGTGATCCCAAGCAAATTCTTCGAGACGAGAAGGAGCGCGAGGACTGGATTCGTGGAACCACCAAGAAACCGATCTATCGTTTCGGACTCAAACACGTGGCAACGCAGGAGTCGTTTGAGAACCGCTTCGCCTCATTCGGGGTTTTCGGTAGCCCTATGTCTTACAGCGAGCGACACCGCATCCCGTAGTCGACCACACTTCACCGAGCCTGCCCTCCACCGTCGAACTGGCGGTTCCTGACCGCAGGGTCGATGGTGAAACGCAGGCTCGGCGGTGAAGAGGAGGGAGGGATGGTCGACGGAAAGCAGTGTGGCCCGCCCTGCCGAAGCAGAGCGGGCCACACACAAACCAGATCAGACTAGATCTTTGATGAAGCATCCTTCAGGACGCTGCGCAGGATCCCACCGATCTCAGCGAACTCCGACGGACCAATGGTCAGCGGCGGAGCGAGCTGGATGACGGGGTCTCCACGGTCGTCGGCGCGGCAGTAGAGGCCGGCCTCCCACAGTGCGGGGGAGAGGTAGTCGCGGAGCAGTCGATCCGACTCCTCCTCGTTGAAGGTCTCCTTGGTGGCCTTGTCCTTGACGAGCTCGATGCCAAAGAAGTAGCCCTCGCCGCGCACGTCACCGACGATGTCGATGTCGAGCAGCTTCTCGAGCTCGGCGCGGAACAGCGGGCTGTTTTCGCGCACGCGACCGTTGAGATCCTCTTCCTCGAAAATGTCGAGGTTGGCGAGGGCCGCAGCAGCGGCCGCCGGGTGACCGGCGAAGGTGAAGCCGTGGTAGAAGGTGTTCTCCACCGAGTTGAAGGGCTCCGACACCTTGTCCGAGACGATCATGGCGCCCAGGGGAACGTATCCCGAAGTGATGCCCTTCGCTGAGGTGATGATGTCGGGCTCGTAGCCGAGCGCCTTCGAAGCGAAGAAGTCACCGACACGGCCGTAGGCGCAGATGACCTCGTCAGAGACGAGCAGCACGTCGTACTTATCGCAGATCTCGCGCACGCGCTTGAAGTAACCGGGGGGAGGCGGGAAGCAGCCACCCGAGTTCTGTACCGGCTCGAGGAAGACGGCCGCGACGGTGTCTTCGCCCTCGAACAAGATCGCTTCTTCGATGCGGTTTGCAGCCCACTGGCCAAACGCCTCGAGGTCGTTCGACGGAGCGCCCATCTCTTCTGCGCGGTAGAAGTTCGTGTTCGGCACGCGGTGGCCGCCCGGGGTGAGGGGCTCGTAGAACTTCTTCATGTCGGGGATGCCGGTGATGGCCAGCGCGCCCTGCGGGGTGCCGTGGTAGGCAACCGAACGCGAGATGACCTTGTGCTTCATCGGCTTGCCCTGGATCTTCCAGAAGTGCTTGGCCAGCTTGAAGGCAGACTCAACGGCCTCGCCACCACCGGTGGTGAAGAAGACCTTGTTCATCTGGCCGGGCGCGTAGCTCGAGAGACGCTCGGAGAGCTCAATCGCTGCAGGGTGCGCGTAGGACCACAGCGGCATGAAGTCGAGCTGCTTCATCTGCTTTGCGGCAGCTTCGACGATGCGATCGCGGCCGTGGCCGGCGTTCACTACGAAGAGGCCTGCAAGGCCGTCAATGTACTGCTTGCCAGCAGCGTCGTAGATGTGATGGCCCTCGGCGCGGGTAATGACGGGGATCCCGTCATTGAGCACCTTGCGGTTTGTGAAGTGCGGCCACATGTGCTGTTTGGCAGAGGCCTGAAGGGCAGCGGTATCGACAGCTGCGGTGGGATCGTAGGACATGGTTATCTTGTTCCCCAGTCGTATTTTTGTTTTTTGAGTTGGAGGTAGACGAACGTCTCCGTGGAGGCGACTCCGCCAAGTGCGCGAATCTTTTCATTCAGCACTTCAATCAGAGCGTCGTCATCTTCGCACACCACCTCGACCATGATGTCGAAGGACCCCGCGCTAAGCACGACGTAACTGATCTCCGGCATCTCAGCGAGTTGATCCGCGACGACCCTGGTATCACCAGAAACGCGGATGCCGAGCATGGCTTGTCGGCTGAAGCCGAGTCGCATGGGATCCGTCACTGCAACGATCTGCATGACGCCGGCATCCGTGAGCTTCTGCACACGCTGGCGCACGGCGGCCTCGCTGAGGCCGACCGCTTTTCCGATTTCCGCGTACGAGCGACGCCCATCGAGCTGGAGTTGCTCGATGATCGCCTTCGACGTGGAATCGAGCGCCGTCGTGTTTCGCTTGCTGCTCACGCAACTGATTCTGGCAGTGAAAACCTGAAAAAGCAAAGGAATCCGAAGTTTTGCCCGGGCGATACGGGGTTTTACGCCGCTATCTCAGCAATATGGGGAGGTAAACATAACTGTTACGTGACGAAATGCCGTTTTTCGCATGAGAGTTTTGCATCGTTTCTGAGACTGTGCCATATTCGAGACAACACCCGGCACAGTCGCCGCTCGCGTGCTGCGCCGGTTTCCATTGAAACCCAAGGGAGAGTTCTCATGGCCCAGCGTCTGCCCGAAGACCCGATCGTCCGAAACATCGTCAATATGCTTCGAGGCGCCCAGATTAATCGACGTCAACTCTTGCGAGGAGCAGGGATCGGCGCTGCCGGCGCCAGCGCACTCGCGCTCTCTGCGTGTGCCCCGGGGGGAAGCGGCGGTGGCGGCAAAGACGGTGTGATCTGGGGAAACTGGACCTACTACCTCGACTTTGATGAGGGGACCGCCTCGTTCGGGTCGCTCGAAAAGTTCACCAAGGAATCCGGGATCCCGGTGCAATACATCGAAGATATCGATGACAACAACACCTTCTACGGCAAGATCAAGGATCAGCTGAAGCTCGGCCAGAACGTCGGCTACGACGTCATCACGTTCACAGACTGGATGAACGCGCGTCTGATCCAGGCTGAGCAGGTGCAGGAGTTCGATTACGCGAATCTTCCCAATGTGACGGCCAACATGATTGACCCCCAGTGGGACGCGCTCGACGTGGATCCCGGTCGCAAGTTCTCGATCCCGTGGCAGCTACCCGCCTCCGGTTGGGTGTGGAACACGGAAGCGGTGCCGGGCGGGATCAAGACTCTCGATGATTTCATGAAGCCTGAACTCAAAGGCAAGGTGGGCGTGCTTACCGAAATGCGTGACACCATCGGCATGATCCTCGCGGGGCTCGGCCATGATCCTGCCGGGGATTGGGGCGACAAAGAATTCACGGAGGCCATTGACTGGCTGAAGGAAGGGCTCGACAGCGGTCAGATCAAGAACGTTAAGGGAAACTCCTACACGCAGGATCTGCAGCGCGGCGACACCCTCGCGGCGATGGCCTGGACCGGTGACGTCATCATGATGAACACCGAAGAGGCGGACGGTCCGAAGTGGACGATGGAGATTCCCGAATCGGGCGGCATGATCGCGGCAGACTCTTTCACCGTGCCGAACGGCACCACCCCGGAGGCGAAGGAGCGGGTCGAAGAGATGATCAACTTCTACTACGACCCCGTCGTGATGGCCGAGGTCGCAGACTATGTCACCTTTGTTCCGCCGGTCAAGGGTACGCAGGAGGCGATGAAGAAGGTGAACCCCGAGAATGCCGATAATCCGCTGATCTTTCCGACTGAGAAGGACTGGGAGCACCTGTATAACTTCCGCACGCTCACCGCCGAGGAAGACAAGAAGTACTCGACCGAATTCCAGAACGTATTGGGGCTGTAAACGTGGGTGAAGTGAGTTTCGCATCTTCGGGTGCAGACCTTGAACTCGTTGGGATCCAGAAGCGATTCCCCGGGTTTACGGCAGTCGAGAACCTGGATCTGAAGATCCCGGCGGGGTCATTCTTTGCGCTACTCGGGCCATCTGGCTGTGGCAAGACCACCACGCTCCGGCTCGTTGCTGGCTTGGAGGATCCCACTCAGGGCAAGATCCTGATCGGTGGAAAGGACGTCAGCGCACTGAAACCGCACAAGCGTCCGGTGAACACCGTGTTCCAGTCGTATGCGCTGTTTCCGCACATGTCGGTGCTGGAAAACGTCGCTTTCGGGCTGCGCCGGCGAAGGGTGGGCGATCCTGTGGCGAAGGCTCACGAGGCCTTGCGTCTTGTTGAGCTTGACCACGTAGCGGATCGGAAGCCCGCCCAGCTCTCCGGCGGCCAGCAACAGCGTGTCGCGCTCGCCCGAGCAATTGTTAACCGGCCGGCGCTGTTGTTGCTCGACGAGCCGCTTGGTGCACTCGACCTCAAGTTGCGCCGTCAGATGCAGCAGGAGCTCAAACAGATTCAGCAGGAGGTCGGGCTCACCTTCTTGCACGTCACCCACGACCAAGAGGAGGCCATGACCATGGCCGACACGGTTGCGGTGATGAACAAGGGGAGGATCGAGCAGATGGGGGCCCCTGAAGAACTCTACGAGTTACCGCAGACGGTCTTTGTCGCAAACTTCCTCGGGCAATCGAACCTGTTCTCAGTGAAGGTGGTGGGTGACACTGATCAGGTTCTGCATACTGATCTTGAAGGAACCAGGATCTCGCTACCGCGGGCGCGGAGTATGCGGGATAGTGGCACCATCACGGTGGGCGTGCGACCAGAAAAACTGCGCCTTACGGGGGAGGCCCCGGTCGCAGATGCGAGCACCAATGTCATCGGGCCCGGCCGGATCACCGACGTCTCCTTCATTGGTGTGAGCACGCAGTACACCGTTGAGGTGCCCGGTGCCGGTGACGTTCAGGTGTTCGCGCAGAACATGCAGGCCGGTCCCGCTGCTTCTCTCGGCGATCAAGTGTGGCTGAGCTGGCTCACCGAACACACCTTCGGCCTCGCAGATGATCGCCTTGATACCGGGGCCCTCACCTCCGAGTACTCAACGCGTGTGATCGCGACGCAGACTGCGCTCGCTGAGTAGGGGGTGAAACATGGCATTCACTGCATTCGCGGGTGACACCAAGACCGTCGATCAAGCCCCCAAGAAACGCGGCTGGATCGTGCTGATCCTGCTCGCCCCGGGCATCGCGTACATGCTGCTGTTTTTCGTAGCACCGTTCATCCAGCTCGCGATTACTTCGCTCCAAGCCCCTGCCGAATCTGGTGGTATCGGTCAGTACGTGGGGGCGTTCGAATTCTCGAACTACTGGCTCGCGTTACAGGAGTATTGGCCGCAGCTGCTGAGATCCTTTGTCTACGCGATCGTGGCAACCATTGTTGGACTCGCAATCAGTTATCCTCTGGCCTATCTGATCGGCGTGAAGGTTCGCTCGAAGCCGATGCTGCAGGGGATCCTCCTGATCCTCGTGGTGGCACCGTTCTTCATTAGCTTCCTTTTGCGCACGCTCGCCTGGAAATCGATCCTCCCGAGCGACCTGATCGGTACGCATTTTTCGGTGATTTTCGGCCTCATCTATAACTTCATTCCGTTTATGGTGCTACCGATGTTTGCGTCTCTGCAGGCTCTCGATCTGCGACTGCTCGAAGCGGGTTCTGATTTGTATGCGTCTCCGGTGACAACGTTTCGGCGGATCACGCTGCCGCTGTCGATTCCAGGGATCGTGTCGGGTACGCTGCTCAGCTTCATCCCGATGTCTGGTGACTATGTGAATGCCTCGCGAGAATTCTTGGGCGGCACGTCGACGACGATGATCGGCAACGTCATCGAGTCGAACTTTCTGCAGACGCAGAACTATCCGATGGCGGCGGTGCTCTCGATCATCTTGATGGCCATCATTCTCGTGATCGTCGCGACATACGTGCGCAAGAGCGGGGCGGAGGATCTGCTGTGAAGAAGTTCAGTCTTGGCAAAGCCTTTGTGCCGGTGGTGGGTGCGGTCGCACTCATTTATTTGCTGGTGCCGATCGTGCACGTCATTGTGTTCTCGTTCAACGACGCGGGCCGCAATAACATTTTGTGGCGCGGGTTCACTCTCCGAAACTGGCAGAATCCGTGCGGTGCTCCGCAGGTGTGTACCGCGTTTGGCAATAGCATCTTGATCGGTGTGGTGGCCACGGTGATCGCGACGGTGCTTGGCACCATGATCGCGATCGCGCTGGTGCGCTACCGCTTCAAGTTCCGCTCCACGGTGAGCCTGCTGTTGTTCACGCCGATGGCGACGCCCGAGGTTGTGCTCGGTGCCGGTCTCGCTGCGCAGTTCCTCCTCGCTGGGGTCGAGAAGGGCATCGGCACGATCATCCTCGCGCACACGATGTTCTGTATCTCCTATGTGGTGGTGGCGGTCAAGGCTCGCGTGGCGAGTCTTGACCCAGCAATCGAAGAAGCGGGCCGGGATCTGTACGCGGGACCCGGGCAGGTATTTTGGCGGATCACCCTGCCGATGCTGATGCCCGGAATCATCGGCGCCGCACTCTTGAGTTTCGCGCTGTCCTTCGACGACTTCATCATCACGAATTTCAACTCGGGCACGGCAACGACGTTCCCGAAGTTCATCTACGTGTCAGCGTTGAAGGGGGTGCCAGCGCAGGCGAATGTGCTCGCCTCGATCGTGTTCGTGGGGGCGCTGCTGCTGGTGATCATCGTGCAGGTCGTTCGTATCAATAATCAGAAGCGGCTCGCGGCGAGATAGCGTTTCCCGGGAGTGCGAACGCGCCGCAGAATCCACGGAATGTGGGTTCGGCGGCGCGTTTCGTTTTGCATTCGAGTCTTCAGGGGTGGAAAATAAACCCTGTGGGCAACAGCGCCCACGCATTTCATGTTGCAACGGGGCGCTGATACCTCCTCGTGTGTGAACTCCAATACGAGGAGATAGCTATGACTGCACCCGTCAAGTCAAAGGGTGGCACGCTCAAACGAAATCTGGGACTCTGGGCCATTGTCGGTCTGGGACTCGGATACATGACACCCACGGTGGTGTTCGACACGTTCGGCATGGTTGCCAGAGACACGAACAATGTGGTGCCGTTGGCGTACCTTGTCGCTCTCATTGTGATGGTGTTCACTGCCGTGAGCTACGGCAAGATGTCGGGTGCGATCCCGAGCGCGGGATCCGCGTACACCTATGTGCGTGAGTCGATCCACCCGAATGTTGGCTTCATGGTCGGCTGGACCTCGCTCATCGACTACATGCTGCTACCGATGGTGAACTGCCTCATTATCCGCAGCTACCTCGAAGCTGTGTTCCCCGATATCCCGGGCTGGGTCTGGGTAGTGCTCTACTGCATCTTTGTGACCGGGATCATCTACCTGACGATGCGCGGCACCTCGAATGTGAACGGGATCCTGCTGGTGTTCTCGATCGTTGTCATGATCGTGTTCGTCGTGATGGTGTGGGCGCAGCTGCAGGGTGGCGAGGGCGCTGGCACGGTTGCTTCGATGACGCCGTTCTTCCACGAGGGTGTGACGATGAGCGCGGTGCTCACGGGTGCCACGATCGTGTGCTTCTCGTTCATCGGGTTTGACGCGGTGACCATGTATGTCGAAGAAGCGAAAACTCCGAAGATTGTCCCGCGCGCGATCCTCTTGACCGTGCTGCTCGGCGGCGCGATCTTCCTCGTTGCCGGTTACTTCACCCAGCTGCGTTTCGGCGATTGGAACGTGTTTGCGCCCGGCGGGGACCAGCAGTTCATCGAAGACAGTACCCTGCCGTTGATCGGCGAGTTTGTTGGCGGTGACGTGCTGAAGGCCGTCCTCACGGCGGCGGGCTTTGCGGCGACGCTCGCCTCGGGACTCGCTTCTCACGCCTCGGTGTCGCGCATGCTGCTCGTGATGGGTCGTAACAGCGTGCTGCCGAAGAAGTTCTTTGGCTACATCAACCCGCGCACCCACACCCCGACCTTCAACATCGTGCTCACCGGCGCGATCTGCCTGCTGGCCGCGGCCTTCACGCTCGAAATGATCGCCGCGTTTATCAACTACGGCGCGCTGATCGCGTTCACGTTTGTGAACATCTCGGTGATCGCATGGTTTGCGATCCGCAAGGGCCGCCGACACACCTTCCCCGATATTTTCAAGTTCATTGTGATGCCCGGGATCGGCATGCTGCTGACGGGGCTCCTGTGGGCGAACCTGCACCTTGACGCGCTCATTGGCGGCGTGATCTGGACCGCGATCGGTTTCGCCTACCTGATCTACCTCACTAAGGGCTTCAAGCGGAAGGTGGCCGCGTTCGACGAGATTCAGCCCGTCACCGGCTACAACAAGATCCCGGAGGACGCAGAGGTCGAGTGAGGCTCTGCGGCGGGCGCGAAGCGCGGCGGGGTAAGGTTTAAGGATCATGCTCGAACTTGATTTCACCTCACGCATCCGCGCGCTTCGCGCTACCTACGCCGACATTGCCGCGGTGATGGATCTCCCGAAGCTTGATCGCGAGATCGCCGAGCTTGAAGAGCAGGCTGCGGCTCCTGACCTGTGGGACGATCCCGCGGCAGCTCAGGTTGTCACTAGCGGGCTCAGTCACCGCCAAGCGCAGGTGAAGCGGCTCCGCACTCTCGCCTCGCGTCTTGACGACCTTGAAGTGCTGGTGGAACTCGCGCTTGAGGCCGAGGATCAGGAATCGGCGGTCGAGGCGACCGAAGAGATCGCCGCGATCGAGGCTCTGGTGCAGGACCTCGAGGTACAGACGATGCTCTCGGGAGAGTACGACGAGTATTCGGCCGTGATGACGATCCGCGCGGGTGCCGGGGGCGTTGATGCCGCCGACTTCGCAGAAATGTTGCAGCGCATGTATTTGCGCTGGGGCGAGCAGCACGGCCACAAGGTCACGGTGATGGAGACGAGCTACGCCGAAGAGGCGGGGATCAAGTCGACAACGATCGAATTTGATGCCCCCTACGCCTTCGGCACGCTCTCGGTCGAGGCGGGGACGCACCGGCTCGTGCGCATGAGCCCCTTTAACTCCGCGGGAAAACGCCAAACGAGTTTCGCGGCGGTCGAGGTGATCCCGCTGATGCCCGAGGCGGAGTCGGTCGAGATCCCGGAGAACGACATTCGCGTCGACGTGTATCGCTCGAGCGGCCCCGGAGGGCAGTCGGTTAACACGACCGATTCGGCGGTGCGCATTACCCACCTTCCGACCGGTACGGTCGTCTCGATGCAGAACGAGAAGAGCCAGATCCAAAACCGCGCCGCTGCCATGCGCGTGCTGCAGTCGAGGCTGTTGATCCTGCAGCGCGAACAGGATGCCGCGAAGAAGAAGGAGCTTGCCGGCAACATCACGGCGAGCTGGGGGGACCAGATGCGCAGCTACGTGCTGGCGCCGTATCAAATGGTCAAGGACCTGCGCACCGAGTTTGAAGTGAATAACCCGCAGAACGTGTTTGATGGTGAGATCGACGGGTTTATTGCGGCGGGGATCCGCTGGCGCTCGCTCGCTCAGAATCAGGGCTAATTCAGGCTCAGAAATTACCCGCGCGCCTGAGTTGCCCCCTCAGCGTTCGGGCGTATTGTCGAGTCGTCATGATCCTCTTTGAGAACGTCACCAAAAAGTACCGGGGCACCGCGAAGCCCGCGCTCGACGGTATCGACCTGAAGGTCGACCGTGGCGAGTTCGTCTTCATCGTCGGCGCTTCCGGATCCGGGAAGTCAAGTTGTCTGCGATTGATTCTGCGCGAGGATCAGCCGAGCGTTGGATCGATCCACGTGCTTGGGCAAGACCTGAGCAAGATCTCCTCGCGTAAGGTGCCCTACTTCCGCCGCAGCTTGGGAACGGTGTTCCAAGACTTCCGCCTGCTGCAGAACAAGACGGTGTACGACAATGTCGCGTTCACGCTGCAGGTGATCGGCAAGTCGCGCGGCTTCATCCAGGAAGCAGTGCCGGACACTCTCGAGATGGTGGGGCTTGCGAACAAGGCGAAGCGCTTCCCGCACGAGCTGTCCGGCGGCGAACAGCAGCGCGTGGCGATTGCGCGCGCGATCGTAAACAAACCCGCGATCCTGCTCGCTGACGAGCCGACGGGTAACCTCGATCCTGCGACCAGTCTTGGCATCATGCAGTTGCTGCGGGCGATCAACGCGGCAGGAACCACCGTCGTGATGGCGACGCACGAGGCGACCTTCGTTGACATCATGCAGCAGCGCGTGGTTGAGCTTTCTCAGGGCGTTGTCGTGCGTGACGAACAGGGCGGTGGCTACGGCGAGACCGCCTCGATCCCGATCGCGGACCTTTCTGAGGCTGGGGCGCAGGTGCTGCGCACGAGCGAGGCAGTGGTGCGGGCCGCATTGCAGCCGGACGGTACACCGGTCGCGTCGCAGGGCGGTGCTGCTCAGCAGCCCGTCGCACAGCCGACTCAAACGCCTCCCGTTCAGCAGACGCAGTCGGCAGCGATTCCCATGGCCGAGGCGCTTGCGGCGCAGGAGGCAGCGCGGCAGCGCGCGGCCCAGCAAGCCGCGGCGGAATCCGCCGAGCCCCTCGCACCTCCGATTCAGCCCGCTCAGCCGGTTGCGGCTTCCGTGTTCGAGGAGCCCAATCCTTTCGGCGACAACGAAGAGGATCTCGATGAGACCAGGCGTGCGGAGGACCCGACCGGCCGGCGCATTCCGGCTTTCCTTGAGCCGGGCAAACCGCTGGATCCGCTTCAAATGTCTGAGACTGGCAGCCTTGCCGAGCATCTCGGACTGAACCGCAAAGACAACGACGACGAGACGGATGTGGGGCCGGTGCGATGAGGGTTGGCCTGGTGCTCGGCGAAGTATGGAGTGGACTTCGCCGGAATATGTCGGTGGTCATTTCGGTGATCCTTGTGACGTTCGTGTCGCTCACTTTCGTGGGCACCGCGATCATCATGCAGCTGCAGGTGCAGCAGATGAAGACCTTCTGGTACGACCGGGCGCAGGTCGCGGTCTACCTCTGCACCGACTACGACCAGAGTGCGACATGTGCGGGAAGCGATGCCGGCGAAGACGAGATTACTGCCGTTGAGGATGCGCTGAACTCAGACACACTCAAGCCGTATATCGAGGACTACTTCTTCGTCACCCACGACGAGGCATTTGACGAGTTCACGAAGCAGTTCGAGGGTAACCCCATTGTGGACATCACCAAGCCCGAGCAGCTGAATCAGACCTTTTGGATCAAGCTGAAAGACCCCTCGCGCTCTGACATCATCAAGGAAACCTTTGCGGGGATTCCTGGCGTACAGAGTGTGTCGGATCAGCGCAGCCTGCTCGACCGGATCTTCCTGTTCCTCGGCGTCGCAAGCTACACGGCCATTGCGGTCGCTGGCCTGATGCTGGTCGCAGCGATGCTCCTCATCTCGACAACGATCCGCCTCTCCGCATTTTCGCGGAGGCGGGAGATTGGGATCATGCGCCTGGTGGGGCATCAAACCGCTTCATCCAGACGCCGTTCATCTTGGAGGGCATTATCGCGGCGCTGATCGGTGCTGTGCTCGCGGGCGCTGCGTCGGTCGCGATCGTAAAGTTCTTTGTGCAGGACTTCTTGGTGACCGAGGTCCCGTTCACAAGCTACATTACGGTCGAACAGTCCCTGATTGTGCCGCCGATCCTGATCCTCGTGGGTGTGATCCTGTCCTCGATCGCGGCGAAGATTGCGATCACCAGATACCTGCGGGTGTAGCGCGGGTCGAGTTCTTGGCATGTCAGCCGGTGCTCACCGCTCAGCCGGTCAGAAACAGACCTTTTTCACCGGCTGACGTGTGAGTACCGGCTGAGCTGTCGGCGCTGTTTCCGGTAGGCTAGATTTTCGCGCAAAATCGGAAGGACGGGACCATGCCAAAGGAGACCGGCGAAAAGCTGATCGCCTCCAACAAGAAGGCTCGGCATGAGTACCTGATTATCGACACCTACGAGGCGGGTATGGTGCTCACCGGCAGCGAGGTGAAGTCGCTGCGCATGGGACGGGCGTCACTTGTCGACGGCTACGTCTTTATCGAGCGCGGCGAGGCGTGGCTTGATGCCGCGTACATTCCCGAGTACCTCAACGGCTCCTGGACGAATCACGCCCCCAGGCGCAAGCGTAAGCTGCTGTTGCACCGCCACGAGATCGACAAGCTGTACCAAAAGACCCGCGAGGGCGGCTTGACGATCGTGCCCCTGCGGCTGTACTTCCTGGACGGCCGCGCAAAGGTCGAGATTGCCCTCGCAAAGGGCAAGAAGGAATACGACAAGCGGCAGACGCTACGCGAGCGTCAGGATCGCCGCGAGGCAGAACGGGCCATCTCTGCTCGTAAACATCTGGGGGAGTAGGCCCGCCTGAGCTCGCGGCGGAGTAGGCTGTGTGACATGGTCAAACGCCAGATCCCCAAACCCGCTGAGCTGCTCGATCTGATGCAGTTCAAGAAGCCGCAATTCAACGGCAAGAAGCGCCGACTCGATAGTGCGCTCACCATCTACGATCTGCGCCGCATCGCCAAGCGGCGCACCCCGGCTGCAGCTTTCGACTACACCGACGGATCCGCCGAGGGTGAGCTGTCCCTGTCGCGGGCGCGTCAGGCGTTTGAAGACGTCGAGTTTCATCCGTCGATACTTCGTGATGTTTCAACGGTGGACACGAGCACCACGGTGTTTGGAGGGCCCTCTGCATTGCCATTCGGGATCGCGCCAACCGGTTTCACGCGACTCATGCAGACTGAAGGTGAGATCGCCGGGGCCGGGGCTGCCGGTGCCGCGGGGATCCCATTCACGCTGTCAACTCTAGGCACGACCTCTATTGAGGACGTCAAAGCAGAGAATCCTCACGGTCGCAACTGGTTCCAACTCTACGTGATGCGTCAGCGCGAGATCAGCTACGGGCTAGTTGAGCGGGCCGCCGCGGCCGGCTTTGACACCCTCATGTTCACGGTCGACACCCCGTGGCCGGTGCGCGTCTGCGTGATGCGCGCAATGGCTTCTCGATCCCGCCCCAGCTGAGCATCGGAACGATCGCGAACGCGATCCCACGGCCCTGGTGGTGGTGGGACTTTCTGACCACGCCAAAGCTGGAGTTTGCGTCGCTCTCAACGACAGGCGGAACGGTCGGTGAGCTGCTTGATTCTGCGATGGATCCCTCGATCTCCTTCGATGATCTGGAGATCATTCGAAGCATGTGGCCCGGCAAGCTTGTGGTCAAGGGGGTGCAAAACCTCGAGGATTCGAAGAAGCTGGCCGACCTTGGTGTTGACGGCATTATCCTCTCGAACCATGGCGGGCGGCAGCTCGACCGGGCGCCGATCCCGTTCCACCTGCTGCCAGAGGTGGTGCGTGAGGTGGGTAAAGACACCGAGATTACGATCGACACGGGCATCATGAACGGCGCCGATATTGTTGCGTCGATCGCGATGGGGGCGAAGTTCACGCTGATCGGGCGCGCGTATCTGTACGGGCTGATGGCCGGTGGCCGTGAGGGAGTGGACCGCGCGATTGAAATCCTCGCCGGTCAAGTGGTGCGGACGATGAAGTTGCTGGAGGTCTCTTCGATCGAAGAGCTCACCCCGGCGCACGTGACGCAGTTGGAGCGCTTGGTGCCGCGCGCGCGGGGCTGATTTGGGCTGCTTTCTCCGTGTAGGCCGTGGTACGCTGTAAAGCCGGGCTCGCCCGGAATCGACAACTCAACAGTGTGTGATGTGAATGCTCCAAACTTGGGGCCGATCGGTTTCGACACGTCGATTTGAGACTGTGAGAAGCGGGTCGAGGATGCGGAGTTATCTCGTTAACGCCCTTCGCAAACTATAGGTGCCAACGCTAAGCGCACCGACTTCGCTCTCGCTGCCTAAGCACGAGACCGAGTCCGTCAGGCCGGATGTGCCTCCGCCCCGGTTTTCCTGACGTCATCTAGGAGGCTTGCTGGTGTGTTGTGTTTCAGGGCACGCCGGGACTTTTACTGAGACTGGGCCTGTCGCACTAGGTGTTCGTGGCAAAGGGCGGGGCCAAGTAGAACGTTTTCACGAACTACACCCGTAGAAGGCATGGAATCATCGAAGTGGACCGGGGTTCGATTCCCCGCGGCTCCACGATTTGCATCACACACTGAGTTGTCGACACTCCGTCATCCTCCGCTCCGAAGGAGTCGCAGGATCCTCGCGTCGAAACAGATCCATCTCGTGTGACCGAGACTGCAACCTCACCACTGAGGTTGCATTTTACTGCCGAGGTTGCAGTTCCTAACCGCCACCTCGGCGGTGAAACGCAATCTCGGCACCGGCAGTGAATTGCCGACACTCGGCCTTCCGATGTGGTTGAACACTGTGCTAAGTGTCGCTGCGGTGCTTGCGGCGCTCGATCGTGCGCTGCAACTCAAACACAACACATAGATCGACGAGTCAAAGCTCCGCCGCGAGTAGGCTTGAACACATGAAGAAGGTCGCCGTCGTGGTGCGCGAGGGCGCAAAACCTCTCGACGTGGGAATCCCTGCACAGGTGTTCACGACCCGCGCGAGTATGCCCTTCGAGGTGCGTGTGTGCGGGATCGAGCCCGGGCTTGTTCCGGGTGGCGACGGGCTCTCCTACGCCGTCGATCAGGGGCTTGAGGCGCTTGACGATGCGGATCTCATCTTCCTCCCCGGCACCAGGCATCCGGATCGGGACCGCCCGCCCCAGATCCTGCTCGACGCCCTCGTGCGTGCGCACGAGCGAGGAGTGCGGCTCGCGGCGATCTCGACCGGCGCGTTCGCGCTCGCGGCGACGGGGCTGCTCGACGGCAAGCGCGCGACGACGCACTGGCACTACGCGCAGATTTTTGCAGCGCAGTTCCCTGAGGTGCAGGTCGACGAGAGTGTGCTGTTTGTTGATGAGGGGTCCGTGCTGACTTCAGCCGGGGCGGCTTCCGGGATCGACCTGTGTCTGCACATTTTGCGCGCGGATCTTGGCATGGCCGCTGCGAACCACGCCGCCAGACGCCTCGTGGCGGCGCCGTATCGCAGCGGCGGGCAGGGGCAGTTCGTGCGCCGCTCCGTACCCAAAGTGCAGAGCGGTGACCGGTTGGCGGAGACCCGCGAGTGGGTGCTGCACCGATTGCACGAGCCGATCACTATTGGGCTCCTCGCACGGCACGCCCGAGTCTCAGAGCGAACCCTCTCGCGGCACTTTACTGAGGAAACCGGGTACACCCCGATGCAGTGGGTGATGCGCGCACGTCTCGATCTTGCGCGCGAACTTCTCGAAAACAGTGAGCTCGGGATCGACGCGGTGGCGACGGCGGTCGGGCTCGGAACGAGCGCGAATCTGCGGCTGCACTTCCGGCGGGTGCTCGGTACGACGCCATCCGAGTATCGGCGGGCGTTCACCCGCGGGGAATAGGCATCCTGGCTAGAAGAGCAACTTGGCGAGATCCTTTCGATAGGTGGCATTGATGCCACTGGCGGGAGAGTGCCAGGGTGCGGGATCCTGGTGCCTGGACGAAAGGATCGACATGAGTGGTCGTATTGCAATCAGTGGTTTTGGGCGAATCGGCAGGGGAGTGCTGCGCGCACTGATCGAGCAGTCGAGCGATCTGGAGCTCGTCGCCGTCAACGATCTCACCGACGGCGCAGTTCTCGCGCAGCTCTACAACTTCGATTCCGTCTACGGACGCCCCGCCGAGCGCATGAGCGTTGATGGTGATGAGCTGATTGTGGGGGAGCGGCGAATCAAGACTCTTGCCGAGCGGGATCCTGCGAAACTGCCCTGGGGTGAGCTTGGAGTTGACGTGGTGCTCGAAGCAACCGGTCGCTTCACCAAGGCGAAAGACGCCCGTGCGCACCTTGATGCTGGTGCCCGCCGCGTGCTCGTGAGCGCGCCATCCTCCGGTTCAGACGTCACGCTGGTGCGCGGCGTAAACGAGGAAGCCTACGTGCCCAGTCGCGACTTTGTGATCTCCAATGCTTCCTGCACCACGAACGCGCTCGCGCCGCTCGCGCAGGTGCTGCATCAGCTCGCTGAGATTGAGCAGGGCTTCATGATGACGGTGCACGCTTACACACAGGATCAGAACCTCGTCGACGGCCCTCACGCAGACGCGCGCCGAGCCCGAGCCGCGGCACTCAACATTGTTCCCGCATCGACCGGGGCCGCGCGCGCGATCGGCAAGGTATTGCCAGAGCTTGATGGCCGGCTCAGCGGCGACTCAATTCGTGTGCCGGTTCCTGTCGGTTCGATCGTGGAGCTGACCGCGAATGTGGGCCGAGATGTGACGGTCGACGAAATCAAGAATGCCTACCGCGAAGCTGCCGAGGGGCGACTGCGGGGCATTCTCGAGTATTCGGAGGATCCGCTGGTCTCCACTGACATTGTGGGCAACCCCGCCTCGTCGATCTTCGACTCCGGCCTCGTTCGGGTGGATGGACGCCACGTAAAGGTGTCTTCCTGGTACGACAACGAGTGGGGATTCTCCAACCGCGTTGCGGAGACGCTCGCGAGGCTCGCCGAGTAGGGAGACACACCACTAGCGCGGTCGCGCGGCGATCCGCAGGATCAGCTGCGCGATGATCCGCCATCCGACGAGGAACACCCCGAGCGCTCCAAGCGTTACCAGCACGAAGGGAAACGCCACGCCTCCGCCGGTGAGACCGCGCAGCAGCAGCCCGACGGCCGCTGTGCCAAACCACACCGAGAGACCTGACTTGATCGGAGCAAACGGGCGTTTAGAGACTCGTGCCGATATCCAGATCAGCGCGAGCGCGCAAAGAAACGGCCAGGCGGTTTGCCACAGACCCAGGAGCGTGGCCTCGCGAGCGTGACTGCTGCGGCCGAGAGCCGCAAAAAGTGTAACAAGCGCGGCGTCGATCGCAAATGCGAGTGCCGCGAGCCGCCAGTGCGTGCGTGCATACTCCCGCGGGCCTGATCGCGGTGCTGCGGGGGAGTGCTGGGCAGGGGTGGTCATGCGCCCTGCCCGGATGCGGCGTGTGTACGGGAGACGACGCCAATCACCGCGTCGTGCAGCGCCCCGTTCGTGGCGAGCGAACTGCCGTTCCACGCGGTTTCCGCCCCGTTGATGTCGGTGAATTTGCCTCCGGCCTCGAGTACGATCGGTACGAGCGCCGCGAGATCGTACGGCTTGACGTCAAACTCTGCGACCACGTCGAGGAACCCCTCCGCGAGCAGCATGTACGACCACATGTCGCCGTAGGCGCGATCCCGCCATACCGCGCGCGACAGCGCAATCAGGGGCTGCAGGTAGCCGGCCAGATCCCACTGTGCAATGCTCTGGAAGCTCAACGACGCGTGCTCGAGTTCGGTGACCCCTGAGACGCGGAGCCGCCTGGGGGCGTCGGATCCTTGCTGGCCCCAGGCCCCTGAACCCGTCTCGGCCCACCATCTGGCCCCAAAGGCGGGCGCAGACACCACGCCGACGGTCGGTTCCCCCGCCACCTCGAGCGCGATGAGTGAGGCCCAGTTGGGTACGCCGCGCAAAAAGTTCGAGGTTCCGTCAATCGGGTCGAGGATCCAGCGGCGCTCGCCTCGTTCTGCCCGGCCAGACTCCTCACCGAAGAAGCTGTCGCCGGGACGTTCCGCCTCGATGCGGGCCCGCAGAGCTTCCTCAACGGCGCGATCCGCATCCGTGACAAACGTGCGATCCGGCTTCGTGTCGATCCTCAGGTCTGCCGCACGAAATCGCGGGAGCGCGATGCTGTCGGCAAGATCTGCGAGTTCCAGCGCAAAGGCAAGATCAGCAGATGGCGGGCGTTGCGCGGGTACTTCAGCGTTATTCATGATGCCTCCATGCCAAATACACGAAAGGCCCGGGATCAAAATGACCACGGGCCTTGCCGGTGCGCCCCCCGGGACTTGAACCCGGAACCCATTGATTAAGAGTCAATTGCTCTGCCAATTGAGCTAGAGGCGCGTGCTACTCGCTGAGCAACAAAGCAACGTTAGCATGCTGCGGGGAGGGCTTCAAATTGTGGCGATATCTTCCGGTTCTCCGCGCGTGTCGGAGGGTTCGGTGCGCGTTAGCCGCGGCGCGGACGCACCAGAAACGCTGCCGCAACGGCGACTGCGACGATGGACGCCACCATCACCGCGAGACGGGCGGTGTCAGCGTCGGCCGGGTGGTCGAAGCTGAGGTCGGTGACGAGAAGCGAGACGGTGAATCCGACGCCCGCGAGCGTCCCCACGCCGATGAGTTCGCGCCACCGCACGGCGGGATCGAGCTCCGCGCGAGTCCAGCGGGTCAGGATCCACGTCACCAACGATATGCCGATCGGCTTGCCTACGACCAGGCCGACCATGACGCCGATCGCGATCGGATCAAAGGGGAAGCGCGACTCCCCGCCCACCGCAACTCCCGCAGCAAAGAACGCGAAGATGGGGACGGCGATTCCTGTTGAGAGTGGACGGAAACGGTGTTCGAAGGTTTCGGCGAGCTGTGTCCCGCCACGGCCCGATACCGGCACCGTGAACGCGAGTACGACGCCCGCGATGGTGGCGTGGATCCCTGATGCGTGAAACAGTGCCCACACCATAATGCCGAGCGGCAGGAGCACCAACCACGCGCCCCATGCTGACGCCGCCAGCTGCTTGGCAAAACGGTGGGAAATGAAGGTGTAGAGCGCGAGTGGTACGAGCGCGATTGCGAGGGGAGGAGGCTGACGGCATCGGTGTAAAAGATCGCGATGATCGTGATCGCGATGAGATCATCGACCACTGCGAGTGTGAGGAGGAACATTCGCAGCGCAGGCGGAATGCGGGGCGCGATGAGCGCGAGCACCGCCACGGCGAACGCGATGTCTGTTGCGGTGGGGATCGCCCAGCCGTGCGCTGCGGGCGTTCCCGCGGTGAAGGCGACGTAGATGAGCGCGGGCACGGCAACGCCGCCGAAAGCTGCCGCTACCGGCACGACGGCGGTGGAGAATTTGCGCAGCGCGCCGGAGACGAACTCGCGCTTCAATTCGAGTCCGACCATGAAGAAGAAAATGGCGAGGAGGCCGTCGGAGGCCCAGTGGCCGATGCTGAGGCTCAGCCCGAGTGACTCCGGCCCGAGTTTGGTGTCGCGCAGCGCGAAGTAGCCGTCCGCGACGGGTGAATTGGCGGCGACAAATCCGAGCAGGGCCGCAACCATGACGATGATGCCGCCGACCACGTCTGCGCGGAGGAGGCGGCTGACCCGCGCAGCCTCACGTTTGCTCACGAGCGCGAGGATGCGGCGTCGTCGCGAAGCTGGATGTGGGTTCGTCATTGTAGGTACCTCCGGGGTCAACGGATACGTGTCGACCAGGCTTCCCGACTCACCGCGCCCTAGTGTAGCTGGAGGAACTAATTAGTGAAAATTCCAGCTACTTGATCGATACTTCCGACGAGGTGGTCCTCAAGCAGGCGCTTTGCTGTCGTGAGATCAAACTGTTCGATCGCCGTGGCGATCTCGGTGTGCTGCTCTATGGCGTCACAGCGACGTTGCTTTAATGCACCAAACAGTGCTATGCCAATCCGAAGCTGACGGTCATGGATCGAATTGTACAGTTGGGCAAACTCGGTATTACCGGTTGCCTTAACAAGGGTCCAGTGGAACTCTTTATCGGTAAGAACCATGTCAACTATTCGTTCCGGATCATCTTCATAAATTGCCCGCTGAGTTTCCACGAGTTCATGTAGGCGGTCCGCAATCTGTACTCTGTGCGTGCATATCCACTCGACGCCATACCCCTCTAGCACCGCACGGGTTACTGCTTGCTCCTGAATTGATCTCAGGGTGATTTCAGGAATCATGGCGCCACGGTGGGGATCAGGCTGAGGAGTTGTTCTGATTGGAGGCGAGAAAAGGTTTCACGCACAGGGGTTCGTGAAACGCCCACAGCTTCGGCAATCTGAGTCTCAGTAATGATGGCCTTGGGTGGCAACTGCAGAGTAACGATTAGATTCTTTAGGTAGCGGTAGACGTAGTCCGGAGCTTTAACACCGGGCGGGCGCAAGCCCGGTGGGAGTTGAGTCTGAGTTGACCAGCCTCCGAACCGGGCGTGCGTCACATCTGGGAGGACATCCATAACTTGATTCTACGTATAGACGTTCGGCTTTACTGTAAAGCGACGATTTGTAAGGCACGGGTTTACCGCACGAACCTGCGCGATGCGCTCAGTGCTAATGGTGGTTGTTGCAATGGCCTCAGCCTCAACTCCCGCAGAAGCTCTGACCGTTCCCAACGGATCAACGATAATGCTTTGTCCGGTGCAGTGAGGGCCAGTCTGGCCGGATGCCGCAAAATAGACAGTGTTCTCCACCGCACGGGCGCGGATAAGTGTTTCCCAGTGTATTTCTTTCATCGGGCCGACGGCCCAAGCTGCTGGGAGGACAATGACATCAACGTCGTGGTCAATCAGCCAGCGGCTCACCTCGGGGAACCTCAGGTCGTAGCAAGTTTCGGCCCCTACTTTGACGCCTTTTATTTCAAACACGAGCGGCACAGCCGTTTCGGCAGCTTTGACCGAGTCGGACTCACGATAGCCGAATGCGTCGTAGAGATGAATCTTGCGGTAGACACCTGAGAGCTCACCGGTGGCATCGACAAAGATCAGAGTATTGTACGGACGATCTTCATCACTTGACTCGGTGAACCCAACTACCACATTGATCGCTGCAAGTTTTGCTGTCTCACGAATCGCGGATACAAATGGTCCGTCAAGCGGTTCGGAATATCCGGCTGCTGGACCCTCCTTCGTTGGATCCGAATACATCGCGTTTTCGGGAAGGACCACGAGGTCTGCGGAACTGCCAGCGCGTCTGATCAGTGACACGGAGATCGATCTGTTGTTCTCGATGTCCTGAGTCGCAGAAAACTGGGCTACGGAGAGTTCTATCGTGCTCATAAGCTGGCTCCGGTCGTCTCGAAGTATTTGGCTGCACCGCTCCATTCAGAGAGTCTTGCACCTGCCGCGATTTCTAGCTTCTTTGAGGGTTCGGCACCTTCTTTTGACTGAAGATCGGCGACAACTGCCTCGATCTCGTTTTCTCGAAGCACCGCGATCCCGTCAGAATCGGCGAAAACCGCGTCACCCGGAGTTACTACAACGCCTCCAATGGTGATTGGGACGTTAATCGCTCCTTCAATCCCCAGGATTCTGGTTGTGCGAGCGGAAACGCCCCGAGAGTAGACTGGTAGGCCGAGTTCAAGAACCTCTTCAAAGTCATTCATCGCTCCTGCGAGAATCACCCCTTCTGCGCCACGGCTCTTGGACGTGAATGCGACCATGCCGCCAAAGCTAGATCGATCATCCCCTGATTGATCCACGACGAGTACGTCGCCGGGTCGGAGCTGGTCTGCGGCGACGTGAAGTGCAGTCGAATCCATGTGTGGCAGGCGCACTGTAACCGCGGTGCCCGCGAACTGGATGGGGCGTTGATTTGGTGTGAGCCCTTGAATGAAGCCGTTGTCGCGAAGATGACCAAGCGTAGAGGTTTGTACGGTGAGGAGCGATTTGCGCAAAACCTCAGATATTTGGGTTGGCATTGCATTGAATTGGAACACTGGGTTGGCCTTTCCGGTGGCACTGTATGGCTAAACGTGCACACCTCTTTGTGTGTACATCGCAGGAAGCTGACCAGGCTGCTGCATGGATTGTGTACGTGTTGTATACACGTGCAATACAGATTAACAGGGTCGAGAGAAAATGCAAGCCGCGGGGTTGATGAATCTTCACGGACTTCACCTTCAATGCAATTCAAAGTTTCCATAAATCGGTGGCAGCGCTCAAGCTCTCCCGTTATTCAATTGTTACTTTTAATGTTTGCTTGATTGGATGCCCTCGAATAGGGTCACTTTTGACCAGGCTTGCTGACATGGGTGATCCAGGTAGGGCCCTCCTACCGCGTACTTCAAAGGAGAAGCACCATGTCATTCAAGACCAAAATAGGCGTATCGTCGATAGCCATTTCTGCCCTTGCTCTTACCGCCTGTAGCGGGGCCGGAGCTGCAGAACTAGGGAGTTCTGAGGTTGTCGAGATTAGGGTTCTTGGCTACGCCGCTTTGTTCGAAGACCAATACACGACCGCTGTCATTGATAAATTCAATGAATCCCAAAATGGCATCATGGTGAGCTTTGTTCCCGCTCAGAACAGTGCCGAGATGCTGGGTAAGCTTCGGAGCGAAGCATCAAATCCAACCATCGACGTTGCAATTCTCGATGCGTCGGTTGCTCATACGGGGAACAAGGAAGGGCTCTTCGCGAAGGTCTCTGAAGAGACAGTGCCCAATATCGCAAATGTAGTGGAGCTAGGGCAGAATGCTGATGGTTACGGGCCTGCGGTTACCTTTGACAACCTCGTTGTGCTGTACAACACCTCTGCTGTGAGTAAGGCCCCGGCCGGCATCGCCGATCTCTGGGATGCTCCTGAAAACTCTGTATCAATTCCTGCACCGCCGGATATTCAGGGGCACACGCTAACGATTCTCACCGCGAATAATCTTGGCGTAGATTATTAGAATGGCATCGAGCCAGCCATCAAGGAACTGGCGAAGCTGGCTCCGCTCGTGAACACTTGGGAACCTGTGCCTGATGTGTACCAGCCGGTCATTTCCGGCACGTCCGAATTTGGGGTCGGATGGAATGCTCGAGCACAGTATTTTTCTGAAGAATCCGATGGCGCGATGGGCGTTGTTCAACCGGACGACGGCATCGGTTTCCAAATCAACACGATCAATCTTGTTGAGGGAAGTGAGAAAGCTGCTGCTGCCCAGGAATTCATGAACTACGCGCTTTCCAAGGAAGCTCAAGAATCATTTGCTGAGGCTCTCTTCTACGCGCCAGTGGTTTCAGATGCTGAACTGCCTGAGTCGGTGAAGGACCGTGTCGCTGATTCTGCAGATCCGGCAATCGTCGATATTGACTGGATCTGGCTCGCCGACCATCGTGATGATTGGACCGAGCAGTGGCGTCGTAGCGTCATCGGAGGATAAGAATGAGTGGCGACCTGAATCCTGAGTACTTGTCAATTCGACAACTAAAGAAAACGTATCCGAAAACCACCGCCCCAGCGGTGAACGATGTGAATCTTGATGTTCAACAGGGCGACCTTGTCGCCCTGTTGGGCCCATCGGGCTGTGGAAAGACCACAACGCTACGAATGGTTGCGGGGCTTTTGGAACCAACCGCAGGGCAGATATTCGTCGACGGAAAAGATGTTGTTTCAATACCCGTGCACAAACGAGGTATGGGTATGGTCTTCCAGTCTTACGCTCTCTTCCCTCATTTGACTGTCGAGGAAAATGTTGCGTTCGGCCTGCAGATGCTTAGAGTTCCCCGCGCGGAGGTGGGAGTCAGATCGTTGGAGGCGCTCGAAAAAGTTCAGCTTTCGCACTTAAAGGGTCGTCGCCCGGCGGAGCTCTCCGGCGGTCAGCAGCAGCGCGTTGCCCTCGCGCGTGCGCTTGTCACGAACCCCACGCTGCTTCTTCTGGATGAACCGCTCTCAAACCTCGATGCTAAGTTGCGCGAGGCAATGCGCCGGGAAATCAGATCCATTCAACAGGAAACGGGCACCACTACACTCTTCGTGACTCATGATCAAGATGAGGCACTCGATATGGCTGACCGAATCGCGATCTTGAATAACGGTGTGATTGAGCAGTACGATACGCCGACTGCAATATATGAAAATCCTGCAACGATGTTCGTCGCAAATTTTGTGGGGAGGGCGAACTTTATTGAGGTGGAGTCCGTTGAGGTGGGACCAGCAGGGTCATATGAAGTGACATCGGCGCTCTTCGGGCGACTACTCGTAGGGGGTGCCCAGGGCATCGGAAATCAGGCATCTCTCGTCGTTCGCCCTCACCGACTCTCCGTTGCAGCTGTGAATAGCGCACACGGCGGAACGTTGCCCACCGCGCGTGCCCGTGTGATCGCGTCGAGCTACACGGGGAATGTGCGTAGTTATGACCTGCAGCTCGATGGCGGGCAAGTTATGCGAGCCGACAAACTCAGTACAGCGCATGAAGATCTATTTGTTGGCGATGACGCTCTGATTTCATTCGAGCCGGGCGACGCGTATCTCGTCCCGGAAGGGTGAGGTGAGTTTCTGATGGCCGTTGAACATACCAATACGGAACTGATCAGCGCGAACGTGAAGTCGGTTAAGGCCAAAAGGCGTACTAATTACTCCGTCCTTGGCTTAATCATTCCAGGTATCATCGGGCTCTTTGTGAGCTTCTTGCTGCCGCTTTTCGTCATGATCCGGATGTCTCTCAATGAGAACGGCCCAGGTGGCCAGCTCATTGAGGGAGCAACACTCACCTCCTATGTTGAGACGTTCGCTGACCCGTTCTATTGGAAGGTGATTGGAAACACTTTGTTACTCGGGCTTGTGTGTGGGCTGTTTTCCATATTGCTCTCGTACCCAATTGCACTTTTTCTTACACGAACAACCTCGCGATGGAAGGGCGTGCTGATGGCCCTGGCCATCGCACCGCTTCTCACCTCTGCTGTTGCAAGGACTTTTGGGTGGATGGCGTTGCTTGGAGACAAGGGTGTGGTAAATGAGGCGTTGGTGAACTTTGGGCTTATCAGTACTCCAATGCGACTCAGTAACAACTTCCTGGGTACTTCAATTGCACTTGTTGAAATCTTAATGCCCTACGCGATCTTGGCAATGATTTCTGGATTTGGGCGCATTAGTATTTCTCTGGAAGAAGCCGCTGGATCCTTGGGCGCTTCGAAGTTCAAAGTGTTTATGAGAGTGACGTTGCCACTCTCGCTTCCAGGAGTGTTCACTGGATTCCTCCTGGTCTTCGTGCTAGCCGTGAGCTCGTTTGTGACTCCGAAACTGTTGGGAGGCGGACGTGTCTTCATTCTGGCAACCGAGGTGTACAACGAAGCGACTCAAACCCTGAACTGGCCACTAGCTTCAGCCTTGTCCGTCATATTGTTGGTTTTCTTCGGCGTTCTTGTAGCTACATATCAGCGACTTATCAAACGATTTGAGGGGTGAATGTCATGGGTAAAGTTCTGAATCGAATCGTAGTTGCGGTCGTGTACCTCTTCCTGCTCGCCCCGATTATTGCGGTCGTGTTTATCTCGTTCAACCAGGGGAAGAGCTTGGCCATCGAAATCGGGGCTCCGTCGTTTGCCTGGTATGAGAGTGTGATAGGGAATACGGCGCTTATGAAAGGCGCGCAGGTGAGCCTAGTGACTGCATCTATCGTTGCGGTCATCGTGTTATTTCTCGGAGTGCCAGTCGCTTTGGCGATAGCACGGTATGACTTCCCTGGGAAAGGAGCGGTGTCGGGCTTTTTCTTGTCGCCGCTTCTTGTGCCTGGAGTTGTACTTGGTCTTGGCCTTTTGCTGGTATTCCAGCCAATAGGTCTCGTTGGCACCTATCCCGGAATCGTGTTGGCGCATTTTGGGGTGACCGTTCCCTATGTCATCCGAACGACTCTTTCGAGTTTATTGACTAGCGACATGCGGTGTGAGGAAGCGGCACGGGTGCACGGTGCAAATGCTTTCACGACATTTCGAAGAGTCACACTGCCGATCATTGCTCCGGGGATTCTCGCCGGCGGTGTGATGGCGTTCATTATTTCATTTGATGAGGCCGTGATTTCACTATTTGTTGCTGGATCAGGTCACACCACACTGCCGGTAGAGATGTTTAGGTATCTTCAGTACCGGTCCGATCCAGGTCTTGCGGCGCTTTCAGTGATTCTTATCGGGCTATCCGTGGTGATTGTGCTGGTTATTGAGCGTGCTGTCGGCTTACGAAAGGTTGTAAATAACTAGCGTTGCTCGCGCGTCTGGCTGGGCTCGGTGAACTGAAGTTCGGCCAGACATGCAGCATCGAAATCATTGTGCTGAACGCAGAGTGCACTGATGCGGGGAGAGGGAATGACCTCCATTGGTTCTGAATGGCCAGAATTGTCTGAACTAGCGCTATGCTCTCCGGGGCAGGCGGCTGGGGCTGGGGTCTTCTTCGGCCTCCTGCATCGCAACCCCGGCAATAGCGAGGGCGAGTCCTGCTGCCCAGACTCCCCACACAATGTAGCGGCGCCAGTCTTTACGCATGCTCTGTGTGCGTTTTGCCGTGCTGAGCGCTCCAGCGGCGGCGCCGAGCACCCCGGGGTTCGTGACGTATTTGCCGATTGACACGGTGCCTCCTCGTAGGGCTTGAGATGAGATAAGCCTAACGCGCATGCGATACGCTGGGTCTGAGCACCCGCACTGCGGGAGGATTTGCACGAGAGTCGACCGAGGAGAAGACGGGCATGGCAAAGCAGGATACTCAGGATCTGTTCGAGGAGAGCTCGCAGGGAGCGGTGAGCGCGCTCACCTTTATTGGGTTTCTGCTTTCCGTTGTCCTCGTCATCGGTGGGATGGCGCTGCTGAGCTTTGGGTTCCAGCCCGTCCTTGAGGCCGCGGAGCTTTGGATTTTCGCGGCGGGCACGGCTTCCGTCATCCTCGGTTTCATTATCCCCTTCGGGATCTTGCCCGCGATCGGCAAGTAGCCACGTTTTTTGAGGCGGCTGCGGGGAGCTTCGTTGCTCCCCGCAGCCGCCTTGTTTTTCTCCCGTTCGAGGCCTCCGAGGTGATAGACGTCACGGCATGCGGCGTAGGCATAGAATGGGACAATGCCTGAGAATGACATCAAACCGCGCAGTCGCGACGTTACCGATGGGATCGAAAAAGCCGCAGCCCGGGGAATGCTCCGCGCCGTGGGTATGGGAGACGCAGACTGGGACAAGCCCCAGATCGGCATCGCCAGCTCCTGGAACGAGATCACTCCCTGCAACCTGAGCCTAGATCGGCTCGCCCAGGGAGCCAAAGAAGGCGTGCACTCGGGCGGAGGGTATCCGCTGCAGTTCGGCACGGTGTCGGTGTCGGATGGCATTTCGATGGGCCACGAAGGGATGCACTTCTCGCTCGTTTCGCGCGAGGTCATCGCCGACTCCGTCGAGACCGTCATGATGGCGGAGCGGCTTGACGGCTCGATCCTGCTCGCCGGCTGTGACAAGTCGCTTCCCGGCATGCTGATGGCCGCCGCGCGCCTCGACCTCGCATCGGTGTTCCTGTATGCCGGGTCAATCGCTCCCGGCTGGGTCAAGCTCACCGACGGCACTGAGAAGGAAGTCACCATCATCGACGCCTTCGAAGCGGTTGGCGCCTGCAAGGCAGGCACGATGAGCGAAGAAGACCTGAAGCGTATCGAGTGCTCGATCGCGCCGGGTGAGGGTGCCTGCGGTGGCATGTACACCGCGAACACGATGGCATCGATCGCGGAAGCGCTCGGCATGAGCCTTCCCGGCTCCGCTGCGCCGCCCAGCGCGGACCGTCGCCGTGACTACTATGCGCACCGCTCGGGTGAGGCCGTCGTCAATATGCTGCGGCTCGGGATCACGGCGCGCGACATTCTGACGCGCAAGGCCTTTGAGAACGCGATCACGCTGCTCATGGCCTACGGTGGCTCAACGAACGCGGTGCTGCACCTGCTTGCGATCGCGCGTGAAGCTGAGGTGGATCTGACGCTCGAAGACTTCAACCGCATCGGCGCGAAGGTGCCCCACCTCGCAGACATGAAGCCGTTCGGCAAATATGTCATGGCAGACATCGACCGCCACGGCGGCGTTCCTGTGATCCTGAAGGCCCTGCTCGATGCCGGGCTGCTGCACGGTGACGCGCTGACGGTGACGGGCAAGACCATGGCCGAAAACCTGGCGGAGCTGAATCCGGATCCGGTTGACGGCAAAGTGATCCACACGCTTGACGATCCGATCCACGCGACTGGCGGTCTCACCATTCTCCACGGTTCGCTCGCACCGGACGGCGCCGTGGTGAAGACCGCGGGCTTCGACGCTGAGGTGTTTGAGGGCCCCGCGCGAGTGTTTGAGCGCGAGCGCGCCGCGATGGACGCGCTGACCGAGGGCAAGATCGGCAAGGGCGATATCGTGGTGATTCGCTACGAGGGCCCCAAGGGCGGACCGGGGATGCGCGAGATGCTCGCGATCACCGGCGCGATCAAGGGCGCTGGGCTCGGCAAAGATGTACTACTATTGACGGACGGGCGATTCTCAGGCGGCACAACCGGACTGTGTATCGGCCACATTGCACCGGAGGCATCGGACGGAGGTCCAGTTGCTCTGGTGCGCGACGGTGACCTGATTCGGGTCGATATCGCCGCTCAAACGCTCGACTTGCTGGTGGATCCCGCTGAGCTAGAGGCCCGCAGAGAAAATTGGGCCCCGCTTCCCCCGCGATACACGCGTGGTGTACTCGCGAAGTACACCAAGCTCGTACATTCCGCCTCTGAGGGTGCGATTACGGGTTAACCGCGTCGAGCAACACAGTCGCATCTCTGCGCAGATGCTGCTCGCATGTATTGCATGACACCTTCAATTGAGAAAGCAAGACATGACCTCGGAATCGAGTGCAGTGCCACATCAAACAGATACCGTAGCGCCTCGCGGCGAGCAGATGACCGGCGCCCAAGCGGTGGTCCGCAGCCTTGAATCGCTGGGCGTCACCGACGTGTTTGGGCTTCCCGGCGGCGCGGTGTTGCCGCTGTATGACGCTCTCATGGACGCGCCGAAGCTTCGCCACGTCCTCGTTCGCCACGAGCAGGGCGGTGGCCACGCGGCAGAGGGCTTTGCCTCCTCGAGCGGCAAGGTCGGAGTGTGCATCGCTACCTCCGGGCCGGGCGCGACCAACCTGGTGACGGCGATCGCCGACGCCTACATGGATTCGGTGCCGCTGCTCGCGATCACCGGCCAGGTGTTCTCTCACCTGATGGGATCCGATGCGTTCCAGGAAGCCGACATCATGGGCGTCACGATGCCCATCACGAAGCACTCCTTCCTGGTAAAGAAGGCGGAGGACATTCCCGGTGCTATCGCGGCCGCCTATCATCTGGCGTCGACGGGTCGCCCGGGCCCCGTGCTCGTGGACATCACGAAAGACGCGCAGGAAGGGCTCATCGACTTCGTGTGGGATCCGCGCGTTGACCTCGCCGGCTACCGCCCCATCACGAAAGCCAACAGCAAGCAGATTCAGGCTGCAGCTGAACTCATTTCGCAGGCGCAGCGCCCCGTGTTTTACGTTGGCGGCGGTGTCGTGAGGGCCGGAGCCGCGGAGGAACTGCGGCACCTGGTCGAACTCGTCGGCGCGCCCGTCGTGACGACCCTGATGGCGCGCGGCGTGTTCCCCGACTCCCACCCGCAGCACCTCGGCATGCCCGGCATGCACGGTACGGTTCCCGCGGTGCTTGCGCTGCAGGAGGCTGACCTGCTGATCACTCTCGGCGCGCGCTTCGACGATCGCGTGACGGGGAAGGCCGCGCTTTTCGCTCCCGAGGCGAAGGTGATCCACGCAGATATCGACCCCGCAGAGATCGGCAAGATCCGCGCCGCAGATGTGCCCATTGTGGGTGACGCCGCCGAGGTGATTGCGGATCTGATTGCCGCGGTCTCGACCGCGAAGGTCAGCCGCGAGTGCGCCGAGATTTCACCGTGGTGGGAGCGGCTGCGGATGCTGCAGGAGAAGTTCCCGCTGGGATACAGCGAGACCAGCGATGGCCTCCTCTCGCCGCAGTACGTGATCCAGCGCATCGGTGAGCTCACCGGCCCAGACGGCGTGTACGTCGCGGGTGTGGGTCAGCACCAGATGTGGGCGGCGCAGTTCATCAAGTATGAACGCCCGAACGCGTGGCTGAACTCCGGCGGTGCCGGCACCATGGGCTACTCGGTGCCCGCGGCGATGGGCGCGAAGGTTGCGCAGCCGGATCGTGTGGTCTGGGCGATTGACGGCGACGGTTGCTTCCAGATGACCAATCAGGAACTCGCGACCTGCGTGGTCAACAACATCCCGATCAAGGTCGCGATCATCAACAACTCATCCCTCGGCATGGTGCGGCAGTGGCAGACTCTGATCTACGAGGGTCGCTACTCGAACACCGAGCTCAACACCGGGCACGGCAGCGCACGCGTGCCAGACTTCGTGAAGCTCGGCGATGCTTACGGCTGCCTTGCGATCCGGGTCGAACGCGAAGACCAGATCGACGACGCCATCAAGCTTGCCCTCGAAACGAACGACCGCCCCGTGGTCATCGACTTCGTCGTCAGCTCGGATGCGATGGTGTGGCCGATGGTCCGCCAAGGCACCTCGAACAGCGATATTCAGTACGCCCTTGAGCACGCCCCCGAGTGGGAGGAGGAGTAAAAATGAGCCGTCACGTACTCAGCCTCCTGGTAGAGGATAAGCCGGGCCTGTTGACCCGTGTCGCTGGGCTCTTTGCCCGTCGCGGCTTCAACATCGAGTCCCTCGCCGTGGGCCCCACCGAAATGCGGGGCCTGTCACGGATCACCGTGGTTGTTGATGAAGACGAGACACTGCTCGAGCAGGTGACGAAGCAGCTCAACAAGCTGGTAAACGTGATCAAGGTCGTCGAACTCGAGGAATCGGGATCGGTGCAGCGCGAACACGTCCTGATCAAGGTCCGCGCCGACAACCAGACACGCTCGCACGTGCTGGAGGCCGTTAACCTCTTCCGCGCCCGCGTGGTCGACGTTGTCCCGGATGCCCTGACCATCGAGGTCACGGGGGATACCGGCAAGATCGACGCGTTCCTGAAGGTGCTCGAGCCTTACGGGATCAAGGAGATCGCGCAGTCGGGGCTCATTGCTATGGGTCGCGGATCCAAGTCCATCACGGAGCGAGTCTTCAAGAACTAGTGCCTCTGCTGCCCCCGAGTCCATCCGCCGGTTGAGCGAGCGAAGCGAGTCGAAACCCAAGGCCATTTCCTTAATTTCGACTCCGCTCAATCGGCGGAAACCACCCCACAGAACAAACAGATTTACCGAAATCACACAACATAAAGGAGAGCCGCAACATGGCTGAGATGTACTACGACGCCGACGCTGATCTGTCGATCATCCAGGGCAAGAAGGTCGCCGTGATCGGCTATGGCTCACAGGGACACGCGCACGCAATGAACCTGCGCGACTCGGGCGTCGAGGTCGTTATCGGCCTCAAAGAGGGGTCGAAGTCGATCCAGAAGGCCGAGGAGGCCGGCTTCACCGTGAAGACCGTAGCTGACGCAGCTGAGTGGGCTGACCTGATCATGATCCTCGCTCCGGATCAGCACCAGCGCGCGATCTACCGCGATTCGATCAAGCAGCACCTCACCGCGGGCAAGACGCTCGCGTTTGCGCACGGCTTCAACATCCGCTTCGGCTACATCGAGACCCCGAGGGCGTCGACGTGATCCTCGTCGCTCCCAAGGCTCCGGGCCACACTGTGCGCCGCGAGTTCGAGGCAGGCCGCGGTATTCCCGACATCATCGCCGTCGAGGTTGACGCCTCGGGCACCGCGTGGGACACCGCGAAGTCGTACGCGAAGGCGATCGGCGGCACCCGCGCCGGCGTCATCAAGACCACCTTCACCGAGGAGACCGAGACGGACCTCTTCGGCGAGCAGGCTGTGCTCTGCGGCGGTACCTCGCAGCTCGTACAGTACGGCTTCGAGACGCTCACCGAGGCCGGCTACCAGCCCGAGATCGCGTACTTCGAGGTGCTCCACGAGCTCAAGCTCATCGTGGACCTGATGTGGGAGGGCGGCATCGCCAAGCAGCGCTGGTCGGTGTCTGACACCGCCGAGTACGGCGACTACGTCTCCGGCCCGCGCGTTATCGACCCCAGCGTCAAGGAAAACATGAAGGCCGTGCTCGCTGACATCCAGTCGGGCGCCTTCGCGAAGCGCTTCATCGATGACCAGGACAACGGTGGCAAGGAATTCATCGAGCTCCGCACCAAGGGCGAGAAGCACCCGATCGAGACCACCGGTCGCGAGCTGCGCAAGCTGTTCTCGTGGAAGCAGACCGATGCGGACTACGTCGACGGCAGCGTCGCGCGCTAGTTCGTTTGCATACAGCGGGGCGTCCAGGGTTTCCCGGGCGCCCCGCTGTGTTATGTCGTGATGCGAGGACGATGCGGTCGTGCTGAGTGGAGCCGATGAGGCCGAGATTGCTGCATGGGAGCAGGGGCATCCCTGTGATCCCTTGAGTGGGGATTTGACGTGAGCCGGTTCTTACTCGCACGAACGTAGTGCTGTGGCTTGCGATCCCGCCGAGGAGAGTGAGTTCACTGAGAACACCGATTCGACGCAGAACACCTCAAACTATTGAAAATCAGGTGTTCTAGGGTGAATCGGTGTTCTTAGGCAAACGGCCGCGGGCGGGTGACGCGGGCCGTGGCCGGGGCGGTCCAGGGATCCTCCGGCCACGGGTGCTTCGGGTAGCGGCCGCGCATCTCCCGGCGCACCTGCTGATAGGGGCCGTTCCAGAACGAGGCGAGGTCGTCGGTGACCGCGAGTGGCCGGCGCGCGGGGGAGAGCAGGTGCACCAGCACCGGCACCCGGCCGTCCGCGAGCCGTGGCGTCTCAGCCAGCCCAAACATCTCCTGCAGTTTGACCGCGATGATGGGAGGCGCTTCGGGATCGCTCGGGTCCGGATAGGTGATGCGAACCGTCGAGCCCGAGGGCACCGTCAAGCTCGCAGGTACGAGATCCTCGAATCTGCCCGCCTCCGGCCACGGCAGGAGTCGCCCAAGCGCCGATACGAGATCGATGCGTGCGAGCGAGGATCCCGCGTTCAGCCGGTCAAGATCCGGACCCAGCCAGGCCGTCAACCCCGCGAGCAGCGCGTCGTCGTCCACGGCGGGCCACGGCTCGCCGAGCTCCCGCCTGAGGAACCCGAGCCGCGCTCGCAGCTGAAGCGCCGCGTCTGACCAGTTCAGTGCCGCAAGGCCGTGCTCCCGCAGGTGTGCTGCGAACGCGGGCGCCGTGTCCGCATCGGTCGCGGCGACCGGCGTCGAAGTGAGCAGGATCGCGCCACAGCGGTGTTCCGTCAGCACCCGAACGCGGCCGTCCTCGACGCGCGCCCGGCGCTCGCGGACCACAAGTGCGTCGCCGATCCGCAGCGCGTCGTGTTCGGAGATGGGGGCGGCGAGCCGGATCACCGCGCCCGTACCGTCAGCGGCGCGTCCGCTCGCACGCTGCACCTCGCGCACCGCGATCCACTCGCTGCCGATCAGTCCACTGCCCTCGGGAAGCGCAGCCCGGGTCCCGCTCGCGAGGAGGTACGCGCGGGATCCCTCCGCCACACGGCGCGCGATCCATTCGGGTCGCCCAAGCGCGGCCACGATGCCCGGTGCATCCGATGGGTGCGATGCCTCACCGGTGCCCGCAGCAATTCCCGTCTCGGCGCCGGCGATCTGCTCAAGGCGTCGGCTCTCCCGACGCCACCGCTGTGACCCCGGGGCCTGGCCCGCGCGCAACTCGCGGAGGAGGCGCGGCAAGTCGGCCCCGGGATCGCGGTGGTCATCAGAAATTGCGGCAACCACCTCCGCGGACAGGCGGGCGTCACCCAGTTCGCGTGCTCCCTCGATCAGGGCCCTGGCATCGCGGACCCCGACAGGCAGGCGTGCGATCCTCGCGCCATCGCGAGTGGGAAGACCTGAGTCATCGGTGAGGTGGAGCGTGCGGAGCTCGGCGACGGCCTCCCTCATTGCCGCCGCGGGAGGGGCGCTCGGCAGCGCAAGGCCGACCGCTCCCGGGGTGCCCCACGCGGCAAGCAACAGTGCCGTGTCTGTGAGATCTGCCGAGGCGATCTCGGGAGGAGACTCGGCGGGCATTCTGGCGAACTCGGCCTCCGAATACGCGCGCACCACACGGCCCGGGCCCTGCCGCGCCGCACGGCCCGCACGCTGTTCGGCGCTCGCACGTGATGCGCTCACGGTAACGAGCCCGGTCATGCCGCGTGCGCGGTCTCGCCGCACCTCGCGCGCGAGGCCCGAGTCGACGACGAGCCGCACCCCCGGCACTGTCAATGAGCTTTCCGCGAGGGAGGTGCTGACGACGATCCGCGGCGGATCGCCGGCGTCCCTGCCGTGCACGGCGCGATCCTGATCCCGCGCCGAAACACGACCGTGCAACGGCAGCACCTCAAGCGGGCCCTGAGCGGTTTCGCGAAGCCGCCGCACCACCTCGTCGACCTCGCGGGCGCCGGGCAGAAAGACGAGCGCATCGCAGTTGTCGGTGGACCGTGCCTCAAGAGCGACGGCGGCAACGTGGCTGAGGTAGTCGCGGGTGACCCCGCGGTCGTCGAGGCGTGCTCCGGCGAAGGGGGCAAAGTCTTCCGCGAGCGGGTGCAACGCGGAGGGGATCTCGACGATCGGTGCCGGGACGGAAGCGCCGGATCCGCAGCCCAGAATCTCGGCAACCCGCGAGGCATTCAGCGTCGCCGACATCGCGACCACCAGGAGGTCCTCCCGCAGCGCGCGCACCTCCGCGATCATGCCGAGCAGCAGGTCGCTGTCTATTGAACGCTCGTGCACCTCGTCCAGGATCACCGCGCCGACGCCGTCGAGGCCCGGGTCTGAGAGCAGGCGCCGCAGTAGCACCCCGGGGGTCACTACCTCGAGACGGGTCTGTGCAGAAACCTGTCGCTCGCCGCGCACAGTGAAGCCCACGGACCCGCCAAGCGCGGAGCCGTTAAGCGATGCGATCCGCGAGGCTGCCGCTCGCACGGCAACTCGTCGCGGCTGGGTCAGAATGGTCGCCCCAAAGTCCCGCTGCAGCTCAGCCACGAGCGGCGGTACGAAGGTGGTTTTGCCTGTCCCCGGCGGGGCGGTAACGACCATTGCGCCCGCCGCGGCGGCGGCCTCGAGCTCTTCGCGGTGATCCGCCACGATCAGCCCGGCGCCGATGGCGGAGAGATTGAAGGGCGACCGATTCACATCGCCAATTCTAGGGCGCGCTCGGGCTTGGGGATCTTTGCTGCGTACTCGGAGCACGTCGCAGTTAAGCTTGAGGAATGCAGAAAAAGAGGGAGCGGGGGCACGCGAAAGCAGCATCGCCTCCGGTTGGAAGATCGAGGAGGAGCCGAACCTTCCCGCCGCGGAGGATCCCGTCGGGGGCCCCGGGAGCGAAGAACAAGAGACGCAAGACGGCGCCGAGACTTCCGTGGGCCTCAGCAACGGCGCGCTCGTGCTCTTTGGGGTGTTTGGCGGCCTCTACCTGCTCTACACCTGGGGCTGGTTCGTGGTCGCGCAAGCCTACTCCGGCATGAACGCGGCTGCCGCGGCGGGCAGCGGATCCGTCGGTGGCGTGCTGCAGCAGATCCTTTTCTGGGCTGCGCCGTTGGCAGCCCCGCTGTGGTTCCTCGTCTCCTTGGCGGCGGCTCGCGGCGGACGCACGAAGCGGCTCGCTTTGATGCTCTGCATCGGTGCCGTCGTGCTGCTTCCGTTGCCCATGCTGATCGCGAAGGGAGGCTAACCGTGCTGAAAACGTTGACCGCTTGGATCGTTGGCCTCATGCTGGCTGCCCTCTACGTGTACGCCGCGGTGGCCGCCGTGGGGAACCTGATCGGCATGATCGGGTATGCGGAACGGCTCGGGCTTGGCCTGAGCGTCTCCGGCTGGGCCTGGCTCATCGCCGGAATAGCGCTCCCGATCCTGATACTGGCGTGTGCGCTATGGACCGCGCGGCGCCGTGCTGCGTGGGCGCGGATCCTGTTCCTCGCCGTTGGTGTTGCTGTCGTGTCGGTGGTGCAGATTGACGTCATGTACGCGATCCCGACCTACACGTATTTCGGTTCGTAGCGACGCAGACGGTCCAGCCAGGGTGCGGGGGAATCCTGGCGGTGTCTTCGCGTACGTCGGCACAGCTTCGCGACGGTAGACTAGCCTTCTGCGCGCTTTCTGGCGTGTGAAAGTTTCTGTCGCCAAAGCTCCGAAGGAACCGTTTGATGTCTGCGCCGGTCGTGTTGATCGCTGAACAACTCTCACCCGCCACTATCGCCGCTCTCGGCCCAGATTTCCGGGTGGTGCACGTCGACGGCACGGATCGCGACGCGCTGCGCCAGGAACTCGAGCATGCCGATGCTGTGCTGGTGCGATCCGCCACCCAGATCGACGCCGAGGCGCTCAGTTGGGCACCCAAGCTGAAGGTGGTCGCGCGCGCAGGGGTGGGACTCGACAACGTCGACATTAAGGCCGCAACACAGGCTGGCGTGATGGTCGTGAACGCGCCAACCTCAAACATCATTAGCGCCGCGGAGTTGACCGTCGCCCATATTCTGGGACTCGCCAGGCACCTGCCGCGCGCGCACGCCTCGCTGTCGGCGGGGGAGTGGAAGCGCTCCTCCTACACCGGTATCGAACTCTACGAAAAGACCGTCGGCATTATCGGGCTGGGCCGCATCGGCGCCCTGATCGCCGAGCGCCTGCGCGGCTTTGGTGTCGAGCTCATTGCCTTCGACCCCTACGTCACTGCAGCGCGGGCCCAGCAGCTTGGGGTGCAGCTGGTGACGCTCGAGGAACTGATTGAGCGTGTCGATTTCTTGACGATCCACATGCCGCGCACCCCCGAAACCCTCGGCATGATCGGTGCTGAGCAGCTTAAGGCGATGAAGAAGACCGCGTATGTGGTGAATGTGGCTCGTGGTGGACTCATCGACGAAACTGCGCTTGCTGCAGCGCTCGCCGCCGGTGAAATTGCTGGCGCGGCGCTTGACGTCTTTATGCAGGAGCCGCCGGCCGATACCTCGCTCACGGGCCTCCCGAACGTCAACGTCACCCCCCACCTGGGGGCGTCGACCGAAGAAGCCCAGGAGAAGGCGGGCGTGTCCGTCGCGAAATCGGTGCGTCTTGCGCTTGCGGGCGATCTGGTGCCCGACGCCGTGAACGTCGCTGGCGGTGTGATTGACGAGTATGTGCGCCCCGGGCTGCCCCTCACTGAGAAGCTCGGTCAGGTGTTTGCTGGCCTCGCCGACGGCGCGATCGCTTCTCTCGACATTGAGGTGCACGGTGAGCTCGCGGAGCGCAACGTTGAGGCGCTGCGCCTCGCGGCGCTGAAGGGCGTGTTCTCGAAGGTCGTCAGCGATCCTGTGTCGTATGTGAATGCCCCGCTGCTTGCCGAGCAGCGCAACGTCGAGGTGCGCTTCACGAGCGACACCGTTGCCGAGGATTACCGCAACGTCATCACGCTCCGCGGTGCGCTCACGAACGGCGAGCAGATTTCCGTCTCGGGGACGCTGACCGGGCCGAAGCAGATCGAGAAGATCGTTGAGGTCAATGGCTACGAGGTGGAGCTGCCGATCCCGAACCACCTGATCGTGTTTAGCTACACCGACCGCCCCGGCATCGTTGCGAGCTATGGCAAGTTGCTCGGCGACGCTGGTGTGAACATCGCCGGTCTGCAGATCGCCCGTGACGAAAAGAAGGGCACCGCGCTCTCCGTCGTCTCTGTTGATGGGCCGGTCGCCGACGAGATGATCGCGGATCTTCGCAGCGCCATTGGGGCTGAACGTCTCAGCAGGATCGAGATCGACGCGCTGTAGTACAGAAAGGGCTGGTGCCGGGGCGATTCATCTCGCTCCGGCACCAGCGAACGCGCCACTAGTGTCCTGCGTCGTATCAGGAGACCGTGTCGCGGATCAGCGTCGTCGGCGGGTAGTCGGCCCGCTGCAGGGTCGAGTCTCCGACGAGCCAGATCTTGTCGGCGTTGGTGAAGCCAAACCAGGTCGTTGCTTCGAGCGCGAGTGGTAGCTGGGGATCCGCGGTTTCGCAGCCGATATCAGTGCTACCCGAGTATCCACCGATGGTGAGCAGCCCGGGTGCCATGGACTCCATGGAAAACTCCGCCATAGCTGTGGGATCGAAGTTCGGGTTCGCGGTGAGTTCCCATGAACCGAGCGCACTATTGCAGCCGTCGGATCCTCTCCACGTGCCGTCTGCTTTGAAGTCGAGATAGGCGTGTCCGGTGCTTGCCGGGTTGTCGGAGACCCAGCGGCCTTCGAGAGTGACGCTCGTGTCGTGCGTTCGCATGAGCTCTGTCTTGGTGCCGTCGGCGGCCGTAAAGCGGGCGCGATCACCGTGTTCTTCGAAACTGACCGATTGCGCGCTCGCGATGACGGTTGGGATGGGGAGGTTATCGCAGCCGATGGCCGTCATAACATCTTTCGAGCGAACCCTGAGTGCTTCACCAGCGCCGTGGCTCCAGGTGCCATCGAGCGTGTTGCAGCCGTCGGAGGCGAACCAGATCCCGTATTCGGTGAACTCGACGTAGGCGTTTTGGTTCGCGGGTTTCGGTGCCTGCCAGCGGCCGATCAGTGTGGGTCCTGCGGTGATGACGCCGGTGGGGCCGCGTAGGCCAGGTTCTTCCGCGGGTCCGCTTGCAGGGGAAAGGAGGCTCGCCGCTGCGACTCCCGCGAATGCGAGAACGCCGGCGCAAATCACTCCCACCGCGTGTGTGAAATTCGACATTGACGTCCCTCCTCTTGAAGGTATCCAGAGTGTAACACTCGACTCTCGGACCCCCGGTGCTATCCTTTTGCAGGTAGGCATCTGCCTGCGAAACAAAGAGGAACCGAGCATGTCGACCGGTTGGCTGGTCTTCGGTGGTGGATCCCTCTCCCGGTGCAGTTCACGCAAGAGCGTGTGACCCGGCAGGGTGGCCTTCTACTGTTGATCAGCGCCTGCGGTCGTTCGCAGCGTCCTAGGCTGCCTGTCGCGCGCTCACGTATGTAAGGAGTACCCGTGGAGGGTCCTGAGATTAAATTCGCCGAGACAGTTCTCGACAATGGCAAGTTTGGCAAGCGCACGATCCGGTTCGAGACCGGACGCCTCGCGCAGCAGGCACAGGGCGCGGTCGCCGCGTACCTCGACGAGGAGACGATGCTCCTCTCGGCCACCAGTGCTTCGAAGAACCCGAAGGATCACTTCGACTTCTTCCCGCTGACGGTTGACGTTGAAGAGCGGTCCTACGCCGCAGGCAAGATCCCCGGTTCGTTCTTCCGTCGCGAGGGTCGCCCCTCGACCGAGGCGATCCTCGTGTGCCGTCTGATCGACCGCCCCCTGCGCCCGTCCTTCGTTGACGGCCTCCGCAATGAGGTTCAGATTGTCGTCACCGTGCTGTCGATCGCGCCGGGCGAGTTCTATGATGCCCTCGCGATCAACGCCGCGAGTGCGTCCACCCAGATTTCGGGCCTCCCGTTCTCTGGCCCGATCGCCGGTGTGCGTCTCGCGCTCATCGGAACTCAGTGGGTAGCGTTCCCGAACGAGGAACAGCTGAAGGAAGCCGTCTTCGATCTGATGGTCGCCGGCCGTGTTGTCGTCGACAAGAACGGCAAGGAAGACGTCGCGATCATGATGGTCGAGGCAGAGGCAACCGAGGGTTCGTGGGATCTCATCAAGGCTGGCGCAACGAAGCCAGACGAGGCAATCGTCGCGCAGGGGCTCGAGGCCGCAAAGCCGTTCCTGTCCCAGCTCGTCAAGGCTCAGGAGCAGCTCGCCGCGCAGTCGGCGAAGGAGATCCAGGAATACCCGGTCTTCTTGCCCTACACCGATGAGGTCTACGCTGCGGTCGCCGAGCTCGCTGAGGCGGAGCTCGCGGGGATCTACCAGATCGCCGACAAGCAGGAGCGCCAGGACGCCGATGACGCATTGAAGGCTCGCGTCAAGGAAGCGATCGTCGCCAAGATTGAGGCCGGCACGCTCGACGCATCCGCTGAAGGCCAGGTCTCCGGCGCCTACAAGTCGGTCACGAAGAAGATCGTTCGCGGCAGGATCCTCACCGACGGTGCCCGCATCGACGGCCGTGGGCTGCGCGACATTCGTGCGCTTGACGCCGAGGTCCAGGTCATCCCGCGCGTGCACGGTTCGGCGATCTTCCAGCGCGGCGAAACTCAGATCATGGGCGTCACCACGCTGAACATGCTGAAGATGGAGCAGCAGATCGATTCGCTGTCGCCCACGACCAGCAAGCGCTACATGCACCACTACAACTTCCCGCCCTACTCCACCGGTGAGACCGGTCGTGTAGGCAGCCCGAAGCGTCGCGAGATCGGCCACGGCTTCCTCGCAGAACGCGCGCTCGTGCCGGTGCTGCCGGCACGCGATGAGTTCCCCTACGCGATCCGCCAGGTGTCAGAGGCGCTGAGCTCCAACGGCTCGACCTCAATGGGCTCGGTGTGTGCTTCGACGCTGTCACTGCTGAACGCCGGTGTGCCGCTGCGCGCCGCCGTCGCGGGTATCGCGATGGGTCTTGTCAGCGACGAGGTCAACGGCGAGACGCGCTACGCGACCCTCACCGACATCCTGGGTGCGGAAGACGCGCTCGGCGATATGGACTTCAAGGTTGCAGGTACCTCTGAGTTCATTACCGCGTTGCAGCTCGACACGAAGCTCGATGGCATCCCCTCCGATGTTCTCGCTGGAGCCCTGACGCAGGCGAAGGAAGCCCGCGCCACGATCCTCGGCGTCTTGAACCAGGCGATCGATACGCCCGACGAAATGGCGCCGACCGCGCCCCGCGTCATCAGCGTCAAGATCCCCGTCGACAAGATCGGCGAACTCATCGGGCCCAAGGGTAAGACGATCAACGGGATTCAGGACACCACGGGTGCTGATATCTCGATCGACGACGACGGCACCGTGTACATCGGTGCGGTTGATGGCCCCTCCGCTGAGGCTGCGCGCGCGCAGGTCAACGCGATTGCCAACCCGCAGAACCCCGAGGTCGGTGAACAGTACCTCGGTACTGTCGTGAAGAACGCCGCGTTTGGCGCCTTCATCTCGCTGCTCCCCGGTAAGGACGGCCTGCTGCACATTTCTGAGGTGCGCAAGCTCGCCGGTGGCAAGCGCATCGACAGCGTTGATGACGTGCTCTCGATCGGTCAGAAGATTCTCGTGAAGATCACGAAGGTTGACGATCGTGGCAAGCTCTCGCTCGAGCCTGTGCTTGAGGAAGAAGCTGCTGAAGCTCCGGCCGAGGCCGCAGCCGAGTAATCCTCGTCTTTGCAGAATGCCCGTCACCCCTTATTTGGGGCGGCGGGCATTCTGCGTTTCGCGGCCCCTGATCATCGCAAGCATCGAGAATTCTGAGCGGATTTCAAGAATGTCTTCAAAACCGCGTAATATTTTGGACCTTTCGGAGTCTTAGTATGTGGAGCGCGTTTTTTGTCGCAAAAGTTGACTATCCCCCCTAGCTTCAACTTCTGACTGACACAAAGCGCGCTCCACTTGCACTCAGCCCACCTCTGGTCTCGCAAGCAGCGGATAGGGTTGAAGGATGCGTGAACCGATTGCTCTGCCCCTCGACCTTCCTGAGCTCGCCGTCGACCTGAGCGGAGGGCTTGTGCGCCGCTCCGTCCACCCGAGCGGACTGCGTATCCTGACCGAGCAGATGCCCGGCGCCCGCAGTGCCGCGATCGGGTTCTGGGTGGGGGTGGGATCCCGTGACGAACAGGCCGAGCGTGAAGATGCACCGGGCAGTCTTGGATCCACGCACTTCCTCGAACACCTGCTGTTCAAAGGCACCCCGAGCGTGACGCGTACACGATCGCCACCAGCTTCGACCGCATCGGAGCGGAGCACAACGCCCTCACCGCGAAGGAATACACCTGTTACTACGCGAAAGTGCGCGACGCCGACCTCGACGGCGCCGTGACGGTGCTCGCCGATATGGTCGCGAACTCGGTGCTCGATCCCCAAGAATTTGAGAACGAGCGGGGCGTGATCCTCGAAGAGATTGCGATGGCCGCTGACGATCTCACGGATGTCGCAAACGAGCGTTTCTTTGAGGAGGTGCTCACGGATCACCCCCTCGGGCGCCCGATTGGTGGGAACCCCGAGACGATTCGCGCCGCTCGTCGTGACGACGTGGATCGCCACTACCGTGACCGCTACGACCCCTCGACGCTCGTTGTCACCGCCGCCGGCGCGGTTGACCATGACCGGCTATTGGAACAGGTCGTTGCTGCCCTGAATCTCTCGCCGGAAGAACGCTGGCACACCGACCACGAAGCGCGGCCCGTGCGGCGGCCGCAGAATGCGGAGTTGACGCCCGTGCCGGAGCGGCTTGACACGGCAGGCGGGCCACGGGTGTCCATCACGGAACGACAGAGCGAACAGTTGAACCTCATGATTGGCACTCCGGGTCTTCGCGCAGGCGACCCTCGGCGCTTCGCGTTCGGGATCATGAACGCCGTGCTCGGTGGCGGCATGTCAAGCCGTCTGTTCCAGGAGATCCGCGAGAAGCGGGGCCTCGCCTACACGGCGTATTCCTTCGGAGCGAGCTACTCCGACGCGGGACTCTTCGGCATGTATGCCGGATCCGCCCCCGAAAATGCGGCGGAGGTTGTGGAGCTCAGTCTGATTGAACTGCAGCGCATTGCTGATGCGGGTATTACCGAAGAAGAGCACGAACGTGCCCTCGGTCAGATCGCGGGATCGACGGCGCTCGCGCTCGAGGATTCTGACACCCGCATGGGGCGTCTGGCTCGGGCGGAGCTGGGCAGCGGCGAACTGTTTGACCTCGACGTTTCTCTCGAGCGCTTTCACGCGGTCACCGCCGAGGAGATTCGGGAGATCGCGGCGACCCTCGCTGCCGCGCCGCTCACCGTTGTAGCGGTGGGGGACACGACCCGTTCAACGCTCAGCGCAACAGAGTAGGTTGGCGGTATGACTACTCGCGTTGCCGTCGCCGGAGCCACTGGGCGACTCGGTTCCCTCGTGTGTGAAATCGTCGAGGCGGATCCCGCATTTGAACTCGTTGCGCGGCTCGGCCGCGCTTCCGACACTGAGGCCGGCGCGGATGCGCACCTCCTCGTGGATGTGAGCCACCCCGATGCCTCTCCCGCGATTGTTGAGCGCGCGCTGGCGCGTGGGCAGCGGGTGCTTGTTGGCACGAGCGGGTGGTCTGAGGATCGCCTCACCGCGCTCGCTGCCACCGTTGCCGCGACGCCAGGTGCCGCGGTGCTCGTGGTGCCGAATTTCTCACTAGGGTCGGTGCTGGGAACCGCGCTGGCGCAGATTGCCGCAAAGTTCTATGACTCCATCGAGGTGATTGAGGCTCATCACCCTGGCAAGGTCGATTCGCCCTCGGGGACGGCGGTACGTACTGCCGAATTGATGGCGAAGGCGAGGAACGGTCGCCCGGTCGATGCCCCGCACGCCGACCAATCGCCGCGCGGCGAGCTGGTGGCCGGGATACCCGTGCACAGCCTGCGGCTTGCGGGGGTGGTCGCGAAACAGGAAGTGCGGTTGGGGGGAGACGGTGAGGTGCTGACCATCACCCACGACACCCACTCGAACGCGGCCTATCGCGCGGGCATCAGCGCGGCGCTGCACGCGCTCCTGACCGCTCAGGGGCTCACTGTGGGGCTCGATGGTGTCCTGGGGCTTTCAGGCCTTGCGGGGAGCGGCGCTGGAGTCTCGGCATGATCTTCAGCGCGCGGATCCGGGCGATTGCCGGAGTGATCCTGATCAGCGCCCTCCTGGTGTTGTACTTTGTCTTCGCGGGAATTCGCGCGATCGCGCTCTTGGCCTCGGGGGAGCTGATCCCGGTCGTCATGGGGGCGGCGATGCTGGTGCTGCCATTGCTCGGTTTGTGGGCACTGCTGCGAGAGCTGATGTTTGGCAGGAGCGCGACGCGGCTGGCCGATCGTCTCGAGGCAGAGGGCAGAATGCCCGAAGATGAGGTCGATGTTTCGCCGACCGGACGGCCCGATCGGGAGCAAGCCGATGCTGCTTTTCCGCGCTATCAGGCGGAGGCTGAAGCAGATCCTGAAGCGTGGCAGTCCTGGATGCGGCTTGGAATTGTCTATGATGCCTGCGGTGATCGGAAGCGTGCAAGATGGGCCATTAGGCAAGCGATCCGCCTAGAACGCAACTGAATCCGTAGCTAAATCACAAAGATTAGGCAATTTTGGCATGTTTGCATAGACTCTACGGCGGACGGCAGTGTGCAGGCCCCATGACCTCGCAGCGAACACATCACTGCCGGTACAGCGCGCAGTGATGCGACACTGAACACGGAAGCCACATGGACAAATACGATCTGAACGCAGCAGCGCCGGAAACTCGAACACTCGATTCGATGACCGGTATCAGCAAGAAGGGCCTCCCCTCCGGCACTGTCGGAGTCTTGGGAGCACTGGTTATCGGCCTTTCGACGTGTGCCCCGGCCTACACGCTGACGGCAGCGATCGGCCCGGCGGCATCCGAGGTCGGATACCAGACCCCGGCGATTTTCCTGATGGGCTTCCTTCCGATGCTGCTGGTGGCGCTCGGCTACCGCGCGCTGAACTCGGCGATGCCCGACTCGGGTACCTCGTTCACCTGGGCGACACGTGCCTTCGGTCCGTGGATCGGCTGGATGGCAGGCTGGGGACTGATCGCCGCCACGGTGCTGGTACTGTCGAACCTTGCGGGCATCGCGGTCGAGTTCCTGTTTCAGTCGTTGGGCATTCTGCTCGACGATCCGTCTATCGCTGACATTGCAGGAAACAAGTTCATCAACATCGCCGTGTGTCTCGCCTTCATGGCGATCGCAACCTTCATATCCTTCCGCGGCATGACCTCAACGAAGGTGTTCCAGTACATCACCGTGGTCTTCCAGATGGCAGTGCTGGTGTGGTTCATCATCGCAATGTTTATGGGAGCCGCGGATCCGGCAAACACCGCTGGCACGATGCCTGAACTGTCGTGGTTCAACCCGCTTGAGGTTGATACTTTCAGTGCGTTTGCGGCCGGTATCGCCGTGTCGATCTTCGTCTACTGGGGCTGGGACACCGTCCTCACGATGGGTGAGGAAACCAAGCCCTCGAAGGGTCGCCTTTCGACCGAGAGTAAGGCTGCGATGATCCTCGTTGCGATGCTTGTTGTCCTCTACGTTGGCACCGCTGCCGCAACGGTTGCGTATTCCGGGCTGGGAGACACCGGCACTGGTCTGAACAACCCCGACATTGCGGAGAACGTTTTTGCCGCGCTCGCGCACCCAGTGATGGGTCCTGCCGCGATCCTGCTGTCGCTCGCGATCCTGGTGAGTGCGCTCGCCTCGATCAACTCGACCGCGATCTCGCCCGCGCGCACGCTCCTTGCGATGTCGCATTACGGCGCACTGCCCGCGTCCATCAAGAGGATTCATCCGAAGTACAAGTCGCCCTACGTTGCCCTGCTGTGGTCCTCGATTGTGGCGTCGGTCTTCTACGCTGTGATGCGCTTCATCAGCGAGGACGTGCTGTGGGACACCATCACGGCGCTCGGAATGATGGTGTGCTTCTACTACGGCATCACGGCGCTCGCGAGCCCCTGGTACTTCCGCCGCACCGCAATTGCGGAGGGCATCCGTGCCACGATCTCAAAGATTGTATTGCCGGGGCTTGGTGGCGTGATTCTGCTCATCGTGTTTGTACAGACGACGGTCGATAGCATGGATCCCGCGTTCGGATCCGGCAGCAATATCTTCGGCATCGGCCTCGTCGGCATCATCGGTGTGGTGGTGCTCGGACTGGGAGTTGTGCTGATGGTTATCCAGTCACGCATGTCGCCCGCGTTCTTCCGCGGCCAGGTCCTGGGGCGTGCGGATGCGAGCGAGGACACGAGCGCCGTGCTCGTGTTCGATGACGGCCTCGGATCGTAACGCTCTTCTGGTATTGAGCACTCCGGCCCGGCTTCTTGTGCGAAGCCGGGCCGGAGTGCTGTTTGGGGCGGTGAGAGGGCGGCTCATTTGGCGCACTCTCACTGCTAAATCGCGCCCTCGCTCGCTTAGCTGGGTTTACCTGCTCAATTGGCCTAGTAATAGTTGATCACACGCCCTCAGCCATCACCCGATGTCCAGCACCTCGAAGGAAGCTTCGTTGCACCACTACCAGAGGTTGACCTACACCTGTGCCAGAATTCTGACCCAAGTGCGTTGCTGAAGTATGTTGGTTTGACCCCAGGGACGTTTCAAGAACTTGACGAGACCACACTGTCGCGAGTGTCACCTCGGCTCGCATGGGAGAGCACCTTTAGCATGAACACGCCACCACATAGGGCAAGAACGAATGTAGTGATCGAGCTTGTGGCGACAACATAGAGCGCGGCATAGCCTGGAACCAGACCTGTGATGAGCAACAATACAAGACCTACTGCGAAGGACGAAGCAATCGCGGCAACGCACACGGCACCAACTCCTCGACCTATTAAGCGGCAGACAAGGTAGCCCACGCTCCAAGCAAGCATCCCTGTCGGCATCCCAACGCACAAGCCCAAGAAACCTGTCCAAATAGCGAACCCACTTGGTAACGCGCCCACAAACATGATGGCGGCGCCGATCAAGCTGCCAAGAAAGCCCGACAAAACAAGGAACGCAGGAAACGGTATCGGCAGCTTGAACGAGGTCATTTGCATCACGCCCTATTGATGTTGCTCACGAAAAGCGCCCAGTTCAAGAGAGCGCCGGTCCGATAAACGTCATTATTCACCCAGGGCGAATTGTTCATTACGTTTGCGGTGACCGTGAAGAGCTTGACTGTGCCAACTTTCTTAAACTCAAATAAGATATCCGAACCATATCCATCGATGTGATTCTTTGTTGCGGTGAAGAAAAAATGAAAATAGTTTGTTGCGGTGTACGTGCGGGCCATCTTCACTTCGAAAGGAAAACCAGCCACGTTCAAGGGCAGTATTGCTCCAGTTGGGGGGAAGCTCCGCGGGGCTCCCGGCACTGGGAAATAGCAATTGAAGCAGGACATGAGTAGCGCGCGGGCCGTATTTGGTTCCTTCTGTAGGTCATATTGATAGGTATATCCCCAAGAGGCTTGCGCTACAATCGGATACGAAACCGCAACCGACTGAGTGTCCACGTTCAGGAAAAGGCTGTTGTCCCGCCGTTCGTAACTTACCGGAAGGGACACTCCGGATGCATCGACGGCATGTGGTTTGCCAACTGTGCCATGCACCACTCCGTCCGAGTATAGTTGGTAGTCTTCCCCGCTCTCGATGAGTACAGTACCTTCTGGCACGTTAAATGTGAAGGATACTTCCTCAGCGGATGCATGCTCGTTAATGACTGTAAACAGGTTCAGGCCAGCTCCTGTTGGTTGGAGGACCGTCGTTGGTCCTTGTACATCATCCCCCGAAGTCGCGGTCATCCCGCCGATAGTTTCGTCAATAGAATTAGCTGTGTTGATTCTCAGGGTGGCTCCCTGCACGGGGAGAAGTCCTTCTATTGCGTAGATTTGTTCGGGTAGATTCACTTCGATCGCGCCACCTGTTTCAACTATCTCGATATCTGTCGACTCAAAGGTCTGATCCGCGATATTGGGTACGGCATCTAGGAGGCTACTAATTGCCGGTTGTTCTGATCCGCTATTGCCCGCGTGTGCCACTCCGCCAGTTAGCGTAATCATTGCTACAGCAAGCCCCGCTGAAACTGACGAACTCAAAAACTTGTTTCTCATAAACATACTTCTTTGTGCGTTAAGTGAGTCCTCAGTTTAGCCTCGTAAGGCGAAATCTGGATAGAGGGAAAGTATCATGTGTAGCAAATTGGTGGTGCGGTGGTTGTCAAGTCAAATGAGACATTCCTAGCCTAATTATTTGGTCGCGGGTTCCTTCCTCTTCGCGAGGTCATTGATCGCGACTTTCGTGGGCAGCTTCGGAGCTACCGGCGGCTTGGTAAACCGTTCCGGGTGCGCCCGATACGCGGCATCGAGGGTGCGCTGCCGACCCTCCCGAATCTCCACAGCCGTGCCGTAATGCACCGACGCTGGAGTATGCCACCCGATCCCCGAATGACGGTGCTCATGGTTGTACCAGCTCACAAACTCGTCCATCCAAGCACGCGCCTCACCGATGCTCGCGAACCGTTCGGGATAGTCGGGCTGATACTTCATCGTCTTGAACTGCGATTCAGAAAACGGGTTATCGTTACTCGTCCTGGGCCGGTTGTGCGACTTCCGCACATCAAGATCGACAAGCAGTGACGCCAACGGTTTCGACGTCATCGCAGCCCCACCATCCGCATGGAGATACCCGGTCGGCCTGCCCTGCTCAGCAACAATATCCGCGACGAGTTCCGCCGCGAGATCCCCGTCCTCGATGACCTCGATCCGCCACCCCACCACGTAGCGAGAGAAAATATCAATCACGACGTAGGCGTGATACCAGATCCCTTTCGCAGGCCCCCGCATCTTCGTAATATCCCAGCTCCACACAACCATCGGTGCGTGCGCGATCAACTCCGGGATCACACGCGGCGGATGAATCGCTTGACGGCGACGCTCACCGCCCATGTGCGCATCCTGCAAGATCCGGTACATCGTGCGCGGCGAACCCCAATACCGGCCCTCGTCAAGCTCTCGCGCCCACACCTGATGCACACTCATCTCGGCATACTCTTCGCTGGTGAGGAGCGTCAAGATCGCTGCCCGCTCCGTCTCGTTAAGCTCCGCAGGATGATGAGGGTTCAGCAACGGGCCGATAAACCGGGGTGGCGGGTTCAACACACGATGATGAGTCGCGCGGGAAAGCCCCACCAGCAGGCACGCCCGCACCACACCGATCAACACGGTGAGCTGCACCACCGTCGCTGACTGCCAGGCCACCCGCTCAGACCTTGTCATGACCTGTTCCTCGACGAGAGCGCTTCCAAGAAGCTGACACCTTTTCCCAGTACCTCGAGTGCGGCATCACGGTCAGCGATAACCCGGTCCTTCTTCAAGGCCTCACCACGGAGTTTCGCGTTCTCACGCTCCAGTTCCACGATCCGTTTCTGCTCTGCCGTACGGGCAGACCCGGCAGGGCGTCCTTTCCGGGTTCCCGTTGCGAGGAGGCCTGCAGTGTTCGCGGCACGCCACTCCTGAATATGGGAGTCGTACAAGCGTTCCCGGCGCAGGATCGAGCCTTTCTCGCCGTGGGCTGCCTGGTCGTACTCGGCGACGATCTGACGCTTATACTCGGCTGTGAACGTGCGTCGTTTCGCGTAGTCTGCTCGCGGGCCGGACGCTGTGTCGGCAGTGCTTGGTTCGCTCTCTTCGGGCAGTTCCGGGAGCATGTCTATCGTGGTCATGTTCTGGGTCCTTCAGCGTTTTTCTAGCCCCATTAATTACCAGGCTCTGTGTCTCACACCAGTCTGGCAGGTAGGGCTACGCGGACTATCCCGAAACTGGCGCAGTTGTTGAAGGGCAGCGAGCGGGTGAGTATTGTTGGCGGTGACGTGCTTGTTGATGGTGTGAGGAAGCTGTCGACGCAGGAGCTTGCTGAGTTGTATGGGCAGAGTGTGCATAATATGGACGCTGGGCAGGCAACGCTCGGGCGATTCATTAAGGATAGTCCGGCTAGTTATGAGAAAGTTGCTGCTGAGGCCGGCGACGCGCACTTCAATCTGGGAGGTGCGGGGTGGGAAGCGGCGCAAGCCAAGTATGGGCTTAACGACGGGCAAATGTTTGAATTACTAAATCGCCCCTTCTTGGAAGAAATCATAGGCAATCGACGTCCTGTGAATTTCACACAGGACCCTACGCTTCGACCGGGATCAGCTTTGAATAAAGAACTCAAATACCTTGAATCTAATGGGTACGAGTATGACCCGTCATCAATGATCGCAACTTATGGAGGAAAATAGGTCGACATGTTTGTGAGTGAGTTGTTTGAGCTACGTGGTTTGGTGCAACAGTATTTTACGCATCGTGCAGTTTATGTCGATACTGTGAGACACAATCCTGAAGTCGATAGAGAAGATGGTTTCGTGAGATTTTTGCTCTACGAGTCATTCGTCTTCGGGTTTGGATTCTCCGGTGCGCCATATTCATCTTTGGGATTCTTTTTCCAAGCAGACTCGGCGGCTTCTTCGACAACGTTGCTGGGTGTTGATCTTACGTTTGTTGAAAACGACCGACAGGCTATTTCGGCCGCGCTGGAACACATTGACCGCTATTGTAGGTTGCGGCTCCCAAAGGAGTTTCTTGTAGCTTTCGATGCAGCCTGGAGCTCTTGAGTAGACGGTTGTCGTTGCACTCACGGAGAACTTCCGTCATCTCGTTGGTCGTCTTGCGTTGCGCATATGTCCCTCCAGAAGGAACTCCGTTCCCTCAGGGGGCGCCTCCGCCAGACTTAACGACGAGCTTATATCACAAATGCAAAAGGCTTTGCTGCAGATTTCTGGGGTTCGCATTCGGTGGAGGCAGCAGGGAGGGTGTCTGCGAACATTGCTTCCTTGTTTATTCCGGTCGGTGGGATTGCGGGGAGGTTTGCAAGAATTAGCAAGGTCGGCGCGGAAGCGGCGGCGACGCGCACTTCAACCTCAAAGACTCTGGTTGGAGCGATGCGCTTCGAATGGCGAGTAGCCCTTTCGGGTAGCGCCAGTCCACCCATCGAGTAGCAGGGTTCCGGGTATCGGGAAGCGCTGCGGTGGAGAACACCTCCCGATACCCGCTGCCGCTACTCCCAGTAGCTTTCGGCTTGGCGGGCCTGCTCGCTGAGCTCGCGACGCATATCGACATCACCGAGAGTGATCTTCTTGGCGTGGTTCACGAGCCGGTTCACGATGGAGTCCGCGGCGACTTTGTCGGGCAGCACGTCTACCCAATAATCCGGCCCCGACTGCGACGCGATCACCGTTGCTGCTCAATGTTCCCTGTTCGCGAGAATCGTGAAGAGGTCGGCAGCCGCGTCGGGGTCAATACCGACCGTGAGGAAATCATCAATGAGGAGCAATCCCACGCTCGAGTACTCGTTCAGCATGGCCTGGTGTTTGATGCTGTCGCTTCTGGCGATCACCAATGCTCGCGCGAGATCATCCATTCGGGCGTAGGTGAGTATTTGTAGGTTTGGGGGCCGCTCAATATTCCCATTCGGGGCCACCCCTATTCCCGTTCGGGGCCAGTAGATCGCGCCGGTGAGCGCCACCCGCGTAACGCCGTGGCACTCACCTTTGCCAAGATCAGACCATCTGGCCCACAGCCTGCTCGCGCATATTCACGGTGCCCGTCTCGACCCAGACCGCGTTGTGCACGATACGGTCCATAATGGCGTCAGCATGCACACCACCGCCAAGTCGTTGATGCCAATCCTTTTTCGGATACTGGGTGCAGAACACCGTCGACGACTCGTCATACCTACGCTCGATCAACTCAAACAGCATTGACCGGATACTTTCGTCGGGTGGGTCGAGGAGCCATTCATCGAGCACAAGGAGTTTGAAGCTCGCGTATTTACGTAAGAACTTCTCCTTCCCGCCGGGTTTGTCGTTCGCAGACGCCCACGCCTCTTCAAGATCGGGCATACGGATGTAATGTGCCCGATATCGTTGCTGGCAAGCGGCCCGAGCGAGCGCACACCCGAGATATGACTTACCCGATCCGGTGAATCCTTGAAATACGACGTTGTGGCCACGATCGATGAATGTGCAGGTTCCGAGCTGCGCGATCACACCACGGTCAAGGCCCCGTTCCTCGAGGAGATCGAGCCTGCGGAGTTCTGCATCAGGGTATCTGAGCCCGGCACGTCGGATGAGTCCATCGATCTTTGTCATGCTGAATGTGGTGTAGGCGTCATCAACGGCCAGACCGATTCGTTCTTCGAAGGAGATACCGAGGGTGAGTGCGTCGTCTTGCCGATCGAACGCATCGACGAGGCAGGCGATGCCCATCTCACGGAGTTTACGTTTTGCTTCGCTATCAATTCGGGTCATTTGGTGTCTCCTGCGTAGTAGTCAGCGCCGCGCACGTACGGGTCTGCTGAGGGTTTGGTTGAGTCTAAGATTGCATAGCTTTGAGGCTGTGCTGGAAGGATAACAACCATGCCAAAGAATGTGTTTAGTGATGAGTTCAAGCGAGACGCTGTCGCGCTGGTCGAGTCGGGCATCTCGCAGAAGACGGTGTGTAAAGATCTTGGCGTCTCGAAGTCCGCGTTGCAGTCATGGGTGCGCGACGCGAGGTTCCAGTCCCACGGAATGACCCCGTCAGCTGATCCTGTCGAGCGGGCCGAGATGGCGAAGGCCGTGAAACGGATTCGTGAGCTTGCGATGGAAACCGAAGTGCTCCGTCGCGCGGCAGCATACCTGTCACAGATACACATCACACCCCCAAAATGATCTCCCCGCTCGTCCAAGAGATGGCTGCGCCAGGTGCCCCTGTCAGGGTGCCGGTCGCGGTGGCGTGCCGGGTGTTGGGTTTCAGTGAACAGGCCTACTACCAGTGGCTGAAATGCCCGAAATCTGCGCGCGAGATTGAGGAAGAACGCCTCATTAGCGTGCTGCGTGAACTCCACGAGGACGACCCCGAACTCGGGTACCGGTTCCTCGCTGACGAACTCCATGACCTCGGCTACCAGGTGAGCGAACGCAGGGTGTGGCGATTGTGTCATGTTGCAGGCATCAGTTCAGTCATTACGCAGCGTAAGCGCCGCTACCAGCAGGCTGGCCCGCCCGTGGGTGATGACCTCGTGAAGCGTGAGTTCACCGCTACTGGCCCGAACCAAGTGTGGCTGACCGACATCACGGAGCACTGGACAGGTGAGGGGAAGCTGTACCTGTGCGCGATCAAGGACCTCTGGTCGAACAAGATCGTCGGCCAGTCAATGGGGCCGCGCATGAAGGCCAGGCTCGCGGTTCAGGCGCTTACGAACGCGGTCCAGCAGCGCGGCTACCCTGAAGGCGTGATTGTGCATTCGGATCGCGGAAGTCAATTCAGGTCAAGGAAGTTCCAGAAGGCCCTGAAACGGTACAGGTTGAGAGGGTCGATGGGCAGGGTGGGGGCGTGTGGGGATAACGCTGCGATGGAATCCTTCTTCAGTCTGCTGCAGAAGAACGTGCTCGATCGTAAAGCCTGGCGTACTCGGCAAGAGTTGCGGCTCGCGATTGTGCACTGGATTGAAGCGAAGTACCACCGTAAACGCAGACAGCGCCGGCTTGGGAAGCTGACGCCGGTCGAGTTCGAAGTGGTTATGATGGATGCTGTCGCGTTGGCGGCATAACAACCCCTGACTCAACCAAACCCTCAGCAGACCCTACCCGACAGGCTCGGCGGCAGGCTCGGTTACGGGTTCGAACCTCGGATGTCGTTTGCTGGCCTGATCTTGGCCGGACTCGAGGAGCGGTTTCACATGTGCGTATCTGGGTGACCTCACTCGTCTTGCGAGCGCGATCTCGCAGGCGCGTTCGACTCTGGCCTGCGAGTAGCGTCTGGTGAGCCTCAGCACGGCAAGCACCGGGTCGAGCGCTTGTTCCTCGACGGGCACGGACTCGAAGATACGGTTCGTGACCAGCAGCGTGTGTTCGCCGATACGAGCTGCCCATTCCCGACATCTGGTTGCATCCCACTCGCGATATTTGGGACCGTGGGGCAGGTCACCGTCATGGGTACGGTATTCGTTGGTTGTTCCCGGGGCAACGAGTAAGTGTGAGGAGAGCCGTTCCCCACCGAGGTAGACTTCCAGCCCAGCCTGGGTGATGCGCAGGTCGACGGTTCGGCCGATCTGCGTGTAGGGGACTGAGTAGAAGTTCTTCTCCCACACCACGTGCCCGTTCTTTTGCACTTTCCGTCCGTATACCCACCGGCTGATCTCGTACGAGACCGCTGGTAGCGGGCGTAGGAGCGGTTTCTCTTCAGCTTCAAACACTGAAGAGCGGGACCCTGCTCGTTTTTGGAACGGTTCAGCGTTCAGCGCAGCCACTTGCTCATACACGTGGGTGCGGAGCTCCGCAAGCGTCGCGAAATCACGGTTGCGGAGCGTCGCGATCACCCATGTCGCAATGTTCCAGACAGTGTTTTCCGCGCTTGGTTTGTCTTTGGGTTTCTTCACTCTTGCGGGGAGTACCGCTGCTGAGTAATGCGCGGCAAGCTCCCGGTAGGCATCGTTGAGAACGATCTCGCCTTCGCGAGGATGCGTGATCACGCCGGTCTTCAGGTTGTCGGGCACGATCCGGGGAACGCTGCCCCCGAACCGCGTAAACATTGCGACGTGGGTGCTGAGCCAGGTGTCTTGTTTCATGTCGAGGGTGGGCTCGACAAACGCGTATCTGCTGAATGGTAGACACGCGACGAAGAGATAGACCTTGGTGTGCTGCCCGGTCATAGGGTCGGTGAGGTGCATCGTGGGGCCAGACCAGTCGACCTCGATGGTTTGGCCGGCCTTATGACCTACTCTGGACGCAGCTCCAGCGATCAGCACATACTGGGCGTAACCTTTACAGAATCGGTCGTACCCCATTGCAGGGTCGCCTGCCGTCTGGCATCGGTCAACATATTCGGCGTGTAACAGTTTGAGTGTGACGCCGACGCGAGCGAGCTCGCGATGTATGGTTGCCCAGTCGGGTTGGGCGTACACGCTCTGGTGTTCACCCCGGCCGGGAAACAGCAACGTATACACTTCAGCATCGCTGTGCTGTGCGATGTCGTCCCAGCGCAGAGCTGCCCGGTCTGCAGCTGCGAATACTTCGAGCACGCTTTTGCGTGACATGGACTGCGTAGCCGCGATCGCGCGGCCAGATAGCCCTTCACCTCGAAGACTGAGGACGAGTTTTGCACGTATTTTACGTACCATCAGAATTACTCCTTCTGTCCGCCCGGTAACAGCGGGCGGACAGAAGGAGCCTACGAGCGTGGCTCCCAGAGAGGCTACTGGCGGCCCCGAAGAAAACTATTCAGCTACTGGCTTGCTGGCCCCCGACTGGGATAAGGGCGACCCCCAACAGACCTAATACTCAGTAGGCAACGGAGTGCCCGTTCTGGCAGGCCGCGATCCCGAGCGCGCACACGAGATACGTTTTCCCGCCACCAGAAGGCGACGTGATAATCACGTTCAGGGTTTCGCTGTCCCAGTCGTGCGCGGCGTAGCGTTGCATTCTGACTTTGGTGATGCCGCGCCCTTCCCGGTAGTCGATCTCCGCGACTGTCGCCCCGGGGAGCGGGAACCTCGCTTTCTTGATGAGCGCGTTGACGCGGTGTTCGTGTCTAATCTCGAGCGCGTCAGCAGTCGCTGTAAGAAACAGTGAAGCGCTCTGGGTTTTGTTCCGACATCAGGTTCCGTCACACCCGCGTAGTCACGGGCTGACGAGCCCCAGCATAGTACGCCGCCTCGACCTCGACAGGGGTGCGGTACTCGAGGGCTTCGTGGAGGCGCTGGTTGTTCCACCACCACACGTACTCCAACGTCGCCAGTTCAACTTCTTCAACCGTCTTCCAAGGCCCGCGCCTGCGAATCAGTTCGGCCTTGTAGAGCCCATTCACGGTCTCGGCGAGGGCATTATCATAGCTATCACCCACAGTCCCGGTTGACGGCATCGCTCCCAGCTCACGCACTCGTTCGGTGTATCTCAGCGACATGTAGTTCGAGCCGTGGTCTGAGTGATGGGTGACCCCAGCAAGATTACCCCCAATATTCCAGGCAGCCATATCGAGCGCCTGCAACGGCAATGCTTCTGTTTTCAGGGTTGAGGCGACGCTCCAGCCGACGATCTTGCGGGCATACACGTCAGTGATGAACGCGACATACGCGAACCCAGACCACGTCGCAACATACGTGATATCCGCGACCCACAAACATCGCGGAGCTGCCGCAGTGAACGCGCGATTCACGAGATCTCCGGGAAGATCCCGGGCGCTGTCACTTCTCGTGGTGAAAGCTTTCGCGCGGCGAGTAACGCCCTGAACGTCGGCCAGGCGCATGAGCCTAGCGGTCTGGTCACGGCCGATCTCCCAGCCCTCACGCTTCACCAGAGCATGCATCTTCCGCACCCCATAGACGCCATAGTTGGCCTCATGAAGGCGACGAATCTCTGGCACGAGTAGTTCGTCACGGAGCTGCCGTGCAGACGGCAGTCGTCGTTTCGCTGCCCGATACCCACGTGAGGTAATGAAGCCACGAACTGCCGCACGGAGAGTACGGCAGAGGAACTCCACCCCGAAACGATCACGATATGTGTCGATGAATTTGATCATTTCGTTCGTGGCTGGTCGAGTTCCTTCGCGAAAAATATGCTCGCGGCTTTGAGGACTTCGTTCGCTTTCTTCAGTTCTGCGTTCTCTCGCCGCAGGCGCCTGTTTTCTTCGGCGACATCGGTCGTGATACCAGGCCTCACACCAGTATCGATCTGGGTTCGGCGATACCAGATACGGAGCGTGTCGGGCGAGACACCCAGCAGCCCGCCGACGTGTTGGCTTGCCGCGTGCAGACTTGTCTGCTCGGGGAGCGCTTCAGCGAGCATACGGAGCGCGCGTGCACGGAATTCTTGATCGTATTTTCTTGCCATGGTGTTCCCATCTTCCTTGTTAAAAGATCGGAACAAAACCCAGAGCGCTTCACTCCGGTGAGCGTAGTCGTGTGCTTGCTCGTGCGAAAATGCTAGCAGGGTCGGCGGAGCAGTATCTTGCAGACGATTGGCTTAGTCGCTCTGACGTATACTGTGTAGCCCAGGAGAATGAGGCCCACGGGTTTCATCACGAATTAGGCAGCCTTGAACAAGCCCTTGGGTTTTGCCTGGGGTCAAAATGGTACCTAGTTGAAACTACGGATCAGGAACTGAGTAATCCGGCGCAGATTGTTGATCCACTCAATTACTTGCTGCGTGAACGGTCTCCCTCGTTGCCCTCCAGGTGGCTTGTTGTTCCTTTCATGTTGTTCGCGATGGATTACGATGCCGTGATCCTGTATTCGCCGGAGTATGAGTACAAGCTGATTTCGGGAACTGCGGAGTTTGTGCGTGCCTACATTGATGGGGCGGAGGTCGATCCCGTCGCGGAGCTAGAGGCCTGGTTGCGTGGAGAAGCTGATATGTGGAAGCAGCGTGGAGATTCGGAGCATGCTGCGGCGATTCTTCGAGCGTTGGATATGGCGTTGAAGCAGGTGAAGTTGCCGCCCTCAGCTGACGAGCTTTGAGATCATGGAAGGGCTTTAATGCTTGCAATAACTATCGGCGACAACGGCTATATCGTGGGGGCGAGCTTCTCCAAATGAGTGATTTCAAGATCGAGTTCGAGGTTGAGAACCCGAACGAGCCACCTTTCGTGGATGTTCACCACGAATTGCAGTGCTATGCCCTGTGGATGTCTGGGAAATTTGGATACGACAATGTTGACGGTCACGAGATAGGTTTGAGTGCCGAGCTGGTGCAAGACCTGCTCGCGTGGGTGAAGAATGGTGATGCGACTTTCAACCACCCTGACCCTCTGGAAGTCCCGTATCCAGACAACTTTCTGGAGGACGGTTACGAATTGGCTCGGCGGGTTCGTGCCGAGCTTCCCGCTGAATGGGTGGTGACGACCTGGAGCCCGGCTCTCAAAGCAGACGTGGTTCTCCCTCTGGAGAGCTAATGCGCAGTGAATGAACCGTCCCGGGTTTGACGCCGTTTCTTTTTGAGTTGAAAGGATGGCTTCGTGCCAAAGAAAATTGACCCCGCATTAGTCCGGATGAACTGTATGAATTACTGAACAAACCTTTCCTGGAAGAGGTCATACAGAAACAACTACCCGTGAAATTCAACGTCAATCCGGAGGTTTCTCCGCATAATCAAGGATTTCTTTTGAAAGAGTACGAATTTCTTGTTGATCACGGGTATATGTTCGGTGATGCGACACTTGCTATGAGACCACCCAAGGAGTAGCAGAGATGTACATACAGGACGTCGAAGATCTTTTCGGCCATGCGCGATCCTACTTTGGGCGAGATGGGAGCTGTCGTGCTTACAGCAGTGGCGGTCTATGGGTGAAGCTACAGCTACACGGTGTTCACGTTTTCTATTTGCAGATGCCGGTGGGGGAGATGCGTGCTGATACGGTGGCATTTTTCCATCAGGTGGCGGATGGGGTGCGGAACCATGTGTTTTTGGGTGTGGATTTGTCTGCGATTCCGAACACTCAGGAGGATGTGGAGGCGGCGTTTGGCGTAATTCATCGGTATTCGCGGTTGATGTTACCGGACAAGTTTTTGGCGGCGTTTGACGCGCTGACTCCCAAGGAGTTGCGTCCGTGAGCCTACTGGTTTTGGCGTGTGCGGCTCGGTCTTTGGTCATTGCTCTGAAGGGGATATGAAGCGTATGAATTTTGCGTATGTTGAGGATATTCCAGACTTTCGCAAGAAAGCGGATGCCTATTTTGGGTCACGTGGCAGATGTATCTCTGAGGATGTGGAGAATGGGCAGGTGCAATTGCTGCTGTATGGGACGCAACTGTTTTATCTGTCGAAACCGCTCGGGGGATGTACTCGTATTCCGTCTCGATGACTCACCAGACGAGCGGGGGCGGTAGCCCAGGCACGTACTTTGGGAGGAATTTAAACCTGGTTACCAATAGTCAGGCTGATGTTGAGGCTGGGTTTGATGTGATTGATCGGTATGCGCGGATGTTGTTGCCGGATAAGTTTTTGGAGGCGTGGGATGCGCTCGGGGATGAGGTTCCGCGTCCGTGATTTTGCTCGTGCATCGGCTGGTTGAGTGTGCCGTGAAGCTTGCGATAACTATCAGTGACAACGGCTTTATCGTGGGGGCGAACTTTTCCAAATGAGTGATTTCAAGATTGAGTTCGAGGTTGAAAACCCGAGCGAGCCACCAATGATAGATGTCCACTACGAATGGTCTCAGTACGCCCTGTGGATGTCTGGGAAGTATGGCTTCGGCACCTTCGACGGTCACGAGATAGGTTTGAGTGCCGAGCTGGTGCAAGATTTACTCGCGTGGGGAGACAGCGCCGACGCAATTTTCAACGCCGATGATCCTGCAAATAGCCCTTATCCAGACAACTTTCTGGAGGACGGTTACGAGTTGGCTCGGCGGGTTCGTGCCGAGCTGCCCGCTGAATGGGTGGTGACGGTCTGGAGCCCGGCTCTTAAAGCAGACGTTGTGCTTCCCAAGGAAAACTGACGTGCGTGTCGTGAAACCCCTTGGTTGAGTTTGGTGTCTCCACATAAGCGGAGCCGGCATAATCTGACCACAAGCTGATAGCTGTGGGGCGGGATCATCGACTCGATCGTGTCTGACCCGTGGGGAGCAGTGGGGTCGATGTTCTTAGATCTCATCGCTGCAGACCATTGGGACGAGTACGCTGGTGAAGGCACTGGACGAGTATTTGTCAACGTTGACCTCACGTTCGTTGGTGGTCTTGGGCTTGTCCGGGGTTTGAAGAATTTGGAGAGTGCTCTCTACGAGCCAGTACCTCCCGGGGCTACCTAAAACGGCCCCTTCTCAGCTAGGTCGTAGTTCGACTGGGAGGATTAAGCCGCGAAATCTTGCTGAGCAGCTAGCAATGACCGAGGTTCGGACAAATCCTAAACTAGGCAAAGAACTCGCGTTGGCTATCGGAGACGCTAGGTGGCCGTCCAGTGAAGGGTGGGTGAAGATGAGCGCAACGTCAACGGAGTCGAAATTCATTATGTACTAAATAAGATAACTGGAGCAGTTGATGGTTTTAAATTCAATTATTGAATGCGAAGCGGGCGATGATTGTGTCCTGTTGAGAACTCACGATGAGGCCAAAATTCTCGTGCTTCATAGAGCCCCAGCAAGTCCATATTCCGATAATCTCACCTTTGAACTGGAAGCAGGATCTCCTACCGTACGGGGGAAAGGGCCCTTCCAGATTTCAGTCGAGCAGGTCACGCGGTTTATTGACGAGTATGAAGAGGTCAGTAAAGCTGAGCTTCAGGATGTAAACGGAGACGGGACAATCACATTTGACAAGATCGATCTGATCGGGCATGTGAGAGTTACGATTCAGCTTGGTGGGCCATGGTCAAACCAAGCCAGGATTGCATTCGACACAGATCAGACAGCCTTGACGTCATTCGCCGAAGACCTGCGCAGTTTTCTTGAATAGAGTTTCCAAACTTAAGCTATGCGATAGGCCTTCCGCGGTGAGTTCCAGCTCAACTTCAGCGCAGTTCCGCGTCCGTGATTTTGCTCGTGCATCGGCTGGTTGAGTGTGCCGTTGGCATGGTGTGAAGCGCAGATACCTGAAGTGTTAACGACCGCGATCCAGGAGGGTAGGTTCATCAGATATCAAGTGGACCGGCCGATCTGTGAATTTGAGTACGCGGGGAAGACTTTGAGACTTGCGATTACTAACAGCGACAACGGCTTTATTGTGGGGGCGAATTTATCAAGATGAGTGATTTCAAGATCGATTTTGAGGTTGAGAACCCGAATGAGCCACCTTTCGTGGATGTTCACCGCGAATTGCAGTGCTATGCCCTGTGGATGTCTGGGAAATTTGGATACGACAATGTTGACGGTCACGAGATAGGTCTGAGTGCCGAGTTGGTGCGCGACTTACTCACGTGGGTGAATAGTGGTGATGCGACTTTCAACCACCATGACCCTGCAAATAGCCCGTATCCAGACAACTTTCTGGAGGACGGTTACGAATTGGCTCGGCGGGTTCGTGCCGAGCTTCCCGCTGAATGGGTGGTGACGACACACCATCCAGTCCGGAGAGTCAGGGTTGTGGTTCCCCTCGAGAGCTGATGCGCATGAACCCTTAAGAGGGTATTAGTGACGTATGGGTCTGCTGCTCTTCTCAGTGCTTGATACGCATCAGAGGCAACCGCGCTAAGCTTGCAGGCGTGAGTGTGAACCGGATCCCGACCCCCTACGAAGACCTGCTGCGTGAGGTGCTCGAACACGGCACCCCAAAGTCTGATCGCACGGGAACGGGCACCCGCAGCCTGTTTGGCCGGCAGATTCGCTTCGATCTCGCGGAATCCTTCCCGCTCATCACCACAAAAAGGGTGCACTTCAAGTCTGTCGCAGTTGAGCTGTTGTGGTTCCTGCGCGGCGAGAGCAATGTCGCCTACCTGCGCGACAATGGCGTCACGATTTGGGACGAGTGGGCTGACGCCGACGGGGATCTCGGCCCGGTGTACGGCGTGCAGTGGCGCTCCTGGCCCACCCCCGACGGCGGCCACATCGACCAGATCACCAAGCTTGTTGAGCAGATCCGGGAGAACCCCGATTCGCGCAGGCTCATCGTGTCAGCGTGGAACGTTTCCGAGCTCGACCAGATGGCGCTTGCGCCCTGCCATGCGTTCTTCCAGTTCTATGTTGCTGACGGCAAGCTGTCGTGCCAGCTCTACCAGCGCTCGGCAGACATGTTTCTGGGCGTCCCGTTCAATATCGCGAGCTACGCGCTGCTGACCCTGATGGTTGCGCAGCAGACGGGGCTCGAGCCCGGCGAATTCGTGTGGACAGGGGGCGACTGCCACATCTACGACAATCACGTCGAGCAGGTGGAGCGGCAGCTGGCTCGGGATCCCTTCCCGTACCCCACGATCGAGATTCGCAAGGCCGAATCGATCCTTGATTACGAGTTCGAAGATTTTGCGCTTGTTGATTACGAGCACCATCCTGGGATTAAGGCCCCGTCGCAGTATGAACACGTCGCGGTTTCGCCTGGGCATGATCTGGGCGCAGTCTCGCAACGGTGCCATCGGGCGAGACGGCGATATGTCGTGGCATCTCCCTGAAGATCTCGCGCACTTCAAGCGGGTCACGCTCGGCGCTCCGGTGATCATGGGGCGGCGTACCTGGGAATCCCTGCCGGAACGCTTCAGACCACTTCCCGGACGCGCCAATATTGTCGTGAGCCGGGACCCTGCCTATCGCGCGGATGGTGCAACGGTTGTCTCCTCCCTCGGGCCGCACGCGAATGCGCGCAGGCAGACGCCTGGATTATGGGCGGCGGACAGCTGTATCGCGAGGCGTTGCCACTGGCGGACGAGTGCATCGTGACGTGCATCGAACTCGACGTTCCGGATGCCGACACCTACGCGCCGGACCTCACGTCTGCTCCCGGCATGAAACTGCAGGATCCGGGCGTGCTCCTCAGCTCGGCCTCGGGTGTGGAATACCGCTTTCAGCGGTGGGTGCGGACTGAGTCTCGCAAAACCTCGTAACCGTCTGCCGGTTTCCTCCGCGTCCGCGCGGTGTGGCGCACCCTCGCGCCAGAACCGCGGGGTATCTGCGTGGCCTCGGGTTCATTATTGCGCTGCTTTTACCTGAGGGCCAGGGGGGCTTGACTTATCCCGGCGCCCCTGAATCCACATAAGGCTACGCCTGTCAGCTAGCTTCAATAATTCGCAACTAAGCTATGCCTCCGTATCTTCACTGATAGTTAAGTGTTTTTGATCGGGGGAACAAGGTAATTTGCGAAACATTGCAGGTATAGACGTAAGAAAAATGATCTTTGGCGCGTTGGCTTCGGGTCTCGCGGCCGTCATGGTGGCATCAGTTGCGACTGCGGCGCAGGCGGCACCTCTGGCTGACGCGCCCATCACGCAAGGCCTCAGCGAGGAGTCGATGAGCGACGCTCAAGACGGTTCGCCCGGGCAGTCAGACCCTGCCGAGGACGAACCCGCTGAGTCGGCACCGGCGGAACATGTTGATACGGAGCCGACCGAGCCTGTGGCGGGGGTGGGGATCCAAGCCGCGTCGCTCAGCGATATTGATGAATTGAAAAATCTCATCGAATCATCCACGGCGAGTATTTCGATTGAGCTTGAGCCCAAGGTATACACGTTCGACGCGAACGTTGGCATCACCGGGCAGATCGTCTCCCCGCTCGGCCACGTGGTCGAACTGGTGGGGGCCGTCGACGCGGATGGGCAGCCCGCAACCACGTTTCAGATGGGCCCGAATGCCGCAGCCGGCGCGCGGTTCCTGCGTGCTGAGACCGGAACGCTGAAGCTGAGTAACATTCGCTTCACCGGCACAACAGACAAGAACGGCGGAGTCTCCGCGCGCAACATCGTGGCGACGAACACGATCTTCACGAACAACCACACGCTCGACGCCGTCAACGGTGGTGGGGCGATCAGGATCACCGGTGGTGATCTCAGCGTGGATCACTCAAGCTTCACCAACAACAGTTCGGAGGGCGCGAGCGACGGCGGCGCCATCAGCTCGCAGTTCAGCGGCAGCGTTCGCATCAACGACTCGGTGTTTGACGGCAATAGGCGCACCGGTAACAATAATCAATACGGTGGGGCCATCAGCGTGAAACAGCCCGGTGTCCCCGGTTCGGTAGTGGAGATCACCGACAGCATCTTCACGAACAACGTGTTGTCTGCCACGGGGAGCTGGAGCACTGGCGGGGCAGTCAGGATCTATGGCACAACGAATCTGACGTCGGTCCTTATCGACAACTCGTTGTTCAAAGATAACAAGACGACAGTCATGCTGACCCAGAGTGGCGGCGCTATTGGGTTCATGGACACGGCCAAATCAACCGTCAGTAACTGTACGTTTATCGGAAATTAGTCCACGAAGTATGGCGGCGCCGTGTACTACGAGAACTCCAAGGCTGACCACAAGATCGTCAACAGTACATTTGTGGGGAATTCAGCAACTCTCGGGGGCTCAGCGGTGTCGGCGTACAACTCGAAGGTGACGATCGATTCCTCAACCGTGCTCTCCAATACGTTCAGCACGGGCGGCAGTGGATCTCTGGTGACGATCCAAGATTCCATCGTCGCGGGTACCGCGACCTACGAGGGGACCACCAGCACCGGGACGATCGCCTACGCGGGCACGAACCTGGCGCGCACTGTGTCCTCGCAACCGGCGATCAACGCGGGCGACGTGTTTACGGCCTACACGGCAGGCACCCTGCAGCGCGTCTCTGATTCCAACTATGTTGCTCCGCTGATCGTCCCCGGCCCGGCGCACAAGGCGGTGTCAACGCCCAGGCTCCTGCCGCAGGCGCAAAACGGCGTGGATCGCAAGACTCCGCTGAGCGACCTCGGCGCATTTGAGGTGCCGCAGACGTACACCGTGAGCTTCGACTCGGCCGGTGGGAGTGCTGTCGACGCGATCGAAAACGTGGAGCATGGCACGGCCGTGACCGCCCCGCGGATCCCACCCGGAACGGTTACATTTTTGCGGGATGGACGCTGCTGGGCAACGAGTATGACTTCACGACGCCGGTGACCGCCGACATTGAGTTGGTAGCGAGCTGGGTCCCGATCCCGGAAGCTGATCTGGCGGCTCCTGACGTCAGCTACGTGTACGGCCAAGTGAAGCCCTTTAGGGTCTTGATCGAGGATGCCGCTGCCGGTTCGGAGGTGGCGCTCCGCGTGGGCGGTATTGACCTGGGGTCATCAGCCGTCGCTGCTGGTGTCGCAACGTTCACCCCCAGCGCTCATCTGGGCCTTGACGCGGGCACGCACACAATCACCGCGATCTACACCGACGCATCCCAGAACCCGGCAGTCGTAAAGACGGCCGAAGGTACGCTGACGGTGCTGAAGGATGCAACAAACACCACTCTTGATGCCACGGTGGCCTCTCGTGACGGAGGTAAGGCAGTACTCAGCGTCAGCGGTGTGGTGACTTCGACCGTGGGTACGATCCCCGTCGGATCGGTGACGCTGATGGTCAACGGATCCGCGTATCCGGAGCCGTTCACGGTCAACGCGAGTGGCGAGTACAGCGGCGAAGTCACTGTGTCGGTTCCCGCAGATGCGGACACTGTCGCGCTCAGCGCGGCGTATAGCGGCGGAACGAATTATCAGCGCTCTGAGGTGCAGCAGACACTGGCACTGCCCGCCATTCAAGGGCCGGGTGACCCTCAGGACGTTCCATCCACGCCGAAGAACAAAGGCGCTGGTCCGTCTGCCCTGAGTAACACCGGCGCGGCCGGCAACTCGATCTTGTGGCTCGTCGGCCTCGCGGTTGTGGGCGGCGGGGTCTCGCTTCTGCTGATTCGCCGCGGACGTAAATCGCGGGCCGCGGCAGCGGAAACCGCGGTCGCCGCGCCAACAGAAGACGGCTAGAGATGACGCGCGGGTGCCGAAAACTCGGCACCCGCAGCATCGTCCGGTAGCCTAGTGAAGTGGCAAATCCAGTGAATCCATTCGGCCAGGTCCTCGTCGCGCTCGTTACGCCCTTCCAGGCAGACGGCGAAGTTGACTGGCCCGCCGTCGAACAGCACATCGATTCGTGTATCGCGAGCGGCGCTGACGGCATCGTCGTCACCGGCACCACCGGTGAAACCTCAACGCTCACCGACCCCGAGAAGATCAAGCTCGTAGAGGTCGCAAAATCGGTATCGGGTGGGCGCGCGAAGGTCATCACCGGTGGTGGATCGAATGAGACCGCCCACGCCATCGAACTCTACAAGGCCAGCGAGAAGGCTGGTGCCGACGGCGTCATGATCGTCACCCCTTACTACAACAAGCCGACGCAGGCGGGGCTCCTGACCCACTTCCGGATGGTCGCCGACGCGACCGACCTGCCGGTGATCCTGTACGACATTCCCGGGCGAACCGGTGTGCCAATCAAGTACGAGACGATCCTGCGGCTCGCGAAACACCCGAATATTCTTGCCGTGAAAGACGCCAAGGGCGACTTCAGCGAGGTCAGCCGTGTGCTGAACCAGACGGACCTGATGTATTTCTCGGGCGATGACGCCAACGTTTTGCCGCACCTGTCGATTGGTGCGACCGGTCTCATCGGAGTCACCGCGAACGTTGCTGCCGCGCCGTATCGCGCAATCATTGACGCGGTGAACGCGGGCGACCTGCACACCGCCCGTGACGCGCACCAGCGCCTCGAACCGCTCGTGAGGGCCGTGATGACGCACGTTCCCGGCACGGTCGCGGCAAAGTATATTCTGCACGGCCTCGGCCGCATTGGCAGCCCGCGCGTGCGGCTGCCGCTGGTCGGACCGGAAGAGTGGGAAGCCGCCCTCATCGAAGACGAACTCGCGCTCGTCAGCGACGTCCCCGGCGTCGATCTTTCAAACTTCAGGCCGGACCGCAACGCGGCTGCCGGCGGTGCCCTGCCCCAGATCGCAGGCACAACCCGCTAAACAATAAATACCGCTGTTTGAGCGATGTGAAACGAGGGGAGCCTAACGCGTGCGATTAGGACATTTTGTCTCCGTCATTCATCAGCGGGGAAAGAATATATGACGAATCCCCCTACGCTCCGCCCGCACTCGAAAAGGGCACCCTCCGCATCACACCGCTCGGTGGTCTCGGTGAGGTCGGTCGTAACATGACCGTCTACGAAATCAACGGCAAGCTGTTGGTCGTCGATTGCGGCGTGCTCTTTCCAGAGGTGCATCATCCCGGTGTGGATCTGATCCTGCCCGACATCACCAAGATTGAGGATCGCCTCAGCGACATCGTCGCTATCGTGCTCACGCATGGGCACGAGGATCACATCGGCGGCGTGCCCTACCTGCTGAAGAAACGCGAAGATATCCCGCTCATCGGCTCCAAGCTGACGCTGGCCTTCATCTCCGCGAAGCTCAAGGAGCACCGGATCAAGCCGGTGACGCGCGAGGTCGCCGAGGGCGATCGCGTCAAGTACGGGCCCTTCGATCTCGAGTTCATCGCGGTGAACCACTCGATCCCTGACGCGCTTGCGGTCGCGATCCGCACCGATGCCGGTCTTGTGATCGGCACGGGTGACTTCAAAATGGACCAGCTGCCGCTCGACGGCCGGATCACGGATCTGCGCGCGTTTGCGCGCCTGGGCGAAGAGGGCGTCGACCTCTTCATGACCGACTCAACCAACGCAGACGTGCCCGGGTTCACGCCGTCGGAGAAGAACATCGGACCCGTCATTGAGCAGGTCATTGCGAAGACCCGTGGCAAAGTCGTTGTCGCGAGCTTCTCGAGTCACGTCCACCGTGTGCAGCAGGTCCTCGATGCCGCGCACGCCAACGGTCGTCGGGTCGTGCTGCTCGGTCGCTCGATGGTGCGCAACATGAAGATCGCGGCGGATCTGGGCTACCTCAACGTGCCAGACGGCGTGATCGTTGATCTGAAGAAGAGCGGCGATATTCCGGATCACCGGATCGTCTACATGTCGACCGGGTCGCAGGGCGAGCCGATGGCCGTGCTCAGCCGCATGGTGAACCAGGAGCACCAGGTCGAGGTGGGGGAGGGCGACACCGTGATCCTGGCGTCGAGCTCGATCCCGGGCAACGAGACCTCCATTTACCGCATCATCGACGGCCTCATGAAGCTCGGCGCGAATGTTGTGCACAAGGGCAATGCCAAGGTGCACGTTTCGGGTCATGCCGCCGCGGGTGAGCTGCTGTACTGCTACAACATCGTGAAGCCGAAGAACGTGATGCCGATCCACGGTGAGTTCCGAATGCTCGCGGCCAACGCCGCGCTCGCCATCGAAACCGGAGTGCCGCAGAATCGCACTGTCATCGCCGAGAACGGCACCGTCGTTGATCTCTCTAACGGTGTCGCGCGCGCGGTCGGTCAGATCGACATCGAGTTCATTTACGTTGACGGCAAGAGCGTCGGACGGGTGACCGAGGATGACCTGCGGGACCGCATGACCCTTGCAGAGGAGGGCTTCATCTCGGTCATCACCGTGGTGGAAACGAGCCTCGCGCAGATCGTGTCTGGCCCCGAGATCCACGCGAAGGGCGTCGCCGAGGATCAGAAAGTGTTCGACTCGATCAAACCGCAGATCGCCGATGAGCTTGAGAAAGCGATGAAGGACGGCGTGAAGGATCACCACCAGCTGCAGCAGATCGTTCGTCGCACCGTTGGTCGCTGGGTCGGAACGAAGCTGCGCCGCAAGGCGATGATCGTTCCCGTCGTAGTGGTGGTGTAGCGTATGGCTCGCGTCGCCGCACGTACTGCGGGCGGCGGTGAGTCCGCTGCGCGCCCCGCAACCGATCGCGAGGTTGCTGAGTGGGATACTCTTGTCGCCGCCAACCCCGGTGGCGGCGAGGTGTGGGGTGGCACCTGCTATCTGGATGTGAAACAGAAGCAGGGGCGCTATCGGCAGCATCGGCTCATCGTGACGCGGCCGGATCGCCCCGCGATTGCGGTTTCGGTTCTCGCGAAACGGGTGCCGTTCTTGGGGAGTGGTGGCATCTGCCCGCCGGGCCCGCAGGAGAAGACATTCCCGCCGTGCTGGAAGTTTCCTCCGCGGTTGCCGATTTTGCGCGTTCCCGCGGCGCGTTCCTCTTGAAGATCGAGCCGAGGCTCGGGCCTGATGCCGCGCCTGCGCTGCGCGATGCAGGGTATCTGGAGACCGTGCGGATCATTCCGAACCCGTCAACGATCCTGATGGATGTTTCCGGCACCGAAGACGAATTGTCTGCCCGCCTCGGCAAGAAGGCGCGCAACGCGATTAACCGTGCGGGGCGTGACGGAATCGTGGTCACTCGTGTGTTGGCGAGTGACGAGAACTGCGCCGCGCTGTACCGGCTGCTGCGAGAGACCGCCGAAGGGCGTTTTGTGCTTCGCAGCGAGGACTACTATCGCGAGTTTTGGCAGGCATTCAAACGGCTCGGTACCGGTCAGATGTTCTTCGCACACGCGCCGGGCGCGGACGGTACTCCCGAGCTGGTGGCCGGAGCCTTTGCGATGGCACTTGGCGCGAAGACGACTTACAAAGACGGTGCCTCCGTTCGCGCGAAGAACGCCTATGGAGCCTCGCACGCGCTGCAGTGGGAAGTGATTCGCTGGGCAAATGAGCGCGGCGCGACGGTGCACGACTTTTGTGGCGCGCCCCCGCGGATCGCGCTGACGACAAGACCCACCCGCTGCACGGTGTGGGACAGTTCAAGCGATCTTTCGCGCCCGAGATCACCGACTACGTTGGTGCCTTTGAACTGCCGCTGAAACCTCGCGCCTACCGTTTCTGGGTCACGCTTGGTGACAGACTCATGAGAAGATGGTCCCTCGCGGTGCGGAAGGATCCCTACTACTAATGGCAGCCAGTCTGATGCGTTCGAGCGCGGTGATGGCATCGGGAACGATGGTGTCGCGGGTGCTGGGGCTCGCGAAAGCGATGCTGTTGGTCTTCGCCATCGGCCAGGTTCAGTCCATCTCCGGTGACGCCTTCGCCAACGGCAACCTGCTGCCGAACACGCTCTACATGATCCTGCTCGGCGGCATGCTGAACGCGGTGCTTGTGCCGCAGATTGTGAAGGCCGCGAAGGATCCGGATGGCGGCGCGGGCTACATCAACAAGGTGTTTACCCTTGTGATGACCGCGCTCACCGTAGTCACCGCGATAACGCTGCTGGCTGCGCCCTGGATCGTCTGGATGTTCACGCTTTCTTGGCCGGAGGATCAGCGGGCTCTGGCGATTGGCTTCGCGTACTGGTGTTTGCCCCAGATCGTGTTTTATGGCCTGTACACGATGCTGGGCGAAGTGCTCAACGCGCGCAATGTGTTTGGGCCTTTCACCTGGGCGCCCGTACTCAACAACGTCATTGCCATCGCCGGGATTTGCCTGTTTATCGCGATGTACGGCTCTGACCCCGACGGGACTCGCACCTCGGGAGACTGGACAACCGGCGCAATCGCCGTCCTTGCAGGGAGCGCCACGCTGGGTGTGATGGCGCAGGCGCTGATCCTGTTCGTTTCATGGCGCAAAGCGGGGATCCGCTACCGCCCCGACTTTCGCTGGCGCGGCATGGGGCTCGCGCACACCGGGCGGATCGCCGGGTGGAGCCTCGCCACCATTGTCGTCATGCAGCTCGGCGGCATCGTCACGCAAAACGTGATTAACACGGCTTCCGGAGACGGCCCCTCGGCACTGGCAATGCAAAACGCGTGGTTGCTGTTCATGATGCCGCACTCGGTGATTGCTGTGTCGCTCGCCACCGCCTACTTCACGCGTCTTGCCGAGTGGGGACAAGCAGGGAAAATCGCCGAGTTCAGAGCGGATTTCTCCTCGTCAGCCCGGCAGATCCTTCTGGTCATGGTATTTGCGTCGGTCACGATTTTTGCCACCGCCCCCTTTATCAGCCGCGTGATGAACCCGGGTGTGGAGCAGGAGCTTGTGGGTCAGTTCACGATCGTGCTGCAGTGCTACATGGTGGGCCTCGCCGCCTACAGCTTTTTGTTCATTGTGCAGCGGGCGTTTTACGCGCTTTCCGATACGCGCACCCCATTCATCTTTACCTCGGTGCAAATCGGGCTGCTCGTGCTCATCTCGCTCGGGCTGTTGGTACTGCCTAAAGAATGGCTCGGTCCCGCGTATGCGCTCGTGTTCGGGTTCACTACCGTCGTTGAAGCGCTTATCGCTGTCTGGCTGCTGCGGCGCAGGATCGGATTCATTGATGCGTCTCGTATTCTCGCCAGCCTGATGCTGTACACGGTCGCCGCGGTCCCCGCGCTTGTTGTCGGGCTCCTGGCGACCGCTTTTGTTGCATACCTGATCCCAGACTTCGGCATGTTTGGTGCGGTGGGGTTGGCGATCCTTGTCGCGATGGTGGTGGGGGCAACTTACGCGTTGGCGCTTCGCCTCGTTAAATCACCGGAACTTGCGGAGCTCACCGCATTTGTGTCTCGTAAACTCGGAAGGAACCGTTCGTGACCTCCCTCACCGTAACCCCGTGCACTGATCGTGCCGTCTGGGATTCGACCGTCAAGGAGCTTGGCGGGCACCCGCTGCAGCTCTGGGGCTGGGGTGAGCTGAAGTCCGCACACCGCTGGAGCGCGGAGCGAGTGCTTGTTACCGATGCTTCGGGCGCCGTGGTGGGGGCGTGCCAGCTGCTTACGCGCGCACTGCCCGGGCCGCTTGGCGGTTTTGTGTATGCGCCCCGCGGTCCGGTGCTTGCGCGGTCGGCGCAGGATCCGGATCACTCGGCCGCTTCGCCCGCTCCCGCCGAGGTCGCTGATGCGGTGGCGTCGTATGTGCGGGGTTCGCGCCGGGCCGTTGCGGTGTCGATTGAACCTGACGAGGATGCCGGTTCGTTTTCGTTGGGTGCTGGTTGGCGCGAGGCGAAGACGCCGGTGCTGCCCGCGCGCACGCTGATCCTGGATCTGCGCCTGTCTGAGGACGATCTGATCCGCGACATGAGCAAGAAGCATCGCCAGTATGTGCGAAAGTCGGGGCGCGAAGAGTCGCTCGAGATCCGCGCCGTGACGACTGCCGCGCAGCTTGACGAGTGCCTCGAGGTGTACCGCGAGACGAGCGAGCGTGCCGACTTTGGGCTGCACGAGGATTCTTATTATCACGATGCCTTCTCGATGCTCGGCGACGATGCTCCCGTGTGGGCGAGCTACGTCGACGGCAAGCCGGTTGCGTTCCTGTTTCTCGCGAAATCGTCGCGCACTGCGTTCGAGCTCTATGGTGGCATGAACGATGTCGGGCAGCGCCTGCGCGCGAACTACGCCTTGAAGTGGCACGCGATCTGCGAGATGAAGAAGCTCGGGATCACGCGCTACGACTTCGGCGGCCTCATCAACGACGGCGTGACGACGTTCAAGAAGGGGTGGGCCTCGCACGAGAACCTGCTCGCCGGATCCTGGGATCGCCCCGGCCCCGGCTACGCCGTGTGGACCGAGGGCCTCCCGCTCGCGAAGCGCGTCGTCCGCGCGCTGCGTCGCCGCTGATCCTGCGCCCGGTGCGGCGTGTGCTGGGTGCTGCTGTGCGGCGTGTGCTGCCGTGCGGCCCGTTGCGCCCGCGCCCACCCCACTGTGTGCGCAGTCTGTTCTTTTGGGCCCGTTTAAGAACGGTCCGTGCACACGCTAGGGCGTGTGTCTTCGATCCCGTGATCCCGTTTCCCCTTGGCGTGTGCGCAGTCTGTTCTTATGAGCCCGCTTAAGAACGATCTGCGCACACGCTGGGGCGTGTGTCTCTCGGTGCTCGCGGCAGGTGCAGCGGTTCGGCGAAATAGGGCGCAAGGTGTCGGGGTAGCGGTTTTGGAGTAAGTTCCAGAAACTCGCACAGCTCCGCTCGTGTCGCCTCGAGCGCGTCAGCCTGAAAGTCCTCTTTGTGGAAGCGTCGTACCTTCCATCCCGCATCACGGGCGGCATCGAGGCGCTTGTCGTCGTGCAGGTACTGCTTCCTGTCAGTGCGGTGCTGTTCGCCGTCGTACTCGCTGATTCGTTTCGCAGCGCGATCCACCTGGTCGAATCTCCCGATCCACTGGCCTGAATCGGTAAAGATCTCTCCCTGCATCTCGAGAATGTCCACTCCCATGCGTGCGAGCTCGAAGTGCATCAGGGTCTCCATCCGAGAGTCGGCGCCGATGCGCGCTATCTCGAGTGCGGCGCGTAGCCTGTCCACTCCGGGGACAGCGTGGTCATGGAAATACTTGTGCAGAGCATCGGGAGTGCTCAGCGACCACCTCGAACCGCGTCGACCCCGGATCCGGATCAGGTGATCGATCGCGACCACGAGTTCCCTGAAGCTGAGCATCCTCGCTGACTGCGTGAGTGCCAACACGTGCGGCACGCAGGGGAGACCTGAGCGACCCGGGATCGTGCGGAAAGCCAGACGGGTTCGGTGTCCTTGTACATTCTTGCCACGAGCATGCGGCACGTGATGCGGGACCGTGAGGTGAAGCTCTGGATGAGTGTGTATAGGCACTCTGAGGAGCAGTAGGGCGGTCGTGTGGCTGAATGCTTCGCCGGGACGAAGAAGTGGGGCGTAGTCGCGTGCGAGTCGCTCCGCCTCCTTTCGATCGAGCTCATTGTGCGGCACCGCTGTCTGAAGTGTTCGAACTCCGTGGTGCGGTCTGGTGAATCGATGGTGTCGCACTGCCTGGCGTGTGAGGCCCGCCTGGATGCCCGTAGCAACGGTGAATGCCGCGTCTTGCAGCTTGGAAGCGAGAGGGAGAGGGGTTCTTGTCATTTCACGATTATTGGTCCCCGCGAGGCGCGTGAATGGGTTATCCACAACAGAGTTCGGAATCGCGCAGGATCGTGGATATATCAGCGCCTGTGAGCGGAGAATGCCCGGCAGCATCTTCTGCCGCGGCAACCCGGCAGAACTGCCACGGCGTGTGCGCAGTTCGTTCTTATGCGAGCCCTTAAGAACAAACTGCGCACACGCTGGGAGACCTCGCGGGGTGAGCGGGGCGAGCGGGGGTGGCGGGGATGAGTGGGGGTGGCGCGGGGCGAGTGGGGGTGGCGGGGACGAGCGGGGCGGCGGGGAGCGGTGAGGCGGAACCGTTATCGGGCACGCCGCCAGTGTGAGACGTGAGTGTCAGTGGTGGCCTGTACCTTTATACGCATGGCAACAAAAGCTTCGTCGCGCGGAAAATCGGGGAAGCCCGCAGCTCGGGGATCCCGCAGCTCGGGCACTCGGGCGACCGCAAAAACGAAGGTACTCGTCGAGGCCGAACCATCCGAGGGCGTGCTCGTGCGTGCTTGGAATGGGCTCGCTCACGCCGTGGGAGGGGCCGCGCGCGCCTTCCGATTGGAGCCGCTGGCCAGCGAGGATCGCCGCGACGGTATCCCGCTGCTGCTGGTGCTGCTCGCGATCGTCGGGGCGGTTGTCGAATGGTTCTTGATCGGTCAGCCCGTCGCGCTGCAGCTTGACGCCTGGACCTTTGGCGGACTTTTTGGCCGCGTCGCCTTTGGGCTTCCGATCATCATGGTGGGTTTTGCGCTGTGGCTTTTTAACCATCCCTCAAGCGTGAACGACAATCGCCGCATCGCGATCGGGCTATTTCTCGCGATCACGAGCATCGCGGGGCTTTCGCACGTGTACGGCGGCCATCCCAATCCCCGCGAGGGCATGCCGGCACTTGCTGAGGCCGGTGGGCTGCTCGGGTGGATGGTTGGCACGCCGCTGCTCGCGCTCACCATCTGGGTGGCGACGCCGGTGCTGTCGCTCCTGCTTGCGTTCTCCGTGCTCATCATCACGAAAACCCCGCCCGGCCGCATTGTCCAGCGCCTCCGCGAGGCGTACGCGTTCCTCTTCGGGGTGAACCTGCCCCAGGCTGATGAAGAGAGGGCGGTACAGTCGGACCAGTCCAAGCCTCGTCGCAGCAAGAAGGACGATGCGCTCTTTGATCTCGATGAGCAGCCCGACGATGGTGGATCGCTGCCGTGGTGGCGCCGCACGAGTTCGGGGCGTGAGGAAGATCCTGAGTACGCCGGAGACAAAGACGCCCTCGACAGCGTGCTGGACGGCACCGTGGTCGATCGGAGCAGCGCCTTCGATTCTGCGTTGACGCCCGATCCTGAAACCGATGTACTGACCGACCTCTTTGGTGAGCTTGAAGACGTCGAAGCCGTGGTTCAGGCGGCCGGGGTGACCCCCGCCTCAGGGCTGGGAGACGATTCGTGGGACGGATCCTCGGTAACAACCGAGTTGTCGGACGGGCAGCTGATCGAAGCCGCCCCCACCACCCCGTTCGTGGTGGCACCTCCGCACGCCCCGGTGCAGGCCGAATACCACTTGCCCGACCAGTCGACCCTTTCCGCGGGAGACCCGCCGAAAGTGCAGACCGAGGCCAACGACATCATCATGGCGGCGATCGCGCGAGTCTTCGAGGAGTTCAAAGTCGATGCGCGAGTGACGGGCTTCTCGCGCGGCCCCACGGTCACCCAGTATGAGGTAGAGCTCGGCCCGGGTGTGAAGGTCGAGAAGGTGACGGCGCTATCGCGCAACCTCTCGTACGCCGTCGCATCGAACGAGGTACGGATCCTCTCGCCCATTCCGGGCAAGAGTGCGATCGGCATCGAGATCCCGAACAAGGATCGCGAAAACGTGGCCCTTGGTGACGTGCTCCGTTCGCCCAAGTCTCAGCGCGCCACCCACCCCCTCACGATCGGCGTCGGCAAAGACGTTTCCGGTGGTTTCGTGGTTGCGAACCTCGCGAAGATGCCACACCTTCTCGTTGCGGGATCCACGGGCTCCGGTAAGTCGAGCTTCGTGAACTCGATGATCACGAGTCTCCTCATGCGGTCTACTCCCGCTGAAGTGCGCATGGTGCTGGTCGATCCGAAACGCGTGGAGCTCACGATCTACCAGGGTGTGCCCCACCTCATCACCCCCATCATCACGAACCCGAAGAAAGCGGCCGAGGCGCTGCAGTGGGTCGTGAAAGAGATGGACATGCGCTACGACGACCTCGAAAGCTTCGGGTTTAAGCACATCGACGAATTCAACAAGGCCGTTCGCTCGGGCGGGATCGTGCTACCCGAGGGCAGCCAGCGCGTGCTGAAGCCCTACCCCTACCTCCTCGTGGTCGTCGACGAGCTCGCCGACCTCATGATGGTGGCGCCGCGCGACGTCGAAGACTCGATCGTGCGCATCACGCAGCTTGCCCGCGCCTCGGGCATTCACCTCGTGCTCGCGACCCAGCGCCCCTCGGTCGACGTCGTCACCGGTCTCATTAAGGCCAACGTGCCGAGCCGCCTCGCGTTTGCCGTGGCCTCGGTAACCGACTCCCGCGTGATCCTGGATCAACCCGGCGCGGATCGCCTCATCGGCCAGGGCGACGGGCTCTTCCTGCCCATGGGCAGCTCGACCGCGCTGCGCGTGCAGGGCGCCTGGGTCGAAGAAGAGGAAATCCAGCGAGTCGTCGCCCACGTCAAGGCGCAGGCGCGGCCCGAGTACCGCCCCGACGTCATGCAGGTCGTGGAGAAGCGGGAAATCGACGCCGACATCGGCGACGATCTTGATGTGCTGATTGCGGCCGTCGAACTGGTGGTCACTTCGCAGTTCGGATCCACCTCGATGCTGCAGCGCAAGCTGCGCGTGGGTTTCGCGAAGGCCGGTCGACTCATGGACCTTATGGAGTCCCGCGACATCGTCGGGCCCTCTGAGGGTTCCAAGGCCCGAGACGTGCTGGTCACCCCGGATCAGCTGCCCGAGGTGCTCGGGCGGATCAAGGGCACCCCGGCCCCCACGCTGGCGGCCCCCAGCCTGCCCAGGCTGCCCCGCAAGCTTCCCAGCCTGCTCCGCCGCCAGCAGAAGCGCAGACGAACGACTTTGCCGCCACCGGCGTGATTACTGACGTGATTGAGCCGCTACAGGATTCTGCCCCCGACTTCGACGACTACTCCGACGAACGCTACGACGATCCCGTTGCGAAATTCCAGTCAACGCTTCCGGATGATGACGATGAGCCTGACGAAGACGCATGGCAGTTGACGGGTCGCGAGTGATGAACGAGGCCGCGAAACCGAGCAATTGGAACGCGCCCAACATCATCACCGTCGCGCGGATCATCGCGACACCGTTCTTTGTCTGGATGCTGCTCGCCGATGATGGTGTGCTCGGCCCGTGGCGCTGGGGAGCGGCCGCTTTTTTTGTCGTGGCGATCGCGACCGATGCGTGGGACGGCTATCTGGCGCGTTCGCGCGGACTCGTCACCGATCTCGGCAAGCTACTCGACCCCATCGCCGACAAGGTGCTGACGGGCGCGGCACTCATCGCCCTGTCGATCTTGCATGAGCTGCCGTGGTGGATCACCCTCGTCGTGCTCGTACGCGAGATCGGTATCACGATCCATCGGCTGATCGTGGCACACGATGTTGTGGTAGCGGCGGCCTGGATGGGAAAACTGAAGACCGTCGCGCAGTCGGTGGCGATCACCCTTGCGCTGCTGCCGCTCGCAAGTGTGATGGGTGCCGCGGCTCCCATCGCCGAGTGGGCGAACATCATCACGATGACGATCGCGGTCGTCCTCACGGTCGCGAGCGGGATCGACTATATCGTCGGCTACGTCCGCTCTCGGAAATCGAGTCAGTGACGAGCGCGCGGTGAGGAATAGCGACGAGGTGCAGGTGCTGTGCGAACAGTTGCTCGCGCTGTCGGTTGCCCGCGACGTGAAGATCGCCGTTGCGGAGTCTCTGACTGGCGGGCTTCTCGCGGCGGCGCTCGTGTCGGTCCCCGGCGCGTCACGAGCATTTGCTGGGGGCGTTGTCGCGTACGACACTGCTCTGAAACACACGCTTCTTGGAGTCGAGGCGGGGATCCTGCGCGAGCGTGGCCCGGTCGATGCGGAAGTTGCCAGGCAGATGGCGCGTGGCGTGCGTGCTGCGTGCGCGGTGCCCGGGCGCCCTGGGGGAGTCGACTTGGGGATTGCGACCACGGGGGTCGCGGGTCCGGATCCCGATCCGCAGAGCGGCCAGCCAGCGGGCGTCGTCTGGATTGCTGTGAGTTTTGGTGATGAATCGTGCACCGAGCAGTTGACACTTACGGGGGATCGTGGCACGATCCGCGCGGCCTCCGTTGCGGCCGCGCTTCGGGTGGCGATTGACGTATTGTTGGCCGCGGATCGCCGAAACATGACGTAACTTGAGTCCCCTTCGCTCAAGTTCAGCAAAGTTTCAGGAATAGACGGGGTATCCTCGGGGTTATTCCCAGTGATGCCAGTCAAACTGGGTTGGTATCCCGCAGGTCATGTGAGTGGCCAAGCGGGTAAGGTGGAGGCATAGCCCGCGGGCTGTGCAAGTTATGAGGAGGATTCGCATGGTGCTGATGCGTCAAGAGATCGGTGACGTTCTGCGTGACTTCCGCTTGCAAAAAGGGCGCACGCTTCGACAGATCGCCGGCGAAGCGAGCGTGGCACTCGGGTATCTGAGTGAGGTTGAGCGAGGCCAAAAGGAAGCATCGAGCGAGATCCTTGCTGCCGTAGCCGATGCCCTCGACACCCCCCTTTCGGTCATTATGGGTGAAGTCAGTGAGCGGCTTGCGGTCGTCGAAGGCCTTACGAGCCCGCTTTCCGGACGGGTGCCCGACACGGTTCCGGCGGAACTCATGACGGGATACGCTCCCGTGCTGGTCTCATAATTCACGAACATATCGTCGTGACAGAGCGCCCGGCCCCGTTTTGGGGCGGGGCGCTCTGTTGTGACCGCGGGGAGGTGCGCTGTGCGGCTGAGTGAGTTTCGACGCGCCTGCGCCTCTGAGTTTGGGGCTGAGTATGCGGGGGTGTTGCTCCGGGATCACTGGCTGACGGCCCTCGGTGGTACAGCGCAGGAGGCTCTTGAGCGTGGCGTGGCACCGCGCGAGGTGTGGCAGGCGCTGTGTGTTGACCTCGATGTGCCGGTCGAGCGTCGCCACGGCCGAGGGCTTCGGGATCCCCAAAGCTAAGGCTGTAGCTGAATCTGGGATCGACACGCCGAGTCGGTATTCGAATATGTGTTCGAGTAATGCTACCTTCGTCCACAGGCGAACTCGCAAGATTCTTATCCACAGATGTAGCTACCCGGCCGTGAATGTCGGTGGTGCGTTTTAGGGTTGGGCTTGTTGGTAACCCGTGCCTTGTCTGTCACGAGTATTCGTGGCCTAGACAGTCTTTAGGCAGCAACCCAGCGGCACCGCCGCGCACAACGAAGGAGCACATCATGGCATCACCCAAAGATCGTGAAAAATCACTCGAAGCAGCCCTCGCCCAGATCGACCGAAACTTTGGCAAGGGTGCCATCATGCGCATGGGGAGCGAAGAGCGTGCTCCCGTTGAAGTAATTCCGACCGGCTCGGTTGCCCTCGACGTTGCGCTGGGTATTGGCGGGCTCCCGCGTGGTCGCGTGGTCGAGATCTATGGTCCTGAATCCTCAGGTAAGACCACGCTGACCCTGCACGCGATCGCAAACGCGCAGCGTGCGGGCGGCATTGCCGCCTTCATCGACGCGGAGCACGCGCTTGATCCGGAATACGCGAAGAAGCTCGGTGTAGACATCGACGCCCTGCTGGTCGCCCAGCCAGACACCGGCGAGCAGGCACTCGAAATCGCAGACATGCTGATTCGCTCCGGATCAGTCGACCTGGTGGTTATTGACTCTGTCGCTGCGCTCGTTCCCAAGGCCGAGATTGACGGCGAAATGGGCGACAGCCACGTGGGTCTGCAGGCACGTCTGATGTCTCAGGCGCTGCGTAAGATCACGGGCAGCCTCAGCTCGACCAACACCACCTGCATCTTCATCAACCAGTTGCGCGAGAAGATCGGCGTGTTCTTTGGCAGCCCCGAGACCACTGCGGGTGGTAAAGCGCTGAAGTTCTACGCGTCGGTGCGCCTCGATATTCGTCGCATCCAGACCTTGAAAGACGGCGCAGATGCCGTTGGTAACCGCACGCGGGTGAAGGTCGTGAAGAACAAAATGGCCCCGCCCTTCAAACAGGCTGAGTTCGACATTATCTACGGCGTCGGTATCTCCCGCGAGGGTCGCTGATTGACTACGGAGTTGAGCAGGGTTTCATCAAGAAGAGTGGCGCCTGGTTTACCTATGAGGGTGACCAGCTGGGACAGGGCATGGAGAACGCCCGCCGCTTCCTCATTCAGCACGCCGATATCGCCAACGAGATCGAAGAGAAGATTCTTACGAAGCTCGGCGTCAACGGACGTAAGGAAGCAGAAGACTCGGCTCCGGTGGCAACGCTTGCCGGTGCTGAGGGTAAGGCAGTCGCGGACAAGGCCGAGACGCCAGCCGAGACGAGCAAGCGCGCGAGCGCCTAGGTCACTATGGCTGTGCGTTTTTTGCCCTCTCCCGACGGGGAGTCACGCCCATCGGGAGAGGACCGCGCAGACCTCGCGGAGGTGATCGAACTTCGATCGCTGTTACAGCAGAACACCTCGCGCGTGACCGCAGGGGGTTCACCCGCTGAGCGCGAGGCCGGGCCCGAGCCTGCCACACCGCGCAGAGCGGTCGCCGAAGTTCCTGCTGGAGCCGAGGTGCTGCGTGGTGTATTCCCCGCGTCGCAAATCCAGCAGAGCTCGCAGAACCCGCAGACACTGCAGACGCCGAAGACCCCACAGACACTGCAGACCCCGCAGACCGCGCCCGAAGCGGCGGAAGACTCGGGGCCTGAACGGAGCGCCAACGAGGACGGGGTTCGGCTGCTCGCCCGCAAGGCAAAATCGAGCGGTGAACTGCGCCACGATTTGCTGCTCCTCGGGCACGACCCTGCCGCGGTTGACACGGTGATTGCCGAGTTCGAACAGAGCCTCTATCTTGACGACGTTGGACTCGCACGATTCTTGACGGAGAAGCTTCGCGACGCAAAGCGCGCCAGCAAGTCACAGATTCGAGTGAAACTTCGTGAACGTAAACTCAGCGACGCGGCGATCGATACCGCGCTCGCTGAGCTCGACGACGATGAGGAGCTGGCGTTACTGCGCCAGACCGCAGCCGACCGGGCGCGGAGCATGCGTGATCTCGACCGGCAGACCGCCGAACGTCGCCTCCTCGGTTTCCTTGCCAGGCGAGGCTGGTCAGGGGAACACGCCACGCGCGCCGTGCGTGATGCGCTGGATGGCAACGGCTCACGCGGTGCGTTCGGAGGCGCTTCTGGTGGCGTCCGTTTTCGTTAAGTGACTCCCAAGATCTAGAACCCCAGGCACCACTAGAATTGACCCCATGAGTCTTGCAGCATCATCTTCGACAGTGATTGACCGCTCACCGGCGGCGCTGCGTCCCGACGGAAGCCCGCGCAGCTATTCCGTGCGCACACTCGGCTGCCAGATGAACGTGCACGATTCCGAACGGCTGTCCGGATCGCTCGAGGCCGCTGGCTATGTCGCTGCAGAAGACGCGGAGCAGGCCGATGTTGTCGTGATCAACACCTGCGCGGTGCGGGAAAACGCGGCAAACAAGCTTTACGGCAACCTCGGCTACCTCGCGAGCGTCAAGCGGGAGCGCGAGGGCATGCAGATCGCTGTGGGCGGTTGCCTCGCGCAAAAGGACCAGGGCGTCATCGTCGAGAAAGCGCCCTGGGTGGACGTCGTGTTTGGCACGCACAACATGGGCTCGCTTCCCGCGCTGCTTGAACGGGCCCGTCACAACGAAGAAGCCCAGGTTGAGATCCTAGAATCCCTCGAGGTCTTCCCGTCAACGCTCCCCACAAAGCGCGACTCGGCTGCGAGTGGTTGGGTGTCTATCTCGGTTGGGTGCAACAACACCTGCACCTTCTGCATCGTGCCGGCGCTCCGCGGCAAAGAGAAAGATCGCCGCCCAGGAGACGTGCTCGCCGAGGTGCAGGCGCTCGTCGACGACGGGGCGATCGAGATCACGCTGCTCGGGCAAAACGTCAACACCTACGGCGTCGAGTTTGGTGACCGTCAGGCCTTCAGCAAGCTGCTCCGAGCGATGGGTGACATCGAAGGCCTCGAGCGGGTGCGCTTCACGAGCCCGCACCCTGCAGCGTTCACCGAGGACGTGATCGCAGCGATGGCCGAAACCCCGAACGTGATGCCATCGCTACATATGCCGCTGCAGTCGGGCTCCGACGCGATCCTGAAATCAATGAAGCGCTCCTACCGCTCAAAGAAGTTCCTCGGGATCTTGGATGCCGTGCGTGAGCGGATCCCGAACGCGGCAATCACGACCGACATTATCGTTGGGTTCCCGGGCGAGACCGACGAAGATTTCGAAGACACCATGCGCGTTGTCGAGGCTTCAAGATTCTCGAGTGCCTTTACCTTTCAGTATTCGATTCGCCCGGGCACTCCCGCGGCGACGATGCCGAATCAGGTCCCGAAGAGTGTCGTGCAAGAACGATATGTCCGCCTGATGGAGTTGCAGGAGAAGATCTCACTCGAAGAGAACGAGGCGCAGATCGGCCAGACCGTGCAGGTGCTTGTGTCGGTGAGCGAGGGCAAGAAGGACTCTGCTCGGCACCGGCTGTCCGGCCGCGCCGAAGACAACCGCCTCGTTCACTTTGCCGTGCCCGAGGGTGCTGAGGTGCCGCGTCCGGGCGATATCGTGACGGTCCAGATCACGGCAGCGGCTCCCTTCTTCTCTATCGCTGACGAGGTGCCAGGCGTGTATGCGCTGCGGCGTACCCGTGCGGGCGATGCTTATGATCGCCGTCAGGCCGAAAGTTGCGGCGTTCCCGCCGCTGCGACGAGCGACGGCGCGGGAACAGTCAGTCTCGGCCTGCCCACGATCCGCCCTCGGTGACTCTTCCCCGTGCCTAAGCTGTGGGTGATCGTCGGGGCGACAGGCACCGGAAAATCGGCGCTGTCGCTCGACCTCGCCGAGGCGTTGGCGGGTCGCGGCGCAGAGATCGTGAATGCCGACGCCATGCAGCTGTACCGGGGCATGGATATTGGCACCGCGAAACTCCCCGCATCAGAGCGGCGCGGGATCCCGCACCACCTCTTTGACGCCCTCGCACCCGAAGAAGAAGCGACGGTGGCGCGCTACCAGCCGGAAGCGCGCGCCCGTATCACCGAGATCCAGGATCGCGGCAAAGACGCGATCCTGGTGGGTGGTTCCGGCTTGTACGTGTCAAGCGTGATCTACGACTTCCAGTTTCCGCCCCGAGATGAGGCGCTGCGTGCCGAGCTCGAGCAGGAACTCGCTGAGCGCGGGGGAGCACCGCTGCTTGCACGACTGCGTGAGATCGCGCCAGCCGTCGCGGACGCGGTGGACGCGAACAACCCGCGCCGGGTCGTGCGCGCGCTTGAGGTCGCGCTGCTGGGCGGAGACGCGCAAGTGGTGCTGCCGTCCGAGCCGCAGCTGTGGCAGCAGGACACGCGCTTGATTGGGGTGAGGGCTGAACGCGCAGTTCTCGTCGAACGGCTCGACCGGCGCGTCGAACAGATGTGGGCCGACGGGCTCCTCGATGAGGTGCGTGGCCTGATCCCGAACGGGATCGAACACGGGCCCACCGCGAGCCGCGCCATCGGCTACGCCCAGGCGCTTGCGCAGCTCGCCGGGCAACTGACCGAGGCGGAAGCGATCGCCGAGACGCAGGCGCTGACCAGGCGTTATGCGAGACGGCAGGTGAGCTGGTTCAAACGCTACCCGGGCGTCGAATGGCTCGATGCGCCCAGTCTCGCGATGATCCACTGACGCTTAGGTATCGCGTGCCCTGAGAGAGATGTACGCTGCAGCCCCGACCGCGATGATCCATGCACAGAGGACGAGTGCGCCGGTGACAGCGGTCAGATCAGCGTCGCCGGCAGAGAAGAGGGTCTCGCCCGCGCGGCTCGGAAGCCAGCGTGAGAAGCCGGTGTTGCGCGCGAGCGGGGGAACAAGGAGCACGAGCACGAGCATGATGACGAGCGCCGGAACCCGGTTGCGCACCAGCACCGCAACGGCGTGTGAGAGGAGCCCGATCAGGGTGAGATAGGCCGCGGCACCTGCGAGGATCCAACCCTGGGGTTGCGTCGGTGAATCAGTGTTGATCCCGGGGGCATCCATTGCCTGTTGTGTGATGAAGGCGCTCGCGAGGCTGAGGCTCGTCGTCACTATCGCAGTAGCTGCGAGTGCGATTACCGCGGACAGCCATTTCCCTGCAAAGAATAACGTTCTGTTTGGCACAGCCACGAGGCTGGTGCGGTACTGGCTCCCGGAGTACTCGTGGCCGGCCGGCAGGATCCCGAGCAGAATGATTCCCACCTGCGCAAACGGAACGGCCTGCGTCACCGCATCACCCGCCGTCATCGCTACGCCCCGCTCCGACGCGTTTGCGGCGAGCGCGGCGGTGATGATGACGCCGAGGAGGACTGTGCCGAGGGCAGTGAGGGTCGTGAACGGTAGGGTGCGGACTTTGGCGAGCTCTGCGGTGAGGACGTTGGCGAGATTCATTGCGACCTCACGCGTCCCTGCGCCGGAACAGGATTCCCGAGATGAGGAGGAGGCCGAGAGTCCACGCCCCCATAACCGGGGCTCCGGGAACCGTGTCTAAGCCACCCTGAACGACGTATTCCGCAGGAAAACCGAAAAGGTTGCGGCCAGCCATGTCGGGAAGCCAATGCGCGAGTGGTGTGAGGTTCGTCAGTAGGAGCGAGAAAGACACGAGCGAGCTGTTGGCGATGAGTAGGATCAGCGGAATGATCCCGTTTTGGGCGAGCGTGGTCACTGAGAAAGCGATGAGCCCCATCAGCCCCCAATACAGCGCGGTTCCGAGGATCCTGGCAACAGCCTCGTCTTGTGTGACGGTTTCGATCCCCGCATCGTGGGTCATTGCCCAGGCAAGGGCAAGGTTGCCGGGGATCGTCACCAGTGCTGTCGATGCGACGTAGACCAGCACAGTGAGGGCCTTCGCCACGAAAAGTGTGGTGCGCCGCGGTGTCGTCGCAAGGGTCGTGGTGATCTGCCTCGCACCGCCCGATTCGGCCCGGTCGGCGGTGTACTCGCTGCCGATGACGGTGACCCCGATGATCACCGCTCCGACAACCCCGAAGATTGGCATCCCAGCGAACCCCGTCTCGAACGGGGATGTATCGGCAAGCCGCTCCGTGGTCTCAGTTGCCACAGCGCCCAGCACGGTGACAGCGTTCAGTGCCGTGATGGCTGCCGAACCGAGCAGCGAGGTGGCAATGCCTGCCCAGACTGCGGGCAGGGTGGCAGACTTCCGCAGCTCCGACAGAAAGCTGTTGAGGAGCCGTTTCATGCGGTGGCCTTCTGCCCGCCGCCGGTGAGCCCAAAGAAGGCTTCCTCCAGTGAGTTGTAGCCGCTGGTAACCTCGGCCGTTGAGCCTTCGGCGACGACACGGCCTCCCGTAATGATGACCAGGTCGTCGGCGATCTCGGCGATCTCGCTCATGAGGTGGCTCGATAGTAAGACGGTTCCGCCGACGTCAGCGTGCCTGCGGAGGAGACCGCGGATCCACCGGATCCCCTCGGGGTCGAGCCCATTGACAGGTTCATCAAGCACGAGGGCGCTGGGCTCGCCGAGCAAAGCTGTGGCGAGCCCGAGACGCTGCCCCATTCCGAGGGAGAATTTGCCGACACGAGTGCGGGCAGCCTCCGCCAGCCCGACTTCATCCAGCACCTCGGCCACGCGGCGGCGAGGAATGCCGTTGCTACGTGCCACCCAGCCAAGGTGATCTTGGGCTGTTCGACTCCGGTGGGCCCCCGATCCATCGAGCATCGATCCCACCGTGCGGAGGGGCTCGCGCAGGGTCCGATACGGCTTCCCTTCAACGAGGGCGGTTCCGAGCGTTGGGCGATCGAGGCCGAGCAGGATACGGAGGATCGAGGATTTACCCGCACCGTTGGGTCCAAGAAACCCGGTAACTCTTCCGGGGAGCGCCCGAAAGGTGATGCCGGAGAGCACGGCACGGTGACCGCGGTATTGAGTGAGAGAGGTGAACTGGATCATCCTTCCATCACAGCCGACTGCGTGGGCGCCGTCATCGGTCCTGACTCCGGAATGTAGCGGTACACTCAGCTTCTGCGCCATCAGACCCTGGGCTGATGGCAGCGGCGGCGAAGGAAAGTAGACTCACAGCGTGCATACTGATCGACCGACTTGGAGTTCGCGCGGGTGGCCTGCAGTCAGCGTCGTGCTTGTCGTCATCGCCCTTATGATGTCTGTCGTTGGATTCGAGAGTCCGACAGTGGGCACCGTCATCTTGGCACTGATGATCGCCGCCGCAGTGTTCGTGACCGTATGGACGCTGCTGCGGACTCGAGCGCAGCGGAGACGGTACGAAGAAGAATTGGCGAGTTGGGCGGGTGAGCGGGCGACGCAGGCGGAGCGATTGCGGATCGCGGCAGATCTGCACGACCTCGTGTCTCATGGGCTGGGACTCATCACGGTGCGGGCTGCTGCTGCCCGCGGTGTGACCGCGAGTCACGGTGATGACGAGCGAGCATTGGCGCTCGCCGATATTGAACGGGTGAGCCGCGAAACCACCACTGAACTGCGGCGCATGCTCACGGTTCTTCGGGATCCAGGAGCGGCACCCTTGCGCCCGGGAGACACGCTCAATGATCTTCCCGAAATTGTGCGGACCGCCTGCGCAGCGGGGCTCACCGCCGAGCTAGACGTTGCTGAACTGGGGGAGCTCTCGTCGGGTGTGCAGCTGACGATCTGTGCTGTTGTGCGCGAGGGGTTGGCCAACACTCTCCGGCATGCCGGCCCCGCTCATGCGCAGGTAGAAGTGCGCCGTGACGGAGCGACGATTGCCGTGGAGATTCGGGATAGTGGTGCTGCTGGGGGTTGGCAGTCGCGGCCCGGTGCCGGTCACGGGCTCGACGGGCTGCGTGAACGGGTCGGCGCTCTGGGGGGCAGTCTCCATGCAGCGCCTCACGAGCACGGGTTTCAGATTCTCGCCAGAGTTCCGGAGAAGGAATACTTATGATTTCGGGACATTCCGCAACCGCGCAGGCTGCAGCGGCCGCTATCCGGGTGCTGATCGTGGACGATCAGCCGCTGCTGCGGCACAGCCTTGCCCTCATTCTCGGCAGCTCACCAGACCTCACAGTGGTCGGTGAAGCTGCGAGCGGTGAGGAAGCGGTGGAGCGGGCACGGGAACTGATCCCCGATGTGATCCTGATGGATATTCGCATGCCCGGCGGTGATGGCATCAATGCGACGCGCAGGATCACGGCCGATGTGGCGCTTGACCGCTGCAGAGTGCTTGTGCTGTCGATGTTTGAGATGGACGAATATGTGTACGGAGCTCTTCGCGCCGGGGCGAGCGGTTTTCTTCTCAAGGACGCCCACCCCGATCAGCTCCAGGACGCGATCCGCCGCACCCAAGCGGGGGAATCCCTCTTCGCTCCGGGGATCCTTACCCGCCTCGTCGAGCACTACGTTTACCGCCCGAACAGCGTGCTATCGGCCAACCTTGACGTGCTCACGCGGAGAGAGGTGGAAGTGCTCGCCCTTATCGCGCGAGGCCTCTCCAACGAGGAGATCCGGGCTACCCTCACCATCTCGATGGGTACGGTGAAAACGCACATCGGCAGTCTTCTTGCCAAGCTGCATGCTCGGGATCGCGCCCAACTCGTTATCGCTGCCTACGAGCGCGGGCTGGTTGCCCCCAAAGCCTCAGAGTAATTCACGCGAGATGGGTCATGCTAGCCGATGTTGAGACGCTCAGCCAGCAGCTCGGGCTCTTGCAGGGGAATACCGTGCCCGCACTCCTCGGCAACCCAGGTCGTACTTGCCGGAGCGTTCATGCCGAGCAGCGCAAGCGTTGCCGCCGGCCACCTGCTTGGCTTTGCTTGGCCGCTGATAGCTGCGACGCGCTCAACAAGATCCGGGCGTCGAATGGCTTGAGGCGCCGGATCTTGCTGAGATCGACCGCATAAACTAGCCGCATGACCGTGCACACGCGCCAGTTTGATCCTGCCGACACCGAGGCGGTTGTTGCGCTGTGGGAGGTGTGCGGGCTCACGCGGCCCTGGAACGATCCGCGAGCGGATATCGCCCTGAAGCTTCGGGTACAACCCGAATTTTTCCGCGTTGCGGTCGGTGGTTCTGCCCTTGCCGGTGCTCGTGCTAACGATGAGATCGTGGGATCCGTGATGGCGGGCTATGACGGCCACCGCGGCTGGGCGTACTACCTCGCCACCGCTCCCGCTCATGAGGGGAGGGGGATCGCGACCGCGCTGATGCGGGAGGTGGAGGCGCTGCTCCTGGACCTCGGCTGCCCCAAAGTGCAACTGATGGTGCGTAGCGAAAACGAGCAGACGCTCGGCTTCTACGACCGCCTCGGCTACGAAAGCTCAGACGTGAGGGTGCTCGGGCGCCGCCTTATCGCGGACTGACTTCACCGAGATTGCGTTCCACTGCCGAGATTGCGTTCAGGAACCGCAATCTCGACGGTGAACCGCAATCTCGATGATGAACCGCAATCTCGCCGGTGAACCACAATCTCGCCGGTGAACCACAATCCCGAATCTGACTATTCAATAGAATGACGCACATGCATCACGAAGACGCCGTTTCCGGCGGGGGCAAGATCGTTCTTCTGCATTTTTCTCCCGATCACTCGTGGGGATCCAAAGAAGAAGAGCGTTCCCGAGAGACCAGCCTTTAGTTTCTGCCTCGAGCTGATCGAGGCCGCAAAGCAGACGGGGCATCAAGTGGAAGCCACCGTGCAGATCGACGATACCGAGGGCTTTTACGCAGACGTGGAAGACGTCTCGAGTGTGGTCATCGAAGACTTGCTTGACGATGCGCTCGCCGACCCCCAGGGCCAGTCTGTCTCAATTGAGCTGCGCGCGGACCCCCAGCGCGGTGTATACATCCGCGTAGCAACTGAAGCGGACGCCGCATTCGTGCAGGCCAGGTTCCCAAGCGATTCCGTCCGGGACGACCTCACTGAGGCCGTCACCGAGGTAGGAGGTGAGCTTGCCGTCTCCCCGGGCGCGGTGACCGTCACGATGCCTTGGAATCTTGAGCAGTCCGGTGACAAGCTCTGAGCACCGCAGCCGCACACGCGAGACGCAAGCATAGACTAGAAGCATGACCGCTCTTACCTTCACCAAAGGCCACGGCACGGGGAACGATTTTGTGCTCTTCACGGATCCCGAGGGTGAAATCACGCTCACGCCGGAGCAGATTCGGTTCTTGTGTGACCGGCACTTCGGCATCGGCGCAGACGGGATGATCCGCGCCGTGCGATCCCGCGCGATCGAAGAGGGCGCCGCCAGTCTCGCCGAAGAACCAGACGCCGAATGGTTCATGGACTATTGGAACGCCGACGGCACCCCCGCCGAGATGTGCGGCAACGGGGCGCGGGTGTACGCTCACTACCTCGTCACCGAAGGACTCGTCGCCCCCGAACGCCGCGACACGCTCCCGATCGGCACCCGCTCGGGAGTGAAAGACGTCTTGGCGGGCGTCAGCGGCTACACCGTTGATCTTGGCCGCTGGCGGCTGAGCGGCGAGCGGCTCGTTGCTGCTCGCGGCCTCGACGTGGCGCGGCCCGGGCTCGGGATCGACCTCGGCAACCCCCACGTTGTCGCCGCGCTCGCGCACGCGGGCGAGCTCGAAGGCCTCGATCTGACGCAGCAGCCGGCTCTTGATCCCGCGCCCGCAGACGGCGCCAACGTCGAATTTGTGGTGCCGGAAGATCCGCTCGTGAAAGACGGTGTCGGCCGCATCCGCATGCGGGTACACGAACGCGGTGTTGGCGAAACGCTCTCCTGCGGCACCGGGATCGCCGCCGCCGCGCTCGCGTTCCGGCACTGGGGCGGCGAGGGGATGCCGAACCACTGGCGTGTTGATGTGCCTGGCGGGCGCGTCGCCGTGCGCATGTTCCCGACCGAGGAAGGGGAGCACGTCTCGCTGAGCGGCCCAGCCGAACTTGTCTATCGCGGCACCATCGAGCTTCCGGAGTCTGAGTAGCGGCTGGCCGGACTCCACGAATAGCTTCGGTTGCTAGCTGCTCGCCTCGGCAAACGGCCGAATGGCGTCCTCGATCTGCGTGATGAGCTGCAGGAGGGTGGCGGGATCATCGCCGTCGCCGATGGTGTCGCACAGCTTAATGATGCGGTTGAGCTCTTCGAGCGTGCTCCCGACTTTGGTGATCGAAGCGGTCACTTCTCCGGCAAGCTGACGCATCGCGGGGGAGAGTTGCGTCGCAGCTGACTGCGCTTGCCAACTCAGCAGGAGCTTGCGCGGGATCGTCAGCACCGACGCTGATTTTTCGATCGATGTGACAGTTCTGGCGGTGAGTTCGCGGTGAGCGCGTGAGTGTTCGGCCATTTCGATGAGCCCGGAGTGGAGCGTCTGAGAGAGCAGCGCAATGGCGTCGGCCTGCATCGATGCGGAGCTCACGGTATCCGCATCGATGAGTTCCACAACAAAGGATGCCATCATCCGCGTGTGCAGCTTGGCGAGCGCAACCCGAAACCGATTCTCTGCGCTGTTCTCGTCGAGCTCCTGCAGGGCGCGGATGAGCTCGACGATGTAGCCCTGAATGAGTCCCTGCATCTGTGCCCAGATCCGCAGGGGCTCAAGGAGCGACGGTGGCGCCTGCACCGTCGCAGTGATCTCGGTGATCCGGTCGATCGTCTTCGAAGTGGCATCGAGGTCGCGCTGTAGCTCCGTACCGACGCGCTGCAACGATTCGGAGAGCGTGGCGAGATGCCGCTGCTGCATGGACCAGGAGCTGAGCGCTCGATCCACCTGGTTCGTGGTGGAGAGCATCACCGCGAGGTCACCCGAAGCTTCCGGCCGTGTGGGGAGGGTTTCCGAACGACGTTCAAACTTTGCGATTTCGCCGGGCAGGGTCTGCCGCTGGAACGCAGCGTATGAGTCATATCCCGCTGCCGCGAGAAGCTCGCCGAGTCGCTGCGCGCTGCGGGCGGCAACGCCTCGCCGTCCGAGCCCCGCTCTGCGAAGCTCGTCCTCGAAGCTGTTGAGCGTTTGGTAGAGATCCCTCGCTGCTGAGGAATGGCTGCTGTCCATCGGGCGGATCCGCACCGACAAGAATCCACCGTTGCTGAGGGGCGTCACCGTGGCGTACACCGAGTACGTGCTGCCGTCTGCCGCAAGGTTATCGACGTGCCCGGCGAAGGGGCGTCCCGCCAAGAGTTCGGTCCACATCACGCTGAATACGCCGCTTGGCATATCGGGATGTCGAATGATGTTGTGGGGCGATCCGACGAGCGCCTCACGGGGAAACCGGGAGAACGTTACAAACAGCCTATTCGCGTGTTCAATGATTCCACGCCGATCGGTCGTGGAGAAGAACACGTCTTCGATCCCCACCTCGTGGACGTTTGTGCGATGCGATGTTGGGCCGGACATAACCGAGTGTTCTCCTGGATGTTCGAAAGAAGTGTCACTGACATCCCCATCTCATCCTATCGACGTGCCTCGATCACGTGGAATCCCTTGTCGCGGGCGATACGTGCGACCTCGCACTCCGGAAACTCCGCGGCGATCCAACGCTGCAGCGAGTCGGCGCCCAGGTGTTTCGCGACGACCAGGTGCGCCGTGCCGCCGGGGTTCAGGCGCGGCAGCCATTGCCGCAGGATCGCGTGCAGTGCCTCTTTGCCGACGCGGATCGGCGGGTTTGACCGAATCTCATCGAACAGGATCTCTGCGGGTACATCATCGGGGCTTGCAACCTTGATATTCGACGCGCCGAGGCGTTCGGCGTTGAGCCTGGTGAGTTCGCGGGAGCGGGCATTGATGTCGATCGCCCAGACGTTCCGTTCGGGAGACTCCAGGGCCGCGCTCAATGCGATCGGCCCCAGCCACAGCCGATATCGAGGATCGCGCCCGTGCCCGCAGGGGAGGGCAGCTTTCGCAGCAGCACCTCGGTGCCGCGGTCAAGATGCTCGGGGCTGAATACGCCCCCGGCGGTCAGCACCTTGCGCGGCGCCCCTGCCAGAAGAACTTCGATCTCCCGAGGTTTCAGTTCGCCTGCGGGGTCTTCCGAGAAGTAATGCTGGTTCACCGTCCCAGTATCCCAGCATGCGCCCCCGAATTGCTGCGCCACGAGTGAACAGGCTGTGCGAGGTCAAGGCGAGGTGCGTAGACTGAAGGCCGGATGACGAAGCATATTTCAGAAGAGGCTGAGCAGCCCGGCGACGATCTTGGCGGCCGGGCGGATAGCGCGGCGAAGACGCGGGCGGCCTCGAAGGATCCGCTCGATCGCGTGCTTTCGCGTGCGGATCAGGCCGGATCGGCAACGGTGCTGCGCGACCTGACGAGTGGCGCGCAGGCGCTGGACCGGGTGTCCGGCGATCAGTATGACGTCGATCTCGGGGCGGATCTGGACGCGATCCGGATGGAGCGAGAGGATCGCGCCTCACTGAAGCGGGTCGTTGGTCTGTCAACTGAGCTCGAAGACGTCACCGAGGTTGAGTACCGCCAGCTGCGTATCGAAAACGTGGTGCTCATCGGGATCTACTCCCAACGCACCCCTGAGGACGCCGAGAACTCGCTGCGTGAGCTGTCCGCGCTGGCGGAGACAGCAGGGGCCGTCGTGCTTGACGGCCTGCTGCAGCGCCGCGCGAACCCGGATCCTGCTACCTACCTTGGCAAGGGCAAGGCCCAGGAACTCGCCGAGTTGGTTGCCGCCGTCGGTGCCGACACGGTGATCGCCGATACCGAACTTGCCCCCAGTCAGCGCCGTGCGCTCGAGGACGTCGTCAAGGTGAAGGTGATCGACCGCACCGCCGTGATTCTCGACATTTTCAGCCAGCACGCGAAGAGCCGCGAGGGTAAAGCGCAGGTTGAACTCGCGCAACTCGAATACTTGCTTCCGCGGCTGCGTGGCTGGGGTGAATCGATGTCTCGCCAGGCCGGTGGTCAGGTGGGTTCTGCTGGTGCGGGCATGGGGTCCCGCGGCCCGGGCGAGACGAAGATGGAGCTGGATCGCCGGAAGATCCACACCCGAATGGCGAAGCTGCGCAAGCAGATCAAGGGGTTCGCACCAGCGCGTGAGGCGAAGCGGGCAAATCGCAAACGCGGTGAAGTGCCTTCGGTCGCGATCGCGGGCTACACCAACGCTGGTAAATCGAGTCTGCTGAACCGGCTGACCGGCACCCAGGAACTGGTGCAGAATCAACTGTTCGCAACGCTCGATACCGCGATCCGGCACGCGGAAACCGACGATGGGCGCCGCTTTACCTACGCGGACACGGTTGGCTTTGTGCGGAATCTCCCGCATCAGCTCGTCGAGGCGTTCCGCTCCACCTTTGAAGAGGTGGGGGAGGCCGACGTGATCCTGCACGTGGTTGACGGTTCGCACCCGGATCCCGTCGCCCAGCTGCGCACCGTCCGCGAGGTGATCGCGGAGGTCGATGCGCAGGGCATTCCCGAGCTTGTTGTCTTCAATAAGTCGGACCTGATCGACGATTCGCAGCGACTTGTGCTGCACGGCCTGGCCCCGGATGCGGTATTCGTTTCTGCGCGCACGGGCGAGGGAATCGAGGAGCTTCACAGACGGGTGGCGGCAGCTCTTCCCGTGCCCGAGCGCGAGGTCACCGTGGTGATTCCCTACGATCGCGGCGAGCTTGTCGCGGAAATGCACGAGCGCAACCGGGTGATGGCGACAGAGTATGTCGAGGCCGGCACGCGCGTTCGAGCCTATGTCACCGCCGAGATGCTGTCGAAGCTGGAACCGTATCTGGTGGAACCCTCCGCCGACTGAGCAGGCGGCGCGGGAGCGGTGCTAGACCGAGCGGAAGACCGCCACGACCTTGCCCAGGATCTCAGCGTGATCGCCCAGGATCGGTTCAAACGCGCTATTGCGGGGGAGGAGCCATGTGTGCCCATCGCGGCGACGGAACACCTTTACGGTGGCCTCGCCGTCGAGCATGGCCGCGACAATGTCGCCGTTCTCTGCCTCGCGCTGCTGGCGAATGACCACGAAGTCGCGATCGCAGATCGCCGCGTCGATCATTGAATCGCCCACCACGCGCAGCATAAAGAGCTGGCCGTCGCCGACGAGCTGGCGGGGGAGCGGCACGATCTCTTCGACCTGCTGATCTGCAGTGATGGGCACGCCCGCGGCGATCTGACCGACGAGGGGCACGAACGCCGTTTCCTCCGGTTGCTGCTGTTGGGCGTCGTCGAGTGCGCTGCGGGTGCCCGCAAGCTCGACGAGGATCTCGAGGGCGCGGGGCGGTTCGGATCGCGTCGGATGAACCCGGCGAGCTCAAGCCGGCTGAGTTGGTGCGTGACGCTCGAGAGTGAGGCCAGGCCGACGGCGTCGCCGATCTCTCTCATGCTCGGCGGGTAGCCCGGCTTTCAACGGAACGGGCGATGAATTCGAGGATCGCCTGCTGCTTCTCGGTGAGGGGCTTTGAGGGGCGTGGCGCGGCAGAGGTGGTCATCGCTGTCCTTTCCTGGTGCCGGGCGCATTCGCCGACGGGTTGAAATTGGCGGTTCTTCGGGGAAATTCGCGGCCTATCCGTGAATGTCGGTGGTCCGGTGTTGAGTGAAATCGTTGTTCGAAACCTTAGTCGCTTCGTTCGAAAACTAGCAAACATGTGTTCGAGTGTCGCGGAAATTGACGAAAGATAACTTCGATAAATGTCTTGATTTTTCGAACAATCGAAGATATATTCGAAACAGATGTTCGGAGAAGCGAGAGTTTCCACCGAACGTATTGGAAAGGAATCCATCATGAGCGCACTCGTACTTGACTCGAACGCTGATCTTGCACCGCGCGACGAGGCCGCCGCGCGTCAGGGCGCACAGCGGGCCGCCGGGGCTGCAACATCCTCGGGTCGCTTGCGGTTGACCCGTCGGGGCCGGTTCGTGTTTGGTACGCTCGCGACCGTTGTGGTGGCGGCAGCCCTGGCGTTGGCTGCGGCGATTGGCGCCCCGCAAGCTCTCGCTTCCGACTCTGCTTCTGACGCCCGGCAGTTCCACTACGTTGTGGCGCAGCCGGGGGCATCGCTGTGGTCCTTGGCATCCGAACTGGACCCGACCGCCGACCCGCGAGATCTCGTTGCCGAACTCGTGCAGCTGAATCAGCTCGATGGCTCCGGCGTACAGGCGGGCGAGGCCATCGCGGTGCCGCTTCGCTACTCCGATAACGAGGGAGTGATCTCTGCGAGCGAGCTGAGCCGGTAACTGGGAACTGGGAGTAGCCGCATAGAATATGCGGGTGACCAGTTTGAGCGATCTGCCCCTGCGCGATAACCTTGTCGGCCTTCAGCCCTATGGCGCCCCGCAAGATCCGGTGCCGGTCAGTCTGAACGTAAACGAAAACACGCATCCCATCCCTGATGACGTGGTTGCTGACATTGTGGCCTCACTCGCGGCCGCAGTCCGCGGCGTGAACCGCTACCCCGATCGCGAGTTCACGGAACTCCGGGAAGCGCTCGCCGGGTACCTCGGTCATGGCCTGAAGGCCGATCAGCTCTGGGCCGCGAACGGCTCAAACGAGGTGCTGCAGCAGATTCTGCAAGCTTTCGGTGGTCCGGGGCGATCGCTGTTGAGCTTCACCCCGACCTACTCGATGTACCCGCTCCTCGCCTCGGGCACAGACACCGCGTGGATCCCGGTCGCCCGCCCCGCGGATTATGCGCTCACAACCGACGGTGTCGTCGCGGCGTTGCGGGAGCACCAGCCAGACATTGCGATTCTGTGCGGTCCGAACAACCCGACCGGCACGCCACTAGAGCGCGAGGTAATCCTCGCGGCCTACGATGCCTTCGACGGCATCCTGATCGTTGACGAGGCGTATCAGGAGTTCGACGCCGAACGCGAGAGCGCGGTGGTGCTCCTCCCGGGGCGTCCACGGCTGCTTGTTTCACGCACCATGAGCAAGGCTTTCTCTTTCGCGGGCGTCCGCCTCGGCTACCTCGCGGCAGACGCCGCCGTCGTCGACGCGCTTCGTCTGGTGCGCCTGCCCTACCATCTCTCCGCGCTCACCCAGGCGGCGGCCACCGCCGCGATCCGGCACTCCGAGACGATGCTCGCCGCCGTCTCCGACATTCGTTCCCAGCGGGATCGTCTCGCCGCCGCTCTGACCGAGCTCGGCTTCGAGGTGCATCCCTCCGGCGCAAACTTTCTTCTCGTCGGTGGGTTCACGAACCCCGGAGCGACGTTCTCGGCGCTCCGGGCGCAGGGGATCCTGATCCGAGACCTCGGTATCGACGGACACCTCCGCATCACCGCAGGCACCGAGGCCGAGACGACGATCCTGATCGACGCCATCACTGCCCTCGGCCCCGGCGGCGCACGGTGACCCGGCCCCGCGAGCCGTGGCGGGTTGGCTCGCGATAGGATATGCCTCATGACCGAAGCAACACGTACCGCGTCGCTTGAACGTTCCACAAGCGAATCGCAGATCCGGCTGAGCCTCAATCTGGACGGCACGGGTGCCTCCAGCATCGAAACCGGAGTCCCGTTCTTCGACCACATGCTGACCGCGTTCGCCCGACACTCCCTCACGGACCTTGAGGTGCACGCTGTGGGAGACACTCACATCGACGTGCACCACACCGTCGAAGACACCGGCATTCTGCTCGGACAGGCGCTCCTTGCCGCCCTGGGGGAGAAGCGTGGCATCTCGCGCTACGGCGACGCCCTCGTGCCTCTCGATGAAGCGCTCGCCCAGGCCGTCGTCGATATTTCCGGGCGCCCCTATCTGGTGCACTCGGGGGAGCCGGCCGGTTTCGAGTTCCACCTGATCGGCGGACACTACACCGGTTCGATGGTGCGCCACTTCTTTGAGGCGCTGACGCTCAACGCGCGCCTCACCGTGCACCTGCGTCTGATCGAGGGTCGGGATCCGCACCACATTGCCGAGGCCGAGTTTAAGGCGTTCGCGCGGGCGTTCCGGCAGGCGAAGTCGCTCGACCCGCTCATCACGGGCGTGCCCTCCACCAAGGGTGCCCTGTGACACAGAGCCGACCCCGCGTGGTGGTGCTCGACTACGGTTCGGGTAATGTCCACTCCGCGGTGAAGGCACTCGCCCTCGCCGGTGCTGACGTTGAACTCAGCCGCGAACCCGCCGCGGTATCCGGTGCGGACGGGCTGCTGGTGCCCGGTGTCGGCGCTTTCGATGCCGTCATGCAGCAGCTCCGCGCCGTTCGCGGAGACGAGCTGATCGATCGCAGGCTCGCGGGTGGCCGGCCGGTGCTTGGCATCTGTGTCGGTCAGCAGGTGATGTTTGAGAGCGGTGTCGAACGCGGCGTCGAGACCGAGGGGCTCGGGCAGTGGCCCGGCACGGTGCGTGAGCTGCGAGCGCCCGTCCTGCCGCACATGGGCTGGAACACGGTGCAGGCGCCCGCAGACTCCACCCTTTTTGCGGGAATCGGCGACGAACGCTTCTACTTCGTGCACAGCTACGCTGCGACCGAGTGGAGCATTGAGGGGCGCACCGAAGCGACCAGGCCCCGCGTCACCTGGGCCGAGCACGGCGAACCGTTCATCGCGGCCGTCGAAAACGGTCCCCTTTCCGCCACCCAGTTTCATCCCGAGAAGTCAGGCGAGGCTGGAATTCAGTTGCTCCGCAACTGGCTCAACACCCTCTAGCCACGATCCCGAAGCCACGATCCCGAAACGGAGAACACATCCATGAGCGAGCTCACCTCGGGCCCCACATTGCAGCTGCTGCCCGCGATCGACATGGTCAACGGCACGGCGGTGCGCTTGACCCAGGGCGAAGCGGGCACCGAAACCGGCTACGGCAGCCCGCTTGACGCCGCAACGGACTGGATCGAGCAGGGTGCCGAATGGATCCACCTGGTCGACCTCGACGCCGCGTTTGGCCGCGGCAGCAACGTCGCCGTCGCGCACAAGATCATCAAGAAGTTCAGCCACGTCAACATCGAGTTTTCTGGCGGGATCCGGGACGATGCGAGCCTCGAGGCGGCGCTCGAGATGGGGGCGCGACGCGTCAACCTCGGCACGGCGGCCCTTGAGAACCCCGAGTGGACCCGCGCCGTGATCGCCCGCTATGGCGAGCAGATCGCGGTCGGCCTCGATGTCCGCGGCGAGACGCTTGCCGCCCGTGGCTGGACGGAAGAGGGCGGCAACCTGTGGGATGTGCTCGACCGCCTGGAAGACGCGGGCTGCCCCCGTTACGTCGTCACCGACGTCACGAAAGACGGCACGATGCGCGGGCCCAACGTAGATCTGCTGCGCCAGGTGTGCGCCAGAACCGACCGCCCGGTGGTCGCATCCGGTGGTATCTCCCACCTCGACGATATTGCCGCGCTGCGTGAGATCGTGCCGCTCGGGGTTGAGGGCGCGATCATTGGGAAGGCTCTGTACGATGGAGCGTTCACACTGCCCGCTGCCCTTGATGTGGCCGGGCGCTGAGCTCACCGCGACCAACTGAATCAGAAGCTGACGACGCGTATGGCTATCAAGAAGCTCCCCTCGACCGGCGACAAACCCCGCACGACGGGGGTGCCTGACAGCTTGATCCCGGGCGGCAAGGTCGATTCGGCCGGATTCCCGTGGGCCGGTCGCACCTTCGACCACCACGAGACGGCGTTCGCTGATGACAGCGGAGAAACACCGGAGCAGCTGCGGATCGCGGTCGCGCAATTGCGATCGGCCGCCGCAGGGTTTCAGTCATCCGAGGCGGGATCCCAGGCCGCCGCGCTCGGCGAGCTTGCCGCGGCCCACACCGGCGTGATCCAAGCGCTTGCCACCTCGCGTCTGCTCGTCCCGCTCCTCACCGAGGCCGGCGACATCGGGGTGACTCCCGAGGGAAAGACGGTCGAGAAAACCCAAGAGCTCTCAATTGTGACGGTCGCTGGGCCTGACGGTCGGCGGGTGATGCCCGTCTTCAGTTCGACCGATGCTATGCGCAGCTGGAACCCGAGCGCCCGGCCGATCCCGGTGCCCGGGCCTCAGCTCGCGCTCGCCGCGGCGCAGGAAGAGACGGATCTGATCATCATCGATCCAGGCTCAGCGGAGGGCGAGTGCGGTGTGCGCCGGCCCGCGCTGCGGGCAATGGCTACGGGCGAACCCGTGCAGCCCGCCTGGGCGGATGAACAGGTGCGCGCCGCGTTTGCTGCCGCACTCAGCGGCGAGGAACGGGTCGAAGCGATCGCGCTGATGCCCGGCGACCCCGAGGGGCGCCTCCTGAACCCCGAGACCGAGGTACACCTGATGCTCGCGGCCAGCGTCACCCGTGACATGCTCGACGACGTTATCGTGTCGCTGCAGCAGCGCTTCGCGGTGAGCGAGGTCATCGCCGAGCGGGTTGATTCCATGCGGATCGTGCCGCACGCCACCGCTACAGAACGTTGAGGAGCACGACGTAGCAGGTGGTGCCGGCCGCGATACTCAGCAGCGCCCGCCGTTTCCCAAGCAGGTGCACCACCACGGTGACCGCGGTCGCCACAGCGACCGCCCACAGTCGGCCCGGGCTCGCCATGATCTCGTTCCGTAGGATGACGACGGCGAGGATGAGCAGGATCCCCGCGGGCATCCATCGGCCCAGCGCCTGCACGAAGCGGGATTTGCGCAGCGGTTTCAAGATCGCGAACGGCAGGGCCCTGAGCGCGAGCGTGATGAGCCCCGCAACCGCAACGGCAGCGATGAGATAACCGGTCTCAGGCATCCGCTGCTCCACTCTCACCGGATCCTGACCGGCGCGTCAGCAGGTATCTTGCGGCGAGCATCACCGTGAAGACGACGAGCGCGGTGAGAAGCGCATTCTCAGGGGTGATGAGGATCGCGACCGCCGCGGCTAACCCTGCGAGTAGCGCCGAAGGAAGTTCCTTCCGGCTGCGCACCGCGTCGAGCGTCATCACCACAAAGAGTGCGACCAGCGCGAACTCGAAGCCCTCGATCGGCTGAGGGAGGGATCGAGCAATCAGCACTCCGGTAATCCCGCCGAGCACCCAGTATGCCTGCATCGTCAGCTGACCGGTGATGATACGGCGTGAGGTCAGTTGTTCAGCGGGCATCAGCACATACGTCGCGTAGGCTTCGTCGATCATCGCGTAGACCGAATATGCGCGGGGGAGCCCGGGTCTCACCCGGTGGATCGGAAACGACAGGGCGTAGAAGACGTGCCTGAAATTCACGGCGAACACCGTGACCGCGATCGTGAGGAGCGGGGTGGTGGCGGCGAGCATGCTGACGAGGAGAAGCTCGACCGAACCGGCGAAGATCCCGACCGACAGTGCCGGCGCGAGCCACCAGGGGAGTCCAGCTTGCACGACGAGGACACCCAGCGCGATCCCGAGCGGGTAGATCCCGATCCCGACACCGAGCGAATCTGTGAGGCCCGCGCGGGTTTGTGGCCTCAATTCACTGGGCCGGTGAACTTCTCGCCCGGTCCCTGGCCGATGGGATCGGGGATCGTCGACGCCTCGCGGAAGGCGAGCTGCACCGAACGCAGGCCGTCACGCAGGCTTCGCGCGTGCATGTCGCTGATATCTGGGGCCGCTGCGGTGATGAGTCCCGCGAGCGCGTTGATGAGCTTGCGGGCCTCGTCGAGGTCGGTCTGGGTGTCAGGGTCGTCGGCGAGACCCACCTTGACGGCGGCAGCACTCAGCAGGTGCACGGAGGCGGTCGTGATGACCTCAACCGCTGCAACGTCCGCGATATCTCGGGTCGCCTGCGCAGGATCCACACTGTCAGGCTGCTGGGTCGCTTCGGGAGCGGCGGAATGGTCGGTGGGTTGGGTGCTCATGACGTCCTGACTGTCGGCGTGGATCTTATGATAAGCTTGCTGAGGTTCTCGTCGTTGTGGCGAGATGCGGAAGAGGAGATTCTCCCACCTGGCAACGCCTCTAAGGTTACCGGGTAGTTGGCACCCCGTCGTTCATTCGGCAGCTTGAGGGTGTGGGTCGCACTGTGCACCTGATCTCCCGCCGCTCTCCGTATGGAGAAGCCGAATACGAGATCAGAGGAGTCAGAGATCAGCGAGCCCCGCACGAATGACAAAATCCGCGTCCCCGAAGTACGCCTGGTGGGAGTCGGCGGCGAGCAGGTTGGCGTGGTGCCAATCGAGACTGCGCTGCGCCTTGCCGCGGATGCTGATCTTGATCTCGTAGAGGTTGCCCCGAACTCGAAGCCGCCCGTGGCAAAGATCATGGACTTCGGCAAGTTCAAGTACGAGGCTGCCCAGAAGGCAAAAGATGCCCGTCGCAATCAGGCGAACACGGTCCTCAAAGAGGTCCGTTTCCGCCTGAAGATCGATAAGCACGACTACGAGACGAAGACGAAGCGTGCCATTGGCTTCCTGGCCCAGGGCGATAAGGTCAAGGCCATGATCCTGTTCCGCGGGCGAGAGCAGTCGCGCCCTGAGCAGGGTGTTCGTCTCCTGCAGCAGTTCGCTGAAGACATCAACGAGTACGGGGTTGTTGAATCCTCGCCCCGGATCGATGGCCGCAACATGGTGATGGTCATCGCTCCGTTCAAAAACAAGTCTGAAGCAAAGGCTGAGCAGAACGCTCGCCGAGCTGAAGAAAAAGCCACCCGCAAGGCCGATAAGGCGTCTGATTCAGGCGCTTCGGCCGAAGCGAGCGAATAACTGCGGAAGCTGCCACGCAGCACCGCGCCCAACGCTGCCGCAAGGCGCGCACACAACAAGGAGAAATCGATGCCCAAGCAGAAGACCCACTCAGGGCCAAGAAGCGCTTCAAGCTCACCGGCACCGGCAAGCTGATGAAGCAGCAGGCTGGCATGCGCCACAACCTTGAGGTCAAGTCCTCGAAGCGTAAGCGCCGCCTGAACGCCGAGCAGGTGCTCTCAAAGGGCGATGCCAAGCAGGCAATGAAGCTCCTCGGTCACTAATCACGGCCCGTCAATACCCAAGACTTTTTTGTAAGGAAGAACTGAAATGGCAAGAGTCAAGCGGGCCGTCAATGCCCATAAGAAGCGTCGCGTAATCCTTGAGCGTGCAGAGGGATACCGTGGTCAGCGGTCGCGTCTGTACCGCAAGGCCAAAGAGCAGGTTATTCACTCGCTCGAGTACGCATACAACGACCGCCGCAAGAAGAAGGGCGATTTCCGTCGCCTGTGGATCCAGCGTATTAACGCTGGCGCTCGTGCGAACGGCCTGACCTACAACCGTTTCATCCAGGGCCTCGGCCTTGCGGGTGTCGAGGTTGACCGTCGTATGCTCTCTGAGCTTGCGACCAACGAGCCCAAGGCATTCGCCGCGCTGGTTGAGGTTGCCAAGGCTGCGCTGCCCGCAGACACCTCGGCTCCGAAGGCTGCTGCCTAAGCATCTCGCGTACGCACACACCCCCGTCACCGTTTTGGTGACGGGGGTGTGTGCGTTTTGCCGCGCACTCGTGTTCACCCCGCCGACCCGCCATCACCTCGCCGAGCCGCCATCACCCCGCCGAGCCGCCATCAGAATCGCGCATATTCTATGGCATCTCGGCGAGAACATATGGTCTCGACAAGGATGGCGGGGACAGGGACGGGGGCGGGGGCGGCAGAGAGGGCGGGGTAGGGTTGTGGGGTGATTGAGAACCCGAAATCTGCCCTCGTCAAGAAAGTGGCGGCGCTCGCCCGCAAGAAGGAGCGGGTCGCCCACGGTCGTTTCCTGGTGGAGGGGCCGCAGGCGGTACGCGAGGCGCTGCTGCACCGGCCGGATCTGCTCGAAACGATCTACGCCACCACCGGCACCGAGGGCTGGCAGGCTGAGATTGACCGGCTCGCCTCGGAGCGCGAGGTGTGGGTGGAACGCGTGACCCCCGAGGTGCTCGCGGGCATGGCCGAGACCGTCACCCCGCAGGGGGTGCTCGCCGTCTCCAAGACCTGGGAGCTGTCGCTCGAAGATGCGCTGTCCGACGCGAAGCTGGTGGCGATCCTGCACGAGGTCCGGGATCCCGGCAACGCGGGTACCGTGCTGCGGGCCGCAGACGCAGCCGGAGCCGACGCGGTCATCTTTGCCGGTAACAGCATCGACCCTTTCCACCCGAAGGTGGTGCGTTCGACCACGGGATCGCTGTTTCACCTGCCGGTTGCGGTGACGGGATCGCTTGAGGCGGCGACCGCCGCGGTGCGAGCGGCAGGAATCACCAGCCTCGCCGCGGATGTGCGCGGAGCGTCGCTGCTGGAAGCCCGCACAGAGGGCGTGCTGCGCGGCCGGATCGCGTGGATCTTTGGTAACGAGGCAAAGGGGCTCAGCGAGGCGGATCGCGCGCTGGCGGATCGCTCGCTGAAGCTCCCCATCTACGGCGCCGCAGAGTCGTTGAACCTCGCGACGGCCGCGAGCGTGTTGCTCTACGAAACCGCGTTCGCTCAGCGCGACCCCGCCGATTGAGCGAGCCGCAGGCGAGTCGAAATCTCGACGCAGTTACCTTGGTTTCGACTCGCTATGCTCGCTCAACCGGCGGAGGGGAGTGAGACCCCGCTCAACCGGCGACTTAGGCCAGCAGTGACGCGCCGAGCGGCGTGTCCGGCGTGAAACCCGGCAGGATCGCGAACACCGCCGACCCGGTGTGCGTGATCCACTCGTTGAGCAGGTCGAGTTCGTCGAGGCGCTGCTGGATCGGCACGAACTGTTTCAGCGGGTCGCGCTGGTAGCAAGCGAAGAGCAGCCCCGCCTCGGTCCCGTCGTCGTAGTTCATGCCGCGGCGAAAGATCCGCTCGTTCGGGTCGGTGGAGCGCGCCCTGGCAATGTGCGAGAACGACGGAATCAGCGGCAGCCCCAAGGCGTTCTTCGCGTCGAAGTCGGAGGGCGTGTGCTCGTCACCGCCGGAGAGCGGCGCCCCGTCTGCGAGCGTGCGCCCGATGGTCTGCTCGCGCCCCGGCCGGTCCACCTGGTCCCAGGTGTCGAGCTCCATGCGGGTGCGGCGCAGCACGAAGGCGCTGCCGTTTGCGAGCCAAGACTCGCCCGCTGCCGAGCCGTCACACCACACGAGCCCGGCAAAGTCGTCCGCTGCGGGATCGGGGTTGACGGTGCCGTCGACCTGCCCCATCAGATTGCGCATGGTGGTGCCGGTCGCTTCGGAGCCGCGGGCCTGGCGGAATCCCTGCTGCACCCACTTCAGTTCCGCGAAGGAGCGGAGATCCCGCTCGAGCATGCGGGCCGCGTGAGCGACGGCGAGAGGATCATCGGCCTGCAGCACGAGCAGCAGATCGCCGCCGTTGAACCGTTCTTCGAGTCGGTCCCGGGAGAAAGCGGGGAGCGGCCCGAGCCAGGCGGGGATCTTTGCGGGGTCGACCCGTCGCACGAGTTCGGATCCCACGCCCACGGTGATGCTGAGGCGCGCAGGCCTGGCGGCGAGCTCGGGCTCTGGATCCGCGAGCGGCCCTCACCGGAGGTGAGCCCTTCGATGTCGCCGTTCAGGATCCTGAACATCCGCGCGAGCGCGGCCCGGTCGGTGCCGGGCAGGAGCGTGTATGACAGGTACCTGATCTGAGCGCCGGGATCCTGTGTGACGCCGGGCTGGTGGGTGCCGTGACAGGGGAGTGCGTCGCCTCCGAAGCCGGGCAGATCGCCGCCGATGCCGCGTGAGGTTTGAAGCTCCTCGGGCGGGGTGCCGGGGATCTCTGAGGGGGCAGCCGGGGCGGTTACGCCGCGGAGGCCGAGGGTCCCGCCGATCCCGAGCAGCGCGCCAACGCCCACGCCAACCGCCCCGCCACCGAGCAGCGCGCGCCGGTTGATGGTGGGGGAGCCCCCGGCAGAGCGTGACTCTGCCGGGGTGCCCGTACGCTTGGCATCGTTAGTGTCCGGCATGATCATCGTTCAGGTCGCCGTGCTCGCCGCTCGTGCCGCCGTGCCCGTCATCCTTGCCGGAGTATTCTTCGTTCGCGCCCGAGGTGTCCTTGACGAGCGCGTGCAGTGTCACCGTGGAACCGTCACCGAGTTCGAGTGTGACGTGCACGTCGTCGCCCGCCAGGATCGGCTTCTCCATGCCCATGAGCATGATGTGCAGGCCGCCCGGCATCAGCTCGAGGGTGCCGCCGGCGGGCACCACGAAGCCGCCGTCTTTCTCCTGCATCTTGCCGTCAACGACCTCGTGCAACTCGGCCATCTTTGCCACGTCGCTCGTGGCGCTCACGATCTTGATGTCCCGATCGCTGTCGTTCGTGATCGTCGCGAACAGGCCCGTCATGCCCTCGCCCGCGACCATGTCGGCTGCGCTCGCTTTGGCCCACGCGTCGCTGACCTTCAGCTGATCCGCTTCTTTCTTCGCCGAGGCCGAAGCGTTCGCATCGGTGGAGGATCCCTTGTCGTCTGCCGGGGCGCTCTGGGCGCTGCACCCGCTGAGCAGCAGGGGAGCTGCGAGGGCGAAGGCGGCTGCGGCCGTCACAGCGGTGCCACGGCGGAAGACGGTGCGGTGTGAATTGAGTGAAATGTTGAACATTGTGGTGGTGTTTCCTTCACGAATAAAAAGTTGTCAGTAATGCTGAGGCGCTCGCCGCACTTGGGCGCAGCGCCCATCAGCTCTCGTCTTCTGAATCTGACTGCGGCGCACCAAAGGCCTGCGCGCGACGCTTCTTTCCGACAAGGATCGCAACGACGGCTCCGGCAACGGCGAGCGCCGCCAGGGCTGAGATCCCGACGATACCGATGACGGGGAAGCCGCTCGTGTCGGCCGCGGCATCAAGCCCGCGCTCGTCGGCTTCAATTGCGGCGATGTCGTTGGGGTCAGCAGTGCCCTGATCCGTGACGAAGAAGACGAAGCCGCCTTCGATCGGATGACCGTCACTTGAAACGACGCGCCAGGCAACGGTGTAGCTGCCTCGCGGCAGATCCGCATTGAGCGCCTGGGTGACATCGGGTCCAGCGACCTCGGGGGCGCTTGAGATAGCGCTTGCGCCGTCCGGTCCGGTGACGAGGATCTCGGTACCGACCTCGACGATCGAGTTGCTGTAGCTCAGCTTCACCGCCTCGACGCGGCCGTCACTCGGGTCCGCGACGAGGTCAATGCCGACGAGTTCATCATGAGCGAGCGCCGGTGAGGCGACTCCCAGAATTGCGCCAAGGGCGATCAATGCGGTCGCTGCAGTCGCGACGGTTTTACGAATAGTGTTGTGAAACAAAGGTCACCAAATTTTCCAGGCGTTAGCCAGATATGGGCGGAACGCGTCGGCCGTGTTGCGGCGAGAGTCGTCCACCGTGTGAAATGAGTCGAGCTGTCTGCTCGCGGTGCTGCGAGCACGGGCGTGTCAGACACGCCCTACGCTGCGGCTGGGGGACCGCGGTGTGTGACGGCGCTGAACAGCCGCTCAAAGACGTTGCTGAACCGCGGGCGGGCTGCAGCGATCTGCGGCCGCACCGAGATACCCCCGAGGGTGATGCACACGGGGGTGTACGCCTTGCGCAGCATACCCCTGAGGGAGAGGAAGGCGCGCTCGCCGCGGTGCAGGATCGCGATCGTGATGATCGCGGCGATCCCGTGCATCGCCCACATCGTCGTGTCGGCGGAGAGAGCGGGCGCGAGGCCGGGGGTGAGCCCCGCGGCGAACGATTCGAGTGCGAGCAGGTGAGCGGCGTGGGGGGAAACGGGGATGCCGCCCGACGCGAGGGGCGCGGATCCTGATCCTGCAGCGGAGATTCCCGCGAACGACCAGTGATATAGGAACTGCGCGAACGCAACCCCGAGACTCAGACGCCACACGGAACCGATCCGCCCGGCGAGCGCCGTACACAGCGGCAGTGCGATCACCCCGGTGACGATGATGGCGGGGAGCGTGATGCTGCCACCTGCGAGTCCGTGCGAGGCAGCCGCGAGAAGCGTGGCGATCGCTGCGCCCATACCACCGCGCGCGACACGATGGGCGCGCGAAAGTGGTGGTGCAGGATGCTTCACGGCTCCCAGTGTACCCGGCTTGCACGGTAGGCTTGGTACCTGTGTCAGACAGTGTAGAGAACCCAATTTCCCAGTCGGCCGTTGATGCCGCCGTTCAAGCGGCTCTCGCGGCGTTTGCGGCGGCGACGTCCGTCGCGGATCTGAAGGCCGCGCGGACCGCGCACGCGGGCGATGCTTCGGCGCTGTCGCAGCTCAACGCGCGCATGCGCGAGGTGCCCAAGGACGAAAAAGCGGCGACGGGCAAGCTCATGGGGCAAGCCCGCGGCCGTGTCGAGGGCGCGTATAAGGGGCGCGAGGCTGAACTGGCTAAGGCTGAGGCGGCGGCGCGGCTCGTGGCCGAAACCGTCGACGTCACCGCTGCCCCCGTGCGTCGCCGGGCAGGATCCCGCCACCCTCTCGCGCAGCTGCAAGACGAGGCCGCCGACATCTTCATCGGCATGGGCTGGGAGATCGCAGAGGGCCCGGAGATCGAGCACGAGTGGTTCAACTTCGATGCGCTCGGCTTCGATCCGGATCACCCCGCGCGCGCTATGCAAGACACGTTCTTTGTTGAGCCCGCCGACCGCCACCTGCTGCTGCGCACCCACACCTCGCCCGTGCAGATCCGTTCCCTGCTCGGCGATCAGCTGACCAACACCGAGCTGCCCGTGTACGTTGTCGCCCCAGGGCGTGTCTACCGCACCGATGAGCTCGACGCGACGCACACGCCCGTGTTCCACCAGATCGAGGGCATCGCGATCGACCGCGGGTTGACGATGGCGCACCTGCGCGGCACGCTTGAGCACTTCGCCCGCCAGATGTTTGGCGCTGAAGCGCAGATTCGACTGCGCCCCAACTTCTTCCCCTTCACCGAGCCGTCGGCCGAGATGGACGCGTGGCAGCCAAACGCAAAGGGTGGCGCACGCTGGGTCGAGTGGGGCGGCTGCGGCATGGTCGACCCGCGGGTGCTGCTCGCGGCGGGGATCGATCCCGATGAATATCAGGGCTTCGCGTTCGGCATGGGGATCGAGCGCACCCTGCAATTCCGCCACGACCTCAACGACATGCGTGACATGGTCGAGGGCGATGTACGTTTCAACTCGCAGTTCGGAGGCCTGGTCTAATGCGCGTACCACTCAGCTGGCTCGGTGAGTTCGTCTCACTGCCCGATGGCGTTCCGTTCGAGCGTGTCACCCCGGAGCAGGTGCACGCCGACCTCGTGCGCGTGGGCTTCGAAGAGGAGTCGATCCGCCGCTTCGATATCTCCGGGCCCATTGTGGTCGGTGAGGTGCTGACGCAGGATCCCGAGCCGCAGTCGAACGGCAAGACGATCAACTGGTGCACCGTGCGGGTGGCGCCGGAGGGCGCGCAGGCTGCCGACGGCGGCGAAGACGTGCGTGGCATCGTCTGCGGTGCACACAATTTTGGCCCCGGTGACAAGGTCGTGGTGACGCTGCCGGGCGCGGTGCTGCCCGGCGATTTCAGGATCGCGGCCCGCAAGACCTACGGTCACGTGTCTGACGGCATGATCGCCTCTGCGAAGGAGCTATCGCTCGGCGAGGACCACGACGGCATCATTGTGCTGTCGCGCCTCGGCTTCACGGGGGACGCCGAGCCCGAGGTTGGCACCGACGCACTTGCGCTGCTGGGGCTCGATCAGACGGCGGTTGAGATCAATGTGACGCCGGATCGCGGCTACGCGTTTTCGATCCGCGGCGTCGCACGCGAGTACGCCCACTCCACCGGCGCGACGTTCCGGGATCCCGCGCAGGCTGTGACCCCCGCGCCCGCGAGCGGCTTTGCCGTGACGATCGCCGATGACGCTCCGATTCGCGGGCGTGTCGGTGCGACCGGGTTCATTGCGCGTGTGGTGCGCGGCATCGATGCGACCCGCCCGACTCCCGCCTGGATGGTGGCGCGGCTGCAACTTGCCGGTATCCGCTCACTGTCGCTGCCCGTCGACATCTCGAACTACGTCATGCTTGAGCTCGGTTCGCCGCTGCACGCTTACGACCTGGCAAAGCTCTCCGGCGGCATCACGGTGCGCCGCGCGCTGCCCGGCGAGACGCTCGTCACGCTCGATGAGCAGGAGCGCACGCTGCACGTTGAGGATCTGGTGATCGCCGATGAATCCGGCGCGATTGGCATTGCCGGGGTGATGGGCGGGCAGTCCACCAAGACCACCGATGCCACCACCGATATGCTGATTGAGGCGGCGACGTTTGATCCCGTGTCGATCGCGCGCACCTCGCGCCGCCACAAGCTGCCGAGCGAGGCGTCGAAGCGTTTCGAACGCGGAGTTGATCCGCTGGTTGCTCGCGCGGCTGCGCAGCGCATGGTTGAGCTGCTGGTGTCGCTCGCGGGGGCACCGCCGATTCCCTCGGTGCTGATCTTGTGGCGCCCTGGGAGCCGACCGAGATCCGTCTGCCGCTCGACCGGGTGAATGGCCTCATGGGCGCCGACTACAGCGACGATGAGGCGCGCGCGGCCATCGAGATGATTGGCTGCGAGGTTGTGGCCGCGGGGGATCGCGTGCTGCGGGTGACGCCGCCGAGCTGGCGCAGCGATCTCACCCGCCCCGCAGACCTCATCGAAGAGGTTGCTCGCATCGTCGGCTACGAGCGTATTCCCTCGGTGCTGCCCGTGGCTCCGGCGGGCCGCGGACTGACGCGCTCGCAGCGCCTGTACCGTCGCGCGGCAAACGTGGTGACGGCCGCTGGACTGACCGAGGTGCAGAGCTACCCCTTTGTGACGCGCGCCCAGCTTGACGCGTTTGGCGGGGATTTTGCCGAAGCTGGTGCTGGTGCTGAGGCTGGTGCCGAGGCCGAAGTTGCCGCGATCCGCCTCGCCAATCCGCTCGATGGCGCTGCACCGTTCATGCGCCGCTCGCTGCTGCCCGGCCTCGTGGCCGCGGCGCAGCGTAACGTATCGCGAGGATCAACCGATCTGTCGCTCGTTGAGCTTGGTGCGGTGTACGTGCCCTTCGCAGACGCCGCAGAGCTTGGCACCGCCGAGGTGCCCCCGCTCGCAGAGAAGCCTTCAGACGACACGCTCGCCGCACTCGACGCGTCGATCCCGAAGCAGCCGCGCCGCGCCGCGGGCCTGCTGCTCGGTGACCTCGTTGCGAAGCAGCCAGGCGAGGCCGCGCGCGCCGCTGACTGGGCGGACGCGTTGGAGGCGGCGCGCACTCTCGCGGCCGCGGTGTCTGTTGAGTTGGTGGTGCGGCAGGGATCCCACCGTGCCTTCCACCCGGGGCGCACCGCCGAGCTGTGCGTGCGCGTGACGACGGACACGGACGCTGACGAGGGCGGTCTCGAGACCGTGGGCATTGCCGGTGAGCTGTTGCCGGAACTCGTGGCGGAGCATCACCTGCCCGGCCGCGCGGTCGCCTTCGAACTCAATCTTGACCGCCTGATCGAGCTTGCCCCGCGTGAGCCCGAGACGCGACCGCTGTCGAGCTACCCGGCTGCGACGCAGGATCTGACGCTCGTCGTCGATGCCGCGGTGCCCGCCGCTGACGTGCTTGACGTGGTGGTCGCGGGGGCGGGGGAGTTGCTGGAACGAGCTCGCATCGTCGATGACTATCGGGGTTCGGGGATCGCGGAGGGTACGAAAGCGCTGACCTTTGCGCTGCGGTTCCGGGCCGCTGACCGCACGCTGACCGCGGAAGAGGCGAGCGAGGCGCGTCTCGCGGGTGTCGCCGCGGCAGAACTCGCGTTCGGCGCGAAACTGCGCGACTAGCGGGCGGGCCCTTCACATGGCAATTGGCTCGACGATGGTGACGTTTGCCGTGCAGTTGGCGGACGTGGATCGCGGCGTGTACGACGAATTCACGCTGCGGCTCGCGCAGCACCCCTCGGAGACCGCCGAGTTTATGGTGACGCGGCTGCTCGCGTACTGCCTTGAATACGAGGAGGGCATCACCTTCGGTGGTGGCGTCTCAACGACCGATGAGCCTGCCGTGTTCGTCAAGGATCTGACCGGCAAGATGACGGCGTGGATCGAGGTCGGTGCGCCGGATGCGGCGCGGGTGCACGCGGGCAGCAAAGCGGCGGATCGCGCGGCGGTGTATACCCATCGTGATCCGGCGAAGCTGCTGGCCTCGTGGACGGGCAAGCCGCTGCACCGCGCCGATGAGCTTGTGGTGCGCAGTTTTGATATCGCGTTTGTGCGCGATGTTGCGTCGCGGCTTGAACGCCGCAACGACCTCAGCGTTTCGGTTACCGAGGGGCAGTTGTACCTCGAACTGAACGGTGCCTCCCTGACGGCGACGGTGGAGGAACACCGCGCAGCCTGAGGGCCTGTCGGATTCGCGTGTGTGGGCGCAGAGCGTCCGCCTCTCGCGCCTCGGGATCGCTCAGGGTTCAGTTGAGATATGACTCGCCGGTGGTGCGGATCACCTCTGGCCAAGCGGTCGCCCGCACCCCGAGAAGCTGTTCGGTTTCGCGCGAGTCAACGACGAACGGCATCTCGAATTGGTAGCTGCTGCGGATGACCTCCTTCACGTCTGGATTGACGAGGCCGGCGGCGTGCAGTGCTAAGGACGGCAGTCGTGCGGCTCGACCGTGTGAGCCAAAGGCGGAGTTAATGTCTGCGGCGATCTCGGAGCGGGAGCGTGTGGTGCTGGGAACCAGCCAGGATCGTCCCCAGAGATCGCGGTCGTCGGCGTCAGCTGCAGCGATGAGTGTTGCGGCAATGTCGGGCAGGTAGCTCCAGGCGTGCGGGATCTCTGGGTTACCGATGACCCGTGCGGTCTGTGAACGCATGATGGGGGCAAAGAACCGCTCGCCAACGTGAGTTGTCGAGGTTGCGTGGGGGCCGATGTAGTCGCTTGCCCGGACCTCGACGGCGGTGATCGATCCGCGATTGTGCGCCTCGAGAAGTTGGTGCCAGCCGTCCGCGCGGATCCGCCCTTTTCTTTCCACCGGGTTCATGGGGGAGTGCTCGGTCATCGGCATCGTGGCTTTGCCGTGCCCGTAGAGGTTGCCCATCATGACAATCCGAGAACCGCTCGTTTGGCTGGCGCTGATGAGCGAGCTGAAGATCGGGGGCCAGTCGGTGGGCCACCGACTGTAGCGCGGGTTGGTGCACACAAAGGTGGTCGCGGCGTGTGCTTGCGCTGCGGTGAGCTCCGCAGTGTTGCTCGCGTCGAGGGTGACGGCGTGAGCCCCGGGAAGGATCGTGCCGCTTCGGGTCGCGACGGTGACCTCGTCGCCACGGGCGAGCAACTGCGCGGCGACGGCACGTCCGATGAAGCCTGCGCCGAGAATGAGATGGTGGGGTGGAGTGTGTGGCACGATACCTGCTTTCATGTTGGGAGAGCGGTGCTCACTCAGTTTAACGAGGAGTGTGCGCTGTTGCAAGAGCAGTGCTCTCTGAGTTGTGTTTTGGTGTGGGGCATAATGGACGAAGTGCTACGACGGCGAATGCGGCAATAAGGGGTGAATGCGTGTGACTGATGCGGGCGAATCCGCGCAGCAGACCCCCCGCAAGATTGCGCGGGATCGCAAACAACAGGAACTCCTAGAGGTCGCACGGCGGCATCTGGGGGAGGTTGGCGCGGCCGGCCTGTCTCTGCGCGCCATTGCGCGTGAGTGTGGCCTCGTCTCCTCCGCGATCTATCGCTATTTCGTAAGCCGCGATGCGCTGCTGACGGTGCTGATTATTGAGGCGTATGACGCGCTCGGCCTACATGTGGAATCGGCGGAGGCGGGTGTTCCGCGCTCCGAGCTGGCGGCAAGATTTACGGCCGCCGCGCACGCTATGCGGGAGTGGGGTCAGAAGAATCCCCACCAGTATGCCCTGATCTTCGGATCCCCGGTTCCGGGTTACAGTGCGCCGCAAGACACTGTGGCCTCCGCCTCCCGAGTGGGCCTGGTGCTGTTTGCTGTGCTGCGTGACGCGTATCAGCAGGGGATTCGTCCCGCTGTCACGCCGAGTCTCACCGAGGCGGGACCGTCGGTTTCGCAGTTGCGTCAGGACTTTGGTTTGGATGTGCCCGACACACTGGTGCTGATGGGAGTAGAGGCATGGTCTCGCCTACACGGTGCGATAGCCTTTGAGATCTTTGGGCAGTTCAACAAGATGGTTTCGGCGCCCGGCAAGCTCTATAGCTTCATTATTGCGGAAGAGCTCACGCGTTTCGGTCTCGGGGCGGGATCGAAGTAGGTTCGAGCGCCGGTGAGCGTGAGTGCTCTCGTCGTGCCACGATCGCGCCGTGCGGACGGGACCCCACATCGCTTCGGGTTACCGATTCGGTCGGGGTGAATCCCGCGCGCATGAGTCTCTGCGAGAGCGCAGGCGTTGACCAGTAGTAGGCGGGCGTCACGGCGTGTTCAAAGGGGGCCTCGAGGGTTCCTGCAAAAAAGCCAATGAGGAGGGAGCCTCCCGGTCGAATGGCGCGAGCAAACTCCGCGAGAGCGCGATCAATGACCGCTGGTGGGGTGTGGATGAGCGAGTACCAGGCCAGTATTCCAGCCAGGCTCGCGGTTGCGACACCGAGGTTCTCAGCCTGACCCACACCGTACCTGCTCTCGGGTAGTGAATGCGCGCCTGTGTAATAAACGCTTGGGAGGGGTCGATGCCTCGAATGCTAATTCCAGCTCTGCGCAAAAAGTCAGTCCACTGCCCGGGACCGCACCCCACATCGAGAATCGGCCCCTCAATACTCTGGGCCCACTGCAGAATGTGCTCGCGGTCTTGTGCTGCAGCGTGTTCAATCTTTCCGACTGCCTCAGTGTATTACGTGGCTCTCGCGGAATAGGCGCCCGCGACCTGCCCAAGGCTTATGTACTCGAGGTCAGTTGGCGGGTCAGTCATTGAGGTTGCGCCAGCCGAGGGCGCTTGCCGCGTGTTGATCGAAGGTCACCGTTTCGGTCACCCCGAAGAGGCCCATTGCGCCCTCAATGAGCGCGTCCGCGAAGTCTGCACCCTCCTCGGCGAGGATGATCGCCCGCATCACTCCCTCCCCGTCATCGAACTCAATCACCGGGGAGCGTGCGAGCTGACCGATGATGGCCAGGCAGGTGGCTTTGGGGAGCTTCTGGCTCTTTGCGAGTACCCAGTACGTTTCTGCGAGGGTTACTTGTGTGATGAATCCAGGGTTCGATGGCGACAATGAGGCGAAAAACTCCTTGGCGACAGCGTACTGCTTGGCGTCGTCTTTGAGGAGGTACCGCAGCAGGACATTGGTATCGATTCCAGTGAGGGATTCGTTGAGTATTGTCATCCGAGCCTCGCCGGGTTCATGCCACGCATTCCGCTCTCGGCGCCGCCGTCCGCGATAGCCTCATTCATCTCCTCGATAGACATTGTGGGACGAGTTGGATCGTACAGAATGCCCGCGAGGTCTTCGATGGAGCTGTTGCGCGCCATGATGCGATACTGGCCAGCCCCGACCTTAATGATCATCACTTGTGACCCGGTGTCGAGCTCGAGGTCTCTGCGAATTTCTTGGGGGATCGTGATCTGGCCTTTGCTTGACAGTGTGGCGACTGGCATGATGCCTCCTTGGTTCTGGATTCCATGGTACCCTACGTCGAAAATTTTCGACAGAGACATTTTCTACTTACTTATTCGGTTTCTCCTTACTTTTGGTCGTCGTGGGCGACAGGATCCCGAAGCGCATGTGTGACCCGGCATCGCCCGCTCATGACCCTTGCGTTCGGTCTCCGGGTGGGCGGATACTGAACGCATAGCGGCGTCCGCGCAAAGGAGAAGATCATGCAGAACATCGTCACAAACATCTGGTGCAACGGTAATGCTGAAGCGGTCGGTCAGTTTTATGCGAGCGTGTTTCCGAATACGCGCAGTTGGGTGGAGTCTCGATACCCACACGAGGGGCTGCTCGATTTTCAGCAGTCGCTCGCAGGCGAACCGCTCACGGTCGCCGTTGACCTGGACGGGATGCGGTTGACCCTCATCAACGCTGGCCCTGAATTCACACCGAACCCTTCGATCTCGCTGATGCTCAATTTTGATCCGATCCTCTTCGGCGACGATGCCATGGCGGCGAGGGCGCAACTCGACGCGGTGTGGGCCGCGTTCCTTGACGGTGGCACGGTCCTGATGCCGCTACAGGAATACCCCTTCAGTCCGCGATTCGGGTGGGTGCAGGACCGCTACGGTGTGACGTGGCAGCTGATCTTGAGCGATGCCTCGGGGGAGGTGCGGCCCTTTGTAATGCCGTCGCTGTTGTTTGGTGGGCCGGTGCAGGATCGCGCGGCGGAAGCCGTGGACTATTACATACAGGTCTTCCCCGATGCAGAGTTGGGAATGCGTGTGCCCTACGAGGTTGACTCGGGGCCGCGGCGGCGGGCGCGGTGATGTTTAGCGATTTTCGGATCGGCGAGCAATGGTTCACGGCAATGGACACCGTCGTCGAACAAGACTTCAGCTTCACCTGCGGCATGTCCCTTGAGGTAGCCTGCGCGGATCAAGCCGAGATCGACCGGTTGTGGGGCGCGCTGTCCGCCGTGCCGGAGGCAGAGCAGTGCGGGTGGCTCGCAGACAAGTTCGGTGTGAGCTGGCAGATCGTGCCCGCGAACATGGGGGAGCTGATGGAGCGGCCGAACGCGTTTCAACACCTTCTCGAGATGAAGAAAATTGTGATCGCGGAGATCTAAGCCTCGCGCGACTCGCCCTGATGGGCCCGCTCTTCGAACCTTTCAATACTCGCTCACAGGCCCCAAAATTCGTTGAAATTACGGGAGTTATCCCTAGGTGTTCCATGCGCTCCAATGGGAGAATTGAGGCATGGAATTCTTCGCCGACGTCGCATCACGGGTCCAGTCGATCCGTGATTTGGTGGGCGTGGTTGAGGATCCAGCGGTGCTGCCCGCGGCCGTTGACCACCTGAATGATGCGGAGGTCGTGACCCTGCTTGATCTTGCCTCGGGCCTTGGTCAGTTGGCAGAGCGCTTGCGCACGGCAGCGGCTGGTGTGGTCGCACAACGCTCGCGCAGGGCCGAGGGGCATTCGGGGCTGGCGCAGTCCCGCGGTCACCGCAATGCCGTGGCGTTGGTGCAGCAACTGGCCCGGGTGAGTCGTGCTGAGGCTGCGCGGCAGGTTCGAGTGGGCGAATCTTTGTTTGATGTGCCGGAGTCCTCGGGTGCTTCGGGTGTCTCGGGTGTCCCTGGTGTGTCGGGTGCTTCGGGTGCGCCGGGTGTGGGGGAAGGAATCGGCGGAGGGGATCATGCTGAGTCGGCAGATCTTGGTGGGCAGGTCGATCCCAGCCGCGGTGATTCCAATGGCGGTGCCGAGAACCCGCAGCGCCAGCCGTGGCACGCGCCGCTCATGAGCGCGCTGCTCACGGGGACGATCTCCGCGACGCAGCACGATGCAATCGCCCGCGGCCTCGGTGAACCGCCACTCGGGAGCGATCGTGCGAGCAGTGCTGAGCACGAGGCGGCATGGTCGCTCGCGGCAGCAGATCTGATTCGTGAAGCCGAACGGGTGACCGTCGAGGAACTTGCGAAGTCAGCGCGGTCGATCCGCGACCTGCTCGATCCCGTCGGCGCGGAGCAGCGCTATCTCGCGCGGCACGAGGCGAGGTCCTTTCGCATGTGGACCGACCGCGAGGGCATTACGCGAGGCAGCATCGTGTTTGACGATCTTTCTGCCGCGTGGGTGCGCTCCGCGTTTGACGCTGCGATGCGCCCGCGGCGGGGTGGCCCCAGGTTCGTGGATCCCGCGGAACGCGCGAAGGCTCAGGATCTCATGAACGACCCTCGCACCAATGATCAGCTCGCCTTTGACCTGTTCCTCGATGTGATGCGCGCGGGCACGCTGGCCGACGCTGAGACGGTCTTTGGGGTCCGACAGCCCGGTGTGCGGCTCGTGCGGATCCTCCCAGAAGCGACGGCGAGTGCAGCGTTCACCGAGGACGACACGCAGGTGATTCCAGCCTGGGTGGCTTCTCAACAGGCGTGCACGGTCGGCACCCTAACCGTCACCACAGATCACATCGGGAATCCCCTCAACCTCGGTCGAAGATCCCGACTGTACACTTCCCAGCAGCGCGTCGCGCTCGCGATTCGAGATGGAGGCTGCCGCTGGCGCGACTGCGACAGGCCCGCCTCGTATTGCGAAGCGCATCACATCGACTCCTGGAGCAAAGACGGCGGCCGAACCGATATCGACCGTGGAATCTTGCTGTGCCGCTTCCACCATATGCAACTGCACCACGGTGGCTGGCGGATCACCCGGAATGATCTTGATGACTTCGTGCTGCACGACCCCGGCGGGCACCAGTTTGCGCTCCCGAGGCGGCTGGCGCAGAAGTACGCCTGGTCGGGTATTGCGCCGCCGCCCAAGCGCTTCGCTGCTGCTGCTGCTGGATCAGTTCCCTCCGGGGTGTTTCCCGGAGAAAGCTCGGCGGTCGCGGCCTGAGTGCTCGCCGTGGCGCAGGTAGTCCCGTGCGCTGGTGTCTGGCGGGCGCTGTGGGGGGTAGATTAGGGCGTATGAATGAGAATCCTGGTGGAGGAGACAGCAGCGCGGTTCCGGCCGGCTGGTACCCGGACGACGCTGGCGGCCAACGGTGGTGGGACGGTCAGCAGTGGACGGAACACTACGCTCCCGCTGAACAAGCGGTTCAAACGCAGCTGCAGGATCCGGCGACGGACGCCCTGCAGCTGCAGGATCCGGCGGCGCACGCCCCGCAGGTTCAGGATCCGGCTGCGCAGGCCCCGCGCCGCAAGATGCCGCGGACGACAAAAATCGTGTTGATCGCCGCCGTCGCCACGGTTGCGGCGCTCGGCGTCGCCACCGCAGCCACCGTGCCGCTCCTGCTGAGCTCCAACAATGATCAACCCACCTCAACGGAGGCCGCGAAGCCAGCTCCCACCCAGAAACCCGACACCAGCGACGAAGAAGAGTATTCGACCCCTGATTTCAATGCGCTGTTCGAAGAACGCGATCAGTTTATGCAGGATCAGCAACAGCCCATCGACGGCTCACTGCTGGCCGCAAAGACCCCCGCGCAGCAGGCCTTTGTTGCGGAAGCGCGTGCCCAAGTTGAACAAAACGGCGGCGTGTGGGATGTGCAAACCGAGTCGATTGCCCTTGCCCTTGCCCTCGACGCCTGTGAGGGTTCGATCCTGAACGGCCACACCATGACGGTAGAAACCGTTCGTCTGCACGCGGCGACAAGCCCGCTAATCGGGGTTGTGGCCGGCAGCGGAACTGAAGCGCAACGCACAGAAATTGTGGCCGGACTCATGAAGTTGGTGGTCACCGGCACCTCGCACCTGTGCCCGGCTGACTCGGCGCAGTGGTCGAGTGCGGTGGGATCGATCGGGAGCGACTGGTAGATCCTCGGGTCGGCAGCTGCCACCGCGCACCCAGGTCACCGATTTGTATACATAATTAGCCATTTCCTCGATTCTCTGTACATTTTCACCCTTTGTGTATACATTGGAGGTGAACCGAGGAGGGTGCATGCGAGCGAGCGATCGAGCATATTCCGTGCTGCTTGATGAGATCCAGCGCGGGATCCTGCGGCCGGGCGCGGTGCTCGGCGAGGTCGAACAGGCGACCCGTCTTGGCGTCAGCCGCACCCCCATGCGCGAGGCTATCCGACGCCTCGCAGCCGACGGTCTGATCGCCCAGCAATCCCCGAGAGTCACTGTCGTCACCGAATTTGATGCCGAAGACATTCAGAAGCTCTTCGTCACCCGCCGCGCTCTCGAGGAGACCGCCGCACGCATCGCAGCAGCCCGGCCCGAACGCGAAGTGTTCCAGGAGCTTGCGCGATCCTTCGAGACCACCGCGATCGAAGATGACGGCGCCGTCGAAGCGTATTACGGCCTCATCGCGGACTTCGACGCCGCGATCGATGCCGCCGTTGACAACCCCTATCTCACCCAGGGCCTGCGCACGATCCGCACCCACCTGGCGAGAGCACGCCGCCTGGCCCGCGACAACCACGCCCGCCTACAAATGTCGGTGGCTGAGCATAGCCTCATCGCACGCGCCATCGCCGACGGTGACGCAGGCCTCGCCGCCCACGCCACCCACGTCCACCTGCACAACGCCTTGACCTCAATTCTGGAGTCCATCCGGGAAGGATCGCAATGACCGTCAACCACCACGTTCGTGTCTACAAGAGCGAAGAAACCCTGCCGCGCGAAGAACAGCTCGCCTGGAAAATCGCGGAGGTCGCTGCTGACCCCGTGCCCGTCGACGCAGACGTCGTTGACATGATCATTAACCGCATCATCGACAACGCATCCGTCGCGGCGGCATCGCTGACCCGCGCGCCGATCGTGTCGGCACGGGCGCAGGCGCAAGCCCACCCCGTCTCGACCGGTGGCTCAGGATCCACGATCTTCGGCTGCGCCATCAGTGACAAGACGAGTCCCGAGTGGGCAGCGTGGGCGAACGGCGTCGCTGTGCGCGAGCTCGACTACCACGACACCTTCCTCGCGGCCGAATACTCGCACCCCGGCGACAACATTCCGCCGATCCTTGCCGTGGCCCAGCACGTCGGCGCAGACGGTGCGGCGCTTGTACGGGGGATCGCGACCGGCTACGAAATCCAGATGGATCTGGTGCGTTCGATCTGCCTGCACAAGCACAAGATCGATCACATTGCCCACATCGGCCCCTCCGCGGCAGCGGGGATCGGCACCCTGCTCGGGCTTGACGTCGAAACGATCTACCAGGCGGTCGGCCAGGGGCTGCACACGACCACGGCGACGCGGCAGAGTCGCAAGGGCGAAATTTCCACCTGGAAGGCGCACGCGCCCGCATTCGCCGGCAAGATGGCGGTTGAAGCCGTGGACCGCGCGATGCGCGGACAAACCTCACCGAGCCCGATCTATGAGGGCGAAGACGGCGTGATCGCGTGGATGCTCGACGGCCCGGATGCCGCCTACGAGGTGCCGTTGCCCGCCCGCGGCGAAGCGAAGCGCGCGATCCTCGACTCCTACACCAAGGAGCACTCGGCCGAGTATCAGGCCCAAGCCTGGATCGATCTCGCGCGCAAACTGCACAGCGAGCGCCCCGAGCTTGGCGATCCTGCGAACATTGCGAGCATTGTGCTGCACACGAGCCATCACACCCACTACGTCATCGGCTCCGGCGCGAACGACCCGCAGAAGTACGATCCGAAGGCGACCCGCGAAACGCTCGACCACTCGATCCCGTACATCTTCGCGGTCGCGCTGCAGGACGGCGGCTGGCACCACGTCGACTCTTACGCCCCCGAGCGTGCCGGGCGCGCGGATACGGTGGCGCTGTGGCACAAGATCACCACCGCAGAAGATGCCGAGTGGACCCGCCGCTACCACTCCATCGACCCCGACGAGAAGGCGTTTGGTGGTCGTGTCGAGATCACCCTCGCAGACGGCTCGACCGTCGTCGACGAGATCGCCGTCGCGGACGCACACCCGCTCGGTGCGAGGCCGTTTGCGCGCGCAAACTACATCGCCAAGTTCCGCCTGCTCGCCGAGCCCGTGCTCGAAGCCGCCGAAATTGAGCGCTTCCTCGACCTCGTGCAGCGGCTTCCTGAACTCACCCCCGCCGAGGTCACCGAGCTGACCATTATCGCGAAGCCGGGGCTGCTCGAGGCCGCCCCGAGCCCGAAGGGACTCTTCTAATGCTGTACGCACAGACCACCCCCGCCGACAAGCGGCGACTGTTCCGCGAGCGTCTTTCGACGGGAGAGCTGCTGCGGTTCCCCGGCGCCTTCAACCCGCTCTCCGCCAGGCTGATCGAACGCAAGAGCTTCGACGGCGTCTACATCTCCGGCGCCGTGCTGTCCGCCGACCTCGGGCTGCCCGACATCGGGCTGACCACCCTCACCGAGGTTGCGGGCCGTGCGCAGCAGATCGCCCGCATGACCGAGCTGCCGGCGATCGTCGACGCCGACACCGGCTTCGGTGAGCCAATGAACGTGGCCCGCACGATCCAGACCCTTGAAGACGCCGGCCTCGCGGGCGCGCACATCGAGGACCAGATCAATCCGAAACGCTGCGGCCACCTTGACGGCAAGGCCGTCGTCGACGAGAGCACCGCGATCAAGCGGATTCGAGCCGCCGCCGACGCCCGCCGCGATGCCAACTTCCTGATCATGGCGCGCACCGACATTCGCGCGACCGCGGACGGGCCCGCTGGCCTCGCCCTCGCAACCGATCGCGCGAAGGCGCTCGTGGACGCGGGTGCCGACGCGATCTTCCCCGAGGCGATGCGCACACTGGAAGAATTTGCGGCGATGCGCGCCGCCGTTGACGTGCCGCTGCTCGCGAACATGACCGAGTTTGGCAAGAGTGAACTGTTTACCGCGCAACAGCTTGCCGATGTCGGGATGAACATTGTGATTTGGCCGGTGTCGATGCTCAGGATCGCGATGGGGGCGACCGGGCGCGCGCTCGACACGCTGAACGAGGAGGGGCATCTCACCGGCAAACTCGACGAGATGCAGCACCGCGCCGACCTCTACGACCTGCTCGATTACGAGGCCTACAACCATTTCGATACGAGCGTCTTCAATTTCAACGTGGAGCGCTAGCGCTCGACGCCACACTTTGAGGTCGAACGCTAAGCATTCGAGGAGTCATTATGCGAGAAACAGACATCAAGAAGGGGCTTGCCGGGGTCGTCGTCGATACCACAGCCGTTTCAAAAGTAAACCCAGAATCGAACAGCCTGCTGTACCGGGGCTACCCGGTGCAAGAACTCGCGGCAACACAGCCCTTCGAAGCGGTCGCTTACCTGCTGTGGCACGGCGAGTTACCAACGGCTGCGCAGCTGGCCGAGTTGCGGGCTGAAGAGCGGAAACACCGTGCGCTCGCAGGCAACGTGCGGGCCGCGATTGACCTGCTGCCGCTCGATGCGCACCCGATGGATGAGGTGCGCACGGCGGTGAGCGTGATCGGGGCGTCTGACGTCAGCGGCAGCGGATCGGTGCTCGATGCCTCGGGCAGCCCCGAAGAGAATCTACTGCGCAGCATCCGCTTGTATGCGGCGCTGCCCGCGATCGTCGCCTACGGGCAGCGCCGCCGCCGCGCGCTCGACGCTGTCGAGCCGCGTGACGATCTCGACTATTCGGCGAACTTCCTGTGGATGACGTTCGGCGAAGAAGCCGACGAGGTCGTCGTGGACGCGTTCAACCGTTCGATGATCCTCTACGCTGAGCACTCCTTCAACGCGTCCACCTTTACTGCCCGGGTGATCACCTCGACGCTGTCTGATCTCTACTCCGCGGTGGTGGGCGCGATCGGCGCACTCAAGGGTCCGCTGCACGGCGGGGCCAACGAGGCGGTGCTCCACATCATGACCGAGATCGGTTCGGCGAACAACGTGGAGTCGTGGCTCGATAACGCCCTCGCCGAGAAGCGCAAGATCATGGGCTTCGGGCACCGGGTGTACAAACGCGGCGATTCGCGCGTGCCGACGATGAAGGCAGCACTCGATTCCTTGATCGCGCACTACGATCGCCCCGACGTGGCCGAGCTGTACGAAAAGCTCGAGAGCGAGTTCGTCGCCCGCAAGGGGATCTACCCCAACCTCGACTACCCCTCCGGTCCCGCCTACAACCTCATCGGCTTCGACACGCTGACCTTCACGCCGCTGTTCATCGCGTCACGGGTGACGGGGTGGACCGCGCACATCATGGAACAGGCCGCCTCGAATGCGCTGATCCGCCCCCTTTCCGCCTACAATGGCGTCGACGAACGACACGTGCCCGGCCTGTAGCGGTAGCGTGGGGGAGTAGGCTTCCCCGCGAAAGGATCGACGATGACCGAGACCACCTGCATTCAGACGGAGACCCGAGGGCGGGTCGCGACGATCACGCTGCACCGCCCGGAGGCATTGAACGCGCTGAACTCGGTGCTGGTGCGGGAACTGATCGATGCGGCGCTCGCGTTTGATGCCGATCCCGGGATCGGTGCCATCGTGATCACGGGTTCAGCGAAGGCCTTCGCGGCCGGTGCCGACATCAAGGAAATGGCCGAGCTCGGTTACAGCGACATGTACCTCGGCGGGCCGTTCCCCGGCTGGGCAGGCTTCGAGCGGATGCGCACGCCAGTGATCGCCGCCGTCGCGGGCTTTGCGCTCGGCGGCGGCTGCGAGCTCGCGATGATGTGCGACATCATCCTGGCCGCCGACACCGCAAAGTTTGGTCAGCCCGAGATTAACCTCGGGATCCTGCCCGGCTTTGGCGGGTCACAGCGTCTGCCGCGGGCGATCGGCAAGTACAAGGCCGCCGAAATGGTCCTCACCGGCCGCATGATGGGCGCGGAAGAAGCCGAGCGATCCGGGCTCGTGTCCCGGGTAGTGCCAGCCGACTCGCTCCTCGATGAAGCGCACGCCGTGGCGGAGACGATCGCTTCGAAGTCGCTGCCCGCCGTCTACGCGGCAAAGGAGGCGCTGCAGGTGGCGCAAGAATCGCCGCTGTCGGAAGGGCTGCGTTTCGAACGCCAGGCCTTCGCCGCGGCGTTCGCCACCGAGGATCAGAAAGAGGGCATGCGCGCCTTCGCCGAGAAGCGGGATCCTGAGTTCACGCATCGCTGATCGGTTTTCCCGCTGATTGAGCGAACGAAGTGAGCCGAAATCAAGGATCCTGCTCTCTTATCTTGATCCGTAATGCGTTGCTCTACTTTTTCTCTGGGCTCGAGTGCGGAGGTCTTCTGCGACTGTTGCAGGGAGGTTGTGAATAAGCAATCGTGTCATCCTAAATCTCCTCGTCTTCGCCTGAAATCAGTGATCTCAATCTTGGGAAATGGACACATCCCGAGAAGATGCCAGAATAGGAAGGGATTGCTGTCTCACCGAAATGAGTGTCCCTATTTCATAAAGCGCTCAGACCTGGTGTGTGTAATTAGTGAACGTGGCCGCCGAGCTCATCCATGAGGTAGTGGTCGAGTGTTGGCCCGACCGTCTGCGCGAGCTCGTCAAGGGAGAGGTTTACAAGCGGCGGAATCTTCAGGATGTACCGCGCCGTGACTACTCCGAGCAGCTGCGAACCGGCCAGGCTGAGCCGCAATTCGGTGTGATCCGTGCCAAGCCGGGGGCGAGCCGCGCAAAAAGCTCCTGGGTTACGAAGTTGAGGAAGATTCGTCGTGATTCCTCGTGTGTGCCGAGGCCTCGAATGAGGCCAAGAAAAGCTGGGCCTATTCCTGACCCTTCGAGGAGCCTCAACATAGTGAGCAAGTATTGGGTGCCGGGTGACGACGCGTCGTTGTGGGGCGCTGAGGCCGCGAGGATCGGGAATCCTTGGGTACGGAACGTCTCCGCGATTGCGGTGGTGAATAGATCTTCTTTGGTGCCGAAATAGTAGTGCACGAGCTTCGTGTCGACACCCGCTGCGAGGCCGATCTTTCTGATGGTGGTTGCCTGGTAGCCGTTTTCTCCGAATTCCGCGATTGCGGCCGCGAGTATCTGCTTCTTTCCGGCGCCGCCGTCGGCGCGTGGCCCACGGCGGGCGCGTGCCGGAGTTCCGTCACCCCGTGTGTGCGCGTCGCTCACCTGACTCATATTCTCAGGCTAGCAGCGCCCCCAATTCACTGAATGATGAAATGATGTAGGATCAATTTCACTGATAGATGAAATGAGGAGCTAAGAGATGCGCGCCCTGATAGTGAAAGAGTTTCGAGAGCTTGCACGTGACAGGCGAACCTTGGCGATGCTTGTGGTGTTGCCGGTGCTACTCTTGGTGATTTTTGGATACGCAGCCAACTTCTCTGTGGACCGGGTAACGGTGATCATTCTGGGTTCGGAGGCGGAAGCGCTTGCGGCGGACATCCAAGATTTCGACATCGCCGTTGATGAACTCGAGATACTGCGGGTGGACCCCACTCTCGGGGAGTCGGATGTCGAGAACCTTCTCGGTACTCAGGAGGCCAACGCGGTAATCCTAGCTGAAACCGCCGATGACGGTCCGCTGATCCAGCGGATGCGCGTGTTTCTTGACGGCAGTGGCTTGTTCACCGCGCAGGCGGCGTCGGGGGTATTCGCGAAGCTCGCCGCGGAGGATGCGCAGACTCGTGTTGCAGCGTTGCAGGCCTCGGCCAGTGGCGTGCCTCCGTTGCTCTCTGCGCCGCAGCTGAACCTTGCCGAAACCGATACAAGTGACATGATTACTGTGCTCTTTAATCCCGACCTGAAAACCTCGTGGGTAATGGTGCCTGGCCTGATCGGCCTCATTCTGCTCTTCATTGGTGCGCTTATCACCAGCATTGGGCTCGTGCGCGAGCGGGAGGCGGGTACACTCGAGCAGCTCGCTGTGATGCCCCTTCGCCCATCCGCGATAATTCTTGGCAAGATCACACCGTACTTTCTGCTTGCGCTCGTGAACATGGCGGCGGTCACCGCGTTGGGAGTCTGGCTGTTTGGAGTCCCGTTCACTGGAAGTCTGGTGTTGTTTGCGGCTGCCGCGATCGTGTTTCTGTTCGTTGTGCTTGGCATCGGCGTACTCATCTCCTCGGTGTCGCAAAACACCGGTCAGGCGATCCAGTTGGCGATACTGTTCGTCGTCCCCCAAATTCTGCTCTCGGGACTTATCTTTCCGCTCGATTCGATGCCGCTCGGTGTGCGCTGGATCGGCTTCGTTCTCCCGCTGACGTGGTTTCGTGAGATTACGCAAGGGGTCATGCTGAGGGATGCCGGTCTCGATAGCCTGTGGTTGCCATTGACCGTGCTTGCGGTGATGGCTGTGGTTGCGTTTGGCGCAGCGACCGCGAGAATGCGTCATTCGCTGACTCACGGGGGCGCCCGCTGATGCGTCCCGTCACCATTCACTTGGATCATGCTTCTGTCCACTTCGGTGAGTTCGCGGCTCTGAACAAATTCAGCGGTAGTTTCACCCCCGGCACCGTCACCGCGCTCATCGGGGGTGACGGTGCCGGAAAATCGACGCTCCTGAAACTCCTGGCCGGGCGACTCTCGCCCCGCCAGGGCAGTAACGAAGGGTTGCCCGTTGACCGCCGCAACCTCGGGTATCAACCCGCAGACTCGGGCGTGTGGCGAAACTTGTCAGTCGCCGAGAACATCGAGTTCGTCGCTCGCAGTTACGGGCTGACCGCCGCTGACACTCACAAACGATCGACGATGCTCCTCCAGCGTGCCGGGCTCGAGCACGTGGCAGAGCGGCTGGTCGGCAAGTTGTCCGGCGGGATGCGACAGAAGCTGGGCGTTGTACTTGCAACCCTGCACGGGCCGGGCCTGGTGTTACTGGACGAACCTACGACCGGCGTGGATCCGATCAGTCGGGCTGAGCTGTGGAGCCTGATCGCCGGTGCAGCGGCCGACGGCGCAACCGTGGTGTTTGCGACGACCTATCTCGACGAGGCCGAACGTGCCAGCCAACTATTTCTGTTAGGCAGCGGCACGCTGTTGGCCGCAGGTACCCCTGAGGAGGTAATCGCGAACGCTCCGGGCACCGTGTGGCGGGCGCCTGCGACTGGCGAGTCGGCGCGAATTTGGCTCGATTCTGAGCGCGTCTGGCGACGCGCCAACACTCTCTACCGCTGGGATCCCGATCAGGGAAACGCGGTACCGGAAGGCTTTCTTCCAGCCGTCGGTGACCTCGAGAATGCCAGCGTCGCGCTGCTCTTGAGCGAGGAAGCGCGTAAGGACGCGGCTGAACCTCTGCCCATTCCCGAACCGGCGACACTGCCGCACCCGACTGCATTCGCCGAACCATCAGAACAGCCCAAAACCATGCGGGCACCGTTGGTGCGTGTGCATGAGGTAACTCGTGAGTATGGTGTCTTTGCGGCGCTCGGCGGGGTGTCGATGCGCGTCGTGCCGGGTGAAGTGGTCGGACTCCTTGGCGGAAACGGAGCAGGGAAGACCACTCTCATGCGCATCCTGCTCGGTCTTGAGACTGCAACCACGGGCGTTTCCGAGCTGTTTGGCAGCGCCCCTAGCCTTGCAACACGCCGCCGCATCGGCTACGTAGCCCAGGGGTTGGGCCTGTATCCAGCACTGTCGGCGACGGAAAATCTACAGTTTGCGGCCGCGGTGCACGGCGTGACGGTCGATGAGCAATCGCTGCGGTACGCACGAAGTCTCGGTCGTGCAGCTATCGAGTCATTACCCCTGGGGACCAAACGCACGCTTGCCTACCTCGCGGCGAACGTGCATCGGCCCGAGCTTCTGGTGCTGGATGAGCCGAGTTCCGGGATGGATGCGCTGAGTCGTGCTCGACTGTGGCGCAACTTGCGTGCTGCGGCGGACGATGGCACCGGCGTGCTGGTCACGACACACTATATGCAAGAGGCAGAGCAGTGTGACCGCCTCGTGATCCTCGCCGCGGGCCGGGTCATTGCCGAGGGAACGGTGGCTGAAATCACGGAGGGATACAGCTCGTTTACGGTGGCGACAGTGCGATGGGCGGAGGCGTTTACGTTGCTGCGGAATGCGGGTATCGCCGCGATCCTCGACGGTCGTACGCTGCGGGTTCCCGGTGTCGACCGCGGCATTATTGAAGCCGCGCTTGCGCCGCTGCAGGATGGGGTGCAACTTGCTGCGAGCTCGGCGTCGATCGCTGAGGCGATGGCTCTAGCCGCGGGAGTGCCGGGATATGTGAAGTGAATTTGCGACACACGACACTAGCTTTGCCAAGTTGTAGAGCGCCTCGGTCTCTGGCGACCACACCGTCATACGAACGCGGGGCGACCGCAGTCGATGCCAGCCGTCTATGCGACGAACGAGCCGCTGCAGGTGGGGCAAGAATTGTTGCTGTCGGAGGGAGGGACAGAAGAATGTCAGCGATGCGCTGTTCGACGCTCCGACTCAAAACGCAACCGCATCGTCAATAGCTGATTGTGAAACGGGACCCTTGAGTAACTGGACCGGGAAAATGTCGATGTCGTCCCGATTAAAGAGCGCTCTGGTCTCCTCCATGAGCCCGGAGGCTCGCATGAGAAGGTTTCCGTCAGCAGGATCCATCTCGACGAGAATGTCGATATCGCTGCCCGCGTGTGCGGTGCCGCGAGCGATCGAACCGAAGAGTCTTGGATTCCTTGCAGCGTATTTATCAAGAATTGCCTGAAGCTCATCGCGACGTGTCTCGAGGAGCTCGCGGATAGCGAGCGTCTCGGGTGTCGCGATGGTCATAGACATGCCTTAAGAATACCTAGAGAGCCTGATCAAGCGCGAGGAATATGACGCATCCGTTACTGAGCTGAAGCCCTCGTAGACGCCATATCTCAAGAAGATGCCAGAATAGGAAGGGTTTGCTGCAGATTCAGGCAGATACCAAAGGAGCATTGATGAGCTACAGCGTTGCGGTCGCGGGAGCCAGCGGCTACGCGGGAGGCGAGCTGCTGCGCCTGCTTGCCCAGCATCCCGAATTTGAGATCCGCACGGTAACGGGCCACTCGAGCGCCGGTCGCCCGCTCATCGAATCCCAGCCGCAGCTGCGCTCGCTCGCTCACCTCACGCTGCAAGAGACGACGCCCGAGGTGCTCGACGGCCACGACATCGTGTTTTTTGCGCTGCCCCACGGTGCGTCCGGCGAGTTCACCGCGCAGCTCACCAGCGTGCGGCTCGCCGTCGACTGCGGTGCGGATCATCGGCTCACCGATCCCGCGGACTGGGACGCCTTCTACGGTGGCGAGTACCACGAGGCGTGGACCTACGGTGTGCCGGAGCTGATCGTCGCCGAGCGTGCCGCTGATGGCGCACCGATTTGGACCCACCAGCGCGAACATCTCGCGGGGGCAACACGTATCGCCGCCCCCGGCTGCAACGCGTCAACGGTGGCACTGTCACTCGCGCCCGGGATCGCCGCGGGGGTCATCGAAGCCCACGACATCGTCTCCGTGCTCGCAGTCGGCCCCTCCGGCGCGGGCAAAGCGGCCAAAACCAATCTGCTCGGTGCGGAGCTCATGGGCACCGCAAACCCCTACGCGGTGGGCGGCACCCACCGCCACATCCCCGAGATCAGGCAGGCGCTGCGCGGGGCAGGAGCAGCCGGTGAACCGAGCATCAGCTTCACGCCTGTACTCGTGCCAATGAGTCGGGGGATCCTCGCCACCTCGACCGCCCGCATCGTGCCCGGCACGAGCGCCGCCCAGGTGCGCGCCGCCTGGGAAGACGCCTACGCCGCAGAGACTTTCGTCCAGGTGCTTCCCGAGGGGCAGTTCCCGCGCACGGCAGACACCCTCGGCGCCAACACCTGTCTCATAGGCCTCGCCGTCGACGAAGCCGCCGGCCGCGTTGTTGTTGTCGCCGCGCTCGACAACCTCGCCAAGGGCACCGCGGGGGCAGCGATCCAATCCGCCAACATCGCGCTCGGGATCCCCGAGGCGACCGGCCTCAGCATCAATGGAGTAGCACCGTGACCGTCACCACCCCGCAGGGATTCCGCTCGGCAGGCATCGCCGTCGGTCTCAAGAGCACCGGCAAGCCCGACCTCGCCCTCGTCGTCAATGATGGCCCGGCACCCGCCGCGGCCGCCGTGTTCACGAGCAATCGTGCGCAGGCAAACCCGATCCTGTGGAGCCGCAAGGTGATGCAGGGCGACACCCCGCCCCGCGCGATCATCCTCAACTCGGGCGGAGCGAACTGCTTCACCGGTGACTTCGGTTACGCAACGGTCAGCCTGACCGCAACCGCGGTCGCCGAAGCCACCGGGATTACGGCTGACGAGGTGCTCGTGTGTTCCACCGGCCTCATCGGCACCGGCGATCAGACTTTCCGTGACAAGATCGTCAGCGGTGTGCCCGCGCTCGCCGCGGCGCTCGCGAGCGACGACACCACCGCTCCCGCCGCGATCCTGACCACGGACAGCGTCGAAAAGACCGCCGTTCACCGCGGAGACGGCTGGACAATCGGCGCGATGGCGAAGGGCGCAGGCATGCTCGCGCCGGGCCTCGCCACGATGCTCGTGGTCATCACGACGGATGCGCTGCTCGACAACGCCGCCCTCGACGGTGCCCTGCGCTCCGCGACTGCGACGAGCTTCGACCGCCTCGACTCCGACGGCTGCATGTCGACCAACGACCAGGTGACGCTCTTCGCGAGCGGGGCCTCCGGGATCACCCCCGATGCGCAAGAGTTTGCGGCCGCGCTCGCCGCCGTGTGTGACAGCCTCGCGACGCAGTTGCAGGCGGATGCCGAGGGCGCAAGCCACAGCATCGATATCGAGGTGGTGGGGGCGGCGAGCGAGGCCGACGCGATGGAGGTGGGCCGATCCGTCGCCCGCAACAACCTCTTCAAGGCTGCAATCTTCGGCAATGACCCGAACTGGGGCGTGTGCTCGCCGCGATCGGCACGACCGAGGCCGCCTTCGACCCCTACCAGGTCGACGTCAGCTTCAACGGCGTGCGGCTGTGCCACGCGGGCGCACCCGATCGGCCCATCGACGAGTGTGATCTGACCCCGCGCAACACCCGCGTGCGCATCGAGCTGTTCGCTGGGGATCACACCGCGACGATCCGCACCAACGATCTCACGCACGCCTACGTGCACGAAAACAGCGCCTACTCGAGCTAGCGGGCTTCGGCAACCAGGGAGAACAATGACCACCACCACACAGCGGCTCGACCACGAGCAAGCCGCCGCAAAAGCCGAGGTATTGATCGAATCGCTGCCCTGGCTGAAGAAGTTTCGTGACCGCGTCATGGTCATCAAATTCGGCGGCAACGCGATGGTCGATGAGGCGCTGTTGCGCGCCTTCGCCGAAGACGTCGTCTACCTCAGGCACACCGGGATCAAGCCCGTCGTGGTGCACGGCGGTGGCCCGCAGATCAACGCGATGCTCGCTCGCCTCGGGATCGAAAGCGAGTTCAGGGGCGGCTACCGGGTGACGACCCCCGAGACGATGGAAGTCGTGCGCATGGTGCTCACCGGCAAGGTGAACCCCGAACTGATCGACGAGATCAACGCACACGGCCCGCTCGCCGCCGGCACCACGGGTGAGGACGCGGGGCTCTTCATCGGCAAACGTCGCCCGCCCATCGAGGTCGACGGCGAGATGGTGGATCTTGGCCTCGTCGGTGACGTGGTCGGCGTGCGCGTGGAGCCGGTGCTCGCGCTGCTGGAGGCAGGGCTGATTCCGGTGGTCTCTTCGATTGCGCCCGACGTGGACAGTCCAGGGGACTCGCTCAATGTCAACGCAGACGCCGCCGCGGGGGCGCTCGCTGCCGCGCTCGGGCCGAGAAGCTCGTGATCCTCACCGATGTTGCCGGGCTCTACGCGAACTGGCCAGATCGCGACTCCCTCGTGTCGTCTATTGCGGCCGCAGACCTTGAGCAGATGCTCCCGAGCCTCGAATCGGGCATGATCCCGAAGATGCGGGCCTGCCTCGACGCCGTGCGCGGCGGGGTCAGTAAAGCCGCGATCATCGACGGGCGCGAACCGCATTCCGTGCTGCTTGAGATTTTCACCGAGAGCGGGATCGGCACCGAAGTTATCCCCTGATACTTCTGAGAGTTTCACTTGCGAAGCTGAGCCTGTGGAGAGCCGCAGCAGGAATCGAGCCGAGCCGTCACGCTGGGTGAATGACGCTAGCGAACCTCTTTCAGTGGGCCGCGCTGCTCTGGGCGGCGGGCGCTTCCGCTGCCCTCGCCGTGAGCGATGTGCGGTGGCGGCGTATCCCGAACAGGATCGTGCTGCCCGCGGCGTTCGGGATCGCAGTGCTACTGGCGCTCACCCAGAACGAAAGGCGGCTCCTCGTCGCGGTCTGCGGGGGAGCTGCGCTCGCCGCCGCACACCTGGTGCTCGCCGTGGCGGGTGGCCTCGGCGGCGGAGACGTGAAGCTGGCGCTGTTCATCGGGATTCCGCTCGGGTACTTCGGAGGCTGGGGTGCGGTGTTGCTTGGCGGCGCACTCGGCTGGGTGTTTGCGGGCGTTGGAGCGGCAGTGCAGGCCGGATTGCGGAGCCGAATGCGTAGGTGCAGGAGAACGCCGGAACCCCGCGCCCGCGGTCTGCCCTTCGCCCCATTTCTGCTGGCGGGGAGCTGGCCGGTGATTCTAGGGTGCGTTCTGGCAACGTACCCTAGCCTTAAGGGGTGACCTCTATGCTCCTGAAACACTTCGACCCCGCATCGTACGACGCGTTTCTCTTCGACCTCGACGGGGTCCTGACGCCGACGGTTGATGTGCATCGGCGCGCCTGGCAGAGAACCTTCGACGCGCTCTTTGCTGCGATGGAGTTGCAGCCCTACAGTGAGGCCGAATACTTTGAGTCCCTCGACGGCCGGGCGAGATTTGATGGGGTGGCGACGCTGCTGAAAGCACGGGGCATCGAACTTCCCGCTGAGGGAGGGGCCGGGTGGCAGGCGAGCGTGCGCGGTATCGGGAACCGAAAGAACGACGTCTTCACCGAGGTGTTGGAGCGCGACGGGATCGAGGCGTACCCCGGCAGCCTCCGCTTGCTCGATCAGCTGCGACAGTTCGGCACGCCCCTTGCGGTGGTCTCAAGCTCGCGCAATGCTGAGGCGGTGCTTCGTGCTGCCGGGATCCGGGATCGCTTTCTCGCCGTGGTGGACGGGGTGGTTGCCGCACGAGAACACCTTCCGGGTAAACCCGCCCCCGACACCTTTCTGCGAGCCGCAGCGCAGCTGGGCGTGAGTCCAGAACGGAGTGTGGTGTGTGAAGACGCCACCTCGGGAGTGGAAGCCGGCCGTGCCGGAGGCTTTGGACTGGTGGTAGGCGTTGATCGTGGGGCCGGAGAGTCCGCGCTGCGCAACGCAGGGGCACACCGTGTAGTGCAGGATCTTGAGGAGCTGACCCAATGAGCAACGCGACTTCATCCCGCGCGAGTTCGGCCCGCGCCAACCAAGCCGACGCCGAAGTGCTGGGTTCCCCGATCAACGAACTGCACCGCGACTTCGGCGAGGACCCCTGGCGGCTCGTAGTTCAGGGGATTGACCCCGCCCTCGCCGGACAGGACGAAACCGTCTTCGCGCTCGGCAACGGCTATCTCGGGATGCGCGGCAACCACGAAGAGGGACTGCCACTCGGCAGCCACGGCACCTTTGTGAACGGGCTGCACGAAACCTGGCAGATCCGGCACGCCGAATACGCCTACGGTTTCGCCGAGCAGGGGCAGACCATCGTCAATGTGCCCGACGCGAAGAACATTCGTATCTATATCGACGACGAGCGCCTCAACCTGCAATCCTCCGACATTCTCGATGTGCAGCGGATCCTCGACCTCAAAAACGGCACCCTCACCCGCTCACTGCTGTGGCTCACCTCGACTGGCAAGCGGGTGCGCGTCGAGTCCCGTCGCATGGTGTCGTTCGATTCGCGGCATATGGCGACCATCGAGATGCGGATCACGGTGCTCGACGCCGATGCCGAGCTCACCGTGAGCAGTCTCATCATCAACAGACAAGACGTCGGTCGAGTGACGCGCGAGGAACCAACGAAGCCTGGTGCCGCGGATTCGGGCATACAGGATCCGCGCAAGAGCGAAACCCCGCGTGAGCGAGTGCTGGATCCGGGGCCCACCCACAGCGACGAGAACCGCAGTGTGCTGAGCTTCCGCGTGCACAATTCGAGCATGGGGCTTGGGATCGGCGTCGACCACCTCTTCGAATCTGAGGACGGCGGCGAATGGCGGCGGCAGGTTGAATCGAACGGTGACCGCGTGCGGCACGTGTTCCAGGGGGTCGCCCGGCAGGGGCAGACGGTGCGGCTTGTGAAGACGCTGGCCTACCATTCCTCAGCGACGGCCGTGCTGACCGAGCTGATTGACCGGTGTGTGCACACCCTCGATAAGGCCGCCGCTGAACCGGAGGATGAGCGTTGGGAGCGCCAGCGCCGCTTCCTCGACGCATTCTGGGATCGCAGTGACGTGCGCGTTGACGCCGAACCCGGAGTGCAGCAGGCGATTCGCTGGAACCTGTTCCAGCTGGCGCAGGCAGCGGCGCGCGCAGACGGGCGCGGGATCTCCGCCAAGGGACTCACCGGATCCGGGTATGACGGGCACTACTTCTGGGATTCCGAGATTTACGTGCTGCCGTTTTTGAGCTACACCTCGCCGTTGTGGGCGAGAAACGCGCTGCGTGCCCGCGCGCGGATGCTGCCGAAAGCCAGGCAGCGGGCCGTCATGCTGAACGAGGAGGGTGCACTGTTCCCGTGGCGCACCATCAACGGTGAAGAAGCCAGCGCATACTATGCGGCGGGCACGGCCGCCTACCACATCAACGCAGACATCACCTATGCGCTTGCCCGCTACGTATCGGCGACGGGGGACCTCGAATTCATGCGCTCCGACGCGGGCGATATTCCCATCGAGACCGCCCGCCTGTGGCGCAGCCTCGGCTTCTGGCGAGACAACGCGGATGGCACCCGCAGCTTCCACATTCACGGGGTTACCGGGCCGGATGAATACACCGCCGTTGTCAACGACAATCTCTTCACCAACGTGATGGCCCGATTCAATCTACGATTCGCTTCCGAGGTCGTGCATCGCTTACGGCGGGAGAACCCTGAAGGCTACGCCGCGATGGTGGATCGCCTCGGCCTCGACCCCGCAGAAGCCGAGGAATGGGAACGCGCCGCCGACGCCATGTGCGTGCCCTATTCGGAGGACGCGGGGATCCACCCGCAAGACGCCCACTTTTTGGAACGGGAGGTGTGGGACCTCGCGGCGACCCCTCCCGAACAGAAACCACTGCTGCTGCATTTTCACCCCCTCGTGATCTACCGCTTTCAGGTCATCAAACAGACCGACGTGGTGCTTGCGCTGCTCCTCGCGAGCGACGAGTTCACGCGGGAGGAGAAACGCCGCGATTTTGAATACTATGACGCGCTCACCACGGGAGACTCGACCCTCTCCGCGGTCGTGCAATCGGTGATTGCCGCCGAGGTGGGTTACCGCGAACTCGCGTACCGCTACTTCACACATTCACTGCGGGTGGATCTTGACGATCTGCACCATAATTCCGCCGACGGCGTGCACATTGCCTCCACGGGAGGCGTGTGGATGGCGCTGGTGCAGGGCTTCGCGGGAATGCGCGACGCCGGCAGGGTGCTGCGCTTCGATCCGCGGCTGCCCGGCCACTGGGGATCTCTGTCCTTCAAACTTGAGTGGCGAGGAACGCGCATCCGGGTCACGCTCGAGCAACACCGCATGAGCTTCGAGATTGTGGAGGGCAGCGAACCGGTCACGGTCAGCGTGCGCGGTGAAGACGTGCTGATCCGGCAGGGCGCGCCAAGCGAGGTGCTGCTGCAGGATCAAGGCCCGGATCTGGGAGCGTTTCGAGGGTTATCGGCCGGGATCCTGCCGCGCGAAGGGGATACGGGGGTGGTGCCGGATCTCGTCGCCGAGGTCCCCATCGTCACCACCTCGATCCCGATCCGTGCCGTCGACGAGTAGACTGGTTCCATTCGGTCGGCGCTCGGACGAGCGGCGAAGGGTAGGGCCCGCAAACAAGGAAAGGTAGGCCGTCGTGACCTATGTGATCGCACTTCCGTGTGTGGACGTGAAGGATCGCGCGTGCGTGGATGAGTGCCCGGTGGACTGCATCTACGAGGGTGAACGATCGCTGTACATCCACCCCGACGAGTGCGTCGACTGCGGCGCCTGCGAGCCGGTATGCCCGGTCGAAGCGATCTACTACGAAGACGATCTGCCGAGCGAGTGGTCCGACTACTACAAAGCCAACGTTGAGTTCTTCGACGAGATCGGATCCCCGGGGGGCGCGGCGAAGGTCGGTGTCTACGCCTTCGACCACCCCGTCATTGCGGTACTGCCGCCGCAGGGGAGTAGCTCGTGCGCGGTCCGCTGCCCGACTACCCGTGGGATGCGATGGCTCCCTATATCGCGGAAGCCTCGCAGCACCCGGAGGGGATCCTGAACCTCTCGATCGGTTCGCCGGTCGATCCCTCCCCGGCATCGGTGCGCGAGGCGCTCGCCGCCGCCACCGATGCGCACGCCTACCCTGCCACGGCCGGGAGCCCCCATCTGCGTGAAGCGATTGCCGAGTGGTTTCTTCGCCGCCGCGGTGTGACGATCGCCCCGGAAGCGGTGCTGCCGACCATCGGATCGAAAGAGCTGGTGGCGCTGCTGCCATTTTTGCTCGGTGTGGGGGCGGGGGAGGCCGTCGTGTTTCCGCGCATCGCGTATCCGAGCTACGCGATCGGTGCGGCGCTTGCGGGTGCCGATGCCGTCGCCGCAGACGACCCCGCCGAATGGCCCGATCACACCAAACTGGTGTGGCTGAATTCGCCGTCGAACCCTGATGGGCGGGTGTTAGGGGTTGACGCGCTGCGGGCAGCGGTGGCGCGGGCGCGCGAGTTGGGCGCGGTGATCGCCGGGGACGAATGCTACGCGGAATTCGGTTGGGAGACTCCCTGGGATACCGAGCCGATCCCGTCGATCCTGGATCCCCGCGTCGTGGGAGAAGACCACACGGGAGTGCTCAGCGTGTACTCGCTGAGCAAACAGTCAAATCTTGCCGGCTACCGGGCGGCGTTCATCGGGGGCGATCCCTCGCTCATCGACGCCCTGCTGACCGTGCGAAAGCATGCCGGGCTGATGCAGCCCGCGCCCGTGCAAGCGGCCATGACTGCCGCCCTTGCAGACGAGACGCACGTCGCGGAGCAGCGGGCGAGGTACCGCGCCAGGCGCGAACTGCTGCTGCCCGCGCTCGAATCTGCGGGCTACCGCGTCGAAGGCAGTGAAGCCGGACTGTATCTCTGGGTGACGCGCGACGCGGATGCCTGGGAAAGCGTCGCGGAGTTCGCGAGCCTGGGCATCGTGGTGGGGCCGGGGCATTTTTATGGCGACCATTCCGCACATCACGTGCGGATCGCGCTGACGGCCACGGACCTTGATGTGGCCGCGGCTGCGGCCCGGATCCGAGCCGGTGGCGTGGCTCGGAAATAGAAGTCTGTGAAGCTCTGAATCGACATTTTGTTCGACGTCAAGATACTCTAGGGGTGAACACCCCGAACAATTTTGCGGTTTTCTGCTCAGCGAGCAGCCGATATGGTGGTTGAGTGGCAGCGCTTACCTGGCGTTGTAGCCGAAAGAGATCCCACGAGGAGATGACGTGACTGAATCGACTCACGGCCAGCAGCCAGCAGCCGCGAAGCTGACATACCCCGGAGGCAGTGCGGAGCTTCCGATTCTGCAAGCCGTAGACGGCACCTCGGCGATTGACATCACTACCCTGACGCGGCAGAGCGGTTACACGGCCCTCGACTACGGCTTCGTAAATACTTCTTCAACCAAGTCTGCGATCACCTACATTGACGGTGACAAGGGGATCCTGCGCTACCGCGGTTACCCGATCGAAGAACTGGCTCAGGCATCGACCTTTCTTGAGGTCGCCTACCTGCTCATTTATGGAGAGCTGCCGACCCCCGATCAGCTGTCAGAGTTTGACAACGAGATCCGCCGCCACACCCTGCTGCACGAAGACATGCGCTACTACTTTGAGGGTGTGCCGCACACCGCTCACCCGATGGCGGTGCTTTCCGGTGGCCTGCAGACCATGTCCACCTACTACGAGAACTCGCTTGATACCGCGGTGCCCGAGTTTGTCGAGGTGAATACGATTCGTCTGCTTGCGAAGCTGCCGATTCTTGCGGCGTACGCGCACAAGAAGACGATCGGGCAGGCCTTCCTCTACCCCGACAACAACCTCAGCTTTGTCGAGAACTTCTTGCGGCTGAACTTCGGCAACAAGGCGGAGAAATACAACCTCAATCCGGTACTCGTTGATGCGCTCGATAAGCTCCTGATCCTGCACGCCGATCACGAACAGAATGCCTCAACCTCAACGGTGCGGCTCGTCGGTTCGACCGGTGCGAACATGTTCTCCTCTGTGTCTGCCGGCATCAACGCTCTCTCGGGCCCGCTCCACGGTGGTGCCAACGAGGCCGTGCTTGAAATGCTCGCGGGGATCCGCGATTCCGGCCAGAGCGTAGAAACCTTCGTGGAGAAGGTGAAGAACAAGGAAGACGGTGTGAAGCTGATGGGCTTCGGGCACCGCGTCTACAAGAACTACGATCCTCGCGCCCGCATCGTGAAAGACAGTGCCGCGAAGGTGCTGCAGGAACTCGGCGTGAACGATCCGCTGCTCGCCCTCGCGCAAGAGCTTGAGCAGATCGCGCTCGAAGACGACTACTTCAAGGAGCGTAAGCTCTACCCCAACGTCGACTTCTACACGGGAGTGATTTACAAGGCGATGGGATTCCCGACGCGCATGTTTACGGTGCTGTTTGCGATCGGCCGTTTGCCCGGCTGGATCGCGCAGTGGCGTGAGGCCCGGGAGGATCCGCAGACCAAGATCGGCCGCCCGCAGCAGCTCTACATCGGCAGCCCCGAGCGCCACCTGAACCGCTAACGTACCCCGAAGGAGCCTTCGCCGCATGCACGCGACGCCCGCACTGGAATTCCGTGGACTGATGAAGCGGTTCGGCGACAAGACTGCAGTCGAGGGCATCTCGCTCGCGATCCCGGTGGGATCCTGCTACGGGATCGTCGGCCCGAACGGTGCTGGCAAGACGACCACCCTCTCTATGGCGACGGGGCTCCTGCGTCCCGACGCAGGCCACGCGCTGATCGCCGGTATTGATGTGTGGCAGCAGCCCACCGCGGCGAAAGAGCTGGTTGGGGTGCTCGCGGACGGCGTCAAACTGTTTGACCGGCTGACCGGCGAGCAACTCATCACCTACACCGGTCTCCTCAGCGGGCTGGGGGCCGAAATAGTGGCGCAGCGCTGCACGGATCTCTTGACGATGCTCGACCTGGTGGAGGCGCGAAACACGCTCGTCGTTGACTATTCAGCCGGCATGACGAAGAAGATCGCGCTGGCGTGCGCGCTCGTCCACGCGCCCAGACTGCTCGTGCTTGACGAGCCGTTTGAAGCGGTGGACCCGGTATCCGCGGCAAACATCCGCGACATCCTTGAGGGGTTTGTGCGCGGCGGTGGCACCGTCGTCGTGTCGAGCCACTCGATGGACCTGGTGCAGCGGATGTGCGATCACGTCGCCGTGGTAGCAGAAGGCCGGCTGCTGGTGGCGGGAACGGTTGACGAGGTGCGCGGCGAGTCAACGCTCGAAGACCGCTTTGTCGAGCTCGTGGGTGGGCGCCAGCACCTCGAGGGGCCAACGTGGCTGAATCATTCCTAGGCTCCGCTGAAGTGACGGCGCGCTCGGGAGCGCTCGCGCGCATTCGAGTGCTGGTGCGACTGCGCTTTGCAGTGATGCGGAACGTGCTGCGACGCCACCCCTGGCAGATGGTGGGCGCCATCATCGGTGCCGTCTATGGACTCGGTGTGCTGGTGTCCGTGGCGCTCGGTCTTATTGGATTGAGTTTCGCCGATCCCGAGATCGTCACGACGGTCCTGGTGCTCGGGGGCGCGGCGCTAGTGCTCGGGTGGATGGTCGGCCCGATCTTCGCATCGGGCATGGACCGAACGCTGGACCCTGAAAAGCTGGTCGTACTGCCGATCTCCCCGAGTGTCCGGCTTGCGGGTCTTGCTGCGGCAAGCCTCGCCGGGATCCCGGGCATCGTCACGCTTCTCGTCGCGGCGATGACGGCGGTGGCGTGGATCCGGTCGCCGCTCGCCGCGGTGGCCGCGATTGCCGCGCTCGTCCTCGCGCCGCTCGCCGCGATCACCTGCGTGCTTGCGTGTCAGCTCGTCATCTCCGCGATGTCGCGGGTGGCTGCGAGCCGCCGCTTCCGCGAGGTTATTTGGGGTGTGCTGCTGCTCATGCTCGTCCTGTTGGGACCGATCATGAGCGGGGTGACGTCCGGCGTCATGAGCCTCGTGGAGAGTCTGCCCGCGATCGCCGAGGCGGTTTCCTGGAGTCCGTTGGGCGCGGTGTGGGCAGTGCCCGCCGAGCTCGCTGCGGGGGACTGGCTGCCCGCGATCCTGAAGCTTGTGATTGCCGTCGCGACGGTGGTGCTGCTGGGCTGGGGATGGCGCGCGATCTCGCAGGCGACCGTGGGTGTGGTGGGTGCAGGATCCCGTGCAAAGGCCAGCGCCGGCACGGGGTGGTTCGGACGCTTCCCCGATACCCCGCGCGGCGCGATTGCGGCGCGCACCCTGACGTACTGGCTGCGCGATCCGCGCTACCTGCAAAGCCTCATCGTGGTGCTGGTGATGCCGGTGGTATTCGGGTTTGTCGCGGTAAACAGCGCCACACCGATCCTGCTCCCCGGTTCCACCGTGATGGTGGCGGTGCTGCTCTCGCTGAGCACCTTCACCGATGTCTCCTACGATGGTACGGCGTTTAGCACGCATCTGCTGCGAGGGGTGCGCGGCATTGACGACCGGCTCGGTCGCATCTGGTCGAATGCGCTCCTCGCCGTGCCCTTGATCTTGCTAGTCGCCGTGGCCACGACGGCCATTGTCGGACGCTTCGACCAGTTGCCGACCCTGCTCGGGCTGACCGCGTCCGTGACCCTCGGCGGCTTCGGCGTTGCGAGTGTGTGCTCGGCACTGTTTGTGATGCCGGTGCCACAGTCGGGGGAGAGTCCTTTCATCTCGAAACCCGGCGCGGGGATGCTCAGTATGGTCGGCATGGCCGGTTCATACGGCTCGCTCACTGTGCTGTCGCTGCCCGCCATCGGGTTTTCGATCGCGGCGGGGATCACGGGAGAAGCGTGGCTCGCCTGGACGACCCTCGCGGTCGGTGTCATCACCGGTGCTGTGGTGTTCACGATCGGGGTCCGCTGGGGTGCCGCGATCTACGACCGCCGCGCTCCCGAGCTGTACGCCCGCGTCGTCGCCCAGGGCTAGTACGCCCAGGGCCCCCGGCCCGGGGCCCCTGGCGCGGATCCGGCCCGGATCCCGCCGGGCCGCCCCGGCCCGGCCCGGATCCCGACCCCCCGAGTCACCCCAAGCCACCGTGTGCGCAGATTGTTCTTATGAGGCCAGATAACAGCCACTTGCGCACACGCTACCTTCCTGCCGCATTTCCTTGGGGCGTGGTGTGTGCGCAGATAGTTCTAATGAGGCCAGATAACAGCCACTTGCGCACACGCTACTCGCGTCACAATTTCTGGCGGTCGTGGTGTGTGCGCAAGTTGTGCTTATCGCCGCGAATAACGACAAGGTGCGCACACAGCACGAGGGCGTGGGGAAAGTGAGCGCAGGGTCGGGCGAGTGAGCGCAGGGTCGGGAAAGTGAGCCCGGGGGTAGGGCGGGAAAGTGAGCCCAGGGTCGGGAAAGTGAGTCCGGGGGTGGGGCGAGTGAGCCCGGGGCGGGCTGAGACTAGGCGTGCAACGCCGCGTTGAGCACGATGCCGGATCCCTCGCGGGGCAGCACCTCGACGGCGCCGCTGCGCGAGTTACGGCGGAACAGCAGCTTCGGCACACCGGAAAGCTCAACGGCCTTCACCTCTACGGGCTCGCCGCCGGACTCGCTCGTCCCGCGCGGCAGCAGCACCTTCGTGCCGGCCGTCACGTACAGACCCGCCTCCACGACGCTATCGTCGCCAATCGAGATTCCGATCCCGGAGTTTGCGCCGAGCAGTGCCCGCTCACCGATCGAGATTCGTTGTGTGCCCCCGCCAGAGAGCGTCCCCATGATCGACGCACCGCCGCCAATGTCTGAGCCGTCGCCCACGACGACACCCTGCGAGATCCGGCCCTCAACCATCGAAGCGCCGAGGGTACCGGCGTTGAAGTTCACAAAGCCCTCGTGCATCACGGTGGTGCCCGGGGCGAGATGCGCACCGAGGCGCACCCGCGAGGCATCGGCGATACGCACTCCCTGGGGCACAACATAGTCGGTGAGGCGCGGGAACTTGTCCAGGCCGACGGAGCTGATCCCGGCCCGCTTGAGTATCGGCAGCTGCGCCGCATAATCCTCGGGCAGCATGGGACCCGCTGTCGTCCAGGCGACGTTGGGAAGCTTGCCGAAGATCCCGTCGAGGTTGATCGAGTTGGGCGCCACCAGGCAGTGTGACAGCAGGTGCAAGCGAAGATACGCGTCTTCGGTGCTCGCCGGCGCCGCATCAAGATCGATCTCGATGTTGATGAAACGGAGTTCAACGCTGCGAGCCTCATCGGTGCCGGTGAGGCCGGCGAGTTCTGCCGGGGCGATCCACGGATCGCGATCCTCCGGGCGTTTGCCGAGCGCTGGTGCTGGGAACCACGCATCGAGGGTGGTGCCCGGCGCCAGGGAGTCGAGTGAAGTAACGGTTGCGAGCCCTGCAGACCAGGCAAAACGTGATTCAGTCATGGCTCCCATCGTATCGGCCCGAATCGAGAAGATAGGCTTGAACCCGTGACTTCGAGTGCGAGCAACCTTCTGAACCCCGTAGCCGGCCCCGTCGAACTGACCAGGCAGCTCTGTAATATTGCTTCAGTGTCGGGGGATGAACGCGGCATTGCCGACGCGGTCGAGGCTGTGCTTCGGGATCACGCGCCACACCTCACGGTGACCCGCGACGGTGACACGCTCATCGCCCGCACGGAACTGGGCCGGGATCGCAGAGTCGCCCTTGCGGGCCACCTCGACACCGTGCCGATCAATGAGAACCTCCCGGTGCGAAACGAGACAGACCCCGAGACCGGCGACGCGGTCATCTGGGGGCGGGGAACCGTTGACATGAAGGCGGGCGTGGCGGTACAGCTCGCGCTCGCCGTCGAGTTGACGCAACCCGCTGTCGACCTCACCTGGATCTGGTACGACCACGAAGAAGTCGCCTCGGAGCTCAGCGGACTCGGGCGCGCCATGCGAAACCACCCGGAGCTGTTTGGCGCGGACTTCGCGATCCTCGGTGAACCCTCGAACGGCACCATTGAGGGCGGCTGCAACGGCACGCTGCGCGCCCGGGTGACGATGCGCGGCAAGCGCGCCCACTCCGCGCGCAGTTGGATGGGGGAGAATGCGATCCACCGCGCAGGCGCGCTGCTCGCCAAGCTCGACGTTTTCACCCCGGAACGCATCACAGTCGATGGCCTTGAGTATCGCGAAGGGCTGAATGCCGTGAGGATCGAGGGTGGTGTCGCAGGCAATGTGATCCCGGATCACGTGAGTTTCGATGTGAACTACCGCTTCGCGCCGAGCCGTTCAGCGGAGGAAGCGATCGCGTATGTGCGTGAGTTCTTCGCGGGTGCGGACGAGGTTGAGATCGTGGATCTCGCCGCGGGTGCACGGCCGGGGCTCGACGATCCTCTCGCGCAGGGGTTTGTAGCGGCGGTGGGGGAGACGCCCACCGCAAAACTCGGTTGGACCGATGTCGCTAGGTTTTCGGCGCTCGGGATCCCCGCCGTGAATTTTGGGCCGGGCAACCCGCTTCTCGCGCACGCCGACGACGAGCGGGTGCCGATCCGGCAGATTGAGGCGAGTATGAGGTCACTTCGAGACTGGCTCACAGCCACCTCTTAGTGCCGCGCAAGCTGGGCACGATTTCGCCGAACCATGGCGCTAGCGGATAATAGAAGAGATTGAACAAACTTGCGAGGAGGCGCCATGGCTGCAATGAAACCGAGGACTGGGGATGGACCCATGGAAGCGGTGCGTGAAGGCCGGGTGATCGTTGTGCGTGTCCCGCTTGAGGGCGGAGGACGCCTGGTTGTATCTGTGAACGACCAAGAAGCTGGCGAGCTGCGAGACGTGCTCGCGGCCGTGCTCGATCGCTAAGACGCTCCCAAAAAATGTGAAGCCGTATTGGCGGTTGGTGTGATCCCAACCGTCAATACGGCTTCACTCTTTGGCGGGTGGCGCATGGGAACCCTGGACCGGAGACCCGGAGACCCGGAAACCCAGAGACCCTAGCCGGCCTGCCGTACCAGGGTGAGGACGCCGTCGCCGGCGGGCGAAAGCATCGAGGCGATCGCGGGGGAGTCGGCAACAAGAGCGAGGAGATCGCGGAGTGCCTGGGTTGCCTCATCGCGGGCTGCGGGATCCGGCACTCGGCCGTGTGAGAATGCTCCGGGCACCACCACGCAGCCGCCGGGCCGAACGATGGTAAGAGCGTGCTCGAAATAGTCGAGCAACTCGGTAGGGTTCGCGTCGAGTACCACCAGGTCATAGGCGGCGAGGTTGAGGCGGGGCATGACGTGGAGCGCGTCGCCCTCGATGAGGCGCAGCCGGGAGGATTGGATCCCGGCATCGGCAAATACGGTGCGGGCCTCACGCAGGTGCTCCGGCTCGATCTCGATTGATGTGAGGGTCGCCTCGTTGTCGTAGCGCAGCAGCGAGAGTCCACTCACCCCGACCCCAGTGCCGATCTCGCAGATTGCGCGGGCGCGGCTGAGTGCTGCCACCCCCGAGAGATGCGCCGCGGTGGACCGGCTCACCGGCTCGATCCCGAGCTCGAGTGAGAGCCTGCGTGCCCGCATCTGCGCTTCAGTTTCGCCCGGATACTGTTCGGCGTACTGCCAATTGCGTTCGAGCTTGCTCACGATCTCCTCCGTGGGTTGTTGCGACATGTTTTGCGGGGATCCGCAGGTAACGCGCACGACTGTGACTAGCGTACGGCTCAGTGCCGGTGGAAGCTGGCTTACACGCGTGAAGCCAAGTAAATCGCGCGGAGCGCAGCCGAAATATCACTCGTGGCGACTACGATAGACGTTGTGGGCCTGACGATAGACAAGATTCTGGTGATCATGGTGATCGCCATGTTTGTCGTTGGCCCTGACCGGCTGCCCGCGTACGCAAAGAAGCTCGGCGAGCTGGTGCGCAGCCTCAAACGTATGTCGGAGGGCGCAAAAGACCGTCTCAAGGAAGAGATGGGTCCGGAGTTCGACGATGTCGATTGGCGGCAGCTTGACCCGCGTCAATACGATCCGCGCAGGATCATTCGCGACGCCCTATTGGAGGATCAGCGCGAGGCTCAGATCGCAGCCAGGCGCGCCGCGCGAAGCCCGGGCACTGCGGCGACGGTTGCGTCGGGTGTGGCTTCGGTCGCAGCGTCCGAAACTTCTGGAACGCTCGCCTTTGATGAAGAAGCGACGTAGGCACCGGCATAGACCTATAGGCGTGATTCAGGGGCGGATCCAACCGAATCGATAGAGAGCGGTGAGATGCATAGCAAATGGGGAGTACCGCGCGAGATTCTCGATGACATCTTGTATGCCCTCGACACCTACACCGTCGTGACGATCACGGACAGACACGGCGTGATCACCTACGCGAACGATCGATTCTGCGAGTTGGCGAAGTACTCTCGCGAAGAACTTGTTGGCCAGACACACAAGCTGGTGAGTTCCGGGCTTCACGACCCCGAACTGTACGCCGAGCTGTGGAGCACTATTCGCAGCGGCAACCACTGGCGCGGGCTGCTGTGCAACCGCGCGAAGGACGGAAGCTACTATTGGCTTGAAACGCTCATTGTGCCGATCCTTGACGAGAGCGGCACACCGGATCGCTACATTTCGATTCGCTCTGAAGCGACCGAACGCCACCTCGCGCAGGAACGAGTGAAACAGCTTGCCTACGTCGATTCTGTGACGAGATTGCCCAATCGTATGTCGATGCTGCAGACGATGGCGAAGGCCGCAGAAAAGCGCAAAGGCGGATTCTGTGCGTTTCTTTCTGTGAGTATCGACGAGCTTTCTGCCGTCAATGATGCCTTCGGGATTGAGACCGGCGAACAGCTTCTACGGGAGGCAACGGCGCGGTTGCAGGATCTCGCTGGACCGCTTCACGCCATTGCGCGGCTGGGCGCGGGGGTGTTTGGTTTGTTCCTTGTGGACCTGGGCGATGAACAGTCTGCGGTGATTCGATCCCTTGCTGTCGCAGAACAAGTCGTAGCGAAACTCAGCGAGCCGCTTGATCTGGGGGCCGGGATCGTGATTGACGGCTCGGTGAGCGTCGGGTGTGTGCTCTGGGCGGATGCGGCTCTGACCCCGAGCGTGGCGACCGTGAACGAAGACACGCACACTCCCGGATACCGGCCCGGATCCTTCGTCAATGCCGAGGATCCCTCCGAAGTGGTGATGAGTTCAGAGGTGGCGAGAAAGCGCGCCAGGCAGAGTGGCGGCGCTCGCAGGCTGCGGTTTTTTGAGCAGCACATGATCGAAGAGGCAAGGGAGCGGGTGCAGCTTGTGGCTCAGCTGCGCCTGGGCATCGAGCGAGACGAGCTGCGATTGTTCTCGCAGCCGATCGTTGACCGGGAACGGCGGGTGCTGGGGGAAGAAGTACTTCTGCGCTGGATGAACCCCGAACGTGGGCTCGTGCCGCCCGACGAGTTCATTCCGCTCGCCGAACAGACCGGCATGATCATCGAGATCGGTGAGTGGGTGCTCCATCAGGCTTGTGCGCAACTGGCTGCCTGGGGCGTGATCCTGCGACCCAGCACCTCACCCTGTCGGTGAACCTCAGCGAGCGTCAGATTCGCGTGCGCAATTTTGGTGAGACCGTGCGCGCCATCATTGCGCTGTACGGCGTGCCCGCCGGCAAACTGAGAATCGAACTGACCGAGAGCGTGCTGCACACGAATCTCGATCGGACCGTTCGTCTTCTGAAGATGCTGGGCGCAGACGGCGTGCTGTCCTCCCTCGACGATTTTGGCACGGGGTACTCCTCGCTCAGTTACCTGCGTGAACTGCCGGTGCAGCAGCTCAAGATCGACCAGTCCTTTGTTGATGCGATCGTGGAAGACACCCAGGCCAGATCAGTGGTAGCGACGATCGTGCAGCTCGCGCGAACCTTTGATCTGAACGTGGTCGCCGAGGGAGTCGAGACCGAGGAACAGTTCCAGGTTCTGCTGAGTCTCGGCGTTGATGCGTTCCAGGGGTACCTCTTTAGTCGCCCGCGCCCGATCCAGGAGGTTTCACGCTCACGCCCAGCGGACGCCCCGCCAACCCGCGGCCCAGCCCCGAGACCGCAGTAGCGATCCGAATAATCTCGGCGGCTGCCGGATCTTCCGGGGCTGCAAGAACCGCGGGGTCACCACTGTCTCCCTTGACGCGAAAGTCAGGGCTGAGGGGCACGCTGCCGAGAAGGGGAACCGCACCGTGCTCCGGGCTGCTCAGCCTCTCCGCGACCAACTGACCGCCGCCCGATCCGAACACATCGATGACGGATCCATCCGCCTGCAGCATCCCCGACATGTTTTCGATCACGCCGATGACACGCTGGCCGGTTTGCCTGGCCACGAGCGCGCTTCGCACGGCTACGTCCGCCGCAGCCTCCTGCGGTGTGGTGACTACCAACACTTCGGCCTGGGGCAGCAACTGCCCCACACTGATCGCAATGTCGCCCGTGCCCGGCGGCAGATCCAGCAGCAGAATGTCGAGATCGCCAAACCACACATCCCGCAAGAACTGTTCGATTGTGCGGTGCAGCATCGGGCCACGCCACGACACCGCGGTGGTGCGGGGATCCTGATCCCCAAGAACATGCCGATGGAGATCACCTTCACGCCGTGCGCAACGGGCGGCAGGATCATGTCACCCACGCGGGTGGGCTGGGAAGTGACACCATCGCGGCTCAGCCCCATGATGCCGGGGATCGAAAACCCGAACACGTCCGCGTCGACGAGCCCCACTGCCAGGCCGGCCTCTGCGAGAGCCACCGCCAGTCCGGCGGTGAGCGAAGATTTACCGACACCCCCTTACCGCTGGTGACGGTGATCACGCGGGTGAGGGAATCAGGGCCGAACTGTTGGGGCCGAGATCCGCGCTCGCCGCGTACCCGCTCGATGAAGGCCTGCCGTTCACTCGGCGACATCACTCCAATCACAACGTTCGCCTCGGTCACGCCCGCCGCCGCAGCGACGGCCTGGCGAGCCTCCGCCTCGATTTTGCGCGCCGCCGGGCAGCCCGCAATGGTGAGAAGCACCGAGACCGTTGCGCGCCCCGCGTCGTCCACCTCAACGCTCTGCACCATGCCGAGATCTGTGATCGGACGCAGAATCTCGGGATCGCGCACTCGCGCAAGCTCCGCCCAGACCGCGCCTGCGATGTCGCTCACTGCTCGGATTCACCCGCCTTCTCTGTTTCGAGTTCGGCGAGCAGAGCGCGTAGTTCGGCCCGCACAAACTCGCGATCTGGCAGCTCTTTCATTGCGAGCCGCAGCGCCACCACCTCACGGGCAAGAAACTCGGTGTCGGCGAGGTTGCGCTCGGCGCGCTGCCGATCCTGCTCGATCTGCACGCGTTCGCGGTCGTCTTGCCGGTTTTGTGCGAGCAGGATCATCGGCGCCGCGTACGACGCCTGCAGTGAGAGTATGAGTGTGAGTGCGGTGAAGCCGAGCGCCGCCGAGTCGAAGCGGAACTCCTCAGGACCGTAGGAGTTCCACGCGAGCCACGCGAGGCAGGTGACTGTCAGGATCAGTAGGAACCACGGGGTTCCCATGCCTCGCGCGATGCTCTCAGTCCAGCGGCCAAAGCGCTCGTTGCGCGATCCGCCGCTCGCGCGTGATGATCGTGTGCTGACGGCGCGGGGGGCGTCGAGGCCGGGAGTGCGCTTGAAGAATCTCACTGAGCAACCTCCGCATCGGCGTGACGCCAGTCGTCGGGGAGGAGATGATCGAGCACGTCATCGACGGTGACCACACCGACGAGCCGATTTTGTTCGTCAACAACAGGCATCGCGACCAGGTCGTAGCTCGCGAGTCGACGTGACACCTCTGCGGCGCTCGCGCTCGCGGGCACCGGCTCGATTTCCGTGTCAAGCAGCGCCGTGAGTCGTTCGTGCGGAGGGAATCGCAGCATGCGCTGAAAATGCGCCATGCCAAGATACTCCCCCGTCGGTGTCTCGTAGGGAGGATGAGTGACATAGACCGCCGAGGCCATCGCCGGCGGGATCTCGGCGCGCCGGATCATCGCGAGCCCCTCGGCCACGCTCGCCTCAGCGGCCAGCACGATGGGGGACGGGCTCATCAGACCACCCGCGGTGTCTCCGTCGTAAATGAGCAGGCGGCGCACGTCCTCCGCTTCCTCCGGCTCCATGAGCTCCAGCAGCTCCTCGCCGGTTGCGGCGGGGAGCGCGGCAATCAGGTCGGCGGCGTCGTCAGGCTCCATCCGGTCCAGCACATCCGCCGTTCGATCCTGCGGGATCTGCGCGAGCAAGGCGAGCTGATCCTGCTCCGTCATCTCTTCGAGAGCATCGGCGACCCGCTCGTCGGGGAGATCCTCGATTACCTTCAGCATGCGCGGCTGGGGGAGTTCGAGCAGGGCGTCGGCGAGGTCAGCGGGCTTCAGATCAACCAGGGTTTGAATGAGCAGCTCGGCGGACTGCGTCCCCCCGTCGCTACTTGGTAGCCGCACCTCCGACCAGCGCACGATCCGCGCGTCACCCTTGCTGAACGGTCCCGCCGGTTTCGGCAGGCGCACAAACACCTCCGACACCAGCCATTCACCGCTGCGGGCGCGCTCAATGGCGGCGTCTTCGATGGTGGCCTTCGTTGCGGTTGGAATCTCGACTTCGCGGCCCACCATCTCCGCAATCAGGCGGGTCTCGCCGCCGCGTTGCTCGAAACGCCGAATGTTGATGAGGCCGGTCACGATCACCTGCCCCGCACCAATCGAGGTCACCCGGCTGATCGGCACGAAGACGCGGCGCTTTCCGGGAATCTCCACGATCAAGCCGACCACGCGCGGCGAGCTCGTGGCCCGGTACACGACCAACACGTCGCGCACCTTCCCGATTCTGTCGCCGACCGGATCAAACACTCCGCGTCCGGCGAGACGCCCGACAAAGACCCTCGAAGTACTCACACCACTACGCTAGCGCTCTTCACGAACGACACGCCGTTGAATCGCCCGGGGCCGTGCCACCTTGCCGCCGGGGTGTCGTTCGCCGTGCGCTGAAACGGATCGGCGAGGATCACGCCGCGATTTAACGTGGCTGTGGAAGAATCAAGGCATGAGCACACCGACTCCTGGTACCCCCCGGCGGCAGATGCAGATGCCCGAACTGCCGACGGGTGAGATTATCTCCACCTACGACCGCTATGAGGATGCCAAACACGCCGTTGATGTGCTCGCGCGCGCGAGTTTCCCGGTGCAGCAGATCAGCATCCTCGGCAATGACCTGCGCAGCGTCGAACGGGTCACGGGACGCCTCACCTACGGCAGGGTGGCGCTGATGGGTGCGCTTTCCGGCGCCTACCTCGGACTCTTTCTCGGTCTCCTGCTCTTCATCTTTCAGCCTGACAACGCGGCGATTCTCGGGGTGTTTGTTGCGGCGATCGCGATCGGTGCGGGGTTCGGCATGCTCTTCGGTGTGCTGTCGTACGGAATGAATCGCAATAGACGCGACTTCTCCTCGGTGATGCAGATGGTCGCCACCCGCTACGACCTGATTACAGACCCTGATCTAATCCACCAGGCCCGCCAGATTCTGACCGCACACACGCACCACTAGCCACCCCTAGCCTTCTACTCGCCGAGACCGTATGGTCTCAGCGAGACGCCATCGAGTTCGCGCGATGGAGATGGCGGGTCGGCGGAGTGATGGCGGGTGGGCGGGGCGAGGGGACTCAGGCGGTAGGGCTTGCTTCTGTCAAGGGTTCTCCGTCCACAGCGGCGGAGCAGATCGTGTTATCCACAGATTCTAGATTTTTGGTTCCTGGTGGAGTTCTTCCGGCAGATTTGGTGTGTGCGCCGACGCGATATCCAAGAACTTCGAATGCTCATTCTGACCAGGAGTGAGCTGCTTCTGTCTGGGCTCAAGGAGCGTGGCATCGCAAGGCAGGTGCGTGATGGTGTTCTGCTACGCCTCACGAAAGGCCTGTATGTGGTCGCCGAGTCCCTTCAGAGCCTAACTCCGGAAGAACGCCACCTGGTGATGGTTTTCGCTGTCGCGACAACTATGCGCACAGAGAGTCTGTTTTCGTCCTATTCAGCGGCTGCGCTGTGGGGTCTCCCGCTTTACGAGTTTCGGGCTGCGCCGCCACAAACGCTCGTCTCGCACACGGTCAACGTCTCAAACACCCGGACCGTCGTGCGCCGGGTTGCGCACTATTCGGACGCGGAAGTAGCGAAGATCGGCGGAGTGTATTGCACGAGTCTCCCGCGCACCATCTTGGATCTCGCGCGACTCGACACCCCGGAGCGTGCAATTGCATGCGCCGATGCCGCAATGAGTCTGCTGTTCCCGGTGGATCGCGGAGCGGGCATGTCGGACGCCGCGCAAGTGTGGAGGCAGGAGCTTCTCGACCAACTTGGGCGTGAGCGGGGCGGGCGCGGCGTACGTCGCGCTGCGAACGTGATACGGCTTGCAGACGGAAGCGCAGATTCGCCGCTAGAGAGCGTCGCGCGGCTCAGATTCGTTTCTCACGGGTATGCCGTCGCCAGCCAAGTGGAAGTTCCTGCCCCCGGAGGCCACCGCTATCACATTGATCTTGAACTCCTCGGTCTCGGTATTTTCTGCGAAGTCGACGGCAAACAGAAATACACCGAGCCCGAGTTTCGCGGTGGACTCACCGCCGAAGAAGTTGTTTTCAGAGAAAAGAAACGCGCGGAGTGGATAGAAAACAAGACTCGCAAACGAGTACATCGGCTGGGGTATGCGGAGCTACGCACGCCAGCTACCTTCACCAGGTGGCTGCGAGACGCGAGGATCCCTGCCCCAAGGGCCGTTGCCGCCGAGACCGTATGATCTCGGCGAGACGCCATCGAATCTGCGCGATGGAGATGGCGGGTCGGCGGAGTGATGGCGGGTGGGCGGGGCGAGGGAAGGGGCGGGGCGCCGAGTGATCGGCCCAACGCTACCGCTCGCGCAGCAGCTTCTGGATCCGCTGCGCAGAGACCGGCTCGGCGGTGCGCAGATGCTGGGCGAAGAGACTGATCCTGAGCTCTTCGATGAGCCACCGGACGCGACCGAGGTGCGCGGGTGCCTCCTCGGCGAGCGGGATCGTGCCCCCGGCCTCCGCATAGAGCGCCGCGACCCGATCCACCTCGTTTTGCCAAGCGCGATCGCGGCCCGGGTTCTCGGTGAGCCCCTTCATGCGCAGCTGCACCGCTTCAAGGTACACGGGCAGCCGTTCCAGCTGCGCGATCCCGGTGCGCGACACAAAGCCGTCAAACACGAGCCCATCAACCTGCCCCGCAGCGTCGGTGACCTGGCCGAGTACCTGCAGAGATTTCGCGCTGTCAATCGCTTTCCGCGCGAGCCTCGCCCCGTCGAGCACCCGTGCGGTCAATGCGATCGCGCCGTAGATTTCGTCGATCAGGGATCGTGCGTAATCGTCGGTGATGCGCTGGAACACCTCGGCGTTCCACACCAGCCCGTCGGGGGCGTGCCTGCGAATCAAACGATCGGCCACCGCTAGCGACACGTCAGCGATCGCGAGATCCAGGCTGCGATACGGGCCTGCCCCGAGCAGCAGCTTTTCCTGGTTCGAGAGGTGATCCCGAATATAGCTCGCGGGCGAGGGGGAACTCAGCGCCACAAGTCTGCGGATCCCGCGCCGCGACACCCGCGCCTGCTCAGCCGCGTCAGCGACGAGCGCCAGGTCGACACTCGTGCGGCGATCCACGATCGCAGGATACGCCCGCACGACCCCGGCCCCGCTCGCGCGACCCTTCGCGTACGCCGTATCGACATGGCGCGGCAGATCGCCGAACGCCCAGCTCGTCGCGCCCTTCTGCTCGAGTTCGCTCTTTGGCAGCGCCGAGGCCGCGACTCTCGCGACCCCCTTCGTCGCCTCGGCCCTGTGCGCGGTTTGCAGTTCGCTGAGATTCTTGCCCGTGCCAATGGTGCGTCCGCGCCCGTCGATCACCCGGAACGTCGGGGTCAGATGGGCGGGCAGACGCTCGGTATCAAAGTCCGTGGGCGCGACCGGCATGCTTGTGGCGCGCCGTATCTCGGCGGCGAGCAGGGCCGTGAGGGACGGGGCTGGATCGGGTTTCGACTCGCTTCGCTCGCTCAACCGGCGGTCCTCATCGAGCTTCGGCCCCACCGTGGTGAGGAGCTTCCGCGCCCAATCCGCGGCCGGCACCACATGCTTGCGAATCGCTTTTGGCAGCGTCTTGATGAGTGCGGTGACGAGTTCCTCGCGGAGCCCCGGCACCAGCTTCTCAAAATCGGAACCGTCGAGGCGGGGGAGCAGCGGCAGCGGCACGTTGACCGTCACCCCGTCGTCTTCGGCCGTCGGATCGAACCGGTAGCGCAGCTTCAGCGATTGGTCACCGTGCCGCCACTGCCTGGGAAACTCGGTTTCGTCGACCGGCTCGGCCTGGTCTTCCAGCAGGTCCTCGCGGCGCAGCGTCAAGAGGTTTGGCTGGGTGAGCCGGGTCTTCTTCCACCAGCCCTCGAAGCTGCGGGTGGAGGCAACATCGGCCGGGATCCTGGCATCGTAAAACTCGAAGATCGCGTCATCATCGCTGACGATATCGCGGCGACGGGTGCGCTCTTCCAGCTGTTCCAGCTCGCGGCGCAGCTGCCGATTGGCACGATCAAAGGCCTGCGACGAGTCCCACTCACCCTCGACCAGCGCGTGCCGAATAAACAGTTCGCGGGCGTGCTCGGGATCCGTGCGCGCGAGTTGCACCCGGCGGCGATCCACGATCGCGACACCGTAGAGCGTCACCCGTTCGTAGGCGACCGCTGCACCCTGCTTCTTCTCCCAGTGTGGCTCGCTGAGCTGGCGTTTCGCGAGCGGGCCGGCAAGCTCCTCAGCCCACGCGGGATCAACGACCGCGTTGCTGCGGGCAAACAGTCGGCTTGTCTCAACGAGCTCAACGCTCATGACTACCTCGGGCGGTTTCTTCGCGAGCACCGACCCGGGATACAGCACAAAGCGGGTGCCGCGGGATCCGACATACTCCTGCGCGGCCCGTCTCTTGCCCGCGCCGGGCGCGTTGGTGCCCGCGCGGCCCGGTGCCCCGCGGTCTTGACGATCATCGCGCACGCCGAGCTGCGAGAGGAGCCCCGCGAGCACAGAGCGGTGGATGAGCTCGAAGGATCCGCCTGTCTCGGTGGCTCCAACGCTGGCCTTCGGTCCGTCGGCAATACGCGAAATCTGTCGGAACAGATCCATCCACTCGCGCACGCGCAGAAAGTTGAGAAACTCTTTCTTGCACAACCGCCGGAACGCGCTTGAAGACAGCTCGCGCTGCTGCTCCTGTAGATAGTTCCAGAGATTCAGCAGGGTCATCAGATCGCCCTGCGGATCATTGAAGCGTGCGTGCAGTTCGTCGGCCCGACCACGCTCGGCCTGCGGGCGCTCGCGCACGTCTTGAATGGTCAGGCCCGCCACGATCGCGAGAACCTGCGGCACCACCTCGTGTCTGCGGGCCTCCACCACCATGCGGGCAAACCGCGGTTCGATCGGGAGGCGAGAAAGCTCGCGGCCGATCTTGGTGATGCGCGGCTCTGCGTTCTTCCCGCGCTGTTTGTCGATCCGCACCGCGCCCAGCTCCGCCAGCAGCCCGAGGCCGTCGGCGATCCCGCGCTGATCCGGAGGAGTGAGGAAAGGGAATCTCGCGATGTCACCGAGCCCGAGCGCAAGCATCTGCAGAATGACCGAGGCGAGCCCGGTGCGCCGCACCTCGGGTTCGGTGTACTCGGGCGGCTCTGAAAGTCTTCTTCGCTGTAGAGCCGGATCGCGATGCCGTCGCTGGTGCGACCCGAGCGGCCCGAACGCTGATTCGCGCTGGCCTGCGAGATTGCCTCGATGGGCAGCCGCTGCACCTTGCTTCGCGCGCTGTACCGGGAGATGCGGGCAGTGCCAGCGTCGATGACGTAGCGGATGCCCGGCACCGTCAGCGATGTTTCGGCAACGTTGGTGGCGAGCACGATGCGTCTCGTGCCGGGTGCGCCGCGCTCGAAGACGCGGTGCTGCTCGGCGGAACTGAGCCGACCGTAGAGCGGCAAAATCTCTGTTCTCGCTGCGCGGGCGGACGCTCGCAACTTGCCGTTGAGCACGTCAGCAGCATCACGAATCTCGGCCTCGCCTGAAAGAAACACGAGGACGTCGCCGGGCGCTTCCTTCGCGAGTTCGTCGACAGCCTCGCCGATTCCCTCGAAAAGGTCGCGCTCGATCCTGCGGGTCTTTGGCGCGCCAGTTTTGGGGTCCGCGGTTTCGTGCTCCTCCACGAGCGGCCGATACCGAATCTCAACGGGGTAGGTGCGCCCCGATACCTCAATGATGGGCGCGGGATCGTTGGTACGCGGATCCGCGAAGTGTTTCGCAAACGATTCCGGATCGATCGTCGCCGAGGTGATGATGACCTTGAGGTCTGGCCGGCGAGGGAGCAGCGTCTTGAGATAGCCGAGCAGAAAGTCGATGTTCAGGCTGCGCTCGTGCGCCTCATCGATAATGATCGTGTCATAGGCAGTAAGGTCGCGGTCGCGGTGGATCGCGTTGAGCAGGATCCCGTCGGTCATCAGTCGGATCTTGGTGTCGGCAGAAACCTTGTCCGTGAACCGGACCTGGTAGCCGACGAGCCCACCCATCTCGGAGCCGAGCTCGTCGGCAATGCGTTCAGCGATCGTGCGGGCGGCGATCCTGCGCGGCTGCGTGTGCGCGATGCGCTCGCGGCCGAGCGTGAGTGCAATCTTGGGGAGCTGGGTCGTCTTGCCGGAGCCGGTTTCGCCCGCGACGATCACGACCTGGTGATCCCGAATCGCGTCGGCGATCTCTTCCCGCATCTGTGAGACGGGCAGTTCCTCCGGGAACTCGATGCGGGGTGCGGGGGCTGGGTGCTGGGACATGACCTAGCCATTATCGCAGTCGCGTCCCCAATAGCGGGGCGTCTCAGGACAGGGAATAGACTGGGCGAAGACAAGTCTTCCGAAACCAAGGGGAACCATGACCGCATTGCCGATCCCGAACATCACCATGAACGACGGAAAGCAGATCCCGCAGCTTGGGCTCGGTGTCTTCCTCGTCGAACCGGGAGAAACCGAGCGGATCGTCACCGAAGCGCTTGAGGTGGGTTACCGTCACATTGACACCGCGCGCATCTACGACAATGAGGCCGAGGTTGGCGCGGCGATTGCGAAGAGTGGGATCCCGCGCGAGGAACTGTTCATCACCACGAAGCTGTGGAACTCCGATCAGGAGGATCCGCACGGAGCCTTCAACGCGAGCATGGATCGCCTCGGCCTTGAAACGGTCGACCTGTACCTCGTGCACTGGCCGATCCCCGAGTTCGGTACCGCGCTTGGCGCGTGGAAGGGGCTCATCGAGATCGCTGAGACCGGCCGCGCCACCTCCATCGGTGTTTCGAACTTCGAGATCCCGCACCTGCAGCAGCTGCTCGACGAGACCGGCGTGGTCCCCGCCATCAACCAGATCGAGCTGCACCCGCTGAACCAGCGCCGCGCGCTGCGCGAGTTCTGCCGCGAGCACGGCATCGCGATCGAAGCCTGGGGTCCTCTCGCGCAGGGCAAGAGCGACCTCTTTGAACGCCCCGAGATTGTCGCGGCCGCTGCCACCCACGGCAAGAGCCCGGCTCAGGTGATCCTGCGCTGGCACCTGCAGCACGACACCATCATTTTCCCGAAGACCACGCGCCGCGAACGCATGATCGAGAACGCAGACATTCTTGATTTCGACCTCTCGGCAGCCGAGATGGCCGCGATCGATGGCCTTGATGAGCAGCACAATTTCGGGCCGGATCCGAGCACCTTCAACCGTCGCTAGCACGCTCAGGATCCGGCACAACGGCGACACCACCCGAACGGAGTAAGCATGTCACGCACACCAGTCACGGTTACCATCACCGGCGCGGGCGGCCAGATCGGCTACGCGACGATGTTCAGGATCGCCTCGGGTGCGATGCTTGGTGCTGACCAGCCGGTGCGCCTGCGTCTGCTCGAGATTCCGCAGGGGATGCGGGGTGCTGAGGGTGCGGCGCTTGAACTCACCGACTGCGCGTTCCCCTGCTCGCCGGGGTCGACATCAGTGACGATCCGAACCGGGCTTTCGACGGCACGAACATCGCGATGCTCGTTGGATCCCGGCCGCGCACAGCGGGGATGGAACGCGGCGACCTGCTGGCGGCGAACGGCGCCATCTTTGGGCCGCAGGGCCGCGCGATTGGTGAACATGCCGCGAGCGACATCCGGGTGATCGTGGTGGGAAACCCCGCGAACACCAACGCCTTGATCGCGCAGCAGCACGCACCGGATGTGCCCGCTGAACGGTTCACCGCGCTCACCAGACTCGACCATAACCGTGCGGTGGGTTTGCTCGCGGCAGAGGCCGACATCTCGGTCGCAGACGTTGACGGCATCACGATCTGGGGCAATCACTCGGCCACGCAGTACCCGGACCTCAGCCACGCGAGTGTCGCTGGGCGCCCCGCACTCGGTGCGGTTGACGCTGCTTGGGCGCGTGGCGAGTACATCGACCGTGTTGCGAAGCGAGGAGCGGAGATTATCGAGGTGCGTGGCGGATCCTCCGTCGCGTCCGCGGCGAACGCGGCAATTGATCATGTGCGCGATTGGGTGCTGGGCACCGGGGAGCGCCGCACGAGCGCTGCGGTGATTTCTCGCGGGGAGTATGGAGTGCCCGAAGGTCTCATCTCGTCCTTCCCTGTGCGCTCTGCCAGCGGAGATTGGATGATTGTCGAAGGGCTTTCCGTTGATGAGTTTTCGCGGGGCGGATCGAGGCTTCCGTTGCTGAGCTGGTTGCAGAACGCGACGCGGTGCGGGAGCTGGGCCTGATTTAGCGGGGATATGGCGAGTTAATCTCCGTCCACAGGGATCATTTTGGGCGCGAGTCAGCCGGAGTTATCCACAGATTTCCGAAGGCCCAAATTGCCCTTGTGAACTGTGGCATTCTGTCGTGAACCCATACAGAATGGAGACATGACCGACATGACGGAACCGCTGACATGGACGCTGGTGAGCGTGCTCGGCACTGGGCTGCTCGGCACACTTGCGCTCATCGCCCGCCTCATCTTTCAATCAATTCCCACTCAGTTTGCAGGGCTGCGCAACGAAATGGTGGCCCGCTTCGAGGCGGTCGACAGACAAACCAAGGATCGATTCGACCATCTTGAGAAGCAGATGAACATTCGCTTTAGTAATGTCGACAAGCAATTCGAGCATGTCAACCAACGGTTTAATCAGATGGACCAGCGCTTTGAGAGGGTCGACATCCGCCTCGATCGGATTGAAGGGCGCTTGGACAAGACTGACGCGCGAATCGGCAAGGTTGAGCTGTCACTTCTCGACATCGACAAAGACGTGCAGGTGATCGCGAGCCGAACCTTCGGTGACGGCGAAGATGAAGCGTAGCCCTTAGGATAGAGGGCATGTCTAAGGTCCTTTCTTCTCTCCCTGTTGGCGAGCGCGTCGGTATCGCTTTTTCCGGTGGCCTCGATACCTCATGCGCGGTTGCATGGATGCGCGAAAAGGGTGCAGTTCCTTGCACCTACACCGCTGATATCGGTCAGTACGATGAACCCGATATTGACGGGTCGCCGATCGAGCCAAAGAATATGGCGCGGAGATCGCGCGCCACGTTGACGCGAAGCTGCCGCTCGTAGAAGAGGGCTTTGCGGCGCTGCAGTGCGGCGCATTCAACGTCCGCTCCGGCGGCAAGACCTACTTCAACACGACCCCACTCGGCCGCGCCGTCACCGGCACCCTGCTGGTACGTGCCATGAAGGAAGACAACGTTGACATCTGGGGCGACGGCTCAACCTACAAGGGCAACGACATTGAGCGGTTCTACCGCTATGGCCTGATGGCGAATCCGGCACTGCGGATCTACAAGCCCTGGCTCGATCAAGAATTCGTGACCGAGCTCGGCGGTCGTCACGAAATGAGCGAGTGGTTGCAGGAGCGCGGCTTCCCTTACCGAGACTCCACGGAAAAGGCCTACTCCACCGACGCAAACATCTGGGGGCCACCCACGAAGCAAAGACCCTCGAATTCTTGAACGAGGGCCTCGACATCGTTGACCCCATCATGGGAGTTGCGGCTTGGCGCGATGAGGTCGACGTTGCCACCGAGGAAGTCTCGGTGCGCTTCGAAGCGGGGCGTCCCGTCGCCATCAACGGTGTTGAATTCGCAGATCCCGTCTCTCTCGTTCTTGAGGCGAACACCATCGGTGGCCGTCACGGGCTTGGCGTCTCCGATCAGATCGAAAACCGGATCATCGAAGCGAAGTCCCGCGGCATCTACGAAGCCCCGGGTATGGCGCTTCTGCACATCACCTATGAGCGTCTCGTCAACGCGATCCACAACGAGAACACGCTCGCGAGCTACCACAACGATGGGCGCAAGCTCGGCCGCCTCATGTACGAGGGACGCTGGCTTGATCCCGAATCCCTGATGCTGCGTGAGGCCCTGCAGCGCTGGGTCGGATCCGCTATCACGGGCGAGGTGACGCTGCGCCTGCGTCGGGGGACGACTACACGATCCTGAATACCACGGGACCGAGCCTCAGCTACCACCCCGAGAAGCTTTCGATGGAACGTACCGTGGGCGCAGCGTTCGGCCCCGAGGATCGGATCGGCCAGCTCACGATGCGCAATCTCGACATTGCAGACTCCCGCCAGCGCCTCGAACAGTACGCGGCTCTCGGCCTCGTGGGGGCGCCACCGCAGAGCTCGTTGGCGAGCTCGAAGCCGGGGGAGCGGCGCAAATTGCTGACGCTGTCACCGGTATCGACGAAGATGGTGACGCGCTGGGTCTCGCCGCCGCCTTTGACGCCGGCACCGACTAACGGCTGACAGACCGAACACAATGAGAGAGGGCCTCGGGGAATCCCCCGAGGCCCTCTCTCATTGCATCAGACTAGGAAGCGCGGCGTGCGCGGGCTGCGCGACGCTTCAGGGCGCGGCGCTCATCTTCGCTCAAACCGCCCCAGACACCCGAATCCTGGCCGGTGTCCATGGCATACTGCAGGCACATCTCGGTCACCGTGCAGCGTGCACAGACCGACTTTGCTCGCTCGATCTGGTCAACCGCCGGGCCGGTGTTTCCCACCGGAAAGAAAAGCTCGGGGTCTACCGTGAGACATGCAGCTTTTTCGCGCCAATCCATATTATTCTCCTCATGTGCACTGTCAGCGCGCAAAAGAACGATTGGCCGGATAGCCTAGTTCTCGCGCACCAATTACCTAACGTGGCTGAGATTGCTCACGTCGGCGTGCGCGAAACTCGACGGAATATATGTTCGCATGTATGTAGTCGCAAATCAATAGGTAACCCGTAATTGATTCGAAAGGTCCACGAAATGAACTCGCAACCCACGCGTCTTGCACCGTCCAAGTTGGGGTGGCTGTTGCTGCGATTCGTTCTCGTCATCGAGGTCGTCGGTGGTGCGGTGTTGGTCTGGAATGTCGTGCTCGCGTTTCTTGCCGCGAGTGGCGAGCCGCTGGGGGCAAAGGTCAGCCTGTTGCTCGCGGTCCTCATCTCCTGGGCGTGGATCGCAATTACGCTGTGGGGCGCACTCGCGAAGCGTGCGAGCTGGGTCCGCGGATCCGCCCTCACGATTCACGTGCTGATGTTTGCCGCGGCGACGGGCGTGCTGCAGGGGATCCTGGGCGAGGCTATTGGACTCGGCTGGTCGCTGCTCATCCTCGCGCTCACTGGATTTGTCGCGGCCGTGATCGCGCGACCGGCGAAGCCCGTTGACCCCGCCGAGTAGCCTCACCTCCGATTAGGCTCCGACGAGCGTCCTCACCCGCGCGACGTGGCCGGTGGCCTTCACGTTATAGAGTGCGTGTTCGATGACCCCATCAGCGCCGATGACGAATGTCGAGCGAATGACGCCCTCGATGATGCGTCCGTAACTGTTCTTCGTACCGAAAGCGCCGTACGCGTTGTGTACCTTCAAATCGGGATCGCTGAGGAGCGGATACTGCAACTCGTCGCGGTCGGCGAAGCGACGCAGCTTCTCGACGTTATCGCGGGAGATGCCGAGCACTCGGTAGCCTGCGGCGGCGAGGGGCGCGGTTGATTCTTGGAAGTCGCAGGCCTCCTTCGTACACCCGGGTGTCATCGCCTCGGGATAAAAGAACACGATGACGCGCTGATCGCGAAAGTCGCTCAGGCTGCGTATGACGCCGTCCTGATCCTGAAGCGAAAAGTCTGGGGCGGCCTGTCCGGCTTCGAGAATCACACGCTCAGTCATGCGTATCAGCATAGCGCCGTTCCCCAGGGCGCGCCGTTACTTCAGGAGGCGTCGCAGTGATTCGACCCGCGAGGCGCCCGTCGCATCGAGGCGACCGTCAGCAATCGCCGCATCGAGCTCGCAATCGGGGGCGTCGTCTTGGTGGCTGCAGCCGCGCGGGCAGGCCTCGATGAGCGCCGCCAGCTCGGTGAAGCCGCGCAGGATCCCGTCGCTCGTGACATGCCCCAGGCCGAAGGAGCGCACACCGGGGGTATCAATGACCCAGCCGGTTTCGCCGCGCTCACGCCCGGGCGTCTGTGCCCGCAAGGCCACAGACGAAGAAGAGGTGTGCCTTCCCCTGCCAGTGACCATGTTGACGTGCCCGGTCGCGCGGTCCGCATCGGGAACCAACGCGTTGATGAGCGTTGACTTCCCCACCCCGGAATGGCCAACAAACACGGTGGTTTGCCCGGCGAGTGCATCCTGAATTGCCGCCAGCGGCTCATCACCCATCGCCGAGCGAAACACCGGAACTTCGAGCCCCGCAAAATGCTCAAGAAATGGTTCGGGATCCGCGAGATCAACCTTGGTGATGCACAACAGTGGCTGGATGCCGGCATCATAGGCAGCGACGAGGTATCGATCCACCAGGCGCACACGCGGTTCGGGATCGGCCGCAGCCACCACGATCAGCATCTGATCCGCGTTCGCGACCATCACCCGCTCGACGCGGTCGCTGTCATCGGCACTGCGGCGCAGCAGCGTCGTCCGGTCCTCGATCCCGACGATCCGCGAGAGCGAACCCTCGCCGCCGCTCGTGTCGCCAACGAGCTGGACGCGGTCACCGGTGACGATTGAGGTTTTGCGCAGCTCCCGGGCGCGAGCTGCGGTGACCTCGTGCTCTTTCGGGGTCTCGGGGTCTGCGCCCGCAGCGACGAGCACGCTGTAGCGGCCGCGATCCACCCCCGTGATCGTGCCAATGACCGCGTCAGTGTGCTCTGGCCGGCGTTTTGTGCGTGGCTTGTTGGCCTTCGGATTCGGGCGGGTGCGCACCGTGTGATCGGCGTACTCGCCGTAGGGAACGTCCTCGTCTTCGTCGTCTGGGGGCAGCCAGCTCATAGGCCACCGAGCCCCTCGCTGAGCCCCGAGAGAATCGCGTCAAGCGAGAGTGAGCCGTTCTCGGGAAGCTCGGCGCCCGGGACGCGGGGGTCGAGAAGTCCGAGCATTCGCCGCCACATATCGGGAAACTGCGGCAGTGTCTTCGCGGTACTGGCAACGTCTTCAATATCTACCCCGGCGACACGGAGCCCGATGAGTGCTCCCGTGGTGGCCATGCGGTGATCCGCGTAGCTGTGCCACGTGCCACCGTGGAGCGGGGCCGGGCGCACCTCGATGCCGTCTTCAAGCTCTTCGATGTCGCCACCCAGTGCCTTGATTTCTGTGACGAGGGCGGCGATGCGATCCGTCTCGTGGTGCCGGATGTGGCCGATGCCGGTGATGCGGCTCGGGCCGTCGGCAAGCGCCGCAAGGCCCACGAGGGTGGGGCGAGTTCGCCCGCCTCTGGCACGTGCAGTGTGACCCCCCGCACGGTGCCGCTGCCGGACACCGTGAGCGAGCCGTCTGCGTTCATGCTCACCGCCGCCCCAAATTCGGGGAGCAGCTGCCGGAGCTGATCGCCAACCTGCGTGGTTGCGACGGGCCAGTCGGGGACGGTTACGGTGCCGCCCGCGACGAGCGCCGCGGCAAGAAACGGGGCCGCATTTGAAAGATCCGGCTCAATGGTGATTTCGGAGGCGCGGATCGGGCCGGGGGAGACCGCCCACTCGCCGGGGGCTGGCGAATCGACCGCTACACCGCGCGCGCGCAAAGCGGCGAGCGTCATTTCAATGTGTGGCACGCTCGGCAGGCGGGAGCCGGTGTGCACGATGTGGACGCCATTTTCGAAGTGAGGGGCCGAGAGTAACAGGCCGGAGACAAACTGGCTGGAGAGCGAGGCATCAAGCTCGACCCGGCCGCCTCGCAGCGATCCCGAACCGTGAACCGTGAAGGGGAGCGCGCCGCGACCCTCGTCAGCGATATCGGCGCCGAGAGCACGGAGTGCGTCGAGGACCGGACGCATGGGACGCTTGCGAGCGTAGGGGTCGCCGTCAAATGCCACCGGGCCGAGTGCGAGGGCTGCGACCGGCGGCACGAAGCGCATCACGGTGCCGGCGAGCCCGCACGCGATCGTGGTGGATCCTGTCAGCTCCACAGCGGGGGTCACTCTGAGGTCGGGGCCAAATGAGGCACGCTCCGCTGGAGGCGTGATCTCGGTGATCTCCGTGCCGAGGGCCCGCAGAGCATCGATCATGAGCGCCGAATCACGCGATTGCAGCGGCGCCCTGAGCGTGCCAGGCCCGTCAGCGAGGGCGGCGAGGATCAGTTCTCGGCCGGTGAGTGACTTCGACCCAGGCAGCGCGACGCGAGCTTCGAGCTCGCCGCTTGCCTGCGGGGCAGCCCAGAGTTCGGTGGGCGGAGTGCCACCGTCGGCGTTCCCTGTTTCGTCGCCGTCTTTGCCATTGTTAAGCTTCGCGATCAGCATCGCCTCCGAGTCTAGCCGGACTTGGATTGGAGGTGGTTCAGCCCGAGTTCTGTTCTGAAGTGCAACACCCCCGACTCCCGCGGATGACCCCCGGGAAATAAAGCGGGAGTGCGACACTTGATCGGTAATCATCACACCACTGATCAAGAAAGCCACACTCCCGTGAATACACAATACCGTCACCTCACCCTGGAAGAACGTATCGAGATCGAGAAGAAACACGATCTTGGCTTTTCCTGCCGCGCCATCGCGAAACACCTCGGACGGAGCCCCTCAACAATCTCCCGCGAGACGCGCCGTAACAGTTGGCGGCCCTCCCGCGAGAATGCCTCCTACACCCCCTACCGTGACCCAGCCCTCCACGGCGACGAACTCACCCCCACCCAGTATCGGGCAGCTCGCACGCAGAAGAAAGCATGCGAGCGCGCCAAGCGCTCACACCAGCCCACCCGCCTCACCACGCCGAAAGCGATCACCTACGTCGAGAACAAACTCAAGGGCGGATGGACCCCGGAAATGGTGGCCGGACGAGTCAGAATCGATTTCCCCGACGACCCCCAAATGTGGGCTTGCCCAGAAACGATCTACCGCTTCGTCTACGCACCCAAGAACCGGGATCGCAGACTCGCCGAGTACCTCCCCGCGGACATAAGAAACGCCGCAAACACCACGGACGTAAGGTCCACTCCTCGAAGATCCCGAACCGTGTCTCAATCCACCACCGCCCACCCGAGGTGAACGAACGGGCGACATTTGGGGATTGGGAAGGCGACAGCGTTGTGGGGGTACGCAGCGTTGGCGGCGGCGTGCATACCGAGGTCGAACGACAAACCCGCATGATGTTCGCCACGAAAGTCGACACGCTCACCTCACGCGATGGCGTTGATGCGCAGAAACGGATCTTCGCTTCGCTGCCTCCAGGAGCCCGTCGCTCGACGACGATGGACAACGGCACCGAGATGCATCTCCACACCGAACTCGTCACCGAGCTGGGCATGAAAACCTATTTCGCGGACCCCTACTCGTCGTGGCAGCGAGGCACGAACGAACACCACAACGGCAGGCTACGCCGCACCTATCCGAAGGGGACCGACTTCAGTCAGGTCAGCGAAGAAGAACTCCAATCAGTGATCGCCGAGATCAACAACCAGCCCCGCAAAAACCTCGCTTGGCTGACACCGTATGAAGCGTTCCAAGAGCAGCTAGACTCGTTGCGAACCGGTCAGTGTTGCACTTCAGAATAAAATTCGGGCAGCGTGCCGGGCGCGAGGACCCGACACCTCAGCCGGTACTCACACTTCAGCCGGTCGAAAACAGCCATATTTCACCGGCTGAGCTGTGAGTACCGGCTGAGCTGCGCGGACCGAGCCGGATAGGATCATAGGCGTGAGTGATTCTGCAGAACAGGCGAAGCTCGAGCGCCGCTTCAAGGAGGAGGCGTTGCCTCTTCTCGATCAGTTGTACGGTGCCGCGATGAAGATGACACGGAATCCTCCGGATGCGCAGGATCTGGTGCAAGACACCTTCATGAAGGCGTTTTCGGCGTTTGCCTCCTATGAAGAGGGGACCAACCTCAAAGCCTGGCTGTACCGGATCATGACGAACAGCTACATCAACACATATCGCAAGCGCCAGCGCGAGCCCTATCTCGGCGTGGTCGAAGAACTGGAAGATTGGCAGCTTGGTGGGGCGGAGTCGGCCACGGCTATGTCGGCGCGCTCGGCGGAGGCCGAGGCGATTGATCGCACGCCCGACAGCATTGTGAGCAAGGCCTTGAACGCGCTGCCCGAGGATTTCCGGATGGCGGTGTACCTCGCCGATGTTGAGGGGTTCAGCTATCAAGAGATCGCCGACATCGCTGAGGTGCCGATTGGCACGGTGATGAGCAGGCTGCATCGGGGCGGGCGCGGCTGCGGAAGTCTTTGGGGGAATACGCCAGGGAGCAGGGCGTTGGACTGAGTAAGAGCGTGTCGGACGAATCGAAGAAAGGGGCCACACGATGAGCGACTGTGGATGCGATACGGCACAGGCAAACATCTACGAAGTGCTGCGTGGAGAGCTCTGCGCCGAGGAGTCGGCGCCAATTCGCGAGCATCTCGCAACGTGCCCGGGCTGCCAAGACGAAGAGACCGTGTGCATTACGCTCACCGAGGTCGTGCAGCGTGCGTGCGAAGAGGAACGCCAGGCGTGCCCGGAGGAGCTGCGCAACGCGATCCTGCGCGGGCTACAGCAGGTCTAGATCGCGCCAGTATTTGGCAGCACCGATGACACGGTTTCAGCGAGTTCGACGGGCGCTGACTCGTGCAGATTGTGTGAGCCGTTGATGCTTCTCACTACGCTGCGTGGCAACCGCTCGTGCCAATCTGCCACGAGCGCATCATCAAGGATGCCGTTTGCCGCGCGGACGAGCGTGATCGGGATCTCAAGCGACTGCAGCGACGCCCAGATCGGTGCGTAGGGCTGCGGATCGTCGCTGCCGCCCGTGGGCAGCGCGTCCAGGTGCGCGAAGTGGTGGGTCCACTCGAAGCGCCCGTCTGGGCGCACGCGCGTATTCAGGCTGGCTCCGCGGGTCAGTGCCTGGCGGTCAGACCCGATCCCGAACTGCACCGCTCGTTCCACAATCTCTTCGATGCTCCCGTAGCTGCGCTGTCCGGTGATGAACTCAGCGACACCGCCCGCGTCGCGCCGCGGTGAGATGCCCGGGGTGATGTCCACGGTCACCAGTCTCGAGACGAGCTCAGGGATTGCAGCCGCCACGAGCGCGGCCGTGAGCCCGCCGAGGGAATGGCCGACGAGCACCACCGGCTGCGGCACCGCCCGGTCGAGCACCTGGACAATATCGTCCGCGAGGTGATCCGGTCGGTAGTCGGCATCCTCTCGCCAGTCACTCCGACCATGCCCGGCGAGATCGATCGAGAGCGCGGGCACGTCGAGCGCCAGTATGAAGGGATCGAAGCTGTGCGCGTTGAGCCCCGCGCCGTGTAGCGCGACGACACGCGGTGGATCCTGCGGTTCGAAGCGCAGGGCGCTGATGCTGCGGCCATCACGCAGCAGAAACGCCACTCGCTCGACATGCGGAAGCGGCGCGGTTCTGCCGACACGAGTCGCGTCGCCCGCGAGAAAACGGAACTCATCGCTCATCTCTGCTCCCGAAGTCTGTTCCCCGCGCTCAACGCGAGCGTTTCACATAGCCGCCGTCAACAAGACCAGCCTCGATCTCGAAGCGGTTTTTCAGTGGATCCCGGCCGGCCAAAAAATAGAGAAGGGGCAGTGCCATGCCGTAGCGCTGCCACTGCCGTCGGTGGACCTGCTCGTGACGCAGCACGGCCGGCCCGACGTTCTGATCGGTGAGGTAGCAGGATCCGACGCAGCTGCCACCGCGGCCAAACGACCACTTCGGCATGCCACGAAACACCCACAGCCCGTCGTGTCGCTCAACTCGGCCCGTACTGAGCAGGGACCCCCACACGAAGCCGACGGCGGTCGCGTAGGCGTAGCCGAGCCGGGCGAGCGGCCACGCCTTCATGCTGCACTCCCGGAGGTCAGCGCCGCGAGCACGCGCAGCACCGTCGGTTGGTTGTCGGCGGCGTTTGCAGGGTCGCTGGGCGCAAACTCGCAGATCGCCCCACCCGCGAGGGGGAGCAGGGCGACCGCGGCGCGAATCACCTCTGTCAATTGCGAGACGCTGAGACCGAAGGGAACCGCGGAGTGGACCGCCGAAAACTCGGCGGGGTCGAGCACGTCCAAGTCAATGTGGACGTAAAGGTGCGTGGCTCCAGCGTCTTTCAGTCGCCGCATGACAGAGGTCTTCAAATCAGGGTCGTCGGCCCCGAACATCGCGATACTCTTGCCCCGCAGGAATTCCTCCTCCTCGGGATCGAAGGCGCGGGTTCCCACAAACGTCACCTGCGAGGGGGTGATGGGATTCGGCGAGATCAGGTCGGGGGAGCCGTCGCCGAGGGCATGCCTGAGCGTCATTCCGGATGCAGCGCCGGAGGGCGAGGTGCTGGGATGCTGCGCATGCGGGTGTGCGTTGCACCACAGCACCGCAAGCCCATCGCCGTGGGCACGCGCGGCAGCCTCGATTCCTGGTAGCGAGGTCGCGCAGTCGCCGCCAACGATAATGGGCGTGGCGTCGATTTCAGCGAGAGCTCGCCGTGTCGCATCGCGCGCTTGCAGCACGCTGCTCAGCCGTGCGACCGGCGTGCCGAGTGCGTCACCCGCCTCAAGTGGCACGGCAACCTCGGTGAGTGCGGAGCGAGGCAGATCCTCGCGGAGCAGCGCCGCGCCATCGGTGAGCTGCATGGCCCTGGAAGAATCTGAGCCCTGCCACTCAGGCACGAGAAGGAACACCGGTTTCGACACGCGCGCCTCCTGGATTTCCTGAAGAACCTCAACATTCCAATGGTACTTGGCGCGGGTGTGTTCAGGGTGTGACTGTCACGAAATCGATGAGATGTTCCACTCGGCCGACGAGTTCCGGCTCAAGATCACGAAAATCACGCACGCGCCCCCGGATCCTGGCCCAGGCGTCCGCAATATCCGCTGGCTCCTCGCCGGGCCAGCCGAGCGCCTCACAGATACCGCGCTTCCACTCGATGCTGCGCGGGATCACCGGCCAACTCTGAAGCCCCACCCGCGCGGGCTTCACCGCCTGCCAAATGTCGACGAAGGGGTGGCCCACGATGAGGACGTTGGCGCCGTGGGGGCCGCGGGCAATCGCGTCCGCGATCCTGGTTTCTTTGCTGCCCTTCACCAGGTGATCGAGCAGGATCCCGGCCCGCCTGCCCGGCCCGGCCCGAAGTCCGCGAGCACGTCTGCGAGATTGTCAGCACCCTGCAACAGTTCAACCACCACCCCCTCGACGCGCAGATCGGCGCCCCACACCTGCTCAATCAGTTCGGCGTCATGCTTGCCCTCGACGAAAATGCGGCTCGGCATGGCGACCCTGGCGCGCTGTTCGGGAGCGGCGAAGGATCCCGACGCCGTGCGCTTGGGTCCAGCGGGCTTTCGCTTCGGCATCACGAGGGTCACCGGCTTGCCGTCGATCAGGAACCCATCACTCAGCGAAAACGCGCGCACCTTGCCCGCGAAGTCTTCGAGCTGCACGAGCCCTTCGCGTGCCCCGACAACGGCACCGCACCATTCCGTCTCGCTGTGCTCCACCACGAGCCCCTTCGCGAGCGTCACCTCGGTGCGTTGCACTGGGCCACGCCTCGGCTTCATATCGGCGAGCACATCGCGGTCGTATCGTTCATCAAACACACACCGAGCCTATAGTCTGGCGCGGTGGGCATCAGACCACACCTGACGCCGGGGGCACCGGGATGCTACGGTGCAGAGATGACAACTGCAGACCTGACTCCTGACCCACTGGTGCTGGCTCGTCGCGAGGGCGCGATCAGCCACCTCACGCTGAACCGGCCGCGCGCCATCAACGCCCTGAACCTGGAAATGTTCGAGATGCTGACGGCGTCGATTGCCGAAGCGAACGCGAGCGACGCGAGCGCCATCCTGCTCGACGGTGTGGGGGAGCGCGGTTTCTGCGGTGGCGGCGACGTGAAAGAAATTTCGGCGGGGATGCGCGGCTGATCCTCTCAACTGAGTATGCGCTCAACGCGCGGATCGCGGCGTCGCGCGTGCCCGTGGTCGCCATCATGGACGGCATCACGATGGGGGGCGGGATCGGCCTCGGCGGTCACGCGGCGATTCGGATCGTCACCGAGCGCAGCCGCCTCGCCATGCCCGAGGTGCGCATCGGTATCGCCCCCGACGTGGGCGGACACCTGCTCCTTGCCCGGGCTCCGGGACGTCTGGGTGAGCTCCTTGCGATTACCTCGGGGAGATGACCGCGGGTGACGCCATTGCGCTCGGTTTTGCCGACCACTACGTGCCGTCCGCGCGGTTGGAGGAACTGCGCGAGGCGCTCGCCGCGGGGCAGGATCCGCGCGCAGCTGTGCGTGCGGTAGCCGAGGCGGCCCCTGAGTCCCCGCTGCTTCAGGCGCGATCCTGGTGGGATCCCATCGCGTCGGCGGCGCTCGATGCTGCGACCGACGCGGAACCAGACGCGGCCCTTGACAGCGCGATCCGTTTGCTACGCACGCTCGATGCGGACGGCAGCGCGGAAGCCGCCGTGACAGCGGCCGCTGTGCGTGAGATGTGCCCGAGCTCGGTGGTGGTCACCCTGGCGCAGATTGCCCGCACCCGCGCGCTCGGGCTGTCACTCAGGGAGGTGCTGAGTGACGATCTGCGCGTCGTGGTACGGCTCTCGCAGCGGCCCGACTTTGCTGAGGGGGTGCGCGCGCAGGTCATTGACAAGGATCGTTCGCCGCGCTGGAGCCCCGCACGTATCGAAGACCTGGACCCGGCAGAGATTGCGGCGGTTCTTGCGCCGCTTCGCACCGACGAACGGGCGCTTGAATTCTGACGAATGCTGGCCCCGGCCCGGTACGCTGAAGGGGTGAATGACACGTGGGATTCGGTCGGGCCAGACCTTGTCATCCAGAGTGACAACCTCCCGGTGTTGAAGCGCCTGCCCGAGGGCGCCTTCACGCTCGTCTATTTTGACCCTCCCTTCAACACCGGATTATTGCAGCGGGCCGAGCGGGTCCGCGGGGTGCCGGTGGACCCCGCAGAAGGGGGACGCCTGGGGTTTCGGGGCGCGGCTACGCCGTGACCCGTGAAATGACGCTGGGCTACGATGACAGATTCGATGACTACTGGGATTTTCTCGAACCGCGGCTGTGTGAGGCGTGGCGGCTGCTCGCGCCAGACGGCACGCTCTATCTGCACTTGGACTACCGCGAGGTGCACTACGCGAAGGTGCTGCTCGATGCGCTCTTTGGGCCCGAGTGCTTCGTGAATGAGATTATTTGGGCCTACGACTATGGCGCCCGGACCCGGCGGCGCTGGCCCACCAAACACGACAACATCCTTGTGTACGCGAAGGATCCGGAAGCGTACTTTTTCGACGCGGAGGCGGTGAACCGCGAACCCTACATGGCCCCCGGACTCGTGACCCCTGAAAAGGCGGCGCTCGGTAAGCTCCCCACCGACACCTGGTGGCACACCATCGTGTCACCGACGGGCAAGGAGCGCAGCGGCTACCCGACGCAGAAGCCGCTCGGGATCCTCCGCCGCATCGTGCAGGCATCCTCCCGCCCGGGCGACTGGGTCCTCGACGCGTTCGCGGGCAGCGGTACGACGGGGGTTGCCGCAGCTGAGCTTCAGCGACGTTTCGTGCTGATCGACGAGAATCCGGAGGCGCTGGCGGTCATGAAACAGCGGCTGAAGGGGCATGAGGTGGTGTTTCGATGAAGAGAGCCCTGATCCCGGTGCATCTTGACCGCGCGAGGGACGTGCCACTGCCGGTGCAGCTTGCGGCCGCCCTGCGGGAGGCGATCGATGCGGCCGTGCTCCGTCCTGGCGAAGAGGTGCCGGCGACCCGCGAATTCGCCAGTCGCCTCGGAGTGGCACGGGGTGTGGTGGTCGCGGCCTATGAGCAGCTCATCGCCGAAGGGTATCTGGCGGCGAGCCGCGGCCGCGGTACACTCGTCAACCCCGAGCTCACCGCGACCCAGCTGGCCTTTCAGGGCCCGCCAAAGACCGTCTCCGACCTCCCAGCGCGCCGGACCCAGCAGGTCTCAACGGGCAGCAACACCCCGGGACCACTCGCGCCGGGCAGGCCGATCACCGACGCCGTCGACAGTGCGGCTTGGCGGTCTGCTTGGCGGAGCGCCGCAGCCCACGCGCACCTCGCGGCCCCGAGCTCGGTGACGATCGGCTGCGGGAAGAGATCGCCGATCACCTGCGACGCATGCGAGGCACCGCGAGAGGCGCGGAAGACGTGCTCGTGACGGCGGGTACCCGCGACGGCCTCGGCTTGCTTCTGACCGCGCTCGGCACAACGCGCGGTCACGGCCTCGTTGTCGGGGTGGAGGACCCGGGCTGCCCTCGCTGCGCGGTGTTGCCGCCCGCTACGGCGCTGACATCGTCGCCCTTCCCGCCGATGCGGAGGGGCTTGATACGCGGCGGCTACCCGAGGGCATGCTTGACGTGATTATCGTGACGCCGAGTCACCAGTACCCGCTGGGTGGATCGCTGCCGCTGCCGCGACGGCGTGAACTGATCGCGTGGGCGAGCCGTACCGGTGTGGTGGTGGTCGAGGACGATTTCGATTCTGAGCTGCGATACACCGGGAGCCCGCTGCCAACGCTGGCGGCGCTTGACGACCCGATGAACGGGGTAGTGGTGCTGCTCGGCACGTTCTCGCGCACAATCGCCCCGGACTATCCGCCGGATATCTACTCGCGCCCGCCGGGCTGAGATCGTTGCTCGAGCCGATTCGGCACGAGCTCGGCGGGCCGGTGTCGACGATCGTGCAGGAGGCGCTTGCGCAGTACCTGACGAGCGGTGCGCTCAGGCGCCACACCGCAAAAATGCTGCGGCGGTATGCGACGCGCCGCGATGTGGTCTCGGATCGCCTCGCCGGGATCCCGGGTGTCCGGGTGCGCCCGATGGACGGTGGACTCCACGCGGTCATCGAGTTTACGGGCGGCGATGCGGCGTCGAGGCGGGCGCGTGAGGCCGCCGTGGTGCGACGCGGGGACGACGAACTGTTGGGGGCGGAAGCCCTCGGCGGTTACTGGCAGCAGCGCGGCGCGGCGGCGAGGATCGCGGGCCTCGTGATCGGCATGGGCGGTTCCGACGATGCGGAGTTCGAAACAGCCCTTGGACGGTTGCGGGAGATGCTCAGCTGAGGCTGCCTGGAGCGGGTTCTGCATGAATTGCAGGATCGCCGCTATTCTGTACCCGTGAGTGTTGACCAGCTGTCGCCCAGCATGCAGAACTATTTGAAAGTCATTTGGGGCTTGCAGGAGTGGTCCGATGTCCCCGTTTCCAACTCGGCGATTGCTGAGGCTGCTGGCGTCCGCCTCTCCACCGTCTCTGAGGCGTTGCGCAAGCTCTCCGACCAAGAGCTGATTGAGCATGTCCGCTACGGCAGTGTGACCTTGACGGAGGTCGGGCGAGATCACGCGGTGTCGATGATCCGACGCCATCGCCTGATAGAGACATTTCTTGTCAACAAGCTGGAGTACGAGTGGGACGAGGTGCACGAGGAGGCCGATCGGCTGGAGCACGCTGTTTCGGATGAGCTCGTCCACCGAATTGACCGTGCGCTCGGGTATCCGACCCGTGATCCGCACGGCGACCCGATCCCGAGCGCCGAAGGGAAGGTGCATCGCCCCGATGCGATCCGGCTCTCGGAAGTCGCCTCGCCCTGCCTCGCCCGTGTCGAGCGCATCTCGGACTCGGACAACGAAATGCTGCAGTATTTTGCGAGCCGCGGCATCATCGTGGATGCCGAACTGAGTGTTCTCGCGGGAGAACCGTATTCTGAAACCGTTGCGGTGCGGATCGGGGAGGCGACGGTGAGTCTCGGACCAGCGGCGGCAGCGGCAGTGTGGGTGTCGACGATGTAGCTCGCGGCGAACTCCACTTGGCGACGGGCGAAAGGCTCCAGAAACCTTTGTAGGCCGAGCGAGAGCAGTGAATCGAGACAGCCTTGGGGTACCGTCAGGGGGGGTGACTCACTACTCTCGCTCAGCCTACAAAGCTGGCGGTCTTCACGACGGGAGTTCTCTGGCTTGCAATCATCGAGCTCCTGCGTTCTGACATTTACAGTGTGCGCCAGGATGCGGGCATTCGAAGGCTGAACGGGCAAAAGTCGCATCGACTTGGTACCCTGACTGGTCCTCGTGTTGGTCCGAATTCTCTGACTGATGCTTGTTTACTCAGCCGGGGCGTGGTAATTTTTCTTCGTCAGGGGAAGACGCGCGTTTGGCGTGTCTGACAGTTCAGATTCTGGGTCACGACGTACCGCGTGGGGAGCGCGAATGCGTGACGTTCCTGTTATTGCGTTGAGGCTCATCTTGTGATGGCGTTGCGCAATGGAGGCCTGCCTGAATCTCTTGGGGTACTCAACAGTGAAATCGTTCGCTAACTACCCTGAATGAGAGCTTGCTACATGAACAAAATGATGAAAGCCGCAGTCGCGACTGGACTCGGCGTCACCCTTCTTCTCGGAGGTGCGGGATCGCTCGCGCTCTGGAACGCTTCGGCGAATGTGGGTGCGGCGCAAAATATTGCCTCCGGTGAGCTGACGCTTGAAGCGACCGGGGCCTGGGATAGTGAGCCATTGACAAAGTGGGTGCCCGGGGACAAAAAGACCTACACCGCAACCGTGAAGATTGTCGCGGTGGGCGACAACATGGATTCACACTTTTCGATTGATCTCGCGTCGCTCACCGGCGGCGCCGATCTGAAGAATGCCCTGTCGGTGAATCTTGCACTCACGGACATTACTGGCGGTAGCCTCACGGAGACCGGCGCTGACACCAATATCTTCAAAGTGAAGCCGAGCGCAAACGGAAACGGCACGATTACCGCTCAGGCTGTGGTGACCGTCGAGCTGCCCCTGGATGTTTCGAACGATCTTGCGCAGGGTGAGCAGGTATCACTGCAGGATCTCGCGTTCCAGCTGAAGCAGGTGCGCGCCTAAAGCGCCCTGCGACCCTTGCCGCGGCGAGGGCAAGTCCCCGGAATGTGCAGGAGTTTTCGTGGAGAGTGGCGAGTGAAAGGAATTCACGTCATGGGCGCAGCACAACACGCCGCGCCGCGCCGTCATCGCGGTCGCGGTCCCCGCCGTCACACGCGGCCCGAGCCGCGGTGTCGAAATTTCTCCACGTCACTCTTCGTGACCACGCTTTCAGCGGTCGCCGGGATCGCGCTTGCTCTCGCGGGCACCGGGGTCAGTGACGCACTCTGGAACGCTCAGGCAGAGGTTGCCGACCTGCAGGTGGTCGCAGGGACTCCAGGGCTCGAGATCGCGCTGGGAACGGAGCCGGGGGTGCCGGCCACCACGGTCCTGTTTCCGGAAGAAACCTGGACGAAAATGCTGCCGGGTGATGCGGCGTGTTCTGCCATAACGGTGACGAACAGCGGTGACATTCCGCTGAGCCTGCAAGCCCGGACTAACGATCTTACCGGGGCCCCGATGACGATTCTGCTGAGCGAAGGCCCGTGTGACGCCCCCAGCGGGCCGGCATTCGCCGGGACAGAGGAACCCACGGAGCTTGCGGAGCCACTGGCCCCGCAAGCATCCCGCACCTTTGGGGTCACCGTGTCGATCAACACAGATGCGTCAAACACGTATCAGGGGAAGACCGTGGCACCCGAGCTTGTGGTGTTCGTGACAGGCAGAAGTGTGCCGTCGCAGCCGTGATCGACGAACAGCCCATTCGGCGCACGCGCGCGCGACAAGCGTTTTGTGGAGGACAAACATGAAATTCGCAGACAAACAGAAACAGTCGCGCTGGCGGTGGATCTTTCTCCGGCGCACGCTCGGTTTTGCCGTGATCGCAGGCCTGGTGAGCACGGCGGTTCCTGCCGCCGGGACGTGGCAACGGGAGATCAACGCCTCGGGAGCTGTCACGGCCGCTTCGATTTCAGTTGAGACGATTGGTGCGGAAGCCGTTGGCGGAGAACTCACGCAGTCTCAACGAGTGCACACCACACTCGTTGAAATCCATGACCGCTCAGACACCAGCTCCGCCTCGCGCCCGAAGGTGTCCGTGCAGCTTTCGGCATCGAATCCTCAGGGAGTGCCGCCCAAAGCGATGACGCTCGAAGTCTGGCGCGTGAGTGACCCGGTGCAGTGCGTTCCAAAGGCCCTGGGAGTGGGAGCACCGAAAGTTCTCTGGTCTTACGGATATAGCCTGAACAACCTTGAGTTTGGTTCACGGTCCCTGATTAAACTGTGTGTCCGCACGACGGCGCTCGACAGCGCGAAGCTGACAACGCCCTCGGGGGCAATGGAGTTCAGTGCAACGATGCGTGTCAAGGTGCATCACCACTCTTTCGTGCGCGAGGAGATCGTTTCGCTCGGCACGATCCGTTCCAGAGCATTCTTCCCGGCTGGTGTCCCGACGGGCGGCGCGTATTACAATTTTCGATCAAACTCGACAAATCCGAGGTGCTTCGATGTCGCGCGTGGCGCTACAGCACCCGGCACTGAACTGTTTCATTACATCTGCAAGACTCGGGCGCAACAGTCAAATCTCTTCAATCAGCAGTTCTTTTTGAGGGTGCAGCCGAACGGCATCGACTATATGATCTTCCCCCGCAGTGCGCCCACTCTCGCGCTCACCGGTTACAGTGAAAAAGGTGCGGTGGCTCGGATCGAAACCGTAAAACCAGGTGATGCCTCGCAGCTGTGGCGCGTGCAGCAGACCGAGCAGGGCAACTACCAGTTTGTGCATCAGCGAACTCAACGCTGCATCACAACTGGTGCCGCCAACAAAATGGTTCTTGAAAACTGTCAAGGTCTGCCCACTCAGATCTATACCGCGGTGAGAATCACGAGGGCGGAAGAGTGAAAGTGCTCGGCAAGCCCGACGCTGCTGAAGTACCTGGCCCCCGGCACCTATCCCGCTGCGTCGCAAACGCGCCTCACAGCGTACGAGTCTGGTGCTGCGTCGCATGAGCGTGCTTGGAGTTTCGGCGGGGGTCTTTGGGCTCGTCATGCTCCTCGCCCTCGCTGCGGTAATTGTGCCGGCTCTTACCGGGGCATCCGGGTACACGATCCTGACCCGCTCGATGGAGCCCGGGCTCCCTCCCGGCAGCTATATCGTCGTGCGTCAGACCCCGATAGCCGAGCTTGAAGTCGGCAACATCATCACGTTCCAGCTTGAATCTGGCAAACCCGAGGTTGTCACCCACCGCATCCAGGCGATTGAGCTGACCTCCTCGGGCGAACGCCGCTTCATCACACGAGGTGACGCAAATGCGGCCTCCGACGCGGGCGCCGTGCAGGAAGCGCAGATCAAGGGACAGGTCTGGTATGTGATCCCATACCTCGGTTTCTTGGGGCTGTTCGCTGCGGGCAGCGGCAAGGAGTGGGTGACGGCTCTCGCAGTGACGGCGCTGTTCGCCTATGCGCTGGCGAACGTGGTCTCCTGGCTGCGGGATCGGCGGCGCCGCAACACACCGCAATAGGCTGGCGACACTTCGTGCGCCTTCCATGCGGGGTTTTGTACCCCGATACGAGATAATCGTTGTGGGCCAGAGCCCACTTGGGAGGAGCACAGTGTTCGGCTGGTTGAAGAAGCAGAATCGACGACGGTCTAGGCCGCCACGTCGACTTCCGCGGCGTGTGCTCGCGCCCGTCGAGGAAATCGTAGAGCAGGGCCTGCTGGTCGCTGATGTTGCGGTGCGAATGACCGTCAAGAACTCAATCATCATCAATGCGCTACAGAAGCACGGGGACTACAACGAGGCGCAGATCATTGAGATGGTGCGCAGCGCGACCGAAAGTTTAGCGATCGAGCGTGAACGTGATGCGCGTCACATCGCGCGGATGCGGGGCGAGATTCGCGACACCGGGCGAAGCTCCTGGAGCGAATCTGACTATGGCAACGATGACAACCGCACGCTGCGCCACCGGCAAGAGGTCTACGAGGGTGTTGCAGAACAACTGCATCTGCGTGCAGCGGATCCCGAATACCTTGAAGCCACAGCGAAGCGCGCGATGGCGCTTGCTTGGGATGAGATCGGCGACTCCCTCAAAGAACGCGCTACCCACCCTTACTACAGCGGTGGGGACAACGAGGAGTATCAGAACGCGCGTGAAAGCCGCATTCAGCAACTCATCGAGAAGGATCTCACTTCGCTCATGCAGCAGCACCAGGAGCCGGCTCAAGAGGGAAAGCTCGCGCGTAAGTGGAAGGCTCGCCGGAAAGACGCCTAATGCCTCCCAGACGGACCGCTAGGCTTCGGGCTGAGTCTCTGCACCCTGAACTGCGCAGCATGTTCAGGTGGGTGCCCAACCCGCCTGTGGGATCGCCGTTGCTGCTCCGCGTGATGCAGCTCGCCACCCGGAGTTCGCGGTCTCCCCATGTGCCGCGTGGCATGGGATACCGTTTCGCGCAGCTGAGTTCCGGGGCCGCCGTGCATGTGTACCTCCCGGAATGGGGCGCGGATCCGCGTGCGGCGGTGCTGTGGATCCACGGCGGAGGTTTCCTCATTGGCAATGCGGCGCAAGATCACCGGCGCTGCATTGCGCTCGCGCGCGATCTCGGAGTGGTGGTGTTTTCTGCCGAGTACCGCCACGCACCGGCGAACCCGTTTCCGGCAGCGCTCGACGACGTGCACGCGGTGTGGACGTGGATCCTGAGCCACACGGCCGAGCTGTGCGTCGATCCCGCGCGGCTCGCTATCGCGGGACAGAGTGCCGGCGGCGGCCTCGCAGCGACGCTCGTGCAGCGGATACACGACGAGGGTGGTGCACAGCCCGTTGCGCAGTGGCTGTTCTGTCCGATGCTGGACGACCGCACCGCACATAATCGCGAGCTCGATGGGATGCGGCACTTCATCTGGGACAACCGCTCCAACCGTGTGGCGTGGGGGGCCTACCTGGGGGAGCGGGATCCTGATTCGCTGCCCTACGCGGTGGCTGCCAGGCGCCGGGAGTTGAAGGGGCTGCCGCCGGCCTGGATCGGCGCGGGGGACATCGAGCTGTTCTTCGACGAGGATCGTCGGTATACCGAGGCGCTGACCGCGGCGGGCGTCGACACGACGCTCACCATCGCGCCGGGCGCGCCCCACGCGTTTGAGTCGTTTGCCGCGCGCACGACGGTAGCGCGGGCGTATCTTGACGAGGCTGAGGGGTGGCTTCGAACGCGCCTGCGCCTTGGCTGACGCGCCTTCGCCGACGCGCCTTCGCTGACGGCCCTAGGCGCTCGGCAGCGCCTCCGGGTGCCGCTTCAGGTACCCGGTAATGAACCAGCAGGAGGCGTGCACGCGCCGGGAACCGATCACCTCGGGGTCGAGCGCGCGCTGGGCGAGCAGCGTCGCGATCCCGGAACCCCTGAGCTCTGGCAGCACGACCGTGTGGTCGAAATCGATGATGCTGTCTTCGATCAGGCTGTAGTGCGCCTCACCGACGAGCCGATCTCCCTGTGGTTCGGACTGGTACACGGCAAAGCGGTGTTGGTTCGGCTCGTGCACGATACGTAGTCCGGCTGCAGATGCCTCGGCCTCATCGCTGTAGTTTGCCATGCGTCCAGCGTACTCTCGCTTCGTGTCCCGGGGTACGCTTGGAGGGTGGGAAATTTGAGGCGCCGCGAAACGATTGGGTTACTGAGGAACGCGGCGATCCTGCTGGGTTTCGCGTTCCTCGCGAGTGGCTGCTCGCAGGCCGAAGAGCCCGTCGAGCCGGAGGTGCTCTCGGCATCGGCGGCGGGTGGGGTGTATCTTGATGCGGTCTGTGCGGTGAACGATGCCTGGGATACGGCTGATCTTGAACTCGACCGTCTTCGCATCGGCCTGGGGCGTGGCGAGGGCGATGCTGCTGCGCTCCAGGCCGCGCTTCGTGAGGTCGCCAGCGCCAGCAAGTCCGCGGCTGCAGAGCTCTCTTCAGAAGACCAGATCTGGCCGAGCGCCGCGCAGGATCCCGTGGACAAGGTACGAAAGACGCTCATCGCTGACCAAACGCAGGCCGAGCGCGTGGCGAAATTGTCTGCGGCGGAGCTCGCTGAGTACAGCTGGGAGGGAAGCGAGACAATTTCTAAGGCCGCTGCGGAGGCTCGCGCGGCGTTGGATCTTCCCGCGGATGGGGCGCTCGCCTGCACGCAGTGGCGAGAGCAGCAGGACGGGCGTTAGCGATTCTCGCGACTATCCGAGTGCGGTAATTGAGCGTCTGACAACCTCGGCAAGCTGGCGTACCGCCGCGGAGGGCCACCCGGCCCGGCCGGGGCGGCGAGGAGAAGTTCTCGGGCAAAACGTGGATCCTCGATGGGGCGCAGGATCACGCCCTCGGGGGATTGTTGCTGAGCAGGCTCGGCACGAGGGCCACGGCCATGCCCGCGGCTACCATCCCGAGGACCACGGAGTAGTCATCGGTGCGGATCGCGACGTTCACCTGGTGCCCCTCTGCTTGAAAGGTCTCGCGGACGAGATCGTCGAGGGTGTCGCCCGGGGTGGACCCCATGACCCAATTGTCGGTCGCGAGCGAGTTGAGCGCGTCATTGTTGAAGCTCTGGTGTCGAACCGCCTTGTGGGTCGCGGGGAGCGCGATGAGCATGGGGTCTGTGAAGAGGTGGGTGGTGTGTACTTCGGCGCGAAACGGCAGCTTGTAACCGCCGGCGGCGTATACGAGCGCCGCATCGAGGGTGTGCTGATTGATGCGGGTAACGAGCGGTGCGAGTTCCTCGAGGGTCGCGTCAAGCTCGATGCCCAGTTCGGCGGTGCGGGTGACGATTCCGGGGAGCAGCCGAGCTGCTGCCGTTGGGAAGGTGCCGAAGCGGAGGCGGATCCGCCCGAGCTTCGAAAAATCTCTGACGTCAGTCAAGGCGCGGTCGGCGAGGCCCAGGATCTCGTCCCCGCGCTCAAGCATCAGTGCGCCCGCGGTCGTGAGCTTGCTGCCGCGGGTGCTTCTGGTGGTGAGATCCGCGCCGACGAGGCGATCAAGGTTGCGCAGGTGGTAATCCACGGTGGGTTGGCTCCAACCGAGCCGAGTTGCGGCGCGCGCAACAGATCCCTCGGCCGCGACGGCGCTCAGTGCTTGCAGTTGGCGAAGATCTATCACGGCGGTATCCCAAGGTCGTATGGAGCTAATAGGGTTATTGTACCCCGTTGGCTCAAGATGGAGTATGGTTCCCGGGAGCGTTTTCGGGGGTTCTGGGCGGCATCCCTGCTCGGGCATTCTAGGTGGATGTTGCAGCAGAGTATTCGTGAGAACGTGATGGAATCTCGAGAGACGCGGGGCGCGTACGCGGATCCGAGCGTTTCTGCCGCACAGCAGCGGGCGCCCTACGCCGAGGCGCTGGTACATTTCGCCGCATCCTCACCCATGTCGCTGATGGTTCCAGGGCACGGGAACGATCCGGCGTATGGTGCGCAGCACCTCACCGAGCTCTTCGGTGAGCGCGTTGTTGAACTGGACGCACCGCTGATGCTTGAGGGGATCGATCTCGGCCCCGATTCTCCGCTGGTCCAGGCGCAGCAGCTCGCCGCGGAGGCGTGGGGGCCAGGCGCAGTTGGTTTCTGACGAACGGGGCGTCGCAGGCGAACCGGACCGCCGCGATTGCGGTGCGCGGGCTCGGCGAACGGGTGCTGATCCAGCGCAGTTCACACTCGAGCTTCACTGACGGCATGTTGCTCGCCGGGCTGGTGCCGGCGTTTATTGCGCCGAGCATTGATGAGCGGCACGGGATCGCGCACGGCCTGACCCCCGCCGTTCTCGATGAGAAGCTTGCGGACGAGGCGCGTGCCGGGCGGGCCGTGTCGAGTGTGTACGCGGTTTCGCCGAGCTATTTTGGGTCTGTCGCTGATGTCGCGGGACTCGCTGAGGTTGCGCACGCTCACGGTGCTGCGCTGATCGTGGACGGGGCGTGGGGCGCGCACTTCGGCTTCCACCCAGAGCTCCCCGAATCGCCGGCCCGGCTCGGCGCCGACCTGGTCGTATCAAGCACGCATAAACTTGCAGGATCCCTGACCCAGTCGGCGATGCTGCATCTGGGGAGGGGGAGCTGGCCGATCGCCTTGAGCCTCTGGTCGCGCGAGCCTACTCGATGACCTCCTCCACCTCCGCGAGCGCGGTGCTGATGGGATCGCTCGACGTGGCCAGGCGCGCGCTCGTGTTGGGTGCCGAGCGCATTGGCCGAGCAATCGGCGCCGCCAGTGAACTCCGTGATCGCGTGCGGCAGGATCCGCGGTTCGCGATCATCAGTGACGGCTTCGACGCTTTCCCCGATATCGTGCAGACTGATGCGCTGCGCGTGCCGATCGATGTGTCGGGCACCGGTCAGAGCGGACACTGGGTGCGCGGGCAGCTGACCAAACAGCACAGCATCTATCTGGAGATGTCAACCGCGACGAGCGTGGTGGCCGTGATCGGTGCGCTCGGCCTGCCCGATGTCGACCGTTTCATTGCGGCGCTGACGGCGGTGGCTGACGAAGCCGCCGAGCTTCGCGGCGCGGGGACTGACAATCCTGCTGAGTTCCCAGCCCTCCCGGCTCCGGGTGAGTTGCGAATCCGACCGCGCGACGCCTACTTCGGTGAGAGTGAGGTCGTGGCGGCGGTGGACGCTATTGGGCGCGTGTCGGCCGATACTCTTGCCGCGTACCCGCCCGGGATCCCGAATCTGATCCCCGGCGAAGAGATCACCACCGAGACGGTCGAATTCTTGCGTGCGGTGGCGGCATCTCCGACCGGCTTCGTGCGGGGCGCTGTAGACCCCGAGGTTTCAGGGATTCGCGTGGTGAAGTAGCTCAGTCGATCGAAGTTCATAGCGCCACAAACGAAAGCGGGGGTGGTGTCGACCAGAGACCGACACCACCCCCGCAAAATACCTGCGCTAGTTCTTCTTCTCGAAGAGGTTGCCGACGAGCGTCGACCCGATCAGGATGACAGCAAGCAGCACGACACCCACGATGGAGATCGCGACCACGTCAACGGGCTGGCCAGCCGAGGAGAACATCGAACCAGAATTGTCGAGTTCGCCGCCGGAAGCAAATGCGGGAGCAGCTACAAACACCGAGGCGATTGCTGCGGTCACGGCGGTCATGATGCGGGTGCGGATCTTCACGGTGTCTCCTCGCGGGTACGAACGGTTTCAGTGCAGCGCACTAGTCCCGCCTATCCTATCCCGAATTCGTTGCGGGCCGGTGATGCTCGGTACGTGGGGCCTAGATAGTCTGGGGGAATGACCGAATCCCGCGCGCACACTGAGATCGACCGCATCGCCGAAGCCTGGGTCGATACGCTTGTTTCTCACGAACCGACCATCGGCACCTATATCGGTCGCACCGAGGCCGATGGCAGACTTCCCGATTACTCTCCCGACGGCGCAGATGCGCTGGCCTCGGCCCAGCGGAAAACCCTCGACGCGCTGCTCGCCGCTCCGGTGAAGGATGCTGTCGATGCGGTGACGCAGGCCGATCTTTCGGCTGAGCTGCGGCTTTCCCTCGAGCAGCAGGGGTCGGGCGAGCATCTGCGCGACCTCAACGTCATCGAGTCGCCACCGCAGCATATTCGCGACATCTTTGACCTGATGCCGAGCGAAGGCGAGGCCGACTGGGCCGTGATCGCCGAGCGGATGGCCGCAGTGCCCGAAGCGCTGCGGAGCTACCGGGCCGCGCTGAGCGAAGGGGCGAGCCGCGGGCTCGTGTCTGCGATCCGCCAGGTGACGGAGGTATCTGCACAGTCGCGCCGGATCGCCGGCACCGATTCCGCCGCGCCGGGATTCTTCACCGGCTTTGCCGCGAACGCCACGGGCGTCTCCACGGCGCTCGCTACGACGTTGGCGACCGCCGCCGCCGCTGCCTCCGAAGCGTACGCAGAGCTCGCAGATTTCTTGGACCGTGAGATCGCGCCGCACGCGCCCTCCGCCGACGCCTTCGGTCGGGATCGCTATGAACTCGCGTCCGAGGCCTTCCTTGGAGAGCGCGTCGACCTTGACGAGACCTACGAGTGGGGTCTCGAAGAGCTCTCGCGCATGATCGAAGAACAGCAGCGGATCGCGGCTGAGATTGTGCCCGGCGGGCGACCCGGGCCGGGGATCGTTGCCGAGGCCATCGCGCTGCTTGAGGCCGATCCCGCGCGAAAGCTGCACGGCACCGATGCGCTGCAGCGCTGGATGCAGGAGACGAGCGACCGCTCAGTTAGAGAACTGGCTGAGACCCAGTTCGAGATCCCGAACGAGATCCGCACCCTCGAGTGCATGATCGCGCCGACCCAGGAGGGTGGGATCTACTACACGGGCCCGAGTGATGATTTCTCAAGGCCCGGTCGCATGTGGTGGTCGGTGCCCGAGGGGGTCACCGAGTTTGATACCTGGCGCGAGCTCACCACGGTGTATCACGAGGGCGTGCCGGGTCATCACCTGCAGATCGGTCAGGCCGTCGTCAATCGGGGCCTGCTCAATGAGTGGCGCAGGCAGCTTGCGGGCACCTCGGGGCACGCCGAGGGCTGGGCGCTCTATGCCGAACGGCTGATGGAACAGCTCGGGTATTTGGAGGATCCGGCCGATCGGCTCGGGATGCTCGACGGGCAGCGCATGCGCGCGGCGCGGGTGGTGCTCGATATCGGTGTGCACCTCGGCAAGCAGCGGCCCGACGGCGGTGGCGTGTGGGATGGCGACTTCGCACTTGAGTTCATGCGCGAGAACGTGAACATGAACGACGGTTATGTGCGCTTCGAGGTGAATCGCTATCTCGGCTGGGCCGGACAAGCACCCTCGTACAAGATCGGCCAGCGCATTTGGGAACAGCTGCGCGATGAGGCCGCCCACGACGCCAGAGCGAGAGGCGAGGAGTTCGACGCCCGCGACTTCCACCGCCGTGCCCTCGCGCTCGGCGGCGTGCGGCTTGACACCCTGCAGCGTGCGATGCGAGGTGAACTCGGGTGACCGCGCGGGACTCCGCAGCGTGCCCGTGCGGGCGAGGCCCAAGCTACGTCGAGTGTTGCGGACCGCTGCACGAGGGTGGGGCCGCGCCAACGGCCGAGCGGCTGATGCGTTCGAGGTACTGCGCCTTCGTGCTCGGCGACGCGCAGTACCTGCTCGATACCTGGCATCCATCAACGAAGCCGACGGAAATGGAGCTTGATCCTGCAATCGAATGGCGCAGGCTCGCCATCGAAGGCACCGTCGCTGGCGGTCCCTTCGACATCGCGGGCGAGGTGACGTTTACCGCGATCGCCCGCACCCCGCAGGGGCGATTCGAACAGCGTGAGCGCAGCCGCTTCGTGAAGGACCAAGACGGCCGCTGGAACTATGTTGACGGAGACTCCCTGGCGTAGTCGTGATTGGGTCGAGTGCCACAGCTCGCAGTGGCTAAGCGGCGGGCTTCTCCACCACGACATAACTGGCCGGGTCGTCGTCCATTGAAGTACCCCAGGAGGCATCCGGAGAAACTGCGTCCCGGTCGAACCAGAATTCCTCAGCAACCGCGCGAATTTCCGCCGCGGAGTGCCGCTCCAGCAGCGCGAAGGCACCGAGGTTGTCGCGGGTCTGCTGTGCGGTGCGAGAGCCGACAAGCACGCTGCTCGTGTGCGGGTTGGTGAGCGGCAGCGCAATCGAGAGCTGCGCGACCGTGGCACCGAGGGAGGCAGCGGCATCGCGCAGCTGCCCGACCGACGCCCGAATCTTGGCCTGAATACCACCGATATCGCCGCCGATCATGCGCGCGGAGCCACTCGTGGACCCGAAAATGAGCCCGCCCTCGAAGGTGTCGGATGCCTGAATGGTGAGCCCCTGCGCTTCACACAACTCCGAGAAGGGGGCGCCTTCGGGGATCGACCGCCGGGTGAGACCGTACTTGAGCTGCGCGTACTCGGGAGCCTGCAGTCCGATCGTGCCGGCCGCTTCCGTTGCGCGCGCGATGTCCGCCGCAGACCAATTGTTGACCGCCCAGCCCAGCGCCTTGCCCGCACGAATAACCTCCTGCACCTCGCTCAGGATCGGCGTAAAGTCGTCGAGATGCATCATGAGGTCACCCAGCACCAAAATGTCCGCATGGTCGCTTCGGTGTCGCCGCAGCAGGGCGTTCGTTTGCTCGGGAATTGAGGGGACTTCGCGGTGCCCGCCCGGGAGCCACGCCTTTGCCGCGAGCTGGTACGCATCCCGCGGTACATCGATCGCCCGGAGTGCGCGTGCCAGCACAAGATCCGTGGAGTTCTCCTTCGGGTTCTCCAAATCATCGCCGTAGATGCCGACGTCAAAGAGCGTGACCCCGGCGGCGATAGCTAACCGCAAATTGTCGACCACCTCCTCAAATGAGGCGCGGTTCCAGGTATCCCAGGATCCAAAACCGAGCTCTGAGACGGCGATTCCTGCGGGGCCGCTGAAGCGGGTCGGGATGGTCTTGTTCATGATGCTCCTCGGAGTTGAGAGACGGTGTCTGGCAAGAATTCTTCCGCCCAGTGGCAGGCAACCCGGTGCTTCCCAACGAGAAGGCGAAGCTCCGGTCGCTCGTTGTCGCAGCGTTCGCTTTTCTTGACCGGGCAGCGTGAGGCAAAACGGCAGCCCTGGTGCACGGCGCTCGGACTGGGGATCTCGCCGCTGAGCACGATCCGCTCGCGGGTATCTTCGAGTTCTGGATCCGGCACCGGCGCGGCAGACAGCAGCGCGCGTGTGTACGGATGCAGCGGTTGTGCGTAGAGTTCGTCGCTCGGTGCTTCTTCCACCACACTCCCGAGGTACATCACCCCGACCGTGTCGCTGATGTGTCGCACAACCGCGAGGTCGTGGGCGACAACGAGCGATGTCAGCCCCAGCGATTCCTTGATGTCTTGGAGCAGGTTCACGATCTGAGCCTGCACAGATACGTCGAGCGCGGAAACCGGCTCGTCGGCAACGATGAAATCGGGCTGCTGGATCACCGCGCGCGCGATCCCGATCCGCTGACGTTGCCCGCCCGAAAACTCGTGCGGGTACCGCGTGAGCACCGAGCTGGGCAGGCCAACAAGGTCGAGCGTGTCCGAGATGCGTTGGCGCTGCTCGCTCGGGGAACCCGCGAGCTTGTGTACACGCAGCGGGGCCCCGAGGATCGTGGCGATGCTCTGTCTCGGGTTGAGGCTCCCCATCGGGTCCTGGAAGATCATCTGCATGCGAGGGCGCAGGCGGCGAAGCGCTTCGCCCTTCAGTGTCGTGATGTCACGGCCGTCGAAATGTACGCTGCCCTCGGCGATCTGTTCCAGGCGAATCAGGGCTCGCCCGAGCGTGGATTTTCCGGATCCTGATTCTCCAACGAGTCCATAGCTCTGGCCGCGCTGGAGGGACAGGCTGACCCTGTCCACCCCGGTGAGGTGTTGCACGGGCCGATTCGTGATCGCGCTTCGCCTCGTCACGTAACGAACGGAGAGATCTCGGGCCTCAACGAGGGCGGGGGTAGTGGTGTCATTCATGCGTGCTTGGGTCCTTTCGCGGGATGCAAGCAACGCACCTCGTGGTTCGGGCGCAGCTCTTCGAAGGGAATGTCGGGGGAGTGGCAGGCCGTAGTCGCGAAGCTGCAGCGATTCGCGAACGCACACGCCGAGGCCCACGCCTGCCGGTCAAAGGCGGACCCGGGAATCGCGTCGAGTCGATGCGGTTGCGCCGCGTCCAGCCTCGGCAACGAGTTGAGGAGGCCGTTGGTGTAGCGGTGCATGGGGGCGCGGAAGAGATCATGCCGACTTGCGGCCTCGACGACGCGACCGCCATACATCACGAGCACCCTGTCGGCCATCCCAGCGACGACGCCGAGGTCGTGGGTGATCAAGATCACCGACATGCTGCGCTCGGCGGCGATCCGCTGGAGCAGCTCAAGAATCTGAGCTTGGATGGTCGTGTCGAGCGCCGTTGTTGGCTCATCTGCGATGAGGATCTGCGGCTCGCAGGCGATCGCGATCGCGATCATGACGCGCTGGCGCATACCGCCAGACAGCTGATGCGGGTACTCGCCGAAACGCTGCTGAGGGTCGGGGATCCCCACCTCTTCGAGGAGCTCAATCGCGCGTGCCCGTGCGTCCTTGCGGTTCAACTGCAAGTGCTTTCGCAGAACTTCCGTGAGTTGAAGCCCGATGGTCAGTACCGGATTCAACGCCGAGAGTGGATCCTGGAAGATCATCGATATCTGGGCGCCGCGAATCTGCGTCAGCTGCTTTTCGTTTGCGCCGAGTATCTCGGTCCCAGCAAACCGCACGGAACCGTCCACCTGTGCGCTGCGCGGCAGAAGTCCCATGAGTGCGAGTGCGGTGGCCGATTTTCCGCATCCCGACTCCCCAACGATCGCGAGTACCTCACCGACGTGGAGCGCGAAGCTGAGGCCGTCAACGGCGGGCAGCGCTTCACTGTCCCGTTCGGCCTGCGCGAATTGCACGCGCAGCTCTTCTACCCGCAGCACGGGGGCTGGGCCTACCTTTCGGGTCATCGCTGTGCCTTCCCTTTCGGATCGAGCGCTTCGCGGAGCGATTCGCCAAGCAGAGTGAAGCCGAGCGCCGTGACGGCGATGCAGATACCCGGCGCGAACGCGAGCAGGGGGGCCGTCTCGAGTCGCGATTGTGCCTTGACGAGCATGCGCCCCCACTCCGCCGCGGTGGGATCCGCGGTGCCAAGCCCGAGATAGGAGAGCGCGGCAACCTCGATGGTCGCGGTGGCGAGCACGAGAGTTGCCTGCACGATCACCGGACCGATCGCGTTAGGCAGCATCTGCGTGGTGATGATGCTCCGCGTGCGAAACCCGAGCGATCTGGCCGCGAGCACATATTCGCGCCCCCGCTCACCAAGCATTGACCCGCGCATGAGTCTCGCGAAGATCGGGATCTGACTCACACCGATGGCGATCATGATTGCAAACGGGCTCTTTCCCATGATTGCGGCGATGCTCACTGCGAGCAGGAGTCCCGGGATCGAGAGCAGAATGTCGACAAATCGCATGATGATCGCGTCCACTGGGCCGCCGATGCCGCCGGCGAGGATCCCGAGTGCTGATCCGAGAGTGACGCCGATTGCGGTGGCGCTGAGGCCAATAATCAGTGATTGCCGAGCGCCGAACAGCAACTGTGTGGCAAGATCCGATCCGAAGCTGTCGAGGCCGAGGAGGTGCTCCGCGCTCGGCCCCGGAACCACTGTGGGGGATACCAGCGCCGCCCACTCGGCACTTCCCGGACTGTAGGGCGTCAACCAGGGGGCGAGAAGGGCAACCGCGAGAAAGACCGCGACGATGACGGCGCCGACGATCGCGTCGGGCCTGCGGCGAAGTCGGCCGACAACCAGCCGCCAGGTGGATTGCCGCCGCGAGGCGGCGGTGCGTGAGGAAGCGATGCTGGTCATGACAATCTCGTTCGTGGGTCGATGTATCCGTAGGTGATGTCAACGAGGAGGTTGACAAACACGTAGATCACCGCGATGAATAGGATGTAGAGCTGCAGCACCGGATAGTCGAGTTGATTGATGGCCTCAAACAGAAACTGGCCGATTCCGTTGAGCGCGAAGACCGTCTCGGTGAGCACCGCACCGGCCAGGAGTGCCCCCGCCTGGAGGCCAAACACCGTGACCACCGGGAGCAGCGCCGGGCGCAACACGTGGCGGCGGCTGATGACGAATCGATCGAGTCCTTTCGCCGTCGCTGTGCGCACGAAATCTTCGCCCATGGTCTCGAGTACCGATGCGCGAGTGATCCTCACGATCATCGCGAGCGGGATTGCGCCCAGCGCAATCGCTGGCAGGATCAGATGCGCGAGGGAGTTGAGGGCCGCGTCCCACTCGCCCGTGAGTACACCGTCGAGCACGTACAGGCGCGTGGGGTGTGTCGCCTCGATCCGCGAGTCGATCCTGCCCGCGGTGGGGAACATGCCGAGCTTGAGTGCGAAGACGAATTTGAGGATGTAGGCGAGAAAGAAGACGGGCACCACCACCCCGAAGAGGGACCCACCGACGACGATGCTGTCGAAGAGCGTGCCGCGGCGTCGTGCGGCGAGGTAACCGAGAGGGATCCCCACGATCGCCGCGAACAGGAGCGCGGCGATGGCGAGTTCCAGTGTCGCTGGAAATCGCGAGATGAAGCTGTCGAGCACGTTTTCACCGGTGCGGATCGAGGTTCCAAAGTCGCCAGAAAACAGGCGCACAATATAGAGCCAGAACTGCTCCAGCAGTGGCTTGTCGAAGCCGTACTGTGCGTTGAGTCGCGCCACCGCCTCGGAGGTTGCTGTTTCGCCGAGCAGTGCCTGCGCGGGGTTTCCCGGCAGCATGCGCAGCCACACAAACAGCAGAACCAGGAGTCCGACAAGGACCGGCACTGTCTGCAGTAGACGTTGCGTAATGTATCGAATCATGAATGTTCACCCGGCTGGGTCGGGGGTGTGGGGTGCCGGAGCACCCCACACCCGTGACTACTTGACGCTGACGGTGTTCCAGACCTCGCCACCGGTGGGGCTGGGTACGTAGCCCGAAACACCTGCGGCCAGTGCCACAGTGACCGGAACGTGGGCGAGCGGCACCCCGGGGATGACCGTGCTAATGAGGTCGGCTGCCTCTTTGTAGGCCTTCGCCGAGAGCTCCGGTGTCATCTCCAGACGCGCACTTCCGACTGCTTCAAACACGGCCGGGTTGTCCATTCCCCACTCCACGTTCGGGCCGCTGAAGAAGATGCCGAGTGTTTCCGGCGCGTTGATAATGAGGGTTGCACCGAGCAGGTATAGTCCGTGGCCGGGCTTTGCCTTGGTCGTCTCAAGATACTCGGGACTCCACTTTTGCGGAATTCCATTGACCGTGATCCCCGCAGCCTCCAGTTGTGTGCGGAGGGCAACGAAAAGATCCTCCGGGGCGGGCATGTATGGCCGGGATACACCGGTCGGGTAGTAGAAGTCGAGCGTGAGATCACTCTGACCCGCCTCGGCGAGAAGTTTGCGGGCCTTCTCGGGGTCGTGAGCAAACCCCTTCGCGTTCGGGCTCCAGCCGGCGACCACCGGCGGCACAAACTGCGTCGCGGCCTCGGATCCCTCGGGAAGTGTCTGCGCGATCAGCGCATCCTTATCGATCGCGTACGAGATGGCCTCGCGCACGCGCACGTCCTGCAACTCGGGGGTTGCCTGGTCCATGCCGAGGTAGAGCACATTGAACGGATCGCGGTTGAGGAGCTGGTATCCGTCACCGCTGAGGGCGGCGATGTCGGCGGGGGCGACGAGATCGTAGGCATCGATTTCGCCGCTCTGCAATGCCTGGACCCTCGCGGTCGGATCGGCGATGAACTTGATGATGACGCGCTCGGTCTTGGCCTTGTCGCCCCAGTAATTCTCGTTCGCGCGCAGGGTGATCTGCTGGCCGTTGTCCCAGGATTCAAAGACATAGGGGCCGGTTCCCGTCGGATGCTTGGTGGCGTACTCACCAAACCGAACGTCACCGCCGTCGACGGCGACCTCGTCCGCAGCGTACTTCTCAAGAGCCGTGGGACTCTGCATGGCGAACTGCACAATCGCGAGCGACTGAACGAAGTTGCCATAGGTGCGGCTGAGATGAATGGTCACTTCGTGCTCAGAATCTGCGGAGCAGCTCTCATAGAGGCCGTCGGTGAGTGCAGGATCGTCGCTTGTTTTGAAGCCACCGAAGATCAGCTGATACAGATTCGAGATGTTCTGCCCCTGCAGGGGGCCGGTCCAGTTGTACCAGCGGTCGAAGTTATAGCAAACGGCCTCCGCGTTGAAGGGGGTCCCGTCGCTGAACTCGACGTTTTCGCGCAGCTTGAAGGTGAAGCTCTTGCCGTCTTCGCTTTGTGTCCACTCGGTCGCGAGCTTGGGTTCGATCTCGGCGGATCCCTCGGCGTATCCGACGAGGCCCTCAAACATCTGCTGCGTGACGCGGCTGGTCTCACTGTCGCTAGACAATGCCGGATCAAGCGATACTGGATCGGCGGAGCCAGCAAAGACAAAGACGCCATCGCCAGATGTGCCGTTTGCGTTTCCTCCGCGGTCGCTCGCGCACGAGGAGAGTAGCAGCGCGGCCGCGGCCGCGAGGGCCACCCCACTCACAAAAGTTGGTTTGATTCTCATAATGTCTCTATCCCTTGGCCTAGTTTTCGAGTTCACCGACGCTGAGTTCGCGTTCGTTCTGGGGGAGGGCGCTGAGCGCGTCGCGGATCCCGGCGGCTCCGACTCGCGACAGGAGGCTGATCGCACCGAGGTTGTCTTCGAGCTGCGACCGTTTGCTCATGCCCGCGATGACTGATGCGACGTGCGGGTTGGCGAGTGTGAACGCGATGGCGAGCTGAGCAGGTGTTGCCTCGAGTGACTCGGCGATCTGCGCGAACTCTCCCGCGACGCGCTCGGCATGGGCTGTCATTCCGTCGGGGCCAAGCGGCCGGCCGGCCTGCGCAGCGGGGCGACCAACGAGGACACCAACGGCCAGGGTGTTCGAGGCCTGGATCGTGAGGTCGAAGTCGGTCATGACCTCGACCAGATCCGGATCCTCAGCCATGCGGCGGGCGATGGCGCTGTATGGAAGCTGCAGCACGGTCGGCAGCGGCATCCCCTCCCGGTCAGCAAATTCGCAAGCCTCGCGGATCTCTGCGGGTGTCGCGTGATTGATGCCCCAGAATCGGGAGAGTCCGGCGTCGATGACTCCGGCCATCTGTGTCACGATGTCTTTCATGTCGTGAGGAGTGCCGAAGTGATAGGCGGTGTCTGGGTTCTCGATCACGATGTCGGCAGCATCCACCTGTGCGCGTGGGAGTGATTCGGCAAGCTGCGCCTTGAACGTGGGGCGTGGGCCGCCGAACCACAGCTTTTCGGTGTGAATGTAGTCTTCACGCTTGATGCCGGCGGCGATCCGAGCCCAGCCGAATCGAATGTCGGTGTCAGATACTCGCCGCTCGGGATTCGCGGCGGAGGCGTAGTGGCCGACATCGAACCAGTTGATGCCCGCATCAACCGCGGTTCGAAGAAGATCTACGATCTCCTCCTGGCTCATCCGGTCGTATACGTGGTACGAGCCCAGCGTGAGTGGCGGGACCTGTAGTCCGCTGTGCCCGAGGGTGTTTCGCTCCATGGGGAGTGTTCCTTCCGCTTCGTTGAGGTGCGTTCAAATTAGCAAACAGGTGTCGACTAAAAGTGTTCCATCAGCATAATTGTTCGGATTCGAATAGTCTATTCCTGAACGATATTTTTTTGGTGGCTATAGTTGAGGCACTGCTGACGTGGAAAAGGAAGCTGGAAAATTGGGGACACGAGACGCTGATTACACGCCGCTAGAACTGGAGATGTGGGACTTGCGCGACCGCGCAACTGAGACGATTCCCCGCATGATTCCGGGCGTCGATGAGCACGCCATGCGATTGTGTATGACACTTCGAACCGCTTCCAATCTCGTGTTCTTGGATCTTCACGAAGATCTGCAGAAGCACGGCGACCTGACGCCGGCGGAGCTCAACGTTCTTCTCATCGCAAATTTGCAGGGCGAAGTGGAGTTTCGGCACCTGACGAAGTTCGCCAGTCTCAAGAAAGCCACCGCGTCGACCATTGTGGACTCGCTCGTCAAGCGAGGCCTCCTGTCGAGACGCATCTCACCCGAGGACCGTCGAGTGATGCTGATCGCGCCCACAGAGCTCGGCGCGAGCGCCTTCCAACGCGACTTTGCTCGCTACAACGAGCGTGAAAAGGCCTGGTCGGCGCTCATTACCGACGAAGAACGCGAAACGCTCGTCAGGATCCTCTCGGCGCTCATCTCGCGCGGTCTTGGGGATCCGAGTCTCCTTGAGGAAACCGACCCGCAGGGATAGCACAGACGCGCTGCCTGTCATTTTGCGCGATTAGCCCTGGAATGCCACGCAGCGTATACGCTGGGGGTTATGACCAAAGCAGCTCATGAATACACACACGACGTCGTCATTGTTGGTGGAGGACACAACGCGCTTGTCGCGGCTGCCTATCTCGCCCGGGCGGGAAAATCGGTGGCGGTGCTCGAACGCCTTGACCATCTGGGTGGTGCTGCGGTGTCGGAAGAACCCTGGGCGGGCGTCGCGGCGAGGCTCTCGCGGTACTCCTATTTGGTGAGCCTGTTGCCGCAGCAGATTATTCAGGATCTGGGCCTCAAGATCGATCTGAATCGCCGCCGGTATTCCTCCTACACCCCGGACCCCGCGGATCCGAGCCTCGGCCTGCTCGTCGACAACGGTGATGTCGCCGCCACGGCCGCCTCGTTTAATAGGGTGACCGGTGACCCAGCTGAAGCCGAACGATTCGCGGCCTTCTACGACCGTATCGGGCCGCTTGCGCGTCGACTGTTTCCGACCGTCACCGAGCCGCTCAAGCGTCGCTCTGAGGTGAAAGAACTGATCGGTGATGACGCGCTCTGGGACGACTTCATTGAGCGCCCGATTGGGCACGTCATCCGCGAGTCACTCAACACCGATCTTGCGCGCGGGATCGCCCTCACCGACGGCCTTATCGGTACCTTTGCGACGGCCGACGAGGAATCGCTCAGGCAAAACCTGTGCTTCCTCTACCACGTCATCGGCGGGGGAACGGGGGACTGGGACGTGCCCGTCGGTGGCATGGGGCGGGTCAGCGGTGAACTTGAGCGCGCGGCGCTCGTCGCGGGCGCTGAACTGCGCACGGGCGCGGAGGTCACGGCCGTGTCGGCTGAGGGCACTGTGACCTTTGTGCAGAACGGCGGCTCGGGATCACTGCGCGGGCGTCTCGTGCTCAACGGGCTCGGCCCCGCGCTCTTCGAGAAGATGCTGACAGCGGGCGGGGTGGCCGTGACGGAATCCTCTCGGGTGCCGCGCCCCGAGGGGGCACAGGTCAAGATCAACATGCTGTTGAAGCGGCTGCCGAAGCTTCGGGACACGAGTGTTGATCCGAGTGCTGCGTTCGCGGGCACCTTTCACATCAACGAAACGCTCACTCAGCTCGACGCCGCGCACGCCGCGGCTGCGAGCGGTGCGCTGCCTCATCCGCTGCCTGCCGAGATCTACTGTCACTCGCTCACGGATCCCTCAATCCTCTCCGAAGAGCTGCAGAAAGAAGGCGTGCAGACGCTCACGCTCTTTGGTTTGCACGTACCGGATCGCCTTGTGAACGCGGAGAATAATGAGCAGCTGCGCGAAAAACTACTCGTTGCCGCGCAGCGTTCGCTCGATTCAGTGCTCGCAGAGCCGATCGCTGATTGCCTCTACATCGCCCCCGATGGCACACCGTGCATCGAGGCGCGCACGACCCTGGACCTCGAGGAATCGCTTGGCATGATCGGCGGCGATATCTTCCACGGGGGTCTCTCCTGGCCGTGGGCCGCGGACGACGAGGATCTCTCGACCCCCGCCGCCCGCTGGGGAGTGGCCACGCAGCTGCCGAACGTGCTCGTGTGCGGCTCGGGTGCGCGCCGCGGCGGGGCCGTGAGCGGCCTCGGCGGCCACAACGCGGCGCAAGCGGCGCTCGAGATCCTCGGAGAGGAAGCTACCGCTGTGCGGCGGTGATCCAGGCCTCCACCTCGTCCGCGGTGCGCGGGATCGCCGCCGAGAGATTCACGCAGCCGGTCTCGGTAACCACGATGTCGTCCTCGATCCTGACCCCGATGCCCCGGTACTCCTCGGGCACGGTGAGGTCGTCAGGCTGGAAGTACAGCCCGGGCTCGATCGTAAAGACCATGCCCTCCTTGAGGATCCCGTCGAGATACATGTCACGGCGTGCCTGGGCACAGTCGTGCACATCAAGGCCGAGGTGGTGGCTCGTGCCGTGCACCATATAGCGGCGGTAATACGCGGTCGGATCGTTTTCGTTGCTCGGCAGGAAGCCCCACTCGCGGGTGTATCGCTCGATCACCTGCATTGCGGCATCGTGAACGTCGCCGAAGCGGATCCCGGGCCGCACGATCGCACGCGCAGCATCTGCGGCCTCAAGCACGGCCTCGTAGACACGGCGCTGTACCGGGCTGAACGTCCCCGAGATCGGGACGGTGCGGGTGATATCAGCGGTGTAGAGGCTGTCGAGTTCGACGCCGGCGTCGAGCAGGAGCAGATCGCCCTCGCGCACCTCTCCGTCGTTGCGGATCCAGTGCAGCGTACAGGCGTGTGATCCCGCCGCCGCGATCGTCTCATAGCCGACGGTGTTGCCTTCGAGCCTCGCGCGCTGGTTGAACACGCCCTCGACGACGCGCTCGCCGCGCGGATGCTGGCTGGCCTTCGGCAGCGCCGCGAGGACATCGGTGAACCCGTCGGCCGTCGCGTCGACCGCGGCCTGCATCTCGGCAAGCTCGTAGGCATCTTTCACGAGGCGCAGTTCCGAGGCCGCACGGGCAAGCTCGGGATGATCCAGCGTGAGATCTGCTGCGGTGCTGGTGAAGGCCGCGAGCGGCGCAGTGCGGATCCCGAGCAATGCCGCGACCTGCTCAAGCGAGGGGCGCGGCCCGATCCAGAACTCACCGATCTCAGGGTTCGCAAAGAATTCCTCGCTGTCGCGCCCAGCCCGCTCGCGGAAGAACAGGGTCGCCTCGTGGCTGCTTGTGCTGCCCGCGGGAGCCGGATCGAGCACCAGGATTGCCCCCGGTTCACTCTCCGAGCCCCAGCCGGTGAGGTGCGCAAACGCGCTGTGCGGGCGGTACTGGTAGAAAGTATCGTTTGAGCGCTGCTTCATCGCGCCCGCCTGGATCACGAGGCGCGTGCCGGGGAACTGCTCCGCGAGCGCATCGCGGCGCTTGCGCGCGAAAGAGGCCACGGGCAGCTCTGCCGGAAGCTCATCTGCGCGCTCGGCCCAACCGGTCGAAATATAGTCGAGGAACTTGTCTGACTGCGGGGTAGTGCTGCGGTTGGTGTTGTCGATCTCGACGGTGTGAGTTTCGGGCGTGTGAGTTTCGGGCGTGTGGGTTTCAGTGTTCTGTGGCTCGGTCGTTGAGTCCAAATTCTCCAGTGCAGTCATCCTCCCATCCTCTCACCTTCCGGTGCGAGTTGTGTGTGGCAACAGTCAGGCAACAGGCGTAGCTTGGCGAGAGCGTGGGAGCACACCGGCTGCCTCGCACAAGGTGAAGAGAGGGAGACTCACAATGGCAACATACGACGTACAGAATCGTTCAGCAGTAGTGACCGGTGCGGGGGCGGGAATCGGGCGAGCCGTCGCGCTGCTCCTCGCGGCAAATGGCGCGCAGGTGGTGGTGCAGGATCTCAACGCTGAGAATGCAGAGGCCGTTGTCGCGGCGATTCGGGCGGCCGGAGGAGAAGCCGTCGCGGTGGTCGGTGATGCCGCGGCCCCCGAGGTCATCGCGGAAACCATTCGCGCTGCCGAGGCGCTCGCGCCACTCGGTATTGGTGTGAATAACGCGGGGATCGGCGGACCGGTGGGGCCCACCGGAGAATACAGCGACGCCGACTGGGAAAAGGTGATCAGCATCAATCTGAATGCTGTGTTCCGCGGCACACGGGCACAGGTCGCTGCGATGGCGAAGACTGGCGGGGGATCCGTCGTCAACATTGCGTCGATCCTCGGGAGCGTTGGAGCCGCATATTCACCGGCCTATGTCGCGAGTAAGCACGCCGTCGTTGGCCTGACCAAGGTTGCTGCACTCGAGTACGCCGCAGCTGGTGTGCGGGTGAACTCGGTGGGGCCGGGATATATTGACACACCGCTCCTGGCAGGAGCAGACGCCGCAACCCGCGATGCGCTCATCGCAAAACACCCGATTGGGCGGCTGGGGCAGGCTGATGAGGTCGCACACCTCGTTGCATTCCTCGCGAGCGACGCCGCATCATTTGTGACCGGCAGCTACCATTTGGTCGATGGCGGATATACGGCGCAGTAGTCACGCGAATACTATGGAGGGATGTGCGCGGCAGATGTACGGGAGATCCGAGGAGGGTTTGACCTCCACACACACTCGGTGTGTTCGGATGGCACCACGGCCCCGGCCGATATTGCGCGCGAGGTAGCTTCCATAGGTCTGCGCGGGTTTTCGCTCACCGATCACGACACGGTAGCGGGTTGGGACGAAGCGCGAACCGCCGCGGGCCTCGCCCGTGTTGAGTTCTTACCGGGCATTGAGCTGACAACTCACACGGGCGATCGCTCCGCGCACCTCCTCGCGTACGGGCCGGATCCTGCGCATCCGGCCCTCGCAGCTGAACTGTCCTTGCTGCGAGACTCGCGGGGCACGCGCGCTCGGGCGATGGCGGATCGGCTCGCCAAAGACTTCGACCTCGACTGGGATGACGTGTTCGCCCGGGCTGGCGGTAGCGTAGGGCGTCCCCACCTTGCGGACGCTCTGGTCTCGGCGGGTTATCTCCCCAACCGCAGCGAGGCATTTGCGACTATCCTGAGCCCGCGCGGTGCCTACTACCTGCCGATCTACGCGCTCGATACGATCACAGCGATCGGGCTTGTTCGAGAGGCGGGCGGCATACCCGTGCTCGCTCATCCCGCCGCCGAGCGGCAGAGGTCGCCCTTTTCGGCCGCGGAGTTGGCCGCGCTGGCTGCGGCGGGCCTGTGGGGGGTTGAACTCGATCATCCCGAGAATCGGGCCGAGTGGATCCCGGAGTTGCGTGCGGCCGCGCGCCACCTGGGACTTGAGGTGACCGGCGCGAGCGACTACCACGGTGCAGGCAAACCGAACCGACTGGGGGAGTGTCGCTCAGATGTGGACCTCGTCGCCAGAATTCGGGCAGAGGTCGCGACACCGAACTAAGCGGTATCCGGGCGCGGATGAGCTGAGGTCCCAGAGAACCTGCGAGGTCCCAGGAAGATGATGCTCACTTTTCCTGGGACCTCGCGATCTTTCTGGGACCTCACCACAGGGCGGAGCCTGGGCAGCGGCGGTGCGTTGTCTACTCCGCGGATTCGCTCTCGGCGGTAGCGGGCGAGGATCCCTCGGCGCGCTGGCCACCCGAGCGGCGGCGACGGCGGCGGCGCGGGGTGGCACTTCCCGCAGCCGTGTTGCTCTCCGCCTCGGGCAGTGGATCGAGCGATGCGCCCGGCTCGCTGCCGCCCTCAAGATCGTGACCGTGCTGTTCGTGGCCGTGGCTCTCGTGGCGGCCACTGCCGCGCGGGTTCGCGCTGCGTGTGCGTCGTCGCGTGCGGGTTCCCTCGCGCTTCTCGCCAGCAGCACCGGTGCCGGATCCCGCGCGATCCCCGCGCTCGCCGCCGCGAGCCACGCGCTCTTTCACCGGTGTCGCCTTGAGGCGACCCTTGGTGCCCTCGGGGATGTTGAGATCCGTGAACAAGTGCGGCGAGGATGAGTACGTCTCGACGGGTTCGGGCATACCAAACTCGAGCGCGTTGTTGATGAGCGCCCACTTGTGCATGTCATCCCAGTCGACAAACGTCACGGCGATGCCGGTGCGCCCGGCACGGCCGGTGCGGCCGACCCGGTGCAGGTAGGTCTTGTCGTCGTCCGGCACCGTGTGGTTGATGACGTGGGTGACGTCGTCAACGTCAATACCGCGCGCGGCAACCTCGGTCGCCACCAGAATGTCTTTCTTGCCCGCCTTGAACGCGGCCATGGCGCGCTCGCGCTGATCCTGGTTCAGATCCCCGTGCACCGCTGCCGCGGGGAAACCGCGGTCCGAGAGCTCCTCCTGGAGCTTCGCAGCGGCGCGCTTGGTGCGCATAAAGATCACGGTCTTGCCGCGTCCCTCGGCCTGCAGGATCCGGCCAATGATCTCGTCTTTATCAAGAGAATGGGCGCGGTAGATGATGTGCTCGATGTTGGCCTGCGCGACACCCTCATCGGGATCCGTGGCGCGTATGTGAATCGGGTTCGACATGAAGCGGCGCGCGAGCGTCACGATCGTGCCGGGCATGGTCGCCGAGAACAGCATTGTGTGCCGGGTCGGGGAGGTCATTGAGAAGAGCTTCTCGATATCGGCGAGGAATCCGAGGTCGAGCATCTTGTCTGCCTCGTCGAGCACCATCTCGCGGATGCCCTTGAGGTTCAATAGACGCTGGTTCGCGAGGTCGAGCAGACGCCCGGGGGTACCCACCACGATCTGCGCGCCGGCCTTCAGCTGCTCAATCTGGCCCTCATAGGCCTTGCCGCCGTAGATCGGTACCACGGTTGCCTTGCGGTTCTTCGTGGCGAGTTCAAGATCCTCGTACACCTGCACGCACAGCTCGCGGGTGGGAACGACGATCAGGGCTTGCACACCCGGTTCGGGGTTTTCGCCAATGCGCTGCAAGAGCGGCAGACCGAAACCGAAGGTCTTGCCGGTGCCGGTCTTCGCCTGGCCAATAATGTCCTGACCCGAAATCGCGAGCGGAATTGTCTGCTCCTGGATCGGGAAAGCCTCGGAAATGCCGCGCTCTTGGAGCGCGTCGACCATGTCTTGGTCAACGCCGAGTTCAAGGAAAGTCGTCACGTTGCGTCCTGTTCAGTGCGTTAGTTGCTGCGCACACATTTCTCAAAGCGCAGCGGCCGACGCTCCTCTGGCGCCAGCGGTGAATACCTACGTGGGTCAGTCTATTCTGATCGCAGCAGGTTCCGGCGCTAAGCTGTCAGAGTGTTCGAGTGGATCAAAGGGTTGCGCGGCAAGAAGGCGCCCGTGCGCAGAGTACGCTTGCAGGGCGACTCAGGAGATACCGAACGGGTTGAACTTGCAGAGTTTGCGCCGGCGATCCTGCCGTTTCTCGGCCTGACCGCCTACCTGCAGCTCGAACTCTACGAAGCGGCAACGCGCGCGGTGTCCGGCGCCGCGACGCTGCAGGCGAAAGACGTGCTCGCCAGGGTGGCAGGTCAGACACTCTCGAAGCATCAGCGGTTGACCGCCGAGATTCGCGGGCGCGGCCAGGAGCCCCACGTCGTGATGGCCCCTTTTGCCGGGGTGATCGACGAGTATGTCGAGCGAATCGAGACCGGCGACTGGCATCAGCACGTACTGACGCTCTACCTCGTTGGCGGCCTGTTTGACGATTTCTTCGCGAGTCTCGCGGGTGGGCTACGCGACAATTACCGTAGCGAGGCGATCGGGATCCTGAACGACGACACGGGCCGGGGAGAGCTGAAAGAGCTCCTTGAGGCTGCGCTTGCCGCCGATGATGGCCTCGCCAGCTGGCTTGCGCTCTGGGGTCGGCGACTCGTGGGCGATACGCTGCTGGTCTCGCGTGCGGCGCTGTCCCTGAGCGAGAATCGTCCCTTCGTGGCGAGCGAAGTAGAGCCGGTATTCACCGAGCTAATTGCGGATCACATTCGCCGCATGGACGGGCTCGGGCTGACTGCCTAGACCCCGAACCACGCTCATGACCGTGAACTGCGAGTATTTCGAGGCCGGCCGCTGCCGGTCCTGCGCCCTAATCGAAACGCCCTACGACGCGCAGCTCCGCGACAAGCAGCTCCGCTGCAGCGAACTGTTGCCCTCGGTCGCTGATGCCGCCTGGCTCCCGCCGGTGCAGAGCGCGGATCGCGACTTCCGCAATAAGGCCAAGCTCGTCGTCGGTGGCGTCGCGGGTGGCGTGACGCTCGGGATCCTGGGCCCCGACGGGCAGGGTGTGGATCTGCGCGACTGCCTGATTCAGTCGCCCGGAATTCGGCGTGTGATCCCGAAGCTCGCCGAGTTTCTTGAGGCGACCGGACTTGAACCCTATGACGTACCTGCGCGGCGCGGCGAACTGAAGTTTGTGCACATCACCGAAGCGCCCAGCGGGGAACTGATGCTGCGTTTCGTGGTGCGCACCGAGCAGGCGCTTGCGCGCTTGCGCCGCGGGCTGGGGGAGCTGCGGGCCGCCGTGCCCCGCGCAGCGGTGATCTCGGTGAACCTCCTGCCCGAACACAAGGCGGTGCTCGAGGGGGAGCGGGAAGAGATGCTTCACGGATCCTCCCTGTCAATGCAGCTGGGGGAGATTGCACTGCACCTGCAGCCACAGAGTTTCTTCCAGACGAACACGCCCGTGGCCCGAGCGTTGTATGCGCAGGCCGCCGAGTGGGTGCGTGGAGTGGATCCCGGTTCTCTCTGGGACCTCTACTGCGGGGTGGGCGGATTTGCGCTGCACTGCGCTGCGATGGGCACAGGATCTGAGCGCGAGGTGCTTGGCGTTGAACTGAGCGAGGCGGCGGTGCTCTCTGCAAGGCGAAGCGCACGCGAGGCAGGGATTGCGGCCCGGTTCGAGGTGGCAGATGCGACGGAGTTTGCGCTCGGCGCGGCGCCCGAGGCGATCCCGGATCTCGCGATTGTGAATCCGCCCAGGCGGGGCATCGGCGTTGAACTCGCGGCGTGGCTGGAGCGCAGCGACGGTGTGCACGACGTCATCTATTCGAGCTGCAACCCCGAGAGCCTGGCCCGCGACCTCGCCGCGATGCCCTCGTTTCAGGTGCGTGAGGCCCGAGTGTTTGACATGTTCCCGCACACCACCCACCTTGAGGTCGCGGTGTGGCTGGCGCGGGCGACGTAGCCGCCTGAGCGGGCTCGGCTGAGCGTCGGCAGACAAGTTGCTTCGTGCGATTGCGCTGCGCCATGCAGTCGGGCAAAGTGAAACCATGAATACCCCAGGGAGCGCAGGATAGCCATGGCTGCAGCGAAGAACACACCCAATTCTCAGCACCCGCAGGGATCTCAGCACACCGGGGCGCCCGGCGATACCCCGCCGACGCGGCGCGAATGGTTCGCCCTCGCGGTGCTCGCGATAGGTCTCGGTCTGATTGTGCTCGACGGCACCATCGTCGGCGTCGCACTTCCCGCCATCATTACCGATCTGGGGCTCGATCTGACCGACGCGCAGTGGGTCAACAGTCTTTACGCGGTGCTGCTCGCGGCGCTGCTGCTGTCGACCGGCAAACTCGCCGACAGCTGGGGGGCGCAAACGCCTGTTCGTGCTCGGAGTGCTCGTATTCGTCGCGGGCAGCCTGCTGGCAGCCGTGTCGACGGGCGCCGGACTACTCATCGGGGCGCGCGCGGTGCAAGCGATCGGTGCGGCCCTCATCATGCCGTCGACGCTCTCCACCGTCAACGCCATCTTTCGTGGCAAATATCGCGCGGCCGCGTTTGGCGTCTGGGGTGCCGTCATCTCGGGTGCGGCGGCCATCGGTCCGCTCGCGGGCGGCGCACTGACACAGTGGGTGTCGTGGCACTGGATCTTTCTTGTCAACGTGCCGCTCGGGTTGCTGTTGATTGTCGCCGCGATGGTGGCGGTGCCCGAGACTCGCGGCGCCAAGGACCGGCCCGGCGCCGACGTGGACGGCGCGCTGCTCAGCGCCATAGGATTCGGCGCGCTGGTGTTCGCTGTCATTGAAGGACCCGATCTGGGATGGTGGGCTCCCAAAGCCGAACTGAAGATCTTCGGCTGGGAATGGCCCAGCACGGCACCGATCTCGGCGGTGCCGGTCGCCCTCGCCCTCGCCGCACTTGCGCTGACGCTGTTCGTATTCTGGGAACGGCATCGCGATCGAGTGCAGCGATCCGCGCTGCTCGATCTCGAGCTGTTTACCTTCTCAACATTCTCCTGGGGCAACCTCACCGCCGCGATGGTTGCTGTCGGTGAGTTCGCAATCATCTTTGTACTGCCGCTGTACCTGATCAATGCACTCGGGCTGGATGTGATGGGCGCGGGCGTCGTGCTCGCCGCAATGGCGCTCGGCGCGTTCTTTTCGGGTGCCTCGGCGCGGCATCTCGCCGCCAAGTTTGGTGCGCCGGGAACGGTGCTGCTCGGCCTCGGCCTTGAGGTGCTCGGCGTGCTGGTACTTGCACTGCTCGTCAGCGCCACAACACCGGGGTGGCTCGTCGCGATCCCACTCGTCGTGTATGGTCTCGGCCTCGGCCTTGCATCCGCACAGCTCACCGGCACGGTGCTTCGGGACGTTCCCGTTGCCGCGTCAGGCCAGGCGTCGGCGACGCAGAGCACGGTGCGACAGATCGGCTCGGCCCTCGGCACGGCGTTTGCCGGGGCCGCGCTCGCCGTCTCTCTCGCGATAACCCTGCCCCCGGCGTTGTCATCGGCGGGAATCACCGGTGCTGCCGCGGAGAAGCTTGCGGACTCTACGAGACAGTCGGCCGGAACCCTGATCCCGCAACTGCGTGCGCAGGGGGAGGCGAGTATGTTCGGCGACCAGACCGCCGCCGCCGTGCGCGCGCTCGAAGCCGGTTTCGCAGATGCAACCCGCTGGTCGATGCTCACCGCTGCGGTGTTTCTTGCCCTCGGTTTTGTGGGCGCGCTGCGGCTGCGTCGTGCGGCCGACCGCTCCTCAAGCTGACCGTTGGCGGTGGCTGGTCCGGGGTGTTGTATGGCTGCGGGGTCCGGGGCTCGTATTGCGGTCCGACATGGTGCGTGGGTGAAAGGTCGTGGTGGGTGGGTGGGCAGGGTGAGGGGAAGGCGAAATGGGCGCGTGAACGAGCGGTCGATGAATAGTGTTGCTGGCCTGGGTAGGCGGTCTCGGCTGCGCGGGCGTGCCGTGGCCCGGATCGCCGGTGTCATCGTGTTGGTGGGAACGTTGACGTCATGCGGACAGGCACCGCAGCTTGTTGAGCCACCGCGCACTGAGCCAGGCCAGAATCAGCCAGAAAAGACCGGTGCTGGCGAGCTCCGCGAAGACCTCACGCCGGTGCTGGAGCGGTTTCCGCAGTTGCCGGAGGCGGTCTCGATTCACTGGATGTCGGGCACCCTGGGCGACGCGCGCACCCCCGGGCCCAGGAGCTATTGGATCGACGCGGTCATCGCGCTGAGTCCTGCCGAGTACGACGCGCTCCAGGCCGACGCCGTCGAGGTGTCAGCATCATCTCTTGATGGACTCTCCCCGGGCTTGCGCGATGTCGTCCCCTCCGGTGCCGTACTGGGATCAGAGCGCCTCGATGATCGCTTTGCCCAGCCGGGATTTTCGACGGAGGCGTATCTGATCGCTGATTCGGACGTGCTCGTGCTGATGACGGTGTTTCAGTAGTCCAAAGTCACGCCGACTCTGCAGCGATGCGGGCGTAGCCCCGCGCAGGCGACATCGCGTGAGCGGGGACTAATCCCGCGCTACCGCAGCTCATTCCATGCGGCCACCACCTCGCGGGCCACGCCCGCGGCGGACTGGGGGTTTTGGCCGGTGACGAGACGACCATCGCGCGCGACGGTCTCGGTGAAGTTGGCCCCTCGATCACCTCCGCACCCTGCTCCGCGAGCGTACTGGCGAGCAGGAACGGCACGATCTCGGTCAGTTCGACCGCGGCCTCCTCGGCGTTCGTGAAGCACGACACGCGTTTGCCCGCCACGAGTGGCGTGCCATCGGAGAGCGTCATGCCGACGAGCGCGGCCGGGCCGTGGCAGACGGCGGAGACGATCCCGCCCCGCTCGTAAATGGTGCGTCCGATGCGATTGATCTCGGCAGAGTGGGGGAAATCCCACATGGTGCCGTGTCCGCCTACAAAGAAGACGATGTCGTAGTCTTCGGCGCGCACATCCGCAAGCGCCGGGGTGTTGGCGAGCTGCGCGGCAACACGGGTGTCGTGCACGAAGGCACGCTGCGCAGGATCGCTCTCGTCGCGGCCGTCCTCCGGAGGCACACCACCCGCCACCGAGGCCAGATCAACCTCAAAGCCGGCCTCGGTGAACACCTGCCACGGGTGCGCGGCCTCACCGACGTAGTAGCCGGTCTTGCGGACGCCGCCGAGATCGTCGTGGCTGGTGAGAACAAGCAGGGCGCGTGCGGTGGTGGACATTCTTCTTCTTTCGCTGGTCGGTGAAGGCCCTTCGCGGGCGTTGCTCCCACGCTAAACCAGCCGCCGGCCGCACCGGGTATCGGGATCCCGAACCCCGCTATCGTGCCCCCGATACTCGCGGCATCGACGTCTCCCTGGCGACCAAGTTCACCTATTCCGCGCGCTTCGCGACGGTCATGATGGCGTCACGCAGCTGTGCGATGGCGGCGTTGGCACCCGGGCGGTCAAGCGGTAGCGGCTCGCGGGTCACGACGTACAGGGTGTTCAGCGGCGGAATCGCGGTCTCGTGCAACAGAGTCAGCGTGCCCTGCTCAAGATCGTCCCGAATGAGGTATTCAGGCAGCACCGTCATGCCCGCCCCCGACAGGGCAAGCGTCCGCAGTGAGCGCAGATCCGGCACCTCGCACGCGAGCCGCAGACGGTCGGGGCGGCGCTCAAACACACTCCGCCAGTAGCGGCGCACGATCGGTAAATCGGGGGCGTAGGCGAGCAGGGGGATCTCGTCGAGCTGAGTGGCCGCTTGCTCCGCCCAGCGCGGGTGCCCGACGAGCTGAAACACTTCGTCGGCGATCGGCGCGGTTTTCAGGCCCTGCTCGCGCACCGCGACCGAGCTGACCACCGCGTCGAGTTCGCCCGCCCGCAGCGCGGTGATGAGTTCCTCCGGCAGCCCGAAGCGGGTGGCGAGGGTGGTGCCCGGTGGCAGGTGCGCGGTGATGCGCGGCAGCACCACCTCGGACAAAAACTCGGCCGGCCCGCCAAGAAAACGGGTGCCGGGGGCGTCGGATCCGGAGCCCTGCGGCAGCGTGTTCGCCACAGCCACGGCGAGCCCATCAACCGCGTCACCCACCCGCTCCGCGAGTTCCGCTCCGCGCGCCGTCGGCTTCACGCCGTGCGCACCGCGGATCAGCAGCGCGTAGCCGAGTTTCTTTTCGAGCCTGGCGAGCTGTTCAGACAGCGAGGATTGCGCGGTCCCCAACTCATCGGCCGCGGCAGAAAAAGATCCCGCGCGCAGCACCGCAACAAACACCCGTAATGCGTCCCAAGACACTCGAGAATCCATGGCCGGTCCTCCTAGCTATCCGGGGCCGTGACGAATCGAGGCGCGCCCCAGACGCCGGGCTCCGCGAGGGTCGCAGACGCAAGCCCGACCCCGGTGCCGATTTCGGCGAGGCACACGAGGAGGGAGCGGGTCGGGTAGCCGTGGGTGGTGTTGTCGCGGATGATCGCGCGGTCGTCGTCCGGGCCGAGTTCGGCGCTGCGCGCGAGCACCGCCAGCCAGCTCTCGCAGCAGGCGTCGGCAGCGCCAAGGTCCGCCGACGCCGCGGTAAACTCCGGCAACCAACGCCGAATCCGGGCGGTATCGGGATCGTCGACCCGGTGGTGCGCCAGCATGTGTACCCCGGGCCGAGCGTCGTGCGGTGCACAGCGACACCGTCCCAACTCGTCACGACAACGGAATCCGCCGTGGCTTCGACGAGATTGAAGGGTCCGGTGCGGGGCTGATCCGGCACCCGCGCGCCGCGCACCGCGTCGAGCACGATTGCGCCGCGCGACTCCAGGGGCGGGCGCGGATCCGCGTCGCCCGAATCCTCTGCGGGGGCACGGTTCAGGATCACGGCGAGCCGCGCGGGATCCTGCGCCGTCGCAAGCCAGGCACCGTTCGCGCGCCGATCCCGGACACCGATGACACCTGGATACGCCTCCGGCCACCACGCGCCGGGCCCATCCCAGGGACGCGCCGGATCCTCATCACGGACGGCGAGGAGGCGGGTTGACGCGCCAGGGCGAAGCTCCACAACGACGGTGCACATATCTGTTCTTCCGGCTAAAGGTGCGAGGATAGAGGTGTGAACATCGTACTCGGAGTGACCGGCGGCATCGCCGCATACAAGGCCGTCGCGCTCGCGCGCCTGTTCGTCGAAGCGGGGCACGAGGTGCACGTCATACCGACCGCTGACGCACTGCGCTTTGTGGGTGCTCCAACGTGGGAAGCGATCAGCCGCAACCCGGTGACCACGTCGGTGCACGAGGACGTTCCCGAGGTTCGTCACGTGGCGCTGGGGCAGCGCGCGGACGTGGTGGTCGTGGCACCCGCGACAGCGAACACCCTGGCGCGAATGACCGCGGGGCTCGCAGATGATCTGCTCGGCACCACGCTCCTCGCGACACGGGCGCCGGTGGTTGTCGCGCCGGCGATGCACACGGAGATGTGGCAGCATCCCGCGACCCAAGACAACGTTGCGATCCTTCGCGCGCGCGGAGTCCATTTCATCGGGCCCGAGAGCGGCCGGCTCACCGGAGACGACACCGGGCCGGGGAGGATGAGCGAGCCCGAGGAGATCTTTGCCGAGGTGCGTGCGCTGCTCGCGCGGCCCGCGAGGGTCGAACCTGAGGTGGCCCAAGAGCCGCCCGCGCCCATGGACCTTACGGCAGCTTTTGACGGCGTGCCGCACAGCGAAGCTATCGGATTGGCTGGCGGTGCGGACACCGCGGCGCTCGAGGGGAAGCGCTTCCTGGTGAGCGCGGGCGGCACCCGCGAGCCGATTGATCCGGTGCGTTACATCGGCAATCGTTCAAGCGGAAAGCAAGGGGTGGCGGTTGCCGCCGCCGCCGCAGCGCTCGGAGCAAAAGTGGTGCTGCTTGCGGCGAATGTTGACGAGGCCGTGCTCGCCGAGGTCGCCGAGAATCCTGCCGTGCGGGTTGTGCCCGTTGGGAGCGCCGCCGAACTTCAGTCCGCAGCGCTCGCCGCTTCTTCAGGCGCTGACGTCGTGATCATGGCCGCTGCCGTGTCTGACTACCGTGTTGCGGATGTTGCGGAGGAGAAGATCCGTAAGGAGGATTCTGCGGGGGAGCCGCCGACGCTGACGCTCGTTGAAAACCCGGACATCCTCGCCGAGCTCGTGCATATGCGTCGGCCCGGGCAGCTGCTCGTCGGTTTTGCCGCCGAGACCGCAGCGAGCACCGACGAACTGCTTGAGCGCGGGCGTCGAAAGCTGAGGCGCAAGGGAGTCGACCTCCTCGCGGTGAACGCCGTGGGCTGGAACGAGGGCTTCGAATCCGCAGAAAACACGCTCCACATCCTCGACCGTTCCGGCGAGGTGGTCGCGAATGTTTCGGGCACCAAACAAAACACCGCGGACGCACTGCTTCACGCAGTGGCCGCGGCGCTGTGATGGGAGAGTGTCGCGAAGACGACGAGCTCTCGGTAAAACCTTTTAGCTGATAAAACCGACCTTGCGGCCGGCATCCCCGCCGAATTCAACGTAGGTGATGGATCCCGCGTCAACGAGGTACTGCTTGCCCTTGGTGTCGGACAGCGCAACGAGCCCCCGCTCCTTTTCCGCAGCTTCCTGGATCAGCGTCCGCAGTTCCTCAGTGCTGGCATCCGTCTCGAACGCAAGTTCGCGGGGTGAGTGCTTCATGCCGATACGAATTTCCACGGGGCCTCCTCGAGATGGTGGCGGGATGCCACAACCAATGCTGTCTCGAGTCTATGACGCTTGGTGGCTGCACATGCCCGAAAGTGCGTCCCGTTCGCCCTGAGCGCAGCGCCACAGCGGGATACTCGGGCGTCCGCGCGGGGTGACGCGGAGAAAGCCGGTTTGTCTACTGAACTTTGCGATGTTTGCGCTTAATTCTACTGCGGTAGTCTATGCGTGTGGGCTCCCGAGATGCTCCTCGGGTTACAGTTGCGGTTGGTTTTGACACAAGACCGTCGTATCTACGGACGGCGCCACGAGTGTTCTCAGGCTTGACACCGTGGCAATTTCACTCGAAAAGACCGGCAAGCTCGTGGGTGAGGCCGCCGTGGGTGCGCGCGTGGAGTGGTCGTTCACGATTACCAACACCGGCACAACGGCGCTCGCGGAAGTCGACCTTGTTGATCACCTCGCAGGTGTGTCGGACCTTTCTGTTGATTGGGCAGCGGGCGAAGAAGGACGTATCGAGCCGGGTGCTTCGGTGACCGCACACGCGAGCTCCGAGGTCACTGCACAGGATCTCGCCGACGGCAAGATCGTCAATACCGCGACCGTCACCGGTGTCGGTGGGGGCGCCATCACGGTGACGGCAGACGCGGAGGCCGCGGTTGTGCTCCCCGCGACCGCGAGCCCGGATAACGGCAGCGGGGCGCAGTCGAAGGAAACCAGTCAGCAGGCGGATCCCTCAGATGTTGCCCTCGCGGTCACGGGCGCCGAGGCAGGCCCCTGGATCGCTGGTCTCGTGCTGCTGCTTGGCGCGGCGGGTGTCTTCGCGATCACACGACGCCGGAGCGCATCTCGCGTCTAAATGTCCGACGGCCTCAGTAGGCTACTTGCATGACCCTCTTTGATCCCTCCCAAATGCGGGTGTTGGAGCTCGATCCCGAGCGCCACGCCCGCATTTTGGGCGCTCCCGGTAGCGGAAAGACGCGGGTGCTGATTGAGGCATTCCGTCGGTCGTTGCAATTGCCCGGTTGGGACGAACAAGACGTGCTGGTTCTCGCCTCAAACCGTCTCGTTGCTGCGGGGCTGCGACCCCGACTGGAGCATGCGCTCGGGCGGGCTTTTGGCGGGACCCCGGTGCGCACCGCAGCGTCGCTCAGCTTTGCGATTCTCTCTCGGATCGCCGCGATTGAGGGTGAAGCGGGCCCCAGGCTGCTTACCGGCACGGTGCAAGACGAGGTGATCGCGCAGGTGGTCGCCGCGCTTTTGGAGCCGGGCGCTGCAGAGACGGCGGGGTTGGTGCCCGAAGTGCTCCACAGCCCGACCTTTCGCGCAGAGCTTCGTGAACTGTGGCGGGTGACCGACGACTTTGGGGTCACCCCCGGGCAGTTGAACGGCGAACTCACCGGGTTGCTGCAGGCCTCCCGGCGGGAATCACACACGCGGTTACCCGCGGCCGAAACGGTTGATCGCTGGCAGTGGAGCCTCGGGATCATCGAGCGGGTCGCCGCCGTGTGCGCGGCGGAGCGACCCAAGGAACTCAGTTCCAGCGCACTGCTGCGTGAGGCCGCTGCTGTCGTGGCACGCGAGGGGAGTACTCGCGGGGTGGGCTCCGGATCCCACGGCTGATCTTGGTCGACGACGCGCAGGAGCTCGGTGAGGGCGAGTTGGGGCTTCTGGCGGGGTGCGCGCGCGCCGGGAGTAGCGTGTGGGTGTTTGGCGATCCCGATCTCGCGACCGGCAGCTTCACGGGGGAGCGGAGCCGGGTGCTGGCGGGCCTGCACGAAGAACTTGCGCGGCGTGGCGGGCTCGCGCCGGGATCCGCGCAGCATCCCGAGCAGCGGGCGGTATTGTCGACGGTGTATCGGCACGGCTCAGAAGTTCGAGAGTTTGTGCGGGGGTTGACCGTGCGCATTGGTGCTGCCGGGGCCGCAGAGCATCGTGCAGCTCCCGCGGTTGCCGGCGGTGGTGCTGCGGAGGCGTCCGCTGGCAGCGCCGTGCAGTTCGCGACGGCGTCGTCTCCCGCCGAGCAACTCGGAATCATCGCGCACCGTCTTCGTGCCCGGCGACTCGGGCTCGGCGGTGTACAACCGGTTGACTGGACAGACATGGCGGTGATCTGCCGAACGCGCGGGGAGGCGAGCCGGGTCGCGCGGCTTTTGGCGGTGCACCAGGTGCCCACTGGAATCGCCGCGGGCGGGGTCGTGCTGCGTGAGCACCAGATCGTGCGTGAACTCATTCGCATGCTCCAGCACACGCTTCGGATTCGCGCGCTCGGAGCTGACGAAGTGCTGCAACTGGTCGGAGGGGTGATCGGGGGGCTGGATCCCGTGGCGATACGGCGTCTCCGTGGTGCCCTGCTGATGCACGAGCGGCGCACCGCGCGACAGGAGGGGCGTGAGCCGCGGTCGATCGATGCTGTGGTGGCGGATGGCTTCGCTGTTCCCGGCGTGGAAGCCATCGTCGATAGTGCTGGCGGCCGCGCCCTGCGGCGGCTCGGAAAGATCGCGGCGGCCGCTGACAGCATCGCATCGTCGGGTGGTACGGCGCGCGAGGTGCTGTGGGCGATTTGGGACGGCACGGGCCTCGCTGGTCGCTGGCAACGCGAGGCGCTTGAGGGGAGGGGTGCCCGCGCAGACGAGGCGCACCGCTCGCTCGACGCCGTGATGGGGCTGTTTTTCGCGCTGCAGCGGCACGAGGAACAAGACAGCGAGCAGCCGATCGCGGAGCTGCTCGAAGAACTCAGCCTGAGCGCGGTTCCAGAAGACTCGCTCGCTCAGCAGAGCCAGCGCGAAGCGGTCACGGTGACCACCCCGCAGGGGGTGATCGGTCGCGAATTTGAGGTTGTCGCCGTCGTGGGGGCGCAGGATGGATCCTGGCCCAATTTGCGCGCTCGTGGCTCGCTTCTTGGCGCGACGTCCCTTGAGCGTTGGCTGCGGGGTGAAGAAGCGACCGCGCCATCTCGGCGAGACACCGTTCACGACGAACTCCGACTCTTCGTGCACAGTTGTGCGCGAGCGCGCGATGCGCTGCTCGTAGTCGCCATTGCCGATGAGGACCAGCATCCGAGCGCATTTTTCGGCTTCGGGCGCGCGCATCTTGTGACCGGGTTGCCGAGCGCAAGGTTGACGCTGCGCGGGGCAACATCCGAGATGCGCCGACGCCTGAACATTGACCCGGGTGATGCCTCGGCGCTCCGCTCGCTTGTGGCGCTTGCCGCGGAGGGCGTCCCGGGCGCTCACCCCGATGAGTGGTACGGGGTGCTCGAGCCGAGCACAACGGCGCCGATCGTGGATCTTGTGGCCGATCCTGCGGCACGCGTGTCGGTGAGCCCTTCGCAGCTTGAGCGCGCAGAGGAGTGCCCGCTCGACTGGGTCGTTTCGAGCCTCGGAGGCGGCGGCGGGAGCGTGCAGGCGAGCCTCGGGACGCTGATTCACCACGCGCTCGAGACGGCGCAAGACACCGATGCCGCGGCCCTGTTTGAGACCGTGCTCGCGCAGTGGCACAAGCTGCCCTTTGACGCCGATTGGGAGTCGCAGCGCACAAAACGGGTCGCGGAGCAGATGACGGAGAGCCTCGCCGAATACCTGCGTGACTTTGCGGGATCAGACCGCGAGCTGCTTGCGCAGGAGGCGGCGTTCGAGATCCCGCTCGAACACGCGGTGCTGCGTGGCTTTGCCGACCGCTTAGAAATGCGGCGATCCGGTGATGATTCCGCGCACGGCGGGGCAGAAATCACCGTCGTTGACCTGAAAACCGGTCGGACACCGCCATCGGCGGCGGCGACCGCGACGCACGCGCAGCTCCAGGCCTACCAGCTCGGCGTCATGCTCGGTGCCTTCGAAAGCGCAGCCGGGCTGGAGGGTGCCCGCAGCGGTGGCGCAAAACTGCTTTACGTGCACCCGGATGCGACGAAACGCGGCGGATACGTCGAACGCGGCCAAGAGCCCATGTCAGAGGACGCAAAAGCAGCGCTGATTGAGCGCGTCACGACCGTCGCGCGAGTGATGGCGGCAAACGAGTTTACGGCCAGGGTAGAGCACCACTGCTCTGACCCGCACAAGCCCGGCAGCTGCCGGCTGCACATCATTCAGGCGGTGAGCCACGCGTGAGGAGCGACATGACACCGGATGTGGAGACTGCGGCGGCGTCGTCCAAAGGATCGCCTGTGTTCTCGGCCATGCGCATCGCCGAGATACTGACATTGCCCCCGGCGAAGCCCCTGAACCCGACGCCCGAACAGCGTGACATGATCGAGCATCCGCTCGGCGGCAGCGCGCTTGTTGTCGCCGGCGCCGGAAGCGGCAAGACTGAGACGATGGCAAACCGTGTGGTCTGGCTCGTCGCCAACGGGCTGGCAGCACCAGAGCACGTGCTCGGGCTGACGTTCACGCGAAAGGCCGCCGGGGAGCTCCGAGAACGCATCTCCATGCGGCTGGCGAGTTTCGCCGAACGGCTCCGGGACCACCGCGAACGTGGTCTCTTGAGCGGCGCCGAAGCCGCTCAAGCCGAGCGCCTTATTGAGCTCCTCGGAGACGGGCTCGACATCCCCGAGGTCAGCACCTACAACGCCTTCGCGGCGGGGGTGTTACAAGAGTTTGGGCTTGCGGCCGGGGTCGCTCCCGGGGCAGTGATTATCGACGAAGCGACTGCGTGGCGCATCGCGAGAGAAACGGTGCTCGCGAGCGATGACCCAGCGTTGGCCGCGAGCGGGCTGCGGCTGCCGGAACTGATCCGGCACACTATTCAGATGGATCATGCGGTGGCTGATAACCTCAGCTCCCTTGACCGCGTCGACCAGGTCATTTCGGAGTTCAGCCGGGTCGGTGATCTCCCTTACAACGACAAAGAACTGACGGGTCCGCGAAGCGGGAAAATCTACGCTGACATTCGCGATGCCATCGCGAACTTCGCAGAGACCCCCGTGATTACGAGGCTCGCCCGAGCCTTCGCTGAGGAGAAGCAGCGACGCGGTGTGCTGGAATTCTCGGATCAGCTTGCCCTCGCGACGAGGGCCATTGAGCGCTCTCCCGAGGCCGTTGCGGTGCTGCGCGCGCGTCACCGCGTGGTGCTGCTGGACGAGGTACAAGATACCTCGGTCGGCCAAACTCGATTCCTCTCAACCATATTTGCGGGGTGCTCAGTGATGGGCGTGGGGGATCCGCACCAGTCGATCTACGGTTGGCGCGGTGCGTCAGCAGAGGGGTTGAAATCTTTCCATCTCGATTTTGGTGCGCGGGGCGGACGCGGGGTCACCACGTCACGAGCGGGCGCGCTGCTCTCCCTCTCGACCAGTTGGCGAAACCCGGCCCGCATTCTCGACATCGCGAACACCATCGCTGCACCCCTCGCCGCGGACGCCGCCATTCAGGTGCCGACCTTGCTTCCCCGCGCCGGAGCGCACGACGGAGTGGTCGACTGGCTGTTTCCTGAAACCGTGCACGAGGAACGCCTGGGCGTTGCGAAATGGTTCCGACGGGCACGAGAGGAACATCTGGCCGAGCACGGTGAGCTGCCAAGCGCGGCGATCATCTTTCGCAAGCGCAGCTCGATGGCCGCGTTCTCGGCCGCGCTCACCGATCAGGGGGTGCCCAATCGGATCATCGGGCTCGGCGGTCTGCTCACCACCCCAGAAGTCACCGACGTCGTTAGTGTGCTGCGAACCCTGTGGTATGCGGACGCGGGGGCGACCTGCTCCGGCTGCTCACAGGCCCCCGCTTCCGACTCGGGGTCGCCGACGTCGCAGGACTTCGCGACGCGGCGCGCTGGTTTGCGCGCCGCGATGTGACGTTGAAGCCGCTGAGTGACGCGGATCTTGAGGCAGACAGCGTGCTTCCGGATCCGGACACCGCGTTCACGCTCATCGACGCGCTTGATCAGATCGCGACGATGCGGGAGCTCGATCACCAGGCGCTCCGCTCCATCAGTGACACTGGCCGCCGCAGGCTCCAAGAGGCCGGGCGGATGCTCGCACAGCTTCGTCAGGGTGTCGGTGGAAACATCGCGGACTTGATCCAGGCAACCGTGCAGGCGCTCCGCCTCGATATCGAGCTTGATGCGAACGAGGCACGTCGCGAGCAGGCAGGCGCCGACGCGCACGCCAATCTCGACGTGTTTATTGACACGGTGGAACACTACCTCGCAATTGACACTCACGGCACGCTTGCGTCGCTTCTCGAATGGATCGAACGCGCCACTGAAGCCGACGAAGCAGCAGAGCACGTCGTAGCGCCGGCGCCGGGCACGGTGCAGCTCATCACCGCGCACGGCGCAAAAGGGCTCGAATGGGATCTCGTGGCTGTGCCGCGCCTGGTCGCCGGAGAGTTCCCCGGATCCGCGCGCAGTGGCGCGGGCTGGCTGCGAACCGGTCAGCTCCCGGATGAGCTTCGCGGGGACGCGAACGCGCGACCGGAGCTGAACTGGCGCATCGCGCAGACGCAGAAGGAGCTCCGCGATCGCATCGTCGAGTATCGCGCCGCCCTCGCAGAAAACCACGCGGAGGAAGAACGCCGACTCGCCTACGTCGCAGTGACTCGATCAGCGCGGCGGCTGCTCCTCAGCGGATCTTTTTGGGGCGGTCAGACTCGCCAGCGAGGCCCGTCTTGCTTCCTTACTGAATTGCACGAGGCGGGGCTGCTCGGGCCGTCGCTCGATGATCCCGTGCGCACCGAATTGCCTGAGCAGAGCGAGTACGAAGAAGACCCGAGCGAATCTTCAGAAATGACGCTGCAGTGGCCGCTTGATCCTCTCGGTTCCCGGGCGCCAGCGGTCTTTCGCGCGGCAACAGAGGTGCGCGCGGCGCTGGACCAGGCTCAGCTAGGCCAGGCTCAGCTGGGCGAGGTTCAGCCGGATCAGGAGGTGCCAGCCGAGGCGACCGCCATCGAAGAAGTCGTGCAGTTGTTGATTGCTGAGCGGCGCGCCATGATTCGTGGGCGAGAGGAGCAGTCCGCGAGCGGTCGGCGGCTCCCAGAGCGGGTCACCGCGTCAACGTTTCACGAGTTTGTGGAAGACCCGCAGGAGGCGGAGCGACGCCGGCTCCGTCCCGTCCCGCAGCGACCCTACCGGCGCACGCGCATTGGCAATCGATTCCATGAGTGGGTGGAGCGGCGGGCCACTACGGCGCGCGGCACCGCCCTCCCGCTCACGGGGTTTCATAGCGACGCGATTGAGCTGGACCCCTCGGAGTTCACCGAGTTCGAGCATGGATCCGGCGACGCAGCTGAGTTGCAGCCACTGATCGAGCAGTTCGAGAAGTCGCGCTGGGCGATGCTTCGGCCCATCGCGGTGGAGCAGGAAGTGACGCTTCCGTTTGCCGGGAGAATTCTCGTGTGCAAGCTTGATGCGGTGTATCGAAGCGGTGACGGCGACATGGCGCGCACCGAGATCGTGGACTGGAAGGCGGGCAGGCCGCCATGCAACGAGGAAGAGAAACGGACCCGCTTTTTCCAACTCGATCTGTACCGGCACGCGTATGCGCAGTGGGCGGGAATCGACCCCGAGCGCATCGATGTGTCGCTCTTCTACGTCGCCGAGGGCGAAGAACTCAGTGGAGGGGATCCGCGGAGCCTGGAAGAGCTCGAACGTATCTGGTTGGAGGCGGCCGAGAAACTCAGCTAGTGCTGCGTCTTGTCGCCCCGCGCTACTTCTGGAAGGGGTTCTCAAACTGTGGGGGTTCGGGCAGGTCCTCGTCGTCGATGGCCTCGGGGAGATCATCGTCATCAATAGGCTCGGTGAGTTGATCGTCGATGGGCTCGGTGAGTTGCGTATCGCTCGCTTCAGATTCATCCTCGCCCGTTTCCCGAAGTGGCTCGATGAAGTCCGTGTCAATGCCAAACATTCGATCCTCGTCGAGCGCCTCGAACGCGGCAGTCTCGGAGAGATGGTCGGTGACCTCGGGGGTCTCTTCGAGGAGCGATACCACTTCGTCTTCGCTCAACGGCTCCCCGGTTTCGGCGGCGCCAAGCACCGTCCCAAACACGCCGACGCTGTCGACGAGCCGGTCGAGCATGCCAACTGCATCACTCGTGATCGAGTCGTCGTGCGATTCGACCCCGTGCAGCAACCAGCGGGCGATCTCTAGCTCGTGGTAGAGCGCAGCTCTGGTGTGCAGCTGAGTCAGCATGCTCTGGTCTCGCAGAGCGGCGTAGCGCACAAGCACAGCCTCGAAGACGTCCGAGCCGGCGCCAAGTAGCCACGCGAGGTCAGCGGCCGGATCCCCGACGGAAAGCTCGGACCAGCCGAGAACTCCGGTGACTGAGTCATTTGAGACGCGGAGCTGACTGGCGTCGAGGGAACCGTGAATGACGGCGGGCGCAAAGTCCCACAGCTCGCTCGTCTCAACGACGTGCTTCCAGCGGTCCTGGATCGTCTGGGGCAAAAGCCTCGTAGCCTCGGCGCGATCGATCAGCCGGGTCGCCTGCAACCTGGCATCCGTCGCGGAACGAATGGGTAGGCCGCCCTGTTGCGCGACCTGGTGGGGGAGATTGTGAATCGCCGCAAGCGTTTCCGCGAGCGGCTGGATCAGGAGGGAATCCTCGGCCAGGCTCTCAATGTCGAATTGTCCGCCGTCGATAAACGTGGTCACTACCGCGCGGGAGTCTCCGGCCCGGGTGACACCGAGTGACTCAGGCACAGCAAACGGAAGCACGCTGCGCGCGCCCTCGTTGAGTGCTGCAAGGCTCAAGAGCTCTGCCGACTGTTGAATCTCGGCGGCCTGAGTCCGCGGGATCCGCACGACAAATTCATCGTTGCCGTCAGTGACAACCGCGGAAACGTATTCCTCGTCCTCCCCGTGAGCTCGGGTCCCGAGGACCACAAGGCCCGGCACCGCGGAGGTCGCAAGCGCGGCTAGAGTGAATGGGATGCTGGCCATGTACATCAGCGTAGGCACCTGCGCCGAAACGGTCGCTACGCCACGCGCAGTGACCGGCAGTCTGAATGTTTGGCTCCCAGTGTGGACACAAGACAGCTGAAGGGAAAACTATGAACCAGGCACAGCCGGCATTCGCGTCGGGATTGCTTGACCGAGACGCTGAAACTAGGGCCTCCGCTGAACTTCTCCAGGATGCCTGGGCGGACCCCTCGGCCCGATTGCTGCAGTTGCGCGGGGTCGAGGTGCCTGTTGCCACCGACAGTGAGGGGAAGCTGGTGCTCGCGCTGCAAGCGACCGACGGGAGGTTTACGCCGGCGGGTGAGCGGGGCGCGGCTCACCATGTCTATCTTGGACGGATGGGATCCTCCCCGGTCTTTGCTGTCGCCGCTGCCGCTGATGCCGCTGCGCCCTTGAGCTCGGCCATTTGGAGGCACCCTTTTGAGGTTGGGGGAGAGCTGAGCGACATCGAGTGCGAGGTGATCGCGGTGGCTTCCGCGCTGCTGCACTGGCACGAAGCAGCCGAATATTCACCGCGTGACGGCTCGCCTACGCAGCCTGAACTCGGCGGTTGGGCGCGCCGTGACAGTCACGGCGGTGAACTCTTTCCCCGCACTGACCCGGCGGTGATCGTGCTGATCGAACACGAGGGCCGCGTTCTTCTCGGCTCGAACGCGCTGTGGGAAACCGGTCGTTTTTCGCTGCTCGCGGGTTTCGTTGAGGCGGGAGAATCGCTGGAGCAGACCGTCCGCCGGGAGATGCACGAGGAAGCCGGCGTGCAGCTGGGAGACGTCACGTATGTGGCCTCGCAGCCGTGGCCGTTCCCTCGTTCACTGATGGTCGGGTTCCGAGCGCAGCTCGCGAGTGGCTTCGGCCCGGACGAGGTGCATGCCGACGCAGAGGAAATCTCAGAGCTGCGCTGGTTCACCCGCGCGGAACTGCGGGATCCCGCCCCCGGACTGCGGCTGCCCATGCCGATGTCGATTGCGCGGTGGATGATCGACGCCTGGGTGCGTGAGGGGGACTGCGGTGGCGAGTGATGTTTCCGAGATCCTCGAGGCGCTCGACCCGGAACAGCGGGAGATTGCGGAGTCGTTGCGGGGCCCCGTCTCGGTGCTCGCCGGAGCGGGCACCGGGAAGACCCGCGCCATTACCCACCGCATTGCATACGGCGTCCGCACAGGTGTCTACGATCCGGAGCGCGTGCTGGCGGTCACCTTCACGAGAAAAGCCGCCGGTGAACTTCAGGGGCGCTTGCGTGAGCTCGGCGCCGATGGCGTGCGGGCGCAGACTTTTCACGGGGCGGCACTTGCGCAACTGGGTCACTTCTGGCCTCAGCTCATTGGGGGAGCAGCGCCCCAGGTGCTTCCCGGTAAGGTCGCCGCAATCTCTCAGGTTGTTGAAGGTCTGGGGCTCCATCCGACAGGAGAATCACTGCGCGACCTCGCTTCCGAGATCGAGTGGCGAAAGACCGCCATGCTCAGCATTGACGACTACGAACGTCGCATCGAGGGGCGTCCGTTACCGCAGGGATTCACAATCGAGCAAGTGCTCGACGTACATCGAGGCTATGTCACTCTTCTTGAGGACCGCCGCCAGATTGATTTTGAAGACGTGCTCGTGTTGCTCGCGGGCATGCTCGAAACAGAGCCCGCCGCGGCGGCGGAAGTGCGCGAGCGGTTCCGCTTTTTCACCGTCGATGAATACCAGGACGTCTCGCCCCTGCAGCACGCGCTGCTGAAGGTTTGGCTCGGAAACCGAGACAACCTGTGTGTGGTGGGTGATGCGAGCCAGACCATTTATTCCTTCGCGGGGGCCTCAAGCTCATATCTGCTTCGTTTCGGTGTGGAATACCCCCACGCGCGCGAGATTCGGCTCGAACGAAACTATCGCTCGACGGAACCGATCGTGCGCCTCGCGAACCGCCTGATGCGGGATCGTCCGGGCGCGTTGACGCTCCGTGCCTCGCGAGAGGTATCGCCAGAGGCAGCATCTTCGGCCGCTGACTCGGCTCCGAGCTTTGAATGGTTCGCTTCCGAACAAGACGAAGCAATCGCCGTCGCGGATTCGATCGCCCAGGCCCTCGCTTCGGGCACCCCAGCCTCACAGGTCGCGGTGCTCTACCGCACGAATGCGCAATCGGCCCGGTTTGAAGAGGCCCTGCAGCAGCGCGGGATCAGCGTGCGCGTGCACGGCGCGCAGCGCTTCTTTGATCGCGCAGATGTGCGACAGGCCGTCATGCTGATTCGAGGCGAGGCAAAGGTGAGCGATAGCAGGCCGCTGTTTCAGATCGTCAGTGATGTGCTCCGTTCTGGGGGCTGGAGTTCCAAGCCTCCGGAGGGTTCTGCCGGTCGTGAAAAGTGGGAGGCGATGAATGCACTGCTGTCCCTCGTGGACGAGATGCCTGCGGGCACCGGGATCAAGGAGTTTAGCGAGGAACTTCTCGCCCGCCAGCGAGCGCAGCACGAGCCAACGCTTGAGGCGGTGACGCTCAGTGCGATTCACGCAGCCAAGGGTCTTGAGTGGTCGATGGTGCATGTTGTGGGTCTCAGTGAGGGGCTCCTGCCCATTGCTCATGCGCTCGACGAAGACAGCATTTCAGAGGAGCGACGGCTGTGCTACGTAGCCTTTACCCGGGCCCGCGACACGCTGCGGCTCTCCGGTGTCGCAGGGGGCGCCCGTGGGACACGATCCCCCTCGCGGTTCATTGCGGAGGCGGGGATAGTGAGCTGAGGGCATTGCAGGCACATTCTGGATGTGGCGCCACGGTGTGCATGGTTACCGGCCCGGAGACACGTCCCAGCGAAACCGGGATACGCGCCCGGGTCGTGTGTACGCTGGTGTCTCCTGCGACCCAGGCCCGCACACTGGCTGCGATCCAGGCCGCCGCCATGTGAATTCCTGCGCTCGTCTCGCTGGCGGGGACTGCGTCGTGCAATTGGGCCGCGATGGCCGGGAGCGCGCTGTCGCGAGAGGTCTCGGTGAGCGCATCGCAGGTGTGGCAGGGATTTCCCTCCGCTTGCACAAGCGGACCCACCAGGATCGCGCGATCGGTGAACCTCACAATGAGGTGCGGCTGAGCAGCCATGAGCCAGCGCTGCGCGCGTTCGAGTGGTTCCAAGAATCGCTCAACAAACACCACTAGATCGGGGGTGGGTTTTTCTTGCTGAGCGCAGATGTTGCTCGCGACAAGCGCTTCCCGAAGACCCTCGATCGGGCGGCCTCCATCGCACAGCCGAACGCTGAGCTGATCGAAGGCGGGAGGTGCAGAGGCGCCGATATCCGACGCGGAAGAGACGCTCAGCAGTGCAGGAGCGAGCAGTTTGAGGAGTTTCCGTGCTTCCTGCGGTGTCGCCCCGACACCGATGGCCTCTGTCGTGAGGTGCTTGCTGTCTATCCCCGTGCGAAACAACCCGAGCAGTCGCTGTACGCCCGCGGTGGGGCGAGGAATACGAACTTCAGCGCGTTCAAAACCGAGCCGAAGCGTATCAGTGTCTTCCCAGCAGAGGGGGAGATCCGGGTGGAGACGGGTAAACGATGAAGACATAGACCCAGTTTGCCGAGTTATCCGGCCTCGACTGAGTTGTCCACAGAAGGATTTGTAAGATCGCTCAAATTGACAAAATTTGGTGCCTGTGAGCGGGGATTGAAATCTTTCTAGGGGTCTTTTCGTCGCCATCGTCGCTCTCGTGCGGGGGAGTTCGCCGTCGAGCAACTGCGCGAGCGCCGTTTCAAAATCGTCGGCTGACGAGTCAGGGAGCGCGCCCGCAAGGCCGAGACGCTCCAGTAGCCTGGCCGGGTGGTCGAGCTCTTCTGACGTGGGGAGAAGATCCGGGTGAGCCCACAGCCCATCCCGGATCTGTTCGTTACCGCGCTCGCCCACAAGACGCCACAGCGCCGCAGCCTCGCGGAGTCTGCGTGGCCGCAGTTCAAGCCCGACCAAGGCGCTGAAGGCGTGTTCCGCAGGTCCACCGGTTGCTCGTCTCCGCCGCACCATCTCAGCGATAGCGTCCGCTCCGGGGAGGCGCTTCGCGGCATCCGCGGTAACCACGTCGACCCACCCCTCAACAAGAGCGAGCATGGTTTCCAGTCTCGCGTGCGCGGCCTCCTGAGCCTCGGTTTTTGGCGGGATCAGCGCGCCGTTTGAGAGTAGTTCCTGTAGTTGCTCTGGGTGCTCGGGATTGATCTCGCGAGCGACCTCTTCGATGCGGTCGGTGTCGATCCGAATACCGCGGGCATAGTCAGTAATGGCCGTAAGTAGGTGAAGCCGGAGCCACTTCGAGTGGCGGAACAGGCGGGCGTGGGCGAGTTCGCGCACGGCGAGATACAGTGTGACAGCCTCGGCGTCTTGGTCAAGTCCCTCCGCAAACGCGGCGACGCCGGTCGGCAGCAGAGCTCCGCCTTCCCGGCCCGGTCCTGAAAGCAGCGGGATCCCGATGTCACCCGCAGAGACGACTTCGCCGGAAAGCTTGCCGATGATCGAGCCGAGCTGCACCGCGAACAGCGCACCGCCGACGCTCTTGAGCATGGGCACCGCGCCCTCAAGAGCGTCGCCGAGCTCTTCGGGCATTTGCGACTGCAAGGCTCCCATGAGAGCTTCAGTTACAGATTCTGCAACGGGTTCGGCGAGGCTGATCCAAGTGTCGACTGATTGCTGCACCCATTCAATCCTGCCGAGCACCCGGGGCGCATCCGGGGTTGCCCCGAGTTCCGTGACCTCGTCGAGCCAGAGGGTTGCTACAGGAAATGCGCGAAGTGCCGATGCGGAGTCGGCCTGCGTGCCGCCGTCGCTCGCCACTTCAAGTGCGGTACGCCGGGTCTGGGCCCAATCGATCCCGTCGCTCGGCTGCTGCATTGCGCCGCGGAGTGTGTTGAACAGCCCCTGCAGGGCAGCGGGGTCTCCTGGAATCCCGGCAGCTTTCGCGAACTGCTCGGGATCAAACGCGCCCGCTTCAGGGCCCTCGCCCGAGAGCATGTCACGCAGGATCCGCTGCAGCTCGTCGAAGTCCTTGTTTCCGTTCTCGCCGCTGGAGTCGTTGTGATCGTTTGCGCTCATGCCGCTCTCCTCAATCTTCTCTCACAACGCTACGGCACCGCGCTCTGATCCGCCTGCTAGATTGACCCGGGCGGTCGTGTTTTCATTGCGCCGACTGCGAACACAGGTCAGAAAAGGAACGACATGTATCACGAAGATCGCGAACGCAAACGAGTGCGGGTACTTGCTGCCACCGCGGTGCTTGCGTGTTTGACGCTGCTCGCGGCGGTGATCCCCTCGCCCTATTCGATCGAGCGCCCGGGGCCATTCGTTGACACACTCGGTGATGCAACGCTCGAGGATGAAACCATACCCGTGATCCAGATCTCCGATCTACAGACGTACCCGACAACCGGAGAGCTGAACCTCCTGACGGTGTCGATCCTGGGCACGCCGGAGCACCCTCTGAGCTGGCTCTCGCTTGTCCCGGCCCTGTTCGATCCCTCGCAGCGCATCGCGCCGCGCACCGAGTTTTTCCCGGAGGGGGTCTCCGAGAAAGAGCGTGAGACAGCAAACACGGCAATGATGGACACTTCGCAAATGCAGTCAGCCGCGGCCGCGTTTCGTGAGCTCGGGGAACCGGTTTCGATCCAGCTCAGTGTCGCGGGAATTTCGGAGGATGGACCGGCCGAAGGGATCCTTGAACAGGGTGATGTGATCCTGACCGTTGGCGGGCAAGAGATCGCAAGTTTCGAGCAGTTGCGTCGGGTCATTGTTGATGCTGGGGCGGATCGCCCGCTCGCGGTGACCGTGCTGCGCGGTGACGAGGAACTGTCGCTTACCCTGACGCCGCGAGTGCCAGACGGTGGGGACTCACCGATGCTCGGCGCCGCTATTTCGTCAAGCTACGAGCTACCGGCAGAGGTCAAAATTAGCCTTTCGCAGATCGGTGGCCCAAGCGCCGGCATGATATTCGCCATCGGGATCTACGATCTTCTGACCCCGGGACCCCTTCTTGACGGGCTCACTGTCAGCGGCACGGGCACGATTTCTGAGGAGGGGGACGTCGGGGCAATCGGTGGCCTGGCGCAGAAGATGTGGGCGGCCTCCCGCGCGGAGAGCGACCTCTTCTTGATGCCGCTTGAGAACTGTGCTGAGTTGCCAGATCAGATTCCCGCGGGGCTCACTGTCGCGCCCGTGTCCACCCTGAACGAGGCGATCAAGGCCATAGAGACCGCCACTTCAGGGGGCACCCCCGCTGGTATTGAGCGGTGTGAAGTCAAGTGAGGCTGGATCACAACTTGCCGAGCAGTTGAGCGACGGGCAAGTATTTGTCAGCGGCGCCCGATACAGTGGTCCTGATACCCTCCCGACGCATTCGCGTGCACTTTGGACAGGAAAGTAAAACGACGTGACCGACCAAACAGTAGGTGCGCCGGCTACTCGTCAGCGCCGACCCTCCCCGCTCGCCATCACCATCGTGATTGTTGTGCTCTTGATCATCGGCTTCCTTGCGGCTGCTTCAGTGTTCACTGAAGTGCTGTGGTATCGCCAGGTCGACTATTTCCCCGTGCTCACAACGCAGTGGATCGCGGCGGGTGCGATGTTTATCATTGGCTTCCTCGCCATCGCCGTCCCCGTGTTTTTGGCGATTGATATCGCCTATCGAAAACGACCGGTGTACGCGCGCCTGACAGCACAACTGGATCGCTACCAAGAGCTCTTTGAGCCGCTGCGTCGCCTCGTGAAGTGGGCGCTGCCTACGCTGGTCGGTGTCTTTGGGGGATTCAGCACGGCCGCCCAGTGGCAGCAGATTCTTCTCTGGATGAACAGCGAGCCAACGGGCAAGACCGATGCGCAGTTCGGGATCGACATCTCCTTCTATCTCTTCGACCTTCCCGTGTTCCAGGGCATCGTAGGCTTCGCGTCGGCGGTGACACTGATTGCGTTGATTGCAGGTGTCGCAACAAGCTACCTGTACGGGGGCATCTCCTTCTCCGGGCGCGATGTGCGGGTCTCAAAGGCGACGCGGATCCAGGCCGCCATTCTCGCGACCCTGTACTTGCTGCTGCAGGCCGCAAGTCTGTGGCTCGACCAGTACCGCACGGTGAATGACCCGAATGGGCTGCTCACCGGCGCCATGTTCCAAGACGTGCATGCGGTGATCCCGGGCAAGCAGATCCTCGCTGGAATTGCGCTGATCGTCGCCGTGCTTTTCTTAATCACCGCCTTCACGGGCAAATGGCGGCTCCCGGTCATTGGCACCGCCCTCCTTCTCATTTCGAGCATTGTTGTGGGGATCGGGTATCCATGGGCTGTGCAGCAGTTCCAGGTGAAGCCCGACGAGAAAAGCCTTGAGTCCGAGTACATTGACCGGAACATTGCGGCCACCCGCGACGCCTTTGGCGTGGACAACGTTGAGGTGCAGCGCTACGACGCGGTGACCGACGCGGAGCCCGGAGCTCTCCGAGACGATGCGGTGGCGACCTCGAACATTCGCATTATGGACCCGGAAGTCATTTCCCAGACTTTTGCCCAGCTCGAGCAAAGCAAGCAGTACTACACCTTCCCGAAATCTTTGAACGTGGACCGCTACGAGATCGACGGTGCAGTTGAAGATACGGTGTCGGCGGTGCGCGACATTGATATTTCGCGTCAAGAGGGTTGGTATAACCGGACCCTCGTGTACACGCACGGCTACGGACTGGTCGCGGCCTTTGGCAATCAGCGTTCACCCGGCGGTGAACCTGTGTTCCTCGAGAGTGGGATCCCAACGAGCGGCAAACTTGGAGAGTTTGAACCTCGCGTGTACTTCGGCATGAATTCGCCTGAGTATTCAATTGTGGGCGGTGAGCGTGCCAAGCCGATCGAACTTGATTTCCCGGCGGACGCCGAAAGCAAGGCGGAAGCGACTGCGGAGGCTGACTCCGAAACGGCCGAAGAAAAGGCTCCCGAGGAAGCCTCAGGTAGCAAGCAGAACCTCACCACCTTTGACGGCGACGGCGGCCCCGAGCTGAGCAATATCTTCGTAAAGCTTCTGTACGCGTTGAAGTTCCAAGATATGGAGGTGCTGCTCTCTGGTGCCGTCGTTGATGGATCTCAGATTCTCTACGATCGCAACCCCATTGATCGTGTGCAGAAGGTTGCGCCATACCTCACGCTCGATGCTGCACCTTACGCGTCGGTGGTCGACAACAAGGTTGTCTGGATCATTGACGGATATACCACCTCAAACCAGTACCCCTACTCGGAGCAGAAGGATCTGAACGAGGTTACGGTTGACGCCGACAACGATCGGGTCAGCCTGATGGCGAAGCCGGTGAACTACATTCGCAATTCCGTGAAGGCAACGGTCGACGCATATGACGGAACGGTAACGCTTTACGCATGGGACACCGAGGATCCGATCCTCAATGCCTGGAGCAAGGTGTTCCCAGGGACCTTGAAGGACGTCTCAGAGATGAGCGGGGACCTGCTCAGCCACGTTCGCTACCCAACCGACCTATTCAAGATCCAGCGCGAGGTATTGAGCAAGTACCACGTCACCGATGCGGGTTCGTTCTACTCCGATGAAGACGCTTGGCGCACACCGGACGACCCGGTGGCCGCGACCGGCAATGGAACGACCGCCCTTGCACAGCCGCCATATTACCTGACGCTTTCGGCCGGAGTTGGAGTGGAGCCGAGCTACTCGATTTACTCGACGTACATTCCGGATGCGCGGGGCGAGGGTGCGAGGGATATTCTGACCGGCTATTTGGCCGCAGACTCCAATGCTGGATCCGAAGCCGGCAAGGTATCGGACAGTTATGGTTCCCTCAAACTTCTTACTCTGCCAAAGGGCAATACGATCCCCGGCCCTGGTCAGGTCCAGAATAGTTTCAACACTGACCCGAAGGTGTCGACGGAGCTGAACTTGCTGCGTCAAGGCGAGACCAGTGTCATCAGCGGAAACCTGTTGACGCTCCCGGTTGGTGGCGGGTTGCTATATGTGCAGCCGGTCTATATCAAGGCGAAAACCGGCACCAGTTTCCCGCTTCTGCAGAAGGTGCTCGTATCCTTCGGTGACCAGATCGCGTTCGAGAACACCCTCGATGGGGCGCTGGACGTCCTTTTCGGCGGCAATTCCGGAGCGAGTGCCGGTGACGGTGATGCGGCGGGAGGGTCCGATTCGGGTACCCCTGGCGATGGTTCTGGAGCGTCTGATGGCGAAGCCCCTGGTACTAAGACAGGTTCGAGTACGGTGTCTGATGCGACCATTCAAGCGGCGCTGCGTGACATGCAAAGCGCCATTCAGGATCGTGACAAAGCACTCAAAGCTGGCGATTGGAAAGCCTACGGTGAGGCCGATGCTCGACTTGAAGCTGCCGTGAAAGCCGCCCTCGGGACTGAATAGCTCGCGGTAGAGACTGAAGCCTGATGTCCTTATAAAGATTCCTGGTGTAAATACCAGCCAAGTGTCGTATAATTTCGGAACACTCGTTGTTTTGGAACTACGTTTCTTGGGGAGACGCCATTGGGTGAGTAGGTAGGGGATAGGTTTCTGTCGGCGAATGCTCGGCAGGATCCCACTGTGGCTTACTCAAAAACAGTGTGGCTGTGCGTTATTCCTGGACTTCGTGTCGTTTTATTCGATACAGGTAAAGGAACGAACATGAAAAAGTCAGCGAAGGCCGCGATTGCAACTGGCGCGGCGGCGGTACTCCTCCTCGGCTCAGCAGGCACCCTCGCCTACTGGAACGACACGGCAACGTTGAGTGGACAAAACGCGATCACGGCGGGTGATTTGCAGCTCACGACCACAGGCACCCCGACGTGGAAGATTCAGCACACGAACGGCACCGAGTCGACCGTTTCCAATATCGCTTCCGTGCGACTGGTCCCGGGCGACAAACTCACCTACTCTTTTCCTGCGTCAATCAAGGCACAGGGCCAGAACCTGCGGTTCAAGGTCGGGCTCACGGGCGACTCGATCACCCTTCCCGCAAACCCGACGGCGGCTGACAAGGCCCTTGCCGACCAGCTGGAGCTGAGTGCAGAGTTTGATGTGGCCGGGGCAACAAAGGTTTCGGGGCAAACAAACACGTTTGAACACAAGAAAAACGTTGCGACCTCATACGTCACGACCATCACCGCAACGATCACCTGGCCGTTTAATGAGCCGGCGGCGAAAGACAATCTTGCGGTCACCGGGCAGGTGAATCTTTCGAACTTTTCGATCAACGTCACCCAGGTCGACGGCTCGCTCTAGGGGCCTCGCTCGCGAGGCTTGCGCTGCGTGCCTCGCGTTCTCACAAGAGAGTCGGTGAATTGCTGTGATATCGAATGGGATGCGGACAGGTCGCGCTATTGGCGGGCCGCGGACGGCAGGGCTGCGCGCGGGGTCGCTGTGTGTCGCCCTGATCTCGACGGCGTTCGCAACGGTGCTCGGTTTGAGCTCGGTCGGGGGCACCTACGCGTGGCTCAACGCGAGTGCCCCCGCCCCCGGTGCAACGGTGCAGGCTGGGTCATTTGGGCTGGAGATCAACGGCGCAGTATCCACCTCGCTCGGGTCCTGGGTGCCGTCTCCGGAGACTCCGGCAGTGCGGGCATTTAACGTCTCAAACACTGGCGACGCCCCCGCTCTGCTCGAGGCCCAGGTGAGTCGCAACACCGAGGAACACCTGTTCGACTATGCCCTCGCCACCCTCACCCCGGTCGCCGGGGCCGAGGCGTGTGAGGCCGGTCTGGGGGTGCCTTCCCCGCTGCCGGAATTCACGACACCAGCGAGCTGGTTCAGCTTGCCCGTGGGTGAGACGCGGTGGTTCTGCCTTGAGATTGGGCTGCGCGCTGATACGCCCTACTCCGTCAACGGCGACTCGGTTCAATTTAAGCTCACCGTGAGGGGGGATCAAGATGCCGGGTAAGCGGATGGCGCGACGCCGCTCCTCGCTTGCCCGGCAGCGTATCCCGATCATTACCGGGCTGGCGGCGTTTCTGATCGCGATGAGTAGCGGCGGGGCGTTCGCCTTTTGGAGTGCTCAGGCAACCGGTGAAGGGGAGATCTCGACAGAGGTTGTCACCATCGAGGAGGAGGGCTTCTCCGACATGTCGGCGGTGTACACCACTGGCAAAAACGCCGCCACCGCCTCGTTTCTTGTCAAGAACACGGGCAGCATCAAGGGAGACGCCGAGATCCACATCACCGCGGCGGGCCCGCTTGCCGAGGGACTCAAACTCGTGGTCTGGGAGATCGGGCCGCAAGACCCCTGTGATGCCGAGACACACGCGCCCGGCACCGCAGCACGCGGAACGTGGGCGGCACCGCCCAGCTTGACTCGACAGCTCGAAGCAGACGAGGAAGCGAGCTACTGCCTTCATTCGTACGTGATGAATTGGGCGGACGTGGCAACCCCGGACGGTACCCAGTCCTTCACCGCTGAAATGATGGTGTCACTGGACGCGAAGGGATGGCACGCTGAGACGACGCCATCCACGAACACGCAAGAGACCCAAGGCGCGTTTCCACCAGCCCCCGACTTCTTTGATCCGAAGGTGTCGCGCTGGTTCCAAGTGAAGACACCACAAAACCAGTACGTGTGTCTTGCGGCGTATGTGAACTACACATCGCTGTACGGGAGTTCCATTCACACCTACAACTGCACCAGGAATGCGACCAGGCGCTGGGAGTTCATTCCCGTGTACGGGACAGACCAGTCGCTCGTCACGATACGTCCGCGCCACGCGCTCTTGGCGCGCTTGAGTGAGAACCCCGGTGGCCGGTTGACGCTGATAGATTCGCGCTTCGGGCTGAGTCTCTTCCAGCAGTGGATCGTGCGGGAAGACAGTAGCACTGTCCCCTCGACCTTCCAGTTTGAGAATGCGGGATCCGGCGCCTGCCTGAATGTGCAAGCAGTGCAAGGGCCGACCCCGTTGACAACGCTGCCCTGTGATAACGCTTCGACGAGACTGTATTTGGAACGGGACCAACTCGAACTCCTCTTCAACCCGTGGACCGAAAGGTATTCGATCGATTTCGCAGGCGTGGCGTTCTATTTCAACGCGCGCCTCCAAGTGTGGGATTCCGGTTCCTGGACCGATGTATCTCTTGCCGGGCAGAACGACACCACAATGAGTCTTCCGCTCAGCAACATCCCTATGGGGGAAAACACCTACAGAGTCACCGATTGGGCCGCCAATCTCGTCCTCTACGACAACATCATCATCAACCGCGAGGGGAACACCCTGACCGCTGTTGGCGGGTTCGGGTAATCATGACCACTGTGACAGAAATCTTGCGTGCGGCGCCGCTGTGGCGGCGACGGAAACACCCGTTGCGGCGTTCTGGCTGGAAGCTGGCGTTCACCGTCGTCTTGACTCTCGGCGGTGTCGCGGCCGCTGGTGTACCAGCGGCGTTTGCGGCCGCCAATGGACTCATGGTGTCCACGGACGGCGTCAACTACGAGCCCGGTCGCTCGCTGTCAATGTTTGAGGAGATTGAGCGGATCGTGCCCGGAGATGTCGTGCATGATTCCGTGTGGGTCCGCAACGACTCCGCGATCCTGGCACGATTACGCATCGACGTGACTCAACCAGATACTGACTCGCCGGAGCTTGCGGCCGGCCTGGTGCTCTCCGCGGAGATCGAGGGCACGGCAGAGGGGAAACCGCTACCGCTGTATCAGAGCATCGAAAACGGGGTGTGTACGGTGCTCGCAAATGGAATCCTCCTTGATCCCGGCGAGAGTAAACGGCTCGACTTCCAGTTGCAGGTGAGTCCCGGGCTCGATCACCGCGCGGGCGTGGTCGGGACGACCCACTTTGCGGTGCGCGGACTGCTGGAAGACGTCGTGGTGCCCGATGAGACCGTCCCTGGCGGGAAGTGTCTGGCCTCCGGTGGCGGTGGGAACGGCGGTGGTGGGAACGGCGGCGGTGGGAACGGCGGTGGCAACTCGCACGGCGGAAACTCGAATCGTGGCGTCTGGCCGTTTGTGTCGCTCACGCGTACCGGAGCAACCTCGTCGCTGTGGCTGCTCGGCCTCGCGGGCATCTCGATCATTGGCGGCGTTGGATTTGGGCTGCGAGCTCGGCGCAAGCAACGGTCAGTCGCGAGCGCTCCGGACATCACTCCCGGATCCATTGATGCAGCAGACGCGCGGGCCGAACGATCATGACCGGGCGGCACAGCGCAGGAGAGGGGCGAGGAAGGGATGCCCTCGGAGCTCTCGGAACCGGGATCATGACAGGGATCACGCTACTGTTTGCCGGAGTATTGCTGCTCGCGGTGGTGATCCCCGCGCTGACGGGCTCGACCGCGCTGACGGTGCGGACCTCGTCTATGGAACCCGGATTCCCTCCGGGCACGATGGTTGTGGTGCGGCCGAGCGAGTTCAGCAAGATCGAACCCGGAACGGTTATCACGTACCAGCTTCGAAGCGGTGAGCCGACCTTGGTGACTCACCGGGTGAGCCAGCGGCAGGAACTGGCTGACGGCACGGTGGTGCTCGTCACCAAGGGCGACGCGAACCCTGTGCCAGACTCGATTCCCATCATTGAGAAGCAGGTGCGCGGCACGCTGTGGTACGCGATCCCATACGTCGGCTGGGTGACCTCATTCTTTACTGGCCAGACGAAGTCGATGGTGACCATGCTGGTCATCGCCGCGTTGCTGGCGTATGCCGCATGGATGGTGGTCTCCGATGTTCGCGACCGACGTCGCCGAAAGACCGGCATTGCTCGTCCACAGGGCCGTTTCTGGGAATAGGGTCCGAGCTCAGTGTTGTCGAGTCTGACGTCGCTTCAGCCGCAGTTACTCTTGAAAGTGCTGTTTCCAAAATCCAACAGCCCCTGAGCTGGAATCCCAGATCAGGGGCTGTCTTTCGTTGCGGGGCAGGATTTGAACCTACGACCTCCGGGTTATGAGCCCGGCGAGCTACCGAACTGCTCCACCCCGCGGCACAAGAAGCAACACTATCACGGATCGTCGGAGTTCGCGAATCGAGGCCACTCCCATGCCTGTGGATAGCGCCTGCAATATTTCTTCGTGAGCAAGAGCATTGGAACGCGGACGGATGGTCCTCCGCTGCGGAGTAACAAGGGCGCTGCTCTTTATCCGCGACTTGCTGAACGGGGCGAAGATGACCGATATAACACACAGAAGCTTGATCCAACGCGGGGGCGCGATTGAGGGGAGAGGCAGCAACCGTGCCTCCTCGGCAGGTTCGAGAACGCGCACCGCGACACTGTTGTTCGGAATGCTACTGGCCACCATCGTTGCCGCAGGATTGTTGCTGGTGCCCGCCGTGCCCTCGCAAGCGGCTGGGCATGGGCCGGGTTTCGTAATTAATGGCGTCTTCGTGGGGAGCTACATTACTTCAACCAATGGATCGAACGCCTACTGCATTGAACCAGACGGGGCTAATCCGGGAGCCGAGGTGCCTGCCCAGCAGATACAAAGTCTGCGGGGCTATCTCATGCAATCAACTGGACACTGGGTCGCTCCGTATGTCGACACCGAGGGGATACGAAGAATCAATTACATCATTTCGACCTACGGAGGAGTCGGCCCCGGCTCGGGGTGGCAGAGCGAACAGGCTGCTGCCGTGGCGCTTTCTATTTGGGCCATCCGGGGAGTCGAAGACGCGGTGGTTGCTGACTGGGTGGCGGCGCTCCGGGCGCGAGCTCCGCAGCACGTACGGGCCCTCGTCGACCGTTTCATTACGGAAGCCTATGAGCGTGCGCTGCCGGCTGTGGTCGAAGCTCCGCCCGCTCCGGAGCTCATTTGGATGGACGCGGCTACGGCTACTTTGACACTTCCCGCGGGGTATGAAGTGGCGCGCATTGAATCTGGTGGACAGTTCGTGACGGCCTCGGACCCCGACGCTTCATACGGAGACGGCAACAGAACCATTGCCTTCAAGAATGAGGCCAGTCACACCGTGACGCTTGAGCGGATACCGGAGGAAGGATCTGCCCGCACAGAACCTGTAGTGGTCTCGGCAAACTGGTCTCGGGAGGCGACCGGCTGGCCTTCTTGGCTGTGGGGGTTTCAGCCTGCGGCGAGCGACACGGATCAACTGCTGATTGCTGCTGCAAAACCGGAGACCATCTCAGATTCGGGTGTGTGGCGCACTGATTCGGTCGCTGAGCTGCCGTCGCCGTTCAAACCTGTTGTGCGCACCAGCGTGCTCGAAGCGAAGCTGCGTCCAGGCGACCCTTACATCGATCGAGTGGAGTTCGGCCTGGCTGAGGGAAGCAGCCCTTGGCCACGCTTCCTGAAAGACGGGGAGTGGAAGTTTCGGACGGTGAGGGGTGTTGGGACGCTATATGGGCCGTTCACGGAGCCGCCCGTGCAGAGTGAAGCCTTGCCGATGGATCAAGAGCTTCCGATTGTGGGAACCGCGCTGATTGATGCCGACCGAGGCCCGGGAAGCTATGAGGCAAGGATTGAGGCCGAGACAGATCCGAGTAGCGGATATTACACATGGGTATGGAACATCAGCGTGGCTGAGCAGGGCCCGGAGATTTTGACGGGCGACGCCGCCGAATGGCACCTGGACCCCGAGTACGTATTTCAGGACTCCTTTGGGATTCCCGAGGAGACGCATGTGCGTCCCATGTCACTCACGATCAGCACTGCACTGGCAGCGCATGATCTGGTCCCAGGAGAAACAACACACGATGTGATCAACGTGGAAACCGGTCCCGGAACTTGGCTCACGCAGCAAGGTCTCCCGGTACCTGTTGTGCTGAGGGCCACGGTGTATCGCACCGACGGCAACCCCGTTCGTGCGCCGAAAGCTCCCGCTGGTGCGGAGGTGATTTCGGTGAGAACGATCACCGCGCGGGCCCCGGGGGAGCAGACTCCTGTGGAGGTCACGGCTCCGAGCGACGGCAGGGGTGGGTTGACCGTGCAGGTGTGTGTTGTGGCAGAAGATCAGGAGGAAACCGTGCGGGAGATTGTTGAGGAAGGCTGTGACGACTGGGGGATTCCCGAGGAATCTGCGCGTCTCAGGTTGCCGGAATCCAACGAGGAGCCTGCGCCTCCCACGCCGTCCGTTGTTGAACTGCCAAAGACAGGCGAGGCATCGCTCATGGGGTCGGGGATCGGCGGGTTGCTCCTGCTCGCATCCGCCGGCACGATGTTTTGGGTGAGGCGATGTGCCGAAAAGAGGCCGGTGTGGCCCGCTGAGGTACGTGAGTCCGGGGAGGCTTAGCGATGCTCGCATCACTGAAAACCGGAAAAAGGCTGCGGGTCCGCAGAGGTTATGCAGCCCCTCCAAATATAATTCATAGGCACGGGCGGCAGACTACTTCTATACGAAGGGAGCCCCATGACCAATACTCCAAACCAAGACCCATCAGCCTCGGCACCGGAAGAGGGTGCTGTGGATCAAACGACTCCGTTGAGCCCGCAGCCGATTTCGGAGCCGTCGACCGAGCAGCTTCCAGGGGGTGTTCAGCCTGGCGTTGCACCGATGGGACAGGACGCACAGCCAAACGTTGCGCCGGCGTATTCGCCCGCGCCGCTACCGGTTCACGAGCCCCTCCAAGGCGCTGGTGGCTATTCCACACCGCAGCCGGGTGGAATGCAGAGCGGGTATCCTTCATTCCCAGCACCTCAGCAGCAGCCACAGGGAGTTGCGGCTCAGCAGGCCTTTCAGTCGACACCGCCATCTCAGCCTGCGCAGCCTGAACAGGGCAGCTCTGCTCAACCAATGCAGCCTGAACATGTCGCGTTCCAGCAGCCAAGCGCTCAACTCTCTGATGCTCAAGTATCTGCACAGCCCAAAAGTCGTAGTGGGGCGCTCCTTGCCGGCCTCGCGGTAGGTGCACTCATTGGTGGAATTGTGGGCGGCGGTGTCGCGGCCGTGGTCGCTTCGAACGTCTCTTCACCCTCAGTCGCTCAGGGCGGCGGCACGCTGACCCTGAATAACCCCGACAGTGCAACGACTGTTTCCGGCGTTGCCGCGGTTGCCACGCCGAGTGTAGTGACTCTTGAGGTCACGGGGTCTGGGGCAAGCGGCTCTGGATCGGGCGTCATCTACAGTGAAGATGGATACATCATCACCAATGCCCACGTGGTGACACTCAACGTGGCAGGCAATGACAACGCCGAAATTCGTGTAAAGCTCAGTGACGGGCGCATTCTCGACGGCGCGCTCGTTGGTTACGATCCCTACGCTGATATCGCCGTGGTAAAGGTCGAGGCAGAGTCTTTGCCTGCGATTACCGTGGCAGATTCCTCCGAACTCAATGTGGGTGACCTCACGGTCGCTATCGGGGCACCCTTGAACCTCCAAAATACCGTAACGAGCGGTGTGGTGAGCGCGCTCGACCGCGGTATCTCGGTCGGCAGCCAGTTGCTCCCGCAGGAGCCCTCCCAGTCGCAGGAAGGTGAGGGTGGCTTGACGCCCTGGGACTTCCGCTTCGGTAACCCGAACCAGGGGCAACCAGAGGCCCCGCAGCAGGCCGCGGGCGGAACGGTGACGCTTCCGGTTATCCAGACCGACGCTTCCATTAACCCGGGCAATTCGGGCGGTGCGCTGCTCAACAGCGATGGGGAACTCATCGGCATTAACGTCGCCATCGCGTCCACTGCGGGCTCCAGCGATACCGCGGGAAGTGTCGGTCTCGGCTTCGCGATTCCCTCGAACCTCGCGCAACGGGTGGCCGATGCACTGATCGCAGGGGAGCGTCCCTCGCACGGGCTGCTCGGCGCGTCGGTCGCAGATTCGAGCCTCGCAACGAACGAGTCGCGTGACGTGTCAGGCGGGCTCATCATGGAGGTCTCACCCGGTGGCGCCGCCGAGAAGGCGGGTCTGCGCAAGGGTGACGTGATCACCGCAATTGACGGAGTACCCGCGGCAGATGGTACCTCGGTGTCGGCGCTTGTGCGGGTCCACCCCGGGAACTCGACGGTGACGATCGAGTACTCGCGCAACGGGAAGATTCAGGAGACCGAGGTAACTCTGGGGAATCTCTCTGAATAGTCGCTTGTCGTCTTTGTCGTAACTTGCAGTATCGAAACGCCGTGGCGCGGCCCGCAGGGGCTCATCCACGGCGTTTCGTGTCAGATGGCCTACAGTTGTGACAATGAACAATGACGGATTCCGCTTTGCGCGGGGCAACCTCGCGAAGGTACTTGCTCTCCCGAAATACGTGCTCTCCGTGCTCGTGTCATGGTGTGTTCCTCGCAGCGAGAATCGTTGGGTCTTCGGCAGCGGCCTCGGAGTCGGTGAGGGGGCACTCGAACTCGCGCGGCAGCTATCCCGTGAAGATCCTGACGCAAACATCGTCTGGCTCGTAGCGAACGACGCAGAGGCAGAAGCTGCAAGTGAGGAAGGCTGGCGGCCGATCCGGCGCCAGAGTGCGGCGGGATACTGGGCGACCCTCCGCGCGAGATGGGTCGTCGTCACCCACGGGCTCGGTGATGCAAACCGTTTTGGCATCATTGGCGCCACCGTGGTGCAGCTGTGGCACGGAGCGCCATTGAAGCGCCTACACCTTGATTCGCCGGTGACAACCGCCCTGCGCGGGCCAGCCCTTTTACGAAGGCTGCTGCGCCGGATGTATCTTGCTGGCAGCCGTCAGGTCGACCTCTACGTCGCGGGTTCCCCCCTTGCGGCGGATCGCCTGCGTTCCGCATTCCGAGTGGCCCCGGCAAGGTCAGAGTGCTCGGAGACCCCAGAGATGACACGCTTGCACGCCAGGCGGCCGAGCCAGGGCTTGCCGCCGAGGCTCGTGCGCGGATTTGTGGCCTGGTCGAAGGGGCGGGCGGAGTGATCCCGGACGACGCGAGCATCGTGCTTTACGCGCCAACGTGGCGCGACGGTGATCCGGACCCCGCGGAGCCCACCGCTGATGAAGCCGCACGGATCACTGCCGCACTCTCCCAAGCCAACGCGCACCTGCTCGTGCGTTCTCACCCGCTCGGGAGCGGTGCGTACGAGAGCTTGCTGGGCGAGCGGGTACATCCCTTCGGATCCGAGCTGCTACGCGACATCACGCCGCTGCTCGGCGGTATCGACACGGTTATCACTGACTACTCGTCGATTGCGCTGGACTTTTCCCTGCTGGGGCGTCCGATAATCTGGTTTGCCCCGGATCTTGAAAGCTACGAGAATTCGCGCGGCCTGTACGAGCCCCTCGCGGTAACCAGCGGGGGTCGTATCGAACGCAGCTGGGATGGCGTCGCCGAGCGGCTTATCGACCTCGCTTCCGGTGGTCCGAGCGTGCGTGCCGCGTTGGCCGACTCGCGCAGCCTCGCGAATCGTTTTCACAGTTACCCGGAGGGCGGTGCAGCCGCACGCGTGCTCGCGCAGATCCGCACGCTGCGGCTCCCAGACCGCGAGCTCGTTACACCCGGCTCGGTCTTTTTTGAGAGCTTCTACGGGCGTCAGGTCAGCTGCAATCCCTTCGCCATCGACCGCGAGATCGCAGCGCGGTGTCCTGAAGTCACCCGCTATTGGAGCGTGACGAGTGAGCGACAGGCGGTGCCCGACGGGGCGATCCCGCTGCTCGTTGGTGGCCGAGAATGGTTCGCCGCCCGCCGTACCGCAAGACTGTTGGTGGTGAATGACTGGCTGCGATACGGCTTCAAACGTCGGCGAGGCCAGACTGTATTGCAGACCTGGCACGGCACCATGCTGAAACATCTCGCGCTTGGCAGGCCGAACGTGAGCCTGCGCACGCGTCTCGCGATCCGCAGGGAGAGCCGCCGCTGGAGTCTGCTGCTGTCGCAGAACCCGCACTCGAGCGAGCAGTTTCGCACGAACTACGCCTTCCGGGGCGAGATTCTCGAACTCGGCTACCCGCGCGATGATCGGCTGGCCCGCGCGGTCGTGGGTGATGGCCGCAACCCCATTGATGTGATGCGCGCGCGTGCGGTGCTGGGTGTGGACCCCGAAGCCCGGGTGTTGGCGTACGCACCGACCTGGCGTGACGGCGGGATCACGCTGGTCGACGATCTGAAGGTGCAGCAGCTCGCCGAGGAACTGGGCGAAACGTGGACGGTCGTGGTGCGCGGGCACACACGCACCCACGCCTTTGGGCGCTACGGGGGAGCCGTGGATCGCGTTATCGATGCCTCGCAGCATCCGGATGTCAATGACGTGATCCTCGCCGCGGATCTGCTTGTCACGGACTACTCCTCGATCATGTTTGACGCCGCGATTGCCCGCGTTCCCCAGCTCTTTTTTGTGCCCGATCTCGCGGCCTACCGCGATCGGGAGCGCGGCTTTACCTTCGATTTCGAGCGAGATGCGCCCGGGCCGATCCTGACCGCGCGCGAAGAGGTTGTGGCGCACGCCCGCGAATTCGCGCAGCACGGCCGCGATGCCCAGTGGCTGCGTGACACAGAGGAAGCCGCCGCTGCGTGGCGCCTTCGCTTCGCCCCCCACGACGACGGCCACGCCGCAGAGCGGGTCGTTTCTGCCCTCATCGATCGCCGCGCGCTGCCAGGCGGCCAAGAACGTTAAGCGCGAGACCGATCAACGACCCGGCCGCCGCCGAGCGTAATGCCGCGAAGAAATCCGGTGCCCCAGCTCACGTGCATCGTGATAAGGGTAACTGCCGTCAGGATCCGGTCGGCGACGCCGCGCTGTTCCCGGATCCGGATCGTCGCAAACACGATCCCGGCGACATACCCCGCGAGCGGGAGGAGTAGGAGTGACCACCACGATGCCCAGGGCAGCGCGCCAACGCTCAGCAGCACGAGTGCGACGAGGCTGAGTGCGAGAAACACCACCAGGGCGCCCGGGGCAAAGAAGCGCCACGGGTTTGCGCGGCCGTATTTGCGCACGAGCACGGCACGCCAGGTACCGGTTGCGAAAAACTGCTTTCTCAGGTCGCTGAGACTTGCGCGAGGCCAGTAGGTGACCTGAAGTGCCGGAGCAAACCAGACTATGCCACCCGCGCGACGGATGCGGAGGTTGAGTTCCCAGTCCTCTCCTCGCAAGATGGCAGGATCGTAGCCGCCGACCGCGTCGAGCGCTTCACGTCGAAAAATGCCGAGGTAGGCCGACTCTGCCGCTCCGGGAGTGCCGTCACCGTGATAGGCGCCGCCGCCGAGTCCGTAGGGGCTGTTGTAACCTCGCGCAATGGCTCGTTGCACCGGAGAACGCCCGGCGGCCCGCATGATCCCACCGACGTTTGCGGCTCCGGTTTCGCGCAGCGCGGAGACCCCCAGGCTCGTGTAGTCCGGTGTGAGCTCGGAGTGGGCATCGACCCGGATGACAACGGGGTGCTTGCTCGCCGCGATGGCAAGATTGAGTCCGGCCGGGATGTCGCGCGCCGGGTTTTCGACGAGGCGCACACGATGATCCTCGGCCGCGATCTTCTTGGCGATCTCTGAACTGCGATCCCGAGACGGGCCGAGTGCCAGCACGATCTCCTTTTCTCCCTGATACTCCTGGGCCAGGATCGTGCGCACTGCCGCCTCGAGGAAGCCCTCTTCGTTCAGCACTGGCATCACGTAGCTGACAGCCGGGCGTTCTGGAAGCGGAGAGAGGATCACCCCAGCATCTTCCCACATCCCAGCAGATATCCTTACGGGATGCAGTTGGTGACGGATGGTAAACGTGCGGTGCGCTTGGCGAAGCGCGTACTCAAGGGACGGCGTGCATTTTTTGATCTTCGTGCGCTGCTTGAGGCGCGGGGACCGCTGCGGGAAAACCACTATCGAATCGGCGTGTACTTCGCCGATAGCGACGTCAACATTTACCAGATGCGGCAGTGGTATGCGCCGCTGAAAGAACTCTCAAAAACCTGGCCTGTGCTTGTGCTCGCCAGGAACGCGGCGGGCGCGAGGATGCTGATTCAAGAGAGTGGGCTCGACATTGCCTTCGTGCCGAAGATCACCGATATTGAAGAGCTGGTCGAAGCACAACATCTTGATGTGATCCTCTACGTGAATCAGAACACGCGCAATTTCCAGATGATGCGCTACGGCAACCGCTGGCACGTGTTCGTGAACCACGGTGAGAGCGACAAGATGTACATGACGAGCAACCAGCACAAGTGCTACGACGTCGCGCTGGTTGCTGGGGATGCTGCGAAGGCTCGGCTTTCGCAGGCGCTCTGGAACTATGACGTTGAGCAACGCACGATCCCGATTGGCCGTCCGCAGAGCGACCATTTGAGTGGGGAGCCGCCGTTCACGCCTGATGAGCGCACGGTTGTGCTCTACGCTCCCACCTGGGAGGGCGACAGGCCCGCTGCGTGCTACGGATCCGTGGCCACCCACGGTGAGAAGCTGGTGAGTGCGCTCCTCGCGACAGGTACGCACCGGGTCGTGTACCGACCGCACCCGAGAAGCGGGGTGATTGACGCAAAGTTCGGTGAGGCAAACAAGCGCATCATCACGATGATCGCTGAGGCGAACCAGCGCGATGTCAAAGCCCAGCACGTCTATGATGATTCTCCGGCGCTCGGCTGGCAGTTGAGCCTGCCCGATGTTGCGATCTGCGACATTTCGGCGATGGTCTATGACCGTCTTGCGACGGGCAAGCCGCTTCTCGTGACGAAACCGGTTGCCCCCGAAGCCTCGGTCGATGAGGGCGGATACCTCAGCGTCTGCGAGTGGCTCGACGCGGGATCAGCTTCAGAGATTGAGCGCGAGATTGTGCGGTTGATTGCCGATGATGAGGTGCGCGATCGGATCACAACCTGGTCACAGCACTACTTCGGAGACACCTCACCTGGCGCGCCGACCAAGCGGTTCCACGCGGCCATCGAGACGCTTCTTGAGCGTGCGGAGCGGCAGCGTTCGGAAGTATAGCTTGTAAGCCGCTTACGCCGGGTGATCGCTGTTGTAGCGCTCGATGACCTCTTCGATCGGGCCGTCGAGTATGAGGCGCCCGCCGTTGAGGTAGAGCCCGCGCTTGCAGAAGCGGCGCAGATCCCGCTCGTTGTGCGACACGAGGAAAAGGGTCCTGTTCTCGGCGAGGAGCTCCTCGATGCGCGCGTAGCACTTGACACGGAACGCCCGGTCGCCGACGGCGAGCACCTCGTCAACGAGCAGCACCGGCTCATCCAGCTGAGAGACGACCGCAAACGCGACGCGTACTTTCATGCCGCTTGACAGGTGTTTGAACGGGGTATCGACGACCTCGGCGGCACCGGCAAAGTCGATGATCGCGTCGAAGCACTCGGAGATCTTCTGTTTGCTCAAGCCGTGCAGCCCGGCGGTGAGTTGCACGTTGTCACGCACCGTGAGATCCCCGACGAAGCCGCCGGTGAGTTCGATGAGGGGTGCCACGCCGGCGCGGACACTGACGGTGCCCTCATCGGGGAACAGCACCCCGGCCACGAGCTTCAAAAGTGTCGATTTGCCCTGGCCGTTGCGTCCGACGACGCCGATGGCCTCGCCGGGACGCACATCAAATGACACGTCTCTGAGCGCCCAGAACTCGCCGGGGCGAGAACGCCTGGTTCCGCCGGAGAAGAGATCCTTAAAGCTGCGGCGGGATCCTCGGTTGCGGCGAAATCGCACACCGAGGTCTTTCGCGGTGATAATCGGCTTCGTGAGTGATGCTGTCTCGTTCACGTCACAGCTCCTTCAATACGCCACCGATTGAGCGCTTAAACACCCAGAATCCAATGGCAAGAATGACGACGGTTTCCGCTGCTGAAGCGCCTACAAGCGCCCAGTTGAGCTGATCGGAGAAGAACCCCGATCTAAACAGGCCAAAGATGCCTGAGAGTGGGTTGATCCAGGCGAGCGGCTGGGCGAACGCCGGGAGGTCTGAAGCGCCGTAGATGATGGGTGAGGCGTAGAAGAATACTCGCAGCAGGAGTTTCACGGCGCGTTCAAGATCTCTAAATAGCACCACGAGCGGGGCGACGATCAGGCCGATCCCAAAGGTCAGCGCCGCGAGCATCACCACGCCCAAGGGGAAGAGCATCAGCTCCCAACCCACTTTCGCGCCGGAGAACACGGCGAAAACAATCAGTACGGGCAGGCTCAGGAGAAATTCGATCCCCTTTGAACAGATGATGCGCCCCACCCAGATCCAGCGAGGCATCGCCACTGACCTGACGAGCCTGACATCACGCAAGAATGCTCGCGCCGAATCGGAGACGGCGCCGTTGAACCAGACCCAGGGGAGGAGCGCCGTCAGCAGGAACACGATGTAGGGCGCCTTGCCCACACCCCGGGAGAATACCTGTGTGAAAACGAACCAGTAGATCAGGCTCATCAGCAGCGGATCGAGAATCGACCACACGTATCCGAGGAACGAGGTGGAGTAGCGGACTTTCAGGTCGCGCTTCGTGAGCAGCCACAGCGATGACCACGCACTGGCGCGTTGGGGGCGGTGCTCGGGGGATAAGTTCACATAGCCATTCTGCCGCTTTTGTCAGTCTTGGGTGTGTACACACCGAGAGCGCGAGGATTTGCTAAATTAGATGGGTGCCGCCTGAATCTCCGTCAACCATGTCTGCATCCGAGTCCAACACAGACTCGACGTTGAATGAACCGGTTTTGGAGACAACCCACACCTCGATCCCTGCCGGAGCCCCAAGAGTGCGGCCGAGCCGCGCCGAGGTGAACCCTGAGCGTGGCGGCGGATCCGTGGCTGAAGATCAGGGCGCCGGTGCGGAAGATCCTGCGCAGGCAAGCACTCCAAACAGGTCGCCACGCACAGGTCGCATTCAGGTTCCGGTCCCTTCCGTCGTGCGCGCGAGGGAACGCGGCCGCATTGCCGAGCAGAATCCGGTCGTGTTGCGCACCGAGATGCTGACCAAGATTTACGGCTCACTGGTCGCTGCGAACGAAGTTTCGATGGAGGTGCACGCGGGATCGTTCACGGGAGTGGTCGGCCCGAACGGCGCAGGAAAGACGACCACCCTCTCCATGATCACCGGTCTGCTGCGTCCCACCTCCGGGCGAGTGACCGTAAGCGGCGTCGATGTGTGGTCTGACGGGCCTGCAGCCAAGCGCTTGATTGGTACGCTGCCTGACCGGCTGCGGTTGTTTGACCGTCTGACCGGCGCCCAGCTGCTCTACTACTCGGGGGTACTGCACGGCGTGTCCGCGGCTGCGGTGTCGCAGCGTTCCGCGGAGCTCGCTGAGGCCTTTGGATTGGAATCCGCGCTCGGTCGTCTTGTTTCAGACTACTCGGCGGGCATGCAGAAGAAGATCGCGCTTGCCTGCTCGATGATTCACGCGCCAGAGGTTCTCGTGCTCGATGAACCGTTTGAAGCGATTGATCCGGTGTCCGCATCAAACGTCACCGAGATTCTCGAGAAGTATGTGGGTGGTGGAGGAAGCGTGGTGATGTCGAGTCACAGCCTCGACCTTATCCAGCGCATCTGCGACCACGTGACGATCATCGTTGACGGCAGCGTGATCGCCCAGGGCACCGTCGATGCGGTCCGAGACGGCATGAGCCTTGAAGAACGTTTCGTTGCCCTCACCGGAACCAGCGAATCGAAGAAGGGACTCGAGTGGCTGCACGGCTTTTCCGACTCCGCCTAGCGCTACTGGGAAGTGAGTTCCGTGGATCATTCGTACGGGGTCTGCGCACCACGCTGTTGCTATTGGTCGCTGCCGCAGCTGCAGTGGCTCTCGCTTTAGTGCCGGAATGGCTGGCACGAAATGCCGCGGAGCGAGCCGTCATCGACGTGATCGTCGGATGTACGGTGCTGTGCGTTGTATTTCTGGTGCCGTTTTTCGATAACCGACAGAACCTCGAGACGAAACAGTTCGCAAGTTACCCGGCTTCGCCAAGTTCTATCGCACTCTCGCTGCTCGTTACGTCGTGGGTGAGCTGGCCGTTTTTGTTGCTTCTCGTGTGGCTTGTCTCTCTCGGGATCCTGCGCCCCGAATGGAGTGAACCCGGGTGGATCGCGCCCTGCGCGCTCGGACTCGCCGGGATCCTCGCCCTCTGTGGTGTTCGCGTGATGTCGGGGCTGTCGAAGTTAATCGCGGGGCCGCGCTTTGCTGGCGCGCTCCGAACCACCGGAGCGGTGCTGCTCGTGGCTTTTCTCCCTCTTGCCGTGTTCGCCGGTGCGACCGCTTTGGGGAGCAACGGGGGCGCTGCGATGGAAGAGGCCGCTCAGCTACTCTCCTGGACGCCCTTTGGGGCTCCTTTTGCGGCACTGAACTCGGCTGCCGCTGGCGACATGAGTGCGGCGCTGGTGTACCTCGGCATTCTCGGCGGCACCATCGTGTTTCTTATCGCCGTGTGGATCCCCATTGCATGGGTGTCGAACGAGCGCATTGATCGCCCCGGACAGCGCGGCATAGCAAGAAATGAGCTCGGCTGGTTCGAACGCTTTTCTGCCCGCCCCGCGCAGGTGATTGCGGCAAGACAGCTCACCTACTGGGCTCGGGATCCTCGGTACCGTGTAGCGCTGTTCGCGATCCCGATTGCGCCCATTTTTATGCTGGTGGCCTTCTGGATCGCGGGCGCAGACCTCACCGCTCTGGCCCTCGTGCCACTGCCGGTGATCCTGCTGCTTCTTGGATGGTCGCAGCACAACGATGTTGCGATGGATTCCACCGCGATCTGGGAGCATGTCTCAAGCGGCATACGCGGCCGGGCTGATCGTGCGGGTCGTCTCGCACCGGTTCTCATGCTGGGGATCCCGCTTGCGCTCGTCGGCTCAAGTATTACGGTGACGGTGCTCGGCGATTGGCGAGTGTTGCCAGCGGTCATCGGCCTGAATATCGCAGTGCTGCTTGTTGGCTCCGGCGTATCGAGCTTGTTCTCGGTGATGATGCCGTATCCCGCCACGCGACCGGGGGACAGCCCGTTTGTGCAGCCGCAGTGGGCTGGATCCGGGTCGGGTGCATCTCAGACGCTTTCTATGCTCCTTGCGCTGGTGCTCGTCGCGCCCGCGGCATGGTTCTCGGTGATGGCGATCATTAATGTTGAGCTTGTTGAGAATATTTGGGCGCTCTTCTTTGGGATTGGCTACGGGGCGCTGATCCTCGTTCTCGGCACGCTCATCGGCGGCTGGATCTTCGACCGGAGCGGGCCAGAACTGGTTGCGGTTACCCAGGTATTTGACTAGTTGCTTGGGCTAGTCTTCCCGCCCGCCGTCATTCTGCGTTCGCTTGCGAATCGCAGAATCCTCGCCCCCGCTAGGGCCGTACACCCACCGGCCACTTGGCCCCAAAATATCGTTGATATTCCGCCAAATTCTCTAGAACAAATCTTCGAAACATGCGATAATAGAAGCATGGAATCACCGACGATCACCCTCACACCGCTCGCCCCCGGCGAGCGTGCAGGGAGCGCCGATTTTGGTGATTCAGGCGGCGTTGGTGTTGGCCGTTCTGCTGGTCTTGAGGCCGTGTTCGCTGCGGTCGCCGATCAACTCGATAGTGCACTCGCCCCGGGCGAGGTTCCTGGCCTGTCTGATGCTGAGGTGGTGTCGGGTTTGATCGCGGTCGAATCGTTGCAGCGGAAGCTTGCCGCGCTGCAGCTCACGCTCGCCGCGGCCGCAGATACTCGCAGCCGTGACCGGGTGCCTGATCTGGCGCTCGCGTCCGTGTACGGATGCAAGAACGCGGTCGAACTGTTGCAGCGCACCACGCTCGTGTCTGCCAGCACCGCAAGACAGCGGATCCGGGTCGGCCAGACCGTGGTCCCACGGAACGGGTACAGTCTCGGCATGCTGCCACCCCAGCACCCGCATCTCGCTGCGGCCCTTGAAGACGGTGCGCTCGGCATCGAGTCTGCGGTATCGATCGCGGGGATGCTTGACCGGGCGGGTAAACGCCCCGGGAGTTCCCCTGAAGCGCTCGATATTGCCGAGCGTGAACTCGTTACCGCCGCCACCGAGCCCGTGTTGCCGTTGCATGCGGATCAGACGCGGGTGCAGTGTGGGGTGTGGGAACAGTTCCTTGACCCCGACGGCACCCTGCCCGACGAAGAGGCCGCGTTCATGAGGCGGGGGTTCCGGTTCGGGAAAGAACGCGGCGGACTTGTGCCGGTGTCCGGGGCGCTCGTACCGGAGGCTGCGGCGCTGCTTGCGAGACTGTTTGACAGTGTGAACTCGCCCAGGACCGATACCAACAGCGATGCCACGAATGGTGAGACAGGTTCGGGTAGTTCAGGTCATTCAGGTCATTCAGGTAGCTCGGTGCGGTTTGTCCCGGTCCCCGAAAGCATCGACACCGACACCGACACCGACACCGATACCGACAGTGACAGTGATGCTGCACCCACTGATACGGCTCGTACCCCGGATCAGAAACGTCACGACGCGCTCGCGATCCTCCTGGGGACCGCGGCCCGGCATCCGGAGACGCCGTTGTTGGGTGGTGCTCCGGTGACGGTGCTGGTGCAGGTCACTGACACGGACCTCACTGCTACTGATTCCAGCGCGGCTTCTGCCCGGCTGCACGACCACAACGGTCTCCTCGTCCCCGTCTCGATGAGTGCCGCACGCCACGCGGCCTGCGCGGGAGCGACCCAGCGCATCACTCAAGACGCTCGTGGCAGGATACTGGGCCTTGAATCGCCGAGTCGGGTGTTTACGCCGCATCAGCGGCGCGCGATCACTCTCCGAGATGGTGGCTGTGTGATCCCGGGCTGTAATACTCCGGCTTCGTGGTGCGAGATCCACCACGTCACCGAACACGCCCAGGGTGGGCCGACCCATACCGATAATGGGGTGCTGCTGTGTTGGTATCACCATCGCAGTCTCGACACGAGCGGCTGGCAGGTCCGCATGAGCGACGGCGTCCCAGAAATACGGGCACCGAGATGGCTCGACCCCGAGCAGCGGTGGCGACCTCACCATCCGCCGGGCAAACTCAAACTCGCGGCATAGGTCGCGGGATATGGAGTGCGAAGAAGCGGTATGAATGGTCAGAAAGGGTTTGAGAAGATGATTGCGTTTGAGTCGTGAGGCTGATCCATTTGATATTCAAGCCGTACAGCGGGTACTTGAGGAGATTGAGGATGCCTTCAACGGGAAACGATGATTCAACTACAACTCGAGAAGACAATGAGTTCTGTGCCACGCTAGTTGAAGCGGTACCGGCTCTAGCTTCATTGTGGGATGAGCATATGAATGACCAGTTTGAAGAGCCGCTCCCATATGTGTTTCTGGCGGACGTTGCGGGGTGGGCGGAAGCCAATGTAGTCGAGGACGAGGTCTCTGTACGAAGTATACTCTCAGTGCTAAACGAGGGGCTTGACGAAGGGGAGGGAGACGTTCCTAATCTCATTGCGGTCGGTTTCGTGGAAGCGCTTCCTGGTGCTACGCCTCTTCTGCCTTTGGCGAGTGGGTCGCTAAAGGCATGGATGGATTTCCAATTTGGAATCAGCTCAGTTCAGCCCCTGCTGAGGGGGCGCTAGCTCCGGTTACGCCGAAAGTTGGCTTGCTGGAACCCGGTAACGTGTAAACCGGAGGTAGCCGATGAATGACAGAGAATGCCTCAAAATACTTATTTGGATGGCGGAACAGAAAACGCGGCTGCTCGGCCGAGGGAAACGTGCGATGAGTCTGAGGAATTTTGTATGTCTGCGTTAGTTGTTGATGAGAATACTCGCGGCAATGGTGGTCCGTATGTGCCTGAAGGATTCTGGTCAGGGTATGCGGATGCCGGGTATTGCGGCGCTTCGTTTAATGGCGGTTTGGTGCGCTTCCATGATGATCGGTCCGGGCCGCTGTACCGGGCGCAGGTTTTGGAGGCGTTTCCTGAGCTTCCTTCGCTGGCGGATGTTCTCGCGGTTGATTGGCATGGACGTCAGATTGTAACGAATGGATCTTCTGAACAGCTGTTGCTCGCTGATCCGAGCACGGGCAAGACTGTCGAGTGGTATTCAGTTGAGGAATTTAGCACTGCACTGCGTCTTGATGGTGGTTATGCTGCGCTCAATGGTGAGCTTTTTGATCGGTGGCGCGAGTTTGTGGAACGTCCGGGCGGCCGTCTGCCCTGGGAAGGGGCCGTGGCGTATGCGGTCCCCTTGTATGCCGGGGGAGAATCTGGCGTTGAGTGTCTCGAGTTCACTGATCTTGACGTGCTGTGGGATTTTACGGTCCAAGTCCTTGATCAGGTACGAGATCTTCCACCAGGGACGCCAATCAAGATCAGTATGTAAGTCAGTGGTGCCGGAGAACTACGTGCGAGCGAGTTCACAACCGGGTACACCTCGAAGCAGGGTAAGTCGATTCGTGTCGAGTTTATTGCGGCGTTGGATGAGCGGTGGCAGTCCATGGGGAACTCGATTGCCGCGTGTGCCCTGCAAATTGGTCCGCCAAACGACGTGGGGCCAGGGACTGTCTATCGGGACGCCATAAGGCGAGAGTTCAACGAGGCCATGGACGAGCTTTTTGAGCAAACCCAGCCAGATCTGTATTCGATTGAGCGTTCATCGGTGGTGTAGTCGGAGGCCGCCCAAGACAAGATCCGGGTGCACCCGTTGACATGACGGCTTACAATTGACGCATGCGTACTTTCGAGAATCGTGTTTCTGATCCTGGCAGCGACGGCGCTATCGGGGGTGCCGGCACCGATGTGCTCGACCGTGAGCTCGAAAAGCTACTCGAAGACGAAGCGCACATCGAGGACGGCGACCACGAGCGTTTCTCGCACTACGTGCCCAAAGACAAGATCATAGAGTCAGCGGTCACGGGCAAACCGGTGCGGGCGCTCTGCGGCAAGAAGTGGACCCCCTCGCGGGATCCCGAGAAATTTCCGGTGTGCCCCGACTGCAAGCGCGTCTACGAGCGCATGCGCAAGTAGCCCGCGGCGCTAGTTTCCTGCGCGCGCCCAGACACCCGTCGTGTGTGCGCAGATCGTTCTTATGGCGGCGCATAACGACAAACTGCGCACACACTGTGGGTAACGTCGGGCGTTAGGTGCCGATGCCGCCGGGTGCCGGGCGCTTGCGGCGGGGGATGTCTAGCGGTATTCGGTCGGGATCGCGGGATCGCCGCGGGTCAGGCTCATGGAGACCGCGGGGAGTTCTGCGACCCGTTGGCGGTGGCGTTCGCGTGCCGCGGCGATCCCCTCGGCTTCCGTGTGCCCGGGGACGGTTTTACCCTCGACAACCAGCGCCACGAGCACCTCGCGACTATTGGCTGTTTCTCCCTCTGCTTCCCCACCGGGGCCGTCCCCCAGATAGATGGCCTCGGCCTTCGCGACGCCGCGGCCGTCAAAGATGCGCCGCACACTCTTGCGGCCACCCACCGATGCCTTTTCGGGCGACAGCTTCGCAACGGAGACCCAGTCGCCGGCACTGTCTTCGTGCGCGACGAGCTTGTAGACCATCCCCATCGTCGGCGAACCTGATCCGACGACCACGGAGGTGCCGACGCCGAAGCTGTCGACGGGGGAAAAGGCGAGGGTCGCGACCGTGTATTCATCGAGATCATTGGTGACGGTGATCCTGGTGCGCGTGGCACCCAGCTCGTCGAGCAGCTGGCGCACCCGAGCAACCACCACGGGCAGGTCACCCGAGTCGAGCCTGACCGCGCCAAGCTCGGTGCCGGCAACCTCGATCGCGGTGCGGACTCCTTGCTCAACGTCGTAGGTATCGACGAGCAGTGTCGTGTCGGTGCCGAGGGCCGCGATCTGTGCTTCGAAGGCGGCGCGTTCGCTGTCGTGCAGCAGCGTGAAGCTGTGTGCGGCCGTTCCCATGGTGGGGATCCCGTAGCTGCGACCGGCCTCAAGATTCGAAGTCGCGCTGAAGCCAGCGATGTAGGCGGCTCGGGCCGCGGCGACGGCGCTGTATTCGCTGGTGCGACGCGATCCCATCTCGGCGAGGGGCTTGCCGCCCGCCGCGTGGCTCATGCGGGAGGCCGCGGTGGCGACAGCGGAATCGTAGTTGAAGACGCTCAGGGCGAGGGTCTCGAGGAGCACGCCCTCTGCGAAGCTTGATTCAACCGTGAGGAGCGGCGATCCCGGGAAAAAGACGTCACCCTCGGGATACCCCAGATGTTGCCGCTGAAGCGGTAATTGGCGAGCCAGTCGAGCGTGGGGGCGCTCACCACCGCGTGCGCGCGCAGATACTCAAGCTCGGGATCCGTGAAGCGGAAGCGTTCGAGGGCTTCGAGAAACCGTCCCGTCCCCGCGACGACGCCGTAGCGGCGCGCACCCGAGAGTCTCCGGGCGAACAGCTCGAAGGTGCTTCTGCGGTGGGCCGTGCCGGCCTTGAGCGCGGCATCGACCATCGTGAGCTCGTAGTGGTCCGTGAGAAGCGCGGTTGAAGGGTGCACGAAGGCCAGCTTAGTGCGCGATTGCGTCGGCGTGTGGAAAGGCGGCAGCTGCGTGGCTTGCGCTCGAGGCAACAAACACTATACTTGTCCGGACAACCGGTTAACTTCCGGAAATGGGAGCAAAGATGCGATTTGACCTCGACACCTCACGTGGCGTGCAGCCGCTGTACATGCAGCTCGCCAACGCGCTTGACGCGTACATTACCGAAGAGAAATTAGCCCCTGGCACCCAGCTCCCCAGCGAGCCGACACTTGCAGCAGAAAACAATCTGTCGCGGTCGACGATCTTGAAAGCGTTCGAGCTCCTCATCGACCGGGGCCTCGTTTCCCGGCGCCGCGGGAAGGGCACCTTTGTTCGATCCCGCCCGATGGAGCGGAGACTCCCGGAGCTCACCAGCTTTAGCGAGCACATCCACAGCCTGGGCCTGCGCCCGGGAAGCATCCTGCTGGACTACGCGGAGTTCGCGCCAGGATCCTCCCTGCGCCCGGGATCCCCATTCCCAGATGACGTCGGGATCGTTGTGATCGAGCGACTGCGCACGGTGGGGGCCTCGCCGGTGGGGCTGCAGCGTCTCATCGTGCCCGACTACATCGCGCACCGCATTGGTCTCAATGAGCGGATCGCGGCTCGGCCGGACTTCTCTTTCTACGGTGGTCTCTGCGATGCGGGAATCAGGCTGGCCGAGGGCGAGGAAGCATTGCGTGCGATCAACGCGACTCCCGAGGAGTCCGAGCACCTGGGTGTCGACCACGGCACCGCGCTGATCGAGGTCGAGCGTCTGTCACACGATCCTTCAGGCCAGCCGATTGAGCAGGTTCGTGCTCGTTACCTCGGCACCCAGTATCTGTACCGCATTACGCTCACCAATCAATCCAATGGAGGATCTCATGAATCGGACCCGCGCACTACTCATCGCTCCGGCGGCGGCTATACTCCTTGCACTGACAGCCTGCTCGACGGCGACATCTGAGGGAAACGTTGAAGGTGGCGAACGAGCGGCGCTTGTGATCGCACAGGGAGGCCTCGGCGATCAGTCCTACAACGATCTCGCGAATCGCGGCTTTGAGGCTGTTCTGGCGGAAACGGGGTTGGAAGGCAACACTATTGAGTCCGACGATGTCGTCGGGCAGGGGAGCAGCTGCTCCGGCGTGCGGGTCAGTCCGGTGTAAACCTCATCGTTGACCTTGAGTTCTCGCACAACGAGATCATCGGGAAAGTCGCGAGTGACTTCCCCGACAACAGCTGGGTGATTTTTAACGCTGAGACGGAGGGTGACAACGTAGCTTCGGTGCTGTTTCAGGAACAAGAAGGCTCGTATCTTGCCGGTGCGCTCGCGGCAATGCAGACCACCAACACGGCTGATCCTAGGATCAATGCTGACAAAGTGATCGGTGTGATCGGTGGCACTTCCGGAATCGGCATTGATAAGTTCATCGTCGGTTTTATTCAGGGTGCAAAGGATGTCGACCCTGAGGTCAAGGTGTTGACTGCCTATTCAAACGATTTTGCTGACCCGGCGAAGGGGCAGCAGCTCGCGCAGTCGATGTTCGAACGTGGCGCAGACATTGTCTACTCGGTTGCAGGCGGTACCGGAGCCGGTGTGATCCAGGCGGCCGAAGAAGCCAACCACTATGCGATTGGCGTCGATGACAATCAGGATGATGCCGCTCCGGGCACGGTGCTCACGAGCGTGCTCAAGCGCACTGACCTTGCTGTCGAATCCATCGTCGGAGACTACGCCGCAGGAAGGTTTCCCGCCGGCGAAACCGTCACCTTTGGGCTCAAAGAAGACGCCGTTGGCCTCACCGATTTCGAGTTTACGAAGGATGCGATCAGCCCGGAGACACTTGCAAGGCTTGACGAGTTGAAACAGCAGATTATCGACGGCAAAATCAAAGTCTGGAACGTCGTCACCGACGGCTATCCTAACTTTTATCAGGGCAACTAGACCGGCACGCTGAGACGGAAGACTCACGCGATGAACCGCCCCACCACCGCAGCGGGAGCCCACCCCGTTCCGCCCAGAATCGAAGCGCGCAGGATCGCCAGGTCTTTCGGACCGGTGCGCGCAAACCGCGATGTTTCACTCACCGCCCACCGCGGAGCGGTTCTCGCCGTTGTCGGTGAGAACGGGGCTGGGAAGAGCACGCTTATGAAGATGCTCTACGGACTCGACCGCCCTGATTCCGGAATGATCCTCGTTGACGGCACCGCAGTGAATTTCACGAGTCCCCGCGATGCGATCCGGCACGGCATCGGATTGGTGCAGCAGGAGCTTGCGATTGTGCCAGAGCTTACCCTGCTCGAGAACCTGGTGCTTGGACACGAACCGCTTCGTCTCGGACGGATCGACTGGACGGCTGCCCGCAGGGAAGCCGAGGCACTCGCACTGACCGTGGGCGCCGAGATTGATTGGAGCCTGCTCGCGGCGCACGCGCCCATCGCGATTCAGCAGCAGGTAGAGATCCTACGCTTGATTGGCCGTGGAGCCGACCTCCTGATTCTTGATGAGCCGACAGCAGCGCTCGCGCCTGTACAGGCCACACAACTGCTAGAACTACTCAGACGGCTGGCAGATGGCGGCAAAACAGTGATCTTTATTAGCCACAAACTCGGGGAAGTGATGAGGGCGGCCGACTCGATTGTGGTGTTGCGTGCAGGTATCACCGAGCCGCCGGTTGCGCAAAGTGATGCCTCAGTCGAGATGCTCGCCGAGCTCATCATGGGAGGGCAGGCGTCCCTGTCAGCAGAAGACTTACGTGCGGCGGAGCCCGGTGAGACTGTGCTTGAGTGCCGAGGGCTTTCGGCGCGTGACAACCGCGGGGTGGCTCGCCTCAACGGGGTTGACCTGACGGTGCGGGCCGGGGAAATTCTTGGTGTCGCTGCCGTCTCTGGGAATGGACAGGACGAGCTCGCCGAGGTACTGGTGGGGCTGCGACGAATTGAACGCGGCACAGTCGAACTGCGTGGTGAAAGATTGAAGAAGTTCTCGACGCGCGCGCGACGTGAAGCAGGCTTCGGATACGTGAGCGCCGACCGCAAGAACGAGGGCTCTCGCTTGAACTCTCGATCGCTGAGAACGCGATTGCGACACCCGGGCTTGCCCGGCTTGCTACATTTGGCTGGCTGGTGAGATCGCGCGTGCGTCGGGCGGTGGCCGGCGTGCTCGAATCTGGCGCGGTGCGCTACGGCTCCGATCGTGATCCGATCGCGAGCCTATCCGGTGGCAACCAGCAGCGCGTGGTGATCGCGCGCGAGCTGCGGGAGCGGCCAAGCGTGCTCATTGCCAGTCAGCCGACTCGTGGCGTCGATATTCGAGGGATCAACTTTATCCATGAGCAGTTGCGGGAGGCGCGTGATGCGGGGAGCGCAATCGTGCTGTTCAGCGAGGAGCTTGACGAGATCCAGACGCTCTCAGATCGTGTGATCGTGTTGCATCAGGGCAGGGTAGTCGGGGAACTGGGGCGAAATGCTGACCGGGTCACCCTCGGCAAGCTCATGCTGGGCACCTCAGAGGGTGCCCAGGCCTCTCACTCGATGGGAGAGGCGCGATGACTTTTCAGCAAACGCCAGAAACTGGTTCTCGCACTGCGTTTGTACCGGTCGCAGTTCAGTACCGCGGTATCCAATGGACCCGGCTTGGGTTCTCCGTGTGGCGCATCGCGGTGCCTGTGGTGATCGCTCTTGCGATGGGGGCGCTCGCCCTCCTCGTTGGCGGCAAAAACCCGCTTGAGATCTACAACATGCTCGTGCGTGAAGCTTTTGGTGACTGGGCGCGGATCAACGCAACGTTGACCGCGGCGACACCGTTGCTGTTCACGGGGCTTGCCGCGGCGTTGGCGTTCCGGGCCGGTGTCTTCAACGTCGGTGTTGAGGGCAGCTTCGCGTTCGCAGGTCTCGCAACTGCGGTCGTCGGTACCAGTGTGGGAGGGCTTCCTCCAGTGCTGGCGGTGCTCGCCTGTCTGATCGCCGGAGCCCTCGCGGGCATGCTAGTTGCGCTGGTCCCTGCGCTGCTGAGAACCTGGCTCGGGGTCGATGAGGTGGTGTCCACGCTCATGTTTAACTTCATCGTGGTGGGTCTCACCGCCTGGCTCGTGCAATCCTTCTTCCTCGCTCCCGGGCAGGCAAACTCCGCGACCGCCTATCTTGCAGAAACAGCGGAGTTGGCGCCGCTCGTGCCCCCGGGCCAGCTCAGCATCGGATTCGTGATCGCGCTCCTACTTGTGCTCGGCTACGCGGCCTGGGCGCGTCACAGCAGACTCGGTTTTGAATTTGAGGCGGTCGGCAAAACACCTCGCTTCTCGGTTGCGCAGGGTCTGCGCGTGCGGACCGTACTGATGATCTCGATGCTCGCTTCCGGAGCGATCGGAGGCCTGGGCGGCGCGGTGCACGCACTCGGAGTCGTCCACCGCTTCTCGGTCGGATTTTCGGCGAGCTTTGGCTTCACCGGAATCGCTATCGCATTGCTCGCACGTTTCAATCCGATCGGGATCGTCATTGGTGCGATCGCGTTTGGGGCACTCGCAGCGGCCGGCACAACGGTGCAGCTGTTCGTGAACATTCCAATTCAGCTCATTGACATTCTGCAGGGCACCGTCATGATGCTCGCCGTCGCTCAGTTCGCGATTCCGCGCCTGCGTCGACGGAAACGAGCGACGAGCGGCACGGAGGACCTCGCATGATCGACAGTATTATTGGCTCTACGCTGCTGCTTGCCGTGCCGCTCGTGCTTGCCGCCCTCGGCGGCGCCATCCACCGCTGTGCAGGCGTTGTCAACATCGGGCTCGAGGGTCAGATGCTCGTTGGAGCTTTCGCGGGAATCGTCGCGAGCTCTGTCACCGGAAGCTGGCTAGTTGGCCTGCTTGTGGGCGGAATCGGCGGGGGACTCGCGGGCTTTGTGATGAGTCTTGTGATCACCCGACTGTCTGCGAACGAGATCATTGTCGGGCTCGGGTTCAATATCCTGGCTCTGGGCATCGTCGGCTTCACACTTCGTGCGGTTTACGGGGTCTCGGGAACGCTGCGCTTCCCCGATCAACCGCGATTGCCGCGGATCATTATCCCCGGACTGGACGAAGTGCCGATACTCGGAGCAATCGTGAGTGGCAAAGACGTGCTGTTTTGGTTCGCAGTGCTGCTGGTGCCGTTCCTCGCATGGGCGTTTGCCAATACGAGGTGGGGGATCCGTACCCGCGCCACAGGCGTCAGTGAATCAGCAACAGCCTCGCTCGGTGTACGCACCCTTGGCCTGCGCGACATCGCGGGAACGCTCGCCGGTGTACTGGCCGGACTCGGCGGCGTGTCGCTCGCGCTCGGAGTGAGCGGACTCTTCAACGAGAACATGATTGCGGGGCGCGGGTTTGTGGCGCTTGCTGCGTTCTATTTTGGTCGGTCGAGGCCGTTACCAACCGCACTCGCGTGCCTGTTGTTCTCGTTCTTTGATGCGCTGCAGATTCGTCTGCAGACTGGCGGCGGCTTCTCCGCCGATCTCATTCAAACTCTGCCCTATCTCGCAGTTGTTGTTGTGCTTGCCTGGGCCGGATACTCCGGCCTGCGCCGTCGCACTCGAATTACGGCATAGCCGGAACAAAGGACACCATGAACCCCACACCCGAGACAGCGTTGTTGCTCGTTGACGTTATCAACTCGTTTTACGAGCAGGACCAAACCAACTATTACCCGGAGGTCGAGAAGACCCTGCCGGCGCTTGCCTCGCTGCTGGACACGGCTCGTGCCCGGGACGCACTAGTGGTACACGCGGTCGAGCGCCACTACCGCGGCCTCGCAGATTTCGAGTTCGCCAAGTTGCCACGCCACCATCAGGCCGGTGAGCACGACGTCAACTTCTTTCCCGGGTTTGAACCGGCTGAGCGAGTGCGGGAGATCGTTATTCCGAAGCGCCGCTACTCGGCTTTCTACGCAACCGACCTCGAGCTGTTGTTGCGTGAACAGAGCATCACCCGGGTCATCGTTGCCGGAGTAAAGACGAACGTGTGTATTCGGGCAACTGTCCAGGACGCCTTCGCGGGCGGCTTTGAAGTGGTGGTACCGCGCGAAGCCACCAATTCGAACCGGCCCCATCTCGCCGAAGCCACTCTCGAGGATATCGAGCGGTACTTCGGTCATGTGGTTTCGCTGCACGAGGCCGAGGCGCTGCTGTGACTGGCGGCACCCGCACGATCCTAGTGAGTGGTTATGCGAGCATCGACTACGCACTGCAGCTTGCACCGTTCGAGGGATTCGACGCCACAACGCGGGTGCGCTCGCGCGCGGAGGAATGGCCTCGCTTTGGCGGCATCGTCCACGTCACAAATGCCGCGGTGGCTGCCGATCCAGAAGCTCGTGTTGCTGCTTTGTCATGGGTCGGCACGGATGCCGAGGCAGCGGGGTGGCTGAGCGCCGTTACCGAGTCAGGCGCCGACACCATTGGTGTTGCTGTTGCGGGACCCCGCAGCCCCTCCTCTTACCTGCTGTATCCGGAGGGGCAGGGCGCGATTTGCCTCTTTGACCCGGGCGATTGCCACGCGGGTGATCTGAATCGGGCACAGCGTGAATTGATCGCTCAGGCAGATCTCGCCGTTGTCACGATCGGTCCCGCCGCTGCGACGACGGAGCTACTTAAACTGTTGCCTCGCCGATGTCGCCTGCTCTGGGTCGTGAAACAGGACCCTGCCTCACTCCCAAAGGCACTCGCTGAAGCCCTTGCCGCTCGTGCGGACTGGATCACCCTAAGCGAGGGGGAGCGCGGCTACCTCGACACGATCGCTCGTGTTGCTCGGCCCGGCACGCTGGTGGTGCTGACCCGCGGTGCTGCGGGATCGGAGCTGCTGCACATGACGCACGAACGGCATGCTGAGAGCCTCGCTTGTGTCCCAGCCGAGCCGGTGGGGGGCGTTGACACCACGGGAGCGGGCGATACCTTCTCCGGAACACTCGCGGCTCATCTTGCGCGTGATCCGGCTCACACCCCCGAGGAAATGCTCGACCGCATCCGGAAGGCAGCAACGGCAACTGCCCACCTACTGATGGCTCGCTCCGAGCGGTTAGTAGCCGCGATCGAGAGTGACGAGATGGAGTAATGAAGAGGAATGGAGAAACGAATGATTTTGGTGGACGAGGCCTGGTACTTGCATTGCACCCCGAGCAAGTCGGAGAAGACGCCATCATTGTCGGGGATCGTGGACGAGTTTTGCTCGCGACCGAACTGCTTGATGATGCGCAGCTGATCAACGAGGACCGTGGGCTCACCACCGCGACGGGTAACTATCAAGGACGCAGGGTGACGGTCTCGGCGTTCGGTATGGGGGCGCCAATTGCGGCAGTTGTCGTTGAAGAACTTGCGTCGATCGGTGTGCGCCGTGTGCTTCGATTGGGCACGGTGATGAGCGCAGGTCAAACCCAGCTAGGCGACCTCGTCGTTGCACACGGTGCGATCCGTGAAGAGAGCACTTCGCTCGGCTACCTGCCGCTTGAGTATCCCGCGGTGCCCGATTTTGAGCTCACCGCGCGGGCCGAGGCTGCCGCGCGTGCGACGGGACTCCCTGTTCGCAGCGGGATCTACGCAACCGCGGACGGCTTCTACACCGATCTGATGCGGCGTGGCGATCCAGATGGGCAGGCCGAACTTGTTGCGAAACGGGCCGCCCAGCACGTTGTCGGCACCGACATGGAGACGAGCGCCGTGTTGATTGTCGCTCGCGCTCGCGGCATCGCTGCTGCGTCGCTCTGCCTTGCGAGCGTTGACGGCCGAGATTTCTCAAAACTTGATGCGTATCCCCGTCGCGAGGCCGAGCTGCAACTGCTGCGCGCTGGCCTCGAATCGCTTGCGACGTAGCGCTGAGCGCCACGTCGACCCCAGACCCACAACCCAAGGAGAATTACCATGAGTATCGCCACCAGCTATTTTGACGACGTTATCGAGAAGCTCACGCGCGTGCGTAACACCCAAAACGAGGCTATACGTCAGGCCGCAGAAATCTGCGCTGACACCATTGCGGGCGACGGCCTTGTCTTTACCTTTGGTACCGGGCATGGCGGGTTCGCCGCGCTTGAAATGTTCCCCCGGACGGGAGGGGTGACGGGCTTTCGCCCCATCGTTGAGAGCTCGATTGCGTTGATGCATCACGTGCTTGGTGACCAGGGCACCGCACAGTACCGCTTTCTGCACACTCGCGAAGGCTACGGCAACGCGATCCTGCGCTCACACCAGATCAAGGAGGGCGACGCGCTCATACTGTTCTCCCACTCGGGCATCAACGCGGTGATTCTCGATATGGCCGTCGAGTTCAAGGAGCGCGGTCTGAAGGTTATCGCGGTGACTTCGGTGCCGCACTCCTCGCAGGTTGAGAGCCGCCATTCGAGCGGTCACCGCCTGTACGAGATTGCCGATGTTGTGATCGACACCGGTATTCCACTCGAGGACGCCTCGCAGTTTATTGACGGTCTTGAATTCCCTGTTGGACCAACCTCGACCTCAATTGCCGTCGCAGTGGGGCACGCGATCAACGCTGCCACCTCCGCCGCGCTTGTTGCACGCGGCGAAACCCCAATGATCATGGTGAACACTAACTCGAACCGCACGCAATTTGCGCACCAGCAGAATGACCGCAACTATGCGGAGCTTTGGCGTCGACTGCGCTCGCGCGAGTTCTCCGCACCGGAGGTGAAGTAGCCGTGACGGCTCATGACCGCTTGCTCTGCATTGGAGGAGAGTGGGTTCCAGCACTAAGCGGCGAGATCGTTGAAGTGCGAGACCCTGCAACAGGCGAGGTCATTGCCACGAGTGCCGTCGCCGGATCTGCGGATGTGGACCGCGCCGTGGCCGTTGCGAAGGTCGGTTTCCAGAGCTGGAAGCAGCTCACCGCTGATGAACGCTCCGAGATCCTGCTGCGTGCAGCGGTCTACATTGACGAGCGCACACCGGCGATGGCCGAATTGCTTACCCGGGAACAGGGCAAGCCCGTCCTTGATAGCGTGAAAGAGATCTCTTTCGGTGCACAGGTGATCCGGTACTACGCGGAGCAGGGGCGTCGCGTGTGGGGAACAGTGCGCCCGAGCCCGCGAGCAGATGTGCGCTCGCTCGTCACCTGGGAACCGCTCGGAGTGGTCGCTGCTATCGTGCCGTGGAACTACCCCGTTGACCTGTACGCGTGGAAGATTGGTCCTGCCCTCGCAGCAGGCAACTCGGTCGTGGTGAAGCCGCCGGTTGAGACACCGCTCGCGGTTGCCGAATTCGTACGGTGTTTCATCGATGCCGGTCTGCCCGAGGGCGTGCTGTCTGATCTCCCCGGGTCTCTCGAAGCCGGTTCCCGGCTTTCCGAGCATCCCGATGTCGCAGCGATTACCGCGACCGCGTCAACCGCGACCGGACAGGCGATTATGCGTTCGGCTGCAATAACGATGAAGCGCGTCACACTGGAACTTGGGGCCATTCGCCGTTCATTGTGCTCGACGACGCAGACATCGCAGAGGCTGCGGCCGCGGCAGCGCGGCGGTCATTCTCGAACGCTGGTCAAATTTGCATCGCCGTGAACCGGATTGTCGTCGCCGATTCGATCGCTGACGAGTTTACGGATGCTGTCGTTGCCGCGGCACGAGCGATCACACTCGGCCACGGTATTGAGGCGGGGGTTACCGGCGGACCAGTCACTACGACGGCCGTCATCGACAAGTCGCGTAGGCACATTGACGAGGCGATCGCGCGCGGTGCCGTGCTCGGAACTGGGGGCGGTTATGCCGAAGTGCGCGACGGGCTGGACCGGGCGATGTTCTTTGAACCCACGGTGCTCGACCGAGTGCCCGCCGAGGCGCTGGTGATGCGCGAGGAAAGCTTCGGTCCACTTGTCGCGGTTCACCGTTTCGCCGCCGGTGCGGATGTCGCGGAGCTTGCGAATCGAGGCGAGTACGGCCTTGCCGCGTACGTCTACGGTGACGATCTCGACCGTGCTTGGGGTGTCGCCGAGCGGATCCACGCTGGTGGTGTTGGCGTGAATATCAATGATGTGTCTGAGTTGCAGGCGCCGTTTGGAGGTTGGAAAATGTCTGGATTTGGGCGAGAGCTCGGGCCAGAAGGGCTGCACGGCATGATGCAGCAGCGACACATTAGGCTGCGCCGTCGGCACGGGTGAGAGGCTCATGGCGTCCCGGCCCCCTACTGGAAATCGCGGGAGCTGACCCCAACGGGTGCGGCGAGCGGTTCAAAGCTCGACGCAATAACGTTGACGACGCCCTCGGGTGAGCGTTCGAGCACGCCGGTGATGACGAGCGCCGGCGAAGACCGGGCGACGAGACGATAGCGGGCCCACACCTTCGCCCAGGTCACCACGTTGACGGTGCCGGACTCGTCTTCCAGCGTGAGGAAGGTGATCCCGCTGGCAGTGCCGGGGCGTTGCCGGTGGGTGACGAGGCCGGCGATGGTGACGGAGATTCCCGGGCGGGTGTGCCGGATCCTGTCGGAACGGACCACCCCGCGCGCATCGAGGGCGTCCCGCAGCAGTGCGAGCGGGTGGGCGTCAAGCGCGACGCCCGTGCTCCACAGGTCAAGCGCGGTCTGCTCGGCCGGGGTGAGCACTGGCAGCAGCGGCGGCTGAATGTGGACGGCGATCCCGGGAAGGAACCGCTCGCGGTTGTCGGAGGCCGGGGCCGCGGCCCACAGTGCCTCCCGGCGGTCGAGGCCGAGACTCTGGCAGGCGCCCGCGCTTGCGAGGGCTTCCAGCTGGGAGCGGTTCAGATCTGCGCGGCGCGCAAGATCGGCGAGGTCGAGAAACGGGGCGTGATCCCGCGCCCGCACGATACGTTCGGCAGCGGCAGTCTCGATGCCCCGAATCTCGGCGAGGCCAAGCCGCACCGCAAACGCGGCGTCGAGGCGGTGCAGGCCGCTCGTGTCTGGTGCGTCGCGCTGAAACGGGGGAACCCGGGGCGGATCGAGAGTGAAGGGCAGGTGTGCGGTGCAATCGGAATCTGGGGAGGTGCGCGGGCGGGATCCCCCCTCGGTGACCTCTTCGAGGTCTGCAAACACCGCTGAGTGCTGCACATCAGCAGCCCGCACCACCACGCCGTGCCGCCTGGCATCTTCGACGAGTGTGCGCGGTGAGTAAAACCCCATGGGCTGTGAGCGCAGCAACCCGGCGAGGAACGCGGCGGGGGTGTGCAGCTTGAACCAGGCACTGACGTAGACAAGCAGTGCGAAACTGATCGAGTGGCTCTCCGCAAAGCCGAAGTTCGCGAAGGCCTCGATCTGGGCGTAGATGAGTTCGGCCTCTGCGTCCTTGATCCCGTTCTGCCGCATGCCCGCGAACAGTTTCTGCTTCAGTGACTCGATGCGCTCCTGGCCGCGCTTGGAACCCATCGCGCGGCGCAACAGGTCGGCGTCTTCTGCGGAGCAGCCCGCCACCGCGACCGCCATCTGCATGAGTTGTTCCTGGAAGAGGGGCACTCCGAGCGTGCGTTCGAGCACCGGCTTCAACTTCGGGTGTGAGTATGCCACCGGCTCGACACCGTTCTTGCGGCGCAGATACGGGTGCACGGCACCGCCCTGGATTGGCCCGGGGCGGATCAGCGCGATCTCGATAACGAGGTCGTAGAAACTGCGGGGGAGCAGCCGCGGCAGCGTGTTGAGCTGCGCCCGGCTCTCCAACTGGAACACCCCGACCGCGTCGGCGCGGCACAGCATGTCGTAGACCCCGGGCTCCTCCTTCGGGATCGTGGCGATGGTCCACCGCTTCCCGGTGTGGGCAGCGACCAGGTCCATCGTCTTTTGTAGGGCGCTGAGCATCCCGAGTCCCAGCAGGTCGAACTTCACAAGCCCCATCGTCTCGCAGGAGTCCTTATCCCACTGCAGTACGGTGCGGCGCTCCATGCGTGCGTGCTCGATGGGGCAGACCTCACCCACCGGGCGCTCGGTGAGGACCATGCCGCCCGAGTGGATCCCGAGGTGCCGTGGGGCCCGCATGAACTGGGCCGCGAGCCGCTGCACGGGGAGCGGGATCGGGCTCGTCGGATCCTCCTCGATGCTGCCCCAGCGATCCAGGTGTTTGGTCCACGCCCGCTGCTGTCCGGCACTGTAGCCAAGCGCTTTTGCGGCGTCGCGGATCGCGGCCTTGGGGCGATAGGTGATGACGTTGGCGACCTGCGCCGCGTTCCTGCGACCGTAGCTGTCGTAGACGTACTGGATGATCTCCTCGCGTCGTTCCGAATCAAAATCCACGTCAATGTCGGGTTCCTCGTCGCGCATGCTCGACAGGAACCTCTCAAAGGGAAGATCGTAGAGGATCGAATCGACCTCGGTGATCTGCAGCACAAAACACACGGCAGAATTCGCGGCGGATCCGCGGCCCTGGCACAGGATCCCGCGGCTTCGTGCCTCACGCACCAGGTCGTGCACGATGAGGAAGTAGCCGGGGAAATCCTTGCGCGCGATCACCTCCAGCTCCCGCTCGAGCCGTTCTCGGCGGTGGGTGTTGAGCTGAGAACCGTAGCGGAGTTCCGCACCCTGCCACACGAGCTGCCGCAGATAGTCCATCTGTGTCATTCCCTCGGGGAGGGGAGTTTTGGGAGTTTGGGACGTGCTGCGCGCAGCGGGAAGGCGAGCTCGCGGGCGAGCGCCGTCGTGCGGGTGACGGCGTCGGGGGTGCGGGCGAAGCGCCGCAGCTGTGCCGCACCACTGCGCAGATGCGCGGTTCCCGCGGCGGGGAGATACGCGTCGAGCTCGTCGAGGCTGCGGCGTGCGCGCACCGCGGCCATCGCTTCTGCGAGGTGTGCGTGTGCGGGGACGGCGTAGTGCACATTGCCGGTTGCGAGGGTGGGAAGGTGATGTTCTGCGGCGAGCAGCGCCAGCCGATCATTGCGCGGATCATCGTCGGGGTGTCCGTGATGGGTGAGTTCGACATACACGTTGTCTGCACCAAAGAGGGCGGTCAGACGGTCGAGCTCTGCGCGTGCCCGCGTGTCTCCCTCCTCGCGTGTGCTCGCCGCGCTCAGCGCTCGCGGCAGCGCACCCTTGCGGCAGCCGGTGAGGATCACCCAGTCTCCGCCGCTCGCCGCACCGAGCTGTTCGAGGTCGTAGCGCGGGCGACCTTTCTCGCCGCCGCTGAGTTGCGCCTCCGTGATCGCGGCGGCGAGGCGGTGGTATCCCGCGGTGCCGCGCGCCAATACGAGGAGGTGCGTGCCTGCCGGGTCGGCGGCACCGAGCTGCGGCGCGTCAAGCCCGAGCGAGAGTTCGGCACCGTAGACCGTGAGGAGGGGCGGGCGATCGGGATCCGTGTTGGTGGCTGCCTGAACCTCGGCGGCATCGGCGAAGTTTGCCGCACCGTACAGGCCGTCGTGGTCGGTGATGGCGATGCCGGTGAGGCGCAGGCGGGCCGCTTCCTGTACGAGCTGTTCGGGGGAAGAAGCACCATCGAGGAAGCTGAAGTGTGAGTGGGCATGCAGCTCCGCGTAGGGCACGGTCGGGGTGGCTGATGGCGCGTCTGACGCCCTCAGTGCGGCCGGCGTGTCGGGCCGCGCCGCAGGATCCCCTGGGGGCGTCGTGCCGCGCCCCGAAAGGCGACGCTCAAACTCGCTCCACGGTATCGGTTCATTGTGCCACCCCATTGCGGTTCTCCTTTCTGGCGTTAGTGGTAGCGGCCCTCGGCGAGCCAGTGTTCTGCCTCGTGATAGAGCAGCCAGGCGTCGCCCCCGTCAAGCTGCACCTGCAGGCGGAACCGTGGGGGCGTTCCCTGCCACCATCGCTCCCGCACTGCCCAGGGCAGCGACCACGCCTCCACCACCGCGTTAACGTCGGCAAGGAGGACGCGGAGGCGTGCAGGGTTCGCCGTCAGTAGATCGTCGGCATCGATGTGGAGCGTGTGTCCGGTGGCGTCGAGCAGCTCAGCGGGGAGTGGCTCGGGGAAGACCTGGCTGGGGGCGGGGCCTGCGAGCGCACCCGGCCACGGACCCGCCGCGGAGGCGCGGGATCCGCGAGGGCGTTTTCGTGAGGTGCTCCAGGGCACAAAATGCTGCCGCTCCCTCAGTAATCGCCCGCCCGCGAGCTCCATCGTGCCGACCCCGGTATGCCCGAGCCGGCTTTGTGCCCGGCTGAGATGGTGGTGCACGCGCGCATCAGGCTCGGTGCTCCACAGTCCCGGTTCGTGCGCGGCGGCGCGGTCTGTGTGGGTGGGGGTGATCCTGACGCGCGTGATCCCCGCCCCGCCCCGCTCGCTCTCGCGCACGGCTGAGGCGGCCTGCCATCGGATCCGCCCCACCGTATCTGCCGGGGTGAAACGGTGCGGGTGCAGCCACTCGCGTTCGTGTCGCAGCCCCACATCATCGGTGAGCTCGATGCGGATCGCGGTGCACACGAGACCCTCCTCGCGAAGCGTTTCGATGAACTGTTCCGCCAAGCCCGAGCACGCAAACGCGAGCTGCTCGGTGGTGTTGACCGGAGGCTCAAAGGTGAGTTCCACGCTCAGCTCCCGTGCGGGGTTGCGCGGTCGCACTTCAGCGCCGTGGCTGAGGGGGATCCCCGAGGCGCGACGGTGGGCTGCGACACCCGGTGCACCAAAGCGCGCCCTGACAGCGTCTTCGGGGAGCGCCGCGAGGGAACCGAGGGTGCGGATCCCGAGCCCCACGAGGAGCTCGGCGAGATCTGCGTCGGCGGCGCGCGAAACGGGCAGCGGGCTGAGGAAGGCTGCTGAGGTGCCCGGGGGGACGATCCGGATCGCATCGTGCGGGGCTTCCACACCGGGTGAATGGGCGCCTGCCCGGACGGCCTGCTCCGCCGCGAAGAGCCCGTCAGCGATGCCGATCTGAATATCGTGGAGATCGAGGGCGTCTCCGAGTGCTATGAGCGCACTGCCCGCGGCCTCTTCGCTGCCGTAGTAGCGGGCAGGTCCCCGGGCGCGCATGGCGCACAGGCCGGGGCGTCGCACCTCGACCCCCGGCACCAGCTGTTCGAGTGCCGCGACCACGGGAGCAAAACGCCGCTCATCGACCCCGGGATCGTGCGGGTACACGGTGAGTTCGGGGCAGCGGGACTGCGCCTCACGCTCGCGGATCCCCGTGCGCACTCCGGCGGCGCGGGCGGCGGCGGAGCAGGCCACCACCCGGTGCTGGGCGATCAGCGCGAGGGGGGAGGTGTGCTCTGCAGAAACGTTCTCGGTTCCGTCCGTGTCTGCGCGGTCCCGCAGCTGCGCGTGGATCGGCCAGTCGGGCACCCAGAACACCAGCGTGCGCGGGGCCGCACTCATTGCGGCACCGCTCGCGGAAGGCGGGGCTGCGCAGCGGTGGCGCCTGCAGGCCCCTGGATGCGGCCGCCCGTAAAACGGACGGTGTGTTCGGAGATGCCGCGGCGATCCTGCGTTCGCACAGAAATTTCACGTTCCTCAAGCAGCCCGTAACCGGTGCCGAGTCCCCGCCAGCGCGAGGCGGTGACCCGCAGTGAGCTTTCGGGGTGCGGCCAATCGCCGGCAACGATGAGCGCGGTGCCGTGTTCGCGAAGCCTGGCCGAAATGCGCTCCACATCGCGGTGGCTTGGCCGCGTGGGCAGCATCAGGAGTACGACGGTAAGGATCTCGCTGAGGGTGCCGCTGAGGGCCAGGGCGTCTGCTCCGGGGGCTGGGATGAGGATCAGACGTTCGAGGGCGATGCCGAGGGAAGTTGCGGCTTCCGCGCTGAAGGTGGGGCATCCGATCACCCCGCACCATTCGCCCGAGGCTGAGGCCGCCGAGAGCATGGAGAGGGCAAGCTGCTGCGATCCTTGCACCGCGTAGCTCGCCCCCTTTTTGAGGGCGCCGCCGGGGAACAGCTGACGCAGGCCGGGGTGTGTGGGGAGCGCGCGATCGTCGAGCCGGAGCGGCTGCATCTCAGTGATGCGCTGCTGCAGCGTGTGGACAGTTGCGACGGAAGCCATACGGCAATATTCGAACATATGTTCGAATAAGTCAATCTCGATTCGGAGTGTTGCTAGGGTGAGTAGGATAGGGGAGATGAACGAGGAAGAGCTAGACGATTACGAGCGTGAAGCCGAGCTGTCACTGTTTCGGGAATACCGCGACATCGCCAGCCAGTTCCGCTATGTCGTTGAGACCGAACGCCGCTTCTACCTTGCAAACGAGGTGGAGCTGAAGCGTCAAGACGCCGGCAGCGACTTCTACTTCGAACTCACAATGACTGACGTGTGGGTGTGGGATGTCTACCGCGCCGACCGGTTTGTAAAGTCGGTTCGAGTGCTCACCTTCAAGGACGTCAACGTCGAAGAACTGTCGGCGCGCGAGTTCAAGCTGCCGCAGGAACTCGCGCTCGACGAGTAAGGTTCCTCGCAGCGCGACCTCCGCTCACACCCCTCTTTTTTCGGGCGCGGTCGTGAACTTTTCCACAGATTTCGGTTTTTCCGTCTTCGCACCCCGTTTCGCTGCAGGATAGGCGCAGGAGGTGCGCCATGACCAGCACTACAGCAGTCCCGCACAGGGAGCCACACAACCAAACACTCGGTGCCTACGGCGAGTCGCTCGCCGCGGAATACTTAACGGGGCTCGGGTTCCACATCCTTGAACGCAACTGGCGCACCCGTGCCGGCGAACTCGACCTCATTGCCCGTGACCGTCAGACTCTCGTGGCGATCGAGGTCAAAACACGAAGCGGCACGGGGTACGGTAACCCTCTCGAAGCGATTACCGCGCAGAAAATGCTTCGCCTGCGGCACCTCTTGCTCGACTGGGCGCACGAGACGCGGGCCCACGGGCACGGGTTGCGTGTAGACGCTGTCGGGATCACGCTGCGTGCGAATCAGACGCCACGCATTGATCACCTCCGGGGGATCTCGTGAGCGGGGAGGTCTGCCGGGCGGCGGCCGTCGCGCTCACCGGCGTGCAAGGCACCATCGTGATGGTCGAAGCTGCAGTCTCCCAGCAACTCCCGGGAATGGCGATTATCGGGCTGCCCGACACGGCGCTCACCGAAGCAAAAATGCGGGTGCGTATGGCCACGACCCAGGCAAAGATGCCGCTCTCGGATCGCTTTCTGTTGGTCAACCTGAGCCCGGCAGCGCTCCCCAAACAGGGTTCCGGCTTTGACCTCGCGATCGCGCTGTCTGCGCTCGCCGCATCCCGTCATCTCCCGGCCGACCGGCTCGCGGAAACCGCCCACATCGGGGAGCTGGGACTCGACGGCGGGCTGCGCCGACCGGCAGGCCTCCTCACCGCCACCCTTGCCGCACGAGATCTCGGGTTTCAGCGGGTGATGGTGCCGGAACGGGGTGGCGCCGAGGCGGCACTCGTGCCCGGGATCGAGGTGATCGCGGCCAGAGACCTTGCTGGGGCGGTCGCCTGGTATCGCGGCGAGAGCGACGGCTGGCGTGTGATGCCGGCCGGTGGTGAGGCCGGGGGTGCTTCTGCGAAGCAACTCGCGGATAGCGATATTGATATGTCTGATGTCATCGGTCAAGCCGAAGCTGTTGAGGCGATGACGATCGCCGCGGCGGGGCGACACCACGTCTCGCTGCTCGGTTCTCCCGGCGCGGGGAAGACCCTTCTCGCCACCCGACTGCCGACGATCCTCCCGGATCTGACTCCCGAAGAGTCGATCACCGCGAGCAGCATTGCGTCGCTGGGAGGATCACCGCTCAGCGGGCTGATTCGCAGGCCACCATTTGAGAGCCCACACCACAGCGCCTCGGCCGTGTCCATCATCGGGGGTGGCGCGGGAAGCGAAGTGCGCCCCGGAGCCATGACACTCGCCTGCCACGGAGTGCTGTTCCTTGACGAAGCCCCGAGTTTCCTCGCGCGGTGCTCGAATCGATGCGACAGCCGCTCGAATCGCGAGAGATTAAAGTTCATCGATCCAGGGTGCGCGCGTTACTCCCCGCAGACGTGCAGTTAGTGCTGGCCGCGAACCCCTGCCCGTGTGGCTATGCCGGGTCCGTGGACACGGTGGCGCAGTGTCAGTGCACCCCGCATGTGCGAGTGCGGTATTTGCAGCGCATTTCAGGTCCGCTGGGAGACCGTATCGATGTGCGGCTTACCGTGCGCAGGGTCTCGAACGTGGTGCGCGCTGAAGCCGATACAGCACCAGCAACGAGCGCGGAGATTCGGGATCGTGTCACCCAGGCCCGGCAAGCGGCAGCCCAGCGTCTGAGCGCGACACCGTGGCGGGTGAACGCCGAGGTGCGCGGGAGCTGGCTGCGAGGCCCACGGATGCGGCTTCCGCGCAGCGATACTGCTGTGCTTGATCGCGCCCTCGATCGCGGCGCGTTGACAATGCGAGGCTACGATCGGACCTTGCGGATCGCCTGGACTGTGGCGGACCTGGCTGGGCGAGACAGACCCGGTCGCCGTGAAATCGCGAGAGCGTTGCTGCTGCGCGGGGGTGACCTGCCGTGAGCCGGGGACTCGTGCAGGTGAGAGCCGATCGCACCTTCCGTGACCTGCTGAGCCAGCTGGTGCCCGCGGCTCCGGGTTCTGGAGCAGCGAACCCCGAGCCGCTGAGTCAAGTGACCGCCGATGCGCTGCTTGCCCGGGTGGTCTGGTCCTGCCTCGTCGAACCCGGTGACGCCGTGGCCGGCGCCGTGATCGCAGCCCTTGGCGCCGGGCCATCTCTTGATCTCCTCGCGTCTGCGAAAGCCACAGCACAGCTGGGCGCAGCAATGCGAAAAGGCGGCCACGAGGAGGTCTCCGATCGCCGCATTGCTGCCGGGGTGAAACGGTGGCTGCCTCGGCTCGACCGGGCCGCCGTGCTTCACGCGCTGACCGCCGCCGTCAACTGCGGTGCCCACCTCGTGACGCCGGATTCTTCGCGCTGGCCCGCGGGCCTTAACGACCTGGGAATCCACACGCCGCTGCTTCTGTGGGTCAGGGGAGACCCTTCGCTGCTGGATGCCTTCTCGCTGGCGGTCGTTGGTGCGCGCGCCTGCACCGGGTATGGAACCGATGTGACAGCGGAGTTCACGGGGGAGGCGTGCACGACAGGAGCGACAATCGTGTCAGGCGCGGCGTACGGCATCGATGCCGTCGCGCACCGTACCGCCCTCGCACTCGAGACCCCAACGATCGCCGTGCTGGCGGGCGGGGTGGATCGCCCCTATCCGAGAGCCCACAGCTCCCTGCTCGATCGCATCGTGAACGCGGGTGCTGTGTGCTCAGAGATGGCTCCGGGATCAGCGCCCACCCGCTGGCGATTCCTACAGCGAAACCGCGTGATCGCGGCCCTCACCCGTGCCACCCTCGTAACGGAAGCCGGCCCAAAATCGGGATCCTTGAACACCGCGGGCCATGCCGCAGAGATTGGGCGCCCCCTCGGGGCCGTGCCCGGTCCGGTGACGAGCGCAGCCTCGCTCGGTTGCCACCGATTGATCCGAGACTACGGGGCAGCCCTTGTGTCGCGCGGCAGCGACGTGCGAGAGTTGCTCGGGTCTCAGCAGATGCGTTGATCGGAGAGACGGCCGGAGATGCGCAAGAGCCCGCACTACACCGTCGTGTGGTCGACGCGCTCCCGCTTCGTGGTAGCCGCACAACCGCCGAGGTGACCAGGCTCGCGGGGCTCTCACCAGAGGAAACCCAGGAGGCTCTCGCCGAACTGGAACTGCTCGGTAAGGTCCGCCGCAGCGAAACACCGGGAGGGGCAGAGGCGCGATGGGCGCTGCTGCGGGCAGAATGAGGGTATGCAGCTGAGAGATGCGATCGAGTCGTTCCTCAACGCTGTCCAGTTCGAATACGGATACTCGGAACACACCGTGCGCGCGTACCGACGTGATCTCCTCGGCTTCGTTGACTACGCCGAACAGCAGAGCGGTGCGGGTAGTGCGGGCGGCATCACCGTGAACGACTGCGACCTCGAACTGATGCGCGGCTGGCTCTGGACCCGGCAGCAACAGCAACTCGCCCCCTCCACGATCGCGCGCAACGTAGCCACCCTGAAATCCTTAGGCGCATGGCTCGAACGCCACCGCCTCGTGCCCGGCAATCCAGCCTCGCGTCTCAGAGCCCCCGTGTCCCCAGATCGCTGCCCCGCGTGCTCGCCGACGAACAGATGATCCGGATCCTTGACCGTGCCGCCCTCCGCGCCGCTGCAGGGGATCCTGAACACGTGCGCGACCAGGCAGTGCTCGAACTGCTCTACGCCTCAGCGCTCCGCGTCTCCGAACTGTGCACACTCCCCATCTCCGGATTTGACCGGAGAGAACGAACCGTCCGGGTGCTTGGCAAAGGAAACAAAGAGCGCGTCGTGCCGCTCGGCGCCCCCGCCGCACGCGTGCTCGAAGAATATCTCGCGACTGCGCGTCCGGCGCTCGCCGCAAGGGCTCAGCCCGCGGTCGCCGTTACCGCCGAGGCCTCGCTGTTTCTCGGAAACCGCGGGGGCCAGCTCGGCACGAACGCCGTGTACCGTCTGGTCGCTCGCGAACTGCAACAGGAGCCTGGCGGGGGACCGCGCGGCCCCCACACACTGCGGCACACCGCCGCAACTCACCTGCTCAACGGCGGAGCGGACTTGCGCATTGTGCAGGAACTGCTCGGCCACTCCAGCCTGTCCAGCACGCAGGTCTACACCCACGTTTCAACTGAGCGCCTTGCCGAGAGCTACCGCCAGGCGCATCCGCGTGCGTGACGAGCACGCGGGGGAGGCGGATTATCTTCTGACCCGCCGAAGTGCGTTCCGCGACCATCTGACCTCGGTCGGGATCGCGAAGCCCGGGTGAAACGGCAACGAGGCCCGGGTAAAACGGCAACGAAGCCCGGGTGAAACGGCAAAGCAACCCGGGTAAAACGGCAGAGACTGCTGGTGAAATCGGCAATCCTGAAGTAGCATCGACGCATGGAGTTGGATTTGATTCCCCGCAATGTCACTGGTCTGGCAAGGAAAACGCTCGACGACACCCCGATCACGGTGATCAGTGGTGCCCGGCAAGTCGGCAAGAGCACGCTCATGCAACAGCTTGTCCAGGGTCGAGAAACGCGACTTGTAAACCTCGACAATTTTGGTGATCGAAGCGCCGCGCAAGCGGACCCCGACGGGTTTGCTTCACAGTACCCGCAGGGTCTTCTCGCGATCGATGAGATACAACGCGTTCCGGAATTATTGACCTCATTGAAAGCCTCCGTTGATCGTGATCGGCGACCGGGGCGCTTCATCGTCACAGGTTCTGCGGATCTCCTCTCTCTGCGTGGCGCGCAGGAATCCTTGGCTGGGCGCGCGGAGACCATTCCTTTGGAAGGCTTCAGCAGAGACGAGCTTTCCGGCCGCATTGCAGACTTTGCGGCGTTTGCGTGGGCGCTGCCGTCCTCCGAAATGCCTGCAGATCGTCGCGGTATTTCCCGTCGTGAGTACCTGGAGATGGCTGCGACACCAGCGTTTCCTGAGGCGAGGTTGCGGCTTGGACGTTCCCGGGATCGTTGGTTGTCCGGTTATGTTGACCGCCTTCTTTCGAAAGACGCTGGTGAGGCCACGGGTATTCAGTACCCAGACCGTCTTGCGACTCTCCTCAGTCTGCTCGCAGCGCGGAACTCGGGCGAGTTTGTTGCTTCTCACGTTGGGCGTGAGCTTGATATCCCTGCACGATCCATACCCGCGTATCTGGAGGCGCTCCGCAGTCTATTCTTTGTGCGGGTCACACCGGGCTGGTCAAATAACATTGCCAGACGTGCCGTGTCTAAGCCCAAGGTCTCTCTTACCGACACGGGACTTGCCGCGCACCTTTCTGAGGTTGATGTTGATGGTCTCGAGAAAGCTGTGTCGTCGTCGCTCACAGGTGGCCTTGTGGAAGGGTTCGTTATTGGGGAACTCGAGAAACAGCGGTCTTGGTCAACAAAAAAGACCCGTATGTTTCACTACCGAGACGACCACGGTCGCGAGATCGATATCGTGCTTGAGGACCGCCGTCGCGACATCGTCGGCATCGAGGTCAAAGCATCGTCAAGCCCTCGTTCCGAGGATTTCAAAGGACTTCGGTACATGCGGGACAAGCTGGGGGAACGCTTCGTTGCAGGCATTGTCTTGCACACTGGTGAGCGGTCATTGCCGTTTGGGGACAGGCTCTGGGCATTACCGATCTCGACGCTCTGGGATCACACAACGCCTGAGTTCGTACCTGCTCCTGAATAATGCATCTGCGGATAGCTCGGACGGACCAGCCCACCCCCGCGCGTGACCGCGGACATACCCTCACTCCCAAGCCACCAGTACCGCGCGCCCGTAGAAGTAGCGCAGGGGATTGACGTACTCGCCGTCGACCCGCACGCCGAGGTGGATGCACTCGTCATAACAGTGGCCGCCGCTCGACACGGTGCCCAGCACCTCGCCGGCGCGAACGGTGTCGCCGGCGCGGAGGCTGCTCGTGATTGGCTCGAGCGAAAACACCGTGTGTTCATCGACCTGCACCGACACTACCCCGCGGTCCACCACCGTTCCCGCGAAGGTCACCGTGCCAGCGGCGGGGGACCTGGCTGTAAAGCCCGGGGACGCAGGGAAATCGATACCGCGGTGTCCGGAGGCGTAGGGGTGGGGTGGTGCAAGATACGGGCCCGAAACGGTGAAGCGGCCGCTGAGCGGCGGAACCCAGGTTCCAGAATCTGAGGGTGGGGCTGGTGAAGCGTTGCTTGAAGTGCTGTCGAGAAGGCTGAGCGCTGGAATCAACACCACTGCCAGAATCACGAGGGCGATAAGCGCGCGGAATCTGGGATGAAGTAGGGAGGGGTTACGTGTAGACATGCTGCAACGCTGCCAGAGCACGCCTTGCTATAAAGGTGAAGCGAGCAATCTGTGGAGAACTCGTAAAAAAGAGTAGGGATTGGCCGCTGTGAGCGAAGATTGAAGGCCGAGAGCGATGATACACTTATCGCTGCGCCTTGAAAGAGGTGACTTCGCGTGCCCACTCACCGGAGTGAAGCCGTCGGTCCTCGTTCGCAATGAATGGGGCGGCTGATCCCGCGGGCACCAGGATCTGGCTGCAACCGCAGCCGACATAACCGCAAGCGCGTGTTCACGTGAACACGCAGAAAAAGGAGACAGCAATGGCTGTTGTAACCATGCGCCAGCTGCTTGACAGTGGCGTCCACTTCGGACACCAGACACGCCGCTGGAACCCGAAGATGAAGCGCTTCATCTTCACCGAGCGTTCCGGTATCTACATCATCGATCTGCAGCAGTCGCTCGGGTACATCGATGACGCCTACGCCTTCGTGAAGAACACCGTCGCCCGCGGCGGCAACATCCTGTTCGTCGGCACCAAGAAGCAGGCACAGGAAGCGATCGCCGAGCAGGCGACCCGCGTCAACCAGCCCTACGTGAACCAGCGCTGGCTGGGTGGTCTGCTGACCAACTTCCAGACCGTCACCAAGCGCCTCGAGCGCATGAAGGAGCTGGAGCAGCTCGATTACGAGGGCACCACGAGCGGCTTCACCAAGAAGGAGCTCCTCCTCAAGAAGCGCGAGCTCGACAAGCTGCAGAAGTCGCTTGGCGGCATCCGTCACATGACGAAGACCCCCTCGGCTCTCTGGATCGTCGACACCAAGAAAGAGCACCTCGCAATTGATGAGGCGAAGAAGCTCGGGATCCCCGTCATCGCGATCCTCGACACGAACTGCGATCCCGATGAGGTTTCCTACCCGATCCCGGGTAACGACGACGCCATCCGTTCGGTTGCTCTGCTGACCCGCGTGATCGCTGACGCCGTAGCTGAGGGCCTCATGGAGCGCCACCAGAAGCCGGAGGAGGGCGCAGCCGCTGCTGAACCGCTCGCCGAGTGGGAAGTTGAGCTGCTGAACGCCGAGGCAAAGCCCGAAGAAGCTGCTGAGGCACCCGCTGTTGAAGAAGCACCCGCTGCTGAAGAGGCGCCTGCTGAGGCCGCAGCCGAAGAGGTTGTTGCTGAAGCTGCCACCGAGGCCGCTGCTAAGTAATACGGTTTCCCCAAGTTTTTGATCGACTGATCTTTTAAAGGAGTGACACATGGCCGCTGTATCCATGGCCGCTATCAAGGAGCTACGCGAGCGTCTCGGCGCAGGCATGCTCGACAGCAAGAACGCGCTCGCTGAAGCTGAGGGTGACATCGAGAAGGCGATTGAGATTCTGCGTCTCAAGGGCCTCAAGGGTGTTGCGAAGCGCGGCGACCGCGAAGCAAGTGAGGGCCTCGTAGCCGTCAAGCAGAGCGAGGGCGCTGCCACGATGATCGAGCTCGTCTGCGAGACCGACTTCGTCGCAAAGAACGAGAAGTTCATTGCTCTTTCGGACCGCGTGCTTGACGCGATCAGCGCGGCAGGTGCTACCAGTACTGAAGAAGCACTCGCTGCTCCGCTCGAGGGCAAGACCGTTGCTGACGTCATCACCGACGAGTCCGCCATTATCGGCGAGCGCATCATCCTGCGCAAGGTCTCGCGGATCGAAGCTCCGAAGACCTCCGTGTACCTGCACCAGACCTCGAAGGATCTGCCGCCGCAGATCGGTGTGGTTGTGGGCTACGAGGGCGACGACGCCGATGCTGCGCTCAGCATCGCGCGCCACATTTCGTTTGCGGATCCGCTGTACCTCAGCCGTGAGGACGTTCCCGCGGCTGACGTCGACAAGGAGCGCGATCTCGTCACCGAGATCTCGAAGAACGAGGGCAAGCCCGAGGCTGCTCTGCCGAAGATCGTTGAGGGTCGCCTCACCGCATTCTTCAAGCAGGTTGCGCTGAACGAGCAGGTCCACGCGCTCGACGCTGACAAGCGCGAGGTGAAGAAGGTTGCTGAGGCAGCCGGGATCACCCTCACCGGCTTTGCTCGAAGCAAGGTTGGCGCGTAGCACGCAGTAGTGAAGAAGGCCCGGGCGTTTGCTCGGGCCTTCTTGCTGCCCGTGGCCGCGTATCCGCAGAGCCGCCGGGAGCGCCCAGCGCGAGCACACAGATCACCGATACGCTGGATGTTACGACTCGAAGAAGGAGATTCACCTATGCCCGAAACTGTCACACGTAAGCGCCGAGTTCTGCTCAAGCTTTCGGGAGAGGCGTTCGGAGGCGGAACTCTCGGGGTGAATCCCGACGTTGTGAGCCAGATCGCCCGCGAGATCGCGGCAGCAATGGATTCCGCAGAGGTTGCTGTGGTGGTGGGTGGCGGAAACTTCTTCCGCGGTGCCGAGCTCTCGCAGCGCGGCATGGATCGCGCACGAGCCGACTATATGGGCATGCTTGGCACGGTCATGAACGCGCTGGCGCTGCAGGACTTCCTGGAACAGGCGGGGGTGTCGAGCCGCGTACAGTCCGCAATCACGATGACGCAGGTCGCCGAGACCTACATTCCGCTGCGTGCGATCCGGCATCTGGAAAAGGGTCGCGTGGTCATCTTTGGTGCTGGTGCAGGCCTGCCATACTTCTCAACCGACACGGTGGCTGCTCAGCGGGCGCTGGAGATCCACGCCGACGAAGTACTGGTCGCAAAGAACGGCGTTGACGGCGTCTACACCGCGGATCCACACAAGGATCCCGATGCGACGCTCATCGAAGAGATCAGCTACAACGACGCGCTCGTGCGCGGTCTCAAGGTCGTGGACTCGACCTCGTTTAGTCTCTGCATGGACAATGGTATGCCGATGCGGGTGTTTGGGATGGAACCATCCGGAAATGTCACCGCCGCGCTGCGCGGTGAGAAGCTTGGCACTCTCGTACACCGCTAAACTTGAACGACGAACCACTAAGAAGGAGAGCACCGTGATTGACGAAGTCTTCGCAGACGTGAGAGAACGCATGACGAAAGCGGTCGAAGCGGCGAAGGACAATTTCGCTACGGTGCGTACGGGGCGTGCGAACCCCTCGCTGCTGCAGGGTGTGCAGGTAGATTACTACGGCACGCCAACGCCTCTGCCGCAGCTTGCCTCGGTGCAGAATCAGGACGCCCGTAGCCTTCTCGTCACCCCCTACGACAAGGGCGCGATGAAGGAGATCGAGCAGGCGATCCGCGATATGCCGAACCTGGGGGCCAACCCATCGAATGACGGTTCCGTGATCCGTCTTGCGTTGCCGGAACTGACTCAGGATCGCCGCAAGGAGTTCGTGAAGATCGTCAAGGGCAAGGCTGAAGACGCACGCGTTGCGGTGCGGAATGTGCGCAGGCACGGCATGGACGAACTCGATGCTCTCAAAAGCGAGGTCGGCGAAGACGAGGTCGCGCGCGCGGAAAAAGAAATCGAAGTGCTGACGAAGCAGTTCATCGAGCAGATCGATGAGGCCTTGAAACGCAAAGAGGCCGAACTGCTGGAGGTCTAGCAGCAATGTCCGGCGCCGAGAAGCGCGAGGACCTTAGGGCTCAGCTTGGGGCAGCGAATGCGAAAATTGAGGCGAGAGCTGGCCGTAACCTGTTCTTTGCGATTCTCTCCGGCCTGATATTCGGTGGCGTGTTTCTCGGGAGTTTGCTCTGGGTAAAACAGCTGTTTGTGATCCTCGTCGCCGCAATTGTCGCCGTCGCACTGGTGGAGCTTGCATCCGCTTTTCGCGTCGGTGGTCGGCGTGTGCCGCGCATCGGCGTCGTCTTTGGCGGATTGATTATTGTCAGCGGTGCATACTTCTGGGGACCGGAAGGTATGCTGATCGGGCTGTTCTTGGGATCACTGGTGCTGACACTGTGGCGGCTGATTGAAGGTTTGGTTCCCGCGTGGGAGACCCCGCCGCGCACCCTAGTACGTGACGTTTTCTCGGGGCTGTTCACGCTGGTGTACGTGGCGTTTCTGGCTTCGTTCGCGGTGTTACTGGTGCAGGTCGACAACGGCCAGTGGTGGGTGTTTGCCCTCGTGGTGATTGTGGTGTCGGTTGATGTTGGCGCCTATGTCGCCGGGGTGACACTCGGCAAGCACAAGATGACCCCGCTCATCAGCCCCAACAAAACCTGGGAGGGGTTTGCGGGTGCCGCAGCGGCAGCAATGGCGGTGGGGGTAGTGATCACGATCTTCGCCCTCAACCAGCCGTGGTGGGTCGGGATCATTCTCGGTATCGTGGTGCTGTTCACTGCGACGGGAGGCGACCTTACCGAATCGCTCATCAAGCGCAATCTTGGAGTTAAGGATATGAGTAGCTGGATCCCGGGTCACGGCGGATTCTTGGATCGACTTGATTCCATCCTGCCCTCCGCCGTGGGCGTGTACGGGGTGGCACTCGTGATTGGAGTTGTGTAATGAACGCTCGCTCCCAGGCCACAGATAAGAAAACCGGGCATAATGGTGTGGTGCATACCGCTTTCCCGCTTTCCCCTAAACGACAGCTCGGCTACCAGCAGGATCAGGTGGACGCCTTCCTCGACCGGGCCCGCTCAACCTATGAGGGCGGAACAGAAGCCGGCATCGTCACGACCTCTGAGGATGTGCGGCGGATGGCGTTTGCAGTGAAACGCGGTGGGTATTCGCCAAGGTATGTTGATGCCGCGATGGACAGACTCGAAGAGGTGTTCTTCGAACGCGAGCGCCGGGCGCGGGTGCGCGCCGAGGGTGAAGAGAAGTGGTGGAACGAGACGCGCGCGCTGCTCTCCGATGTGCGCGGCAGGTTGCAGCGTCCCCGCGGCAAGCGGTTTCGCCGCCGCGGAGTCTTTGCGACTGGCTATCGCCGCTCGCAGGTCGATGCTTTTCTTGACAGAGTGGCGCAGATGTTTGAGAAGCGTGAGCTGAATTTACCGCCCGCCGAGGTGCGCGATGTTGTGTTCCACTCGCAGTGGCGTGGCTATGACGAGGAACAGGTCGATGCGCTTCTTGACGGTGTCGTTGAGCTGATCCTGTCCACTCGCTGAGAGATTCCGGCGCGCCCGCCGCAATCGGCGTTGAGCGACATGCCTCTCTGAGATAGAATCGTTACATTGTGCCTGTGAAAAAAGCTTCTCCCTTGTCCTTTTGGTCACGCTTCAGGGCACCCCTCGCAGCCGTTGTGGTCGCCGGTTTCTTCGGCACTGCCGTTGTGGCTCCGTTCGCTATGCCGAGCCCGGCGGATGCCGAGACGATGGCTTTCCAGACCCGCATCAATCAGCAGTTCGTGCCCAACGAGTCGCTTGAGGCTGATCTTGTGTACGCAGATGTGCCGGTGCTCAAACTGCCGGATCCCGAAGAGGAGCGTCTGAAGAAGGAAGCCGAAGAGGCAGCGAAGGCGGCTGAGAAAGCGAAGGCTTCCTCGTCCGGTGCCGCGCCGAGGTACACCGGTGGCGGATCTCCGGCCGAGTGGATGGCGGCAGCGGGTATTCCCGAGTCCGATTGGGGTTATGTCGATTACATCGCTTCAAGGGAAAGTACTTGGAACCCGAATGCAACGAACGCGAGTTCAGGGGCGTGCGGGCTGATTCAGGCTTTGCCCTGCAGCAAGGTTCCGGGTAACGGTTACGACCCCGTTGACAACCTTCGCTGGGCAAACGGCTACGCCGTGGGTCGCTACGGAAGCTGGGCGAAGGCCTACGACTTCTGGACCTCAAACCACTGGTGGTAGTGGGGCCTCGCCATGGCGCGTAATCGGCGAACCAACAAATACCTTCGCGCGGCCGAGGATCCGCCCCGCGACGTCACCCGGCTCGCCTACGGCGGCGCGCGTAAGGAGTTTCGGCGCGGCAGTGAATGGTTCGTGCGGGAGATCCCCGCGCATCGGGCCGAGAAAGCGTACCGCTGCCCGGAGTGCGGCACCGATGTGCCCATCGGCCAGGCGCACGTGGTGGCGTGGAGCGCCGAGCACTTCTTCGGGGATGAGGCTGCGATTCGGGATCGTCGCCACTACCACGCCCACTGCTGGCGCCTGGCTTAGCACCACCCCTCCACCCCTTCACCCTCTCGCGACCTCCACCCTTTCGCCCCCTCGCCCTCCTACACCCCTGTTGTGTGCGCAAGTGGTTGTTACGCGCGCGCATAAGAACAATCTGCGCACACGCGAGGGGTTTAGAAGAGTGTTGGGGGAGCGGCGGGCCCTTCGAGGGAGACCTCGGGGGTCGGGGCAGAGGTAGTGGAAGCGCCGGCAAGGCCCGGGCCCTGATCCGGATCCTGACCCACCTGGAATGCGGTCGCTGCGGCACGGGCGCGATCGTCCGCGGCCTCGTTGAGCGGGTGTCCGGCGTGGCCCTTGACCCATTCAAAGCTCACCCAGCGTCCAGCGAGTGCCGCATCAAGCTGTTCGAGGAGTTCCCGGTTGAGGACTGGCTTTCCGTCAGCCTTTCGCCAGCCCTTGCGCTTCCAGCCGGGCATCCATTTGGTCACTGAGTTGATGACGTACTGGCTATCGCAGAGCACGTGCAGCTGCTCGTCTGCGCGGTGAGCGGTGGCGTGCAGCAGGTCGAGCACCGCCATCAGCTCGCCCTGATTGTTTGTCGCGCGCGGCCAGCCGCCGGCGCGCCACTGGGAGTCATCCACGACCCAGGCCCAGCCGGCGGGGCCGGGGTTTCCGAGAGCTGATCCGTCCGCCGCAGCCGTAATTGTCATTGTTCTATCCTGCCAGAGAGGGGCGCAGATACCGGGTAGGCTGGTTCGAGTTTGCCACGGCATCGGGGACCCAGGGAGGACGAAGCATGGAAAAGATCAGGAGCAACACCACCCTTCGCGCGCGTCGCGAAGATATCGAACTGCACACCGCGGACGGCTTGACGCTCGTGGGCGAGCTGGCGTTGCCGCAGGATCGCGAGCCACAGGCCACGCTCGTCACGCTTCACCCGCTCCCGACGCACGGCGGGTTCATGGACTCTCACGTGTTACGGAAAGCCGCGAATCGGCTTCCTGAGCTCGCCGATCTGGCCGTGTTGCGCTTCAACACGAGGGGCACCAGCTCCCCACGTGGCACGAGCGACGGCGCCTTCGGGGACGGTGAGAAGGAACGTGCAGATGTCGCGGCCGCAATGCAGTTCGTGCGGGATCGTGGACTTCCTCACCCCTGGCTGCTCGGCTGGTCCTTCGGCACAGAGCTCGCGCTGAAGTACGGTCTCGAGCACCCCATCGAGGGTGCGATCCTGCTCTCGCCCCCGCTGCACCGCGCTACGGAGCAGGATCTTGCGGCGTGGGCCGACGCGAATCCCGCGCTTGTCGCGATCATCCCCGAACTGGATGACTATCTGAGGCCAGAGGAAGCCGCGCGGCGTTTCTCGGCGGTTCCGCGCGCGCGGCTCGTGCCTGTTGAAGGTGGTCGGCACCTTTGGGTAGGGGAGCCGCAGACCCGGCGTGTGCTGAACGAGATCGTCGCGACGCTCGGCACAGCTCCCACCCCGCTTCCCGAAGAAGTCTCAGAAGACCTGTTGCGGTAGCGGGGCGGGTACCCTTTGCCTATTGAGCGGCCTCAGACTCCGAATCGGCTTCCGAGTCTTCAGCAACGGGGCGCTCAACGAGTCGACCAGCGACCGTGCTCATCTTCTGTGCATTCGTGATGACCTCACCCAGGCTCTCAAAATAGCGGGCGACGGCACCTCGTTCAACCTTCAGCTGAGCCATACGATCTTCGGCAGCAGCGAGCACCTTCGTCGCGCGATCCTCGGCGTCCGCGAACAGCGACTGGGCGCGCTGCTCTGCCTCAAGGATCGTCTCGGCCGCCTGCCGTTCGGCCTCTGCGCGGAGATTGCGAGCAACCTGCTTTGCATCAAGGGAGATGCGTTCGTACTCTTCACGGGCCGCCGCGAGCTGCTCACGCAACTCATCAAGCTCGCGGGTCGCCGCTTCACTCTCGCGACGTGCGACCTCGGCAGCCTCGTGCTGACGGGCTGCAAGCTCCTGTTCGAGCTGCTCACGCTGAGCGGTCGAGCGGGTTTTGAAATCGATCGTGTCGCGTTCAATCTGCTCGCGGAGTGCCCGCGCGGCGTCTTCGGTGCTCGCGGTGAGAACCGCAAGTTGCGCCTCCTGTGTTGCGCGATACTCCGCAAGCTCGGCGACGGTATCTGCGCGAAGGAGATCTGTCTCTTCGGTTACCGCGGCGCGCTGTGCGGCCACCTCCCGCTCAATCTCAGCGGTCTTGGCCTCCCGCTCCTGGCGCATATCTGCTTCGTGCTGTTCGCGGCGTAGAGCGATGCCGCGTTCGTGCTCTTCGCGCTCGCGGGCGATATCCGCTTCGAGCTTGCTGCGGTCGCGTTCAATCTGCAGTTCCAGCGCTTCGCGTTCGAGGCCGAGTGCAGCTGCGGCCTCCTCGCGCTCGATCCGAAGCGCCTCATCGGCGGCTGCGCGTTCGTCGGCGAGGCGCTGTTGGTGCTCGATGAGCTGCGCCTCGATCCGTTCGTTGTGGACAGTGGTTTCGTCCGCCAGTCGGGCTTCGTGCGCGGCACGTTCAGCTGCGATCTGTTGCTCATGCTGCCGACGTGCGGCTGCGAGCTCTGCTTCGTGCTCGCCGAGCTCTGTCTCGATCTTGCTCCGGTGCTCGTCCCATTCGGAGATGAGGCGATCTTGATGGCTCGCCAGCTCACTGCCGATCCTGGCGTCGTGGGCCTGACGCTCCTGCTCAAGCGTTGCATCGTGTGTTTCGCGCTCAGAATTGAGGCGATCTTGGTGTGCGCGGAGTTCTGCAGCGAGTGCGGCTTCCTGTGTGTCGCGCTCAGTGGCGAGTGCCCGCTCGTGGGCGTCGCGCTCACGAGCGATACGAGCATTGTGTTCGGCGAGTTCAGCGGCAATCTTCTCCTCGTGTGCCGCGCGCTCGGAGGTGATCCTTGATTCGTGAGCTACACGCTCAGCAGCAATGCTCGTCTCGTGAGCTTCACGCTCGGCCGCAATGCTCGTCTCGTGGGCTTCACGCTCGGCCGCGATACCGGATTTGTGATCGGCAAGCTCCTCGGCAAGCCGAGTTTCTTGTGCCTGAGCCTCGTTTCGCAGGCGAACGTCGTGTTCCATACGTTCGGTCCGTAGCGCCTCATCGTGCCGACTGCGTTCCTCGGAAATGACCTGCTCGTGGAGCTTACGTTCCTCGGAAATGGCGTGCTCGTGCAGCTCGCGTTCCTCGGTGATATGTTCGGTGTGCTCGGCAAGCTCTTTGGCGAGACGCTGTTCCTGTGCCGCACGTGCCGCCGCAAGGGCTGTTTCTTCTGTAGCTCGGAGCTCGGCAAGATCCGCTGCTGCGGCCTCGTTAGCGCGGGCGCGTTCGCGTTCGGCTTGCTCGGCGAGGGTGCGGAGTTCGTTCTGCTGTGCCTCGATCTCACGCGCGATGGTGGCCTCGTGCTGGAATCGCTCCTGAGCGATGCGTTCGTTGTGGGTCTGCAGCTCAGCCTCGATCTTGCGTTTGTGCTGCTCGCGTTCTTGAGCGATTGCCGCATCGTGCTCCGCGCGCTCCTGAGCCAGCTGGCCGCGGAGATCCTCAATCTCGGTGTTCAGTGCGCGTCGTTGTGCCTCAATACCGGCTTCGAGTTCACGCCGCAGCTCAGTATATTGAGCCTCAAGCTCGGCCTCCGTGCGCTGGCGTGAAGCCTCAAGCTCTGCGCGGGCCCGCTCGCTTTCTTGCGCGAGTCTGGCGCGTTCGAGTTCCGCCTCGCGTTCGTTTTCTGCGCGCTCCCTGGCAAATGTCTCGGCGTGCTTCTCAGTTTCTTCGCGCAGCTCGTTCGCGGCGAGTTGCGCCTCTGCGGTGATCCGCTCGGCCTCGGCGGCCGCATGGGCGAGCCGGGCTTGCGCATCGCTCTCCGCGGTGTCGCGCAGCGTGATGCTCTCACGCTCCGCGGAAGAACGGGCGAGTTCTGCGGCACGGCGAGCCTCTTCGAGAAGCCGATCCCGCTCAGCGTTGGCGTCAGCGGATTGCTGCGCAACGTCGGCGCGGGCACTGGTAATGATGATCTCGGCTTGCTCACTTGCAGAGCTCAGGAGTTCATCCGCGCGTTGCTGAGCCTGCCGCAGCACCCGCGCGCTTTCTTCCTCGGAGGATCGCCGCAGTTTCTCAGCATCGAGATCCGCCTGGGCCATGAGACGCTGAGCGTGATCTTCCGCAAGCTTCAGGCTCTTCTCAACGCGCAGCCCAAGACCCGAGTAGCCGCTTGCGCCGAGCTCCGCGACCTGCTCTTGCAGATCCGCGACAAGCTCACGCTGTTCCTGGCTGACCTGTGTCGCCTGTTGGTGGGCGAGCTGTAGCGACTCGAGATGAGTCTGTAGGGTGCTGATGTGGCCCAGAAGGGACGCTACGCGCTCGTCAACTTCTTCGCGATTGTAGCCGCGAAAGGCTGGGGAAAACTGCTGGGCTGATTCGGACACTGGCCCTCCGGGTAAGACAACATTCCGCTGGAACGCGATGATCGCGCCCAGCGGGGATACAAAGCTTCATGATACTCGAAACTGACACTCGTCGACTGACCAAGGCCACTTCCAACTCTTATACGGAAAGGTCCGATAGCGTTGAATGTTGAGAATCTATGCCTGCGACGCGATGCCCCGCTTGGAATCGTCGATCAGGCTCCATCTACCTTAAGAGGAGCCCCACGTGCGATACGTGTTTGCAATCGCCGCGCTTGTGATCTCCGGCGTCATGTTGATACTGGGCATCGGACAGCGCACCTTTCTTGCCGGACCCGCCGAGATCAGTCTTCCAGTCGGTACGCAGTCGGAGACCGGGTACGCCATTTTGAAGGCCAGCGCGTTCGAGAACGTTTCGGGCCAGGCAAATGTTGTGGTGAAGGGTTCGCAAGGGTTTGTCGCGAGTGGATCCACTCTCGACGTTGAAGCCTGGGTTGAGCCTTTCGACCACGCTGAACTATCGATCAATAAGGACGGGGATCGGGTGCTGAGCAAGAACGTGGCAGCCGTGGAACCTGAGCCCGCAGTAACGCCGCAGACGACTCCTGACTCGGAGACAGAGTCCGGCGAAGATGGTGAGATGAAGCCGATCGATCCGCGCGGCAGTGACCTGTGGCTGGAAGAGCGATCGATCGATAACGCGGGTACGGGCACGGAGACCGAGACTCTGCGATTTCCAGTCACCATCAACGATCAGCAGTCTCTGATCATCGCCTCTGATGGGGTGGACCCGCTGCCTGGCGATGTTGCGCTGGTGTGGGTGCAGGATCGCAACACACCCTGGGCTGGCCCACTGCTGGTGGGCGGCGGAGTGTTCGCGCTCCTTGGCGGTGTGCTCTATCTGCTCGCGGTGGATCACGATCGCCGCGGTCTCGGGCCGCGTCGAGGTCGCCGTGGCCCGTTGCTCGGGATCCGGAACATGTTTGGCAAGCCCCGCGTGCGGAGCGAGAGCGGTCCCTCAGATCAGGCCGGTTCTGGCGACAGCACCCGCGCGCCGATGAAAGCCTCACGGTGGGCACTGCTTCCCGCCCTCGGGCTCACGGTGATGCTCGGCCTGAGTGGCTGCTCAGCAAGCTACTGGCCGAGTGCGGCCGAGGATCAGGAAGAGTCTTCGAGCGTAGAGGCGCCTGTCTCTGCGGTCGCACCCCTCCCTGTGACGGATACGCAGATCGAGCGGATTGTGGAGCGGGTCTCCAAGGTTGCTGAAGAGGGCGACGAAAATCTCGATGCGGCCGTGCTGGAAACTCGGTTCACAGGATCTGCGCTGCAGCAGAGGGCCGCAAACTATACGATTCGCGCCGCGAAGCCCGACTACCCGATCGTGCCGCCTCGAATCACCGATCAGAGCCTGCAGTACGAGCTGGTGCAGAGCACCGTGTCGTGGCCGCGCACCATCTTCGTGACGGTGGCGTCTGCCGCCCCGGACGAAAAGGCGGAGGAACCGGCGGAGGGATCCGAGGCTGGTGCCGACGGTGCCGAGAAGGCTGAAGATAAGACCCAAGAAACGACCGCTTCTCCCTCTCTCGCGCTGATGCTCACGCAGACCACCCGCAAGAGAACTTCATGGTGACCCGTGTGATGGCTCTGCGCGGAGGGATCTCCATGCCGCAGGCCGCACCCGTGGAGGAGGGGACCGCGCTGCTCTCCAATGATCTTGAGACGCTGATGCTGCCCCCCGGTGAGGTTGGCACCGCATTTGCGAGTGTGCTGCAGGGCGGCACTGGGGTGGAACAAGCGAAGCTCTTCGACTTGACCGCAGAACCCCTGCTTGAGAACTATGGGCTTGCCTACGCTCAGAAGGTGCAGCAGGATCTCGAAGCCAGTGGCCAACAGTCCATGGTCTTCTCAGACACCGTAAGTCAGGGGGAGCAGCGGCCGACGGCACTCTCCACAGGGGTGGGGGGTGCGCTCGTTGCGACCACGTTGATCGAACAACGGACCTTGGATTCGGCCGGCGGTCGATACAAACCCGAGGCAACCGGGTTGGTTACTGCGCTCTCCGGTCTCTCGGGGCAGCAGGATCGTATCGTGCAAGAGATCGCGCATCAGATCCTGTTCTTTGTGCCGAGCAAGTCTGACGACGGCGCCAAGATTCAAGTGCTCGGTGTGTCGAGCGAACTGGTAGGAGCGAGGAACTAAGGGCCATGACTCAACATATTCCCGAACGGATCCCCGGGGGCGGGATCGATCTCAGCCACCTTGCGGCTTCACGTGCGCAAGCCCAGCCGGGACTGCCCGGCGAGGCGGCGCCCGCGGGGGGTGCGCCTCAAGTGGTAGATGTGCCGGCGCTCGTCATCGACGTTACTGACGCGAGTTTCGAGCAGGTTGCGCAGCTCTCCGCCGTCGTTCCGGTGGTCATTGACCTGTGGGCGGAGTGGTGCGAGCCCTGCAAGACCCTGGGGCCCGTGCTCGAGAAACTCACGCGCGAGTTCGGCGGTCGCCTGCTGCTCGCCAAGGTAGACGTTGACGCGAACCCCGGTCTGGCTCAGGCGTTCCAAGCCCAATCAATCCCAACGGTTGTTGCTCTCGTCGGAGGCCGCCCGGTGCCATTGTTCCAAGGCGCGATGCCCGAAGCTCAGGTGCGCGAGGTCTTTGGACAGCTCCTGCAGCTTGCCGCGCAGCAGGGTGTCGTTGGGAGTGTGAACGCGCCCGAGAGTAGTGAAGAGGCCCCGGCCGAGCCCGTTGAGCCTCCGATTCCTGCAGCCCACCTTGCGGCGGTGGAGGCGGCCGAGCGCGGCGACTATGCGGCGGCAGTGTCAGAGTGGGAAGCGGTGTTGACGAAGTCTCCGGCGGATGCCGAAGCGCGTGCCGCACTCGTGCAGATGAAGCTGCTGCAGCGGCTTGAGGGTTTGACGCTCGACGGTGTGCGCGCAGACGCGGCCGCACGCCCCAATGACCTGGAAGCGCAGTTGCGGGTCGCCGACCTTGATCTTTCCGGCGGGCACGTCGAAGACGCCTTTTTGCGTCTGCTCGATCTTTTCGCGGCGGCAAGCGAAGAGGATCGCGCGGTGATTCAGGCCCGCCTGCTCGAACTCTTCGAGGTGGTCGGGGTCGCAGACCCCCGCGTGATTGCGGCCCGCGGCAGGCTCGCGAACCTGCTGTACTGATGTGATGGGGTGCTTACGATGACTGGCGGCGCCTACCTCGATCACGCCGCGACCTCGCCCATGCCGGATGAGGTACTGAGCGCTTACGCGCGGGCCCTCAGCAGTGTCGGTAACCCTGCGTCGACCCACGGCCACGGGCAGCGCTCGAGCGAGCTGTTGGAGGGAGCTCGCGAGCGGATTGCGCAGGCTCTCGGCTGCGATCATGCTGAGCTGATCCTGACCGCTGGCGGTACCGAGTCGATTAACCTCGCGCTGAAGGGGATCTACTGGGCGAGGCGGCGTGCGGGTGGGGGGTCCACGCTCCTGGTTGCCGAGGGCGAGCACCACGCCACGGTCGAGGCGGCCGAGTGGCTGCGCGACACCCAGCAGGCGGAGCTGATCTGGTTGCCCATCGATGATGAGGGCGTGCTGCAACCGAGCGTGCTCAAGGCCGCCATCGCGAAGGCCGGCGCGGAGAATATTGCGCTGCTCTCGTTTCTATGGGCGAACAACGAGGTGGGGTCGATCCAGCCGGTCTCCGAGCTCTGCCGCATCGCACACGATGCCGGGATTCCTGCGCACGTTGACGCCGTCTCCGCGCTCGGTCAGACACGGATTGATTTTGCCGCCTCGGGTGCCTCCGCCATCAGTGTGTCGGCGCACAAGATCGGGGGACCGGTGGGCGTCGGCGCGCTGGTGCTCGGCAGACGCACGGGCGCCGAGGCGCTTCTGCACGGTGGCTCGCAGCAGCGGTCGCGATCAGGCACGCAGAACGCGGCGGGGGCGGTCGCCTTTGCGGCGGCTCTTGACACGGTCGTGGATCATGCAGGGCAGCCTCTTCCCGCGCACCTTGCGCACCTTGCACGGCTGCGTGACCGCCTGATTGCGGGAGTGACGCGGATCGACCCTACTGCGACCCTCCGAGGATCCGCGCCGGGGGAGGCACGGCTGCCAGGCAACGCGCACTTTACCTTCGCGGGGTGCCAGGGTGATTCGCTCGTTTACCTGCTCGACGCCTCGGGGGTGTCGGTGTCGGTAGGATCCGCATGCCAGGCGGGGGTTGCAGAGATCTCCCATGTGCTGCTCGCGATGGGGCTTCCGGAGGAAGACGCGGCTGGCGCACTCCGTTTCACGCTCGGTGCCGGATCGACGGAGGACGAAGTAGATAGGTTGCTCGCGGCGCTCCCCGAAGCACTAAAGAAAGCGCGTGCGGCCGGACTGGTCTAGTGTCCCGTGTCGCAAGTTGCTTTGCAGATACCGGTGCTCCGGTGGATGCATCGCGAGGCGGAGGAGTGAGGCGATGCCGTTGCATCGTCGAGTGACGACAACGACGTGATGCGCCGCCGGAGTGCCGGGATATGTGAAGCGAATTTGCGACACGGGGCACTAGGCTGTCTGCGTGAAAGTTCTTGCGGCAATGAGCGGGGGAGTCGACTCCGCGGTAGCGGCGGCCCGTGCTGTAGATGCGGGCCATGAGGTTGTTGGTGTGCACCTGGCGCTGAGCCGAATGCCTGGCACGATCCGCACAGGATCCCGCGGTTGCTGCACCATCGAGGACGCGATGGACGCCAGGCGCGTCTCCAACTTGCTCGGGATCCCTTTCTACGTTTGGGATCTCAGCGAACGATTCAAGGAAGACGTGGTCGACGACTTCATTGCCGAGTACGCGGCCGGCCGCACACCGAACCCGTGTATGCGTTGCAATGAGAAGATCAAGTTTGCTGCCCTACTCGACAAGGCCATCGCGCTTGGCTTCGATGCTGTTGCTACCGGCCACTACGCCAAGGTTATTGATACCCCGAGGGGTCGCGAGCTGCACCGTGCAAGCTCCTGGGCGAAGGATCAGTCCTACGTGCTCGGGGTGTTGACGGAGCGCCAGCTTGCCCACTGCTATTTCCCTCTTGGAGACACGCCGTCGAAGGCGCTCGTGCGTGCCGAGGCAGACGACCGTGGTCTGCAAGTGGCGCAGAAGCCCGACAGCCACGACATCTGCTTTATCCCGGACGGCGATACCCGGGGGTGGCTCTCCTCCCACCTTCACCGTGAACCTGGTGAGATTCTTGATGAAACAGGCGAGGTTGTCGGCCGCCACGATGGCGCCCACGGCTATACCGTCGGGCAGCGCCGGGGGCTTCAACTCGGCCGCCCCGCCGAGGATGGTCAGCCCAGGTACGTACTGTCGATCCGCCCCGTTTCAAACCAGGTGGTGGTCGGCCCGAAACATCAGCTCGCGATCGGCAGAGTCGCCGGCGGCCGCTTTAGCTGGGCGGGGGATCCGGGCTTTGATGTCGCCGAGTGGTTCGACTGTGACGTGCAGATTCGTGCGCATGCCGATCCTGTGCCCGCCCGCGCGAGCCTGCAGCCGATTCTTGACGAGGAACGCACTGAGTTGCACCGCGACGGCGCAACTCACGAGATCGTCGTTGACATTGACCTCAATCAGTCTGAGCCGTTGTTGGGCGTTGCGCCCGGCCAGACCGCGGTGCTCTACTCGGGCAGCCGGGTGCTCGGGCAATTCACCATTGACCGTGCCGTTGCGGCCGGGGCTATTTCGCGGGGGAGGCGGCGTGAGCGAGCTGTCTGAAATGACGTTCGACGAGGCGAGGGCCGAGGCGGAGCGCTTGACCGCGGAGATCGAGCGGCTGCGCGTCGCATATTACTCTGAGGCTACGAGCCTCGTCTCTGATGCAGAGTACGACGAGATGTTTCACCGACTCGAGGCTCTCGAACGCTTGTATCCGGAGCTTGGCGGGCAAGACAGCCCCACGCAGGAGGTGGGTGCCGCGGTTGTTTCTGCCGGCTTCCCCGAGCACGAACACGCGGAGCGGATGCTCAGCCTCGACAACGTCTTTTCTCTCGAGGAATTTCGGGAGTGGGCTGAGAAGACTCGCCTGGCTGCTGGGCGCCCTGTGCGCTGGCTTACCGAGCTCAAAATTGATGGACTTGCGATCAGTCTCGCCTACCGCAACGGTGTACTCGAAACGGCGACCACTCGCGGCGACGGCCGGATCGGCGAGGATATTACCGAGAACGTTGACATGATCCCGGTGATCCCGCGCCAGCTCAGGGGTGAGGGGATCCCCGATTTTTTCGAAGCTCGCGGTGAGGTCTTTTTGCGCGGCGCAGATTTTGAGGCGCTCAACGATCGGCAGCATCAGTTGCAGGCTGGCTTTGTTGCTGAGCAACTCTCGAAGGGCCGCGACGCGGATGCGATCCCCGTGCGCTACCCGGAGTTTGCGAACGCCCGCAACACCGCCGCGGGTAGCCTGAGGCAGCGCGCCGACAAGAAAACCGAAACCGAACTTGAACTGATGCGCGACCGCCTGGGGCGGCTGTCGCTCTACGTGCACGGGATCGGTGCCTGGTCTCACCCGGAGTTCACCAATCAGTCTGAGGCCTATGCACTGCTCGCTTCGTGGGGGCTTCCGGTGTCGCCGCACTCTCGGGTGTTCGAGACCGTTGATGAGGTCGTCGGCTTCATTGCCGATCGCGGCGAGCATCGGCACGATGTCGAACACGAGATCGACGGCATCGTAGTGAAGGTGGACGAATTTGAGCTGCACGCTGAACTCGGGCAGACGAGTCGCGCCCGCGCTGGGCGATCGCCTACAAGTACCCGCCGGAAGAGGTGCACACCACCCTCCTCGACATTCGCGTGGGCGTTGGACGCACCGGACGGGCAACACCCTACGCGGTGATGGAACCTGTGAAGGTCGCGGGATCGACCGTGCGCCAGGCAACGCTGCACAATCAGCAGGTCGTCAAGGCGAAGGGCGTGCTGATCGGTGACACCGTTGTGTTGCGAAAGGCCGGGGACGTGATCCCGGAGGTGCTGGGCGCGGTGATTGAGCGCCGCGACGGCAGCGAGTTTGAATGGCAGATGCCGACCGACTGCCCAGAGTGTGGCGCGACACTGCGCCCGATGAAAGAGGGCGACATCGATCTGCGCTGCCCGAACGCGCGGGCCTGTCCTGCGCAGGTCCGAGGGCGCGTGGAACACATCGGATCGCGCGGCGCACTCGATATCGAGGTGCTCGGCGAGATTACGGCCGCGGCGCTCACTCAGCCAGAGGTGCCCAAGACTCCGCCACTCCAAACAGAGGCCGGGCTCTTCGCGCTCACTCTTGAGGAACTGGTGCCGATCGAGGTCATCGTGCGTGACAGCGAGACCGGCGAACGTCGCGTTGACGAGGCGACAGGAGAGTATGTGCGGCGTGCGCCTTTTCAGCGCGTTTCGTTCGAGTATCCGCCGGAGGCCGAGGGGCTCAGCCCGAGTGAGCGGCGTGCGGCGGGCCTGCGGAAGGATCACCGGGTGGTGACGCCGTCAAAGGACGCAGAGACGTTCCTCGCGGAGCTTGAGAAGGCGAAGACCAAACCGCTGTGGCGCTTGCTTGTCGCCCTCAATATCAGGCACGTTGGGCCGGTCGCGGCGCGGGCGCTCGCTGACTGGTTCGGTTCTCTTGACGCGATTCGTGCGGCTTCCGTTGCAGAGCTTTCGGAGGTTGAGGGCGTGGGAGATACCATTGCCTACGCGCTCACCGAATGGTTTGACGAGGAGTGGCATCGGGAGATCGTGGATCAATGGGCCGAGGCCGGTGTGCGCTGGTTCACCCCGGTCATCCGGGTCCCGGCGCTGCGGTGGCGGCGGGGGGCGTGCTTGCTGGCCTCACGATCGTCGCTACGGGAAGCCTTGATGGCTTCACTCGTGACGGGGCCAAGGAAGCCATCATTCAGGCGGGCGGCAAGGCCGCATCGAGTGTCTCGAAGAAGACCGACTTTGTGGCGGCCGGACCGGGTGCTGGGTCGAAGCTGAGCAAGGCTGAAGAGCTCGGGATCCCGGTGCTAGACGCTTCGCAGTTCGCGGTGCTCGTGACCGAGGGACCCGATGCTTTGGAGCTGACTCCTCCCGTCCTGTGAGCGGGTGTTGGGAATCAAAGTTATCCACAGATGTTGCTTATCTGGTTTCTTCGCGCTCCTTTTGCGTAATGTTGGGACGTGAAAACTTCCATGTTCACACGCATCCGGCACTGAGAAGGGGACGATATGCCGCCCGCAACCGAGCTCATCACGAACACCGAAACCTGCACCGCAGCCGACACCGATGCCGAATCTCCGCGCGAAACTGAATCGAGAATGTTGATTCGTGCGGGCTGGGCCAATACCGATCCGCTGCTGCGCGATTACTACGACCGCGAATGGGGCATGCCCGTCCGAGACGAGACCGGGTTGTTCGAGCGGCTCGCGCTTGAGTCGTTTCAGGCCGGACTGTCTTGGATCACGATTCTGCGACGACGCGAGGGGTTTCGGGCCGCATTTGCGGGTTTTGAGGTCGACCGGGTTGCTGAGTTTGATGCGGCGCGGGTGGACGCTCTGATGCTCGACACCGGGATCATTCGCAATCGGCGCAAGATCGAGGCGACAGTGCAGAATGCGCGCGCGGTGCAGCGTCTGCGAGAGAGTGGGACCGAGTTTTCTGAGCTGATTTGGTCGTTTCAGCCGGACGTCTCGCCCGTTCCCCGCGATGACAGCGAGGTGCCCACCACCTCGGAGGAAGCCCTCGCGCTATCCAAAGAGTTGAAGCGCCGCGGCTTTACCTTTGTCGGGCCGACGATGATCTACGCGCTGATGACCGCGATCGGTATGGTCGACGTGCACCTCCTCGGCAGTCACCGCCGCGGCTGCTCCGGCCTGTGGAACACTGACGGCACGAGGGTGGGGTCATGAGCGCGTCCCTACCTGGAAGCCTTGTCGGCACGAATTAGCGGTATGAACGTTGGTGATACTCTGTACATACCGAATCGTAGGAGGTCGTTGTGAGCAAGAGCGCCGTATTTACTATGAAGCTCGAACAAGAACTCCGGGATAGCTTCGTGGAGGAGGCGCGGGCGGTGCATCGTCCAGCTTCGCAGATCGCTCGAGAACTTATGCGAGACTACGTTGAGCGCCAGCGCAGCGAGCGTGAGTATCAGTCTTTTCTCACGAAGAAGGTGGAGCTTGCGCGCGCTTCACTCGTCGCGGGTGGAGGCATTGACTCGCCCAGCATTGAGGCTGAGTTCGCCGACCGCCGGAACGCCGCAGTGTGAGACTCCTCTGGAGCGCAGAGGCCCGCGCGGATCGTATTGCGATCTGGGACTATCTCGCTGCAGAGAATCCAGCGGCCGCGATTCGTGTCGACCAAGCCTTCGCAGATGCTCTCGAGCACCTCTGCGGGAATCCCTTGCTTGGACGCCCCGGTCTTGTCCGGGGAACACGTGACCTCTTCCCGGTAGGCCACTATCGAATCGTCTATGAAGTTGTTGACGATACGATCTCGGTGCTCGCCATCACGCACACCTCAAGGCTCTGGCCTGCACAGTAGCCACTTGAACGCGCTGTCCTGCCTCCTGCTGTGACACCTCGGGCTTCTCAGAGAACCCCCCGTCGCAAGCATCAGCGATAGGATGGTGAGGTTCACCGACCCACTTCATCGATGGAGCAGCATGCCTGAAACCAGTGCGGCAGTCCGCACCGGAGCGAACGGCGAGATCACGGCGGAGACCGTGCAGCATCTCGCAGGTCTCGCCCGGATTGCACTTACCGAGGCCGAGGTGTCGAGCCTCACAACCGAACTCGGCTCGATCCTCACCAATATTGCAAAGGTGAGCGAAGTCGCTGGGGCCGATGTGCCCGCGACCAGCCACCCGCTGCCGCTCAACAACGTGATGCGTGAGGACGTGATTGCCGATGTGCTGACGCGCGAGGAGGCGCTCGCAAACGCGCCCGAGACGAGTGATGGCATGTTCCGCGTGTCTTCTATTCTGGGGGAGGAGCAGTAGATGTCTGAGCTGATTCAGCTGACCGCGGCCGAGCTTGCCGCGAAGCTGTCCGCCCGCGAGGTGTCTTCGGAAGAAGCCGTGCGCGCGCACCTCGACCGGATCGAGGCCGTCGATGGCCAGGTCAATGCCTTTCTTGCAACGAACGCGGAGGCTTCGCTCGCGGCCGCGCGTTCGATCGATGAGCGGCGTGCGGCAGGCGAGACGCTTGGCGAGCTCGCCGGGGTGCCGCTCGCGGTGAAAGACGTGCTCGTCACAACCGACATGCCCTCGACCTCGGGATCGCGGATCCTTGAGGGCTACATGTCGCCCTACGACGCGACCACCGTGGCGAAAGCTCGTGCCGCGGGCCTGGTGTCCATCGGCAAGACCAATATGGACGAGTTCGCGATGGGATCCTCCACCGAGAACTCCGCCTACGGCCCGACGCGCAATCCCTGGCAGCTTGACCGGGTGCCCGGCGGCTCCGGCGGCGGCTCGGCTGCGGCGGTAAGTGCCTTTGAAGCACCGCTCGCGCTCGGCTCCGACACGGGCGGATCGATCCGTCAGCCCGCTGCCCTCACCGGCACGGTCGGCGCGAAGCCAACCTATGGTGGCGTCAGCCGCTACGGCGCGATCGCGCTGGCCTCTTCCCTGGACCAGGTGGGTCCCTGCGCGCGCACGGTCCTCGACACGGCTTTGCTGCACGATGTCGTGGCGGGCCACGACCACCACGACTCCACCTCCCTCGATTTCGCCTGGCCGTCGATGGCCCGGGCCGCTCGTGAGGGCGCCGCAACTGATTCACTGCGCGGACTTCGCGTCGGCGTTGTGAAGCAGCTCATGCTTGACGGAGTGCAGCCCGGAGTGAAGGCTCGTTTTGAACAATCGCTCGCGCTGCTGACGGCTCAGGGCGCTGAGATTGTTGAGATTGAGGCCCCTCACTTCGAGTACGCCGTGGCCGCGTATTACCTGATCCTGCCCGCTGAGGCCTCGAGTAACCTCGCAAAGTACGACTCGGTGCGCTTCGGGCTCCGGGTGACACCTGACGGCGGCGGCACCGTCGAGGGCGTGATGAGCGCGACCCGCGCGGCCGGCTTCGGCGCCGAGGTGAAGCGGCGCGTGATCCTGGGCACCTACGCTCTGTCAGCTGGTTACTACGACGCCTACTATGGCAGCGCGCAGAAAGTCCGCACGCTGATTCAGCGTGACTTCGCCAGCGCTTTCGAGCGGGTCGACATCATTGCCTCGCCGACCGCTCCCACCACTGCGTGGAAGCTTGGCGAGCACTCGGGCGATCCGATGCAGGATTACCTTAACGATGCCACCACGATCCCGGCCAACTTGGCGGGGATCCCGGGCCTCAGCCTGCCGATCGGTACGGCCGCAGAAGACGGACTGCCCGTGGGTCTGCAACTGATGGCACCCGCGTTCGAAGACGCCAGGCTCTACCGCGCCGGTGCCGCAATCGAACGACTGATTGAAGAACGAGACGGAACACCGTTCTGGGCGCAGACCCCCTCCCTTGCGGGCGCATCCACCGGAAAGGCGGCACGCTAATGGCGAAGACTAAAGTGATGGACTATGAGCGGGCGCTCGAACTTTTTGAGCCCGTGATTGGGCTTGAGGTGCACGTCGAGCTGAACACTCGCACCAAGATGTTCTCCTCGGCGCCGAACGTGTTCGGATCAGAGCCGAACACCAACCTCACCCCCGTCTGCCTCGGCCTGCCCGGCGCGCTGCCCGTGGTCAACGAGCAAGCCGTGCGCTACTCGATCAGCTTGGGCCTTGCGCTCGGCTGCGAGATCGCGGAGCTCTCCGGTTTCGCCCGCAAGAATTACTTTTACCCCGACATGGCGAAAAACTACCAGATCTCGCAGTTTGACGATCCGATCGCTTACGACGGCTCGGTCGAGATCGAGCTCGCCTCCGGCCGCATCGTGCACGTGCCGATCGAGCGCGCACACATGGAGGAGGACGCCGGCAAGCTGAACCACGTGGGAGGCGCCACCGGGCGCATTCAGGGCGCCGAGTACTCGCTGGTCGATTACAACCGCGCGGGTGTGCCACTCGTAGAGATCGTGACCCGCCCGATCTTTGGCGGCGAGGCGGACACTCCTGAAATTGCGGCCGAGTACGTGTCGACGATTCGGGATCTGGTTGTTGCTCTCGGCATCTCTGACGCCCGCATGGAACGTGGCAACCTGCGTTGTGATGCGAACGTGTCGCTGCGGCCCCGCGGCAACGAGGGCGCCGGGATGGCCGTGCTCGGCACGCGCACGGAGACGAAGAACGTGAACTCACTTCGCTCGGTCGAGCGTGCGGTGCGGTTTGAGATTCAGCGACAGGCCCAGATCCTGGCTGACGGCGGCACGATCACGCAGGAGACGCGTCACTGGCACGAGGACACGGGCGAGACCTCGCCGGGCCGCCCGAAGTCTGACGCTGACGATTACCGTTATTTCCCGGAGCCAGACCTCGCACCACTTACGCCCACGCGCGAATTTGTGGAGGAGCTGCGCGCGGCTCTACCCGAGCACCCGACCCTGCGTCGCCGCCGTCTGCGAGCGGAGTGGGCGTTCTCAGCCTTGGAGTTCCAGGACGTCGTCAATGCTGGACTGGTGGGAACGATCGAAGCCACGGTCGCAGCCGGTGTACCGCCGCAGACCGCCCGCAAATGGTGGACGGGCGAGATTGCCCGTATCGCGAACGAGCGTTCTGTTCCCGCCACGGATCTCATGGCGCCCGCCCAGCTCGTTGAGCTGGTCGCACTTGTCGACGCAGGCACGCTCAACGACAAACTCGCCCGCCAGGTGATCCAGGGGATCATCGACGGTGAGGGGAGCGCCGAGGAGATCGTGGCCGCGCGTGGGCTCGCGATCGTGTCGGATGATGGCCCGCTCATCGAAGCGATTGATGCGGCGCTCGCTGAGCAGCCCGATGTGCTCGAAAAGATCCGCGACGGCAAGGTGCAGGCCGCCGGTGCGGTGATCGGCGCTGTGATGAAGGCGATGCGCGGCCAGGCTGATGCTGCGCGCGTGCGCGAGCTCGTGCTGGAGCGCGCCGCCCAGTAGCGGAATTCTGTTTGTCGTTCCCCGGTGGTGAGGGTTATTCTGACCGTATGGATACTCACACCACTGGGGAACAGGGCTGGAAGAAGCTCGGCTCACTCCCATTCGCTGCCGCCGTTTTTGTCTTTGTCAATGCGCTCTATATTTTTTTGGTGGCGCTCGGCAACATCACTGACTACGGAACGAATTTCGCTTTTGTGCAGCACGTTCTATCGATGGACACCACGAACTTTGGCCAGCCCGCGGGGCAGGGGCTTGATCCCGAGGTGATGTGGCGAGCGATCGATAACCCCGTGCTTTGGAACCTTGGTTACATTGGGGTGATCGTGATCGAGTCGCTCGCCGCGATCATTCTGATCATCGCCTTTGTCGACTTCATGCGTGCAATCTTTGGTGCGGCGAGTTTTGCTCGTGCCAGGCGCTGGGCGAGCCTCGGCTTGGTGTTGATCGTGCTGCTGTTCGCAGGCGGCTTTATCGCCGTGGGTGGGGAGTGGTTCCAAATGTGGCGCTCGACTGAATGGAATGGACTCGATCCCGCGATCCGCAACGCGATGCTCGCGGGAATTGGCCTCGTGTTGCTGCACCTCCCGAGCCCAGGGTGGCAGAAAGCTGGGGCTGTGGCTCGATAGAGCCGAGCTCGACGCCGTGTGTGCGCGGATTGTTGTTATGGGTGCGCATAAGAACAATCTGCGCACACGCTACTGCGCGCATGTTTCTGCGCGGAGGCTATTGCGCGCAAGTTTCGGCGCGCACGCTACTGCGTGCACGCGGCCGGGGCGGCGCCGTGCATCACGCGGAGTCTTCGTCGATCCAGTCCATCGATTTGGTGACCGCCTTCCGCCACAGGCGGAGCTGGCGCTCGCGCTCGGCCGCGCCCTGCACGGGGAGCCAGTGGCGATCCTCGCGCCAGTTCGCGCGCAGCTCATCGAGCCCCGACCAGAAACCAACCGCGAGTCCCGCGACGTAGGCCGCCCCGAGCGCGGTCGTCTCGGCAACCTGGGGGCGCACGACGGGAACGCCCAGCACGTCGGCCTGGAACTGCATCAGCGTATTGTTTGCGACCATGCCGCCGTCGACGCGCAGCTCGGTGAGGTGGGCACCGCCGGACGCCAAGACATCAGCATTGACCGCATCGAGCACGTCGCGAGTCTGGAAGGCGACCGCCTCGAGCGCCGCCCGCGCGATGTGGCCGCGATTTGAGAAGCGGGTGAGCCCGACGATCGCCCCGCGGGCATCCGGGCGCCAGTAGGGTGCGAACAGTCCGGAGAACGCCGGTACGACGTACACCCCGCCGTTGTCGGGCACGGAAACCGCGAGCTGCTCAACCTCCGCCGCAGAACGAATCAGGCCGAGCTGATCCCGCAGCCACTGGATCAGCGACCCCGCCACCGCGATCGAGCCCTCGAGTGCATAGTGGGCGGGGCCGTCACCCAGCTTGAATCCGACGGTGGTGATGAGACCGTTCTGCGAGTGCACGATCTCCTTACCCGTCTGAAACATCAGGAAGCAGCCTGTCCCGTAGGTGTTCTTCGACTCACCGGCATTGAAGGCCGCCTGGCCGAAGGTAGCTGCCTGCTGGTCACCGAGGATTCCGGCGACGGGAACGCCGCGCAATAGCGAGGAGTATTCGGCCTCGCCGTAGACCTCTGAGGAGGAACGGATCTCGGGCATCATTGAACGCGGAATATTGAAGACCTCAAGCAGATCATCGCGCCAGTTCAGTGTTTCGAGGTCCATCAGGAGAGTGCGCGAGGCGTTGGTGACATCGGTGACGTGCACTCCGCCCTCGACACCGCCCGTGAGGTTCCAGAGAATCCAGCAGTCGGTGGTGCCAAAGAGGAGATCCCCGGCCTCAGCTCGCTCGCGGGCACCCGCAACGTTGTCGAGGATCCACGCGATCTTCGACGCCGAAAAGTAGCTCGTCAGGGGGAGCCCCGTGATTCGTTTGAAGCGATCCGCGCCGCCGCCTTCCGCGAGCGTGTCGAGGGCGGGCTGGGTGCGGGTGTCCTGCCACACGATCGCATTGGACACCGGGACCCCGGTGCGGCGATCCCAGACCACCGTCGTCTCGCGCTGGTTGGTGATCCCGATGGCGGCGATGTTGCGGTCGGTCGTGTCTGCCTTGCCGAGGGCGGTACCGATCACCTCCTGCACGTTTTGCCAGATCTGCACGGCGTCGTGCTCCACGTATCCGGCCCGAGGCATGATCTGGTCGTGCTCCTTTTGGCCGACCGACACGATCCTGCCCGCCCGATCGAAGATGATCGCCCGGGTTGAAGTAGTGCCCTGATCGATGGCAATGACGTAATCAGACATGGGGGACCTCCCCCTCGATGGGGGCGGGGCCCGCGCCGTTAAGATCCACACGGTGGGCCGCGCGCAGGATCATCGCGCTTCGGTCGACCTCGGTCTTCTGCATCGCGGCATCCCAGCCGAGCACGGGGGCCACCGCCGCGGCGATCTCCTCAAGCGTCTCTTGGGTTACCCCACCAACGAACGCAATTGAGGTGCGACGCAACATCACATCATCGAGGTGTACGACATGTTCTGCTCCTGCCAGGTGCGCGAGCTCTTCAACGAAGTAGCCCGGGGCCGATGCGAGCGCGTGCGGCTTGGCCGGAAGCGCAGTCAGCACATCGGAGGCTTTTGTGCCGTAGCGATCGAGTAGGCGCGACACGAGTTCGGGATCGTGCCCGTGGGCGTTTCGCGAGATCCAGATGCGCCGCGATGCACGGTCGCGCGGGAAACCTGCGCCGCCGCCAATTACGGTGTTCCGACTGCTCACCAAACGAGAAGCGCCGAGTAGTTCTAGTGCCGTGTCGCCCAAGTGTTCGGCGAGCGCGCGAAACGTCGTCCACTTGCCGCCCACGAGGCTCAGGGTCCGCACCCCGCCGATCCAGCCCTGTTCGATGCGGTAGTCGCGCGACACAAAGCCGGGCAATGTTTCGTCGTGTTTGGGGAGTGGGCGGATCCCGGAAAAGGTGTAGACGATCTGCGAACGGTCGACAGAGATGGACGGAAACACGTGCGGGATCAGATCGAAAAAGTAGTCGATCTCGTCGTCGGAGCAGACGCTCGCCTCGCGCGGATCCGCGTTGATGTCGGTGGTGCCCACGAGCACGCGCTCCTTCAGCGGATAGATCAGCACGATGCGGCCATCGGAGTGCTCGAAGAACATCTCGCGCCCGGCGGTTGCCTCAAGCAGCTCGGGGTGGTCGAGCACAATGTGTGAGCCCTTGGTGCCGCCCATGTATTGGGATGGTTGCCCGAGCGCCGTATTCGTAAGGTCGGTCCAGGGGCCGGAGGTATTGATGATCAGCCCAGCGGTGAAGGCGAACTCTTCTCCTGAGGCTTCGTCGCGAAGGGTCACGGCGCCGTCTTCGAAGCCCACCGCGGAGACATAGTTTGCCGCGCGCGCCGTTGCCTCCGCTGCCGGGGCCGAAGGGTTTGCCCCAGCAGCTACGCCGTCGTATAGGACGTCGAGCGCGAGGCGCTCAGGATCGTGCATGGAAGCGTCGAAATAGGTCGCCGTGTACTTAATCGCCGGGTTGAGGCGCGGAAGCTCGCGGAGCGACCGGTTGCGGCCACGGAAGCGGTGGCGAGGCACCCGGCCACCGCCCCGCGAGAACGTGTCATACAGCACCAGCCCGACTTTGATGAGAAAGGCGCCGCGCTCACGGGGTTTGCCGCGACCGTGGGTGATTAATAGACGGAATGGAGCCGTGAGGATCCCCGAGAAGGTCTTGAAGATCGGGATCGTGGTGCGCAACGGGCGCACGTAGTGGGGAGCATTGCGAATCAGGCGATTGCGCTCCTGTACGGCCTCACGCACCAGCCGGAACTCGCCGTTCTCCAAATACCTGACCCCGCCGTGCACCATGTGGCTGGAGGCCGCGGATGCCCCTGACACGTAGTCGTTTCGATCCACCAGCGCCACATCGACGCCTTGCAGTGCCAACTCTCGAAACGTAGCGATACCGTTGATGCCCGCGCCAATGATGAGAACATCAGCGCTCGGGCGCTCACGAAGTTGCTCGACCGTGGATCGTGACTTACTCATCGGGCTCCCGCTTTCTTGCGAATATGGCGTGAACGAACTCTTGTCTACAACGCTAGCGGAGGCCTCGGACAATGCGACAAAAAATGGAGCAGAATCACCACGAAAAACACGATGTCGGTGGGGTATGGTGCAATGGATCCTATGGATACCACGCAGCGAGAGATAGCTTCGATGCTGCACGTCGACATGGATTCGTTCTTTGTCTCGGTCGAACTCCTCGATCGTCCGGAACTTGTCGGGCTTCCCGTGGCGGCAGCGCACGACACGCTGCGCTCGGTCGTATCGAGCGCGAGCTATGAAGCTCGGCGATTCGGAGTGCGCTCCGCGATGCCGGTCGCGCGCGCCAAACAGCTGTGCCCGCAGCTCATACTGATTCCTCCGACCTTCGAGAAATACCGCCGCGCCTCGCACGAGGTGATGAGAATTTTCAGCGAGTTCACCCCGCTCGTTGAACCCCTCAGTATCGACGAAGCGTTCCTGGATGTTGCGGGATCCGTGAGGCTATTCGGCCCTCCTGCCTCGATCGCGAGGCAGCTGCGCGAGCGGGTCAGAGCGGAGACCGGGCTGCCCGCATCCGTAGGGCTCGGGCGCTCAAAATTCATCGCAAAACTCGCCTCACAGCGAGCGAAGCCCGATGGCATCCTCGAGATCCCGCCCGAACGCACTCTCGAGTTTCTGCACCCGCTCCCGATCGACGCGATGTGGGGAGTCGGGCAGGCAACAGCGAAGACGCTGAGGTCGCGGGCGATCCACACCGTCGGTGATCTCGCGCGGGAACCGCTTGTGTCGCTGCGACAATTGGTAGGCGTAGCCAGTGCCGAGCGGCTACACGATCTCGCTAACGGGCGCGATTCGCGCGGCGTCGAGACCACACGGGTCGAGAAAAGCATCGGCCACGAGGAAACCTTTGCCTTCGACGAGCCCGACATCGAGGTGCTGCAGCGTGAACTCCTGCGCCTCTCCACCCGCACGGGCGAGCGCCTGCGCGAGGCGCAGCTTGAGGCGCGGACGCTCGCGATCAAGGTGCGCTGGGCCAATTTTGAGACGGTTACGCGCTCACGTACGCTCACCGAAGCGACGAACTCAACCCAGCGCATTTACCAGACCGCCTGCGATCTGTTTGATGGGCTGAACTCCAGAGGCAAGCCGGTGCGACTCATTGGGGTGAGAGCCGAGCAGCTGGTTCCAGAGGGGAGCGACCCTGCTGGGCTGTGGAGCGATGACGACGGCTGGCGCGCAGTCGATCAGGCCGTTGACGATGTGCGTATTCGTTTTGGCGGGGCTGGGGTAAAGCCCGCGAGGCTGCTGACAGATCGCGGACCCGTGGTGGATCCCCGCTCGCTGCAACCGCCGAGTTAGTGTGCTGCGCCGTCCGTGTCGTCCTCATCCGGCATTTGCATCATGAGCGCGGCCTCCAGGATCGCGGCGAGCCAGTCAAACACCAACACCGTGCCGCGGGTTTCTTCGTCCTCAAGCAGACGGTCGTGATCCTCCGCCGTGTCGAGCCCGATTCTCGCCGCAATCGCGAGCCGCAGCGCCGTCACCGTTCGCGCCCATGCGGGGAGTGTGTCCGCGGAAATATCGACTTCGACGGTGGTGCGCTCGTCTGGCATGGCGCCGAGCCCAAGTGCGGAGACAACCTGCATCGCGTCCTGCATTTTCCGGTTGAGTAGACCCTGTTCTGTGATCTTGCGGAATTCGCTGGCCTCGGCGTCCTTCTCGTAGGCGTTTGGAAACAGGCGTGCGAGCGCCGGGTCCTCCGGGATGACATCGGATCCGCCGACCTCGAGGCTTGCGAAGAGGGGGTCAGGATCGAGGGCCGTACCGCTGTGGCTCTGCAGCAGCTGCAGCAGTTGAGTGATGAGCTGATCCAGCATCGTCGCCTCATCAAAGTTCAGCAGCAAGCGCAGCCCGCCCGCGGGTAGTGGAATGAGTTTCACTCTGTGCCCGCTTGTCTGACGGTTGCCCAGAGGCCGTAGCTGTGCATCGCCTCGACGTGCATCTCCATGGCCTCACGTGATCCCTCAGCCACTACCGCACTCCCGGCGTTGTGGACTTGCAGCATGAGTCGCTCCGCGTGGGCGCGATCGTAGCCAAAATGGGTGCGAAAAACGTAGCTGACGTAGGACATGAGGTTGACCGGATCATCCCACACCACGGTCTGCCAGTTCGAATCCGGCGCGATCTGCTCGGCCTGATCAAGAGTAGGTTTTATGCGTGTCGCAACCATCAGCCCCACCCAAGCTCGTGAATGCGCTCCTCGGAGATGCCGTAGAAGTGGGCAATTTCGTGAACGAGTGTGATCCGGATCTCGGCTACCAACTCGTCCATGTCGCTGCAGTGGGCGGCCAAGTTTTCTCTAAAGAGGATAATTCGATCCGGTTCCTCGCCGTAGCCGTAGATATTGCGCTCCGCGAGGGAGTAACCCTCGTACACGCCGAGGATTGGACTGCCGTCAGCAGGTCGGTCCTCGATGAGAAAGATCACGTTGTCGAGCTGAGTAAGCATGTCATCGTGCAGAGAGTCGAGGCCGTCTGAAACCAGAGCCTCGAATTCTTCGTGTGACACTTCGACCATGGCTTCACCCTATCGGGCTGCGCCGCAATTCGCCGGAGAGATTCACTTGGGAGGTGAGTGGGAAAATGAGGTGCCGGGATACGCTATGATCGTAGGGTTGCCTCGCGCGCCTTCGGGTGTGCGAGACCAGCATGGTGGCTATAGCTCAGTTGGTAGAGCACCGGCTTGTGGTGCCGGTGGTCGCGGGTTCAAGTCCCGTTAGCCACCCCAAGTAAATGACCCCGGCGGATGAACTGCTCCCCAGTCGTTGGTTACTGAATTTCTCAGTCCAACTTCTGGGGACCAGTTCAGGAGCCGGGGTCATTTTTTCTTGGTTGAGACGGTGGGCTGAGCCAGCCTACTTTTCGGGTGCCTCGTCGAGCCCGTCGATCAGCGTGCCATACTTTTCACTTGCCGCGGATGCGACAGCTTCGACTGCAGCCTTATCTGGCCCGGGCTCATCGACCATGACGGTGGCGCGGAAGTAGGCGAGCTCCTGAATTGACTCGGCGATGTCGGCAAGGGCACGGTGCCCGCCACGTTTCGTGGGGAGCCGAAATAGGCAGCCGGGTACCAGCGGCGGCTGAGCTCCTTGATCGTAGAGACATCAATGCTGCGGTAGTGCAGGGTTTCCTCGAGCGTTGGCATGTATTTCGCAATGAATCGGCGATCCATGCCGATGGTGTTGCCGGCCACAATCGGCTTGCGGCCCTTCGTGACGAGCCCGCTCAAGTACTCGATGACCTGGGCCTCCGCGTCAGCCACGGTAACACCGGCCTCGATGCGAGGAAGGAGACCCGAGTCCGTGTGCATTCCGCGCACGAAGTCGCCCATGTGCTCAAGCGCCTCGGATCCTGGGTTGATCACAACTTCAAACCCCGGGTGCAGCGGCGTCAGCTCGAAATCGGTGACGATAACGGCGATCTCGCACAGGCCATCTCGATCGATGTCAAGCCCCGTCATTTCGCAGTCGATCCAGACGATCTGCTCCGCGGGGTATTCGACACGATATCTCCTTGGGTTCGGGCGGTGGATGCCATGCATGCTGGCGGCGTGGCTCCCTCAGCTCAGTCTATAGGTGGCGGTCTCGTCGGATCACTCGCACTAGGCTTATTCCCATGGCAGTTCTTCCCATCACGATCTGCGGTGAGCCCGTGCTTCACCGTCCCGCATCCCCGGTTACCGAGTTTGATGATGCTCTGCGCACCCTCGTAAACAACATGTATGACACGACGCTCGCGGCGCCAGGAGTGGGCCTCGCCGCGCCGCAGGTCGGTGTCGGCAAGCGGGTATTCGTGTGGATGTATGAGGACCAGGATGTGGCTCCTGCCCAGGGGGTCGCGATCAATCCCGAGCTGTGGATCACGCCGCCGGATCCGGGGCTCCCCGGAGAGGACGAGGTCGAGGGGTGCCTGTCATTCCCTGGTGAACGGTTCGCGCTGCGCCGTTCCGCCCGAGCGTTGCTTCGCGCGCAGGACATTGACGGCAAGCCCTTCGAGATTGAGGCGGACGGCTGGTTTGCGCGGATCCTGCAGCACGAATTCGATCACCTCAGCGGGCTGCTCTATGTCGACCGACTGGTGCACCCCGAGAACCGCGGCGCACAGAAGGCCGAGCGAAAAAACGGCTGGGGGAGGCCCGGCCTCACCTGGATGCCAGGGGTTGACGACCTCGAAGGGTGAGCGGGATCCTGGCCCTACTGGTGCTGCGTTTGGAGTCGGCGTGAATCGGGAACAAAGATCCACACGGTCGCGGCAATTGCGAGCAGTGCGGCAGTGACGCCAAACGCCCAGCCGAATCCGGCGAAGTCCACGATGGCTCCCGCAACGAGTGGTCCAAGCACCCCACCAAGATCCGAAGTCATCGAGTAGCCCGCTACGACGCCACCGCCGTTTCGGAGACCAACGACATCGGCGAGGGTGGCTTGCTGGCCGGGGTTTACGAGCGCTGATCCTGCGCCAGCGAAGAACATGACGAGGATTGCGAACCACAGCGTCGTTGAGGCTGGAAAAACGAAGTAACTCGCGGCGAGCACCAGCATTCCGATAATGATCATCGGCTTGCGACCGACGGTGTCGCTCCAGCGGCCGGACGGGAAGATGAGGATCGCATTTCCTGCCGCGTAGGCCGCGAGGACCCAGGCGGCGACCGCTGCGTTCCCGTTGAGCGCTACCGCGACGAAGATGGGAATCACCGAGACCCGCACGCCGAACGAGGCCCAACCGAAGCTGAACACTGACACCAGGAGGGCCCGGTATTGGGAGACACCGAGTGCGGTCTTGAATGTGACGGATTCGGTGTGGGTTGGGCCCGCTGAGGTAGAGCCCGCAAAGCTGGAGTTTCGCAGGGCGATGGTGACAATCGAGGCCGCAATGACGAGCGTGAAGAAGTAGAAGATGAACGGCGCGCGGAGGCCAAAGCTGGCGACGACGCCCCCGAAGACCGGGCCGAGCAGCCCTCCCAGCAAGAATCCGGCCGAATTGAGACTTGCAACCCGGCCACGAGCAGCCGGAGGGCTCACCTTGATGATGAGCGCCGTCGCTGCCACCGTAAACATGGTGGAACCAATCCCGCCGAGCCCACGCAGCACGACAAACTGCGCGTAGTCCCCGGCAAAGGCTGCGGCACCAGTCGAGGCTGCGACGATCAGGATCCCGGTCGTGTAGCTGCGTCGCTCGCCGAAACGCCCGACCACCCAGCCTGCCAGGGGTGCAGAGAGGAGTCGCATGAGTGCGAAGGCGCTGACGATCGCGGAGGCTGCGAAGTTGCTCACCCCAAACTCGAGGGCGAACTGCGGGATCGCGGGTGCGACGATGCCGTAGCCGAGTGCGACCGCGAAGCCGCCCGCGACGAGCGCCCAGACCTCAAACGGAAGCTTGGGCTTTGCGGAGGTGGGCACCGAGTCAGTCTACTACCGGCAAAGGTTTGGCGATTGGCGGTCCAGTACCGCCGCGGTCGATTGCGCACCGGGGCATCACGGTGCGTTGTTTTAATTAGCACGAGTGTGCTAATTCGGGTGCACCGAGCTGGATCGTGCTCGAAAACGGCTGGGGGAGACATGGAATCTGGCAGGCCGCTGCGGCGAGTCTTTGGGGCGTTGCTGGTTGGCGTCGCCGCGCTGTCACTGACGGGATGCGGCGTGGTTACGGACACGATTGTCGGGCTACGAGGAACCGTGCCTTCTGACCCCGAGGCGACACCACAGGCCCCGCGCCCCTCGCCGTCCTCGCCGTCGCAGCGGTCGCAATTGAGGTCGCAACGATGCTGCCCTATCTTGCCGCCGTTGGGATCATCACCGCGCAGAGCCCCGGTTGGGTGGCGACCGGCCTCATACTGCTGGCATATTGCATCGTGATGATCGCTCCCGCGCTCATCTTGACGCTCGGCCGTGTCGCCGCGTACGCGCAGCATGAGGCGGGGGATCGGTGGATATACGGTGTTCTACTCGTTAGGGGTTGCGACTGGATCGATTGCCTCGTCTGCGTTGTTTGCCGTTTCCGTAAGGGGGGCTGTAAGCGTTCTCGGCGCTGCGTTCGCAGCCTCTGCGGTCATGGTCTGGACTGCAGGAGTGTGGGTCGACGCCAGGGCCTCCGCCTGAGCGACGAGCGCGGCTCGCCGTGCGGAGGTGGAGATTCCCGTGGTCATAACCTGTGTGAGGCCACCGAGTGACCACCATCCCACCGTCAATGTAACAAGTGAGAGGAGGAGATGCTGTGCTTCGTCGGGGGTGGTGCCGGGCAGGGCCTGCATGGTGCGATTGATCTGAGGCACACATGATTCGTGGCGCAGTGATCGCCCAACCGGTTCGGTGAGCTCGAGGCTTTCCCATGCGAGGAGTCGGGCATAGTCGGGGTTGCGCTCAAAGTGATCAAACATTCCGCCTACAAATTCGCCGAGGGAGGTGGGCCCGTGTCCTGAGATGGTCGCCGCCTCCAGGAGGTCCGTGAGGCGGTCGGCGAGCACGGCTGCGAATAGGCCCTGTTTGTTGCCGAAGTATTGATATACCCGCTCCTTGTTCACCCCGGAGTCTTTGCCGATCATCTCCATACTGGTTCCCGCGAAGCCGCGCTGCGCAAACTGGCGCGCGCCGGCTTCAAGGAGCTGGTGTCTGGTTGCCGCTGTATCCCATGCCATGTGAACAGCTTACTTGAATCCAAACGATCGTTTGCTAATTGAGGTCCCGAGTTGTACGGTGGGAAATATTCCAAATGACCGTTTGGATTTTCGTTAATTGCATGAGGGGGAACGCAATGCACGATTCGATACCGCATGGCCACGCGCATGAGCAGCATGATCCAGAACATCGCCCGCATGATCCTGATCCTGCGCAGCACACGGACGAGAGGCAGTACCAGCATGACCCGCATGAGCATCCTGAGCAGCACGTCGCAGCTTCAACGAAGGACTGGTTCGTGCTTGCACTGCTGTGTCTTGCGCAGTTCATGCTGATTCTTGACGTCACCGTCGTGAATCTGGTGCTGCCGGAACTGACACGCGAGCTTGGGGGAACCGCTGCAAATGCGGGCTGGGTCATTACCGCCTACGTCATACCCTTCGGCGGCTTGCTCATGCTCGGTGGCAAACTCAGCGATATGTTCGGCAAGAAACGATTGTTCCTTTACGGGATCATCGTGTTTACTGCTGCGTCGCTCGTTGCCGGAGTGGCGTTGAACACGCCAGCTCTACTTGCGGCGAGAGCAGCCCAGGGGGTCGGTGCGGCCTTGCTGTCGCCCGCAGCGCTCGCCCTCGTGACCTCGCTGTTTACCGGGCATGCTCGGGTGCGCGCGCTCGCGATCTGGGGAGGGCTCGCGTCAGCGGGTGCCGCAGTCGGTGTGTTGCTGGGAGGTTTGCTCGCAGCTGGTCCGGGATGGCGCTGGGTCTTTCTGATCAACCTGCCGGTTGGCGTGGTTGTTGGCGTGTTGGTGCTCCTGATGGTTCGGGATCATTGGGCTCAACCCCTGAAGAGACAGCCGCTTGACGCTCTCGGCGCGGTGCTCTTGACCGGCGGGATCGGTGCGCTGGTGTCGGGTATTGCCCTGCGAGGCAACGGTGTGTTGTCGCTGATTTTGGTTGTGGGCGCAGTGCTCCTGATCGGTGTGTTCGTGTGGGTGGAGCGGCGAAGCGCGGCACCTCTCGTAGAACCAGAACTGTTGATGCGTCGTCCGATCTTGGGCGGGGTTGTCGCGATGCTTTCCGCGACCGCACTCATGGTTGGCGGTTACTACCTGCTGTCCTTCCTGCTGCAGTCCGTGCACGGGCTGAGTCCGTTGACCACGGGCCTCGCGTTCCTGCCGATCGCGGTCGCCACCTTTGTGGGAGCGTGGGCGGCGGGCAAACTGGTGATCCGGATCGGATCCCGCTTCGTGGGTGTCATTGCATTTGGGATTGCTGCTCTCGGAACGGCGGGATCAGCTGCGGCGATCGCGAACCCGGTGGTTCTGATGGTGTTTGCGACAATAACTGCAGCGGGCGTTGGTGTGGGTTTTGTCTCGGCAACGACGACGGCGTTTTCCCATGTTAGCCACCACGAAACCGGTACGGTTTCGGGGACGATTAATACTGCTCACGAACTCGGGGAGCTCTCGGAGTGGCTATCCTCGGTGCAGTCGCGGCATCAACCAGGGGATCCGAGATTGCAGGGTACACGTGGGCGTTCGGTGTCGCCGCCGCGATCTCGGTGGTCACACTGCTCGTGTTCGTGACGCTCGCTCCTCACGGGCGCCCCGCGCCGGATGCGCCGGCGTTCGTGCACTAAACCGCGGAGACGAGCTGGGCGAGCTCCTTCGGCTGGCTCCACATCGGCCAGTGTCCGGTTGGGAGATCGACAAGATCGAGGTGTACCAGGTTCGCGACCTCAGCAAATATCGGATGGCCCGCTTGAGCGAGCTCCATCATCTGTGTGCTCGGCATGGAGCAGCACACGATCGTGGTCGGCACGCGCAGGCGTGCCTCGTTGCTGAGGTCAACCGCTTGGCGAAGTACGGGGGCCGGCTCAGGGACGGCGCGGGTGCGGAAACGTTCGAGTATCTCGTCGCTGAGGCCTTCAATGCTCGCCTGTTTCTGCAGGATCTCGAAGGGAGGCAGGGGCAGTTCGGTGACCTCCTCCGGAAGGTCCGGGGCGAACACTGTACCGGACGCCACCGGCCCGCTATCGACCCAGACGACGCGCTGTACTCGTTCGGGGCACTGATCCAGCACAATACTGGCCGGAGCGTTGGCGCCACGGATCCCGCGGCTGCACGGCCGATCGGCTCGCAGAAGAGTTCGAGGTGTCAGTGCGCACCATCAAGCGGGATCTCACGGCCCTCGAAAACAGCGGCGTGCCGATTTGGGCGCGCCCGGGCCCCGGTGGCGGGTATGGTTTGGCGAATCGAGCGACCCTTCCCCCGGTGAGTCTGACTCCGGCGCAGGCAGTGGCCCTTCTCGCGGCCGTGTCGATAGCCTCGGAAGCCACGTACGCGGATCTCGCCAGATCCGGCGTGAACAAGATACTGGACGTGCTCGACCCCGGCACCCGGGCGCAGGCCAACGAACTTGCGCGGCGCATTTGGGTCAACAAGGCTCCTTCGTTGAGCCGCGTTGTGAGATCGGCCATTGAAGAGGCGATGCTGGATCAGCGCGTGGCGCGCATCCACTATCTGTCGGGCAGCGGTGCCGAGACGGTTCGCGAGGTCGAACCGATCATGTTCGGTGCCCGGAACGACCGCTGGTATCTCATCGGCTGGTGTCGCTTGCGCGATGAGGTTCGTTGGTTTCTGGTGGAGCGGATTCAACGCGCGAATGTGACCGCGACTCCCTGCTCCGGCCACGAGATTCACGAAGTAGGAGAGCCTCCGGTGACGGCTCGGCACGTGGGTGGCTGAGTTTGGCGTAGGCTACGCGCCTTGCCCACTGGCGAACGCGGTCAGCGTTGTCAGATCCGTGCGGCGCTGTGTGCGGCCATCATGCAACTATCATGCGGTCGCCGAGGCGCGGGCTTCTACTGCCTGCGTAGCTGCTCTGGCGTGGGGGCCGTGAGTGTGAGCCTGGTGTTGAAAAGCTCAGGGTGTCCGTAGTCGGCGTACTGCACGGTGACTTCGCCGGGCTTGGCTTCGACGAGCGTGACCGTGATCCAGGCTCCGTCTTGGAACACTTCCCAACGATCTGCTAGATAGCTCAGGCCGTGAGCCCGCAGCACGGCCTCCGCGGCGGCCCTGGAGCGCGGGCTCGCGATCGGGATGCCAAAGACCGTGCAGGGCGTCCAGGCGTCGTCGAAGGGTTGCAAGAAGCCGAGGAGTTCGCCGGCATCGCGCAGAACGGGCGTCGGATTTTGAGCAGCAGTCATTGTTGGTCCTCGGTGTTGAGGGAAGCGGGGTCGTATCTCAGCGTAGAACTTGACACTGTGTGAGGGTCAAAGGGAGCCTGGGGGCGTGGAACTTTCAATTAGCCAGGTTGCGCGACGAGCCGGGTTCCTCACCGGGATCCGCGGAAGCCGGTGTGCTCATTGCCGAGCATCGGGTGGCGATCGGTCAGCACGTGTCCCTCAGCGAAGAGAACTATCGCGCGCTCGCCGGGCTGTATCTCACGGACCCGTTTCAGCGCGGGATCCTCACCAGCGTTGACCCGCGCCCTCCCGAGTGGCTTGCCGCGGCGATGCTCCACGCGCGGACGGCGGTTCGGTGAGATGGTGCCCCCGGCAGGATTCGAACCTGCGACCAAGAGATTAGAAGGCTCTTGCTCTATCCCCTGAGCTACGGAGGCGACTCTTCGAGGGTACTACGACTTCGCGTCTGTTTTTGCAGCGCGCGCGGCAGCCTTCATCGCGCGCTTGGTTTCGCGCACCCGCAGCAGCGTGTCGGGGGAGGTGATGTCGGCCACGCTTCTGAACGAACCCTCCTCGCCGTAGGGCTCGGCAGCCTCACGCCAGCCCGCGCCCGCGAAGCCGCGCTGCTTGCCGAGAAGCGCGAGAAATATCCGCGCCTTCTGCTCGCCGAAACCGGGCAGCGCGCGGAGCCGCTTCAGGACGGTCGCCCCGTCGGGATCGCCCTCGGTCCAGATCGCTGCGGCGTCGCCGCCCCAATCGTCAAGCAGGGCCTGGCACAGATCCTGCACTCGTGTCGCCATCGATCCTGGAAAGCGGTGCACCGCAGGGGTCTGCTTGAACGCTGCTGCGAAGACCTCCGGATCCGTCCCGGCAATGGTCTGCGCATCGAGCGCCCCCACGCGCTGCTCGATCTTCAGCGGCCCAGCGAAGGCGAGTTCCATCGCGACCTGCTGGTCAAGGAGCATCCCGATCAACAGCGCGAGCGGGTTCTCCGTCAAGAGATCATTTGCGGCAGAATCGTCGGTCAAGTAGAGACTCATGCTCGCCATTCTAGATCCGGGCGAGGCCAGCGGGAAGTCTTGGATCTTCGGGCCCACCGCAGAGGATACAGTGGCTGCATGGTGTCGCTCGAAAACTTGCTCGCGTTTGGTATCGCTGCGGTGATCCTAATCGTGATTCCAGGGCCGAGCGTCCTGTTCACGATCGGACGCACGCTGGCGCTTGGGCGCCTGGGCGGCCTCCTCAGCGTGATTGGAAACTCTCTCGGATCCGCCGTGATTGCCGCGGCAGTCGCGCTCGGGATCGGCACGCTCGTGTCACAATCGATAATTCTATTCTCGGTGGTCAAGTACGCCGGCGCCGCGTACATGGTCTTCCTCGGAGTGCAGGCGATTCGGCATCGTCACAGTGCCACAGAGACGACCGAGAACCCGGTGCGGTTGACGTGGCAGCGCCAGATTCTGCAGGGCTTCGTGGTGGGGGTTTCCAACCCGAAGTCGATCGCATTTTTCATCGCGGTGCTGCCGCAGTTCGTGTCGCACGGCGAGGGATCGGTGCAGCTGCAAATGCTCGAACTTGGGCTCCTGTTTTCGGTGCTCGCCGCGCTCTGCGACTCTGTGTGGGCGATGATTGCGGGGGTCGCGCGCGAGTGGTTTGGCAAGTCCCCTGAGCGCATGGCGGGAATGAGCGCCACCGGTGGTGGCTTCATGATCGCACTCGGTGCTGTGCTCGCGCTCACCGGGCAGCGGCACCTGGCGCTCTAGCTTCTAAATGCGGCCGCCCCGCGGTTACCTCGGCTAGCCAAGCACCTTTCCTGGATTCAGGATCCCTGCCGGATCGAGCGCCTGCTTGATAGACCGCATCACCGGCACCCCGCTCGGGTGCTCGCGCAGGAGGTCTCCGACCTTGCCCTGTCCGATGCCGTGCTCCCCGGTGCAGGTGCCGCCGCAGGCCAGCGCCCGCGTGATCAGCCGCTCGTAGAGTTGCTCGGCTGCCAGACGTTCGGTCTCATTGCCGTGTTCGAGCACAATCGCCAGGTGGAAGTTGCCGTCGCCGACGTGCCCCGCGATCGGGGCGACAAGGCCACTCGCGACCACATCGGCCTGGGTTTCAGTGATACACCTGGCAAGGTGAGAGATGGGGACACAGACATCGGTTGACCAGGTGTATGAGTTCGGCCGCAGTGCGTTCGCTGCGGGAAGCGCATCGTGGCGAACCTTCCAGAATCGCTCGGGATCGTCGCCGTCGATATGGCGCTCGTCGAGGCATCCGTTGCTCTCCGCAATCGCGCGGAGAAGCCGGGTCTGCTCAGTGACCTCGGACGCTGATCCGCTGAGTTCGATGAACAGTGTGGGGGTGACGTGAAAATCGAGCCCTGAATACGCGTTCATCGCTCCGATCTGTACATCGTCGAGGAGTTCGGCGCGCGCGAGACCAATGCCGGTTTGCAGCGCGGTCTGCACGACTCGCGCGGCCGCGTCCACTGACGGAAACGACAGTACAGCAAGGTATCGGGAAGCCGGAATGCTGTGTACACGCAGGATGAGTTCGGTGATGACACCGAGGGTGCCTTCGGAACCGATGAGGAGGTGCGTGAGATCGTAGCCGGCCGACGACTTGCGGGCCCGGCTCCCTGTCCGCACGACGGTGCCGTCAGCCAGCACGGCGGTGAGTCCGAGCACGTTGTCGCTCATCGTGCCGTACTTGACCGCGTTGGTGCCGCTCGCTCGGGTCGCAGCCATTCCGCCGATCGAGGCGTCTACGCCCGGCCCCGCGACGAACTGCAGGCCGTGCTCCGCGAGCAGTGGATTAAGTTCGCTGCGACGCACGCCTGCTTCGACGACGGCGTCGAGCGAGTCTGGATCGATGTTGATGATGCGGCGCATCCCGCTCAGATCGAGAATGATGCTGCGGGAACGATCGGCTTCCTCCGATCCGGTCACGGCGTTGGCTCCGCCCTCGAGCCCGGTGCCAGTGCCGCGTGTGACGACCGGCATCGCCGCCGCGTGACACAGACGGAGCGTTGTGGACACGTCCTCCGTGGTTGTGCACCGCACGACTGCCAACGCGGGTGCCCAACCGTGGTGCGAGCGGTCGTGAGAACTCCCGGCCACGGCGTCGAAGTCGGTTTCGACCTGCCCCGGGAGCGCCTCGGTGAGTTCATCGACGAGATCGGTCATGACCTGCGTGCTCATATTGTGGCCTCCTCATGTACGGGGACGACGTTGATGCGCCCGGTTTGCTCCGCCGAATACTCGGGCGGGTAGATCATCTCTGCGGGCGGGCGCATTGTGCGCTTTGCCCAGGGGTAGTACACGCAGAAAGTGACAATCATCGAAACGATCCACGAGATATCCATGCCGCCGAGAACGTGAGAAAACACGCCGTTGTAGTCGCCGAGCACACTGTAGGTTTCGTTCGTGAGGAACGGGATCTGCACCACGATTCCGATGGCATACGATGACAGCGCGACCCAGTTCACCGAACCGTAGCGGCCGCGGCGATCGTAGAGCGCGGGTATGTCGATGCGCTCCTTGGAGACCAAGTAGTAATCGACGAGGTTGATGATGCTCCAGGGGATGAAGACCGCGAGAAGCAGCAGCACAAAGTTCTTGAAGTTGTTGAGGAAATCGGCGCTGGCCGCGATGGCAATCACCATGGTGAGCGCTACAAACACGATGATGTAGAGCGACCGTGCCCTCGACGTGATGCGGGTGCGCGCGTTGAAACTTGTGATCGCGGTGACCGTGCACATGATGCCGCCGTAAGCGTTGAGTGTGTTTGCGGTGAGCTTTCCGACGATGATGACGAGATAAATGACGAGCGCTGCGTACACGGGGCCTGCGAGGACTCCGAGAAAGCCGACTGGGCCTCCGAGGAGGTCATTGCCGGAGACTGCTCCAATGAGCACACCCATCGTCATGGAGATCTGTGTCCCGGTGACGCTGCCGAGGAATGTTGCCCAGAACGTCTTGCGGACCGGGGTGTCTGCTGGGAGGTAGCGCGAGTAGTCCGCGACATAGGGCGCATAGGTCATCTGCCAACTCGCCCCGAGCGTGACGCACACCATGAATGTCGCGATGCCCGTCTGTCCCACTCCGAAGGACGCCGAAACGTCGTACGCGGTGAAGATCCGTATGAACAGGTAAGCGAACCCGAGGATGCCGGCAATTGTGGCGACGCGGCCCATGACGTGAATAAGCCGATAGCCAAAGATGGAGACGATTGCGGTGAGCGCGCCAAAAATCAGGATACCGGTAATGGGTGCTTCACCCGGCTCCGTTGTGAGGTCGATGAGGTGATTGATCGCGTCGCCAGAGAGTGCGGCTCCCGTCGAGGCGAATCCCAGGTACATGCAGATCACGAGTACCAGGGGGAGCGTGGCCCCGCGCACGCCAAACTGGACGCGGCTGGAGATCATCTGGGGGAGCCCCATCCTCGGTCCCTGCGCGGAGTGGAGCGCCATAGAAATGCCGCCGATCACGTTGCCCACGATCAAGGCGATGATCGCGGTGAGGGGTTCGGCTTGGAAGATGGCGACGGTGATGAGTCCGGTGACAATCGCCGTGATTTGCATGTTCCCGCCGAACCACAGCGTGAATTGACTCATCGGGGTGCCGTGGCGCTCATTCTTCGGGACCATATCGATGGTCCGTTGCTCTACCGAGAGGGTAGACGTGCTTGTGTCTTCTGCTGGTTGATGCGTCATTGCGTCAGATCCTTTGAAAGCTACATATTGGTTGTGTGTCGTTTGCAAGAGCCAGACTATTGTTTGCGGGCCGACCGCAATGCGTTCTGCGCATGAACCTGTCTGGGGAGTCAGACAGGCGGTGGATTAGTCGAGACGGTTCACCATGGCCTGCGCGGCGCGGTCTACGTAGTCGCGGAAGGCCGCGTCGTGCATGGGGGCGAGGGCCGCCTCATCCAGCGCCGCGTTCATGTGCAACAGCCAGCGATCCCGAGCCGCCGGATTGACGTGGAACGGCTGGTGTCGCATGCGCAGCCGCGGGTGCCCGCGCTCCTCGGAGTAAGTCGTTGGCCCGCCCCAGTACTGTTCAAGGAATGCCCGCAGCCGCCACTCGGCACCCTCCCAATCATCATCCGGGTACATCGGGGCGAGAATCGGGTCCTCTCGCACGCCCCGATAGAAGGCGCGCGCGATCTTCTCGAACGTTTCGGTGCCGCCGACCTGCGCCCACAGGGTTTCGGTCACCGCCTCACCCGTTGCGCCCGAGCGTATCGTCAGCCTGGGGGCGGGAGCCTGCTCGCTGCGTGCTTCGTTCATCTTGTTCCTCCGTGCCCTTTCGGAAACTCATCCGCCAGCTTGATGTTGTGCTCACGGAACTTGCGGCGCAGTTCCGCGCGGATGCCCCGCTGCACTTCCCATTGCGCCTCGGGTCTGGTGCGCACCGCGAGCCGCAGCGTCGCGCGGTCGCCGAACACACTCTCGAGGCCCATGATCTCTGGCTCACCGGTGACCTTGCGCGCGTACTTCTCGGAGCGCAGCAGAGCCCGTGCCGCCTCCAGTGACACCTCGGAAACGTGCGAGAGATCCTGATTCGCATCGACCGTCACGTCGATGAGCGCCCGGCCCCAGCCCTGCGAAGAGTTGCCGAGGGTCAGGATCTCGCCGTTGCGGATAAACCACAGCGTGCCATCGAGCGCGCGCACCTGGGTGACGCGGATCCCGACGTCTTCGACGGTGCCGCTGATGGCTCCGATCGTGACGACATCACCCACCCCCAGCTGGTCCTCGAACACCATGAAGATGCCGTTGAGAATGTCTTTGACGACGTTCTGCGCACCGAAGGCGAGGCCGGCCGCCACGATGCCCGCGGAGGTCAACAGCGCGGCGAGGTTCAGGCCGAGCTGGCCGAGAATCAGGATCAGCGCAATCACCACGATCGTCCACGTAATGACGGCGCGGCCAACTGTGCCGAGGGTGCGGGTCCGCTGCACGGCGCGTGCGTTCACGTAGGGCGCGGCCTGCATCTCGGAGGTCGTATCGACGTCCTGAGATTTCTTCACGCCGCGCACGATCTGGGTGACCGTGCGCACCAGGATCCGGCGCAGCACCCAGTTCACCAGGATCGCCGCGATGATGATGATGACGATGTTTATCGGGACGTGAAACGTCTCGTAGAAGGCGCCGATCGTGTGTTGCACGACCTCCTCAACACCGTCGATTTCAACGTCGTCCATTTAGGCCGCCTGATCCGCCTGATCGGCTCGCTGCGCGGCGAGTGCTCGGGTGACGCCCGCAAGGTGCTCAATAATCAGTCGCCGGAGTGCAGCGGGTGCGTCCTCGTTCGCGGAGAGCCAGGCGCGAGTAGCCTCCGCGAGTGCCTCGTTCGCGAGGGGTGCGGGGTAGAAGCCGTCAATGATCTCTTCGGCGATAGCGTAGCTGCGGGTGTCCCAAATGTGCCGGAGCGACCCGAAGAAACGCTCGACGAACGGCTCGAGCGCGGTGAGGTCAGCGACCCGGGTGAAACCGAGGCCGGTCGCACGCACGATGAGGTTCGACGCGCCAGCCTCATCGAACACGGATGCCCAAGCGGCATTCTTTTCTGCAGGCTCAGGAAGTGCTGCGCGTGCGTGCGCTGCCGACTGCTCTCCGCTTGCCGTGCGGTCATCCGCGAGGGCGGCCTCGATCTCCGCTGCCGTGGTCCGGCCCCCAGCGGCGAGTGCGATCAGGAGCTCCCAGCCGAGATCCGTATCGATGTCGAGACCCTGAAGCTCGGTGTCGCCGGCGAGCAGCTGCAGTACGGTGTCGAGCTGGGCCGGTGTCGCGGCGATCCCCGTAAACGCCTTGATGAACTGGAACTGGTTGTCCGATCCCGGGGCGGCCTTTTGTGCCAGCGCCCAGAGCGCGTCGGCCACGCGCGCAAGCGAGGCGGTACGCCGTGCCGGGGCGACGTAGCTTGAGGCTGCGAGGATCAGCTGCTGCAGCAGCGTGCGCAGCGTGGTTGATCCCGTCTCGTGTTCGATGTGAGCGAGCACAACGTCGATGAACTGGCTCGCGGGAAGCTCGGCGTCGCGCGTGGCGTCCCAGAGTGTTCCCCAGACGAGCGCTCGGGGAGCGAATCTGGCATGCTGCCGAGGCTGCGCGCGACAGTTTCGAGCGAGCGCGGATCGAGACGAATCTTCGCGTAGCTGAGGTCGTCGTCGTTGAGGAGCAGCAGCGCGGGCTGCGTCTCGCCTATGAGCTCGGGAACCTCGGTCACCGCGCCGTCGATGTCGAGCTCGATGCGCCTGGTACGCACGAGCGCGCCATCCTGCTCCGTGTAGAGCCCCACCGCGATCCGATGCGGGCGCAGCGTCGGGTACTCCTCGGTGGCCGACTGCGAGATCGCGAAAGATGCGTAGCGGCCCTCATCGTCAAGGGTGAACTCCGGACGCAGCGTATTGACGCCAGCCGTTTCGAGCCACTTCTGTGACCACTCGGTCAGGTCGCGACCGCTCTGGGCCTCAAGCTCCACCAATAGGTCACGCAGTTCGGTGTTGGCGTGGTGATGCTTCACGAAGTAGTCGTGCACGCCACGCATGAAGGGCTGCTGGCCCACCCACGCGACGAGCTGCTTGAGCACCGATGCGCCCTTCGCATAGGTGATGCCGTCGAAGTTGACGAGCACGTCTTCCAGATCCCGAATCTCGGCAACGATGGGGTGCGTCGAAGGGAGCTGGTCTTGGCGGTAGGCCCAAGACTTCTCGGAGGCAACGAACGTGGTCCAGCACTCCGTCCACTCGGTCGCCTCGGCGGTCGCGAGCGTCGACATGTACTCCGCGAAGGACTCATTGAGCCACAGGTCGTTCCACCAGCGCATCGTCACCAGGTCGCCAAACCACATGTGGGCGAGTTCGTGCAGGATCGTGATGACCCGGCGTTCACGCATTGCGTCGGTGACCTGGCTGCGGAAGACGTAGGCTTCGGTGAAGGTGACCGCGCCCGCGTTTTCCATCGCGCCCGCGTTGAACTCGGGCACAAACAGTTGGTCGTACTTGTCGAAGGGGTAGGGGTAGTCGAACTGCTCCTCGAAGAACGCGAAGCCCTGGCGTGTCTTCTCGAACACGTAGTCGGCGTCAAGATACTGCGCGAGCGATTCGCGGCAGAACACGCCGAGCGGAATGGTGCGGCCGTCGCGGCTCGTGAGCTCGCTGCGGACCTCGTGATAGGGGCCCGCGATGAGGGCGGTGATGTAGCTCGACATGATCGGCGTCGGTGCGAAGCTCCAGGTGGCGATAGCTTCACCGTTGGCTTCGCCCGCCGGCACCGGTACCGGGGTGGCCTGGTTGCTGGAGAGCTTCCACCGGGCGGGGGCCGTGACCGTGAATTGGAATGTCGCCTTCAGGTCCGGCTGTTCAAAGACGGGGAACACACGCCGAGAATCAGGCACCTCGAACTGCGAGTACAGGTACACCTCGCCATCGGCCGGATCGACGAAGCGGTGCAGGCCCTCGCCGGTGTTGGTGTAGCTCTGGGTTGAGCGGATCCGCAGCGTGTTCTCCGCAGCGAGGCCCGCGAGTTGGATCCGGGAGTCTGCGAAGGCGTGGGCCGGATCAACCGAGGTGCCGTTCAGCTCGATCTCTTCAACAGAGGCGGCAATGAGATCGATGAAGGTGTCGCACCCGGGTGTCGCGCTGAAGACAATGGTGGTGTCTGCCGCAAACGTCTCGGGGCCGGTAGTGAGATCCAGCTGAATCTCGTAACTCTTGCTGCGAACGATGCTGGCGCGTTCCTGCGCTTCTACTCGGGTGAGATTTGTGCCTGGCACTTGAGCTCCTGGGATCTAATTGGACCGTATGAGACCAGCCTATTGCCCGCCACTGACAACGGGGCGAGATCTGGGGATACACTATTCGGCATGACTACCGAAGCCCCCGTTGTTGAGTTCTGGTTTGATCCGATCTGCCCGTGGTGCTGGATGACGAGCCGCTGGGCCAGCGAGGTCGCCGATGCCCGCGGGTTCAGCATTGCTTGGCACCCGATTAGTCTCGCGATCATTAATGAGGGTCAAGAAGACCAGGGTTCCCACGGTGAGTTTCACCGCCAAGGCCTCAGGCTCGGTCGTGTCGTTGAAGCAGCGCGGCGGGCGCACGGTGAGGACGTCGTCGGAAAACTTTATACGGCCTTCGGTACGCGCATTCACCCGGGCGGGCAAACAGACACCGACGCAATCATCTCTGCGTCCCTCGCAGAGCTCTCGCTTCCCGCGGAACTTGCCGCGGCCGCTGAAGATGACAGCCTTGATGCGCAATTACGTGCGAACACCGATCACGCAATGGCGATCGCGGGACCCGACGTGGGCGTGCCGATTATCTCCGTCAACGGGGTCGCTTTCTTTGGGCCCGTGGTAACTCCGGCGCCGACGGGCGAAGATGCACTGCGTTTGTGGGACGGGATCGTGATGGCGGCCGGCGTGCCCGGTTTCTACGAGCTGAAGCGTGGCAGGACCGCCGGTCCGCAGTTTTGATCGGGGATCCCGCCGCTACAATTACCCGCATGCGCATTCACGTAGCCACAGACCACGCCGGACTCGAATTTAGCCAGCAGCTGCAGCAGCATCTGCAGGGGAGAGGATTCGAGGTCGTCGATCACGGGCCCGCTGAGTATGACGCGCTCGACGACTACCCGTCGTTCTGCATCAACGCGGCGTTGGGGGTGGCGCGTGATGAGCGTGCGGGGGTTCCGGCGCTGGGAGTGGTGTTTGGTGGCTCCGGCAACGGTGAGCAGATGGCGGCGAACAAGGTCGAGGGGATCCGCGCCGCCCTTGTGTGGAACGAGTCGACAGCGACGCTAGCGCGCGAGCACAACAATGCGAACGTCATCTCGATTGGCGCCCGCCAGCACCCGGTTGAGGATGCGATCCGGTTCATCGACACGTTTATCGATACGCCGTTCACTGAGGACGAGCGTCACGTGCGTCGCATCTCCCAGTTAGGGGAGTACGAGCGCACGGGCGCGATCGCGGGTAAACAGGTCGACGCGCTGTAGCCCGATAGTCCGTAGCCATGCCAGAGGGACATTCCGTACATCGCATCGCACGCCAGTTCGCGGCCAATTTTGTTGGTACCGCGCCAGAGGTGTCGAGCCCGCAGGGGCGCTTTGCCGAGGGCGCCGCGATCCTGAACCGCCGCGAAATGACCGACGCTCGCGCCGTGGGGAAGCAAATGTTTCTCGAGTTTGAGGGGGGCTGTGGCTGCGGGTACACCTGGGTATCTACGGAGCCTGGGATTTTTCGGGGGATGTTCGGGTGGATCCGTCGATCCAGATTCACGGGCAGACTCCCGGGCACTCGAAACTGGGCCAGACCGGCATGGCGGGCGCGGTCGATCACGCCGGCGAAGACTCGGTCACCTCGATTGGTGCGCCGAGACGCACACGCGTGCGCATGGCGGAGGAAGACCGCGAGGGCACAGCGCTTGAGAGCTTCCCGCCGGAGCCGGTCGGCCAGGTGCGGGTGCGGCTGCTGAACGACACGGTGTGCGCGGATCTGCGCGGGCCGACCGTGTGTGAGGTGCAGACGCCCGCGGAAGTGGAAGCGGTGCGGCAACGCCTCGGCCCGGATCCTGCGAACGCCAACACGGAAGCAGAAAAGCGACGTTTCATCGAGCGAGCCGCGAAGAAGAAGACCCCCATTGGGTTGGTGCTGATGGATCAGTCGGTCGTTGCCGGTATTGGCAATGTGTACCGCGCGGAGATGCTGTTTCGCGCCGCGTTGAATCCACACACTCCCGCGAATGAAGTCGGCGAAGATGCCCTCGCTGCGATGTGGGATGACTGGGCGCAGCTGCTAGAAATCGGCATCACGGTGGGGCAGATGATCACGATCGACGGGCTCACGGGCGACGATTATGTGCGGGCGCTTCGGGATCGCGACGAGCGCCACTGGGTGTACAAACTTGAGGGAACTCCCTGTAAACGCTGCGGCACCAACATCGTGCTCGAGGAGATCGGTGCCAGGAAGCTGTACTGGTGTCCGGGGTGCCAAGCCTGACGCGCAAGACCCCAGAACTGTGACATAATAGATCCTTGTGCCACGGTGCGTCACTGCCACGAGGGTCCGCACAGACCGTGAGCTCATCAACTTTTACTTATCGAATTCCGCGTTCCGACTTGTGGCGGCCGCAGAGAGAGACCATCATGCAGAAGCTCGACCACGTCGATGCCGCGTCGCTCAAGAGTGACATTCCCGCGTTCCGTGCCGGCGATAACGTCAAGGTGCACGTCAACATCGTTGAAGGCAACCGTTCACGTATCCAGGTGTTCCAGGGTGTTGTGATTTCCCGCCACGGCGAGGGCGTCCGCGAGACTTTCACCGTTCGCAAGATCAGCTTCCAGGTGGGTGTGGAGCGTAAGTTCCCGCTGCACTCGCCTGCGATCGACAAGATCGAGGTTGTCACCCGCGGTGATGTCCGTCGTGCAAAGCTTTACTACCTGCGTGGCCTCACCGGTAAGAAGGCCAAGATCAAGGAGAAGCGCGAGATCTAGTCGCGTTTCCTCTCGGACTTTTCAAAGAAGTCTGTGACACTCTCAGGCTCCCCCTGTCAGGGATGGGAGCCTGAAGTGTCTGTAGAAGCCGTACCTGAAGCATGGAGCAGTAATGAGCGAAACCGTGGCCTCTGAGCCTCGTCGACGGCATCGTCGTGGAGGTCTGTTCGGCTTCCTACGTGACCTCATCATCATTTTGGTGGTCGCCTTTTTGGTGTCGTTCCTGCTGAAGACATTTCTGGTGCGCAGCTTCTACATTCCTTCGCCGTCGATGGAACAGACGCTCATGGTGAACGATCGGATCCTCGTCAACCAGCTCGTGCCCGACGTTGTCGGTGTGCAGCGCGGCGACATCGTGGTGTTCAAAGATCCGGGTGGTTGGCTGCACCCGAGCGGCAATCTGCCACCTCAGGGCTTTGAGAAGGTGCTGCAAGCGGTGGGACTCGCGGCCGACACGAGCGATGAGTACGTGGTGAAGCGCGTCATCGGGATCGGAGGGGACCGAGTCTCTTGTTGCGATGCCCAGGGCCGCGTGATGGTCAACGGCGTGCCGATCGACGAACCCTACGCGGTGATTCCGCAGGGTGAGAAACGGGCCTCCGCCATTGACTTCGATGTCACCGTCCCCGAGGGATCCGTGTGGGTGATGGGCGACAACCGCTACGCGAGCAAAGATTCGCGCTACAACCAGGATCAGCCCGGCAAGGGCTTTGTGCCCGAGGATGAGATCGTCGGGCGAGCCTTCGTGCTCAACTGGCCGCTGAATCGCTTTAGTTGGCTCGGCACGCCCGAGGGCACGTTCACGGGGGTTGAGGAAGCGAAAACCTCGAAGTGACGGCCGGGAAGGCTGCCGCGGTCGATCCTGAAGCTCAGACCGTGGTCTCGAAGGATCCTACCCTTGACACAGAGGCGGCACTCTTTGCCGAGGGGGCGACGCTCGTCATCGGCATGGACGAGGTTGGCCGTGGCGCGATCGCTGGCCCTGTTGCGGTCGGCGCCCACGCAGTCGCAGTGGGCACGAGCACTTTTCCTGAGGGTCTGCGAGATTCCAAGCTGCTGAGCGAGAAGCGGCGCGACGCGCTTGCGCCGCTCATCGAGGAGTGGGGTGCGGGGGCCGTGGGCTACGCGAGCGCCGAAGAGATCGACGAGCACGGGATCACGGCCATGCTGGGGGAGGCTGCCCGGAGGGCACTGCTCGAACTTCACCGTGCGGGAGTGAGTGTCGACACTGCGGTGATCCTGCTCGATGGCAACCAGGACTGGTTGACCCCGTGCCTGCGCAAACCACTCGATGTGCGCACAAAAGTTGGGGCCGATCGCAGCTGTGCGAGCGTCGCGGCGGCCTCGGTGCGAGCGAAGGTGGCGCGTGACTCGCTCATGCGTGAGGCCGATGACGTGCACCCGGAGTACTGCTGGGGCTCGAACAAGGGCTACGGCGCGAAGGCGCACTACGCGGGAATCGAATCACACGGCCTCACCGAGTTGCACCGGCACAGCTGGATTAAGGCCGGAACTCAGACCGAGCGATAGGCTTGTCTGGTGCGTACAGCTGAGCTATCACCGGAGGCACCCATTGGGGTCTTTGACTCCGGTGTAGGCGGACTCACCGTGGCGCGGGCGATTCGGGATCAGCTCCCGAACGAGTCGATGATTTACGTCGGTGACACGGCTCGCACGCCCTACGGCCCGCGCCCCATCGCGGAGGTGCGTCAGTTTGCGCTCGAGATCCTTGACGACCTCGTCAGCCAGGGCGTGAAGATGCTCGTGATCGCGTGCAACACGGCTTCGGCTGCAGTGTTGCGTGACGCGCGAGAGCGCTATGCCGTGCCCGTGATAGAGGTGATCGCGCCGACCGTGCGAAGTGCAGCATCAATTACTCGCAACCGGAAGGTAGGGCTCATTGGCACGACGGGCACGATCCAGTCCCGCGCGTATGACGACCTGTTCGCTGTGCGCCCGGAGATTACCCTGAGCGCCGTCGCCTGTCCGCGCTTCGTTGAGCTGGTCGAGGCCGGCGAGACGAGTGGCCCCGAGGTGCTTGCCGTGGCTGAAGAATACCTGGCGCCGTTGGTCGACCAGGGTGTTGACACGCTCGTGCTTGGCTGCACACACTACCCATTCCTGCGCGGAGCAATCGCGCAGGTGATGGGCCGCGGCGTTGCCCTCGTGTCGAGCGACATTGAGACCGCGAACGAGGTGTACCGCACACTCACCGAGCTTGACCTGCTGCGCACCGCGCCCACTGAGCCCGAGCTTCGCTACGAAGCTACCGGCACTGATACCGCAGAATTTGTCGATCTTGCCCAGCGCATGCTGGGCATCGGGATCGAAACCGTAGACCTACTTTCAACCGGGGCGATTCAACTGCCCGTTTACTCTGTCGATACCCCTGGAGGATCCGAATGACCGAAACTGTCCGCGCCGATGGGCGCAAGAACTCGCAGATGCGTCCGGTCGCGATTGAGCGAGGTTGGAGCGCTCAGGCCGAGGGCAGTGCACTCATCTCCTTTGGGAACACCCGCGTGCTCTGCACCGCGTCGTTTACGCCCGGGGTACCGCGCTGGTTGAAGGGTCAGGGTACCGGCTGGGTCACGGCCGAGTATTCGATGCTGCCGCGGTCCACGAACGAGCGCATGCAGCGTGAATCGGTGCGCGGCAAGATTGGTGGTCGCACCCACGAGATTTCGCGACTGATCGGCCGCAGCTTGCGCGCTGTGATCGACACGAAAGCGCTCGGTGAGAACACGATTGTGATTGACTGCGATGTGTTGCAGGCAGACGGCGGCACCCGCACCGCGTCGATCACCGGAGGGTATGTTGCTCTCGCTGATGCGATCGCCTGGGCCCGCGCCGAGGGACACATTGCGAAGAATGCCGCGCCGCTGACCGACAGCGTTGCAGCCGTGTCGGTCGGGATCGTCGGCGGTACGCCGATGAGTGATCTCGCCTACGTCGAGGACTCGCGCGCGGAGACGGACATGAATGTGGTGGTCACCGGATCCGGCGACTTCATCGAGGTGCAGGGCACCGCCGAGGGCATGCCGTTCAAGCGTGCAGAGCTTGACGCACTGCTTGATCTTGCGCTCGTCAGTGCGGCCGAACTGACCCTGTTGCAGGGGAAGGTCCTCGCAGAGGCTCTGGCGGAGAGTCGCTAACCATGACTGCGCGCACGGTGGTCCTCGCCTCCCACAACGCACACAAGCTCGAGGAGTTGCGCCGGATCCTCGGCCCGTTGATCCCGGGGATCGAGCTTGTCGGTTACGACGGGCCCGAGCCGATCGAGAACGGGCTGAGCTTTGCTGACAACGCGTTACTCAAGGCGCGCGCGGCAGCCGCTCACACTGGCCTTCCCGCGATCGCCGACGACTCGGGGATCGCTGTTGATGTGCTCGGCGGTTCTCCGGGCATCTTCTCGGCGCGCTGGGGTGGACCGGCGCGCAGTGACCGGGCAAATGTTGATTTGCTGCTGTGGCAGTTGACTGACGTTGCCGACGAGCACCGCGCTGCGGGTTTCGTGTGTGCGGCAGCGTTGGTGGTGCCCGGCAACGATGGCGATGCTCACGAGACAGTGAAGCTGGGTGTGTGGCCGGGGCGCGTGCTGCGTGAGCCGCACGGCGAGCACGGCTTTGGTTACGATCCCGTGTTTCAGCCGGAGGGGGAGACTCGCTCGGCCGCCGAACTCACCGCGCCCGAAAAGGACGCTCTGTCGCACCGCACCCGTGCGTTCAGTGCGCTTGCGCCCGAGATCGTGGAGCGGCTAGCCTAGACACTGTCGTTTTGCGTTCGCGCGCATAATTCGACCGAACCTGGGCTCGTGGGCAGATCTGCCCGGGCCTGTGTGCATTCGCAGTGGCCCCACAACCGCGAATCCGGCACCCAACACACCCCACTTGATTGTTCACTCATTGGGAGAAGTGTATGTCGACAGTTCCGTCGGGCGGCTTGGTGCGCCCGGAAATTTCAGAAGCAGATGCCGCAATGATTGCCCGCGAGTGCTACGGCCTCGACGTGCAGGTTCGAGAGCTGGGTAGCAACCAGGATCGCAACTTTGCCCTGGTTGCTACAGACGGTTCACGCAGTGTGTTGCGGATCGACAATCCGGTCTTTGAAGATGCCGCACGAGACGCGCAGCACGCCGCGCTCGATGCCTACCGGGCTGCCGGTGTGGCCGTCGCGAGTGTGCTGCCCGGGCTTGATGGCGAGCTAACGCAAAGCTGGGGCGGATTTGCGGCGCGCCGCAGCGAGTTTGCCGAAGGTGAGCCGATGGTCGACGCGGGCTATTTTGCGCCGATCGTCATCGAAGAGTTTGGGGCACTGGCTGCTGCCTCGGTGAACGCACTCGCCGGGCTGACGCATCCCGGCCTTGAACGCGCGCAGATGTGGGACATGCGTGTCGCGTACGCGGAGACGATGGGGCTCGCCGCCTCGATCACCGATGCCCCGCTGCGGGATCGGGTGATCGCCGCCGCGGAGGCGGCCAATGCCGCGCTGTCCGCGGTGCAGAGCGCACTGCCGGTGCAGGCGATCCACGGTGATCTCACCGATGACAACGTCATGGGGCGCCGTGGCAGCGACACGCGCCTGCACCCCCACACCGTGCTCGACCTCGGGGATCTCGGTATGGGGTGGCGCGTTGCCGAACTCGCCGTGACTTGTTCGTCGCTGCTGCACCACGAGCCCGCGCGTCCGCTGCGGCTCCTCGATGCCGTCAGCGCCTTCCACCGTGATGCTCCGCTACATGAGACTGAGGCGCGTGCACTGTGGCCGCTTATCGTGCTTCGGGCCGCGCTGCTCGTTGCGAGCGGCTGGCGCCAGCTCGAGATCGACGGCGACAACGAGTATGCGCGTGAGCGGATCGCGGGGGAGCAGGCGATCTTCGATTCTGCGACGCTACTGCCGCTCGCCGAGATGACCGAGCAGGTGCTCGCGCGCTTGGGTATTGCGGTTACCATGCCGGAGCCTCAGAGTGTTGCAGGAGATCCTTTGCGCGCCCTGCTGCCGGGACTCACCGGCAAGGTGGCGGTGCTTGATCCCGGTGTGGAGAGCGAGGCTCTGGAAGCCGGAAAGTGGCAGGCGTCAGACGCGGAGGAGCAGCTCATCATGCGCGCCTTCGCCGATGGCGCGCCGGCCGCAGTGCTGCCGTACGGGGTTTACCGCATGACGAGGACTGTCGTCGATACACCAGACGCTGCGGCAACCTGGCCCATCGACGCTGAAGTGTGGCTGCCTGCCGGCGGCTCCTTCTCCGTGACCGCACCCGCTGCCGGCCGGGTCATCAACGTCGACGCTGGCACCTTGCGGATCGAGACCGGCGATGGCTGGGTGCTTGCGCTGCGCGGGATCCAGCACAGCCTGTCACTCGGAACCGAACTCGCTGCGGGCGACGCGATCGCTTCGCTGCACGAGAGCACGGAACCGCGTTCACTCGCGGTGGGGCTGCGTCGCGCCGATGTTCATGACACGGTCGAATTCGACGAGAACCGCGCTGCCCTCGTGACGCCGGAGCGCGTGCCCGCATGGTCACGCTTCACGCACGACCCCGCCGCGATCCTCGGACTGCCGCAGCTTGCGCAGCACGACGAATCGGCCGCCGAGCTCGCCCGCCGCGAACAGATCTTTGCGAGTGCGCAGGAGCGCTACTATGAGCGCCCCATGCAGATCGAGCGCGGTTGGCGGCACCACCTGGTTGACACGACCGGGCGCGCCTACATCGACATGGTCAACAACGTCACGGGACTGGGGCACGGCCACCCCGGCGTCGCGGACGCGGTGAACCGGCAGATCCGGATCCTGAACACCAATTCGCGCTTCCTCTACCGCGAACTCGCCGAGTACAGTGAGCGGCTGCTTGCGCTGCTGCCCGCGGGGAGCGAACTCGATACCGTCTTGCTGGTCAACAGCGGCTCGGAGGCGGTGGATCTGGCGCTGCGGCTCGCCCAGGCCGCGACCGGACGCAAGACCGTTGTCGCACTGCGCGAGGCCTACCACGGCTGGACGATGGCCTCCGATGCAGTGACGACTTCCGCTTACGACAACCCCTATGCACTCGAAAACCGGCCCGACTGGGTGCACGTCGCCGACGTGCCGAACCGTTACCGTGGAACCTACCGCGGCGAGGCGACCGGGGCCCAGTACGCTGCAGACCTGGGGCGGGATCTTGCGCAGCTCGCCGCCGAGGGGCGGGCGCCGGCCGCGTTCATCTGCGAGTCGGTGCTCGGCAATGCCGGTGGCGTGTTGCTGCCCGAGGGGTATCTCGCGGACACTTATGCGCGAGTGCGTGCCGCGGGCGGTCTGTGCATCGCCGACGAGGTCCAGGTGGGCTTTGGTCGCATGGGGTCGAGCTTCTGGGGCTTCGAACAGTCGGGGGTCAGCCCCGACATCATCACGATCGCGAAGCCAATGGGCAACGGATTCCCGATCGGTGGCGTCATTACTTCGAAGCGGATCGCTGATGCGCTCGCAACCCAGGGGCAGTTTTTTGCCTCCGCAGGTGGTAATCCCCTGAGCTGCCGAGTGGGGCTGGCCGTGCTCGACGCGATGGCGGCGGAAGGCCTACAGGAGAACGCTCGAGTAGTGGGGGCGCGGCTCGCGGCAGGCTTCCGTGGGCTCGCCGAGCGTCACGCCATCATCGGGCCGGTGCACGGCGAGGGTCTGTACCTCGGTGTTGAGCTGGTGCGGGATCGCGACACCATGGAACCCGCGACCGCTGAGGCGGCTGCGATCTGTGAGCGCCTGAAGGAACTCGGGGTCGTGGTGCTTACGACCTCCGAGCGCTCCAACGTGCTGAAGGTGAAGCCCCCGCTGTGTCTCACCGCTGAGAGTGCCGACTACGTCGTGTCTGCGCTCGATCGGGTCCTCACCGAGGGGTGGTAGCTACAGCTGCAGCACCGTACGGGCGATCAGGAAGTAGATGATCAGGCCTGTGGCGTCCACAAACGTCGTGATGAACGGATTTGAAAATACCGCAGGATCCACCTTGATTGCTCGCGCGGCCAGCGGCATCACCCCGCCGACCGAGGCAGCGACCGTGCAGACGGCGAGGAGGGTGAGTCCGATCACCACACCGATGTCTGGGCTGAAGAAGACAGCGGTGATCCCGAACCCCATGCACCCGAGGAGCAGGCCGAGCATTGCGCCCGTGCGTACTTCCTTGCCGAGCACGCGCGCAAGATCCCGCGGCCTGACATCACCAAGCGCGAGGGCTCGGGTCACCGTGGTGGCGGCCTGATTGCCGGTGTTGCCGCCCGTGCCAATGAGCAGCGGCACAAACAGGGCGAGGGCCGTGACCTGTTCGATTGTCGCCTCAAAGGCAGAAAGCACCTGCACGGTCAACGCCGCACCGAGCGCGAGCACCAGCAACCACACCACGCGCGAGCGTACGATGGTGAATACCGGGGTCGAAAGGTACGGTCGATTCAGCGGTTCGACACCGCCCTGGCGCGCCGAATCCTCGTTCTCCTCGATCTCGACGATACGTGCCGCGTCATCAATGGTGAGCATGCCAACGAGACGGTTCTCGCTGTCGACGATCGGCATGGCGAGTAACCGCAGGTCGACACAGAGCCGAGCTGCGTGTTCGGCGTCGAGGGTTGCCTCTGCGGTGTGAGGGGCCTGCATGAGATGCTCGACCAGGGTGTCATCTGTGGCACCAAGCAGATCCCGCAGGCTAATGACCCCAACCACTTTGCGGCCGTGATCGAGTACCGGGATTGTGTAGATCGTTTCGGCGTCTGCGAGACGATCACGCACCCTCTGCATCGTCGCCGCGACCGTTGTCCCAACGTGGGTGCTCACCATCTCGGGTGTCATACGGCGCCCGACGCTGTCTTGTGGATATCCGAGCAACCCGGCGGTCAAAGCGCGCTCTTCGGCGGGAAGACCGCTCAGGAGCCTGGCAGCAAGCGCGGCGGGTACTTCGTCGAGCAGCCACATGCGGTCATCGGGATCAAGCTCCGCGAATAGTTGGGCGACCTCCGGTGCCTGCAGCGCGGTGAGGAGGTCGCTCTGCAGCGCAGGATCAAGCGCCTCGAACACCTCGAGTGCACGATCCTTCGGCAACAGCCGATGCGCCATCGCGCGGTGCTGCACCGAAAGATGCTCGAACACCACCACCAGATCCGGTGACGACAGTTCTGTGAGTTCGGCAGTGATCGGGGCGAGTTCGCGGCTCTCGAGTTGCTGCGGGATGCGATCGATGAGCTGATCGAGCTGTTCGGTGTGAATGGTCATGGCAAACACTTTCGGCTGATACACGCGAAGTACGTGTATCAGCCGAAAGTATCAGTCGAGGCAGGGTTAGAGCCAGGTGCCAAACTTCTTCACGAAGCGGACTTTCAGGAACTGCGTCAGTCCCATGTAAGCGAGCAGCGTACCGATCAGCCACGGGAAGTAGCTCCAGGGCAGCGGCACCAGGCCGAGCGACTGACCCCAACCCGAGAATGGCAGGATCAGACCAAAGACACACACGATCGAAGTCGCGACCAGTACAGGCCAGGCGGCCGTTGACTGAATGAACGGAATCTTCTTGGTGCGGATCATGTGCACGATCAGAGTCTGCGACAGCAGCGACTCGATGAACCAACCGGACTGGAAGAGCGACGCGTCGCCGACGGTGTTCGCCTGGAAGATGAACCACATCAGTGCGAAGGTGGTGATGTCGAAGATCGAGCTGATGGGTCCGATCCGGATCATGAACTGTGCGAGGCTCTTCGTCTCCCACTTGCGGGGCTTGCGCAGGTACTCGTCATCCATCTTGTCCCAGGTGACGGTGAGCATCGAGAGATCGTAAGACAGGTTCTGCACCAGCACCACGAGCGGGATCATCGGGATGAACGGCAGCATGGCGCTCGCGACAAGTACCGAGAACATGTTGCCGAAGTTCGACGACGCCGTCATCTTGATGTACTTGATGGTGTTCCCGAATGTGCGGCGGCCCTCAATGATGCCCTCTTCGAGCACGCCCAGATCCTTCTCCAGCAGGATGATGTCAGCTGACTCCTTCGCGATATCGACCGCGGTGTCGACGGAGATGCCGACGTCCGCCGTGCGCAGCGCTGCCGCGTCGTTGATGCCATCACCGAGGAAGCCGACGACGTGATCCCCAGCGCGGATCGCCTCGACGATGCGTGCCTTCTGCAGCGGGTTGACCTTCGCGAACACTGTGGTCCGCTCCGCCAGCTCCGTCAGCTCTTCCATCGACAAATCATCGATCGCGCTGCCGAGCACCACGGTGCCGACGTCGATCCCGACCTCGCGGCAGACCGTCGCGGCAACCAGCTCGTTGTCGCCCGTGATGACCTTCACCTGCGTGCCGTACGCCTGGATCTTTTCGATCGCATCGGATGCCGAAGCCTTGGGCGGGTCAAGGAAGGCGAGCAGACCGACGAGGGTCATGTCGCGCTCATCGCTCGTGAAGTAGTCTGCCTCAGTGCCCCGCTCGGGGATCGGCCGCACGCTCCGTGTTGCGAGCGCGAGCACCCGCATGCCGAGCTTGTTGTTTTCCGCGATAAGTGCGTTGATCTCAAGCTTGCGCTCGGTGGTCAACTCACGCACTTCGTCGCCGCGACGCTCGGAGGTGCACACCGACATTACTTCCTCCGCGGCACCCTTGGTGATGATGAGGTGCTGTTCGGCATCGCTGACCACCACCGACATCCGCCGCCGCACGAAGTCGAACGGCATCTCGTCAACCAGCTCGTAGTCGGTCAGGACCCGGTCGAGCACGGAACCCGCGCCGGCGTCGATGATCGCACGATCGAGGAGGTTACGCAGCCCGGTCTGGAAGTGCGCGTTCGCGGTCGCGAGCTGCAGGATCTCTTCGGAAGTATCGCCGTTGAGATCGAGGTGGCGCTCCAGCACGATGCGATCCTCGGTGAGGGTTCCGGTCTTGTCGGTGCAGAGCACATCCATCGCACCGAAGTTCTGGATGCTGTTGAGGCGCTTCACGATGACTTTGCGCTTTGCCATGAACTGTGCGCCCTTGGCGAGGTTCGCCGTGACGATCAGCGGCAGCATCTCGGGGGTCATGCCCACCGCAACGGTGACGGCAAACAGGAAGGCGCTCGTCCAGTCCTTGGTCAGGCCGTTGATGATGAACACACACGGCACCATGAACAGCATGAACTTGATGAGCAGGAAGGTGACGTTGCGGATGCCCTTGTCGAAGCTCGTCTCGGGGCGGGTGCTGCTGAGGCTCGAGGCCATGCTGCCGAAGTAGCTGTTGCTCCCGGTGCCGAGCACGACCGCGGTGCCCGAACCGCTGACCACGGAGGTGCCCATGAAGCCGATGTTGGTGGCGTCGAGCAGATCCTTGGTATCGAGCTCAAGCATGGGCTCCGGCGTCTTCTCCGTCGGCAGTGATTCGCCCGTCAGCATCGCCTGGTTCAGCTGCAGGTCCTTGGAACGCAGCAGGCGGACGTCCGCGGGGATCATATCGCCCGCGGCGAGCTGGATGATGTCACCCGGCATGATCTCTTCGATCGGCAGCTCGCGGGTGACTGCGACGCCCTTCTGCGAGCGGGTCACGGCGGCGGTCGTGCGGACCATCGCCTTCAGAGCTTCGGCTGAACGGCTCGAGCGGTACTCCTGCCAGAATCGCAGGATCGCGCTCGCGAGCACCATCACGGAGATGGTGATGACGCCCGTGTATTCGGGTCCTTCCTCGGGGTCAGCCCAGATGATGTCCGTGAACACCATGATGGTGACGAGGAACATCAAGATGACAATGAAGGGGTTCTTAAACGTCGCCAGGAACTGCAGGATCGCGGGGGCCGGCTTGTCGTGGCTGACCTCGTTCAGGCCGTAACGTTCCTGGCGTTCTTCGACCTGCACTGCCGTAAGACCCTCAATGGTGCCGCCCATGGTGCTGAGTGCGGTCTCGGGTGCGGCGAGTGCGGCGTCGCGCAACATTGTCTGTTGGGTGTCGGAGAGGAGTGCGCGGCGCTCTTCTCCCTGGTTTGCCCGTCCGCGCTGCTTCTTGCCCTTGCGGGGCGGCGGCGAGGACAGAACTGCTGTGGCGGTCTGGCCGCTCGTTGAGTTCAACGTGTTCATGCCTGATCAGGCCTTTCGTGACGTACACCCTGAGGGGCGCACACGAGAATCTTGGGAATTGGGCACGCCAAATAGCGGATCGTGGATCCGATGGCGGTGCGCCGAGCCTGTGCTACAGGCGGGTTGTCCCTTGGCCGGTGAGGACCGGGGTGGGACGCAATACAGAACTCAATAAATTGGGCGGGTCGTCCATGCCGGATCACCTCCTGCGTTCAATCGGGCAGGGGTACAGTAGCTCTGCCCATCACAAACCGTGATCGTCGAAACGATCACACTGCTCATCGTTCTACCGAAGTGGAGCGATTCACAGTCACCTCCACGTAAGAGCTTCGACACTGCGCGACGTGATCCAAAATTTGGAAGCCACTTTGGGTGACCCCTTAACCCGGGGAAACCTGTCCTAACCTTGGGCATCTCTCGATGTCGTCAGATCAGTGGCCTTTGTTCGCGCAGGAGCCTCGCCTAACGAGGTGCTGCGTGTGTAAGAATAGACCCCAGCCCTACTGTTGTCAATTTAATCGACGCGAGGGCCTCCAACCGGGCGCAAGATTGCCACGTCTGACACGGTCTGACGCACTGTGTCACCACCAGCTGTGAGGATCACCATGATCGACTGGATCGACATTACCCTGCGAATTGGCGCGAGCATCAGCCTCGGCGCGCTTATCGGAATTGAGCGCCAGTGGCGATCGCGGACCGCGGGAATACGCACGAACGCGCTGGTGAGTCTCGGCGCTGCGCTGTTCGTCATCATGGGGGCGTACAGTTTCTCGGGCACCGATGCTGATCCAACCCGCGTTGCCGCACAGATTGTGTCAGGCATCGGATTCTTGGGTGCCGGCGTCATCATGAAACAGGGTGCCTCGATCTCCGGGCTCAATACCGCCGCGACGCTGTGGGCGTCTGCCGCTGTCGGGGCGCTCGCTGGTGGTGGGCTGATGTGGATTGCCGCCGTCGGTACGGTCACGATCATGGCGGCAAACACGCTACTTCGGCCCCTTGGTCGACTGCTCGATAGACGGGTGAGTCCCGGGTTTAAGGAAAGTACGGAGTCGGAGTACACCTTTGAAGTGCGATGCATGCGGGAGCATGAGGTGACGATCCGCGCCGCGGTATTCCGGGCGGTGCACCGCCCTGAACTGGTCGTCAAATCCATCGCTGCGACTGACCTCCCCGAGGACGTTGTGGTGATCTCTGCCATCGTTCACTCTGCAAAGCGCAACGACAGCGAGATCGAGCAGGCCATCGCCGAGGTGATTGAGGCACCCGAGGTGTTGAGCGTGCGGTGGAGCGCTGACGATCTCTCCGGGGTTGACTGAGGGGCTGTTACCTCAGCGCGTCGAGCGCCAGGTTCAGCTCGACGACGTTCACGCGGCGCTCGCCCATAAACCCTGCATCGCGTCCGGTCGTGTATGCATCGAGCAGTGCGGTGACGGTGCCCAGGGGTACGCCTCTGGCCTCTGCCACGCGGGCGGCCTGGAGATAGGCGTAGTCGACGCTGATGTGCGGGTCGAGGCCCGATCCTGACGCTGTGACGGCGTCGGCAGGCACCTCGGACGGATCAACACCGTTGAACTCGGCAATCGCGTCCCTGCGCGCAGATACCTCGGCGATGAGTTCCGGGCTCTCTGGCCCCAGGTTCGAGCCTCCCGAGGCCGTCGAGTCGTAGCCGTCACCGGCAACCGAGGGGCGAGGCTGGAAATACTCGGGAAGCGGGGATCCGTCCGAAGCCTCAAAACGCTGGCCGAGAAGGGCGGATCCTGCGATCTCGCCGTCGGGTCCCCGTAACAGCGAGCCATTCGCTTGCGATGGAAATACCAGCTGCCCGATGCCCGTGACGAGGAGCGGATACGCGATCCCGAGCACCACGGTGAGCAGAAGAGCGATGCGTAGGCCGGTCCAGAGAGGAGTGACCCTGCGGGCTAATTTTTTCGGCATACGGGCCTCCTCAGTATCCCGGCAGCAAACTCACGACCATGTCGATGAGTTTGATCGCGATAATCGGCACGAGCACACCGCTCAAGCCGTTGACGATGAGATTGCGAGTGAGCGCGGAGCCCGGTTCTGTGCTGCGGTAGGGCACGCCGATCAGGGCGAGCGGGATCAGGATCACCATCACCACACTGCTAAACAGCACGGTTGAGAGGATCGCGGAGGCAGGGGAGTGTAGCTGGAGCACATTCAGCGCGGTGAGCCCGGGAAACACCCCAACAAACAGCGCCGGAAAGAGCGTGAAATACCTCACCACATCGTTCGCGAAGTTGAAGGTCATCAGCGCCCCGCGAGTCGACATCTGTCGGCGACCCACCTCGATAATGTCGACGAGGTGGGCGGGATCGTCGTCCAGAATGATCATGTTGGCGGCCTCTTTGGCTGCCGAGGTCGCATTATTCATCGCGATACCGATGTCGGCCTGAGCGAGAGCTGGAGCATCATTGACGCCGTCACCGCTCATCGCGACGAGGTGCCCGAGTTCCTGCTCGTGCACAATCAGGGCAAGCTTGTCTTCAGGTGTCGAATTGCCGACGTACTCGTCGATACCCGCTTCCTCACTGATCGCTTTCGCGGCAAGCTCGTGATCGCCCGTCACCATCACGGTGCGGATCCCGAGCGCGCGCAGAAGACTAATCTTCTTCGGCACGGTGTCTTTCACAACGTCTTGAAGATGAACGACGCCGAGGGCCCGGCCCGGCCCGCTGCCGGGCTTGATGGCGACCACGAGGGGGGTGCCGCCGCCGCGGGCAATATCACGCGTGATCGTCTGCAGTTCATCGATCACGTGCCGCTGCGGCTGGGTGCCGTGCTGTTTGAGCCAGGTGACGGTTGCGGCAACTGCGCCCTTGCGTATCTTCGTGCCGTCCGCGAGATCCAGCCCCGATATCCGCGATGCTGCGCTGAACGGCACCGCGCGGACGTTCGCCGGGTCGGTCAGTTGCGGTTCAATACCCGTCTTGGCTGCGAGCTGAACGATGGATTCGCCCTCGGGTGTTGGATCCTGAATCGATGCCTGCGCGGCAAAAAGTATGAGCTCGTCACGGTCCACCCCGCTGAGCGGCAAAAACTCGATTGCGCTGCGGTTACCCTTCGTCACCGTGCCGGTCTTGTCGAGCAGCACCGTCGTAATATCTCCCGCGGTCTCGAGGGACTTCGCTGAGGTGACGAGCACGCCGCGACGCAATAGCTGTGACATGCCAGCGATCCCAGTCACCGACATGAGCGCTGCGACCTCGGTGGGGATCAAACAGATCACGAGGGCGACCAGGACGGGAATTGAGACCGGCGGAGCGACGGGAGAGACGACAGAGTTGAGCGTGAGAGCCACGATCACGAAGGAGAGTGAGAAGGACGCGAGGAGCGCACCGAAAGCGACCTCGATCGGTGCTTTCTTACGGTGGGATTTGCTCGCGAGGCGGATCGTGCGCTCGAATGTGCTTTCCTCAAAGGAGGCGGTGATCCGCACCACGAGACGATCCGAAAGGTCGAGGGTGCCGCCGGTGACGGCGGTGCGGTCGCCCCCCGCCTTACGGATTATGGTGCCCGAGTGCCCGGTGAATTCGGCCTCATCGATCTCGGCTGCGCCCCACAGTACCTCGCCATCGGCAGGAATCACGTCGCCAGCTTCGACAACCACAACGTCTCCCGCCTTGAGTTCGTGGGAATCGACTTCTTCGATGACGGCGTGCTTCGCTCCACGATCTTTTGCGTAATCGTAATTAATGACTCGCTTCGCGATTGTGTCGGTGCGAACTTGGCGGAGCGACTGCGTTTGTTTTCGCCCGCGGCCTTCGGAAATCGACTCGGCGAGGGTGGCGCTGTAGAGGCAGAGCCAGAATCCGAGGGCGAGCGCCCAGGTGAAGCCGGGCGGCATGACGGTTCCGCCGGACGGCCTCGCGCCACCGAGAAATGGTTCCGCGATGGCGATGACAGTGGTGAGCGCGGCACCCACCTCTGTGAGGAGCAGCACGGGGTTGCGCCAGAGGTAGCGGGGATCGAACTTGCGGAGGGCATCGATCAGGACGGCGCGAATCTCGCTCGGCGCGAGGATGTTGCTGCTCGCCGCGAGGGTCTGCGTGGGGGAGGGAATCTGAGTGGTCATCTGATAAACCCTTCAGCCAGCGGCCCAGCAAGCAGCACGGGTATGAACATGGGGACAGCAATAAAGACGATCAGTCCGGCAAGGAGGATGACGAACTGTGGTCGGTGAAGCGGCAGCTCGAGCGTGCTCTCGGCTTTGCCTTGTTTGGCAAAGGATCCCGCGAGCGCAAGCACGAGCGCGATCGGAATGAAACGACCCAGAAGGATCACCGTGCCGAGCATGTAGTTGAGAAGCGGTGTGTTGGCGCTGAGTCCCGCAAAAGCAGAGCCGTTGTTGATCGCGGCAGAAAGAAATGCGTAGACCACCTCGGAGAGCCCGTGCGGCCCCTCGTTGCCCATACTCGAGACGATCTCGGCCTTCACCGACGGGATCGCGAAGCTCGCCGCGATCCCGCCGATGGCGAGCGTGGGCATCACGAGAATTGCGATGCTGACGATCTTGAGCTCCCGCACGCCGAGTCGCTTGCCGAGGTATACAGGAGAGCGTCCGAGTAGCAGAGCAGTGAGGAACACGGCGATCACCATGAGAATCAGCAGCGTGTAGATGCCGGATCCGGCTCCGCCGGGAGCGACCTCGCCGAGCATCATGTCAAACATGAGCATTAGCCCGCCAAACGCGGTGTAGGAGCCGTGCATCGAGTTCACGGCGCCGCCGGTCGTGCCCGTGGTCGCGGTGGCAAAGAGCGTGGATCCGACGATCCCGAACCGCTGTTCTTTGCCCTCCATCGCACCGCCCGCGAGTTCCGGCGCCGACCCCGCGCCCGCAAATTCGAATGCGGTGAGCGGCGCATAGACGAGCAGGAACAGTGCGCCCATCGTGAAGAGCAGGGCGAAGCCCGCGCGCTGATCGCCCAGCATGGTGCCGACCGTGCGCGGCATGGTGAACGGGATGATCAGCAGCAACAGGGTCTGCAGGATGTTGGTCCACGGCGTCGGGTTCTCGAACGGGTGAGCCGAGTTGGCGTTGAAGAATCCGCCGCCGTTGGTGCCGAGCATCTTGATGGCCTCTTGCGAGGCGGTCGGGCCACCAGGAATTGACTGTGTCGCGCCGGCGACGGTCTCAACGTCGGTGAACCCCGCGAAGTTCTGAATCACCCCGCCAGCGATCAGCAGCACCGCCGCGACCACCGAGATCGGCAGGAGGATCCGCAGGTTTGCCCGCACCAAATCGACCCAGAAATTGCCGAGCCCGCTTCGCCCACCGCGCGAGGCGATACCGCGAATGAGTGCCACAGCGACGGCCATGCTGACGGCGGCGGAGACGAAGTTCTGCACCGCGAGCCCCGCCATCTGCGCGCCGTAGCCGATTGACTGCTCGGGGGAGTACGACTGCCAGTTGGTGTTTGCGACGAACGACGCGACGGTGTTGAACGCGAGGTCCGAACTCATCGCCGGTGTGCCGAGCGCGTAGGGCAGCAGATTCTGGAAACGCAGCATCACAAACAGCAGCAGGAAACCGGCGATTGAGAAGCCGAGGATCGACATCAGATAGGCGCGCCAGGACTGCTGCCGCTCGGGATCGACGCCGGAGAGCTTGTAGATGACACGCTCGATGCGCCAGTGCTCTTTCGAGGTGAACACCCACGCCATGTAGTCACCGAGAGGCCGGTAGGCGAGGGCGATGACCAGCGCGACCGTCAGCAATGACGAGATTGCCAGAAACCAGTTCATTAGAATCGATCCGGCCTGAGAAGTGCGTAACCCAAATAAATCAGCGATCCGAGGCCGATGATTACGGCCACGGCGTCAATGATGCCCATTCATACTCCATCTTGAGGACTGCCCATTGAGCATAGTCCTCGGGTGGTGGGGCGCTAGTCGGTGGGGTTGGGTTGGGATTGCGCTGTTGGCTAAGAGGTTTCATTGGGATGGTGGGTGTGCACTTTTTCAAGGTAAACACAGTTGTCGGCCACGTAGAACCAGATCCGTGCACCGTTGCCCTGTGAGGGTTTATGTTGCCAGCGAGCGTGTTTACATCCATTCCGAGTGATGGTGCCAAGTTCTCCTCGAAGCGGATAGTTCGTGGGAGTGTGCTTTAAGGGATGTGCGGTGAGGAATTCCCAAGTATCAACCGTCAGATTTCGATGGGTAGCAACTAAATCTCGCCAGCCTTTATCTGCCTGAGCTGTCGCTGCGACGATGCGGTATTCCGTTCTCTTGGTAGGTCGATTGACCTGGCGCTCTCTTGCCATAGTGCTTTAGGGGCGGGCTACCGTGTTGTCATGGTCAAGCCATTCCACCAGGGTGCTTTGGTGGCCAGCTGCGATCGCTTCAGCGGTTTCGCGCCAGGAGTTTAGTTCTGCAATTGCGAGATGTGGTTGTTCGGTTGCAAACGAGGCTCTTGCTGCGTTCACGAGGTCCTTCGCGCACTGGGCTTTGTCTGTTTCGGAAAGAGCGAACATCCAAGGGAAGTGATCTGACATGCGATCCGCAAGCGTACCGCGGTCATCAGTTGTAATTGCGATGAGCTGAGCGGCAAACTCGAAAAGTTGCTTGCGGATTTCAGCTTCTCTTTTGTTCATGAGTACCAGCGAGTCTGCATCGCGACGAGTGACCGTGACGGGACCGTTTTCGGCGGCCGCAAATACTTCACCGGAATTTCGGCTGAGTTCAGAAGATTTGAATTCTTGTCGGTTCGCAGTTGCCGTGTTCATGAGCTTATTGTACTTCAGAACACAATCCGAACTCAATGGCTCGCGCTGACCGCGTGCTCGTAGAGCGCGATCCCGGCCGTGACCGATACGTTGAGGGACTCCACACCCGAGGCCATAAGGATCGCGTATCTGTGTGTCGCGAGCGCATCCAGCTCCCGTGATAAGCCCTCACGCTCGCCGCCCAACACGAGTGCCAATCGTTCTCGAACTGTGCGGATCGAACTCAGCGGTTCGGTGGCACTGGCAGACAGCGTGGCGAGCGCAAGCTGCTTTTGCCGGACAAACGCGATGCACTCTGCACGGGTGGTAAGGACGACGGGCATCGCGAACACCAGCCCGCGGCTGGCGCGGACGAGGCGTCGATCCACAATCGTGCTGAGCCCGCTGTTGATGACAACGACGCCCGCGGCCCCGAGCGCGCAGGCGGTGCGAATGATCGCGCCGATGTTGCCGACGATTCGCACGCCATCGAGAATGAGGATGTCGCCTCGACCTCCGGCGAGTTCGCCTAGACTTCGCTTCTTGGGTGTGCGTGCCAGAGTAAAGATACGCGAATGTTTCTGCGTGCCGAACAGATTCTGGATCACACTCTCGCTGAGGCAATAGCGCGGCACGCCCGGATCAACACCTGTGAGTTTCGGGTCGTTGGCGGAGGCCGAGAAGTAGACGCTATCGAGCTCGATGCCGCAGGCGACGGCTTGCGCAATGTTTTCTGGATCATCAAGTACAAATGTTCTGGGCTTCTCGCTGCGGCTGCGCAGAACATCGGCGAGGCGTTTGGCGACAGGATGGCTGGGGTCATCGATCGATTGAGGTACGGTCTGTTTGAGCTGTTCCAGGGATACTGCCGCCATACGCACAAGCGTGAGCCCTCACGCGACGTCAGGGTCAAATTTCCGCCGCGGCCGTTCATTCCCAGGTGGCGGTGGCGGGATCCACACTGTGCAGCCTCGCATTCGCGTCGATAATCTCGGAGAGCCATACCGAGAGCCCTGGCTCGCGCTCGTCGATCTGAGCTGTGAAACGTGCGTCTTGCACGTAGAGTTGGCCCAGGCACACCTGCATTGAGTGGCTGCAGTTGAAGAGTGCGCTGATCGTCTCTCGATGCCGTTCAGCGAGGCGGTTCGCCTCATCGCTGCCCGCCGCAATGCCGGAACGTTTTGCAGCGGCGAGTTCTGCGAACAGAGCATCTCCGCCGAGTTGTAGCTGTATTCTCTCTGTCTCAGAGGACATCACGGCTTTGCGCTCGAACTGCGCCCATTCTTCGGACTCGCCCCAGCGATCCTGCGCTTCTTCTGCCCAGTCCTCGCGCCAGCCTCGGCCAAAGATCTCGGCCTGTTGTTGGGCGGTGAGACTGGTTCCTGAGGTGCGTGATTCCAAGATCTGATCCACTGCAGCGGCCATCTGTTGGAGCCTTGCGATGCGCTCTTCGAGTAAGTGCCGTTGTTGCCTGAGTTGAGCTGCCTCGTCAACGGTGGGGTCATCCAGAAGGAGGGCGATCTGTGTGAGAGCAAAGCCAAGCTCCCGGTACACGAGCACCCGGTGAATTCGGCCGACGTCCTCCGCTGAATACGTGCGATACCCGCCTGTGGTGCGACCTCGTGGATGCACCAGACCCACCGAGTCCCAGTGGTGCAAAGTCCGTACGCTGATCCCGACCAGCGACGCGACCTCGCCCACGGTGAATTCACCCGGTGCCGGTTCTTGCGCAGCCGGATTGGTGGGTACCGCGGTGGTCTGGCTCCTGATCCAGGGAGTCATCGATTCCGGCACGTTCACGCCCATCCTCGATTCCTTTCGCGGTTATCGTGCCTTATTGACGAGGCGCTTCGCGATCTCCAAGGCTGCGGCGGCGTCAAGTGCCGGGTAGCCGGCCACCTGCGCGCCACCGGTCGATATTTCAACTCCGGGCAGCCACACCGTTGTGACGGTCACTCCGGCAACGGCTGTCTCCGGGGTGCACGTGTAGGCGACACCACCGTTCGACTCAACCCAGCTATCTGAAATTACTGAGCAACCCTCCATCTGCATAACAAGTCCCAGATCAGGAACCTCGGCACCTGCCTCGACGGGAGTAAGGCCAACTGACACCGACCTGGCATTGGCGATGTCATAGTCGCGCTCGGCAGTCTCCCAGTCGCAGTTCGCGCCCCACTCGTTGACGGTGTTGCCCTCGTAAGGACGAGGTTCTCAAATATAGGGAGCCACCACGACCGCGACGTCGTCACATGACTTGATGTGATCGATCGTGAACCCGTCCTGGGGTTTCGTCTCTTGGGAATCGCTCGACGATGTGGGTTCTGGCTCCACGCTAGGTGATGCATCTTGGCTTGCGCACCCTGCGAGCAAAAGGAGTGAAACGGTCAGGCTGCCAGCGGCGAAAAAACTACGCATGTCGCAATTCTATCCTGTGTGATGGCCCCTCCTTGGCACTCGGTTCGCTACGTAGTGACGCATATTCTTCTAGCGAAACGCGCGGCTGAGTCCGCTGCCCGTCTGCGTCAGGTAGATCCAGCGGGCGAAGCGCCACACGGGGCGCTCACGAACCAGCGGAGCGGGTTTCGACGTTCGTGGCTCACCGTGATGGTCAGCTGGGTGCCACCGGCGGCGGGGGAGAGTGCGATCTCGGTGCGCATCGCAATGGGGCGGGGCGTGTCCATGTGTGCGATCCGCCACGCGATCTTGCTGCGCGGCGATACGTGGGTCACCGTAACTTGGCGGCGCACGTAATTCTCGTTGACGCGCAGCGGCTTCCCGTCAGGCGACTCGGTGCGCGCGCGGGCGATCCAGCTATCGCCTTGCCGGGATCCAAGCCCGGTATCGGGGTCTTCAGGCAGCTCCACCGAGCCGGTGTACATATCCCACTGCGGCATGTGTTCGGGATCGACCAGCAGTTCCCATACCTGCTCGATAGATGCCGGCACGAAGGCCTCGATCCTGCTCGACGCAAGCCCTGGCTGCTTGGGGGCGCGCACATGCTTGGTGGCGAGCTCCGGGATGCTCGCGGCTTGATCCAGCCGGGTGCGGACCTCCTCGGGGGTCGTGTCGAGACGGTCGAGAATGCTCGGGATCATGCCGCTCGGGTCATCAAGGAGTTCGCGCAGCACGGCTGCGGCGTCGCCCGCCTTCTTGCCCTTCCCGGCGTTCTGAAATACCTCTTGGCTGCGCCTATTGAGTTCGTAGCCGCCGGTTTCGTGGAACACGATATCGCCTGCCTCGGGCATGGCGGCACCGAGGCCGAGAGCGTCGAGTTGCTCGCGGTGATAGGACTCGACGGCGTCGCGGGCGGCCTGGATCGTGATCCCGAGCCCGCGCAGAACCTGACCGGCGGCCTGATCGCTGAGTACGAGCGCGAGAAACAAGTGATCGAAGTCAATGGTGCGCTGGCCGCTGCGGGACGCTTCTTCGCCGGCGGCGATCGTCAGCTGTTGGCTGGTGCGTGCGATGTCGAGTAGTTTGCTCAAGTGTTTCTCCTGGGGACGGGGATGCTCTGGTCGATGCGTTTGGCGTACTTCTTGTGCACGGCTTGTCTGCTGACGCCGAGGGCATCTGCAATGCTCTGCCAGCTGAGGCCGGCACGCAGCGCGGCCTCAACCTGGCGGAGTTCAAGCGAGTCGGTGAGGACTCGCAGGGAGGCGACCGCGCGCAAGCCGGCTCTCGGATCGCTGGTGTCCGCAGCAATCTCGGTGATCTGAGTGGTGCTCATGTCTGTCAACCTACATTGCTAAGTGGGGGTGTGTCAACCTTGGTTGCTAATGAAGGCTATTCAAAGCGCGTCTCAGTGAGGGCCGTACTACGCCCGACCGTGCGGAACGTCGCGAGGACCGCGAGGATGGCGGCCAGCAGGCAGAACACGACCGCCAGATAGTATCCGGGTTCGGGCCAGGTGACCGTTCGCCTTGGGTTGAGGCCCGTGATGATCGCCCACGCGGTAAACGCGCCGGTAACGATGCACAGCAGGAACGTGGTTGCGAACGGCACCGCCGCTTCCAGCGTAATCATGCGGCGCAGCTTCGTGGCAGGCATGCCCGTCAGCCGCAGCAGTGCGAGCGCTCGACGCCGTTCGATGACGCCAGCGAGGATGGAAACCGCAAGAGATACGACGGAGATGAGCGCTGCGATCACGATCCCAATGTTTGCGAGCCCCTTGTATTGCTGCGCCCAGCTGAGTGAGCCGTTGTTCTGCATTCCTTCGTTCAGGGTTTGGGGAGGGGAACCGTGTGTGATGGCCGAGGAAAAGGGGCTGAGCGACAGCGTGGTGCGCACGCGCTCTTGGGTCCCGGAAGTCCCGTCCGTCGTGACCACCACAAACATCGGGACCCCCAGGGGCGCGAGGCCTTCAGCGGCTTTGACGGTCACCGGAGGCGGTGATTGCGAAGTCGGTGAGTAGTAAAAATAGTCAGAGCTCACTGAGACGAATTCGGCACCGTTCGGCACGTCAAGCCCGAGCGCCCGCGCATCAGCGGTGCGCAACAGGTAGCGGTTATCATCGAAGCTTGGCGAAGAATTGAATATCACGAAGGCGCCCGTCACCCCAGAAACCTCTGAAGCTGTTTGGGTCAAGTGTTGAGCAGCAGCGATGGCGGCGGTGCTTTCCGTCTCGTTCCACAGGCTGGAATCGTAGGCAAGGCTGGGGGAAACCTCGGCCATGAAAGCATCGAAAGGGACGTGGTGGTGAGAAGTCGCGGCCGCTTGGTTTTGTGTCTGTTCGGTTTGATCCGTGGTCAGGGCCACGGCAAAGACGGTGACGACAAAGAGTGCGAGCACCAGGCCGCTCACGGTTCTGAACGTTGCTGAGGGGCGGCGCATGAGACGATTCAGCGCGAGCACACCCTCCGGGCTCTTCGCTCGCCGGACAGATAGTCGCGCTGTCCATGAAAGTAGGAGTGGACCGGCAAGCACGAGGCCAAAAGCGGTGAAGAGGAAACTGGGGATGAGGGTCACGCTAATGAGCTGGATAAGGAGCGCCGCGATCCCCGAACGCTCGTTCTCGGGGGTTTGTCCGTAGAAGAGACTTGCGGTCGCCGTGACCGCGAGGAGCCCGAGCCCGAGTGTTAGCGGAGTGAGACGCCACAAACTCGGGCGCTTCTCGGGGATGTCCCGCGCGGTGCTGCGGATCCCCCGCTGTGCACGCAGCGCGGAGAAGTGCGCGGTGAGAGTCGTGCTCAGAATGATCAGGACTGCCGCCGCAACAATGCCGCCCAGGCTGAGTGTCAAGTCTGAGACGAAGAAGCGTGACTCGCCAATACGAAGTTGCGCAACGACGGGCAGGCTCAGCCAGTAGAGAACGACGCCCGCGAACGTGCCGATGATGCCCACCGCGGCGGTCTCGAAGGCGGAAATTGTGGCGATCCGCATCGGCGTTGCTCCGACAAGGCCAAGCGTGCGAAAACGGTCAGAGCGGGCGGCCTGGTCAAGCTTTGTAACAATGCTGATCAGGATGACTACGGGGAAGAGGACTGCGAGACCGCCGATGAGCGCGATGATCATGTAGCTGAAGTTTTGGTAGGGGCTCCCGGTCAGGTTTGCCGCGTCGACGGTGATTACCCCGGCCGTTTGAGCAATAGCGTGGGGATCGTGGCCGATGACAATGAGTAGGGTATCGGGGCCCATCAGGCCTGCATCCCCAATCAACCCCGCCATGGAGCCATAGCGCGCACCGAGTTGGTCTTCGGGGTGCTTCGAGATGAGTTCGGCGAGCGCGGGGGAAGCGAGATATTCGCCGGGCTCTGGTAGTGCGTCTAGGCCGGGGAGGGTCGCAGCTGAGCTTGCTGCAGCAGCTACGTCGACTCGCGTGATGCGCTGATCCTGAAACCGGTCGTAGCCGCCGCCGAACGAGGTAGCCATCGTCAGGAATTCGGTGGCGCCGAGCTCGGGGCTGGTGTCTTCGCCGCCCTGACTGGGCAAGCCTGCATACCCCAGGTGGGTGTACACGTCGGCGCGAGCCGCGCGGTCGGTCATCCCTTGATACGCCGCGAAAACGAGCAGTAGCAGCATGGTGCCGACGGCGAGACCTGCCGCGGTGCCCACGAGTCGGAGCCGTCCTCCCTTGGCGCGGCCGCCGATAAGCCAGGTCAAGGTGCCGAGGTTCTTCATGCGTGGACCCCCTCGGGCGTGCGAAGCGCATTCGCGTTTCCGGAAATGCGCCCGTCGCGCACGACAACCTCGCGGTCAGCATAGGAAGCGGTGCGAGAGTCGTGGGTCACGATGATGACGGTGGTGCCGCTGCTCCGTGTGATATCGGTGAGCAGCGAGATCACGTTCTCGGCGGCCAGGGAATCGAGGGAGCCGGTTGGCTCGTCGGCAAACAAGACCTTCGGGCCGGTGACGAGTGCTCGTGCCACCGCGACTCGCTGGGCTTGGCCTCCGGACAGCTCACCCGGGAGCGCCTGTCTGTGGTCGGCGAGGCCGAGACGGTCGAGCCAGCTCGCCGCCTGGGAGAGCGCAACGCGGCGCTTGAAACCCTGCAGTAGGAGCGGCAGCGAAACGTTGTCGAGCGCGGTGAGGTCCGGGAGGAGCTGGCCGAACTGGAAGACGAAGCCGAAATCTCTGAGGCGGAGTCGCGCGCGTGCCGTCTCGCCGAGCGATTCGAGTGCGGTGTTGCCGTAGTGCACGGCACCGCCGTCTGGGGGGATGACGCCCGCTAGCGTGTGTAGCAGGGTGGATTTGCCGGATCCCGATGGCCCCATGATCGCCAGAATCTCACCCTGATCGATGTCGAGATCGATCCCGCGCAGGGCCTCGATCTGTCCGAAGGAACGCGTCACCCCGCGAAGACTGAAAAGGGGAGGGTGGGTGGAGGGTTTGAGTTCGTTCATGCTGACGCCACCTCTTCTGTGAGTTCTTCGAGTCGTGCTGCGGTGAGATCGATCCAACGCAGATCGGCCTCGATGTGAAACAGGGCGTGATCGCACAGCAGAACCGTGGCGAAGCTGGCGCCCCGTTTCTGTTGGGTGAGCTCGCGCATGCGGCGCATGTGCTCTGCGCGCTGTGCCTCGAGCAGCTCCGCGGTATCTTGGCCGAGCAGGATCGCAATGACTGCTTTCGCGAAGAGGTTCGATTGCATGGCTTCGGATGGGGTGTCGGGTGTAAAAAGCCACTGTTGAACCCGCTCGCGGCCGGTAGGGGTGATGTCGTAGCGCTTGCGCTCAGGCCCAGATCCTGCCTCGTCGCCGAGGAGTTCGATAAGGCCGTTCTTTACGAGGCGAGCGAGCGTGGCGTACACCTGGCCGAAGGCGAGTGGTTTCTCGGCGCCGAACCAGCGATCGTAGTCGTGCTTCAGGTCGTAGCCGTAGCTTGGCTCGGTGCTGAGGAGCCCGAGAAGGGCGAGGGAGCTTTCCATTTGTGCCATACACGGAGTCTATACACTCGATGTATAGATAGGCAACTGTGAAGAGATCATGCCGCTCTGACCCAGGTGCCAAAAGGCTAGGTGTGAGCGCGACGGTGCAGCCCGGATCGCCGCTTCATCCCGGCGAAAGTGGAAAAGACTGGGGAGGATGCGAACAGTACCGCGCTGCAGACCATGCTCTTGGCCCAGGCTCCTGGCAGGCCGGGAATGAATGCCTTCTGGGGGTGATTCAATGGATCCACCGCGAGGATCAGGCCGTTTCGTCGCCCGAGGCTCAGGCAGCGCACCGCATAACCGAAGTCGAGCGGCCTGGGTGGCTGGTCTTTGAGTGCTCGGGCGATGTTGTCTGCCGCGTGAGCTCCCATGGGGACCGCGACCGCGCAACCGCCGCGGAGATGATCCTGGCCCGCAACCTGGACGGCGTCTCCCGCGCCCCAGATTCCCGGCACGCTCTCCAGTGTTGCCGACACTTGCAGTTGCCCGTGGGTTGCGTTTCGTGGGGGTGTTGCCTCCGCGAGCGAGGAGGCGCTTGTCAGCGGGGAGTAGTGAAACCCGGTGGTATCGATGTGCAGGTCTGCCCCTGGGCTAGTGCCGTCGAGCACCACTCCCAGGGTTTCGAGTGTGCCGCGAAGGTAATCGTGTGCGCGTTCGGGAAGGTCGGCCCCCGCGGGGCTCCTCCCGTTCAGGTGTACCGTGAGTTCGGGGCGACGATAGGCGATCTCCGCCGCGAGCTCAATCCCGGTGAGGCCAGCCCCGCGGATCGCGATCCGAGCTCCGGGGCGCAACTCGGCGAGCCGCTGACGGATCTTGGAGGCTGACGCGAGCGAGTTGATTCCGTTCGGGGTGGGTTCGTCGCTGCCGGTGGTGAGCAAGATGTGTCGCGTGCGCAGCGTTGTGCCATCACCGAGACGCACGATCCCGGGCTCGACCTGCACCGCACTGGTACGGTGGTGCACGACACCGCGCCGGAGTACCTGGTGAAAGGGCTTCTCCACGCGAATGTCGCCGCCCGCGGCGTGTTCGTGGAGGTGGACGCGGTGCACAAAGTTGGGTTTGGGATCAACGAGCGCAACTCGCGCGCTGCGGGGGAGTCTGGCCACCGCGGTAACCCCCGCGTATCCGCCGCCGATCACGATGACGTCGTACATTTCCTGGCTCATGTCCTGTCTCTCTGTCCGTAGGGTTCACCCAGTCTGACCGGGAACGGCGAGGAAGTGTGAGGTTCGCCTCACATTCCCGGGTGATGCTCGGTCAGAATTGGGGGAGAGGGAGGCTCAAGCATGGTTGAGAGCGAGGTTGAGGGCGAGGTTGAGGGCGCGCGCGCGCGGTTGACGTGGCTGGCGTATCGCATGTTGGGGAGCTGGAGCGACGCAGAAGATGTCGCGCAGCTAAGTTTTGAGCGGTGGTATCGGCTGACGGCAGCTGAACGTGAGCGTATCGAGCGGCCCGCTGCCTGGCTGACGACCGCGGCATCGCGGCTGTGCATCAACCTGCTGGACTCTGCGCCGAAGCGACGCGAGCGCTATGTTGGGCCGTGGCTGCCGGAGCCGATTCCGGCGCATGTGGTGCCGGATCCCGATCCTCTCGACCGGGTCACTCTCGATAACCAGGTGAGCATGGCGCTGTTGGTGGTGTTGGAATCGTTGACGCCCGCGGAACGGGTCTCGTATGTGTTGCACGAGGTGTTTGGGCTGCGCTATGCGGAGATTGCTGAGATTGTGGGGCGCACGCCCGAGGCGACGCGGCAGGCTGCGGCTTCGGCACGCCGGCATTTGCGCGATGCGCGATCCAGGCCCAGCGACCCTGCCGAGCATGCCAGGCTGGTCGATGCGTTTCAGCAGGCGTGTGAGCAGGGTGACTTCGCCGGATTAATCGCGGTGCTCGACCCGCGGGTGGTCTCGGTGAGTGACGGCAATGGCAGGATAGGGATCGCCAAACGCCCGACTGTCGGGGCCGAACAGGTGGCGCGCTTCCTGCTCGGGATCCTGCGGCGTCCACTGCCCGGCACCGCGATTGAACGTGTCGAGGTGAACGGGTTGCCGGGGTTTGCGCTCGTGCGGACGGGGCTGCGAGGCAGAAAGCGGGTGACCGGCGTGATTTCGTTCGGCGTGGAGTCGGGGAGGATCAGCAATATCTGGTTTGCGATGAACCCGGACAAGCTTTCTGCTTGGTGAAGTGGGTCTATTGGGGCTCTGGATGAGCAGTCAGCGTGATTGCCGCGAGGGTGTTGTTGGTGATGCGCGGCAAGTCGGCGTCGTTTCGCAGGATCCCGTTGCGTGCCAGGAACGTCACAAACAATGCGGCGGCGCTGCTCCTGGGCCAAATGGTGCGCTGCCTGGGGCCACGGTCGCGATCAGGGCAAGTCACACCATGTATTTGTCCCAGAAGCCAGGTTGCGGGGCTATCTGCTCGACTACATCTACCCATAGCCCAGAAGGGTCAGTGAACCCGAATCGACGCTGACCGAATGGCTCGTCGGTGAGCGTGTACGTGACGACAAGACCCTTGCGGGTGAGCGCCTCGTGAGTGGCTTGTGCGTCTTCGACTTCCAGTTCAAAACACACGCCGGATCCGCTGAAGATTTTTGGCCCTGGCGGGGCTGAAGGGTGATCCGGTGTCATGAAGGCGATTGAGGCTGTGTTGTCGTCAGCGACGAGGAGGCTGAACCAAATGCTTTCAAATGCTGCTTCAAAGCCGAGATAGGTTGTCCAGAAGTCCTGCGAGGCATCTTTCTTTGTGGTGACGATGATGGGGTAGCGGTCCGAGAACCGCATATTGTGTCTCCTTAAGTGACTCTGTGGTCCTGGTGTTCGTTGTTTGGGGCTCAGAGGGCGTGCTTGAGAATGTTTTGGGCGTCGGTGGATCCGCGTCTGAGTTCGTTGCGAAGCGCGTGGCGAATAATCCATTGCCGTTGTGGTGTCGGATTTGCGGCCCAGCGAATTAGCAAGTCGAGGGTGTCAGTGCGGTTGCCCTTGAGGTAGTCGTTGAGGTTATTGGCCACCGATTTCTGCACGAATCTTGACGTGTCGTCCTTGAGTGTGTCAAGTACTTCGAAAATGGGCTGAGGTTCAGTGATGAAGAGTGTCAGTCTTTTGGACCAGGGGAGACGCGGACGCAGTCCCTCGGACGCGAGTCGGCGTATATGCACGTTTGACGATGTGGTCCAGCCCCGCATTACTTCCACTGTCTCAGTTGGCCGAGCCGCGATGTAGGGGCGGATGGCGAATTCGCCCGTGTGACGTTTGGTGAGTTCCTTGATTGCAGCGATTGACTCGTTGGGGTGATCGAGGCCATAGGTGGCAATGAAGGAGCCCACTGGCCAGAGCCAATAGCCGAAGGTGAACATTCCCGTCTCGTTCGGATTCTCTGGGCCATAGATGCGCGCAAGTTGCTCCAAAGCATCTGGGTAGTGCTGCGGTAGATGTTTGCGGAGGAGGTGAGCGAGAGTATCGACTCGGTCTAACAGCTCTAGCTCGGTCAGACCAGATGCTTCGGTATCCGCCAAGAAAGCTTGTGCCGGGAAGTTTGGATCCTGGGCGATGATTTTCTCGGACAGCAGCCGAGCAAGTTCGATGCCAAAGAAACGCTTATGGCCGGTTTCATTGCCCGTGTCGGAGCCTAAAGTTTCCACTGGAGCCTGCTTTGTCTTGTCGTTTCGCGTACTCTTGGTATGTCAATGAATAGGTGGGCGAGTGGCTGGAAAAAGGGACGCTCAGCGCGAGGCGACAGCGAAGGCGCTGGTCGCGGAGGCACGGCGACAGTTCACTCAACATGGATACTCTGCCGTGAAACTCACAGAGATCGTTTCCGCGCTTGGAATGACCAAGGGGGCGCTCTATCACCACTTCGACGGAAAGATTGAGCTGTTCCGAGTAGTCGTGCAAGAAATTCAACAAAAGGTTGGTGATCGCGTCGCCGCAGCGGCTGAAAACCAGAGCGACCCGTGGGAAGAGCTCGTGGCGGGATGCGAAGCCTTTTTGGAGGCACAGGCTGATCCTGAAGTGCAGCAGATCATGCTCATCGATGCCCCTGCTGTCTTGGGGTGGCAAGAGTGGAGAGCAATGGACGAGGCGGTCTCGGGAAGACTTCTTACGGAAATCCTCAACGCTCTTGTCAAGAAGGGAATTATTGCATCACAACCAGTGGAGCCACTCTCACACCTGCTGTCCGGCGCCATGAATGAAGCGGCATTGTGGCTCGCAGAGACAAACTCGCCGACGGCCTTGTCTGAGGCGACGGCTGTTCTGCGCCGCCTGCTCAACTCACTTCGTGAGTGACGGCTCTCCAGCTTTCCTTCCGGGAGGCCCTCCCCATCTGCGTATCGATTTGACCCCACGAATGAACGCGTCCGAGAAACGCAGCATGAAGTGAGCAATAATGTGGATGGGTAGTTTTGTTCGAAGGGCCGGTGAAAATTTCTGGTCGGTGAAAGGCGCGCTGAGCCGCGAGAGGACCCCATAGATATCGTGATTTGGGGTGCTCTCGCCGCTAAGGAGGTCCTTCACCACATACCACTGCTGCGCAAGAAGCGACGATTTCGAAGAGGCCCCGGAAGAAGGGTAGGCCGAGTACCGAGGTGCCCTGCGGCGAAAACGCTAACGTTGGCTTTCAGACATAGCGACTGGTTTATCTCTCGCCGTCCGCCGGATCACCAGATGGCAGGGTGGGGCGTTGTCTCCAGGCGGGAACCGGTTCGAATCTGCTGGAAGATCCGACAGGTAGCCAGCCCTGTGAGTTCTTCATTTCACTGATTCAGGAACACCTCAGCGGTTCTGTTCTCGCTCATGCGTGTGCCTCCGACAGCATGCGAACGATCAGCTCGACCATGAGTTCCTTTTCTTTCGGGTCGCTCATGGCGACCATCAGTGTGATCGCCGCGAGGGTGTTGTTGGTGATGTTCGGTGATTCGCCAGCTCTTCTTAGGATCCCGTTGCGGGCCAAGAACGTCACGAACAGGGCCGCCGCGCTGCGTTTGTTGCCGTCGGATAGTGGGTGATCCTTTACGATGAGGTAGAGCAGATTCGCTGCCTTCTCTTCGACCGTGGGGTAGAGATCCTGACCCCCGAAGCCCTGATAGATCGTGGCGACGATGCCTGCCAGCCCGTCACCGCGCTCGTTACCGAGCAGCCCATCGCCCGGAAACTCTGCCGCGACCCGCTGGATCACCTGGCGCGCCTCTTCAAGCGTTAGCTCCCACCCTGGAACAGCGTGTGGCTTCGGGTTGAGGCTCGCCTCGTCGTAGTCGCGCAGCAGCGTCAACCCGGGCACATACTCGGCCAACACGTCGGCCACGCCCGCGAGCACTTCGTCGCTGGAGCGGGCGAGAATCTGTACCACCTGGCCCAGCTGTTCAAGCCGCTGCTCGTTGACTGCGTAGCCCTGCATCAGGTACTCGCGCAGGCGCTGGGTCGCCCAGATTCGAAACTGGGTCGCGATCGCACTCTTTACGCGATACCCGACGGATAAAACCAGGTCCAGGTTGTAATGCGTAAGTTCGCGCTCGACCGTTCGTTTACCTTCGGTTCGAACTGTTCGGAATTTCCGAACAGTTGCCGAGGCGGACAGCTCACCCTCGGCAAAGATGTTAGTGATATGTTCGCTCACATTGGCTTTCGACGAATCGAAGAGCTCCACGATCTGAGCCTGTGTCAGCCAGACCGTATCAGCCTCGGTGCGTACCTCGAGGCTTATCGAGCCGTCTGCGGAGGTGTAGAGCACGACACCGGTTAGTTCAGTATCCATAGTGTTTCCTCAGTGTTGGCCGCTCGTCAGAGCAGTTTCGGCGATGCACCGAACCGCATCTTGGGCTCTGTGCGCTGTGCTCAGACGGTACTGCGAGCCACCGACATTGACGACTGTGGAGTTTGCGATCATGGTGCATCCCCTTCAAGATCGGCCACGATCGCATCGATTGAGGTGCGCAGCTCGGCTCGCCGCATCACGATCTGCTCAATGCGCGCGTTCACCTCGGTGATGTCGATAGCCTCGCGGGTGTCTTCCGCTTCAACATACGATGACACGGCGATGTTGTAGTCGTTCTCTGCGATGGCGCTGTTCGCGACGACCTTCGCGAAGTGTTCGTCGACTCCGCGATCTTCAAGCGCCTCAAGAATCTTGTCGATGTTGCTCTGCGCCAGCTTGTTCTTGTTGCCGGTGCGGGTGAACTCCGCTGAGGCATCAACGAAGATGACGTCGTTTGTGTGCTTTGACTTCTTCGGCACAATAATGCAGGTGCCGATGGTGGTGCCGAAGAACAGGACCGGCGGCAACGGGATCACGGCCTCAACGTAGTTGTTGTCGATGAGGTACTTGCGGATCTTCCGCTCCGCCCCACCCCGGTACAGTACTCCCGGGAACTCAACGATCGCCGCGGTGCCGTCGGTCGCGAGCCAGTGCAGCATGTGCATCGTGAACACCAGATCGGCCTTCGACTTCGGGGCGAGCACGCCCGCCGGTGCGAACCGCTGATCGTTGACGAGTAGCGGATTCGCACCACCGTCCCACTTAATCGAGTATGGGGGATTGGAGACGATCGCTTCAAATGGTTCTTCGCCCCAGTGTGCGGGATCAAGAAGCGTATCGCCCAGGGCGATATCGAACTTTTCGTAGTTCACTTCGTGCAAGAACATGTTGATGCGCGCCAGGTTGTACGTGGTCAGCTTGATCTCTTGGCCGCAGAACCCGCCGACGTTCTCTTTGCCCAGCACCTTCGCGAACCTCAGCAGCAGGGACCCTGAACCAGCTGCTGGGTCGTACACCTTGTTCACGCGCTTCTTGCCGCGGGTCGCGATGTGGGCGAGGAGCTCTGACATTTCTTGCGGCGTGTAGTCCTCACCACCAGATTTACCCGCGCTTGAGGCGTACATTTGCATCAGGTGCTCGTACGCATCACCGAAAAGGTCGATCGAGTGATCTGCGTACTCACCGCCAATCGGCAGGTCGCCAATGACGTCGAGCAGCTTCACCAGTTTCCCGTTTCGTACTGTGCCTCTTTGGTGCTCGGTGCCATCGTTGTTGGTTCTCCTGCGCTTCGCCGCGCGATTCGGTGGTGTTTGGTCGTTATAGTCACCGTACTAGGGACTACCGACAAGCGCCGAATGGCATTGCGCCGCAAACACGTGACCACCGAGTTCATGTGTCACGGATCTGTACTAAAACGCTGGGAAGTACACATCCGTGACACATGAATCCGGGCGGGCAGGGGAGGGGGCACCGCCTGCCGTTCGTGCGCAAGAAGGGACTTGAACCCTCACGTCCGAAGACACTGGAACCTAAATCCAGCGCGTCTGCCAATTCCGCCACTCGCGCGTGAGCGCACCCGGGGCGAGCACGCGGGAATAAGCATACCGGTTCCTCGTGGTGCCCTGACACCGCCCGCCCCGGGCCAGCTTCGGGCTTTCAGCGTCGCGAGGCCACCTCGATGATCCTTGATTTCGATTCGCTTTGCTCACTCAATCGGCGGAAGGCACGCTTTGCTTACTCAATCGGCGGAAGGTACCCCTCCACCCCCGCTACTCGCCCCGCGCAGGCGCCGCGAGCGTCCTCCGCAGCACGGGCGCCGTCGCTCTGGCCCCAGCGGTGACCAGCAGCATCCCGAAGGCGAGAATCACGGCGATCCCGAGCAGAAACAGCGGCGCCAGCAATGCGGCGGTGAATACCACCGGGGCCGCCAGAGCGACGGCGGCGATGGCCGATCCGATCACGGCAACCGCGGCGGGCATGGTCGCGCTCATCCTGCGGGAACGAATCACCTGAGACACAGGCATGCCGATTCGGTCGAGCGCGATGTAAAGATCCCGCCGCTCAAGCACCGCGGCGGTCTGAGTGATCGCCGCCTGGCACGCGACCACAAGAAACGAGATCGCGACAAGAGCGAGAAGGATCGTGCGGGCATCGCCGAAAATCAGGAGCGTTTCTTCAGACATGAGGTCCTGGCTTTCACTGTTTCGGATCCGGTCGAGATACCCGAGCAGACTGCCGACCGGGATCACCACGAAGGTCGCGAGCGCGAGCCCCGACACACCGCGCCAGGCGGCTTTTGGATCGTCGACCGTGCCGCGCGCAGCGACCAGCCGCGCGGCGTCGCCGGTGCGGGCGGCCCGCATCCGGGCGATCAGCGAGACCGCAAACGGGCCGACGACGCCGAACACCGCCATCACCGCGAGCACGACCGCTGCGAGCGCCCCGACCACCGCGACCACGCCCCAGGCTGGCGACACCGCCCGCGTCACCAGCACCGCCGCGCCAATTACGGCGACGCCGAGCACGAGCCGCAGCCACCCCAGGCGCGGCGCATCCTGCCGGGTGCGCACGCCGAGCGGCGAGATCACCACGCGGCGAAGCCCGAGCAGCGCACTCAGGGCGGCGATACCAACGAGCAGGGGTGGGATCCCCGCAGCCAGCCACCATGGCAGCAGCAAATCGTCGGGCAGCAGACGTCCGCCGTGCAGGGGATCATGCTCAGCGCGAGGGGCAGCGCCGCCGACACCACGGTGCCGAGGGCCACCCCTCCTGCCGCGAGCAGGGTGACCTCCGCAACCGCGATCCGCCGCACGCGGCCGGATGTTGCCCCGATAAGGCGGAGAGCCGCGAGCCGACCGTCCCGGCTGCGCGCCGCGAGCCTGGCCGTCGCGGTGCCGAGGGTGACGAGCGGCACGACAAGCAGGCCCACCAGGGCGAGCGCGAGGATCCGGTACGCCGGCTCATCCGACGGCAGCCGCCAGATCGCGAGCGCGAGCATTGCGACAGCAAAAGCGAGCAGCGTCGTCACCCCGGAGGCGAGCAACTGCAGGCGGGTAAGTGTCCCTGACTCTCGTCGCGGCCGGATCAGGATCCAGCCAGCGCCCCCGCCACTCATGATGCCTCGATTCGGCCGTCGCGCAGCATCACAATGCGATCGCAGCGGCCTGCGATTTGCGCGTCGTGGGTGACGATGACGAGCGCACGAGAGGAGACGCCGCCAGGATCGTGGAGGGTGCCGAGTAGCGCGTCGAGCACCTCGCCCGCCGTGCGCGAATCGAGCGCACCGGTGGGCTCGTCAGCGAAGATCAACGAGGGGGCGGCAACCAACGCCCGGGCGATCGCGACGCGCTGTGCTTGCCCGCCCGAGAGCTGGCCGAGGCGCCGCCCGCCAAGCCCCGCGAGCCCGAGGCGAGAAAGCTCGGCCTCCGCCCGGCCAAACGCCGCCGCCCGCCCAACCCCGCCAGCAGCAGCGGGAGCGCGACGTTTTCGATCGCCGGGAGTTCCGGCAGCAGCATGCCCTGCTGAAACACAAAGCCGAAGCGACGCAGCCGAGACTCCGAGCGTTCCGCATCGGCAAGGCCGGAGAGTTCGTCTGCTCCGTCGCCGTCTCGCCGCCGCACGAGCACCTCGCCGCTGTCGGCGGGCACGATCCCGGCGATCGCGTGAAGCAGCGTCGACTTGCCCGATCCGCTCGGCCCCATGATCGCGACGGCCTCACCGGGCGCGATGTCGAGGCTCGCGTCGATGAGGGCCTGGGCCTGGTCAAAAGACTTGCTGAGCTGCCGCGCGCGCAACAGCCAGGGGGAGCCGATCGCCCCGCTGCGTAACGCAGCAGGGCGAGAATCGAGTTAAGGGTTCATCTTTGGTGCTTTCCGTGAGGTGATTGAAGAGGGGATGATTCCAAGCTACGAACCCAGGCAACGATTCAACACCGCCCACGGGTTGATCCGCATCTTCCACCCGCGGGTGGAAGCCAAATCTCGCGAGGTGCGAGAGAATGAGGCGAGGAGGTCACGTGTCAGCACCCGCGGTATTCGAGGAGCCTGCCCTGCGCAGGCCTCGGATCGTGCGGTGGTTTGCCGAACGGCCCAGGATCGCGGACGTGTTGGTGATCCTCGCGTGCGCGGCGCCCGCCTCGGCCGTGCTTCTGCTGGAGCCACCGACACACGCGTGGCTCGGCTGGCTGTGTGTGGGAGCAACGGCGCTTGCCCTGTGGCGGCGGCGTCAGTATCCGCTCGTGGTGCTGCTCGTGGTGATGGCGTTTGCGGCGCTGAACCCGATTTCTGCGCAGACGATGTCGCCAGGCCAGCTCGAAACGTTCTTCACCGTTTATACGCTTGCGGCGCAGCGGCGCATGCGGACCGCGATCCTCGGCGCCCTCGCTGGCGCTGTCGTGGTGCTTGCGTTCTCGGGTCTTGCGGTGCTGTTCGGGATCCGCGACGGGTTTCCGGCCTCGCTGCTCAATTTCACTGCGGTGATCGCGATCGCCCTCGGCGTTGCCGTGCGCGCGAGCCGGGCGCGGCGCGAGGCGATTACGACCATGATCGAGATGCGCGAGGAGCGGGCAAGGTCGGCAGAGCGCACGCGTATCGCCGCCGAGATGCACGACGTCGTGGCGCACTCGATCACCGTGATGGTTGCGCTTGCGGGTGGTGCGGAGGCTGGCTGGCAGAAACACCCCGAGCGGGCCAGGCGGGCGCTCGAACAGCTCGGCGATGTCGGCGCGCGGGCGCTCGAAGAGATGCAGCGCACGCTCCAGGTGCTGCACGAGGGTGACGAGAAGCTCACGGAGGATCTCGCGCACTCCGGGCACAACGTGCCGGAACTCGCTGAGCTCGTGGCGGAGTTTCGGGAGGCCGGGCTGCCGGTCACACTCGCAGAGGATCCCGAACTGCCAAGCGATCCGGCGCTCCGGACGACGATCTACCGGGTCGTGCGCGAATCGCTGACGAATACGCTCCGCCACGCCACCGGCACGAGCTTTGTTGAGGTGAAGGTGGTGCGTGATGCGGATGATGTCGTGGCGACGGTCACGGACAATGGACGGCAGGACCCTGCCCGAGAGACAGCGGGTTCGAGGCTCGGGCTGCAGGCAATGCGCGAGCGGGCGGCGGCGTTCGGCGGAACTCTTGAGGCGGGCCCGCTCCTGGCAACGCCGGCGTCACCGGGCGGAGGCTGGCGGGTTTGTGCGCGGCTCAAGGTGAAGGAGGGGCCGTGATGGGCGAGCATTCGCAGGGCCAGGATCCGCTGCGGGTCGTGGTGGTTGACGACCAGCCGCTCGAACGCGCCGGGATCGCCCTGATCCTTGACTCCGACGACAGCATTGAAGTGGTGGGGGAGGCCGGCAGCGGTGAAGATGCCCTCGATGCTGTCGCGCGCCAGAAGCCTGACATCGTCCTCATGGACGTTCGCATGCCTGGCATGGGCGGGATCGAGGCAACCCGGCGGATCACCGAGCGTGATCCGGGCGTCCGGGTCATCGTGCTGACCACCTTCGACCTTGATGAGGCTGCGTTCGGGAGCCTGCGCGCGGGCGCAAGCGCGTTTCTGCTCAAGAGCATCAGGCCCGCCGCACTCGTGGATGCCGTACAGACGGTCGCTGCGGGATCCGCTGTCGCGGCGCCGAGCCTCACCAGCAAACTCATTGAGCATTTTCTTGCGGGGAACAACCATCCTGTCGGGCCCAGAAGTGACGCACTCGGCCGGCTCAGTCCCCGCGAGCGAGAGATCTTTGCTGCAGTGGTGCGGGGGCGCTCAAACCCTGAGATCGCCGAAGAGCTGTTTCTCGCGCATTCGACGGTGAAATCCCACGTCAACGCGATCTTCGCGAAGCTCCACCTCAGGGATCGCGTCCACGCCGTGATCCTGGGCTACGAACTCGGTTACAGCCCTGAGTCAGGATCCGCAGCCAGGCGCAGGTAAAGTGGGCGCAGACATCCCGGAAAGTGCTGGGACAGAGGCCAGAATCCGTGAATGTCAGTGGGTGATGTGACACTGGTTTTATGTCCTCCCAATCCTCCGTAGACCCGCGCAGCATCGCCCCGGCGATGTTGCGCGACACTGCGATGGACGCTGTACTGAGCGAGCTGGAAGCATTGGAGCAAGAAAGCCGCGCCCTCGAGGCTCGACGCTTGAAACTGCTCGCCGCGGCCGCAGATATCGCACGACTCGATGCCGAGCCCGCACCCTCAGCGAATGTCAGTGGGAGGAAGACGGAATTGGCGTATCGTTCGGTCCGTGCGGAGATCGCCGCTGCTCTGCACCTCAGCGAATGGAGCATTGGTCGGCAGATGCATCATGCTTGCGCCCTCACCGAACAATATTCGCGCATCCGTGACGCGCTCGAAGATGGCCTGATTGGTGCGCAGCACGCTTCCGTGGTGGTTGAGGCTGGCTGCGTGATTGGTGTCGGCGGTGACGTCACCGCGGTGCTTCGGCGCGCCGCATACGAACAAGCGGTGCTACCGTTCGCGCAGACCGAAACGCCGAGCAGACTGCGGTCGATCGTGCGGGCCCTTGCGGAGCAGTTCGCTGAAGTGTCCCTCGATGAGCGTCATGAAGTGGCGAAGAAGAATCGTCGGGTGACGGTGACCGCGCACGAGGATGGCATGGCGGATCTGATCGCGTATCTTCCGGCGGTCGAGGCGTATGCGATCTATGATCGCCTGGCTCGTATGAGTCGGGCAAGTCGCGATTCAGCGGGATCCGATTCAGCGGGATCCGATTCAGCGGGATCCGACTCAACTGGATTCGACTCCGCAGGATCCGACTCAACGGAGGATCGCTCGTGTGACGAGTTGCGGGCGGATCTTTTCACCCGGATTCTCCTGGGCGATACGCCAGACACGAAAGGCACACGCGGGAGGCGAAGTGCGCCCGCCGGGGCTGAGCGATCTTCTGCGCGGCTTGGCAAGGTTCGGGCAGAGGTTCAGCTCGTTATTCCGGCGGCTGCTCTCGGGCTTTCCCCGCTCCGCAGCGGCCATTCGAAGGATCCCCGCAGTGGCGGCGCCCTGAACGACGCGGGGGTCTGGAGCGACGCAGAAGCGCTCCGCGAAGTGCTCCATCCGCCGCCGGCTACTCTCGCCGGGTATGGGCCGATCGATCAGGCATCCGCGGCCCGACTTTCCGAGACCGCGGCGTCGTGGGATGTGACCTATGTGGATGCTGATACGGGCGCGCTGGTTTCAGTAGAACGCTACCGGCCCTCGAAACGGATTCGGCGATACCTGCGGGTGCGAGATCAGAGATGCCGCTTCCCCGGCTGCGCAGTCCCGGCGATCCGCTGCGATATCGACCACACCATTGATGCCGCACTGGGTGGAGCGACCTCAACGGCTAACCTTTCCGCGGCCTGTAAGGGACACCATACGTTGAAGCATCACAGCGCCTGGCGGGTTACGCAGCCGGTAGAGGGGGTACTGGAATGGACGTCACCCGCGGGGCGGAGCTACCGGGAAAAGCCACCCAGCCGGGTGGCGTTCGTTCCCGTGAACCCCGAGACCGCCCTCGCGGAGAGTGATTCCGCACCGCACCCATTCTGACGGATTGCCTTTTCCGCCGGGCACTCCGTTCCAGTCAAAGACTGCTATCGTCCTGCGGGCGGAGCCACGACCTCCGCGCCGGGAGGAAGTTCGGTGCCCGCAGGCAGGCGCACGGTCACGAAGTTACTGGCGGCAGTCTCAGTGACTGCGGAGTGCCGCAGCCCGGCCTCGATGTTGCCCGCGGTAATGGGGCAGCGTGATCCGGAGCGTGCTGCTTGCTCATCTTGTCGATCCAGGCCAGCGCGAGCGCCGACACGATGAAGGCGAGGTGGATCATGACCTCCCAGAACACGCCGTTATACGAATAGAGAACATTGCCGTCGCTGGTGCGCACAATGTCGTTCTCCATGCGACCGACCTCGATGAACGTCTTCAGGAGGTGGATCGAGGAGATCGAGATGATGGAGATCGCGAGCTTCACCTTCAACAGGTTCGCGTTGACGTGCGATAGCCAATCGGGCTCGTCGTGGTGGCCTTCGACGCGGATCTTAGAGACGAAGGTCTCGTAGCCGCCGATGATGACCATGATCAGCAGGTTCGCGATCATCACGATGTCGATGAGCGCGAGCACACCCAGCATGACATCGGTCTCGCTGATGTGACCCGACAGGATCGCCTTGTCGATCAGATGCCACAGCTCCACAAAGAACAGCACCACATAGACGGCCTGCGCCACGATGAGGCCGAGGTAGAGGGGCGCCTGTAGCCAGCGGCTCGCGAAGATAAATCCTGCGAGGGTGCGCGACGCGAATCCCGGTCCGCGGTCGGCGCTGCGCTCAATGGAATTAGCGGATCGATTGCTCACGGGTACCTCTCGTGCGGGATCACGGACGTTACATATGCTAGTGCAGGATGACTATCCCGCCGATTGAGCGAGCGCGAGCCAGTCGAAATCAAAGGTGCGCTGGCGCCGGCAGATCTTGCCTTCCATCCACTACACTGAAGTAGGCGAAGGGGAGTATTCCAGTTTCGTCCGCCTCGTCAGTACGTGTCGCTCCGCAGCGGCACCGGAGCGGATGCGGTGCGCGAAGACCAGAGATGGTCAGGTTCGTGCAGCGGGAAGAGACTTTCGGCGTTTTGCGCACCCCGCGCCCAGTCGAAGGAAGTCCGTGACCTCTGCTCTCCCACTCTGGTTCGAAATCGGATCGATGGTCGTACTCGTTGCGATCCTGGTTCTTGATCTTGCCCTTATTGTCCGTCGCCCCCACGTTCCCTCGATGCGGGAGGCGAGCCTGTGGGTCGGCTTCTACGTGTTGCTCGCGCTTGTGTTTGCCGGGGCAATGTTCCTGCTCGGCGATGTGCAGCACGGCACCGAGTTCCTGACTGGCTGGCTCACCGAATACAGCCTCTCCATTGACAATCTCTTTGTCTTTGTGATGATCCTCGCGAGTTTCAAGGTGCCGACGGCATATCAGCAGCGTGCATTGATGATCGGGATCGTACTCGCGCTCATCTTCCGCGGCATCTTTATCCTGGCTGGTGCGGCAGTAATCGAACGCTTTATTGCGGTGTTCTTCATCTTCGGTGCGTGGCTCATTTGGACCGCCTGGCAGCAGGTAAAGCCGGGCGAGCACGAAAACACGGGTGACAGCTGGGTGATCCGACAAGCCAAGAAGGTAATGCCCTTCAGCGATGACTATGACGGCGGCAAGATCCGCACCGTGGTCGACGGCAAGCGCATGTTCACGCCGTTTCTGCTGGTGTTGATTTCTCTCGGCGCGACGGATCTGCTCTTTGCGCTGGACTCGATCCCCGCGGTCCTCGGCATCACCCAGAACCCGTTCATCGTGTTCACCGCCAACATCTTTGCCCTGATGGGGTTGCGTCAGCTCTACTTCCTGCTCGGGGGGCTGCTGGAACGTCTCGAATATCTCAAGTACGGTATTGCGGCGATCCTGGCGTTCATCGGCGTCAAGCTGATTCTGCATGCGCTCCACGACAATGAGCTGCCGTTCATCAACGGTGGCGAAAGTGTGCCGGTGCCGGAGCCGTCTACCTGGATGTCACTCGCTGTCATTGTCTTGGCGATGTTCGTAGCCACCGTCGCCAGCGTGGTGAAGGCGAAGCGTGACGCGAAGGCTCGCGGTGAGCGTTTGCGGATCGGTGCCTCAGAAACCGAGTGATAGACTGTCGCTCATGCGTCGGCGGCAACAGCTTCTTCCAAGCCGCGACGGGGTTTAGCCCATCGGCCACCCGTCGCGGAGTTTCGTATCGCCGATTTTCATGCGCGGGCAGGGAATTTTTTGCGCAGCGCAGCGATTAAACATCGTAGAGACTTGAGAAGAGAAGCACACATGAGTGATCAGAACGCCGCCGGGGCACGCGCGCCACGTACGCTGGCCGAAAAGCTCTGGGAAGACCACGTCGTCGTCAAGGGTGAGAACGGTGACCCGGATCTCATCTACATTGATCTGCATCTCATTCACGAGGTGACAAGCCCGCAGGCGTTTGACGGACTGCGCGTCGCGGATCGCCCCCTGCGCCGCGTCGACCTGATGATCGCGACAGAGGATCACAACACGCCGACGCTGAACATCACCCGCCAGATCGAAGACCCCACGAGTCGCCTGCAGATCGAGACGCTCCGTAAAAACGTCGCCGAATTCGGTGTGCGTTCTCACCCCCTCGGTGACACCGAGCAGGGAATTGTGCACGTTGTTGGCCCGCAGTTGGGTCTCACGATGCCGGGCATCACCGTCGTCTGCGGTGACAGTCACACCTCGACCCACGGTGCATTCGGAGCGCTCGCGTTCGGGATCGGCACCAGCGAGGTCGAACACGTCATGGCGACCCAAACCCTGCCGCTGAAACCGTTCAAGACCATGGCGATCAATGTCGAGGGCGAGCTCCGCCCCGGTGTCACGGCGAAAGACATTATTCTCGCCGTGATCGCGAAGATCGGCACCGGCGGTGGGCAGGGTTACGTCCTCGAGTACCGCGGATCCGCGATCCGTGCGCTGTCGATGGACGGCCGCATGACTATCTGCAACATGTCGATCGAGGCCGGTGCCCGCGCGGGGATGGTCGCGCCCGACGAAACTACCTTTGAATACGTCAAGGGTCGCCCCCACGCGCCGCAGGGCGACGACTGGGATGCGGCGGTGGCGTACTGGAAGACGCTGCCGAGCGACGAGGGTGCGAAGTTCGACGCCGAGGTGTTCATCGACGCGAATGAGCTCGAGCCCTTCGTGACCTGGGGCACCAACCCGGGCCAGGGCGTGCTGCTGAGCGATCGCGTGCCGAATCCCGCAGACATCGCCGACCCGAACGAGCGCGCAAACGCCGAGCGGGCGCTCGAATACATGGATCTCACCGCGGGCACTCCCATGAAGGAGATCCCGGTCGACGCCGTCTTCATGGGATCCTGCACCAACAGCCGCCTGGACGATCTGCGCACCTTCGCCGAGATCATCAAGGGCAAGAAAAAGGCCGATGGTGTGCGCCTGATGGTGGTGCCGGGCTCCGCCCGCGTGCGCCTTGAAGCCGAGGCCGAGGGGATCGACAAAATTGTTGAGGAATTCGGCGGAGAATGGCGATTTGCCGGCTGCTCCATGTGCCTTGGCATGAACCCCGACCAGCTCGCCCCCGGCGAGCGCTGCGCGTCCACGTCAAACCGCAACTTCGAAGGCCGCCAGGGCAAGGGTGGCCGCACCCATCTGGTGTCCCCGCTCGTGGCAGCCGCGACCGCGATCCGCGGCACCCTGTCGAGCCCGTGGGATCTGCAAACCGACGCGGCCAACGGCATCTCGCACACTGCGGTCGCTGCAAATGAGAAGGTTGAGGCCTAGATCATGGACAAGTTCACCACGATGACCGGCTTGGCCGCGCCCCTGAAACGCTCAAATGTTGATACGGACCAGATCATTCCCGCGGTCTTCTTGAAGCGTGTCACGAAGACCGGTTTCGACGACGCCCTGTTCTATCACTGGCGTCAGGATCCAGATTTTGTGCTGAATCAGCCGCAGTATCAGGGGCCGAGATCCTTGTCGCAGGACCGGACTTTGGCACTGGATCCTCTCGGGAGCATGCCGTGTGGGCGCTGCGAGATTTTGGTTTCAGGGTCGTCATCTCTGCCCGATTCGCAGACATTTTCCGCGGCAACTCGGGCAAACAGGGTTTGCTCGCGGCGCAGGTGAGCGAGGCTGATGTTGAGCGGCTGTGGGCGGCAATTGATGCTGCGCCCGGCACGCAGCTCACCGTCAGCCTTGAGGACCGCACGGTCACAGTGGGGGAGCTCACCGTGCCTTTTGACGTCGATGATTACACTCGCTGGCGCCTGATGGAGGGTCTCGACGACATCTCCCTGACGCTGCGCAGCGAAGACAAGATCACCGAGTTCGAAGCGCATCGCCCGAGTTGGATGCCCAAGACACTACCGGTGGGAGCCGAGTGAATACCCAGAACACCCTTGAGGTTGATGAGCAGGAGTCGCAGAACATGAGCATTGCAGAGCATGATGCGACCTCGGACGAAGCTGAGAAGCTCGCGCAGTCGCCCGAAGATCTTGAAGCGGCCGGCCGCAAACTTGATGCGCAGAAGGCAGGCGCGCGTGTTGGCCTGACCTCCGACGAAATCATCATCAACGGCGGGCGTCCACTCAAGGGACGCATCGAGGTACGCGGCGCCAAGAACCTCGCGACCAAGGCGATGGTGGCGGCGCTGCTCGGGAAGTCACCGAGTGTGCTGCGCAATGTCCCTAACATTTCCGATGTGCGCGTGGTGGCGGGGCTGCTGGCACTGCATGGTGTGCTGATCACGCGCGGGGACGATCCTGGCGAGTGGCGCCTCGACCCCTCGAACGTTGAAGTTGCGCACCAGGCCGACATCGACGCTCACGCGGGCTCGTCGCGGATCCCGATCCTGTTCTGCGGACCTCTCTTGCACCGACTGGGCGAGGCGTTCATTCCCGACCTCGGTGGCTGCAGGATCGGCGATCGCCCGATCGATTTCCACCTTGATGCGCTGCGCAAATTTGGCGCCGTCATTGAAAAGCTTCCGAGCGGGATCAGCTTGACTGCCCCGCACGGGCTGAAGGGCGCCAACATCGAGTTGCCCTACCCCTCTGTGGGTGCGACCGAGCAGGTCCTGCTCACCTCAGTGCTTGCTGAGGGACAGACCGAGCTGCGCAACGCGGCGATCGAGCCGGAAATTATCGACCTCATTTGCATCCTGCAGAAGATGGGCGCGATCATCTCCGTCGAGCCGAACCGAGTGATCTTCATCGAGGGCGTCCCCGAGCTGCGCGGGTACGATCACCGCGCGATTTTCGACCGGAATGAGGCCGCAAGCTGGGCCGCCGCCGCCCTCGCCACCAAGGGCGACGTGTTTGTTGGCGGTGTGAAGCAAGAAGAGATGATGACCTTCTTGAACGTGTTCCGCAAGGTCGGCGGTGACTTCGACGTGCACGACGACGGTATTCGGTTCTGGCACCCCGGCGGTGACCTGAAGCCCGTCACCATTGAGACAGACGTGCACCCCGGCTTCATGACCGACTGGCAGCAGCCGCTCGTGGTGGCGCTGACGCAGGCGCAGGGCGTGTCGACGATCCACGAGACCGTCTACGAGAACCGTTTCGGATTCACGGACGCCCTCAATAAGATGGGCGCCGACATTACCGTGTACAAGGACGGTTTGAGCGATCCGCGCAGGCGCGTGAAGCGCCGCGAATTCGAGCAGGCGGCTGTGATTACGGGACCGGTGCCGCTCAGGGGAGCGGATATCGAGGTGCCGGACCTGCGTGGCGGCTTCAGCCACCTCATCGCAGCGCTTACGGCCGAGGGGCAGTCTAAAGTCACAAACCTCGGCATTATCTCGCGCGGTTACGAAAACTTCATTGAGAAGCTGCGGCTGCTCGGTGCAGACTTTGTGTTCGAAAGCTAGCGGGTGGCTCGACGATTCTGCGGTTTCCGAGCTGTCATGCAGCTGTGGGAAGCGGACTCCGAGATAATCGAAGCATGACTGAAACGGTGAAGCTGCGGAGCCTCCGCTCAGCAGAGAAACGGCGGCCCAGCCTCTTCTGGGTGCTGGCGACCCTGATCCTGCCTCTGTGGTCGCTGATGGCGCGCTATCGCTTCACACCCGCATCGAAGCTGCCGCAGTCAGGGCCGTTTATCATCGCGCCGAATCACTTCAGCGAGCTTGACCCTATCGCCATGGGCGCCGCCGTGTGGCATCTCGGCCGGGCACCGCGCTTCATGGCAAAGGCCAGCCTGTTTAAAGTGCCAGTCTTGGGGGCGCTCATGCGTTCCACCGGGCAGATTCCGGTCGAGCGCACGGGCGCGATCCCGAGTCGCGATGGCAAGAACCCGATGGGCGCCGCCGCTCAGCTCATCGAGCAAGAGGCAGCTGTTGTTGTCTACCCTGAGGGCACGCTGACGCGGGATCCTGGCCTCTGGCCCATGCGGGGTAAGAGCGGTGCAGTGCGACTCGCACTGGAATCCGGCGTGCCGCTGATCCCGGCCGCTCACTGGGGTACCGAGAAGCTGATGCCGCGCTACGCGAAGCGGATCCGCCCCTTCCCACGTAAGACCATCGAGGTTGCGATCGGTGAGCCGCTCGACCTCAGCAAGTTCAAGGATCGCACGCTCGATCAGCAGACGATCAACGAGGCGACGAGTCTGCTGATGGACGCGATTACGGCGCTGCTTGCTGAGCTGCGCGGCGAAGAGCCCCCGGCCGAGCGCTGGGATCCGAGTAAACACCAACAGAGTGAAACGGGCCGCTTTTGAACGTCAAATCTGTTCCACTCGGATCTGGAAAGGGAACGCGTAACCGCGGGCGCAAGGTTGCCGTGATTGGTTCGGGCAGTTGGGGCACCACTTTTGCCAAGGTGCTCAGCGATGCTGGCTGCGATGTGACCGTGTGGGCGCGTCGCCCCGAGGTCGCGCAAGAAATACAGGTCGCAAAGCGGAACAGCCAGTATTTGCCCGGCATCAACCTCCCTAAGAACCTGAAAGCGACGGACTCTCTCGAGATCGCGCTGAAGGGCGCGCAGCTCGTTTTTCTCGCGGTGCCGAGCCAAACGTTGCGCCAGAACCTCCTCGAACTTGAGCCATTCCTAGAGCATCGGAGCGTGCTCGTCAGCCTGGTCAAGGGAGTCGAGCAGACCACCACCATGCGCATGTCGGAGGTGATCGCCGACACCTTGGACATCGGGCCGGAACGGATTGGCGTCGTGTCCGGGCCAAACATCGCACTCGAGATCGCGAAGGAGCAGCCCACGGGCGCCGTGGCGTCGTGCGTGGACATGCAGGTCGCGCAACTTATTGCGACCGCCTGCTCCGCACCTTACTTCCGCAGCTACTTCAACACCGATGTGGTGGGGACGGAGCTCGGCGGCGTGCTGAAAAACCTCATCGCACTTGCCATTGGCATCGTCGACGGCGTTGGCTACGGCGAGAACACGAAGGCCGCGATCATCACGCGCGGGCTCGCGGAGATGACCGAGTTTGCCGTTGCATCCGGCGCGGATCCCGTCACCCTTTCGGGGCTCGCCGGACTCGGCGACCTGATCGCCACCTGCCAGTCGCCGCTATCGCGCAACAACACCGCCGGGCGCCTCATTGGCCAGGGCTACACCCAGGAAGAGACCCGAGAGCAAATGCAGCAGACCGCTGAGGGCATCACCTCGGTCCCGCCGGTGCTCGAGCTTGCCCGCGAACGCGGCATTGTGATGCCGATCGTCGAGCAGGTGCACATGGTCCTGAGTGGCACCATGGCCCCGCAGCAGCTCGGTCCGCACCTCGCGACCGAGGATGACGTGCCTCGCCCAGAGCTTCGTCTTGGCGGAGAACGGCCCAGCCGTTGGAAGCGTTTTCTTGCGCGCATGAAGGGAAGCACAGAGTGAACTCCATTGCCACTGTGAAGCGTACTGTCGTCCTGCTTTTTGGCGGCCGCTCAAGTGAACACGGCATTAGCTGTGTGACGGCCGCTGGCGTGTTGCGGGCGATTGATCGAGAGCTGTTCGACGTGATCCCGGTCGGAATCACGAAGCACGGCGCGACGGTGCTGATGCAGGAGGAAGACCTTTCCGGTTATGAGCTCGAGGCCGGGGCTCTCCCCGAGGTGCTGGACAACGGCACGCGGGTGCTGTGGCCAGCGTCGACGCAGACGCGCTCGTTGACGCTTATTGACCAGTCGGGGGCGCTCCGCACACTCGGGCACATCGACGCTGTGCTGCCGATGATGCACGGACCCTACGGTGAAGACGGCACGATCCAAGGGATGCTTGACCTTATCGACCTGCCCTATGTGGGCAGCGGGGTGTTGGGATCCGCGCTGTGCATGGACAAGCACGCGGTGAAGACGATCCTCGCGGATGCTGGAATAGCGGTGGCACCGTGGCGAACGGTGACGAAACAGCAACTCGAACGGGATCCCTATCTCGCTGAGCACCTTGACGAGGGGCTGAACTACCCGCTGTTTGTGAAGCCCGCGCGGGCCGGATCGAGCGTGGGGGTGAGCCGTGTGACAGAGGCTTCAGAGATCCCGGCGGCGCTTGAAGTGGCGTTCGCTGAGGATCGCACGGTGCTGATCGAGTCGGGCGTGACTGGCCGTGAGGTTGAGATTGCCGTGCTCGAGGGTCGCGGTGACGCTGCGCCTCGCACGAGCAGCGTGATTGGCGAGATCGTGATGAGTGGGCGCGAGTTTTACGATTTTGAGGCGAAGTACCTGGGGGCCTCCGGCGTTGATCTTGCGCTGCCGGCGAAGGTCACCCCGGAAGAGTTCACCGCGATCCGCGATGCTGCCGTGCTTGCCTTTGAAGTTGCGCAGTGCGCGGGGCTGTCGCGCATCGACTTCTTCCTGACGGCGGACGGTCCTGTGCTGAACGAGATCAACACCCTTCCGGGGTTCACGCCGATCTCGATGTACCCGCGGCTGTGGCAGGAGTCTGGCCTAGGGTACACCGAGCTGATTACCGAGCTCATCGAGCTTGCGATCGAGAGACCTGCCTCCTACTAGCGCCGTCGTTCTGCACGTCAGCCGGTACTCACTGCTCAGCCGGTAGAAAAGGCCTGTTTCCAGCCGGTTGACGTGTGAGTACCGGCTGACGTGCAGAAGGTTGCTGGCTCAATCTCCGCTCACACCTGCCCTCAATTGCGGATCTGAACCAGTTTTCCACAGATTTCCCTGTAGTTACATGAACCGGACCAATTGGGGCAGGCTCTAAGGCATGGTGGCCCTACAGCAGTTGCTTCGCAAGCACGATGGGATTTTGCGAACCGCACAATTGTATGAGTCTGACGTAAAACGGGCGGACCTTGAACGTGCCCTGAGCCGAGGTGAAGTTTTTCGTCCGCAACGTGGATGGCTTGCGCTCCCCGGCGCTGATCCTGAACTCCTCTTCGCCGCAAGGCATCACGTGGTGTTGAGCTGCGTTACTCAGGCAAAGCGGCTGCGGCTCTGGGTTCGTCAGGCACCTGCACAGCTTCATGTAGCGCCGCCCGGCCCGGGCGCGAAGATCGGACAGATTGCCGCGACTGTCCACTGGAGAAAGCCACAGGTCTTGCGCCCGCCGTATGCTCTGGTCGATCGAATTGAGAATGTGCTGTGCCACGTGGCCGAGTGTCAGTCGAGAGAGGATGCACTCGTTATCTGGGAATCCGCGCTCAATAGGCAGCTCATTCGCTACGATCAGCTCAACACCCTCCCGCTGAACGGTGCGGCGAGAAAGCTGCTTCAAGAGTGCACACCCTTCTCGGATTCGGGACTTGAGTCCCTGGTTCAGTCCCGGCTTCGGTGGTTGCCGACCTCAGTGGTACAGCAGGTGCACGTGGCCGGGCACCGTGTGGATATTTTGATCGGTGCCCGCCTGATCCTGCAGATTGATGGTGCTTCACACACGGGGGAGCAGCGCAACTCTGATATCGACCACGATGCGGAACTGATTCAGATGAATTACACCGTCATTAGGGTGTCATATGCGCAGGTGATGTATCACTGGGAGGAGGTGCAAGACAAAGTGCTGGGGGCATTCGCGCGAGGGAAGCATCTTGCTTAACCTGCTTGGGTTCAGCACGTCAGCCGGTACTCACCGCTCAGCCGGTAGAAAAGGCCTGTTTCCAGCCGGTTGACGTGTGAGTACCGGCTGACGTGCTACATTCCGAGATTGTCCGCGAGGCTCGTGCACTGGCGCTCCTGGGGGAGTTCGCGGGCGACAGCGCTCAGATCGGTGACGACATCCGTGCCGCTCAGCTTTTCCGAATCCACATAGACCTCAAGCCCGGGCGAGCGGCCATACGCCTCGAAACGGTAGATTGGCGCGGCCGACTCATCAATGATCCAGTCGACGCCGTTGACGTTCACGCAGGTGTCAGTGGTGGGGCCGCTCGGCTCGATCCCGCAGAACAGTTGCACGCTTGCCGGGTTCCCCCAGGCGCCGGTCGACTGCGCGTTCGTGCCGCGGCGTTCAAGGCCCGCGACGGTTTGTGGCAGACGCACGATGACATCAGCGCAAGCTGGGTTGTTGGCGTCGGGTGCCGCTTCGAGAGGCACCTCGCCCGAACACCCCGTGAGGAGCGAAGCGAGAGCGGCGATAGAGAGAGCAGTGGAGAAGAGCACGCGCCGAGAACTGGCCTGTTGGAAACTCACGCTCCTAAGCCTATCTACTGTGCCTGGGGGAATCGCGCGATAGCTTGGGGGAGTGAAGTGTGATGAAGAGCTGAATCAGACCGTGGGGGAGCTGGGCGAGGCCGGTGTGCTGCGGCGGATCCTCGCACAGCTTGTGCCCGCGGAGGCTGCGACGCTCGGGCCGGGCGATGACTGTGCGGTGCTGCGCGTCGCCGGACCGCTGGTGGTGACCAGTGACACGATGATTGAGGGCCCAGACTTCCGAAGCGCCTGGCACAGCGGCTATGAACTGGGGTGGAAGCTTGCTGCCACCAACCTCTCAGACGTTGCGGCGATGGGCGCGCGGCCGATTGGGCTGACGGTCGCACTCGCGGTGCCCCGCGACACTCCCGTTGAGCTGCTCGAAGACATCATGCGCGGGCTGAATACCGCGTGCGCCGAGCTTGCGCCGGGATGCGGCGTGGTCGGTGGAGATCTGGGCACGGCGTCCGTGATCACCGCGGCGGTGACCGCGCTCGGCGACATGGACGGGCGTCCTCCGGTGACGCGCGCGGGAGCGCAGCCCGGTGACCAGCTCGCATACGCTGGCGATCTCGGACTTGCGGGCCTTGGGCTGTCGCTGCTGTTCAGCGACGGCGTGGATGCGGACGGTGTGGCCCACGCGCGTGGGCTTGAGCAGCACCGGCGGGACCACGGTGCGTTGATCTCGGCGCAGCTCGCGCCGAGTCCGCCGATCCGGCTTGGTGTCCAGGCTTCTGAAGCGGGCGCGACCTCGATGATGGACGTCTCAGACTCGCTCTCACTCGATTCCGACAGGCTCGCGCGTGCAAGCAGCGCCGGATCTGGGCAGGAGCTTGCGATTGATCTTGATCCCGAGCTGCTTATTGCGGCGTTCGGTGAGCAGGGGGGTGAGTTCGTGCCCGTCGAAGCGATGCTTGCGGGGGTGAGGATCACGGTCTGCTCGCGACGTTCCCTGCTGACGCCGAGCTGCCCGCGGGGTTCCACAAGATCGGAGTACTCCGGGAACAGGCGGAAGCGACAGGACACCTCTTGGTGAACGGGGTTCCTTACGAGCCGCGGGGTTGGGATCCCTTTACGGTGCAGCTCCCCGGGCTTGAGACACGCCACTAGGGTGTGAGTTTTCACTCACCAACCGCAGAGCCGCCCACAGCTCGGCCCGGATGTCGGGGGAGTCGAGATCGCTCTGCAGCAGGTTCGCGGCGGTCTGCACGCGGGCGCGCAGCGTGTGGCGGTGTACTCCGAGCTCGGCCGCGGCGGGGCTGGTCTGGCCGTGGTGAGTGAGCCAGACGCGTAGGCTCGTCTCGATGGTGTCGCCGTGCCGAGTATCGTGATTGCGGATCGGGGCCAACAGTCCAGCGGCGCGCTGGGCGGCATCCGGATGCTCCCCGAGAAGGTGCAGCACCCCGTCGTGCAGGGCCGGCTGATAGTCAACGGGCGCGTCGGCTTCGTTTGCGAGAGAGTGCTCAAGGGCCCGCGCTGCTTCGCTCATGAGCCGAGGGATCTCGCTGAGCGATCCGCGATCCGAGACCCCCGTCGGCACTCGATACGCCAGCAAGAGCCGCCGCAGCGCGGGGAGATGGCGGGCCTCCGCGAGGATCACCGGGCCGTCTTCGAGTGTCGCGCGGATCATGCCGGGGCTGCCAGCATCGAGCGATTCGAGATCTTCCTCAAAGGCACCGAGCGAAGCACGATCGGGCGCGAATCTGACTGCGATGACCTGATCCCGGGGAAGCCTGGCGAGCACCCCAGACGCCAGCTTGGCTGCAAGCTCGTGATCCTGCGCGAGCAGCGCCTGCACGATCGCGGTTCGCAGCGTTGCAGTCGCTGCATCCAGCCCGCTGCGGTGCTCAAGCTGCACCGTCGCGAGGGCGGCCACCAGACCCACGAGTGCGCGTTCGGCATGGTCGGGGGCGCCGTGATCCTCAAGCACGAGGACCCGAGCACGCGCCCCGCGCGGCCCAGGGTGTGCATTTGCAGCCCCGAGCCCTCACTGTCCATGCCGGTGCCGATCCGGCCCGCGCTCGCGCCGCGCTCGATCAACCGCCTCGTCTCGCGGCGAATCCACTCGGCTGACACGCGGGCGCGGGCCGACTGCGGCGCAAACTCGACCAGGCGTCCGGATCGATCCGTGATCCCGACCCAGCCGCCCAAGCGCGAGGAGGCTTCGCGGATCGCGGCGCCGAGTCCGTTCCTATGCAGCGACGCGTTGGTGACGGCGCGCTGGGATTCGAGGGCCCAGATGTCGCGCTCGCGGATGCGCGCGTCGAGCAGGCGAGCCGCGGCCTGGGTGACGGCGATGAAGGCCGTGTCGTACGGCACGCGAAAGAGCGGCAGGCCCAAGCGGTCACAGGCGCTCACGAAGGTGGCTGGCACGCGATCCCAGTGCACCCCGACGGCAACGCCGAGCGCGGTGGTGTCGGCAGCGATGAGGCGCTGGACGTAGGCATCGGCCGTGCGCTGGTCGGCGATGTCGGAGAATCTGGCCCCCGTGGTCAGCAGCACGGTGCGCGGGGGAAGAAAAGGGGTGGGATCCTCAAGCTCGCTGCTGTGCACCCAGCGCACGAGGCGGGAGTCCGTGTCGTCTCCTGCGCCCGCAATCACCACGAGGCTCAGCGCGTACTGGTGCAGCAGGTCCCCGAGTTCGATGGTCGGGTAGGAAGACCCCGAAACGCCCTGCGTCATCACTGCCTCACACCCTCACCGGAAAGCTTTGCCAGAGTGGTGAAACTCGGGCTCCAACCACTCCATTCTGGCACGCTTTGACTTGGCGGCCAACGGTTAGGCTGATCCGGAACCGCATGCACCAGCGCCCCGTGCGCCGCATGCCACACCAACACCCCCAAAGGAGAACTCTATGACTCAGGTTGTCGGCGGCCCCTCTCTGCCGCAGGAGCGCAAGCTTGTTACCAGCATCCCCGGCCCGAAATCGCAGGAGATGCTCGCCCGCAAGAACGCCGCGGTTGCCGCTGGCGTGGGTGTTGCTCTGCCCGTCTCGATCGTGGCAGCCGGTGGCGGAGTCATGGTTGACGCTGACGGTAACTCGCTCATCGACCTCGGATCCGGCATCGCGGTGACCGGCGTCGGCAACTCTGCCCCCGCGGTCGTTGAGGCGGTCGTGAACCAGGTGCAGCAGTTCACGCACACCTGCTTCACCGTGACCCCCTACGACGGCTACGTGAAGGTGGCGGAGAAGCTCAACGAGCTCACCCCCGGCACGCACGAGAAGCGCTCGGCGCTCTTCAACTCCGGTGCCGAAGCGGTCGAAAACGCGATCAAGATCGCGCGTCACTACACCAAGAAGACCGCCGTCGTGGTGTTCGATCACGGCTACCACGGCCGCACCAACCTGACGATGGGCATGACCGCAAAGAACATGCCCTACAAGGACGGCTTTGGCCCGTTCGCTCCCGAGGTCTACCGCGTGCCGACCTCCTACCCGTTCCGCGATGGCCTCTCCGGCGCTGACGCGGCGAAGGTTGCGCTGACGCAGATCGAAAAGCAGGTGGGTGCCGCGAACCTCGCCGCCATCATCATCGAGCCGATCCAGGGCGAGGGCGGCTTCATTGCTCCGGCCGCTGGCTTCCTGCCTGCGCTGCAGGAGTGGGCAACCGCGAACAACGTTGTCTTCATCCTCGACGAGGTGCAGACCGGCTTCGCTCGCACCGGCGACATGTTTGCTGCGAACCACGAGGGTGTTGTGCCCGACCTGATGACCACCGCAAAGGGCATCGCGGGCGGCCTGCCGCTGTCGGCCGTGACCGGCCGCGCCGAGATCATGGATTCCGCGCACGCCGGTGGCCTGGGTGGCACCTACGCGGGGAGCCCGATTGCGTGCGCAGCCGCGCTCGCCACGATCGACACCTACGAGAAGGAAAACCTGACCGAGCGCGCGCGCCAGATTGGTGCGATCATCGACGAGTTCTTCGGTGAGCTCGCGAAGAACGATGACCGCATCGGCGAGGTCCGTGGCCGCGGCGCGATGAAGGCCGTCGAGTTTGTGGTGTCCGGTTCACAGGAGCCCAACGCGGCCCTGACCGGTGCGATCGCAAAGCAGGCGGGCGAGCAGGGCGTGGTCCTGCTGACCTGCGGTACCTACGGCAACGTCGTCCGCTTCCTGCCGCCGCTCGCGATCTCCGACGAACTGCTCCGTGAGGGCCTGCAGGTCGTCGCAGACGCCCTCGCCGCCAACTGATCCTCCCCTTCGAAAGGAACCACACATCATGGCATTGAAGCCCAACGAACAGGCGCTGCTCGACAGCGTGCAGACCGGCCTCGGCATCGGCGGCAAGTGGGAGGCCTCGACCTCCGGCGCGACGATGGACGTGCAGGATCCCGCCACCGGCGAGACCATCAAGACCATCGCGGATGCGACCGTTGAGGACGCCGTGCGCGCACTCGACGCGGCCGTTGCTGCGCAGGACTCATGGGCGGCAACGCCGACGCGCGAGCGCTCAAACATCCTGCGTCGCGCCTTCGACCTGCTGATGGAGCGCAAGGAAGACTTCGCGCTGCTCATGAGTATGGAGATGGGCAAGCCGATCGCTGAGGCGCGCGGTGAGGTCAACTACGGCGGCGAGTTCCTGCGCTGGTTCTCAGAGGAGGCTGTGCGGGTGCGCGGTGACTACCGCGACAACCCCGAGGGTACCGGGCACATGGTGGTCTCTCACATGCCGGTCGGCCCGACCTACTTCATCACCCCGTGGAACTTCCCGCTCGCAATGGCGACGCGGAAGATCGCCCCGGCTCTCGCCGCAGGGTGCACCGTGGTGATCAAGCCGGCCGCTTTGACGCCGCTGACCACCATCTTCTTCGCGCAGCTGCTCGAAGAGGCCGGGGTGCCTGCCGGTGTGGTCAACGTGGTGCCGACCTCAAAGTCGGGTGCGCAGTCGAGTGCGATCCTCTCCGATCCGCGTCTGCGCAAGCTGTCGTTCACGGGTTCCACGCCCGTCGGCGTGAAGCTGCTTGAGGCTGCCGCGCAGAACGTGCTGCGGACCTCGATGGAGCTCGGCGGCAACGCGCCGTTCATCGTCTTTGAAGACGCGGATCTCGACCGTGCGGTCGAGGGTGTGCTGCTCGCGAAGTTCCGGAACATCGGTCAGGCCTGCACCGCTGCGAACCGCATTATTGTGCACGAGTCCGTTGCGGACGAGTTCGCACGTCGCGTCGGCGAGAAGGTCGCCGCCATGACTATCGGTCGCGGCGCTGAAGAGGGCAACGACATCGGCGCACTGGTCGACGCGAAGGCCGTCAGCAACACCGCCCGTCTCGTGGCTGACGCCGTCGAGACCGGCGCAACGATCGTCACCGGTGGCGAGACGATCGACGGCCCGGGCAACTTCTTCCAGCCCACGGTGATCGACAACATGAGCCCGCAGGCTGCGATCATGCGCGAGGAGATCTTCGGGCCGGTGCTCGGGATCGTGCGCTTCTCCACCGAGGAGGAAGCCGTCGAGATCGCCAACAACACCGAGTACGGCCTGATCAGCTACGTGTTCACGGAGAACATCCACCGTGGTCACCGCATGATCGAGAAGCTTGAGACCGGCATGATGGGCCTCAATACCGGGCTCGCATCAAACGCCGCGGCACCCTTCGGTGGGGTCAAGCAGTCGGGTATCGGTCGCGAGGGTGGCTTCGAGGGCATTCACGAATTCCTCTCCACGAAGTACACGCTGATCCCGCGCACCTAGTCGCGAGATACACACAGGGGCTCAGGATCGCGGATCCTGGGCCCCTGTTGCTTTAGGCAGCGGGTTCAGCCCACCACAGCACGGTGTCGCCGTAGGCTTTTTTACGCACCAGCGTGAGGGCGGCGGGCCAGCTGGGCTCGGGGGAGCGTGCATCGCGTTCGACGAGCACCACCGCATCAGGGGTCAGGATCGGGGCGAGCGCCGTGAGATTCGCCGCGAGCTCGGTCTCGACAAGGTCATAGGGGGGATCGAGCAGGGCAACGTCCCACAGCACCTCTGCCGGCGCGGCGTCGAGAAATGACTGCACCGACTGGCGGATCACGTCGGCGCGGGGCACAGCGGATCCCGATCCGGATCCTGCCCTCGATGCCGCCGCGATCGCCGCCAACACCTTCTTCGCATTCTGGTCGGCGACCTGGGCGGCCTGAGGGTGCTTCTCGACGAGCACCGCTTCGCTGGCACCGCGGCTGAGCGCCTCGAGTCCGAGAGCGCCGGATCCCGCATACAGATCGAGGACTCGTGTTCCGTCGGTGAACCCCCACGAGTCGAGCGTCGAGAAGATCGCCTCGCGCACGCGGCCGCTGGTGGGGCGCGTGCCTGACTTGGGCACCTCGAGGCGCAGCGATCCGGCGGCCCCGGCGATGATTCTAGTCACCCGCAGATTCTAGCAATGCCGTTCAGAATATCTTGCGCACTATAGTTCTATTTGTTGTAGAATTAATGTCGAATCGGGGTGATCGTGCGTGCCGTTTCGAATTGATGAGTCGAGCGAGCGGCCCATCTATGCCCAGATCGCCGACGCGGTTCGCAGTGACATTCTGCAGGGGAACATCGTTGCGGGATCCGCGCTTCCGCCCGCGAAGGAAGTCGCCATCGGTCTCGGGATCAATGTCCACACCGTCTTGCGCGCTTATCAGCTGCTGCGTGACGAGGGCCTGATTGACCTGAAACGCAGACGGGGTGCCGTGGTGACACATGGTGCGACGGCGATAGCCGAGTTGCGTTCCGAGGTGCAGTCGCTGGTGGAGCGTGCCGCGACGCTCGGGGTATCGCCCGATTCGCTTGCGGCATTGGTCGCAGGAACGGCGCCGCACAGTGCCACACACATGACCCGCGCGCTGTCGGGGACAGCGCGGCCAAATGAACCAGGGGAAGGGGTCGCCATATGAATGACATGCACGACGCTTTGACCGAAGAACAAAGCAGTGAGCTGAAACGAGCCAGAAGGGCTGCCAGATTCGTCGGGCTGTTCTTGCCACTCCTCGTTGCCGTTTCCGGAGCACTGATAATGGCGCTATGGGTTCCGCGCCTCCCGAACCCAACCGCAACTCACTGGGGCATGAACGGTGAGCCGAATGGATTCGGTTCCCCGTGGTTCAACGTCATCGGCATCTTTGGCATTAGCCTGTTCTTGTCCGCGCTTTCCCTGCTGCAGAGCGTTCAGATGCTGCAGAAGCCCGGCGCCGCGGTTTGGTCCGCGATGAATCGTCTCCTCCCCGCGATCATGCTCGGGGCGGTTGTCATGATTCAAGTCGCGATCATGCTGATGATGGTCCCGTAGCTTGATGCGAGCGATGCCGCGAGTGTCCCGAACGCACCCTGGGGACTGCCGATCGGCATCGGAGTCGGCATTATCGTGGGGCTTCTTGCGTTTCTGTTGCAGCCGCGGGTGCGCATCGAACGTCCGCGCGACGAGGACAGCGCCCCTCTGTCGCTCGGTGACACGGAACGGGCCGCGTGGCTCGGTGGGGTGGGCCCGTCGGGTGTGTATCTGTGGGTTGTCGGGGGAACGCTCCTGTTGCTCCTGGGTACCGCGGTGATGGTGCTGCTCCAGGACGGCGTCGGCGGCTTGGTGCTCCTGATCCTTTTCGTAGTGATGACCTCCCTGCTAGCGACCTGCTCCTGGTTCCGCGTGCGTATCGACGACACGGGGATCGAAGCCCGCTCGACGCTGGGTTGGCCGCGCTTCCACGTGCCCGCCGCCGACATCGAGCGGGTGGCAGTGGCCCAGATCTCGCCGTTCTCTGAGTTTGGTGGCTGGGGGCTGCGCTGGGTGCCGGGCGGGTTTGGGCTCGTCATGCGCACAGGCGAGGGCATCGTCGTGACGCGCAAGGGCGGCCGCAGCTTCACCGTCACCATCGACGACGCTGAGACGGGCGCCGCGTTGCTCGCGGCCGCAGCAGACCGAACAGACGCGTGACGAGACCGCAGAAGAATCTGAATCAGAATCAGGGGAGAGCAATGACGCAAGTACCGCCGTTCCAAAACCGTGACCAGGATGGCGCAGCCCGTCCAGACCGACTGCAGCGCGTGCCGTGGGGAGCCGTCGCCGTGTTTGTTATCACGGCGTGTGCGCTCGCCTGGCTCATCGCGCTGCCGCTGTGGATCATGGGCACCAAGGATCCGGCCTTCCCCGTCATGCTCGGGCTGCTCGCGTCGGTGATGATGTTTGCGCCGCTGCTTGCAACGCTCGTGGTGATCTTGGTCATGAAGGTGCCTGGGAAAGGGGCACGTCTGCGCCTTCTTGGACTGTGGCCGCTGCGCCCGGCGAAGCGCGTGGTCTGGTTGACGGTCGCCGCGATTTTCGCGCCCGTGGTTGTTGTGGCGCTTTCGATCGCGGTGGCCGGGATTCTCGGCTGGGTGACGCTCGACCTGACAGGTTTCTCTGGCTTCGCAGAGACCGTGCAGGCGTCTCTGCCCGAGGGTATGTCGCTGCCGCTTCCGGTCGGCGTGCTGATCGCCCTGCAGTTTCTCTCGATCCCGTTCGGTGCCGTGTTCAACGGTCTGTTCGCTGTGGGGGAAGAGATCGGCTGGCGGGGCTGGCTGTTGCCGGCGCTGCGGCCGCTTGGCGTGTGGCCAGCGCTCCTCGTTTCAGGAGCGATCTGGGGTCTGTGGCATTCGCCCGTGATTCTGCTCGGCTACAACTTCGGCCTGACCGACTGGCGCGGCGTGGCGCTGATGACGATCGGGTGCGTGTTCTGGGGTGTGCTCCTGGGGTGGTCCCGCCTGCGCTCCGGTTCGGTGTGGCCGGCGGTGTTTGGACACGGGGCGCTCAACGCTTCAGCCGGGATGGCGGTGATTCTTGCCGCTGCGGGCACGGAGCTCAACCCAGTGCTCGTAAGCCCGCTCGGGGCTGCAGGGTGGATCGCTGTGGCGTTGGTCACGCTGGTGCTGTTCTTGACGGGCCAGTTTCGTAAAGAACCGGCTCTCGCTCAGGATCGCTGAGCGCCGCTTGCGCGAGTGAACTGTCGGGGGTCCGCGATACCCTGGGTGCATGCCCACGACGACCCTCGACACTCGCCTCGATGGTGTTGTTGGCGCGCGCACGGCAAAACCGCTCGCGAAGGCGTTTGGTGTGACCACGGTAGGCGAACTGCTCATGCACCTGCCCAGGCGGTACTCCCGACGGGGCGAACTGACGCCGCTCCTCGGTCTCCCGATCGGGGAGCATGTGACCGTCGTCGCGCAGGTGCTCGACGTCAAGCAACGCACGATGCAGCGCCGCCGCGGGAGCATCCTTGAGATCCGCATCACCGACGGCACGGGTTCCCTGGTGCTGACCTATTTCAATCAGCCGTGGCGGGCGCAAGAACTCACTGCCGGGCGGCGCGGGATCTTCGCGGGCAAGGTCAGTGCATACCGCAACCAGCTGCAGCTGCAGCACCCCGACTACGAGCTCTTTGAGAACCGTGAGGATGCTCCCGGCGGCGCGAAGCTTGATGAGGCGGCGGCGCTCGCCTGGGCAGAGACGCCGGTGCCGATTTACCCGGCGACCGCGCAGCTCACAAGCTGGAACATTCAGAAGGCCATTGCCGTGACGCTTGATGCGCTCGGTCCCGTTGAGGATCCGCTTCCCGCTGAGATCCGTAACTCGGAAGAAGTGATCGCCTTCGGACCGGCGCTCGAGCTTGTCCACCGGCCAGAGACCGAGGCCGATTGGCGCCGCGCACGTGACAGCCTCCGCTTCCGTGAAGCGTTTGAGCTGCAGCTCGCGCTGCTTGATCGCCGCCGCCGTAACGGACTCGAGGCGAGCACACCGCGCCCGCTCGGCAGTTCGCAGGGCGCCCTCGCGCGTTTCGACGCCGCGCTGCCCTTCGAACTGACCGGTGACCAGCGGCGTGCGGGGGAGACGATCTCTGCGGAACTCGCGGCGCCGCATCCGATGCACCGCCTGCTGCAGGGCGAGGTCGGTTCTGGCAAGACCCTTATCGCGCTGCGCGCGATGCTGCAGGTTTCCGAGGGCGGCGGCCAGAGCGCCCTGCTCGCGCCCACCGAGGTGCTTGCGGCGCAGCACCACCGATCAATCGTTGAGGGGCTCGGCCCGGAGCTCAGCGCCGAGTTGGCGCCGGTGCTCGTGACGGGGCGCATGCCCGCCGCCGAGCGCAAGCGCGCACTGCTGGCGCTCGCCTCGGGCAGCGCTCAGATCGTGGTCGGCACCCATGCGCTGCTCAGCGAGGGGGTCAGCTTCTTTGACCTCGGCCTGATCGTGGTTGATGAGCAGCACCGGTTTGGGGTTGAACAGCGCGAAGCGCTCCGCCGCAAGGGTGCCCAGCCTCACGTCCTTGCGATGACCGCCACCCCGATCCCGCGCACCGTCGCGCTGACGGCATTTGGTGATCTTGAAGTGACGACGATCAGGGAGTTGCCGCCGGGGCGCAAGGGCATTGAGACGTACACCGTCCCGGAACTCGAAATGCCCAACCGTGCGGCGCGGGTGTGGGCGCGGGCGGGCGAAGATGTTGCCGCGGGGCGACAGGTCTACGTGGTGTGCCCGGCGATCTCTTCGACTGAGGCAGAGGCAGAGGGCCAAGGTGACGCGGGTGCCCCGGAGGAGCCGGTGACGGCCGAGGCCGCAGAGCGTGCGGTAGCGTCGCGTCCGCTCGCGAATGTCGCCGATACGGTGGCCGAAATGCGCGCTCGCCCCGAGTTCCGTGGCGCCCGCATCGAGGGATTGAGCGGTGGCATGAGCTCAAGCGAAAAGGATCGGATCATGAGCGGCTTCGCGTCTGGAGAGATCCACGTGCTTGTCGCCACCACCGTGATCGAGGTCGGTGTGAACGTGCCGAATGCTTCGATCATGATCGTTCGCGATGCCGATCGTTTTGGTGTCTCTCAGCTGCACCAGTTGCGGGGGCGCGTGGGCCGCGGCGAACACGCAGGCCTGTGTCTCCTCATGACGACCGCCGAGCAAGGCACGCTCGCGAGGGAACGCGTCGAAGCGGTTGCTTCGACGAGTGACGGTTTTGAACTCGCTGAGATCGATCTGAAGCTGCGGCGAGAGGGTGACATCCTCGGCACCGCCCAGTCAGGCGGCAAATCGACCTTGCGACTACTCAGAGTCGCGGAGCACGGCGAACTCATTGCGCACGCGCGAGAGGTTGCGGCGGCGCTGCTCGAACAGGATCCCGAGCTGACAGATGCGCCAGGGCTTGCCGCCCGCATCGCGAGGGCCCGCGAGGCGCAACTGCTCGACAATCTCGCAAAGTCCTAGAAGTGAGTACCTGGGTACCGCTCGAGCGGCACCCAGGATTGACGCGGGCCACCGGCAGATTTCCTACCGTTGAATCGACGCTGAATTTCAGTGGCGAAAAACGAAAGGGAACGCGATGATCGAGGCACGCGGATTGAGTAAACACTACGGCGCGAAGGTGGCTGTTGACGACATCAGCTTTTCGATCCGGCCGGGTCAGGTGACCGGGTTTCTTGGGCCAAACGGCGCTGGGAAATCGACGAGCATGCGTCTGATGGTCGGTCTTGACCGGCCGACGTCCGGCACCGTCACGATCGACGGGCAGCGGTACCGCGACCTGGCGGCCCCGCTTGCTGAGGTGGGGACGCTGCTCGACGCCAAGGGCGTGCATCCGGGCAGAAGCGCCCGCAGCCACCTGCGAACGCTCGCGGCGACACACGGCATCTCTGATCGACGCGTCAGCGAGGTGCTCGAACAGACCGGCCTTTCATCGGTCGCACACAAGCGCGTGGGCGGCTTCTCCCTCGGTATGGGGCAGCGGCTCGGGATCGCAGCGGCGATTCTTGGGGACCCCCGTGTGCTGATCCTGGACGAACCGATCAACGGACTGGATCCTGACGGCGTGCTGTGGGTGCGCCAGTTTCTGCGCCACCTCGCGAGTGAGGGCCGCACCGTGTTGCTGTCCAGCCACCTCATGAGCGAAATGGCGCAGACTGCCGATCACGTCATTGTGCTCGGCCGAGGCCGGGTCGTCGCGGATGCCCCCATCGGCGAGTTCATCTCGCAGGGGCGCGGTGAGACGGTCACCGTTCGCACTCCCGAGGCCGCGAAGCTTGCCTCGTTGCTGCTTTCGGGGGCGAGTCCGAACGTGACCCTTGAGCCGCTCACCGATGAGGGATTCACGACCCAGGGGCTCGCGGCTGCTGAGATCGGCGGGATCGCGGCTCGCAACGGAATCGAATTGCACGAGCTCAGCCCCGTGCAGGCGAGCCTCGAAGACGCGTATATCGCGCTGACCCGAGATCAGCTCGACTACACCAGCAACTGACGCACACGAGGAGAATCACCATGAATTCAACCATTGTTATCGACGCGAGTAGCGTGCCAAACCCCAATCAGACCTCTCAGCCTGAACCGACATCGCGGGCAAGCCTGCAGCGCCGCAACGGTGAACCGAGGCCACGGCTCACCTTCGGGGGCGTAGTGCGCTCCGAGCGGATCAAACTCACCTCGCTGCGAGGGGTGCGCATCACGATGCTCGTTTCCGTCGTTGCCGGTCTCGGATTGAGTCTGCTGATGGCGTGGATGATGAGCTCGTCGAATGCGGGTGGCGTGGATGAGGTGTTCGGCACCGGAGATGAGGCGTTGCAGAGCTATCTCCTGATGATCTCGACGTTCTCTGCGTCTTTCCTTTCTCTCGTGTTTGGAGTGCTCGGAGTGTTTGCGGTGGCGAGTGAGTACTCGAGCGGCATGATCCTCTCCACTCTGACGGCGGTGCCGAAGCGCATGCCGGTTGCCCTCGCAAAAACACTGGTGCTCTCGACCCTCGCGCTGCTCGCCGCCGTGATCGTAGTCGGCGGCGGGCTCGGGATCGCTGCGGCATTCGCCCCCAAGGCGCTCGGACAGATCGGATCCACAGTCGTGATCTCGGGGGCTCTCGGCACCGTCGCCTACCTCGTCATCTTTGCCCTGTTCGCGATGGGCGTGGCTGGGATGCTCCGCTCATCTGCCGGGGCAATCGCGGTAGTGACGGGAGTCGCCTTCGTGCTGCCTGTCGGTTTCCAGGTGCTCACGATGACGGGCTGGGCATGGGTATATGACGTCATGAACGTGCTGCCCTCGAGCCTGGGCAGCATCCTCTCCCAGGGCACCCTCGAGGGAAGCGTGGTGGGATTCTGGCCGGCACTCGCGCTGATGGCCGCGTGGGCCGCGGCGACGCTGATTCCGGCGGCCATCGTGTTCGTGTGGCGCGACGCCAAATAGTTGCCCGTTAGGCTAATTGCGTGACGCAGTCCCCATTCGTTCAGACCGACGCAGCTGAGGTGCGTCTGCCGCGCCCGCCGGGAGTGATCCGGCGGGCGTTCGCGGCGCACCCGCGCGCGGTCGACATCGGCATCGTGGTGTCGTACCTCTTTGGCTGCCTCCTCATGAGCCTGCTCGATATCGCGAACAGTGGCCTCATCGGTTTCTTTGAGGGCGAAGAGCGGCAGCTGCCCGGGTACCTTGTGGGACCGGCACTGATCTTCTCGACGCTCCGCGTGTTGCTCGTCGCGGCCGCACTGCTGTTTCGCCGTCGCTTCCCCCTGCTCGGCCTCGTCGTGGTGGGACTCGCGCAACTGGGGGAGCACCAGGCCCAGGGGATCGCCACGGCGGTCGCGCTCTACTTCATGATTTACGCAGTCCCCGTCCACCGCGGTGTCCGCGCGGGCTGGTTGGGGTTCGGGATCGCAGTGGTTACCAACGCCGTCGCGACGTTTCTCCCGACGAGTTTCACCGCGGGCGGTCCGATAAATCTGTTCGCGGCTGAGTCCGCTGATGTCGCGACCAATATTTCGGCGACCGTCATGAATGGCTTGTGGATGCTCGCGATTCTGATGCTCGGGATCAATCTCGGGAATCGGCGACGCTATGTTGAGGCGATCATCGACCGTGCTCATCAGCTGGCGCGGGAACGTGATCAGCTCGCCCAGCTAGCCGTTGCCGAAGAGCGCAGCCGGATCGCGCGCGAAATGCACGACATTGTCGCGCACTCGGTGTCGGTCATGATCACCCTCTCCGAGGGAGCGGCACGCGCGGCCGCGACCGCGCCAGACGCCGCAACCGACGCGATGCGGCGGAGCGCGGAGACCGGGCGAACGGCGCTCGCGGAGATGCGCCGCCTGCTCGGGGCGCTGCAATCACCGGAGGATGGTGGTGCGGAACTCGCACCGCAACCGGGTGTGACAGACATCCCGCAGCTGGTGCAAAGCTTCAGGGACGCCGGTCTCAACGTTGGCCTCGAACTTGCGGGCGGTGATCTCGGGGACCGCGGGCAGGAGCTCGCCGTCTATCGCATCGTGCAAGAAGCCCTGACGAACGTGTTGAGATATGCCGGGCCCGAAGCGAGCGCGACGGTTATCGTGCGCGCATCGACCGACGGTACTCTCGTTGAGGTACGAGACAGCGGGCGTGTACCCGGGGCGACCGGTCCGCTGAGTGGAGTGGGATCCGGACGCGGGCTTGCGGGCCTCGCCGAGCGGGTTCGCGTCTTCGGCGGACACATTGAATCTGGCCGGATAGTGGATGGTCCCGGGTGGCGAGTCCGGGCGACCTTTCCGGTTCACGCCGCAACTCAGGGGGGCGCTGAACGTGCAGAACGTGATCGCCACCCCAAGCTGGGAGAGGGAAGTGAATAAATGAGTGAGACACCTATCAGGGTCATGCTGGTAGACGATCAGGAATTGATCCGCACCGGGTTTCGGCTGGTGCTGCTGTCAGAACCGGGTGTGGCTGTTGTCGCAGAAGCCGACGACGGGGAAGCGGCCTTGAATGCACTGGCAGAGCTACGCGACGACAGCGCGGGTGATCCAGGATGCGACATCGTGCTGATGGATGTGCGTATGCCCGGCATGAACGGGATCGAGGCAACCGCGAGGATCGTGGCCGAGCATCCGACTGTGCGTGTGCTAGTGCTCACCACATTTGATCTCGACGAGTACGCCGCGGGCGCGATTCAAGCCGGTGCGAGCGGATTTCTGCTGAAGGATGCCCGCCCGACGGAGCTTGTCGACGCGATTCACCGGGTCGCGGCGGGTGACGCCGCGATGGCGCCGAGCGTGACGAAACGACTCATGGAGCAACTGAAGGATGGCGCTGCAGGTCTGCCCGGAGTCGCCCAGCAATCGCCGGACGCAGAAGCGGCGCCAGAACTGCAGGTGCTCACCGAGCGCGAGTTCGAAGTGTTGGCCCTGATTGCCGAGGGCAAGAACAACGGCGAAATCGGGGCCGAGCTGTTCCTCTCGGAATCAACCGTGAAGACTCACGTTGGTCGTGTGCTGTCGAAGCTGCAGCTGCGGGATCGAGTGCACGCGGTGATCTTCGCGAAGCAACACGGCCTGTGACTCTCCGGTGTATGCTCCGTTCCCGAAGCTTCACCCAATAGGCTAGTCGCATGAGCAAGATTGCCGTAGTTCCCGGTTCCTTCGACCCGGTCACCCGAGGACACCTGGACGTGATTCGTCGGGCGGCTGGACTGTTTGACGAGGTCCACGTGCTCGTCGTTCACAACCCCGGAAAAGACGCTATGCTTCCGATCTCGGAGCGCGTCAACCTCATTCAGAAGTCCCTGGATGAAGAGCCTGACGTGCCGGAGAACATCACGGTCGCTTCGTGGTCTATGGGCCTTCTCGTTGACTACTGCACGGAAGTTGGCGCGAGTGTTCTCGTCAAGGGCATCCGCTCGCAAATTGACGTCGCCTACGAAACCCCGATGGTGCTCATGAATCGCAGTCTCGCGAACGTCGAGACAATCTTCATGTTGCCCGATCCTGCGCACGCACACGTGTCGAGCACGCTGGTGCGCCAGGTCGCCTCGCTCGGCGGCGATGTGTCACCGTATGTACCGCCGGCCGTGGCGCGCTTCCTGAACGCTGCGAGGCCCGCCTGATGTCTGAAGTCATGTCGAATGCGGCTGCACGCCGCCAGTACGAAGAGAACATTCGCGAGATCCTGAACCGCCCGGGGGAGATGCGTGAGCGCTCACGCACCCTGGTGGTGCCTGAGAAGCTCGGTGAGGCACTTGCCGAGGTTCCGGCCGGCGCGGAGATGAGTCTTGATGTGCGCCTCGAGTCGGTGCACGAGGGGATTCTCGTATCTGCCGAGGTGCAGACAATCATGGCGGCCGAGTGCGGTCGGTGCCTGAAAAATTTCACCACGCCGTTTCAAGTCGAGTTTCAGGAGCTTTTCGCGTATACTCCTACGGAGGCCGACGAGTATGAGGTTCACGGTGATCACGTGGATCTTGAACCTCCGCTCCGAGACGCGGTAGTGCTTGCACTACCGTTTCAGCCTGTGTGTCGCCCGGACTGCCCGGGGCTCGATCCCGAGTCCGGTGAGCTGCGCGAGGCCGAGGCTGTAGTGGTGCCCAATGAGATCATTGATCCGCGTTGGGCTGCGCTGGCAGGCTTTGAAGCTGAAGAAGACCGTGATTCGGGTGGTACGCCCGAGTCGACACGAAACTAGGAAAGAGAACATCATGGCTGTTCCCAAGCGGAAAACGTCGCGCTCGAACACCCGTCACCGCCGTTCGGCTTGGAAGGCCGAGGCCCCAAGCTGGTTAAGACCGTAGAGAACGGGAAGACTGTTTACAGCCTCCCGCACCGCGCTCGTGTGGTCGAGGATTCGCAGGGCACCCCCCTCTTCCTTGAGTACAAGGGCCGCAAGGTCGCTGACGCGTAACATTGGCGCGAGGCGCTACTGAACCGTCGGGCACGTCACTGAGCAATCAGGGCGGGCCCGGCGGTTTTCTTGACCCCTTCGGTGTTGAGGTCGATCCCGCGCTGCTCACGCTCGCGCTCACACATCGCTCGTGGGCCTACGAGCACGGCGGTGCTCCGCACAATGAGCGGCTTGAGTTCCTGGGGGATTCGATCCTCGGGCAAGCCGTGACCGTGCAGCTGTACCGCGACTTCCCGACTCTGAACGAAGGGGAGCTCGCGAAGCGTCGTGCTGCGCTCGTCTCCACGGTTGCGCTCGCCGAGATCGCACGCGGACTCGGCCTGGGCGCGTCGCTCAAGCTCGGCCGAGGTGAAGAGATGACGGGCGGACGCGACAAGGACTCGATCCTGGCGGACACCGTCGAGGCCGTGATTGGCGCGGTGTTTCTGTCGACCGATCCCGCGACCGCGAACCGCTTTGTGCTGGACCTGATTGCGCCGTTGCTTGCCAACCACGAGCGTTTTTTGAGTTCGCTGGATGCGCTTGATCCCAAAACGTCCCTGCAGGTCGAGGCTTCGCGCCGCGGACTTCCGCATCCGCAGTATGAGACAACGGGGAGCGGGCCAGATCACGATCGCCGCTACCGTGCACAGGTGACGCTTGCGGGCGTGACCGGCATCGGCGAAGGTACAAGCAAGAAGACCGCCGAGCTCCACGCCGCCCAAGACGCCCTGACGCAGTTGCGGACCGCAAAGCGCTGACGTGCCCGAGCTCCCCGAGGTTGAGGTTGTTCGCGCCGGTCTTGCGCCCGCGGTGACGGGGGCGCAAGTCGTTGGCGCGGAGGTGCTGGATCCGCGCGCTCTGAAACGGCATGTGCCTGTGGGCGGTTCCGCCAGTGATGGTGGTCACGGGGTGACGCTCTCTCCTGAGGAAGGGGCGCGGCGAGCAGCCGACTTTGAACGTCGCGTCGCTGGGCTTCGCCTGCTCGCCCCCAAGCGTCGGGGTAAGTTCCTGTGGCTTCCCGTGAATGACACTCTCGATACATCGGGACCCCCGCAGGCCCTGCTCGCGCACCTCGGAATGAGCGGGCAAATGCTGCTGCGCGCGCTTGACGCACCGAATGACCGATTTGTCAGGATCCGGCTGTGGATCGAACACCCGGAGCACGGCGAGCTGCGGCTCGACTTCGCCGATCAGCGGCTGTTTGGATCCCTCGCGCTCGATGATCTCGTGCCTGGCACCGGGGGCAAGATCCCGAGCCAGGCGACTCACATCGCTCCAGATCCGCTTGAGCCGGTGTTCGATGATGCCTCGTTTGTGGCGGCGCTGCGGGCGCGAAAGACTGGGGTGAAAAAGCTGCTTCTCGATCAGGCGCTCATCAGTGGCGTTGGCAACATTTATGCGGATGAGGCGCTGTGGCGGGCGCGGATCCACCCCGAGACCGCAGGCTCTGCGCTCAGTGATCGTAAGGCTGTGCAGTTGCTTGCTGAGTTGCGAGCGGTTTTCACGAAGGCTCTTGCGGAAGGCGGCACGAGTTTCGACGAGCAGTACGTCAACGTGAATGGGCAGGCCGGTTACTTCGCGCATTCGCTCAACGCCTATGGCCGCACGGGGGAGCCGTGCCCACGATGCGGTAACCCGATCCGCCGCCTGGTCATTGTCGGCCGCTCGGCGCACTTCTGCGCGAGATGCCAGCGGCGGCGGGTCTAGCCTGAACCCTTCCGGGTTGGCCTCACGCTACCGAGATTGCCATGGATTTATGACGGCAACGCTCAGCTGCTGGAAGTCCTTGACGTTGCGGGTCGCCACCGTCAGGCCGTGGGTGCTGGCGGTCGCCGCGATCATCGCGTCGCGCTCCGGTCTCGGATCTGGAACGTGCAGCTGCGCCGCTCTACGAGCAGCGGCGAGATCCAGCGGGAGTATTCGGCCCGCGAACACTTTGAGCAAGTCGTTCTCCATCCATGACCGCAAGTGCCCGGATTGAAAGGGATCGCGCGATTGAAGACGGCTGATTTCGATCTCAACTTCCATCACGGTAATCACCGAGAGGAAGAGGGTGGATGGAAGTTGCGATGATGCCCATGAGCGGACTCGTGCGTCCGCGCGGCGCTCCGGCTTGCGGAGTTCGCTGATCACATTTGTGTCGAGTAGGTAGCTCATAATTCCGGAACTTTGAGGTCGAGCGTGAGCGGCGCGAACTCGATGTCGATGTCGTCAGACATACTCAATCGTTCGGCTAGATCTGTGCCGCTCTCGCCGAGTCGCTTATATTCTTCAAAGGACAAGAGCACGAAAGCCGGCTCGCCACGATCCGTAATCACCGCAGCTTCGCGGCTGGCTTCGCGCTTGGCAGCGCTCACATCGCGATTAAGCTCGCGCGCGGTAAAGGTTTTCATCAGTTTGTCCTTAATGTAGGTACGTTTCTGCATTATCCTGATCGTCTTGGGTGCACAAGAAAGAGATGCGATGCGAGGGGAGTGCGGCATGGCTATGCTGAAGGCATGACTGCACTGAGGGCGAAAGCCACACGAATGAGTCTCATCGTGGCGGCTTTGTCCGCCGGAGCAATGCTCGTGGGGTGTGTCCCCTTGGCGAATGGCGATGACCCGCAGCCTGAAAAGGCAGACGAGACAATGAGTGACGCGGAGCTTGACTTGCTGGGGAGCCTGACAGCCGGTGTGCCGCCCAAAGACCTCATTTGGTACCCGCCGTCCCAGCTGCCGAAGGGATGGAAAGCTGAGACTTTCGATGAAGAAGGCGTGCGTCATGTCACCGTGACGCCTAACTGCATGATTCAGTTCCGTCAGCCCGCAGGCTTGGGGATACGGATGATCCCGATTCCGCGCAGGTGGCGCTCGACTTTTCGGAGGAACTCGGGCACAAAGCGTTTGACACGGAGTTGACCGTGACCCCTGAAGAGCCCGTCATGTTTGACGCGATCATCAACGACGGGGCCATGACCGCGAAACTGAGTTTCGCGCGCGTGGGATTTACGGCTGCGCAGCTGCCGGAGCTTGCTGGCACAACGTATGCCCTCCGCAGCGGCGACTACGCCTTGATTGTGACCGCTGCGTGCGGCGCCGGCGAGTATGCCGCGCGAGGTGAAGAGATGCGCAGCTTTGTCGAGAGCGCGCGGGCTGACGTGAGCTATTAGAAGTTAACTCACGGCGAATCTGATCTCTGCGCTATTAGCTCTCGATGACGCGCTTGATCGCGGCAAGTGTGACGGGAATGCCGGAGTGTGCAGCCGCTTCACGCTCCCGCATCTGCGCCGATGCTTCGTCGCCGTACTTTTCCACGAAGTACGCTTGTCCGGCGGGCGTGAACTCCCATGACTCAGTCAGGCGGGATCCCTGCTCGGCCTCCACGATCGTGTAGGTCCACAGCACGTATCCTGGGCCCACGCTCCAGCCAAACGACCGACCTTCGTCGGCGACCGTCACCTGGCTGCGTGTCTTCCACTCCCGCTCGGCCGTGACGTTCAGGCCCGTGAACCAAGCGCCCACGCGCGGTCCATCGCCCTCGTCCCACCAGCAGTCGCGGCAGATCGGTGACCACTCGCCGGTGCGCGTGATGTCGGAGACCGTGGCGTACACCGTAGCGGGATCTGCCGCGATGTGGATCGATTCGGAGTACCTTCGCGATTCGCTCATGCACCCCATCGTAGGGGAGGTCTGTTCGGTGGACGCCTGGGATGCGAGAAGGGATTCCGAACGGTGGCTTTCCTGCTCCCGGTCGCCGCTGCGTGCCAGATCATTGCACGTTTGATTCCGGGCAGGTAGTTTGCTCCGAAGTTATTCTGTCGCTTCGCTAGCTTGAGACAGCCGCGGGCACCCAGCTCGGCCAAGTGGGTGTTCCCAAGAGTATGCCGTGCTCATATTCGGCGACACGACGGAACGGAGTAGCTGCAAGGCTGTTGTCACGAAACTCGGTTCTGTGGGCAGACGATCGTGCGATCGCGATGAGGTTCCACAACCTTGCATATCGTCCCCGGATCTTATGTTCAGGCACCTCGTGCCCTCCATGAAGCACCCGTTCAGCAACGCGTTTCACGGAATCCTCTACCGGCACCATGATGACATGGAGGTGGACGAGGTAGCCACGGTCGATGGCAGCGTTCACGAGATCGTTTTGCTCGGATGGCTAAACACTGTCTTGGTGATGAAGGATCTTTTCGTCAGCAACAACTGTGTGCGCTCTTCTGCGGCCGCGCGCGACGCTTCGTACGCATGTGTCGCTTGTGCATCAGGCCACCGCTCAGCAGCGATCACATCGGCGTTGACAAACGGAAGGTTGGTTGCGGGCCGAAGGACGCGATCGACAAAGGTAGACTTCCCTGACCCATTCGGTCCAGCGAGAATATGGATGACGGGCACGCGCTACTGATCTGCGCTTGGTACGGAGGTGATGTCGTTGCGCGTGACTGCGTTGCCCTGCTCGTCAGCTTCGGTCCAGGATCGCCCAGCCTGTGTGAACTCGGCAGCGAGATCCAGTGACGCAATGCGCTCCGTTATCCGCTCGTCCCAGCTTGCGCGCACGACTGCCTGGTCTCGGTGCTCAAGAGTATCGTAGCTTTCCTCACCGGCCAGCACACGCTGGATGTCGCGCTGGCTTATCTCAGGTGAGGATTCAAGTTCGCGTCCGATCCGCGCCCAGTGGCTAATCTGCTGGGCCGCACTGCGACTCGTCAGGGCGCCGACGGCGCGAGCGGCCTAAAATAGCTCGCCATTCATTCGTACCGGCATTGTGCTGCTCATGCCTATATTGTCGCAACTTGCTACATCGACCGCGAGGGGGCGCGTTTCCTGTGCTACTGGCTCTCGAGGACGCGCTTGATCGCGGCTAGTGCGGCGGGGATCCTGGACCTCCCACCGCAGGATTTTTCACTGAGTAGAAATATCGCGAAATTTCTCCTCTAAAATCGCCGAGGTGGCCGTCTTGGCTGGTGCAGAGTAGAAGTAGTTCAACCGGAGCGCGATGACTGTGATCCGGGGTTCACGACTCAAGGGAGATGCCATGACGACATACAACGACGACATTGAGGCAGTGGAAACACTGAAGGCTCAGCACGGTTCAAGCTGGGGCAGCATCAACCCGGAGTATGTCGCACGCATGCGGGCACAGAACCGTTTCAAGACCGGTCTCGAGATCGCGCAGTACACCGCCGACATCATGCGCCGCGACATGGAAGAGTACGACGCCGATTCCTCGGTCTACACGCAGTCGCTTGGCGTCTGGCACGGCTTCATCGGTCAGCAGAAGCTGATCTCGATCAAGAAGCACCTGAAGACAACGAACAAGCGCTACCTCTACCTCTCGGGTTGGATGGTCGCGGCACTCCGCTCAGAGTTCGGCCCGCTGCCTGATCAGTCGATGCACGAGAAGACGTCGGTGCCCGCGCTCATCGAAGAGCTCTACACGTTCCTTCGCCAGGCCGACGCTCGCGAGCTGGATCTGCTGTTTTCGCAGCTTGATGATGCCCGCCGCGCCGGCGACGACACCGCCGTCGAGTTCGTGCAGTCGCAGATCGACAACTTTGAGACGCACGTGGTGCCGATCATCGCGGACATCGACGCGGGTTTCGGCAACCCCGAGGCAACGTACCTGCTCGCGAAGAAGATGATCGAGGCGGGTGCGTGCGCGATACAGATCGAGAATCAGGTTTCGGATGAGAAGCAGTGCGGTCACCAGGACGGCAAGGTGACGGTGCCTCACGAGGACTTCCTCGCGAAAATCAACGCCGTGCGCTACGCGTTCTTGGAGCTCGGGATCGACAATGGCATCATCGTCGCCCGCACCGATTCGCTCGGAGCGGGGCTGACCCAGAAAATTGCCGTGAGCCACACCCCCGGCGACCTTGGGGATCAGTACAACGCGTTCCTTGATGTTGAAGAGGTTGCTAATGCGCAGCTCAGTGATGGCGATGTTGTGATCCGCCGCGATGGCAAGCTGCTGCGGCCGAAGCGTCTTGCCAGCAACCTGTACCAGTTCCGCCCCGGCACGGGTGAGGATCGCTGCGTGCTCGATTGCATCACCTCGCTGCAGAACGGCGCCGACCTGCTGTGGATCGAGACCGAGAAGCCGCACGTCGCGCAGATCGCGGGCATGGTCGATCGGATCCGCGAGGTGATCCCGAACGCGAAGCTCGTGTACAACAACAGCCCGTCCTTTAACTGGACGCTTAACTTCCGGCAGCAGGCCTTCGATCTGCTCGCCGAGCAGGGCAAGGATGTTTCGGCCTACGATCGCGACAAGCTGATGAGCGTTGACTACGACGGTACGGAGCTTGCGCAACTCGCCGATGACATGATCCGCAGCTTCCAGCGCGATGGGTCGGCCCGCGCGGGCATTTTCCATCACCTCATCACCCTGCCGACGTACCACACGGCCGCGCTGTCGACTGACAACCTTGCCAAGGGTTACTTCGGTGAAGAGGGCATGCTCACGTACGTTCGTGACGTGCAGCGTGAGGAGATCCGCCAGGGGATCGCAACCGTGAAGCACCAGAACATGGCCGGCAGTGACATTGGTGACAACCACAAGGAGTACTTCGCCGGTGACGCTGCGCTCAAGGCTGGCGGCAAAGATAACACGATGAATCAGTTCTAGCGGGATCGCGGACTCGGACTCCGAGTTCGCAACACCAGCAAGGGCCCGACGGCAGCGCACGCTGTGGTCGGGCCCTTGCTGTGCGCTGCCAGTTTTCCTTGCGCATGTGATCTAGATGATGTCATCATTAGAGCATGTCCATGATTCAAGTTCGAAACGTTCCCGAGGATTTGCATCGGAAGCTCAAAATGCGGGCCGCCAGTGAGGGACTCACGCTCTCGGATTTTGCTCTGCGAGAACTTGAACACGCGGCGGCGTTGCCAAGCAGGGCCGAGCTTAACGCTCGTCTTGCGGATCGAACACCTCGGCCTTACAACGGTGAGACCGCGGCGGAATCTGTTCGTGCCGAGCGAGACGCAAGGTGATCGTACTCGACGCCTCAGCAGCAATCGAACTGATCCTGGGCCTCCCTCTATCTGAGCAGGTTCGGAATCGACTGGTGCAAGGCAACTGGCACGTCGCCGCCCCGCAGCTCCTGGTCGTCGAAGTGTTGCAAGTGCTTAGGCGACGTGTCTTGGCAGGCTCGACCTCTCACAGTGACGCGGACGAAGCGTTGGATTTGCTGGATGACCTCGGCATTCACTACTTCGATCATCAAAGCCTTGTTGGGCGTGTGTGGCAGCTGCGCGATAACTGCTCCGCGTACGATGCGAGCTACGTTGCTCTCGCGGAAGCGCTGGACGCGGAACTGCTCACTCTCGACGCGCGATTGGCGCAGGCGCCAGGCCTGGTCTGTGGCTTCCAGCTGATCGATTAGCCATTCCCGTAACGGCTGCGCGACGGCCTCGCGGGGAGGCGCGCTCACTCCTGTATCTTGAGGGAATGCACGAGAACATAGTCGTCGCCGTGATCCGCAAACTCGGTGAAGCCGAGCCTGCGATACAGTCGCAGTGCCGGGTTTGCTTTCTGCACTGACAGTGAGGCGCGGGCGTAGCCGCGATCCCGCAGCTGGTCCAATACTGTGCGGATCAGCTGCGCACCGATGCCGCGGCCGCGTTGCTCGGGAACCACAGCGATGCTGAACTCTGGCGTGTGCCGGTCGATGTTGCCAAAGCCTCGGGGGTTGCCCGCGAGGATCCGCGTCCATGCTGCGCCCACAATCTCGCCGTCGTGATCCGCAACGATGCAGAGATCGTCCTCGCGCCCCCAATCGTCGATGTAAACGGATATGGTCGGGCCCTTCACGACCTCGCGCGGGATGATGTTCTCAGGATCGGGCTGGAATATCGCCAAATAGAGAAAGCTCTCCAGCTGCGACACCTCGTGCGCTCGTATGGGGCGGTAACGAATGCCTTCAGCGGTGTTCATGCGCTTAGCGTATCGTTCTCGGACTCTTCAAGCGGTCGGCATTGCGTGGGTCCGCCGTGCAGTGTGGTTGAACACAACCTTGCAGCGGTGAGGCCCTCAGGCGAGGTGCCGCAAGTATCTCTCGGGTGCATCAAGAAAGAGTCGCCAGTCACGCACCAGATCGAGGTCGTTGTAGTGCTGTCGCGTGATTCCTGTTTCGCTGAGTTCATATATCGTGGCGGCGGGGTGCGATGCCAGGATCGGCGAGTGCGTCGACATGATGATCTGTGATCCTGTAGCGAGAAGCTCCGTGATCTGGGAGAGCAAGGCGAGACAGCCGTTGAACGAGAGCGCCGATTCGGCCTCGTCGAAAATCCACAACCCGCGAATGCCAGCGCGCGCCGTGAAGAACTCGATGAACGACTCGCCATGGCTCTGGAAGTTATGCCGCCCGGCATTGAGCTCCGACAAGTAGGCAAGGTGCCCATGCATGGTTTCTGCGCGCAAGAAGACGCCCTGCTTCGCGGCACCCGCGTCACGGACGAGCCGCAGGTGATCCTCGAGACCCGACTCCGTGTGTTGGGTGCGATGGTGAGCATTGCGGGTGCCGCCCTCAACGTTCAAGCCAAACGCCGCAGCCACTGCCTCAACAATGGTGGACTTACCTGAACCGTTCTCGCCAACGAGCACGGTAAACGGAGACAGGTCGAGGCCCTCGTCAAGGATCTGCCGCACCGCAGGAATGGTCGCCGGCCAATCGTTCCGTGGAAGCTCGTGCGGGTTATGCTCCTCGATTCTTCGGAGAGGAAGGGGCGGAAGTGGACGTGTCACGATCGTGTGTCCGGCCTAGCCGCGTTGAGGAGCCGGGTTGTGCCCCTCCGGGCGATCCAACGCAAACGCGAAGTGCGGCATGACCACGCCGCGGTACTCCTTGTCGAAGCGGCCGCGCACGGTCATCCCCATGCGAATCGCGACGTTCATTGAAGCGATGTTGGTGTCCCGAACCTGCGCATAGACGCGACTCTGGTTGAGTTGATCGAACGCAAAGTGGCGGCAGGCATGGGCCGCTTCGATCGCGAAGCCCTGATGCCAGTGGGCGCGGTTGAAGAGATATCCAATCTCGATAACATCCTGGCCGAGAATCTGCTGCCGGGTTGGGCCGCACTGGCCAATCATCTCGCCGGTTTCGCGAAGGATCACCGCCCACATGCCAAACCGGTTGTCTCGATAGCTGGTCAGAATCGTCTCAAACCAGGTCTGCACCATTTCGTCATCGAAGGCGCCTTCGTAGGCGGCCATTGTTTCATCGTCTTGCAGGATCGCCTTGAGCGCGGGCAGATCCTGCGCCGTCATTTCGCGCAACTGCAGCCGCGGAGTCTCGATCAAGAGCGGGTGAATCATGTATTGAAAGTCCGAGACGCTCGGGGTGCGCAGCTGCGCCATCAGATTCTCGATGAAGGCGTCGACCTGGTCGCACTGGTAGCCGTCACGCCAATTTGTCTCCGAGAATCGGGTGGCAGAGAGCGTCTGCAGGACCTCGTCAATCGCGGCGGGACTTTTGAGCATGGCGACAATCACGTCAAGAAACTCATCGACCTCGTCGAGGGAGTACCCGGTCTTGAACTTCGTGATGGCAAAGCGGGAGTTGAGGACTTCCTCTGCCAGTCGCAGCCGTTCCGGAGGGGTCGCAGTCATGAGTGTCCCTTGCCTAATAAGCGATTGCGGCGTGAACGTGGTGCAATCTGTTGAGCCTTGCCGTCAGCCTATCGCCGCACTTCGCTTATGCTGCAAACTCAACTGATGCGAGTTGGGTCGTCGAAGTTGATGCTGTGAGGCTGTGATGCGCTGATGCTGTGATGCTAAAATGTGGTCATGCGAACCACTCTTGATATCGATCCTGCAGTGCTAAGTGTTGCCCGGGCGAAGGCTCGTGCTGAACAAATCTCAATCGGCCGGGCTGTATCTGAACTGGCACTGGCGGGGATTCAACGGCCAAGCCCGGCTTCGCTGGCCGCGTCAGGTTTCCCGGTACTGTCGGGTGCTCCCGGGCACCCCGTGACGGACGAACTCGTTGCCGAGTACCGCGACGACGAAGCGCGACGCAACGATGCTGCTTGACATCAATGTTTTGCTCGCGTTGACGTGGGATCAGCATGTTCACCATCGCGCTGCGCACGAGCGCTTCGCCGCGCTCGATTACTGGAGCACCTGCCCCGCAACGGAGTCAGGCTTGCTGCGGTTGCTCCTGACCGAGGCTGTCGTCGGACGAAAAGTATCTGGGGCCGAGGCGCTTTCGCAGCTCGCCGCTATTCGCCGGGTCCCCGGATGGCGGTTTGTGCCCGATGAACAGTCTCTGGCCGAGCCCGTCATTGATATGCGGGTGCTCGTCGGGCGGAACCAGGTGACCGACCTGCAACTTGTGAATCTTGCCGCCAAGAATGGACAGCAGCTCGCCACATTTGATGCCGCGCTGAGGGGGTCTCTTGTCCCCAGCGAGCAACGCTGGGTTCAGGTGTGGAGCGCGTGAGGTGTTCGCGCCCTGCCGGAACAGCTAGCGCGCGCCCGTACTTTCAAACGCCTATTGGGCAGGCCCCGCAGGAATAATGTCGTAGATGAGCCTCGCGAATTGGCCGACCGCCTCGGCTGACACGAGACGAAGGCGATCCGGCCCGACTCGACGCGGGAACAGCGGTGCCCCGGAGGGCAGCGCAGCCGGGGCAACCGACACCGCGATCCGGTCGAGGGCACCCGCATCCAAGAATTGCGCCGCCAATTCGCCGCCGCCAACAATCCAGATGTCGCCGTCGTCCGCCGCTGCACGGATCTGGGGGAGTATCTCCGTGACCAGCCCCGAAACGAAACGGACGTCTGCGCCCTCGGGAACCGGCAGCTGGCGACGCGTAAACACGAAGGTGGTTTTGTCCCCGAAGAGCTGCCGCCACTCTTCAGGCTGCGTGAGTAGATCCTCGTGCTTCAGCACCCACTCGTAGGTGGACGACCCCTCAACAAGTACTCGGGCCTCGGGCGGCGTGAGTTCCTCGGCAGGTTCATCGCCGCCCTCAACGGCAAACAGCCAGTCGAGCGAGTGGTGTTCGTCGGCGATCCAGCCATTGAGGGTGGTTGCGGTATCAAAGATAATTCTTCCCATGATTCGAGATTAGCCGTGACCGCCGACAGCGGAGCCTGAGCAGGGTAGGGTGACGACGTGGTCTTTGACATGCGTTCGCTTCCCGTTCCCGTCGTAGGCGCACCGATGGCAGGAGGTGCGACGACCCCGGCGCTTGTCGCCGCCGTTTCTGACGCGGGCGGCATGGGTTTTTTGGCTGCCGGGTATCTCACAGCCGAAAAGCTTGCGGATCAGATTCGCGAAACGCGTCGGCTGACGAGCCGCCCCATAGGGGTGAACCTGTTTGTGATCGCCGAGAACGAGGTGGATGCCCAGCAGCTTGACGACTACGCGGCCAGGATCGCGGATGATGCCCACGCTCTGGGCATCACGCTGGGAGAACCGCGCTGGGATGACGACCACTACGAAGACAAGATTGAGACGCTGCTCTCCACCGACGTGGACCTCGTCTCCTTTACCTTCGGCGTGCCGGAAGAGTCGGTGGTGCAGCGATTCAAAGCCGCTGGTATCGCAGTTGCGGTGAACGTCACCTCGGTTGAAGAAACCCACGCTGCACAGCGGGTCAGCGCTGACGTGTTGATCGTGCAGGGCGCTGAAGCGGGTGGGCATCGGGGAGCGTTCCTTGCTGAGGGGCCAGGCATGCCGCCGCCACTACCCGCCCTGGTGCGTGCGATCCGCGCTGTCAGCTCACTTCCTATCGTTGCCGGCGGTGGCATTGCCTCTGCGTGGCAAGCTCAGGCGGTGCTCGAGGCGGGCGCGTCGGCCGTGCAGATCGGTACCGCGTTGTTGCTCAGCGATGAGGCCGGTACGTCGCAGACTGTGCGAGATGCGTTGTTGAGTGGCGAATTTACCGAGACGACCGTGACCCGCGCGTTCACTGGACGCCCGGCGCGGGCGCTCGAGAACGACTTCACGCGCCACCACAGCGACGCGGCACCGAGCGCATTCCCGCAACTCCACTTCATGACGACGCCATTGCGCGCGGCTGCTTCACAAGCGCATGATGCGCAGAGACTTCATCTCTGGGCGGGAACGGGATTTGCCGAGTGCCGCAGAGGCCCGGCCGCCGAGATCGTTCGAAGCATGGTCAACCCGCACGAGGGAAGCCATACTCCCGCCTGATACCTTGGTGGGCATGGTTGACCTGCATCAGCAAGAGCCGGGGCTCCCCAACGGGCACCCCTGGCTGGCGCTCTCGCGCTGGGGGATGGCGTGGCGGGTCGGGATCGGCGCGCTCTGTGTCGGCATGCTCGGATCGCTGCTGCTCGCCCTGACCGGGTTCGGTGTCACGGCCCCTGGGGTGATCTTTGCAGGCCAGCCCGCGCTTCTTTTTGGCGTCCTGCCTGCGGCCATTTTTGGCGGTCTAGCGGCGGTGCTCGGGCCGTGGCTGCGACGCTATTACCCTTTCAGCCAAGCCCTCATCTTCGGGTTTCTGGGGGTGGCAGCTTGCACCGTGATTCTTGTCGTTCTTGACGTTGCGGATCAACTCTCCAGCACCGGCTGTCTCCCGGAAGACGGCTGCGCCCGGATGGGGTTTGGCTCCAGTTTTCTCGTCATCATGTTCGCAGGCCTCCCGCTCGCGCTGATGGCGGGGGTCGGCCTAGCCCTCGCGATCCAGGTCGCGGGAGTCGCCGGGCGCGCCGCATCTTCCGTTGGCTCTTGCTCGGGATCGGGACGGTCTTCGTGATCGTGCAGACACTCGCGGTCGTTGGCATCATCAATCCGCCACCCCCGCCAGGGCCCGAGAATCCGGGACTCTGTAGCACGCTTGATAGCAACGGCCACGCCAGCATTGTTGATTGCGTCGAGTGATCGCTGAGTACGCGCGCCGGTCGTACCGGGGCCGAAAGGCGGGCCGTCAAGCCTCCGCCCGCTGATCGGGTATTCTTGCGAGGGTTGGTTAGATCACACAGGAGGCGGCGTGCATCTCAAGAGCCTCACGCTCAAGGGTTTTAAATCCTTTGCACAGCCGACCACCTTTCAGTTCGAGCCCGGTGTCACCGCGATCGTCGGTCCCAACGGCTCTGGTAAATCGAACGTCGTCGACGCGCTCGCCTGGGTAATGGGCGAGCAGGGGCAAAGACCCTGCGCGGCGGCAAGATGGAAGACGTCATTTTTGCTGGCACCTCAACCCGTGGTCCGCTCGGCCGCGCCGAGGTCCGCCTGACGATCGATAACAGTGATGGCGCGCTGCCGATCGAGTACTCCGAAGTCACGATCAGCCGCACGCTGTTCCGGAACGGCTCAAGTGAGTACGCGATCAACGGCGAAGGCTGCCGTCTTCTCGACGTTCAGGAACTGCTGAGCGACTCGGGGCTCGGCCGCGAGATGCACGTGATTGTGGGCCAGGGGCAGCTCGACGCGGTGCTGCGCGCGACCCCGGAGGACCGCCGTGGCTTCATCGAAGAGGCCGCCGGGATCCTGAAGCATCGCCGTCGCAAAGAACGCACGCTGCGCAAGCTTGAGGCCATGGAAACGAATCTCACCCGCCTGAACGATCTTGCGGGCGAGATCCGGCGGCAGCTGAAACCGCTAGGACGTCAGGCCGAGGTTGCCCGCGCAGCGCAGGGCATCGCCGCCGAGGTTCGTGACGCGAAGGCGCGCCTACTCGCCGACGATGTTGCACGGTTGCGGACCGAACTCGACGAGCTCGCGCGCGACGAATCCGAGCGGCATTCCGAACGAATCGTGCTGCAGGAACAGGTGGAGCAGAAGCAACTGCGGATCCACCGCATTGAGCAAGAACAGCAGGGTGACGAGCTCGACGCCGCGCGCCGCGTAACGATTGGCCTGGAAGCGGTGCAGTCGAAGCTTCGCGGTCTCTTCGCCCAGACGCAGCAGCGCCTCACATTTCTCGCGACGCAGGCGGAGGGTCCCGAGCAGGCCCATCGCACCAGCCAGACGGCGGTTGATGAGCTGGCGAAGGAAACCCAACGGCTTGAGGCGCTGATCCCGGAGATCGAAGCCGACTGGAAACGCGCCGGGGAAGCCACGCGCATCGCACAGCAGGCGCTTGACGCCATCGACGAGCACATTGCCGCCCAGAGCGCCCTCGTCTCGAAACATGATCTACGGCTCTCTCAGCTGCGCGGACTGGCTGAGGCCGCTGAGCAGAAACGTGCGACGGTCGCGCAGGAGATCCAGCGGCGAGAGCTCGCCGTTGAGCAGGCAAGGGAGCGGGCCGAAACGGCTGAGCGTGAGCTTGCGGCGTTCACTGAGCAGACAAACACGGAAGTGACCGCCGAGGAAGGCCTGGATGACAGCTACCGTGCGGCGCAGGAAGCGCAGGCAGTTGCCGAGCAGCGCCGCGATGAGGCTCGGGATCGCCTGCACCAGCTTGAGCAGGAACAGGCGGGCCTGGAAGCTCGGGTGAGTGCGCTCACTCGATCTCTGGATCAGCGCGATGCTTCGGCTGCGCTGCTCGCGGACGGGCAAGACGGGATCCGCGGCCGGGTATCCGACGCCGTGCGTGTCGCTGACGGCTACGAGGCCGCCGTGGGCACCGCGCTGGGGGCGTTCGCTGAGGCGCTTCTGGCAGACACTGCGCAGAGCGCCGGTGATGCCGTTGATGCGGCCAGGCAGCAGGATCTCGGTCGCGTGCGCGCGGTGTTGGCCAACGCGCAGTCGGGTGAGGTAGCTCCGAAGATCGACGCGGCCGTGAGGATCCTCGATGTCATTGAGGAAGCTCCGCGGGGTGTGCGCGGGCTGCTCTCGGGCGGATACATCGCCGAGGACATTGACGCGGCGCTGCGGGCAGTCGCCGAGTTGGCGACTGCGTGGCCGGGCGGCGCCTACACGGTGGTCACGGGGAACGGCGACATCATGACCCCGCAGACGTTGACGGGTGGCTCAGGGCTCGCGCCGTCTCGGATCGAACTCACCGCCGAGCTTGAGCAGGCAAGAGAACGCCACGGCATTGTCGCGGCCGAGGTCGAGACGACCGCGGCCGAGCTGAGTGAGCTCCGTGCCGCAGCGCAGCTGGCAAAGACCGCCGTGCAGGAGGCATACTCGGAGCTGCGCACCGCGGACGCGCAGTTGGCGGAGGTCGCCAAGGAACGACACCGGCTGCAGGCGCGAGCCGAGGCTGCGAAGGCCGAAGCCGAGCGTGCCCGGCAGGCGCTTGCCGCGGTCGCGGAGTCCGCGAGCGAGGCTGAGCGGGAAGCGGAGAGCGCCGCGCAGGCTTTCGCTGAGGCGGAAGGATCGCCGCGCCCGATCCTCGATGCGAGCGAACGCGAGACGGTGTTCGCTGAAGTTGAAGAGGCTCGTGCCCATGAGGTCGAACAGCGGCTCGCGCTCGAGACCGCCCGAGAGCGGGCCCGCGCCAGCAAGATGCAGGGCCAGACCCTCGCCGAGCAGCTCGAAGCCGAGCGTCAGGCGGCCGAGGAAGCGGCACGCCGGGCCGTGTTGCGATCCCGCCAGGTCGCGCAGGCCGAACGAGTATCCGGGTTACTACCCGCGATCCTTGACGCCTGCGACCGTTCGCTTGTCGAGGCGCGGATGGCGCAGCAGGCCGCGGAACAGGAGCGTGCCCGTCACAGCCAGGAGCTGACGCTGCTGCGCTCTGAAGAATCGGAGCTCAGGCAGCGGTTGAACGGGCTCACCGAGCGGGTGCACGGCGCCGAGCTCAAAAGCTACGAGCGGAAGTTGCAGCTCTCCTCGCTGCTGGAGCGCTCCGGGAACGAGCTCGGCTTGGTCGAGGACGTCTTGATCGCTGAGTACGGCCCGGATCAGCCGATCCCGGTGGTCCGGGATACTGAGTCCCCTGCTCCACAGTCGACCGATGCGGAACCTAGAAACGCGCTTGAAGCCGAGCTCGAAGCGGAACTCCTCGCGCAGGAGAAGGGGGCAGCCGAGCCAGAAAGCCAGGGCGGCCAGGAGACTATCCCCTTTGTACGCGCTGAGCAGGAACGGCGCCTCGCCCGCGCCGAAAAGAAGCTTGGCGAGCTGGGCAGGATCAATCCGCTCGCACTCGAGGAGTTCGCTGCGCTTGAGCAGCGTCACTTGTTTCTCACGGAGCAGCTTTCGGATCTCGCGAAGACGCGCACCGATCTGCTTGCAATCATCGCCGACCTCGACGATAAGATGCAGGGCATCTTTGCGGCGGCGTTCGAAGACACCAAAGCTGCCTTCGCCGAGGTCTTCCCGATTCTGTTCCCGGGCGGTTCCGGCGAGATCGCACTGAGTAACCCCGAAGACCTGCTGAGCACCGGCATCGAGATGGCGGTGAAGCCCGCGGGCAAGAAGGTGGAGCGGCTGTCGCTGCTTTCGGGCGGTGAGCGATCTCTTGCCGCCGTGGCGTGGCTGATGGCGATCTTCCAGGCGCGGCCGAGCCCGTTTTACATTGTGGACGAGGTCGAAGCGGCGCTCGACGATGCGAACCTGGGTCGGCTGCTCCAGGTGTTTGAGCGGCTGCGGGAGAACTCGCAGCTGATCATCATTACGCACCAGAAGCGGACCATGGAGATCGCGGATGCGCTTTACGGCGTTTCCATGCGGCAGGACGGCATCTCTGCAGTTGTGGGGCAGCGGATCGAGCACGCTGAGTCAGGGATCGGGCCAATGGCTCGCACCTAGCGGTATGCGTGAACACTTGGATGCCTGGTTACTGGCAAGCGAACGAGTCGCGGGATTCCTGGGGGCTCCGCGACTCGTTCTTGATTGTGTGGGGTGCGATAGTTTCTTAGTGCGGGAGAAAGGTTGGGGCGGGTCATGCAAATTCTGATTGTTGAAGACGATTCTCGTGTCGCCGACGCACTTGGTTCTTACCTTCGACGCGAAGGCTACACCACTCGTCAGGTCGGTGACGGTGCTTCGGCAGTCGCAGCCGTGAGCTCTGAGACCGAGGCGGTGATCCTTGACCTTGGCCTCCCCGACATAGACGGCATTGATGTCTGTCGACGTATCCGCGGCGTGAGCGGTGTGCCGATCCTCATCGCTACTGCGCGCAGTAACGTAGAGGCCAGGATTAGGGGCCTGCAAGCTGGAGCCGACGACTTCGTCGTGAAGCCCTATGACGTGCGTGAGCTCATCGCTCGTATTGAAGCGGTTACACGGCGCACTCGTACCGCGCCGATTCCGATCGGCGAACAATCACTTGTCAAGATTGACGGAGTCAGCATAGACCTGGCCAATCGGGTGGTTACCGTCGACGGTCTTTCGGCAGACCTCACTCCGAAGGAGTTCGATATTCTCGCGGTGCTTACCCGATACCCAGGGGTCACGATTCCGCGAGACCGGATTATTCGCGAGGTGTGGAAGACCGACTGGGCCGGGTTTAGTCGCTCGCTTGAGGTGCACGTTGCCTCGCTTCGACGCAAGCTTAACCGCCCCGAAATGGTCGCGACCGTGCGCGGCGTCGGCTACCGATTGCTGGGGGGCCAACGGTGCGCAGACGCATCATAGTCGTCTTCCTGCTCCCGGTGGTCCTGATGTTGCTGGCGATTTCTGGGGCCTACGGTTGGAGCGCCGCCCGGAGCAATCAGCAAAACGCCACCACCCAGTTGCTGAGGGATCTCAGCTATTTTGTGCCAGGGGTGCGACAGGCGCTGCAAGCCGAGGACCCCAGCATCATCAAGAGTGAGCTCGATCGCTATGCGTCACTCTACGGCTCCCGGATCACGGTTTATGATCGCTCCGGTACTGCCTGGGTCAGCAGCGTGACTAGCAGCAGACTCAGCGGCACATCTACCCAGCAGGCGGGCAGTGACGTCGCTGAACAAGTGGGGCTCGCGCTCTCGGGGCGACGTTCGGATCCGATCGAGCCATCAGTACCTTGGAACGCGGCAGAGACCGTCATCGTTGAACCCGTATTTGATGACGACAGTGTGATTGGCGCGGTGCAGATATCTGCGAGCCTGGAATCCTCGCAGCGGGCTATTCTCACGCAGTGGAGCATGCTCTTTCTCGGCGGAGTCATCGCGATTATGGTTCTCACCTGGACTGTGTACTGGCTTGCAAGTTGGGTGCTTCGCCCCCTACATCGTGTTGATGCCGCCATGGCTGCTATTGAGAGTGGCGAGATGGGGGCGAGAATTGCCGACAATACCGGTCCGCCCGAGGTGCAACGCATGGTTCGCATGTTCAACCAGATGGCCGAAGAAATTGAGCGCGTCATGACACGGCAGCAAGAGTTTGTGTTCAACGCTTCGCACGAGTTGCGCAACCCGCTTGGGGCCTTACTGCTGCGGGTCGAGTTCTTGGCTACCGGTCTCGATGAGTCCTGGGATGAAGCCGTTGAGAGCACTCGAGAAGAGGGACGGCGCATGACGCGGATCTTGGACACCCTGCTCAACATGGCACGGGTCGGCAAGACTGATTCGGCGTTTGCGGCTGTTGACCTGCAGGAGATAATTGTGGCGAGGGTCGAGGCCTGGCGCGACCGCGGGGTGGAGCAGCAGGTCATGGTGCTTGCAAGCGAAGGGTCCCCGAAGTTGAGCGTGACTGATCGCACCGGCCTGGAAAGCGCGCTCGATGCAATAATTGATAATGCCCTAAAGTTTGCTCCTCCAGATACCAGCGTTGAGGTGGCGGTCACCGAGCACGAGAGCGAGTACGTCATCACGGTTCGGGATCGCGGCCGTGGTCTCGATACCCGGCAACTCGAGTTGGCTACTGACCGCTTTTGGCGCAGCTCGCTTGATCAGAACGTTGCGGGCACTGGCTTGGGTCTTGCGATCGCATCGGACCTTATGGATACGCTGGGAGGAAGGATCGTGCTCGAGTCTCCTCAGGGGGGTGGGCTGCAGGTGGCGCTGTGCTTGCCAATCGATGACTCAAAACAAAGACCCATAGCTGAGAAAGCGGATGGATCTCATGCGTGAGCGATGGCGCAATTCTGGGGCCGGCCCGCGCACGAGACTACGGCTTCTTGCGGGCCTGTTGGTGACGGTTTACGCCGTCGCTGCACTCGCTGGCTGCGACAGCGCGGCAAGCAGCGCAGGGCGGCAAGTGATTGCCGGTGGTGCATCGACTGGCATCTACTACGCGTACAGTTCGGGGTTCGCGGAGCAACTTCGCGTTGCCGGGTTCGACATCGTCGCTGAAGAAACCGGAGGATCCGTAGACAATCTGATGCGGGTCGGCAGCGGCGATGCCCTGCTCGGTTTTGCGCAGGCAGACACGGCGGCCGATGCGGTTGCTGGAGTCGGTGCCTTTCACGCCAAGATCCCCATTGCCGCCGTTGCGCGTGTGTACGACGAGTACGTTCAGCTCGTTGTACCCGCTTCTTCAGCGGTCAGGCAGCTTTCGGATCTACCAGGTCTACGTGTCTCAGTAGGGGAGAAGCACTCCGGTGTCACGGTGATCGCAGATCGAGTACTTTTGGCCGGTGGTGTTCGAGAGGGCACGTTTACCCGGCGAGAACTCGGGATCGATGATTCGATTGCTGCGCTTGAACGGGGCGAGATCGACGCATTCTTTTGGGTCGGTGGTGTGCCCACACCTGGCATTGAATCACTCTCAGAACGAGTCGCATTGCGCATGATCCCAATTGGCCCAGAAACCGTTGAAAGAATGGACCTTGGGCGTGCGGGGGTGTATCGGGTGTCTGCTTTGCCGCTGGGCGCCTACGACACATCAGGGACCGTGGAAACCATGATGGTGCCGAACTACCTTGTTACCTCGACTCAGGCTTCGGAGCACCTCGTGTTCGAGGTCACCAAGGCGCTGTTTGAATCGCGCGCAGAGCTTTCCCGCACCGTTCCAGCGGTTGCGCTGCTCGACCCGAGACAAGCAATCTTTACGTCCCCCGTTCCATTGCATCCGGGCGCTGAGAAGTACTACGTGCAGAACAGAAATAATCCCTGATCGGGAATCCTACGAACCTCAAGAAAGATCAACGCCAACCTCAAGATACGCTCAAGGCGCGTGCCTTCGTCTCTTTCGCTCGTTAGCCTTGGCACGAACGGTTCGAGGGTGAGCAAAACTATCGCCGCCCGAGCAGCCGAATGAGTAGACGGTATGCCGAGGCAGCGCAGCACGCGCTCGCGGTCGTGATCCAAAGGTGGAACAGTGATGAGTACGAGCGATCCGCTGGTCGTCGTTGAAAACGTGCAGAAGCACTACGGCGAGTTCCAAGCGCTGACCGATGTGAACCTTTCAGTCGCGAAGGGTGAGGTCGTGGTTGTGATCGGTCCTTCCGGCTCCGGAAAATCGACGCTGTGCCGATCCATTAACCGCCTCGAGACCATCACGAGCGGATCGATCCGAATTGACGGAACCGAACTTCCCGCAGAAGGCAAGAGACTCGCGCATCTTCGTGCCGAGGTCGGTATGGTGTTCCAGTCCTTCAACCTCTTTGCGCACCTCACCATTCTGGAGAACGTGACCCTGGGGCCCATTAAGGTGCTCGGCCATTCAAAAGGAGACGCGGAGAGGGAGGCGATGAAGATCCTCGCCCGCGTTGGCGTTGAGAAACAGGCGGAGAAACTCCCAGCACAATTGTCTGGCGGACAGCAGCAGCGCGTTGCGATTGCTCGCGCCCTGGCCATGCAGCCGAAGGTCATGCTGTTTGATGAGCCGACAAGCGCACTCGACCCTGAGATGATCAACGAGGTGCTTGATGTGATGATCGGCCTCGCCAAAGACGGCATGACCATGGTCGTCGTAACCCACGAGATGGGGTTCGCGCGCAGAGCAGCCGACCGCGTGGTGTTCATGGCGGACGGGCAGATTCTGGAGACCGGAACACCCGAGCAATTCTTCAATGATCCCCAGACTGATCGCGCTCGCGATTTTCTCTCAAAACTCATCACCCACTAGATCACCCCTGGGTCACCCCTCTTTGGGGACCCGCAAACCAACCGAAGGGAAACGCTTATGCGGTTCAAGAAAGCTTTCGCAACGATCGGCCTCATGAGTGTGGCCGCGCTCGCCCTGAGCGGCTGCGCCGACGGCGGCCCGACCGACGCCAATGGTGGCGGCAACTCTGCGACTGTCGACATGCCCTGGACTGTCGCCGAGAATGTGACGCTCGAGGGGAGCCCGACCTTTGACGCGATGCAGAAGCGCGACAAGGTCGTCATCGGAGTCAAAGAAGATCAGCCGAATCTCGGCTACTACGACAACGTCACGCAGGAGCGCAGCGGATTCGATGTTGACGTTGCCCGCTGGATCGCAGCTTCGCTCGGTTTCAAGGAAGACCAGATCGAGTACAAGGCCATTGCTTCGGCAAACCGTGAGCAGGCCATCGTCAACGGTGACGTTGATTACTACGTCGGCACATACTCGATCAATGACAAGCGCAAGAAAGAGATTGATTTCGCTGGCCCCTACTTCGTTACGGGTCAGGGTCTTCTTGTGAAGAAGGGCGATCAGGACTACCAGTCGCTCGACGAGCTTGAGGGTAAAAAAGTATGCTCCGCGACCGGGTCGACCCCGATCCAGAACATCAAGACGAATTTCCCCGGAATTAAAACGGAGGAGTTCGACCTGTACTCCGCCTGCGTCGATAGTCTCAAGAATGGCCAGGTCGATGCGGTGACCACAGACCAGGCGATTCTCATCGGCTATGCTGCTCAGGATCCCGAGAAGCTGATGGTCACAACAGGCCCGCTGCTCACGGAAGAACAGTACGGTATCGGCCTTCCGAAGGGTGACGATGCACTCCGCTCACACATCAACGAACTCTTGACTGACGGCGGCGATATTTGGAAGAAGATCTTCGAGAAGGATTTGGGCAACTCTGGCATCACCGTTGACCAGCCCAAGGTTGACGCCTACTAAATCCCTGGGTTTGGGGCGGTGTAGCCGCCCCCAAACCCCATCACCATAGAAGGTAGAGGAATGGACGTCATCTTCGGAAACCTGGATCTCTGGGGGACCGCGATCAAGAACACCCTGATCGTCTTTGCGGGTGGTGGAGCTATCGCTCTGATCCTCGGAATAGTCGTGGGTGCCATGCGTGTGTCGCCGGTGCCCATCGCGAGGGGGGTCGGTACGGCGTATGTGAATATCATTCGTAATACCCCGCTCACCCTCGTCTTCTTCTTTTTCGTTCTGGGATACCCCGCGCTCGGTCTCCCGCGGTTGAGCTCGCTGGTGCTCGGGATCATCGCCATCGGTATCTACACTGCAACGTATGTGGCAGAGGTCCTGCGGGCGGGGATCAACACCGTGCCGGTTGGTCAGGCCGAAGCAGCCCGAGCGATCGGGTTGCCGTTCGGGCAGGTCATGAGCCTTGTGGTTTTGCCGCAGGCCTTCCGCTCGGTAGTGCCGCCCATGATGAGCGTATTTATCGCGCTTCTGAAGAACACCACCATCGCCGCGGGCTTCTCTGTTTCAGAGCTCGCTGCACTGCGCGCCACCATTAACGACTCGGGAGATCGCCCCGGTAGCCCGATGGAAGTCTTGTTGTGCGTCGCGCTCGTATTCGTCGTGCTGGTGTTGCTGCTCAGCGCGTTGCAACACCGACTCGAGAAGAAGTGGAGGATCGTGCGATGAGTACTTCAGTCTTGTACGATGTGCCGGGCCCCAAAGCGATCCTCAGAAACCGTGTGCTTGCGGTCGCGACAATCGTAGTGGTTGCTGCGATCATCGGCTTCCTTGGGTATCGTTTTGCGCTCTCAGGGCAGTTTTCGCCGACGAAGTGGGGTCTGTTTACCTACGCAACGGTGTGGTCACAAATCTTTGCAGCACTCGGAAAGACCCTCGCCGCCTTTGGCCTTGCCGCGATACTCAGCTTGGTTGCTGGGTTTGCGCTGGCGATCGGGAGGCTCTCCGATCACGCCTGGGTTCGCGTACCGACCACAGCGGTGACTGAGCTCTTCCGGGCCGTTCCCGTGCTGGTAATGATGATGCTGCTCTACTACGGCCTCCCCTCGGTCGGGATGCGAATGGATCCGTACTGGGCAGTGGTCATTGCGCTTGTTGTGTACAACGGTTCGGTGCTTGCCGAGGCGTTGCGTGCGGGTATCGAATCGCTGCCGCGTGGCCAAAAGGAAGCCGGGTATGCGATTGGATTGCGTAAGAGCGGAGTTATGCGTCTGATTTTGCTTCCGCAAGCCGTGCGTGTGATGCTCCCAGTGATCATCGCTCAGCTCGTTGTCACGATGAAGGACACGGCCCTTGGCTTCATCATCACCTACCCTGAGCTGCTGTATTTGGCGAAGCAACTCAGTAGCAATGCGCAGTTCCAGCAGCCGATTTTGCAGTCCGCGTTCGTTATCGGTGGCATCTACATAGTGATGTGCCTAATCTTGTCGGGCATCGCTCGTCTGCTTGAGCAGCGACTGCACCGCAACCCGCGGGCACACGGCGGGCGCGGTGACGATGCCGCCAACACAGGTCCTGCACCGGTTGAACCGGGGGATCCGCGCTTGCATCCCGAAGGAACCGTAACCGAGGTTATTTCTGTGCAGGGTCGAGAATAGTGGACGACATATTCTGATCGCTGAGCCCGCATTCCTTGCGGAAAGGTGAATTGATTGAGCCAGTTCGTCACGTCCTTCATGCTCGTTCCTGAGGGGCTCGGGTGGGGCGGCATCCTGCTTCTCCTTTTGGCAGCGTTTGCGGCCGGATGGATCGATGCAGTGGTCGGTGGCGGGGGGCTACTGCAGTTGCCCGCGCTGCTGCTTGTCCCCGAAATGACCCCACTGCAAGCGCTCGCCACAAACAAGCTCGCCTCGGTGTTTGGCACCGCGACGAGCAGCATGAGCTACTATCGGGCGGTGCGGCCGAGCCTGCGTACGGTGTTGCCGATGGCGGGGATCGCGTTGCTCGCGGCCGTGGGCGGGGCCTCGTTCGCTGCGCTTCTGCCCGCCGCGGTGTTTGCACCCATCATCATGGTGGCACTTATCGCTGTGGCTCTCTTCACAATCTTCAAGCCTGCTCTGGGAGCCGTGACCAGGCTGAGACACGGCGGTGCCAAGCACATCGCGCTGGCCTTCGCTGCGGGCATGGGGATCGGCTTTTACGACGGTCTGATCGGCCCGGGTACCGGCGCTTTCCTTGTGATCGCGTTGGTGGGGCTGCTCGGCTACGACTTTCTCATGGCGAGCGCCCAAGCAAAAATGGTGAACTTTGCGACGAACCTGGGCGCGCTGCTCCTGTTCATCCCCCTGGGCGCGGTCCTGTGGCCCCTCGGGCTGGTCATGGGAGCGGCGAATATCGCGGGGAGCCTGCTGGGATCCCGCATGGCAATCAAACGCGGCGCCAAGTTTGTGCGCGTGTTCTTCCTGATCGTCGTCGCGGCACTCGTGGTGAAACTCGGTTTTGAGATGTGGTCCACGCCCTAGGTCCCCTGCGCGAAGCGTGCCGACGGTAGGATCGATGCATGGCAGAGCGTTCGTGGTCCTTCTCAAATGCGTTTCGTGGCATCTTCAGTGGAGCTGAGCAGATCACCGACGACACGTGGGACGATCTCGAGACCGCGCTGATTACCGCAGACTTTGGCCCGGACGTGACCGAGTCGATCCTGGATCAGTTGCGTGCGGACATCACTAAGCACCGCGTCACCGAGGTCAAAGAGATGAAGCGGATGCTGCGCGACGCGATCGAAGAGCGGCTCGCGGCCTACGATCCGACGCTGCTGCTGTCGGAGCGGCCCGCCGTGATTCTTGTGGTCGGTGTGAACGGCGTCGGCAAGACAACGACGATCGGCAAGTTTGCGAACTACCTGAAGTCTTTCGACAAGCGGATCCTGGTGGGCGCCGCTGACACCTTCCGTGCAGCGGCAGTGGAGCAGTTGACCACCTGGACCGAGCGCGCCGGAGTCGAGATCGTGCGTCCGCAACAGCAGGGACAGGATCCCGCATCAGTGGCGTTCCAGACCGTGCAGCGGGCGGTCGATGAGTCATACGAGGTCGTGATCATTGACACGGCGGGACGGCTGCAGACCAAGGGCGGGCTGATGGATGAGCTCGGTAAGGTCCGCCGCGTTATCGAGAAGCAGGCACCCGTCGCCGAGGTGCTCCTGGTGCTCGATGCGACCACCGGCCAGAACGGACTTGCGCAGGCGGAGGCCTTCATCGAGCATGCCGGAGTGACCGGCCTGGTGCTCACGAAGCTTGACGGTTCAGCCAAGGGCGGGTTTGTGCTCGCGGTACAGGAGAAGACTGGGCTGCCGATCAAGCTGGTCGGTCAGGGCGAGGGCATCGGGGATCTCACCGGCTTCACCCCGCACGTCTTCGCGCAGCAGCTCGTCGGCTGATCCGGCTTCGTCCTGTCGCCAGGGCCCACTGTGTGCGCCGCTTGTTGTTATCGGCCCGCACAACAACAACTTGCGCACACGCTAGGGGTTCGTCGGGGCGTCGGGCGCGTGGGGGTGAGGGCGTGGGAGGCGAGGGTGCGTGGGGTGGATCCTGGGGCTACTGCACCGCGCGGGTGCGCGGGCCGAGATGCTCGGGTGAGTAGACGCGTCGGGAATGCTTTCGCGAAGCTGAGAGTGACTCCCAAACTCGGGGAGTAGACCGGAGCTGGAAGAAGTCACACTCGAGAAAGGCGCAACATGCAAAACCTCACGGTGCTCGGAACAGGCGTACTCGGTTCTCAGATCATTTTCCAGTCGGCGTACGAGGGTAAAACGGTCGTTGCGTATGACATCAGTGACGAGATTCTCGCCAAATTGCCGGAGCGATGGGAATACTTGAAACCGCTCTACCTGCGGGACCTGCCCGATGCGACCCCAGAAAAGCTCGATGCCGCCGTGGGCGGATCCGCGCGACCTCCGATCTTGCCGACGCCGTGGGTGACGCGGACATCATCATAGAAGCCGTGCCTGAACGGCTTGACATCAAGCAGCAGACCTGGGAGAAGGTCGGCAATCTCGCTCCGGAGAAAACGATCTTTTGCACCAACTCTTCGACGCTGATGCCGAGCGACATCGCGCCGTTCACGGGCCGTCCCGAAAAGTTCCTCGCGCTGCATTTTGCCAACGAGGTGTGGTCGAAGAACACGGGCGAGGTGATGGGACACCCCGGCACTGATCCGGCAGTCTTTGAGGCGGTTGCGCAGTTCGCCGAAGAAATCGGGATGGTTCCGATCCGGATCCACAAGGAGCAGCCGGGATATCTGCTGAACTCACTGCTGGTGCCGTTCCTGTCTGCCGCAGGCACCCTGTTGGTGCGCGGGGTGGCGTCTCCCGAGGACATTGACAAGACCTGGAAGATCGCGACGGGTGCGCCAACTGGACCGTTCGAGATCTACGATGTTATCGGCATGATGACGCCCTACAACCTGAACAAGGACAGTGCCGATCCGGAGTCCCGGAAGTTCGCCGAGTACATTAAGACCGAGTACATCGACAAGGGTTGGTTGGGCAAGGGATCGGGACGCGGCTTCTACGAGTACAACTGATCGGGCGGTGAGCCGGGTAGACTGTTCCCGCTATGGCTACTTTCGGAAATCTGTCTTCGCGGCTCACCGACACCTTCAAGAACCTTCGCGCAAAAGGGAAGCTGTCGGCCGCGGACGTCGACAGCACAGTGCGCGAGATTCGACGTGCGCTCCTTGAGGCCGACGTCGCCCTCGATGTTGTCAAGGACTTCACCGGCAAGGTCCGCGAGCGGGCGCTCGGAGACGAGGTCAACAAAGCGCTGAATCCTGCGCAGCAGGTCGTGCAGATCGTGAACGAGGAACTCGTTGAGATCCTCGGCGGCGAGCAGCGGCGACTGCAGTTCGCCAAGAACCCGCCCACGATCATCATGCTCGCGGGCCTCCAGGGTGCTGGTAAGACCACGCTCGCCGGCAAGCTCGCGAAGTGGCTGCGCGAGCAGGGCACACGCCTCTGCTGGTCGCGTGTGACCTGCAGCGTCCGAACGCGGTGACGCAGCTGGGCGTCGTCGCCGAGCAGGCGGGTGTTGCGATCTTTGCGCCCGAACCCGGCAACGGCGTCGGGGATCCGGTGAAGGTTGCCAAGAAGGGTATCGCCGAAGCGAAGAGCAAGCAGCACGACTTTGTCATCGTCGATACCGCCGGTCGGCTCGGTGTTGATGCAGAACTCATGAAGCAGGCTTCCGACATTCGCAAGGCCATCGATCCTGATGAAGTGTTGTTTGTGATCGACGCCATGATCGGTCAAGATGCGGTGACCACCGCGAAGGCCTTCCAAGAGGGCGTCGACTTCACCGGCGTGGTGCTCACCAAGCTTGACGGCGACGCCCGCGGTGGTGCGGCGCTCTCGATCCGCAGTCTCACCGGGCGGCCGATCCTGTTCGCCTCAACGGGTGAGGGTCTCGGCGATTTTGAGCCGTTCCATCCTGACCGCATGGCGAGCCGGATCCTGGATCTCGGTGACATTCTCACCCTCATCGAGCAGGCGCAGCAGAGCTTCGACGAAGAGGAAGCGCGCAAGGTCGCCGAGAAGATCGCGAAGGATCAGTTCACCCTCGACGATTTCCTTGGCCAGATGCAGCAGCTGCGCGGCGCCGGCTCCATCAAGAAGATGATGGGCATGCTCCCGGGCATGGGCAAGATGAAGGATCAGCTCGAGAACTTCGACGAGCGTGAAATTGTGCGTACCGAGGCCATCATCCAGTCGATGACCAAGGAAGAGCGGCAGAATCCAAAGATTCTGAATGGCTCTCGCAGGCTCAGGGTCGCCAAGGGTTCGGGCATGACCGTGACCGATGTGAACGCGCTCGTGCAGCGTTTCGAGCAGGCCGCCAAGATGATGCGCACCGTTGCCCGCGGTGGGGTGCCACAGATCCCCGGTATGGGGCCGATGCCCGGCATGGGGGGACACGGCGGCAAGAAGAAGCAGCAAGCAAAGGGCAAGGGCGCAAAGCGCTCAGGCAATCCTGCAAAGCGCGCAGCCGAGGCCGCTGGTAGGCCCGCTGCACCGGTCGGCGGCGGTTCTGGCTTCGGCCTCGGTGGTGGTGCGGGTGCTGCGCCGAGCGAAGATGAGCTTGCCAAGATCCAGCAGATGCTGGGCAAAGGGCTGCGCTAGCGCTGTGGGCGCGTGACGTCTTCGACTAAAACCCCTGATCCTGGAATAAATTGCATTTCTTGGGCTGATGTGGCAAACTTGACAAGTTCGCGCGAACTGCGCGTCTAGGCTTCCGTTCCCGCTGGGTGCGGCGTCGTAATCGTTTATCCCAAGGAGTCATTCATGGCTGTAAAGATTCGCCTCAAGCGTCTCGGCAAGATCCGCGCCCCCTACTACCGCATCGTCGTGGCAGACTCGCGCACCAAGCGCGACGGTCGCGTGATCGAGGAGATCGGCAAGTACAACCCGATGGTGAACCCGTCGTTCATCGAGGTTGATTCGGATCGTGCGCAGTACTGGCTCAAGGTGGGCGCTCAGCCGACCGAGCAGGTTGCTGCTCTGCTGAAGCTGACCGGCGACTGGGGCAAGTTTAAGGGTGAGGGCGAGACCGAGTCGCGCGTGCTCGCTCCCGAGCCCAAGGCCGTTTTTGAAGCCGATGCAAAGAAGAAGCCGGTTCTTCGCCCGAAGGCAGAGAAGCCCGCTGAGGCCCCCGCTGCTGAAGCTGCAGCTGATGAAGCCCCTGCAGAGGCTCCCGCTGAAGAGGCTCCGGCTGAGGAAGCCGCAGCTGAGACCACCGAGGCCTAATTACCTTGGCAGATCAGGCGCTCGCAGAGGCGCTCGAACACCTCGTCTCGGGAATTGTCGAGCACCCCGACCGGGTACGCGTGTCCTCACGTGACTCCGGTCGAGGTGAGGTGCTTGAGGTTCGCGTGCACCCGGCAGATCTTGGCCGCGTCATCGGTCGAGGTGGGCGCACCGCGCAGTCGCTCCGCACGGTCATCTCCTCGCTCGCTATCGGTGAGCGTGTTCGAGTTGACGTCGTCGACACCGACGTTGCCGACTCGGAGCCGGTAGATGGCTCGGAGGCTCCGTCAGATTCTTCCGCGCCCTCGGAGAACGAGGCCTAATGGCTGACGCTCCCAAGCGCGTGCAGGCTCCCCGTCCCAACTCTGGACCGGGGAGCCTGCGTGTAGGACGACTCTCCAAACCGCACGGCCTCAAGGGCGGTCTGAAGCTCGAGCTTTTCACCGATAATCCAGAGCTGCGGTTTGTTCCCGGCGCGGTCTTCCACCTCCAAGTCCCCGAGGACTCGATGTGGTTTGGCCGCACGATCACCCTGCGCGAACTTCGCTGGTTCAACGCATCACCGGTCGGCTTCTTCGAAGAAGTGCAGGACCGGACGGCGGCCGAAAGTATCGTTCGTGCGATCCTCTGGATCGACGAGGCCACGGTCGCCGAGGGGACTGAAGACAACGCCTGGTACGACCATCAGCTCGTGGGTCTCGCGGTGATGCGCGATGGTGTGAAAGTGGGTACGGTCGCAGAGGTGCAGCATTTCCCCGCACAGGATCTGCTGACGGTAACAACCGATCGCGGTCCCGTTCTCGTTCCGTTTGTTGAGGCAATCGTCCCACGCATCGACCTCGAGGCTGGGCTCGTGCACGTCACCCCTCCGACTGGCCTCTTTGAGGAGATCCCTGATACAGATCCCGAGCCTGACGCGTGAGAATCGACGTCGTTACGATCTTTCCCGGGTACTTTGACTCCCTTGAGCTTTCGCTGCTCGGCAAGGCGAAGAGTCGGGGATTGCTTGACGTGCGGGTGCACGATCTTCGGGACTTCGCCAGGGACAAACACCGCACCGTTGACGACACCCCCGCCGGCGGTGGCGCGGGGATGGTCATGAAGCCGGAGCCGTGGGGTGAAGCGCTCGACGGGATCCTGACAGACACGCCCGACACGCAGCCACTGATCATTTTCCCCTCGCCCGCGGGAGAGGTCTTCACGCAGCCGATGGCCCGTGAACTCGCCCAGGAGCAGCATCTGGTGTTCGGCTGCGGTCGCTACGAGGGCATAGACCAGCGAGTCTTTGACGAGTACGCGGAGCGTGGCCGAGTGAAGCTCGTCAGCATCGGTGACTACGTGCTGAACGGGGGAGAGGTCGCCTCGATCGCGATGATTGAAGCGATCGGACGCCTGATCCCGGGCGTCGTCGGCAACCCCGAAAGTCTCGTCGAGGAATCTCACGAGGAAGACGGACTCCTCGAGTACCCGAGCTACACGAAGCCCGCGGTGTGGCGCGAACGCGAGGTGCCTCCGGTGCTTCTCGGCGGCAACCACGCAGCAATCGCGCAGTGGCGGCGCGAGGCGAGCATCGAGCGGACCCGTCGTGTGCGCCCAGAACTGCTCCCGCGCGAACTCGACGATGCGCCCCGCGGCCGCCACGCCGCGGACTAACAGTGTGCCCTCACTCGGACTCCTGCGGCACTGAACACTAGGCTTGATACATGCGTGATTTCTTCTCGGCCGTTATCGGTAAATCGGTGCGGCAGCTCGCGCGGCTGCGCGGTGGCGGATCTGCGCTTCCCGGCCTCGTGATCGAGCGACTGGATCCCGGGTTCCTACCCAGAGTGCTCGGGAGGCTGCCCTACGGGGTTGTCGCGGTGAGCGGTACAAACGGCAAAACGACGACAACGAAGATGATCGTGGAGATGCTGGAGGCGCGCGGCCTGCGGGTCTTTACGAACCGCACCGGCTCCAATTTTTCTCGCGGTGTCATCGCTGCGGCGGTGCAGGAGTGCAGCCTGAGTGGCAAGCTCGACGCGGATGTGGCGGTACTCGAACTCGATGAGGCTCACGCCATGTATTTCATCGAGCGAGTGAAGCCGCGCTTCACGCTGCTCCTCAACGTGTTGCGGGATCAGCTCGACCGCTTCGGCGAGATCGATACCACCGCCAAGCTGCTACAGCGCATCGCCGACGCGACGACCGAGGGGCTCGTCGTGAACCGTGAGGATCGCCTCGTGGCGGCGATCGGTGAGCAGACGCGAGCGCGGGCGGGATCCGCACCAGAAGTCCGCGAATTCGGCCTGTCGAACGCGCTGCTCTCGACCTTCCCGAGTGATGACGATTTCCACGCCGGATCGTCGACCGATGCGAGCCTTTCGGCGGCCGCGGAGCGGCCCGACGCCGACGTCACGCTCGTCGAGCTGGGCGATCACGAGGCCGTGTTCCGGATCGACGGCGAAGACTTCCGCACGAAGCTGAAGCTCGAGGGCCTCTACAACACCTTCAACGCGGCGGCGGCGCTGTCCACCGTGCGGATGGTGATGCAGGCTTCTGAGCTTCATGGGCACCCGGCAAAATATCGTGCACAGGAGACTCCCGAGGATCTGATCGCGGCCCTTGCCGAGGTGCGCCCGGCATTCGGACGCGGTGAGCAACTCATCCTCGACGGTCAGCCGCTGGATCTGGTGCTCGTGAAGAACCCAGCAGGCTTCCGACTCGGCTTGGCCTCCTTTGACCCCGTGGGCGTGGGAGTGATGATTGCGATTAACGATCAATACGCCGACGGTCGCGATATGTCGTGGCTGTGGGACGTCGAGTTTGGGTCACTCGCCGCTGGCGGAGTTGCGACGGTGAGCGGCAGCAGAGCGTGGGACATGGCGCTGCGCCTTGAGCACGATGACGTTGTGGTGGGTGGCGTGGAAGAAGACCTGACGCGCGCGCTGCAACGTTTCCGAGACGCGACCCCTGACCAGCCGCGCCGCATCTACTGCACCTACACGGCGATGCTCGCCCTCCGGAAAACACTTGCGGAACTGACCGATGTGGAGGATATCTGGTGAGTGACGTCAATGAATTGGTGATCGTCTCGCTCTATCCGCGCGACATGAACATCTATGGCGACCGTGGGAACGTCCTCTCGCTATCACGACGCGCGCGTGCGCACGGCTTCGCGCCGCGCGTCGTCGAGGTGAACCCGGGAGACCCGCTGCCGGCGCAGATCGACATCGTGCTGGGCGGCGGCGGACAGGACTCCGGTCAGGGGAGGGTTGCCGTTGACCTCGTCGCGCGCGGAAACACGATGCGAGATCTCGCCTCTGACGGCGTGCCGATGCTGATGGTGTGCGGGCTCTACCAGCTCTTTGGCCATCGTTTCCTTACGCACACCGGCGAAGAACTCACTGGCATCGGTGTGCTCGACGTTGAGACCCGGGGCGGCGAGGAGCGGATGATCGGTAACATCGTGCTCAGCTCGGACGAGTTTGGCGAGATCATCGGCTACGAGAATCACAGTGGGGACACCACGGTGGGACCGGGATCCAAGCCCCTCGGTAAAGTGCTTCAGGGTGCCGGCAATAACCCTCGCGACGGGGTGGAGGGCGCTCGTACCAACAACGTGATCGGGACCTATCTGCACGGCTCGTTATTGCCCAAGAACCCCGCCATCAGTGACTTTTTGATCGCCGAGGCGGCTCGACGGCGGTACGGCTCTTTTGAGCCTGCAGCGGGTGACGACCTCACGGTGCAGCGCGCACGGGAGAGCGCAAAACGTCGACCTCGCTAGTGACCATCGCAGAAGACTGATCAGGGCATCCTGTTGTGAACCTGATAGCTTCCTCATTGAATGTGTGTATAGTGACGGTGTATTTCTGGGGAGCTACACCTGTTGTTGACTGTGAAAGATCCAGTGTTGGAGTGCGCAATCACAACAGTTCATTTGCTGCGCGAACAAAGGGGAAACCGGTGCGCGAACATATTGGCATACGTCGAAAGGCGTCTGAAATCATTGGAGTCGGGGCGGTGGCGCTCTTGGTGCTCGGGAGTGTGTTTGCTGGAGGTAGCATCGCCCACGGCGCTCCAGACGATACGGTCGTCTTCGCTGACCGTAAACTGCAGGAGTGCGTGGCCTTTGCCTTGCACTATGACACCTCAGCGACGGTCACCGAAGCGGAACTCGCGGACGTGGCCAACCTCTTCTGCGGGTATAGCGGGATCACCGATCTCGATGGGCTTGAGTACGCGACATCTCTGCAGTATCTTGAACTGGCTGATAATGAGATCTCGGATCTGGGACCAATTGCGGGCCTCACCTCGCTCCGTACGCTTGATGTAACGGGTAATCAGATCGCGAGCCTGGAACCGCTGAGGGGGCTTTCACAGCTCGAGGCCATCTATGGCAAGCTCAACAGGGTCGCTGATTTGCGACCGCTAGCGGACCTTGCTGCGCTCGAACACCTTGACCTGACGGCCAACGAGGTCAGCGAGCTGGGGTCGCTTGCGGGGCTCACGCAGATGCGCTCCCTCGCGCTTGCCGAGAATCACATCTCGGATCTCACGCCGCTGGCGGCACTGCTTGACGTTAACTACTTGGATTTGCGCCAAAACCAGGTGGGGAACCTGTCGGCTCTCTCGGGAATGAGCTACCTGTCATCCCTCAACCTCGAAGAGAACCGGGTGACTGACGTGTCGCCGCTGCAGGGGAAGAACCGCCTCTCGGTTGTGCTTCTTCGGGCAAATCAAATCGCCGATGTATCCCCACTCGCGGGCTTAGGGCCAGAGTGGGCGACCTTGGAAGATCAGGTCGTCACCGCACCGGACGCTGTCGTGGACGTTGCCGTAGCGAATCCGCTGCGCGACACCGAGGGTGAGGTCGTTCCGACGGCGGATTACTGCGTTGAGGCTGGGTGTGCACAGCAGCTCTATCCGGATGTGGCGACGGGAGTTACCACGACGTGGAATGTTACCGATCAGCTGATGCGATTTGAATTCAGCGGAACCCTCGTGCGAAATGTCGTTGATCCTCAGACGGCCCCCGCTCCGCCAACCATCACGGGGACCCCGCCGAATGGCGTGGTGGGAACGCCGTACACGTTTGACTTTATTGTGAGCGGTGATCCCGATCCGACGGTGTCACTGAACGCGCAGATCTTACCGCGGGGCCTCGAGCTGAGTGCGACGGGGACGCTGTCAGGGGTCCCGACCCTTGCTGGCACGTTCACGTTTACCGTGCAGGCCGAGAACGGTGTGGATCCGATCGCAACGCACGAGGTCACCGTCGTGATCGCGGAACCCGCGAGTACGCCGCCGCCCAAGACGAACCCACCCAATACAAACCCGCCCAATACAAACCCGGGCGGCGAGAAGCCGACGGTACCCGATAATCCGGGCGGCACCCTCCCGCGCACCGGAGCATCGCAGGCCGAGTGGGCACTGTCGGTTGCGGCAATCGCACTCGGTGGAGTCGGTATGGTGCTCGCGATGCGGCGGAGAAGTAGGCTCTCGTAGAAAAATTTCTACGGGCCGGGAATATTCGCACGCATGTAAAAGTTGTCCTCTGATGTACCGCAACATGACTGAAAGGGACACCAATGACTATTACGACCGAGCAGATCCCCGGCTACCGCGTGGGCACCTGGACGATTGATCCCACCCACTCCGAAGTTGGGTTCTCGGTCCGTCACCTCGCCATCAGCAAGGTGAAGGGGAAGTTTGAAAGCTTCGACGCCACTTTTGTGACGGCCGAGAACCCGCTTGAGTCGTCGGTGGTGGCGTCCGTGGACGTCGCCTCAGTAAACACCAACGAGAAGAACCGCGATGCACACCTGCGCACCGGGGATTTCTTCGCAGCGGAGGAACACCCGAAGCTGACTTTCTCATCCACCGGTGTTCGCGCGGAGGGCGGCGACTTCTTCGTTGATGGAGAGCTGACGATGCGTGGAGTGACGAAGCCGGTGACGTTTACCTTGGAGTTTGGTGGGTTCGGTGAGGATCCCTACGGCAACTACAAGGCGGGGTTCACCGCCACTACTGTGGTCAAGCGTGAAGACTTCGGACTGAGCTGGAATGCCCCGCTCGAAAAGGGGGGCCTTCTGCTCGGATCTGATGTCACCATCAATATCGATGTGCAGGCGGCGCTCCAGGTCTAGATCCTGCGACTCCTCCGTCGCGCAGGATGACGGGTGGGCACAGGCGGCGCTCCAGGAGTAGGGTGCGCCCTGTCTAATCGAGCTCGCCCGTAATGCGACCGCGCACGCGGCGCAGATCCTCCATCAAGGATCCGATCAGCACCCAGTGTTCTGGGTGTGGTCGAAGAATCGTGTACGGCGTTGTTAGTGCCGCCGGTTCCGCGTGAGACACCTCCGCGGAACCGGCGCCCGCCAACCGCTCCAGATCATGAGCGGCGCGACGCATCTCTTCCACCATGCCGATCACGGCCGGATCTGTAGTGAGGTCGGCCTGATAGAGATCGTAAACGGCGCGGGACATTCCAATCACCTGGGTCACGATTGGTTGCAGCCGTTGGAAGAGCTCATCATCCGCAGCAAGGCCTTGTTTGTGGCGATTGCTACGCGGATTCAGTCGCAGACTCTCGCGCGCCTGGCGCAGTAGCCCGTGAACGCGCTCGCGTTCCGCCTGCAGCTTCCGCGCTTCAGCGTGCATTGCGGTGAGCCACTCGGTATCCCGGGGTTCCGCGAGACTGTCAGCGATTTGCCGCAATACACGGGCAGAGTGTTCCGCGAGGCTCTTGATTGCAGCGTGGACCGAGGAGGTTCGAATTGGGGCGATGACGAGGGCGTTGAGGGTGACGCCGATCGCTGCGCCAATGGCCGTCTCGATGAGGCGCTCAAACCCGTACCCGAGCTGCAGACCGCCGAGGGCGATCATCAAGAGCGCGCTGATCGCGACCTGATTCGTTGAGGTCGGGGTCATCCGAAGCACCCAGCCGACGCCCATTGACACGATGATGGCCGCGATGAACAGCCACGACTGCGGGCCGAAGATGACTCCCGCCCCGAGCGCAACGGATACGCCCAGAAGCACTCCGACAACACGCTCGATTCCGCGGGTCAAAGACTGATCGATGCTGTCTTGCACCACGATCAGAGCGGCGATCGCCCCGAAAATGGGAAGCTGTTCGGGGAAGAGCAAAAGGCATACGAACCAGGTCAAAATCGCTGCTGCGGCGCCTTTCAATAGCTGCAGCAGAGAGGGGCGCATGGAGACCGTAAACCTGTGCGTGAGTCGGCGCTCGATACGCCGCCACGGGCGTGTGGGCGGAGCCGTCACAGTAGCCCCAGTTTAAGGAGCTCCTCGCGCAGCGAAGCGCCATCTGGCCCGTACACCCAGGGCACCCCGCTCGTACTGCGATGCAGGCGCGCTTTCGAGCGCCCGCCCGCGAGCACGGCTTCACCAATGGAAAGCTGCCGAATTGCCACGGCGGCAACGTTCTCGGGGTGTGCGGTTGCAAACTCGTGATACAGCGCCTCGTCGTGCTGGCCATCGTCGCCAAACAGTACCCACCGCACGCCAGGAAATTCGGCTGCGAGACGCTTCAGTTCCCGCTGTTTATGTTCGCGACCACTTCGAAACCACCGGTCGTGAGTCGGGCCCCAGTCGGTCAGGAGGAGCGGTCCCATCGGATACAGGTTCCGGGCGAGAAAACGGCTGAGCGCGGGCGCAGCGTTCCAGGCGCCGGTGGAAAGGTAGATCACTGGGGATCCCCGGTGCGCGGCGACGAGATGATCGAGCAGCACCGCCATCCCCGGAGTTGCCGAGCGCGCATGCTCATCGAGCACAAAACTATTCCAGGCGGCGACAAAGGGCTTCGGAAGCGCGGTCGTAAGAATGGTGTCGTCGACGTCGGAGACGACGCCGATGCTGGCGCGAGGGTCGATAATCTTGACCGGCGCCGCGGCTGCTTCGCTGCTCCCGGCTTGCAGCGTCACCGTGTGCCAGCCGGGGGAGAGGGAGACTGGCACATTGGCGTCGATCACGCCGCCTCGATCCGCGAAGACCTCTGCCACTGGTTCATCGTCGATCAGCACACGCACGGGTTGGTGTGGCACAGACAGGCTCGTGAACGTCCGCCAGCCACGCACCCGCGAGACCGCGGCGACGTCTGGCCGAAATCGTGTGTGTTCTCGAGATTCGGGCCTCAAGTACAGCACTCGGCCGAGGATTCGTACCCACTCTGTCGAGCCGTAGCCAATATAGGGGATAACCGAGGGCGACTTTCCACGAGAAATCGCGCGACGAGCGCGACGAACGTGCAGCCAGTCCTCCAGCCGTGCTGCAAAGCGGGGCCGGGAATCGGGCTGCTCAAGCGAAGTCACTCGACCAGTCTAGAGGTCTGATTCCGACACGCCGGGGCCCGAGGGAAAATGTGGTGAGAATACCAAGGTGAGAGTTAGCTTCACATCGAGAGTTATTCGCAGGGAACTCTCAGAATGGGTATTATGGTGGATGACTGGTCGCCGACCAGTAGCTCCGGCGGGAATAACATCCCGTTGCGGATCTCACTAAGGGAGTGCTGCCCTCTGGTGAGGTGCGGCGTTCTTCGTTCAGGAGCAACACATGAACGAATTTCTTGACCCGCTCGTTCTCGCGCGCTGGCAATTTGGACTGACAACGCTCTATCACTTCATCTTCGTGCCGCTCACGATCGGGCTCAGCTTGCTGGTCGCGATCCTGCAAACCGTTTGGGTGCGCACCGGCAAAGTGAAGTACCTGAAGCTCACACGTTTGTTCGGGAAGATTTTCCTTATCAACTTCGCGATGGGCATCGTTACCGGCATCGTGCAGGAGTTCCAGTTCGGTATGAACTGGTCCAACTACTCCCGCTTCGTCGGTGACATCTTTGGAGCACCGCTTGCAATGGAGGGCCTGATCGCCTTCTTCTTCGAAGCGACCTTTATTGGTCTCTGGATCTTCGGTTGGGACAAGCTCCCGAAGAAGATTCACCTGATGACCATTTGGTTCACCTGGCTCGGCACGACGATCTCCGCATACTTCATCCTTGCGGCGAACGCCTTCATGCAGAACCCCCAGGGCTTCGAGATCAACGCAGAAAAGGGCCGCGCAGAACTCGTCGATATCGGCGCAGTGCTGACCAACCCGATCGCCCTCGGACAGTTCCCGCACACCATCTTTGCTGCCGTCATGTTCGGCGGTACGGTGATCGTCGCAGTCGCTGCCTGGCACCTGAAGCGCAACCAGTACGTTGACGAGATGCGCACCGCTCTCCGCTTCGGCGCCTGGGCCAACATCCTTGCCTTTGTCGGTGTGGGCCTCACCGGTCACACGCTCGGCATGACAATGACGCAGGCGCAGCCGATGAAGATGGCTGCCGCGGAAGCGCTGTACAACAACGCTTCCGGAGCAGACGCCTCCTTCTCGCTGTTCAGCCTGGGTACGCCGGACGGCGCACACGAGATCTTCTCCGTGCGTATCCCGTACCTCCTGTCATTCCTCTCCAACGGCACCTTCGACGGTTCGGTCGAGGGCATCCGCGATCTGCAGAGCACCTACGAGCAGATGTACTGCTCCGGCGCTGACACGCTGCTGACCTGCCCGTCTGACGGTCAGTTCGCGCCCGTGATCTGGATCACCTACTGGTCCTTCCGCTGGATGATCGGCCTCGGCTTCCTGGCCGCGCTCGTCTCCGCAGTTGGCCTGTGGATCACCCGCAAGAACACCGAGCTGCCCAACTGGGTATGGAAGGTCGCTATCTGGACCGCTCCGATCCCGATGCTCGGATCGCTTATCGGCTGGATCTTCACCGAGATGGGCCGTCAGCCCTGGATCGTGTTTGGGGTGATGACGACCGAACAGGGCGTCTCCCCGGGAGTACCCGGCTGGGCGGTCCTCGTATCGCTCGTCGTGTTCACCCTGGTCTACGGCGCACTCGCTGTGGTCGAATTCAAGCTCATCTTCAAAGCCGCGAAGGAAGGCCTGCCCGAGATCGAGCACCTTCCAGGCGAAGGTGGCGAAGGCACCGGCGAACCGGACCAGCAGCAGCTGGCCACGGTCTACTAGGAGGACTTGAACATGGAACTCACAACTGTTTGGTTCTTGATTGTCGGAGTGCTGCTGATCGGCTACTTCGTGCTCGATGGTTTCGACTTCGGTGTCGGGATATCGCTTCCCTTCCTCGGCAAGGACGACACTGATCGTCGGGTGCTGATCAACACGATTGGCCCGGTCTGGGATCTCAACGAGACCTGGCTTATCGTGGCTGGTGCGTCGCTCTTCGCGGCGTTCCCCGAGTGGTATGCCACGATGTTCTCGGGCTTCTACCTCGCCCTGCTGCTGATCCTCGTCGCTCTGATTCTCCGCGGTGTCTCCTTCGAGTACCGCCACCAGGGCAAGGGACAGAAGTGGACGCGCTGGTTCGACCAGTTCATCTTCTGGGGCTCGGTGCTTCCCCCCGTGCTGTGGGGTGTCGCGTTCGCGAACCTGGTGCAGGGTGTGCCGATCCGCACGGTTGAGACTGGCGGCTGGATCTACGAAGGAACGCTGCTGACGCTGCTGAACCCGTACGGTCTGCTCGGTGGCATCTGCATGCTGCTGCTCGTCTTCAACCACGGACTTGTGTTCGTATCACTGAAGACGGTTGGCGAGATTCGGGATCGTGCTCGTGCGCTCGCCAAGAAGGTCGGCATTGCCACAATCGTGGTCGGCGCTGCCTTCCTGGTCTGGACCATCATCATGCACATGGGCAGTGACACCATCCTGCTGATCGTCGTCTGCGCCGCGATTGCCGCGGTGGCGCTGATCGCAGCCTGGGTCGCCAACGCCGCAGGCCGCGAGGGCTGGGCGTTCGCAGGGAATGCGGTCGCCATTGCGTTCGCGCTGCTCGCGATCTTCATGGCGCTGTTCCCGAACCTGATGCACTCAAGCCTGGGTGCCGCAGAGTCGATGTCTATCGAAGGGGCCGCAAGCTCCCAGAAGACGCTGGAACTGATGACCTGGGTCGCAGCGATCTGCCTGCCGCTCGTCCTGGCATACCAGGCCTGGACATACTGGATCTTCCGCAAGCGCCTGTCGCGCGAGATGATCCCGGCTGCCGCTCACTAGAGCTGCGATAGATTAGAACCTGGGCCCCTTCCGTTTCGGGACGGGCCCAGGTTTTTTCGTTCTCGAGGACAAAGGATCCGAATGAAACCGCTCGATCCGAGATTGCTGCGCTATGCCCGGGCTGCGCGCGGTGTGTTCGTTCTGGGAGCGCTCTTCGGGCTCCTCCGCACTCTCGCAATTATTGCGTGGTGTTGGAGTCTCGCGCAGATGATTGCGGCGGCGGTACTGCCGATTATCGGCATGCCGACGGGCTTGGTGAGCGATGGATCCTTTGCCCTCACGGATCTTTCTTGGCTGGCACTCGTCGCGGTCGCCGCGCTGTTCCTGCGCTCGCTCGCCTCCTGGGGCACCGACGTGGTCGCCGCGCGGGGCGCGGTCAAGGTGAAACAGCAACTGCGCGGTGCGGCGCTTGATGCGCTTGATGTGGGATCTCCGGAACGCGGCGATGGCAAGTCCGATGCGGAACTCACGACCTCGCTAGGACGCGGGCTCGATGCGCTCGACGGCTATTTTTCAGGCTACGTGCCACAGCTGATCCTGACCGTGATCGCGACCCCCTTGCTTGTTCTCTCAGTCTTCCTCGCGGACCCGGTCAGCGCGATCACCGTGTTGATCGTCTTTCCGGTGATCCCGCTATTCATGATTATGATCGGCATGGCCACGCAGGCAGTGCAAGACCGCCAGTGGGCGCAGCTGCAGCACCTTTCTGCGTCGTTTCTTGACGTCGTCTCCGGACTCTCCACCCTCAAGATTTTTGGTCGTGAACAGCGCCAGAGCGAACGAATTGCGCGCGAGACCGACGAGTATCGCTCGCGCACCATGAAGGTGTTGCGGGTTACCTTCCTTTCCGGTTTTGTGCTTGATCTTGCCGGTACCTTTTCGATTGCTCTCGTTGCGGTGACGGTGGGCACCCGCCTCGTCAGCGGCGATTTTCCGCTCGCGCTTGGTTTGTTTGTGTTGCTGCTGCTCCCCGAGGTATTCATTCCGATCCGCCAGGTGGGGGCGGCTTTCCACGCGTCGACTGAGGGGTTGTCGGCTTCGGCTGAGGTGTTTGAGATCATCGAAGGCAGCGCAGACGCGGGCTGGATCGTGGACGGGTATGAAGCACGCGGGGAGCGGAGTCCGCTGGGCTTTGCCGGTGTCGAGATCACGCGGAACGGTCGCTCCATCATGGAACCGGTGAGTTTTGAGGTCGCGCCTGGCGAACTAGTTGTGCTTGCGGGCCCTTCCGGGTCTGGCAAGTCGACGTTGCTTTCAGCGCTGTTAGGTTTTGTCAATCAGAGCGCAGGTACCGTCTACCGCCCCTACGAGGTCGCCTGGGTGGGCCAGCGCGCGGGGCTCTTGCAGGGCACCGTGGCGAGTAACGTCGCGCTGGGTGATCCCGAGCCTGATGCGGAGATGATCGATCGTGCCCTCGTTGCCGCCGCGCTCCCCGGCCTCGCCCAAAACACGGTACTCGGCGCATCGGGAGCAGGACTCTCCGGCGGGCAAGCGCAGCGTGTGAGTATCGCCCGCTGCCTGTATCGCGCATGGCGGTATGACGTCGGCGCAGTGTTGCTCGACGAACCGACCTCGGCGCTCGATGCCGCGAGTGAGGCGGCGATCTGCGCTGCACTGCGCGCCGAGGCGAATGCTGGCCGCGCGGTGCTCGTGGTGAGCCATCGACCAGGAGTACTTGAAGCGGCAGATCGGGTGGTACGTGTTGCGGGAGCAGCGTACTCGGAGTCACCCGCGGCAGAAACCGAGGTGACAGCGTGAGCGATCGCCGAACGGATACGACGAAACGACTCACCGACCGGCAGGCGGTCTTGCAACGCGCCATGCCGAGCCGGAAGCGGAGTCTTCCAGGCCTCAGCGTTGGCGTGCTCGCTGACGCCTCAGCGGTGGGTTTGCTCGCGCTGAGCATGTGGCTGATCACCCGTGCCGGAGACCAGCCGCCCATCCTGCACCTGACGTTCGCGATTGTCGGGGTGCGTGCGCTCGCGATTGGGCGGGCAGCGTTCCGATACACGGAGCGCATGTTCAGCCATGATGCGGCGCTTGCACAGCTCGCAAAGCTTCGCACCACCACGTTTGAGGCGCTCGTGCCGCGAGTTCCCGGCGCGATTGAGACTCGCCGTCGGGGTGAAGTCCTCGCGGCGTTTGTCGATGATGTTGATCAGTTACAGGATGAGCCTCTGCGGGTGCGCCAGCCGATCGTGGTGAGCGCGGTGGTGGTCGGGCTGAGCCTGCTGCTGATCGGCGTCGCTTCGATCCCCGCCGCCCTCATACTTGCCGCGTGTGTTCTCGTTGCCGGGCTCCTCGCCGTGTGGCTGGCAAACCGGATTGCCGGACGCAGCGACCGCGAGTTGAGTCTCGCCCGCGCGGCCCTCGTCGACGCACTGCTCGAGCGCTTGGCGGCCTCGGAAGTGCTCGCGGCCTTTGGTGCGGTCGGTCTGCAGCGTCAGCGAATCTCCGACTGTGAAGCCAGGCTCGCCCGGGTGCAGTTGGAGCGCAGCCGCGCTGCGGGGCTCACTGGTGCGATCCTGGCGCTGGTATCCGGCGCTGGCTCGTTGCTTGTCCTGTGGGTGCTCCTGCCGGGGCTCGGCACCGCGATGACCACCGCGATGTTTGGCGCGATCGTCGTTGTGCCCGCGGCAGTGTTCGAGGTATTCGCGCAGTATCCCGCGGCGATCGCTGCGAGGCGCACGGTCGAAGCGAGCGCGGACCGAGTGGCGTCGCTGACGAACGAGGACTTGCCGCCGGAGATTCCGGTGGATCCTGCAGTGAATGACGGAGATGCTGCTTCGGCCGGGGCCGATGCCCGAGGCAGCGATGTCGGCGATGCGGCCGCGCCGCTGATCGAAGTGACCGACTTGTCTGCACGGCACCCTGGCGCATCGCGTACCGCGTTTAGTGGCATCAGTTTTGCGCTGCACAGCGGTGAGACGCTGGTCGTGACGGGGGAGAGCGGCGCGGGCAAAAGCACGCTGGCGCTCGTGCTCGTGCGCTTCCTGGAGTATGCGGGCAGCTACCGGGTGCGCGGCGTTGAGGCGCGGACACTTCCCGGGAGGGTTCTGCGTCAGATAGTGGGGCTTTGCGAGCAGAACCCGCACCTGTTCGACACAGATCTGCGCCAGAATCTCAAGTTTGCGCGCGACTCCGCGACGGATGACGAACTGATGGCGGTGCTCGAACAGGTCGGCTTGAGCGAGTGGGCGCGCACCCGCGGTGGCCTCGACGCGCAGGTCGGCGAGCGCGGCGCACTCGTGTCCGGTGGTCAGGCGCAGCGCATCGCGCTCGCGCGTGCACTGCTCGCAGATTTCCCTGTGGTGGTGCTTGACGAGCCGACCGCCGGCGTGGACCGGGAACTCGCCGATCGGCTCCTCACGGATCTCATCGGCGCAGTGCCCTCTGACCGGGCGGTCGTGCTCATCACCCATACGGAGATTCCCGCGGGTATTGAGAGTAAGACCCTCGAACTGCCCGCGCCCGGAGAAGTGGTGCCAGGATGAGGTACACCGGGATCTACACATTTCCAGAGCAGAATCCGCGGGCCTGGTTGTGGCTGTTTTGGGGATTAAACGGCAGTTTCTTGATCATTGCGCTCGTTACGCTGCTGCCCTCAGCGATCTTGGGAAGAGGAATGACCTCGACCGGGGTTGCCGTTTTGATCGCGATTCCACTCGTAAACGCGGTGATCGTGCCGATCATGATCGCGCAGCTGAAGAAACGAGTCAGCTTCGATTTCGATAACGGGATCTTCTTCTCGAACAGATCTCGCCCCCTGTATGCCTCACGTCTAGCCATGCTGGTGCACATTCGCCGCCTCATGGGCCAGATGTCGCCGGGCCTCACACCCTCATATTTCGCACGCTTGATGGCGACATGGAGCTGAAGCAATGGATGTACCGAGATACACCGGAGATTAGCGCGCGAAACGAGGCCGCACTCGCCTTTGTCTGGCAGTGGCTTCAGATTCCGGATCACTACTCTCAACTGCGCGACGTTGGGTTATGGGGTGAGGAGCAAGTGATCGGTAAGCAAGAAGCTCTCGTTGTACTCAGGCGCACCGTGGTGACAAATCCAAACGACCCCTACGCGCGCTGATCTGGCTGGGTGAGTGGTTGCCAATAGCGGTCGAGGGCCTCTCTGAACCACTTCAGCCGGGCTTCCTGAGGGTGCTGGGTGGGAACCCCGTCGATTGCGGTGACTACACGGATGCCGTGGAGAGCGTTCACCGCCCACACCTCACACTGGGTGAGGTCCGCGGGGGAGATCCTGCTAGGAGCAATGGCAAATTCATGAGTGAGAAGTTGTTCAGTGACTGAAGCGACTCGATGTCTGCGTGCTTCGACGACATAGCCCTCTTGGTCGGTAGGGTCCCACCACACGAGGCTCGTGGTGGCGCCTTCAAGTGCGTAGCCTTCAGCGTCCGTGAGCAGCGCCTCGGCGCCAAGTTCTCGGTTGAGTTCGGCGAGGCGGGCAATGTTGGGTCCCTTACGGGCTCGGGATTCAAGGGTGAATCCCGAAAAGCTGCGCATTTCGAGCTGGGTGCCGAGTTCTGGGAGTGGACGGAGGCTCAGCGCGAACTCGGGATCCTGCCCCGCGCCGCCCCACAGTTCGAGCCGCGGAAACCCCTCGCCGTACTCCTGAATGCGTGAAACAGCGTCTGCGAGAAACCCGTCCGCCGATTGACTCTCCGTCACCGCACAAACCCCGGTCAGAAATCTCGCCAGGTGCCGATCCCAACCTCGCACCTCGGGCTGCCCTGTCGCGGGATTCACTCGTACCCGAAACGAATCGGCGACGAGCAGGCGGCGCTGATCCGCAGTCACCCGAGCACCGAGTAGCCGAGTGGGAAAGGCGCCGGCGCCGCGAGTGCCAGGATGGGCCTCTGGCTCTCTCCGCCGCGTTTCGCTGGCCGTCGCGAGATCGTATCTGCGCACCACCCGCTCGTGCCCACAAAGGCTTCAGCGTTCGCCCACGTTCTCATGCCGCGAGCGTACCATCCGCGCTCCCGTCCCTGACCATGCCCGGCTGGGCTGCGCCAAGTTGGTGTTGGTGTGTGCGCAAATGGTTCTTATCGTGGCGCAAAAGAACAATCTGCGCACACGCCACACGCCACACGCCACACGCAACACACGCCTCACGCCTCATGTCTGCGGCGGCGGCAGGGTGGGGCAGGGCTGAGTGGGCACTACGCTGGGAGGGTGAGTGGCGCAGTAGAACGCGGGCGAAGGCGGGGGCGCTGGATCGCGCGGCCCGTTCCGTTCCCGCACGATCTCGGAGCCGTGGCGAGGCGCCTGGCTGCTGCTGCCTCGGCCGGCTGGTTCTGGCTCGACGGTGAGGCTGATGGCGGCTGGAGCTACCTCGGCATCGCGTCGGAAGTGCGCGTGGCGGAGCTCCGCCGCGAGCTGGAGTTTTTGACCTCTTTGCGAGAAGAGAACGGTTCCGACGGCCGAGGTTTCTTTGGGGGCTGGATCCTCGCCCTGGGCTACGAGTTTGGGGTGGGGCTGCTGGGGCTCGATCCCACGCCGGATGATGCCTCACCGGGCTTCGCACTGCGGATCGACACCGTGCTTGCGATCAACGAAGCGGAGGGCGGGCAGAGCTCCGAGGTTCTAGCGACGCCGCGCTCGACGCGTGGGTGCTGCGATTTGGGGGTGCGTTGGTGACTGGGGCGCACGGCACGGATTCCGCACACGAAGAACGTTTGGTGGCGGAGGGGTACTCAGACCGCGATGATCCTGCGATTCGCGAGCGAACGCAGGATGACGGATGGGGTGTTCGGCGAACGCAGGATGACGGGTGGGGTGTCCGGCGAACGCGGGATGACGGATGGGTTGGCACGTCAACGCAGGATGCGTCCCGGCTGGGGGCGCAATGGCGACACAGTGATGCGGAGTACTGTGCGCGCGTCGCGGAGGGTAAGAGCGCCATCGCCGACGGTGATGCATATGTACTCTGCCTCACCGATACGGCGACGATGCGCGGGCACTTCGACCCGCTGGATCTTTACCTCTCGCTGCGCAATCGAGGCGGGGCGATTCGCGGCGGCGTGATCGTTGCGGGGGATCGCGCGCTCGTCTCGGCCAGCCCGGAGCGGTTCTTGAGCGTGCAGGGATCCACGGTTGCGACGCACCCGATTAAAGGAACGCGACCGCGAAGCGCTGATCCAGAACGCGATAGGGAATACGCCGCGGAACTTGCCGCCGATCCCAAAGAACTCGCCGAGAACCTCATGATTGTGGATCTCATGCGAAACGACCTCAGTCGGGTGTGCACGCCAGCGAGTGTGCGCGTGGACGGATTCCGATATGTCGAGACGCACCCGCACGTGCATCAGCTGGTGAGTACGGTCTCGGGCGACCTGGATCTAAGGTTCGATACGGTCGATGCGATTTCGGTGACCTTTCCCGGAGGCTCGATGACTGGCGCACCCAAGCGTCGCGCGGTTGAGATCCTGGCGGAGATGGAAGCCGGCCCGCGAGGACTCTATTCGGGTTGTTTCGGGTGGCTTGATGTACGGGGAGACGCCGAGCTTGCAATGACAATTCGTGGGATCGAACTGCGCGAGCCAGACTCTGCGACTGGCCGATTTCGGCAGGCGCGCGTGGGCGCGGGAGGCGGGATTACCGCTGATTCCGAGCCCGCAGCTGAGCTGCGCGAGAAGCACCTGAAGGCCGCGCCGTTGCTTGCAGCCCTCGCTGAGGTCTCAGCACGGTATTCTTGAGGAATCTGTGCGTGACCGCGCGAGCGGCACGATCCCGAAGTAAACGAGGTGTGTGTGACTGAGCAGCAGGGGCGCGAGTCCGAAGGCTACAACTTTCAGGCGATTCAGGATCGCTGGCTTCCCGTGTGGGATGAGCTGAAGCCTTTTGAGGTGACCGATGCTGACACCACCAAGCCGACGAAGTACGTGCTCGACATGTTCCCTTACCCGTCGGGCGACCTGCACATGGGGCACGCCGAGGCGTTCTGTTTCGGTGACGTGCTCGCGCGCTACTGGCGTGGCCGTGGCTACGACGTGCTGCACCCGATTGGCTGGGACTCCTTCGGGCTTCCCGCCGAGAACGCGGCGATCAAACGCGGCGTCGATCCGCGCGAGTGGACCTACGCGAATATCGCGCAGCAGAAGGCGTCGTTCCGTGTGTACGCGCCCTCCTTTGACTGGAGCCGCGTGCTGCACACGAGCGACCCCGAGTACTACAAGTGGAACCAGTGGATCTTCCTGAAGATGTACGAGAAGGGGCTGGCCTACCGCAAGGCGAGCTGGGTGAACTGGGATCCGGTGGATCAGACGGTGCTCGCGAACGAGCAGGTGCTTGCAGACGGTACGTCAGAGCGTTCGGGCGCAATCGTCGTGAAGAAGAAGCTGACGCAGTGGTACTTCCGCATCACGGATTACGCCGATCGTCTGCTTGAGGATCTCGATCAGCTTGAGGGCAAGTGGCCGAGCAAGGTCCTGAACATGCAGCGCAACTGGATCGGGCGCTCGCGCGGTGCCGAGGTCGAGTTTGAGATCGAGGGACGCGACGCGAAGGTTCCCGTGTTCACGACGCGCCCCGACACGCTGCACGGCGCGACGTTCATGGTGGTCGCTCCCGATTCCGATCTTGCCGCCGAGCTGGCGTCCGGTGCCTCGCCTGAGGTTCGCATGCAGTACCAGGCATATTTGGAGCAGACGCAGAAGCAGACCGAGATTGAGCGGCAGAACGCTGATCGTGAAAAGACTGGTGTCTTCCTCGATCACTTCGCGGTCAATCCGGTCAACGGCGAGCGCATTCCCGTTTGGGCATCCGACTACGTCCTCGCCGACTATGGGCACGGCGCGATCATGGCGGTGCCAGCGCACGATCAGCGTGACCTCGACTTCGCGCGGACCTTTGAGCTGCCGGTTCGCGCCGTGCTTGATGTTCGTGACGCCGATGGTGCGCCGCTCCCGGATCCGGCGGTCAGCGGCGTCGCGACCACCGGTGACGGTACCCTCGTGAACTCGGGTGAGCTCGATGGTCTCGATAAGGCCGCCGCGATCGCGAAGGCCATCGAGGTGCTTGAAGCCCGCGGCACCGGCCGTGCTGCCACGACGTACCGGCTGCGGGATTGGCTGATTTCTCGTCAACGCTACTGGGGCACACCGATCCCGATTCTGCACGGAGAAGATGGCTCCATGCAGCCGGTAGCGGAGAGTGAATTGCCGGTTGAGTTGCCCTCTTCCGCGGGGCTTGACCTGAAGCCGAAGGGTACTTCGCCGTTGGGCGGTGCGGAGGAGTGGTCGAGCGTCACGGACCCCACGACCGGGGCAACGCTGCGGCGTGATCCCGACACGATGGACACCTTCGTCGACAGCTCCTGGTACTTCTTCCGGTTCCTGTCTGCGCAGGACGACTCGCAGCCCTTCGATCCAGCGGCGGCCAAGAAGTGGGCGCCCGTCGATCAGTATGTTGGCGGTGTGGAGCACGCGATTCTGCACCTGCTGTACTCCCGCTTCATTACGAAGGTGATGCACGATCTCGGCTACATCGATTTCGACGAGCCCTTTATGGAGATGTTGAATCAGGGCATGGTGCTGCTCGATGGCGCAAAGATGTCAAAGTCGAAGGGCAACCTCGTCGAGTTCGCTTCGGAACTTGAAGCGCACGGTGCCGACGCGCTGCGGGTGACGTTGGCGTTTGCTGGTCCGCCCGAGGACGACATCGACTGGGCGGATGTTTCAGTGCAGGGCTCGGCGAAGTTCTTGGCGCGCGCGTGGCGGATCGCGGACGATGTGCAGGCGACCGGCTCGCAGCCCGGCGTGGACTTTGCGACTGGGAGAAGACCCTGCGCAAGCACACGCATAAGCTGCTCGCGGATGCGCCGGGACTCATCGAGTCCTACAAGTTCAACGTGGTCGTTGCTCGTCTGATGGATCAGGTCAATGTGACCCGCAAAACGATTGACGCCGGTGTCGGTGCGGCGGATCCCGCGGTGCGGGAATCCGCAGAGGCGATAGCCGTGATTCTGTCACTGTTCGCTCCCTATGCCGCGGAGGACATGTGGGCAAAGCTTGGGCACGAGCCCACGGTGGCGCTCGTCGAATGGCCGAGTGCGGATCCGGCGCTGCTGGTCGAAGACGAGGTCACGATGGTGGTGCAGGTCGACGGCAAGGTGCGGGATCGCCTTGTGCTGCCTGCGACGGTGTCTGAGGCTGAGGCTGAGGCCGCAGCGCGCGCCTCTGCTGCGGTGACGCGCGCGATCGGTGACCGCCAGGTTGTCAACGTCGTGGTGCGCGTGCCAAAGATCGTGAGTATCGCGACAAAGCCTGCTTAGCGGGGGAGATAAGCGAGTGCCGGGTCGTGAATGAACGACCCGGCACCATGTCGTGTAAAGGGTCCAATTCGGCAACGATCGTCGCCCATGTAGCTGTTTGGTGTGTCCATTTACTCGATTTCCTGTGAATTGCATCCCCTTGCATCAATTTTCACCGCGAAGAAGGTACGATATCTCACTGTTGCCTACTTGCTAATTGGTGTGTAGGCGTTGATTTGTCTAGTTTTACATCCTTGGGGGATCATGACTCGCGTCTATTCTGATGCTGTCCGGCGTGCTGCCGGATCACTGTTGTCCGTTTCTCTGGTGCTTGCATCAGCCACTGTTGGCATTTCCGCGGCACACGCAGAAGTTGAGTCGACAGTTGCGACAGAGGTGTCTCTCGGTTCTGGCTCCACACTCGGTGGGACCACGCTGACGATCCCGACGCAGCAGCTCGCCTTCACTTCGATGGCTTCCTGTGGCACAGCGTCCTTGGGGATGACCCAAGACGGAACTGTGTACACCTGGGGGAGCGGCGCGGGAGTCGGTCAGGGAGACAGCGTCTTCACATCGTTGCGACCCGCCCCGCTTGCAGGGGATCACCGCTTCAAATCCGTTTCCATCGGCCCAGGGTGTGGCGGCATCGGCATCGATGTTGACAGCAAAGCCTGGGTCTGGGGAGCCAACAACTCCAACCAGATCGGTGATGGCACAACGACCGCTCGCTTCACCCCGGTCCCTCTGCCTCTCCCAGAGGGCGTCACCCTTGCCTCCGCAGCCATTACGCGAGTGGGCATTGCCCTTTCGACTGACGGCGACGTCTACACCTGGGGCTATTCCAATACTGGGGCTTTGGGATCTGGCCTGCGGGTCGACAGGAGAACGGTGCCGACCAAAGTCGACGGACTGCCGAAGATTGCACAGATCTTCGAGGCAGGCGAGTCGCACGCCGTGTTTGTAAAGGACGTTGACGGCAATTTCTGGTCATGGGGCGACAAATCGACCAATGGGCAGGGAGTTCAACTCGACACCCCACAGCTGTGGGCTGACGCACCTGACTTTATCCAGATCGTCGGGGCCATTGGTGCAGCAGCCGGCGTCACCTCAAATGGCGAGATCTACTCCTGGGGGCAGGCTGTTTACGGTGAGCTGGGGCGTCCGGTGCCAAGTGCAACGAGCGAACAGCCCGGCGTGGTTCAGCTGCCTGCTGGGAAGCGCGCCACCCAGATCGCAAGCTACGTGTACGCGTTTACCGCGCTCGCTGAGGACGGCACCGCGTACAGCTGGGGCTTCGGAGATAGCGGTCGCCTCGGCACCGGGTCAACGAGTGATCAGTCTGAGCCGACCAAGGTCAATACTTCCAAGAAGTTCTCGCTCATCGCCAACGGAAACATGTCTCCGCTCGCGGTAGCGACGACGGGCGAGGCGTACGGCTGGGGCATTAACTACTACGGTCAAATGGGAACCGGTGCAACCTCAACCTCACCGATTCTCTCGCCGGCGCCCCTCGGTCTCGATCAGCCGCGTGTGTTGGTGGGGGAAGTCGAGGCGAGTAACGTTCGCTTGCTGCCGAACGGTGACCTTTCCTTTGCGGTACCCGCGCAGGCGGTCAGCGGCACCTACCCTGTCACCGTGCGCGGTGTCCAGGTGGGGACCTTCACCTATGGCACTTCGCCCGCCGTTGTTGCTGATCCTGTAGCTGCGATGACGTCGGGCCCCGCCGAGCGAGTGGTACTCACCGCTTCAGGATCTGGCGATGAGGCGCCTCAGATCGTATGGCAGTCCGCCATTGCCATTGACGACAGCTGCGTTGATCCATCGACCGTGTGGACAGACATCGCGGATCCGGCGGTTGAGAACACCACGACCGCCACGACCGCAAGTGACCTGGGCCGGACTGACTCGGAACTGGCGATAACGTCTCCGACGACGGCGGGCCTCTACTGCTACCGCGCAGTCATGGTGAACGCGCTCGGTACTGAAACAGAAACGAATGTGGTGACGGCACCCACGGTGGTCCGTGTTGTCGCGGGCGCTGCGAAGGCTGCGACCATCGCGACATCGACTGACGCCGCGCTAGCGGACGGTGCTGACCCCGTCATCGTGACCGTGTCTGTGTTTGACGAGTTCGACAATCCCCTTGCCGGGGAAGACGTCGAGCTGAGCGCCTCGCTCGGAACTGTGGATCCTCTCGTCGATAACCAGGACGGAACGTACACCTCCACGCTGACCTCAGTTCAGGAGGGCGAAGCAGTTGTGACCTTTGACGTGACGAATCTCGAAGGATCCGCATCGGTGAAGTTCCTCCCTGTCGCCGTTGCGCCGGGGCCCGGGCCGACGTCGCCGGTGCCCGACACGAAGCCAGCCACAAAGCCAGCGCCGGGCGAAGACGTTGTGCCGGGAGCGAAGGTTTCACCCGCGAGTGCAGGCGGTCTCGCCACGACCGGTGCTGAGTCGATGCTTTTCATCGGAGGGTTCGCTGGGCTCGCACTGCTCGGCGGTGCGATGCTGGTGCTGCGGCGTCGACGCGCATAACTGAACGAACAGGGTGTTCGGGCGTTCACTCTCGACGAGTGAGCGCCCGAACAGTTGTCCTGTGCGGAGGGTGAGCAACCCTCGTTCACAGGCGCGTTGTGGCCCACGATTCTGACGGGTTATGCACAGATGCGGTGACAGGCCTCCGTAAGCGGGTTTCCCGTCCTATCGTGTGTGCATGAAACCTCAACTCTCACCCAATCGAACACGCAGCCCCCTCAACGATGGGGCCGGCCCACGGCATCTCAATTCTGATGATAGCGATGTGTCGTCGGAACAGACGCCACGCGGATCAGATCCTCCGCTGAGTTCTGAGGCGGTACTCAGGCGGGGTGCGTGGCATGAACGCGCCACCGTTGAAAGCGGGCCCTCCGCACAACCCGAGGCGCTCGAATGGCGGCCAGAGCAGACACTTCGACAGCGAATCACCCGTTCGGTCTCGGTGCCCGCGGTCGCCGGAGCTGCGGTGTTTGTGGTTGCGGTGGTGATCGCGATCATCATGACGATGCTCCAGAGCGGTGCGGGGATCGACACGACCTCGGCGGCTGCTCACGATGGGGCCGCAGAGGCTGCTGCGCCCGGTACGCCTTCCGGCGAAAATGAGCCCCCCGCCGACACCGTTGTATTTGTGCACGTCGTTGGAGAAGTGCTGAATCCAGGGGTTGTTGAGCTGAACGCTGGCGCCCGCGCTTCCGAAGCCATTGAGGCAGCGGGCGGAGCCACGCCAGAGGCGGCACTGGCCGGCGTCAATCTAGCGAGGGTGGTGGTCGACGGTGAGCAGCTTCTGGTGCCCGATGCGGAGCAAGCGGCCGCGCAACGGGCTTCCGCGGCTGTAGAGGGCGGAGGTGTGACGAGTGGCGGTTCCGCCACCCAGGGCGGCCTCGTTAACCTGAACTCGGCGGACGCTGCACAGTTGGAAACGCTGCCGAGAATTGGCCCGGCACTTGCCCAGCGCATTGTGGACTGGCGGCAGACGAACGGCGCCTTCTCGAGTGTCGAGCAGCTCCTTGAGGTCTCCGGTGTTGGGGCGAAGATTTTGGAGAACCTGCGGGATCGGGTGACGGTGTGAGTCGGCCGCCGCCTGGGCGCTGGCGGCTGCTAGCTCCCGCGCTCCTCGCTTGGGCAATAACGGCATGGGCGGTGACCCAGCCCGGCACCGGGTGGTGGGTGTGTGTCGCGAGCGTAAGCTGCGGGGTACTCGCACTCGCATTCGCCCTTCAGCGCGGCAGAAATCGCGCAGCTTGGCGACTGCTCGCGCTGAGCTGTGCGGCACTGGTCGTGTTGGGGGCCACCATCAACGCGGGTGAGTGGCAGCGTGCGGATCCGATGCTCGAAGAAGCTGCGGTGCGGCGTGCGGATCTCGGGATGCAGGTGACCATTGTGACATTTGCGGCGGAAACGCAGGGCGGGTTCGGTGAACGCTTCTGGGTCCGGGCGACGGTGCATGCGCCGAGAGGCGATATCCCAGTGCTGCTGTGGGTGGACGGTGAGACGGATGCCCGCTGGGTTCCGGGATCACGCCTGGAACTGAGTGGCCGCCCTGAGCGGCTCGAGGCGGGATCGGCTGCCGCGTATGGTGTTACGGTGGCCGACAGTGACGCGGCGGTGCCCGCGGCACCCCGCGGTGCGTGGTCACTTGCGGCGGGCGCCGGGGTGGTCGCGAGCGAACTGCGGCTGGGGCTGCGTGAAGCGACGAGCAAGCTGCCCGGAGCCACTTTGTTGCCTGGCTTTGCCGTCGGAGATACCTCCCTCGTTGACGAGCATCTCCAGAACGCGATGCTCGAAAGCTCCCTTACACATCTCACCGCGGTGTCAGGCGCGAACTGCGCGCTCGTGACAAGTTCGATCATGTGGGTGAGCTCGCGGTTGGGCGCGGGAAGACGGGTGCGGCGGATCCTCGCCGCCGCTGCTCTCACGTGCTTTGTCTATGTTGTTGGGCCAGACCCGAGTGTGCAGCGAGCCGCGGTGATGGCCGCCGTCGTGCTGATCTCCGGCTACGGTGGCAAGCGTTCGCAGGCGCTTCCGAGCCTGGCGGTCGCGATCCTGCTGTTGCTCGCGCTCGATCCGTGGCAGGCGCTGCATCCCGGGTTCGGGCTTTCGGTCGCGGCCACTGCGGGGATTCTGTTGGGGGTCCCCGCGCTGAGCGCTGGCCTGCAGAAGCGATTGCACATACCGCGGGTGTTGGCGGTGCCCATCGCGATGGCGCTTGCGGCGCAGATCGCGTGTGGTCCACTGTTGTTGCTGTTACAGCCAGGGATCCCCGCCGCGGGCATCTTAGCGAATGTGCTCGCGGCCCCCGCGGCACCCCTGGGCACGGGGCTTGGTCTTCTCGCCATGTTGTTACTGCCCGTCGCTGAGTCGCTGGGAACACTGATCCTGCACGTTGCTGCGGTTTCGGCACGATGGGTTGCTGCCACCGCGGAGATCTGCGCACAACTCCCGTTTGCCCGCTGGATCTGGCCGGAAGGCTGGTCGGGGCGGCTCTGTTGACGCTTGTGCAGGTGCTTCCGATCCTCGCCTGGGCGTTGCACACCGGGCGTCTTCCGTGGCCGGGAACCGCGCGCGTACGCGGGAGGGTTCCCTGGGTTGAGAACGGTGAGTCTCCGCGTGTGCCCCGTGCAGTGCGGGGCGCGGTGGCGGTCCTGTTGTGCGCGGCCTGCGGCATCTTCGCCGGGGTGACGCTCGTGTCTCCGCTGACGCAGCGGGCGAGCGTGCCCGGTGACTGGGCGGTTGTCGCATGCGACGTCCACCAGGGCGACGCGATACTGCTGCGAGAACCGGGTGTCCCCAACAGCACGATTCTGGTTGACACGGGAGACAGCCCCGAACTCATCGAGGACTGTCTGGCCCGCTTCGGCGTTCACCGCATTCGGCTCTTAGTGCTGACGCACGACGACCAGGACCACGTCGGGGCGCTCAGCGCGGTAGCCGCGATCACGGAGGCTGCGCTGGTGTCACCTCCGGTCGCGGAGTATATTCCTGGCAGCGAGGGCGTCGCAGGCGCTTCACCGCGGCCGCTGCTGCAAGAACTTGAAGAATATGGTGTGCCGTACCGAGTGGGCGTTGAGGGGATGCGAAGCGACGACCCCGGGGTGCGGTGGGAGATTCTTGCGCCCGAGCCCGGGCGCGTCGTCACGGACGAGAACGCGACCAGCCTCGTGCTGCTCGCGAGCGCGGGCGGCCTCACCACCCTTCTTCTTGCGGACACCGGCGAAAACGAACACCGAGCACTCCTGGCGCGCGGTGTGGGTCTCCGCGCTGACATCGTAAAAGTTGCACATCACGGCTCAAGAAACCAGGACTCGCGCCTGCTCGCTGCAACCGCAGCAAGGTTTGGGCTGGTGTCTGTGGGGGCGGAGAACCGGTATGGACACCCAAACGAGGTTGTGCTCACGGCAATGCGCGATGCGGGCATCATCGCGTTACGGACCGACGAACTCGGATCGATTGCGCTCCGCAAGGTCGCGGGGGAAATCCATGCCTGGAGTGTGCGCGCACCCGAAGAAACGGGGGAGCAAGGACGCGAAGAGCTGCGTGATCTTCCCGCGCGTAGCGGGAGCGATGTCGGTGCCACCGAGTAGGGTTAATGCGTGGCAACCGCACGAAGCACCAAGACCAAGATCCCGCAGCTGAGCTGGACGGAGGCGCAGCCCGCGCCGGTCGTTCTCATCTCCGGGCCCGAGGCCTTTCTTGCCGACCGCGCGGGCCAGGCCATCCGCGACGCACTGAAGGCGGAACGCGCCGATCTTGAAGTACACGACATCGACGCGGCCTCCTACACCGCTGGTGAGCTGTTCACGCTCGCGAGTCCCTCGTTGTTTGCTGAACCACGCCTGATCCGGGTCGACAGCGTCGAGAAGTGCTCCGACGCGTTCCTGGAAGATGCGAAGCGATACGTGGTGGAGCCGGCAGAAGACACGACGCTGGTGCTGCGGCACGGTGGCGGTGTGCGTGGCAAAGCACTCCTTGACCTGGTGCGCGGGGGCAACGGCGTCGAGTTTGTGTGCGCCGAGGTGAAGAAGGACCAGGATCGTCTCGCGTTTGCGCAGGCCGAGTTCGCCCGCTTGGGCGCACAGATCGCCCCTGGTGCGCTTCGAATGCTCGTGGCCGCCTATTCGGGGAGTATCGGCGAACTTGCTGGGGCGTGCGGGCAACTGGTGTCTGACCTCGGTACCAAGATCACCGAAGAACACGTCAATCGCGCGACGGAGGGCAGGGTCGAAACGAACGCGTTCAAGGTCGCCGACGCCGCGACAGCGGGGCGCGCAGCAGAGGCCCTTGTGCTCCTCAGGCAGGCATTCTCGACGGGCATCGACCCCATTCCGATGCTTGCGGCACTGAATTTTAAAATGCGGGGGATCGCCCGCGCGTTTGGTGCGACCGGCAGCGGAGGTCAACTCGCGAAAGATCTCGGGATGGCTCCCTGGCAGGCCGATCGTGCCGTGAAGGATGCTCGCGCCTGGCGTGAAGAGGATCTCGCGAGGTGCATGGATCTGGCCGCCGAGACCGAGTGGCTCCTCAAAGGCGGCAGCCGCGATCCCGAGTATGCCCTCGAGAAGTACCTGCTCTTCGTTGCTCGCCGCGGCCGCTAGAGTTGGGGCGCGCACCCTTCGTCATCCTGCGTGCAGTCGCGGATCCTCGCTGCCGAAGCGAACGGTGATGGGGTAACGCAAAAGTGCCCCCGGTCCGCAGAACGGGGGCACTTTGAAAGCCAAAGCAGCAGTCTTAGAGAGCTGCAACCTTTGCAGCGATCTTCGACTTGCGGTTCGCAGCCTGGTTCTTGTGGATGACACCCTTCGAAACGGCCTTGTCGAGCTTGCGGGTCGCCAGCTTCAATTTTGCTTCTGCCTCAGCCTTGTCACCAGCGGCAATCGCCTCGCGAGTCGCGCGCACGACGGTGCGGAGCTCGCTCTTGTAGGCGCGGTTACGCTCGGTAGCCTTCTGGTTGGTCTTGATGCGCTTGATCTGCGACTTAATGTTTGCCACGTTGGGTTGTGTCCTTAAGGTCATTACGTAGTTACGGGATGTTCCGCGCGGCGGGTAGAGGGCACCTTGCGGGGTGTGTGGTGTGAACCACACGCAAGCCAAGAACCAACTTTAGCAGATTTGGCCTGGCAATGCGCGCAGTAGGGGTGCGTCATTTTCTGGGTCATGTTGCGGCTTAGGGGCGCTCAAGATGGCGCAGTCCACTGATGTACTCGGCAGGGGAGAGCGGTCCTTGCATCGCCGTGTGAGTAATGAACCCCTGCGCGAGTGCGACGAGGATAAAGGAAGTGCGATCGGCGAGTTGAGTGGCCTGCTCTTCGGAGGGAGTCTGTTGACGCGCCCAAGGGGTCACGGCGTCGCGCATTGCCGCGCGCATCTGCCCGAGTAGGCCTTGAACAACCTCTCCAAGAGCGGGATCCGTGATTGATTCGCTCCACATCTGCATGACGACGGCGAAGAGCACCGGTTGGTTGATGGCCCCCGTCAGTACCGCCTCGAGGAGTTCAGATGGTGTCGGGGATCCGCCGCGCTTGACGAGTGCGTTGAGTTCGTCGACCCGGGCGCCGAGAATGACGCCCGCGACATAGCGGGTCATTGCGCAAGCTTCCCGCACGGAGCGCCTAACTTCTGCGCTCAGTGAAGTAGTGAGATAATGGCTGGCAATGTCTCCACGCAGCGTAAACCCACAGATCCCGGCGTCAACTGACCCCGAGAGGATCCGCAACTTTTGCATCATCGCCCACATCGATCACGGTAAGTCGACCCTTGCCGATCGCATGCTGCAGATTACTGGTTCTGTGCCGGATCGGGAGATGCGTGCGCAGTACCTCGACCGTATGGACATCGAGCGTGAGCGTGGCATCACGATCAAGTCGCAGGCGGTGCGGATGGCGTGGGAATTCGAAGGGCGGTCCTATGCGCTGAACATGATCGATACCCCCGGTCACGTCGATTTCAGCTACGAGGTATCTCGCTCGCTCGCGGCCTGCGAGGGAGCCATTCTGTTGGTGGATGCCGCTCAGGGGATCGAGGCCCAGACACTCGCGAACCTGTATCTCGCGATGGAAAACGACCTCGAGATCATCCCTGTCTTAAACAAGATTGACTTGCCTGCTGCTGACCCGGAGCGGGTGTCGCAGGAGATCGCCGATCTCATCGGTGGCAATGCGCAAGACATTCTGAAAGTCTCCGGCAAAACGGGCATGGGTGTCGAGGAACTGCTCGATAGAGTCGTCGAACGAGTGCCCGCTCCGACCGGCGACGCTGATGCGCCTGCGCGAGCCATGATCTTCGATTCTGTCTACGACCCCTACCGTGGTGTTGTGACCTACGTTCGTATGATCGACGGACGACTGACGCCGCGCGAGAAGATCCTGATGATGTCGACGCACGCGGAACACGAAGCGCTAGAGATCGGCGTATCATCTCCGGAACCCGTCGCAGCCAAGGGGCTCGCGGTGGGTGAGGTTGGCTACCTCATCACGGGCGTGAAAGACGTCCGGCAGTCCAAGGTCGGTGACACCGTCACGACAAAGCTGAAGCCTGCGAGCGAAGCGCTGCCTGGCTATACCGATCCTAAGCCGATGGTCTTCTCAGGCCTGTACCCGATCGACGGCTCAGATTATCCGGTTCTTCGCGAGGCTCTTGACAAACTCAAGCTCTCTGATGCCGCCCTGCAGTATGAGCCAGAGACTTCTGTTGCGCTCGGCTTTGGCTTCCGCTGTGGCTTCTTAGGCCTGTTGCACCTTGAGATCATTTCGGAGCGGTTGCGGCGAGAATTCGATCTGGATCTGATCGCAACCGCACCCAGTGTGGTGTATCAGGTGACGACTGAAGACAAAAAAGAGATTACCGTCACGAATCCTTCGGAGTATCCGTCGGGCAAGATCGCGAGCGTACGCGAACCCATTGTGCGCGTTGCGATCCTCGCCCCCAAGGACTACGTGGGCACCATTATGGAACTGTGTCAGTCCCGCCGTGGCAGTCTGATGGGCATGGAGTACCTTGGCGAGCGGGTCGAGCTGCGCTACAGCATGCCGCTCGGTGAGATCGTTTTTGACTTCTTTGACCATCTGAAGAGTCGCACCCAGGGCTACGCGAGCCTTGACTACGAGCCGATGGGAGAGCAAGAAGCGGATTTGGTGAAGGTAGACATTCTGTTGCAGGGCGAGCAGGTTGACGCCTTCAGCGCGATCGTGCACCGCGACAATGCCTACGGCTACGGAACCATGATGACCGAGCGGTTGCGCAAGTTGATTCCGCGGCAGCAGTTCGAAGTGCCTATCCAGGCGGCAATTGGATCGCGGATCATCGCGCGCGAGAACATCCGCGCGATCCGCAAAGACGTGCTAGCGAAGTGCTATGGCGGCGACATTAGCCGAAAGCGCAAGCTGCTCGAAAAGCAGAAGGAAGGCAAGAAGCGTATGAAAATGGTTGGCCGAGTCGAGGTGCCACAGGAAGCCTTTATCGCCGCCCTCTCGGGGGATGTCGAGGGTAAAGACGCGGCTAAGAAGTGAGTGAACAGGGCGGTAGTCGACGAACAAGCCACCAGGAAATGCCCGCCAGCTATGCCGCGGTGGGCGCATCGAAGTTTGCAGATCTGTTGCGCTTTCCCCCTGAAGGCAGCACTCCCTACGAGGAGACCCTGCAGCTCGGCAGCGGCCAAGACCGTTTCATCGCGGCCTCAAGCCTGCTGATGACCTGGGGTGCGCAGCGCGGTGCCGGGCTCGCGGTCGTTGACATCGAGCGGGGCCCGAATGACACCTACCTCGGCCCTGAGTTTGATGACCAGGGCCGGCCACTCTCGGTGGGCGAGCGCGAGGAACAGTTTGGCCCCGACGGCGAGCCGTATCTGGTCGCGGGATCCTCGGCGACGCTGCGCAGTGCTGACGGAACTGAGCGCCGGATCCTGGTCGTGTACACGATCAATCAAGAGCGTGTTGTCGGCTTTGCTTGGGGCACCCAGGACGATGCCGGCGTGGTTGGCGAGCAGCGGTTCACCGTCGAATTTCGCGATGACGGCACCGTATGGGCTGTTGCGCGCGGCTTCCTCACCGCGCCGAAGAATGGACTCCTCGGGTTGAAAGCCCGCGCAACCACCAAAGACGCGATTGAGTCGGTCAGAGCGCAGATCCGCGCACTTGCTCCCGGCGGTGCGGTGGTAACAGACGCTCGCGAGTCGAACGCCAGCGAAAGCACCGGTTCTGGTGGCGAGTAGCCTTCCAGACGGTGAGGCAGCTCCCGCTGACGGCTCGCTCCCCGAGAGCGTGGCCGCAGGATCACAGGATCGCCGCTTCGGTGTCTACGTTCACGTCCCATACTGTCGGGTGCGCTGCGGCTACTGCGACTTCAACACCTACACCGCCAGCGAGTTGGGCGGCACAAGCCAGCACGACTACGCAGGCCAGGTGTGCCAGGAGCTCCACTTCGCGGGCCAGACACTTCGGCGCGCCGGTGTTGCCGAGCGCCCGGTGTCGACCGTCTTCTTTGGTGGCGGCACCCCCACGCTGCTGCCGGCCAGCGATCTGGTGGCAATGCTCGGCAGCATCACGCGCGAGTGGCCGCTCGCGGAAGGCGCTGAAGTAACGACCGAGGCGAACCCTGATTCCGTCGACGAAGCCTACCTGCACACGCTCGCGGAGGCGGGCTTCACCAGGGTGAGTTTCGGTATGCAGTCTGCGGTGCCGCACGTCTTGAAGACTCTGGATCGGACCCACTCGCCCGAGCGGGTCCCGCTGGTGACGCGCTGGGCGAAGAACGCGGGCCTGCAGGTGAGTGTGGATCTGATCTATGGCACGCCGGGGGAGAGCCTCGCCGACTGGGAACGCTCGGTCGAGGCGGCGCTCGCCACCGATCCCGATCACATTTCTGCGTACGCGCTGATTGTCGAACAGGGCACCAAACTTGCGGCGCAGATCCGCCGCGGCACCGTGCCCGCCCCGACGAGGATCTCCACGCCGAGATGTACGAGTTCGCCGATGCCCGCTTCGTGGAGGCGGGCTTCAGCTGGTACGAAATCAGTAACTGGTCGCGTTCGCCCGAGACTCGTTCGCGCCACAATCTCGCCTACTGGACCGGCGAGGACTGGTGGGCAGCAGGCCCGGGCGCCCATAGCCATATTGGTGGGGTGCGCTGGTGGAACGTGAAGCACCCGGGTCCCTACGCCGAGCGGATCGCCCGGGGCGTCTCGCCCGCGCAGGCGCGCGAGATCCTGAGTCCGCAGGCGATCCGTGACGAACGCGTGCTGCTCGAGACGCGGATCTTCTCCGGGCTGCCGACCGAGGTGCTCACGGCCGAAGAGCGGCGGGCGATCCCGGATCTCGTTGCCGACGAGCTCATTGACGGTCGCGCCGCGATCAAGGGACGTATCGTGCCGACGCTTCGAGGCCGCTTGCTCGCCGACACGGTTGTGCACCGTCTGCTGAGTTGAAGCGGACCGCCAGGAAGCCTGCGCTAGACTTGGCACTCAGTAGTGCCGAGTGCCAACGCACTCGCGTTTGTTTGGGAATGAGGACGGAGGGGTAGCTGTGGTTTCTGAGCGAAGTCTTGCTGTGTTGCACGCCATCGTCAGCGACTACGTTTCTCTGAACGAACCCGTCGGGTCCAAGGGCATCGTCGATCGCCACAGTTTTGGCGTCTCCGCTGCGACGATCCGCAACGACATGGCCTCCCTCGAAGAAGACGAGCTGATCGCTCAGCCGCACACCTCCTCGGGGCGAGTGCCGACGGACAAGGGCTACCGGCTCTACGTTGACACGCTCGCGAAGATCAGGCCGCTCTCGGCGGCACAGCGATCCGCGATCGAGCGTTTTCTCGGCGAATCTGTTGACCTCGACGACGCAATGAGCCGCACCGTTCGTCTGCTGTCCCAGCTCACCAATCAGGTCGCTGTCGCCCAGTATCCCTCCCTGCGAAGAACCGTTGTGCGACACCTTGATCTGGTCGCGGTGGCCGAGGACCGGATCCTGTGCGTGCTGATTCTCGGCAGCGGGGTGGTTGAGCAGCAGATGGCGCGACTCCCCGCCGCCCGCGTGTCTGAAGCTTGGGTGCAGGGGCTTCGCGAGCGGATCGCAGCCGCCGTGGTCGGTCGCGATGTCGACGCAGCCGCGGCAGAAGTGGTCAAGCTTGAGACTTCCGTCTCCGATTGGGCGCCGCCCGGCGAAGGGGAACTCGTAAGCTGCGTACTCGAGGCGGTGTCGACCCAGTTGCAGGCCAATCGCAGCGACCGGATCGCGATCGCCGGTGCCGCGAACCTCTCCCGGCCCGGCTTCGAGGGCAGCCTGCCGCTCGTCCTCGAAGCGATTGAGGAGCAGGTTACCCTGCTGCGCCTTTTCGACGAGCTGGTGCAGGATGAGCGTGATGTCGCCGCGTCAATCGGCCGCGAAAACGAGGCATACGGGCTTTCCGAAGCCTCTGTGATCGCGTCCAGCTACGAGGCTGAGGGCACCTCGGTGTCTCGCCTTGGCGTGCTCGGCCCGGTTCGCATGGACTACGCGAGTAACATCGCATCCGTGCGCGCGGTTGCGAGATACCTCAATCGGCTTCTTGGCGAGGATCAGTGAGCCGGCAAAGCTCGACTCGCACACGTTGACACTTCAGAACCACCCACTACCCCTGTGAGGAGCACAATCCGTGGCCGACCACTACGAGACCCTCGGCGTGACCCGTGAGGCGACACCCGAAGAGATCAAAAAGGCCTATCGCCGGCTTGCGCGCGAACTGCACCCCGATGTGAATCCGAGTGAAGAAGCCTCGGAGCGTTTCAAAGGTGTGACCCATGCCTACGACGTATTGAGTGATCCCGAACAGCGGCAGCGCTACGACATGGGCGGCGGCCAGTCCGATATGGGCGGCTTTGGTGACATTTTCGAGACGTTCTTTGGCGGTGGCGGTTTTGGGGGCGGCCAACGCGGCCCCAGGTCACGCTCCGAGCGCGGCGAAGACGCGATGATCCGCGTGGATGTTTCCCTCGAAGAGGTCATTTTTGGGGTGCAGCGCGACGTCACCGTGAACACCGCGGTGCTCTGCGGCGCCTGCCAGGGCAGCTGCTGCCAGCCCGGCACCCAGCCCGTCACTTGCGACGTCTGCCACGGCCAGGGCCAGGTGCAGCGCCAGGTGCGCTCGCTGTTTGGCAACGTTGTCACCATGCATCCCTGCGGCAGCTGCCACGGCTACGGCACCGTTATCGAACACCCCTGCGTCGAGTGTGCAGGCAAGGGGCGGGTGCGCGAGAAGCGCACGATCCCGGTCGATATCCCCTCGGGGATTGACACCGGAACCCGCATGCAGATGCGCGGCGGCGGTGAGGTCGGGCCAGGCGGGGGCCGAACGGCGACCTCTTCATCGAGTTCCGGGTCACGCACCACGACATCTTCAGCCGCGACGGCAACGATCTGCTCTGTACGATGCAGCTTGCGATGACCGACGCGATTCTCGGCACTGAAGCGACGGTCGGGGCGCTCGACGGCGATGTGAACGTCGAGATTCCAGAGGGTACACAGTCGGGCGACGTCATCACGATCCGCGGGCGCGGGATCCAGGCCTTGCGCACCACGACGCGCGGGGATCTGAAGATCGCCGTGCAGGTCGCGACTCCCGAGAAGCTGTCGAACCGGGAGAAGGATCTTCTGCGCCAGTTCGCTGCCCTCCGTAAGGATCAGCCCCCTCACCTGGGCGAGTTTCAACAGAGTTTCTTTGGCAAGATCCGCGACCGCTTCTTCCGTCAGGGATAGCGGGCGGGATCGACGTGGCGAATCTCTACTTCGCTGATGCGGCTAATGCGGCTGATGCTTCACAGTGGCGGGCTGGCGCTCAGGTCACCATTTCGGGGGATGAGGGTCGCCACGCGGTGAGAGTAAGTCGCTTGCGTGCAGGCGAGCAGATCCTGGTTGGGGACGGTGCCGGAACGATTGGTGAGGGCAGTGTTGAGAGCGTCGCCAAAGACTCCTTTGTAGTGCGGCTCGCCCAGGTGTCCCTGCGCCCAGCGCCCACACCCCGTGTGGTGCTCGTACAGGCGCTCGCGAAGGGTGACCGAGACGAGCGCGCGGTCGAGCAGGCGACGGAGTTTGGCGTTGATGGCATCGTGCCGTGGCAGGCTGAGCGATCGGTGTCGCGCTGGAGTGACACGGACAAGGCTGCAAAGGGCGTGTCAAAGTGGGCGAGGATCGCACGCGAGGCTTCAAAGCAGTCGCTACGCGCGAGAATCCCCGAGGTGGAGGAACCGATCACCCTCGCCGGCCTGTGCGAGCTGGCTGCGTCTGATGGTGCTGAGGTCTTAGTGTTGCATCCTCGGGGCGTGATGGCGTTGAGCGCTTGGGCGCGAACATCGCTTCCTTCTGACGCACGTGAGGTCTACCTGCTTGTTGGTCCTGAAGGCGGGCTCTCCGACGCCGAGCTTGATGCTCTGGAAGCCGCAGGAGCAAACGTGCTGATGCTCGGCACCACCGTGCTCCGCACCTCCTCTGCAGGCCCTGCTGCCCTTACCGTTCTCAACGTCGCCCTCGGCCGCTGGTAGTAGCCCGGCAGACTGTCCTTGGTCACCGCTAGACTAATCGCATGGCAGAAGAGACGATATTCAGCAAGATCGTGTCGGGGGAGATCCCGGTGAAGATCTTGGCAGAGACCGAGCGGGTGATGGCGTTTCCTGACATCAACCCGCAGGCCCCCGTGCACGTGCTCGTGATCCCGAAGGCGACGCAGTACCGCAACGTCGTCGAACTCGCCGCGGCTGAACCCGAAACTCTCGCCGAAATGGTGGCGGTTGCTCAGCAACTCGCAGATGAACTGGCAGAGGGCGAATTCCGCCTGATTTTTAACAGCGGCGCAAATGTTGGGCAGACCGTGTTTCACGTCCACGCCCACGTGCTCGCAGGCGACCTCAAAGAGCAGTCCCTCGTTGGATCCTGAACGCACCCCGCGCTCCAATGAAAGCGCGGAGACCGAGCTGCAACGCAGAATACTGCTGAGCGGCGTCGATCTTGCTTCGTTTCTCGGCCACCGGGATCAGCTGATCTCGGACCTCGAATCGCAGCATCCGGATGTGACGTTTCACGCTCGCGATGAAGTCCTCACACTCAGGGGACCCGCTACTCAGACGCGCGCCGCCGAGGAGGTCGTGCTTGAGGTACTCGAGCTGGCGCGGCGAAGCGGGCCTGTTTCGAAGCTTGACGTTCGCGAGGTGACACGCATGGTGCGCGCCGGCGACGGGCCGACCGCCGCTCAGAGGCTGAGCACTCCGATCCTGACCGTACGCGGTAACGCGGTGCGCGCGCAGACGAGCGGGCAGCGTGCCTATGTTGACGCGATTGACAACAACACGATCGTTTTCGGCATTGGTCCCGCGGGCACCGGGAAGACCTATTTGGCGATGGCGAAGGCTGTGCAGGCCCTGCAGCGACGTGAAGTATCGAAGATCGTGTTGACACGCCCCGCGGTCGAGGCTGGTGAACGCCTCGGGTATCTGCCGGGCTCGCTCGAAGACAAGATCGACCCGTACCTGCGTCCACTCTTCGACGCCGTCGGCGCCATGATGGACCCCGAGGTCGTGCCAAAACTTCTCGCGAGCGGCACCATCGAGGTCGCGCCCCTCGCATACATGCGGGGCCGAACCCTCAACGAGGCCTTCGTGATCCTCGACGAGGCGCAAAACACCACCCCCGAACAAATGAAGATGTTTCTCACGCGGCTCGGTTACGGTTCCAAGATGGTCGTGACGGGGGATATTACCCAGGTCGATTTGCCGCTGGCGGTCAGCGGGCTGCGGGTGGTGGGCCGGATCCTGCGAGGGGTCGAAGACATCCACTTCGCTGAGCTCAGCTCCGACGACATTGTGAGACACAGTCTGGTCGGTCGCATCGTTGACGCGTACCAGAGCTACAGCGAGTCTGAGGGCGCCGAGCCTCGCGAACGGGCGAGGCGGCGGAACAACGGGAAAGAAGCAGCGCAGTGAGTGTAGAGATTAACAACGAGTCCGGCATCACGATTGAGGAAGATCGGCTGCAGCGGCTTGCGATGTTTGTGCTCGAGTCAATGCACGTACACCCGGACACCGAGCTCGGCGTGATGATGGTTGACGAGGCCGCGATCGAGCAACTGCACGTGCAGTGGATGGACGAGCCGGGCCCGACCGACGTGCTGAGCTTTCCGATGGATGAGCTGCGCCCCGGCCGCATCGATGCGCCGACCCCGGCGGGTCTCCTCGGCGATGTGGTGATCTGCCCGCAGGTTGCAGAGCTGCAGGCCGAGGCCGCAGGACACGACCTGCCTCAGGAGATCGCAGTGTTGCTCACCCACGGCATGCTGCACCTCCTTGGCTTTGACCATGCGACGCCCGACGAGGAGGCCGAGATGTTTGGCCTGCAGCGCGACCTGCTGCTTTCGTTTGCGATGCGAGAGCGCGGTCGATGAGCGGCTTACTTGTCGTGGTGCTCCTTGGAGCAGCCATCGTGTTGCTCGCTGTCGGGGGGCTCCTTGCCGCTTCAGATGCGGCGTTGGGTGTGCGGTCCCGTGCCGAGTTGCTCGCGCTCGCGGATGAGTCCGGACGCGGCTCGCGTGCCATACGTGCGATCGCGGACGATGAAATCGGTCACTTCAATGCGCTGAGTTTCGCGAGAGTGTTGGCGGAGACACTTGCGGCGGTGCTGATCACGCTCGTGCTCGCGTATTCTCTTGACGAGCTGTGGCTTGAGCTGGTGATTGCGACCCTCGTGATGACGGTCGTCACCTTCGCGCTGGTGGGGGCCAGCCCGAGGAGCTTTGGCACGCACCGTCCTGACGCGGTGATCCGATTCTCGGCCTCGGTCGTTCACGCGCTTCGGGTGATTCTTGGCCCGGTGGCGACGGCGCTGATTCGGCTCGGCAACCGCGTCGCTCCAGGCCGCGGTTCCGGTGGTGCGAGATTCCGCGACGAACAGCAGCTCCTCTCCATGGTTGACCAGGCCGCCGAGCAAGCTCTGCTCGAGACGGACGACAGGGACTATATTCACTCCCTGGTGGAGTTTGGTGAGACCCTCGTGCGCGAGGTGATGGTGCCGCGCATCGACATGGTGACGATCAATGCTGAATCGACCGTGCGTGAGGCCTTCGAGCTGCTCATTGACTCCAGGCACTCCCGCATCCCCGTCATTTCTGGTGAGGTTGATGACGTCGTCGGAATCGTCTACCTGCGTGATGTCAGCCGGTTTATTCTGCGCCGTTTTGACGAGGCGGATACGGCCCAGGTGACCCGCATCATGAAACCCGCGGTCTTTGTGCCGGAGGTGCAGCGCACAGACAAGCTGCTGCGTCAGATGCAGCGCGACTCGAACCATCTCGCGTTGGCTGTCGACGAGTATGGCGGAATCTCGGGGCTCGTGACCCTGGAGGATCTCATCGAGGAACTGCTCGGCGAGATCTCCGATGAACACGATCGGGAGGAGCCCGAGATCACGCCGCAGGACGACGGATCATTCACCGTCAGCGCTCGGCTGTCCGTTGAAGATCTCGGTGATCTGTTTGGCATTGAACTCGACGATGACGAAATTGACACGGTGGGCGGTCTCGTTGCCAAACATCTGAGTCGTTTGCCCGAGCCGGGCGATACGGTCACCGTAGCCGGGATTGAACTGACCGCACTCGAAACTGAACGGCGGCGGCAACGACTGCTAACGGCCCGCGCGCGCTGGGTCGGCACAGAACCTAGTGAAGAGGATGAGCAATGACTGACGAGCTGCCGACAGAACGCACCGAACCCGAAACTTCGGGGGGCGGATCCGTGCCGTTTCGGGCTGGCTTCGTCTCCTTCGTGGGTAGGCCAAACGTCGGTAAATCGACGCTAACGAACGCGATCGTGGGCGAAAAGATCGCGATCACGAGCCCGAAACCCCAAACCACCCGGCGCGCTATCCGGGGAATCTCGCACCGCGAGAACGGGCAGCTCATCATCGTTGACACCCCCGGGATCCATCGCCCTCGGACACTGCTCGGGGAGCGTCTGAACGCGCTTGTCGAGGCAACCCTTGGCGACGTCGACGTCATCGGCTTCTGTGTGCCCGCTAACGAAAAACTGGGTCCGGGGGATCGCTTTATCAATGAGCGACTTGATGATTTCCCGCGTGCGAAGAAGGTCGCGATCCTCACCAAGGTCGACGAAGCATCCAAATCAGAGATCATCGATCAACTCACCCGCCTCGGCGCGCTGCGCGAGTGGGATGCCGTGGTCCCCATTTCCGCAGTGACCCGCGAGCAACTGGACGTGCTTTCAGACGTGCTGCTGAGCCTAATGCCCGAATCACCCCCGCTCTACGAGTCGGAGCAGACGACGGACGAGGCTGAGGATGACCGCATCGCCGAGCTGATCCGCGAAGCCACACTCGAAGGGGCGCGTGAAGAGCTTCCACACTCCCTCGCCGCGACCGTTGACGACCGCGAAGAACGCGAAGACGGACTGCTCGAGCTGTATGCGTCAATCTATGTGGAACGTGACAGCCAAAAGGGCATCGTTATCGGGAAGAGCGGATCGCGTCTGCGAGACGTGGGGGAGCGGGCTCGGCACGAGATCGAGGCGCTTCTCGGCCGGAGGGTATACCTGTCGCTGCGAGTGAAGGTGCTGAAAGAGTGGCAGCGTGACCCCAAGGCGCTCGGCAAGCTCGGGTTTTAGCGTCCCCCGAGAAACCGCCGCCACCGCCGCCACCGGCGAAGCCGCCGCCCGAGGAGCCGCCAGAGCTGCTGGAGGTGTAGCTCACGGCGGAGTTGAGTGAGCTTGTGAACTGTGAAAGCGTGCTGTTGATCCCGGAGAACCCGTGCACGCCGAGCCCGGGGTACCAGGCGGGAACGTATCCTGGGCTCTCAAGGTAACGCGTCTCGAGGATCTTGCCCCACTGCTTCTCAAGTCCAAACATCATGGCGTAGGGCAGTAGCTTTTCGTAGAGGTGCACAATTCTGGTGTCGCCGACTTGGATGCGTTCTGCTCCCTCGTGTGATTGCAGCATGCGGATCCGCTCAGTCTCCGCGACGCTGATGAAAAGCTTTACGCCCTCAAGGTACTCGCGGGTTTCCGCGCCGAGTGGCGTGTGCACGCGATGTTTGCTCATGCCAAAGGATCCGAGAGCGAGGGCGAACACTCCCAGAACGAGGGATATCGCCGAGGCCTCATTCCCACGCGTCAGAATCCCGAGCACCGCAAGCACCAGGAGCACCGCGAAGGTTCCGAGCGTGATGGAGCCGAGCAGCCTGGCGAGAGGGCTTGCGGCCTTCTCGAAATAGCCGCGCGCGGTGGCTTCCTTCGCGCCCAAACCCTTGATTGTTTCCATGCGCTTGGCGAATCGTTCATCGTTCTTGGGAATAGTGATGACCGTGCCGGGGGAAAGCTCAGGAAAGAGATCGTTCACCACGGCGGCATCGAGCGGGTCGCAGGCTACAGCAGGATCGAGGAGGCGCAGTGCCGGCTGAAGTTCCTTCTCGCCGAAGATACCTCGCTTCCCCTCGTTCTCTTCAATGCGGGCCACACCAGTCACGGCGAGGTGCACGAACTCGGCGGGTACGGGGGACACTGTATTCCCGACGATAGGTGCGGCGATGAGCGGGGGGAGGGAAGTTGGAACATCGTACTGAGCGACGACGACGCCGCGGGCGCTTCGACGTTTGCGTTGGAGCATGAAGACAGGGATCGTGCTCGCGAGGCCCGTTGCCAAGGCCGCACCCGCAAGGAAATAGGGCAGTGTGTCGAGCAGGAAGTTAGGGATTCGGGCGGGCGGTTGGGCGACACTGCCGGGATTCAGGCCAACGGCCACTGTGACGCCCTGCTGCGGTGCGAGCGGGATCGCGGGAACGGTGAACTGGTTGCCGGCCTCGTTCAGTGTCATCTCGCACTCGTCGCTCGACCCCGCGATTCCTTGATAGCACCGGAAATTCCCGTTGAGTTCGCCGGCGAGTTCGGGCGAGAGTGAAATCGTGGCCGAGAAGGCGTCGATCCGTTGCCGGTGCTCAAAGTCGACGAGATCCCAGTAGAACTCGTCGGCGCTAGCGTCGTCCCGGGCCAACACGGTGTCGCTGAGCGTGTAGCTGATGACATACGTTTGGACGCCGCGCACGTAGTTGTCGTCGCCAGTGAGGACCGCGACAAAGCCGCTGTCTTCTTCGATTTCGAAGGGGATCGGCGCACCGGCGAGGTCCGTGACGCTGAAGTCTCGCGGATTCGTCGAGGTGCCCTGGTAGTCGATGGGGAGTCCCCGCACGATGCCGCGATTTTGATTGAAGTCCGGGAAGCGTGCCGTCAGCGTCTCGGTGACCCGCGTGATGGCGCGGCCCTGCGCGTCAGTGCTGATTTGATAGTCGACGTGCCAGCTGTCATAGCTGAAGTTGTTGGTGTCGGCCTGGGCTGGAGGGGCCCAGGGTATGAGGGTCAAGAGCACCGTGAACAGGAGAGTGAAGCCGAGGGAAGTTCGCGCGGTAATACCCATGTATCCAGCTTAGAGGTCGCGCAAATCGCTTGTTCCGTGTTGAGTGTGGGGCAATAACACTGAAGGGTGGGCGCTGACCGCACCCACCCTTCAGTTTCTGCTTCGAACGATGGCTACATTGCCGGCGGCATCAGAACCGTGTCGACGAGGTAGACAGTCGCGTTTGCCGTCTGCACGCCACCGCAGATGACCGTTGCGCCGTTCACCATCAGTGCGTCGCCCGAGCCGGTCACCTCAAGGGTTCCACCCTCGACCGTCTCGTGCGTTCCTGCGATGTCTGCCGGTTCGATCTGCCCGGGGACAACGTGATAGGTGAGGATCGACGACAGCGTGTCGCTATCTGTCTTCAGTGATTCAATCGTTGCCGGGTCGATCTTTGCGAAGGCGTCATCAACGGGTGCAAACACCGTGAACTCGCTTCCGTTGAGGGTGTCAACGAGATTCACATTTGGGTTCAGCTTCCCGCTCACCGCAGAAACCAGGGTCTTCAGGAGCGGATTGTTGGAGGCCGCTACCGCGACGGGATCTTGTGACATGCCCACAATTGATCCGGCACCCTCGGGAACTGCCTCGGCGTAGGCTGCGCAGCCCGCACCCACGAGATTTGCGGCAGGATCCGCTGTCGTCATGCTCTCTTCAGGCATGGGGGTTGTCTGCTCCTGCTCAACCGGGTCCTTTTTCTCTTCCATTGCACAGCCGGTCAGTGCGAACGCGCCAGCAAGGGTCAATGCGAACGCTGCGGTGAGGGTTTTCTGGGTAGTAAACATGACGTTCTCCTCATTGAGTGGTGTGCCGCGGAATTCCACGGTCTGAAAGTGATTCGGAGCACTCGCCTCAGCGGATGGGTATTTTTTCGAAAAAATCCTCCTCCTCTGCGGAGCGATTCTGCTGACCTGTATCGGGCAACGCTCCAATCCAAACGGCTCACGGTTCCGAATACCCCTGTAATAGCGACACCGGAGGCTCGGAGGAACCCCATGGACACTGTTCTGATCGGCCTGCTGGGCGGGCTCATTACCGGCATCTCACCGTGCATTCTGCCGGCGTTGCCGGTCATCTTCCTCACCGCCGGCGCCCAATCGGCAGGCGTGGGCAAGACACCGGAGGTGATCGAAGCCCCCAGAAGTCGCCCGTACTTCGTCATTGCCGGACTCGTCACGAGCTTCACTGCGGTGACGCTGCTCGGCTCTCTGCTGCTCGGGCTTCTCTCCCTTCCTCAGGATGCCATCCGGTGGGCCGGGGTTCTCGTCCTGCTCCTCATCGGTGTCGGGATGCTGTTTCCGAGAGTGGAGCAGTTGCTTGAAAAGCCGTTTCAGTGGCTGCCCCGGCGCAGAGTGAATGACAAGGGCAACGGTTTTGGCATGGGACTCGCCCTGGGAACCGTGTTCGTGCCGTGCGCGGGACCGGTGCTCGCCGCGATTATCGTCGCGGGCGCAACGGGGACGATTGGCTTCGACACCGTTCTCTTGACCGCTTCGTTCGCGGTCGGTGTCGCGATTCCGCTGCTGATCTTCGCGCTTGCGGGACGCGGTCTCGTTGAGCGCATCAGGTTCTTTCGCAGTCGCGAGCGGGGGATCCGGATCACGGCTGCCGTCGCGATGATTGCTCTTGCAGTGGGACTTGCATTCAACGTGCCGCAGGCCATCCAGCGTCTTCTCCCGGACTACACGGCGGGTCTCCAACGTGATCTTGCCTCGAGCGATGCGGGGGAGCGTGCACTAAACCTCGGAGGCCTCATCACCGACGAGAACCGCGACCTCGACCGGTGCACGACCGGAGCCGACGAACTCGAATCCTGTGGCACAGCTCCCAGCATTCGTGGCATCGAGTCATGGATCAACACGCCTGGCGGTGCGCCCGTGGAACTCGAAAATCTCAGAGGCAAGGTCGTGCTTGTAGATTTTTGGGCGTACTCCTGCATTAACTGCCAACGTTCGATCCCGCACGTCGTTGCGTGGAACGATGCGTACCGGGATGCCGGGCTGCAGGTGATCGGCGTGCACTCACCCGAGTATGCGTTTGAAAAAGAGCGCGCGAACGTGGAGTCCGGCGTCAAGGAGTTTGGTATCGAGTACCCGGTCGCGCTCGACAACGCGCTCTCAACGTGGACCAACTACCGTAATCGCTACTGGCCAGCGCACTATCTCATTGATGCGAGCGGCACTGTGCGCCACATCTCGTTTGGTGAGGGGAACTACGCGGCGACCGAAAAGCTCATTCGCGAGTTACTCGCAGAGGCGAAGCCGGACGTGCGGCTCCCAGCAGTCACCGAGGTGACTGACGCCACCCCGGAACAGGGTGAGACAACGCAGGAGACGTTTCTCGGCTTCGCGAAGGACCAAAACTTCGCCGAGGCCGGAGCCTACCGTGCCGGCGAGCGCGAGTACCGGTTGCCCAAAACGCAGATGCCGGACACCTTCGCCTTGGAGGGTCTCTGGCGAGTTGAGGCCCAATCTGCAACACCGATCGACGCAGACGGGACGATCCAACTAAACTACCGCGCGAGCGAGGTTCGCATCGTCGTTTCGGGGCAGGGCACGCTTGCGATTAGCCGGGATGGCGAGTCACTGGATCCGGTCGACGTCAGCGGAACGCCTCGCTCCTATCCGTTGCTGACGAGTAATCAGCCGAGTGCGGGCACATTGCGGGTGCAGGTACCACCCGGTGTGCAAGTGTTTTCATTCACATTCGGGTAGCGCCGGGTGTCGAGATAGCCGGAAAGGAGGGTGATGGGGCATGCTTATGGAGATGGTAATCGACGGACTGGAGATACCCGAGGACGGGAGCGGGATCGATCCTGCCGACGCGGCCCTTGTTCGCTCCGCTTCCGGTGACCGCGACGCGTTCGCGGAACTGTACGACATGATGTCGGCGAGGGTGTTCGGACTCGTCCTCAGAGTGGTCGTTGACCCTTCACAGAGCGAGGAAGTGCTGCAAGAAGTCTTCCTTGAGGTGTGGCAGTCGGCGGCCTCGTTCGATGAGAATCGTGGGCATGCCAGATCCTGGATCTTGACGATCGCTCATCGCCGCGCCATTGATCGGGTGCGCTCGGCGAGCTCTCGTGCGCGCCGCGAAGAGCGGGTAGCCTTACAGGAGTTGCATACGTCGGCGGCCTCGGTTGAAGACCACGTGCAGCTCCTCATTGATGGCTCACGCGCGATCCGCGCACTTGACGCCTTGCCCGAGGCGCAGCGCCAAGCCATCGTCCTCGCCTATTTCGGCGGGTACAGCCAGCGAGAGATCGCGAGCCTGATGGGGGCGCCTATCGGCACCGTGAAGACCCGCATGCGCGACGGCCTATCGCGGCTCAGAACAGAGATGGAGGTGACACGATGAAACTTCAAGAGTTTCGCGACCTCTCAGCGGGGCACGCGCTCGGCGCGCTGAGCCCGGAAGAAGAGCAGAGCTTCAAGGCCGTGCTCGCCGCCCGGCCCGAGTGGCGGGACATTGCAGATACGGATGCCGCAGTGGCGGCCGAACTCGGACGGAGCCTGCCCGTGGTGCCGCCGCGCGCGCAACTCCGCGAACAGATTCTTTCGGCAATCGATCTGGATACGCAAACTGCAACTGAAGCGGATCATCCCAGTGTCGATCCTGAGCCTTCGACAGCGGTGAGCCGTCCCGGTTCGCCCTCTCGTCGCGCGTGGATCATCGGGGCTTTTGCGCTCGCAGCGTCGGTAGCGCTGTTTTCGACCGTAATGCTGGGGTCTGGCGTTCTCTTCCCGCCGTCGCCGGAAGAACCGGCGGTGGTTGCGCTCCACGAAGTCGAGAAGTCTCCAGACGCCGCTTCACGTACGGTGACGATTCCCGGCGGACCCTCCGTGACCCTGCACTGGTCGAATTCGCAGGGCATTGCCGTCCTGGTCGCCGAGAACATGGCGCCAGCTGCAGCGGGCGAAGACTATGAACTCTGGATCGTGCGCGGTGATGAGAAGAAGTCTCTCGGTCTGATGAAACCGGACGATGATTTGCGGAGCGTGTTCGCTACGAACGCCTTTGTTGCCGGTGACGTGGTCGCCGTCACGGTTGAGCCTGAGGGTGGATCGCCATCAGGGCTCCCCACCACGGAACCGGTTCTCGCGATCACGACAGTGCTATAGTGGGTGCCATGCTGTTCGGCTCGCTTCTCCTTAGCTGCCGCGACGGGGCCTAATTTCCAGGCCTTCCTCGTCGCGGTGTTTGTGTTTGGCTGAGCAAGAGTTGTAAACGAGGAAGACGAGCCCATGAAGAACACGCAACAGCCCTCCGGTATGCCGATTCACCGCTACCGTCCGTTCCACGAGATCATCAACGTGGATCTGCCGGATCGCACCTGGCCGAGTAAGCGGATCACCGAAGCCCCGCGCTGGTGTGCCGTTGATCTCCGCGACGGCAACCAGGCCCTCATTGATCCGATGAGTCCGGAACGCAAGCGGATCATGTTCGATCTGCTCGTCAAGATGGGCTATAAAGAAATCGAAGTTGGCTTCCCGTCCGCGAGTCAGACCGACTTTGACTTTGTGCGTCACCTCATCGAAGATAACGCGATCCCCGACGACGTCACCATTCAGGTTCTCACCCAGGCCCGTGACCACCTCATCAAGCGCACCTACGAGTCGCTGATCGGTGCGAAGCAGGCGATTGTGCACCTCTACAACTCGACGAGTATTCTGCAGCGCGACGTCGTGTTCCGTCAGGATCGCGAGGGCATCAAGCAGATCGCGATCGAGGGCGCGAAGCTCTGCGTCGCGAGCGAATCCATCTGCGCGGGCACCGACATTTTCTACGAGTACTCGCCGGAGTCCTACACTGGCACCGAGCTGGAATACGCTGCAGAGGTGTGCAACGCGGTACTGGAGATCTTCAAGCCGACGCCAGACCGCAAGGTCATCCTGAATCTCCCCGCAACCGTTGAGATGGCCACCCCAAACGTGTACGCCGACTCGATCGAGTGGATGGGGCGCAATCTCAACCACCGCGAGAACGTGCTTATCTCCTTGCACCCGCACAACGATCGCGGCACCGCCGTGGCGGCGGCCGAGCTGGGCTACCTGGCGGGCGCGGATCGCATCGAGGGCTGCCTGTTCGGTAACGGCGAGCGCACCGGCAACGTCGACCTCGTCGCGCTGGGCATCAATATGTTTACGCAGGGGATCGACCCGCAGATTGACTTCTCGCGCCTCGACGAGGTGCGTCGCACTGCGGAATACTGCAACCAGTTGCGTGTTCCGGAGCGCAGCCCCTGGGCCGGCGACCTGGTGTACACCGCCTTTTCTGGCTCGCACCAGGACGCCATCAAAAAGGGCTTTGAGCGCATGGAGCAGGATGCGGCTGCCGCCGGGGTCGGTGTGGACGACCTCGAGTGGGCCGTGCCGTATCTGCCGGTCGACCCGAAAGATCTGGGCCGCTCATACGAGGCCGTGATCCGCGTGAACTCGCAATCGGGTAAGGGTGGTGTCGCATATCTGCTCAAGACCGACCACAACCTCGATCTGCCGCGTCGTCTGCAGATCGAGTTCAGTTCAGTCGTTCAGGGGGTCACCGACTCCGAGGGTGGCGAGGTTTCGAGCGATGAGATCTGGCGGATCTTCCAGGATGAGTACCTGCCGGTGAATGGCGGCGACGCTGAACGCTGGGGCCGCTACGAAATCTTCCGGACGTCTTCAACGAGCGCGGGCGACGGCGTCACCGAACTCGTCGTCGACTATCGGGTTGGCGATGATGAGGCGCAGTCCACCTCGCGAGGCAACGGGCCCGTGGACGCGTTCCTGAACGCACTGAACGAGGCCGGTCACTCGGTCACGCTATTTGACTATGTCGAGCACGCGATGAGCTCGGGCGGTGACGCGGTCGCGGCCTCCTATGTCGATCTTGAGGTTGATGGTCAGCGCCTGTGGGGGGTCGGAATCGATCCTGACACGAGCCGTGCCACGCTCAAAGCCATCATTAGCTCGGTGAACCGTGCGGTCCGCAATCGTGTCCGCGAGACAGTGAACGCCTAGGTACTGTCACCGCCACACCGTGCGTTCGTACATATATTCGAATTTACGGTGTGGCGGTTGCCGCTATGTCGGCGGCGGGATCTAGGCTGATCGTGTGATTGCTTCGATTCATGGACAGGTGCTCTCCGCAGGCGCGGGGTGGGTGGTGATTGGTGTCGGCGGCTTGGGCATGCGCGTCGAAACCCCGAGCGGACGTGTTTCTCAGGCGCATCCGGGGGAGGAACTCATGCTCCACACCAACCTGGTCGTGCGCGAAGACTCGCTGACGCTGTTCGGCTTTGCGACCCAGAGCGAACTCGAGGTCTTCGGGCATCTGATCGCGGTGTCTGGTGTCGGGCCCAGAAGTGCGCTCGGCGTCCTTTCGAGCCTTACACCCGTTGACGTCGTTCGTGCGGTGGAAGCCGAAGATGAAAAGCCCTTCAAGCAGGTTTCGGGGATTGGCCCGAAGACCGCAAAGCTGATTGTCGTGTCCCTTGCAGGAAAACTGAAGGGGCTGGATCTTGGCACCGAGGAAGATGTTCGGGTGCAGGATCCCGACCTGGCGCTCGCAGAGGCCGTGAAGGATGGCCTCGTGGGTCTTGGCTGGGGCGATGCTGACGCTCGGCAGGCGGTGCAAGATGCTCGCGATGCGGGTGCGCCAGCTGATAGCGCAGGTCTGCTTCGAGCTTCGCTCGCGCTGCTACAGAGCGGTCGACCCGGTGCACGGGGCGTGGCGCGGTGACGGGGAGCTGTCGGCCCAGGCCTCGCCTGCTGAAGTCGGATACGAGGGTGCGCTACGCCCTGGCACGCTTGACGAGTTCATTGGCCAAGCCAAGGTTCGCGGCCAGATGAGCCTGTTGTTGAGCGCTGCAGGCATGCGTGGCGTTGCTCCCGACCATATCTTGCTCGCTGGCCCACCGGGGCTCGGCAAAACGACCCTCTCGATGATTGTGGCGACGGAACTCAATAAGCCGCTGCACCAGACTTCAGGGCCCGCAATTCAGCATGCGGGGGATCTTGCCGCCGTGCTCTCGGCGCTGACTCCCGGGGAGGTGCTGTTTGTTGACGAAATTCACCGGATGGCGCGCAGCGCAGAAGAGATGCTGTATCTCGCAATGGAGGATTTCAAGGTCGACATCATGGTCGGCAAAGGCGCTGGGGCGACCTCGGTGCCGCTTGAGCTTGCACCGTTCACTCTCGTCGGGGCAACGACGCGGGCCGGGCTGCTGCCAAACCCGCTGCGTGACCGCTTTGGTTTCACTGCGCACCTCGAGTTTTACTCTCAAGATGAACTCGCGAGTGTGGTCCGCCGTGCCGCCGGTCTGCTCGATTTCGACATCTCAGAGGCGGGGGTGCAAGAGATTGCGCGCCGCTCGCGAGGCACGCCGCGCATCGCGAATCGACTGCTGCGACGAGTGCGCGATTACTGCCTCGTGCACGAGACTCTCGGCGACACACCGAGTGTGCAGGCTGCGCTTACGCTCTACGACGTTGATCCGCACGGACTCGACCGCCTCGACCGGGAAGTGCTGCGAGCTGTGGTGGATCGATTTGACGGGGACCGGTGGGTCTATCGACGCTCTCGGTGTCGGTCGGGGAGGAAGCCGAGACCATCGAGGCGGTTGTTGAGCCGTTTCTCGTGCGCGCCGGGCTACTCAGTCGGACTCCGCGGGGAAGGGTAGCGACGCGGCTCGGCTGGGAGCATATTGGGCGCGTTGCTCCCGGCTCGCTATAAACTTGACCCCCACGCGTCAACGAGCACAGCAAATTCACTGTAAGCTTATGAGGTCTGTGCGCCCCGCGCGAACCTTGCACGCCCATCGAAAGGACCATCTTGGATCCGACAATCATACTCATGCTCGGCCTCGTCGTCGTCTTGATATTTTTCATGTTTCGCAACGGGAAGAAGCGTCAGGCCGCACAGCAAGAGATGCAGAACAACATGCGCCCGGGTGTTGAAGTGATGCTCCAAGGCGGCATCTTTGGCACCGTGCTGAGCATCGACGACGAAGAGAATCGCGTCACGCTGCAGAGCGGAACGAGCTCTATGGTGGTGCACCGCAACGCGATCGTGCAGATTGTCACTCCGGTCGATGCGCCAGCGTTCGAAGGTGCAGACGCAGATCTTGCTCCCGATGACGATCCTGCATTCGGTGAGCGTGTTGCTGAAGAACTCGCGGCGCCGGCTGACTCCACCGATTCCCCGAACCCAACGGTGGAATGTCAGCAGATACCAATTCAACAGATACTGACGGAAAGAGTGACGAAACGCCCAAGGCGTAGGTCACGGCTGCCGTGACCTCCACGCGGCAGTTCACCCGATTAGTTTAGAGAAAGCAGTACAGTTTTGGCGTCCACACCTGCGGTGCGGAGAGCGCGTCGCTCCCTCGTCTTTTTGTTGGTTTTCACAGTTGGGCTCGCTGGCCTGATCACCCTCGGGGTGTTTCGCAGCGACGCAACGTGGACGCCAAAGCTTGCCCTCGATCTGCAGGGCGGAACCCAGATTCTTCTCGCGGCCGAGCAGACCGACGGCAAAGCGGTAAGCGGGGAGCAGCTGCAGCAGGCAGTGTCGATCATCCGTCAGCGCGTTGACGCAGCCGGCGTCTCGGAAGCGGAAATCACCACGCAGGGCAGCCGAAATATTTCGGTGTCGATCCCGGGCAAAGTTGACGAGGAGACGATGCAGCGCATCGAGGCCTCGGCGAAGCTCGAGTTCCGTCCCGTCCTCGCCACCGACATTGGCATCGTGCCGGAACAACCTGCTGGCGAAGCCGATACGGAGGCGGAGGCGGAAGCGAAGCCCGGCGACGCAAAGACTGATGACGCGAAGAAGGACGACGCGGCAGCAAAGGCTGATGACGCGAAGAAGTCTGATGACACGAAGAAGTCTGACGACGCGAAGAAAGCCGACGACGCGAAGAAGGACGAAGGCGCGAAGAAGGACGACGCTGCCGAAAACCTTGATCCTGATCCGCTGCCCGAGGGCGCAGGCGACCTCGCGTGGATCACACCAGGTCTGCAGCAGCAATTCGCTGACTTCACCTGCACTGCCGAGAACACTCAGAATGCTCGTGAGTCCGCTGCTGATCGTCCACTCATCACTTGTGATGCGCGGGGCATGAAATACATTCTCGGTCCTGTGGAACTTGGCGGCGACGTCATCACCGACGCGAAGGCGCAGGCCGAGACGACCTCGCAGGGAGCGACCACCGGTGGCTGGGTCGTGCAGATTACTATGGACAAGAAGGGGACTGAGGTTTTCGGGAAGATCAGCACTCGGCTCTTCGGTGCACCTTCCCCTCAGGACCAGTTTGCCTTCGTGCTCGACGGCTCGGTGCTCTCGGCACCGACGATGCAGGGCCAGATCCTGAACGGCAAACCCTCCATCAGCGGTGATTTCACCCAAGAAGGCGCAAAGGCTCTCGCCGATCAGCTGAAGTTTGGTGCCCTGCCGATGGACTTCACCGTGCAGAGCCAGGAAGACATCTCCTCTACCCTTGGCGCGAACCAGCTCCAAGCCGGTTTGCTTGCTGGCCTTATTGGGCTCTTGCTCGTGGTTGTCTACTCGCTGTTCCAGTACCGTGCCCTCGGCACCCTGACGATCGCCTCGCTCGCCATCGCAGCGATCCTGACATACCTGTTGCTGACATTCTTCTCGTGGCGCCAAGGCTACCGGCTGTCCATGGCAGGCGTCGCGGGCATCATCGTCGCCGTTGGCTTTACGGCGGACTCTTTCATTGTGTACTTTGAGCGCGTGCGAGACGCGTTGCGAGACGGCTTCGCGATTGACAGCGCTGTTGAGCAGGGCTGGAAACGGGCCTTCCGTACCGTGCTTGCCTCCGACGGTGTGAACTTCCTTGCCGCGGTGATCCTGTTTATTCTTGCCGTTGGCAACGTCAAGGGATTTGCGTTCACTCTCGGCCTCACGACACTCGTCGATGTGATCGTGGTCGCGCTGTTCACTCACCCGATGATGACACTACTGGGCCGCACGAGGTTCTACCGAGAAGGCCATCCCGCATCTGGCCTTGATCCACGTCGTCTTGGTGCCGTGTATCGGGGGCGGGCGCAGTTCCGTGAGCCGGTCATCGCGAGCAAGGGCGCTGGCAAGAAAATTGCTCGTAGCCAGCGCGAGGCTGAACGTCGCCAGACGATCGCCGAGCGCAAAGCCGCTGAGAACTCCGCGGCATCAACCACCGGAAAGGAGAGCTAACATGGCTCGCTCATTCTCCGAATTTGGAAATGCGCTCTACACCGGTGAGAAGTCGATCGACTTCATCGGTCGCCGCAAGACCTGGTACATGGTCTCCGCGCTGCTTATCCTGATCGCTATTCTCGGGCCGGTCCTGCGCGGTGGCTTCAGCTTCGGCATCGAATTTACCGGGGGAAGTCAATTCCAGGTACACCTCGCTGAGGGGCAGGATCGCGATCCGAAGATTGCTGAGCAAGCGGTCGTGGAGGTGCTTTCCTCAAGCGCACCGCGCGTTTCAGCGCTTGGCCCCACCGATGTGCGTGTTCAGACCGAGGCCTTGAAAGAATCAGAGAATCTCGCGGTCACGGCGTCGCTTGCAAAGGCCTACGGAGTAGAGGAAGCCGATGTTACCTACTCCTTTGTGGGCCCAGCCTGGGGTCAAGACATTACGAGACAGGCGTTGATCGCACTCGTCGTCTTCATTGTCTTCGCGACAGTGGTGATGGCGCTGTACTTCCGCACCTGGAAGATGTCGCTCGCGGCGATGGCAGCGCTGTTCCATGACCTCATCATCACGGCGGGAATCTATGGGCTTTCCGGCTTTGAGATTACCCCGCGGCGATGATCGGGTTCCTTACGATCTTGGGCTACTCCCTGTACGACACAGTGGTGGTCTTTGACAAGATTCGCGAGAACACGTCACCGGGCGAGATGGGGGACCGACGCACCTTTGCTGAAGCGGTGAACCTCGGCGTCAACCAGACTCTGGTGCGCTCGATTAACACCTCAGTCGTAGCGTTGCTGCCGGTTGCTTCGATTCTCTTTATCGGTGCCTTTGCGTTGGGTGCGGGAACGCTGCGCGATATTGCGCTCGCGCTCTTCATCGGAATTTTCGTCGGGGCCTACTCAACGATCTTCATCGCCGCCCCGTCTACGCGCACTTGCGTGAGGGAGAGAAATCGGTTCAAGAGCGAGATGCGAAGGTGCTGAAGGCTCGCGAGAAGGAAGAGTCCGAAGCGCTCTCCAATGAGCCAGAAGTCAGCAACGGCTAACCGCGCAATCATGGTCCCTCGCCCTGAACGCTTGTTCTGAGCGGGGGACCATTTCCTTGGTGGCAGCTCGCCGTTTCGCAGGAATGGTGGACTGTGGTGTAGCGTTCAATCATTCAAGGGAGGTTGGTCGTGGCAGTGAACGATACCGCGCAGAGTGCGACTACGTCACTGCGCCGTCTGGTACCAAGGATCTTCTCGCGCGGGAGTTCTCCCGGCGCGGTTGACCAGCTGGTTCGGACGGTGAGAGGCAATCACCCTCGGGCAGACCTCTCCATGATTGAGCGCGCCTACACGGTGGCTGAACGCGCTCACCGTGGCCAGAAACGTCGAAGTGGTGAGCCCTACATCACCCATCCCATTGCGGTAGCCCAGATTCTCGCCGACCTAGGTATCGCGCCAGTAGCGATCGCTGCGGCGCTGCTGCACGATACCGTTGAAGACACCGATTACTCGCTGGTACAGCTCACGGAGGAGTTCGGCGAGGAAATTGCGATGCTCGTTGACGGCGTCACCAAGCTGGACAAAGTGAAGTATGGGGACTCGGCGCAAGCGGAGACCGTCCGCAAGATGGTGGTCGCGATGTCGCGTGACATTCGCGTACTTGTCATCAAGCTCGCGGATCGGCTCCACAACGCGCGAACCTGGGGCTTTGTTTCGGGGGATTCGGCGAAGCGGAAGGCTCAAGAGACACTTGAGATTTACGCTCCGCTCGCTCACCGGCTCGGCATCCAGTCGATGAAGTCTGAGCTTGAAGACCTTTCCTTTGCCGTACTAAAGCCCAAGCTCTATGCGGAGATTGAGAACCTGGTCAGCCAGAGGAACCCGCAGCGCGACGAGGTGGTCGGCGCGGTCATCCAGTCGATTAACTCGGATCTACGTGAGGCGAAGATCCGCGGCGAGGTCACGGGGCGTCCGAAAGAGCTCTATTCGATTTACCAGAAGATGATCGTTCGCGGTCGTGAGTTTGACGATATCTACGACCTCGTAGGAATCCGAGTGCTTGTGAACTCGATCCGCGACTGCTATGCCGTGCTGGGGGCCGTACACGCGCGCTGGACACCAATCCCGGGGCGGTTCAAGGATTACATCGCCACGCCGAAATTCAACCTGTACCAGTCGCTCCACACCACAGTGATCGGCCCTGACGGCCGTGCCGTTGAGATTCAGATTCGCACCGTTGAGATGCATCAGCGTGCGGAATATGGCGTTGCGGCGCACTGGAAGTATAAGCAGCGACAGCAGGGCTCGCAGAACCCGAGCTCGAACGACATGGCTTGGCTCGCGCACATCTCCGACTGGCAGGCGGAAACAGAGGACCCCAGCGAATTTCTCGACGCCCTCCGTTTCGAGATTGGCGCCAAAGAGGTGTACGTTTTCACTCCGAAGGGCCGCGTGATCGGGTTGCCGGCAGGCGGCACGACCGTTGACTTTGCGTATGCGGTGCACACCGAGGTCGGACACCGCACGATGGGTGCACGGGTGAACGGGCGGCTCGTGCCACTGGAAACGGCACTGCAGAACGGCGACGTCGTTGAGGTTTTCACTTCGAAGGATCCAAACGCTGGCCCGAACAAGGCGTGGCTGAACTTCGTCAAGAGCAAGCGCGCTCAGAATAAGATCCGTCAGTGGTTCACGAAGGAACGCCGCGAAGAGGCGGCTGAGACAGGCAAGGTCGAGATCACAAAGGCGCTGCGTAAGCAGGGACTCCCGCTGCACCAGGTGATGAACTCCGCTGCGCTGCAGCAAGTCGCCCTGCAGTTGCGCTACGCGGATGTTACCGCGCTCTATGCGGCGGTCGGTGAGGGGCATGTCTCGGCCCAGTCGGTGCTCGAGAAAGTATCTGCGCTCGTCTTTGATGACCAGGTGTCTACTGAGCCTGCTCTCGCGACCCTTCCGATCATCGAATCGCCACGGGTGAGTAAGCCGAACTCCACAAGCGGTGTCGTCGTTACCGGCGCGAGCGATGTGCTCGCCAAGCTCGCGAAGTGCTGTACTCCGGTGCCGGGTGACGAGATCCGCGGCTTCGTGACGAAAGGGCAGGGTGTTTCGGTACACCGGCTTGACTGCCACAACTACCAACAGTTGCAGAACCAACAGGAGCGCCTGGTTGAGGTTGAATGGGCCCCAACGTCAAAGAGTGTCTTCCTGGTGCAGATCCAGGTGGAAGCGCTCGACCGCTCGGGACTTCTCTCTGACGTGACTCGCACACTCTCGGAGCACCACGTCAATATTCTCTCTGCTTCGGTCAATACCTCCACTTCTCGGCTCGCGATCAGCCGTTTCCTATTTGAGATGGCGAACGCAACCCATCTTGACCATGTACTGAACGCCGTTCGCCGCATCGACGGCGTGTACGACGTCTACCGCATCACGTCGTAGTCACGCGGCGGAACGGCTAGCCTGCCGCGCAGATCTCGAGCTTCCGTAGGGCCTGCGCTCGATAGGGTCGTGGACCCGCGAGCAGTGCCTCCCGGATTGAAACGTGGCCTCCCGGCACAAGTGCGAAGAGTAAACGACACGCGACCCGGCTGTGCAGGTCGAGCTCGCTTGGGTTTCGAATCAAATCGATAATCGTGCGCGGCGGTGTTGTGACCGCGTAGGGCCCGAACTCCTGCACGTCATCTTCGCGAATCACCAGTTGCTGGAGATCATAGTCCGGCGTGCCGGATGAGCGTGCTCTGCGACCATACCTCGTGGAAAGCTGCAGAGGTAGCCGTGCGTTGCGCGCTGCGCCCCACACCCACGCCGCGGTGAGACGGACCGCGATTCTGTTGCCAGCGAGCCAGGGTGCGAGAGCGTACGCTCGAACCCTTGGTGTTTCCGGCCACGCCGCGAGTCTGAGACCAGGGCCGCATCTCACGAGCGTCCCCCGGATGGTCTCCGCAGAACGCTCAGCCTGGCTCCAGCCCATGAGGTCGGGTGGCGAGGGCGGCGGCCGCGAGCGAATGGCTTGCGGGACGAACGAGTGCACGCTTGAAAGATCCATGCGTTCAAGCGTGCACCCTTAAGCCGTCTTGTGCGGCCTCGCAGTAAATCTGTGGAGAACTATTCCGCGGAACGCTGGTTCAGTCGCCTGTGAGCGGAGGTTGAAAAACGCGCTAATCCCCGAGCGCTGCGAGCCAAGACTGCTGGGTCGCAAGCTTTGATTCAGCCTCCGCCTTCGCCTTCTTGTCGCCGGCGGCCTCAGCCGCAGCGATCTGCGCGGTGAGATCGGCAATCGAGTCCTCAAGCTGGCCACGAAGACCCTCGCTGCGCGCCTTCGTCTCTGGATTCGACTTCTTCCAGTGATCGTCCTCAAGTTCCTTGACGTGGTCCTCGATCTTGCGCAGCTGAGCCTCGGTGTCACGCAGCGACGCGCGCGGCACGCGGCCGATTTCATCCCAGCGGATTTGGATAGCGGTGAGCAGTTTGCGCGCTGCAACGTGATCCTTCTCCGCAAGGATCGGCTCAGCCTCCTCGAGCAGGGCCTGCTTCGCGAGGAGGTTCGCGGCCTCTTCTTCGCTGGACTGTGCTTCCTCGGCGGCCTTCGCCTGGTACAGCACGTCGCCAGCGGCCTTAAATCGGGCCCAGAGCTGGTCGTCAATCTTGCGGCTGGCGCGCCCTGCGTTCTTCCACTCGTCAAGCAGCGAGCGATATGCGGAAATACCGTCGACTCCTCGGGGGGCAAGCGCTTCTGCGGAGGCAATGATGCGCTCCTTGCGCTGCTTCACGTCCTTGTTTGTGGCGTCCATCTGCGCGAAGTGAGCGCGGCGAGCCGTGTCGAAGCTCTGCCGGGCAGCGCGGAAGCGCTTCCACAGTGCGTCGGCCTGCGACTTCGCGACCTGGGGTCCGTTCTTCTGAGCGGCCTGCCAATCGTTGAATAGCTGTTCGAAGGCGAGGCTCGTGTCTTTCCAACGGATGGAAGCTTCCGGCTGTGCGGCAAGGCGTTCCGCCTCAACAGCGATCGCTTCGCGCTTCGCGAGCGCTTCCTGGCGCGCTGCCTCACGCTCTGCCTGCTGTTTCTCGTTGAGCTCAGCTGCTTTTCCGCCGAGCTTCTCGACGCGCGCTCGGAGGCTGGCGAGGTCACCAACAGCTGCGGGCTCAACCAACTGCGCCTGCAGCTTCGTGACGGTCTCCGCGACCGACCCCTCGGCGGTGCCGCGCGCGATGCGGGCTTCGAGGAGAGTCACTTGACCCTCGAGATCTGAGAATTTCCGAGTGAAGTAGGCAAGCGCCTCTTCGGGGGTACCGTCTGGGAACGATCCGACTGCACGCTCGTTGTCGCCCTCGCGGACATACACCGTACGATCTTCGTCGACTCGGCCCCAGGGCTTCTCGTTGCTCGCTTCGCTCACCGTGCTACTCACCTGTCGATAACGGGGTCAGCAGGATTGCCGACCGAATGTGACTCTTCCAACTATGCCATAGCTGAGCATCGATAGCATGGCAGGGTGAGCACCTCAGCAATTCCCGGACACACGGCACCCCTCGCCGTGCGCATGCGCCCGCGCTCGCTCGATGAAGTTGTGGGACAGCAGCACCTGTTGCGCCCCGGCTCACCGCTGCAGGTTCTTGCCGCCGCCGGAGAGGCTTCGCAGGGGGCGGTGTCGATCATTCTGTGGGGTCCGCCCGGCACCGGAAAAACCACGCTCGCGCAGGCAATCGCGCACTCGAGTGGTCGGCGGTTCGTTGAGCTCTCCGCGGTAACGGCAGGCATCAAAGACGTCCGTACGGTCATGGAGCGTGCGCTGAACGACCGTGATCTGTACGACATCGCGACGGTGCTTTTTCTGGACGAGATCCACCGATTTACGAAGGCTCAGCAAGACGCGCTGCTGCCCGGCGTAGAAAATGGCTGGGTCACCCTTGTCGCGGCGACGACCGAGAACCCCTCGTTCTCGGTGATCAGCCCGTTGCTGTCGCGGTCGCTGCTGCTCACACTTGAACCGTTGCAGGATCAGGACCTGCGAACCCTCCTCACCCGCGCGATTCAGGATCCTCGCGGGCTCGGAGACACCGTTGGGATCGACGATGATGCGCTCGATGCGCTGATCCAGCTGGCCTCCGGCGACGCCCGGCGCGCCCTGACCGGGCTTGAAGCGGCGGCGGGTTCCGCCCTCGCGGGGGTCGAGGGTGAAGAGACGCCCGTCATTACGGCCGAGATAGTGTCGGCATCGATTGACCGGGCGCTCCTGCGCTACGACAAAAACGGCGATCAGCACTACGACGTCATTAGCGCCTTCATCAAGTCGCTGCGCGGTTCGGATCCTGACGCCGCGATCCACTATCTTGCGAGAATGATCGAAGCGGGGGAGGATCCGCGATTCATTGCGCGCAGACTCATGGTTCACGCCGCTGAAGATGTGGGAATGGCGGATCCCCAGGCGCTACTGATCGCGGTCGCGGCGGCTGAGGCGACGCAGCTGATTGGGCTTCCCGAGGCGCGGATCCCGCTTGCTGAGGCAACGATCTACATTGCGACGGCGCCGAAGTCGAATGCGGTGATCAGCGCAATTGATGCGGCGATCGCGGATGTGAAGGCCGGGCGATTCGGGCTCGTTCCGATTCACCTGCGCGACGGGCACTATCCGGGCGCGAAACGGCTCGGCCACGGCAAGGGCTACAAGTACCCCCACAATGATCCGCGTGGCGTCTCGGAGCAGCAATATCTCCCCGATGAGCTCGTCGGGCGGCGGTACTACGAACCGGTATCGCGCGGGCATGAACGCGAGATCGCGGACCGACTCGAGAAGATCCGCCGCATCACCGGCGGAATCTGATAAGCTCTTCGTTGGCCTACACCGTTCCCGCCGCTGGCTGCGCGCGAGAACAGGTGGCAGTCGCCCTGTAGCCGGGTTTCTGCACTGGTCGTTCCCTCACCGAAGACGGTGTGCTGTGTCGCGTGCATTGCTGTCTGACCGGGTCGTGTGATCCTGTCGGGCGTTGTCAATGCGGACACAGCGTGGCCGAGAGAACATGTGTTTCGACCTGTGAACCTCACAGACAGAAGCACGAGAAACAGAAACCCGAAAGGATCAACGTGTCGACTACGTCGCGTACCCGCTCACAGACCCGCCGCTCGCGGGCACTGGGCATTGCCCTGACCCCCAAGGCTGCCAAGTACATGGAGCGCCGCCCCTACGGTCCCGGCCAGCACGGCCGCACCAAGCGCAAGAGCGACAGCGACTACGCTGTGCGTCTGCGCGAGAAGCAGCGTCTTCGCGCCCAGTACGGCATCCGCGAGAAGCAGCTCGTGATCGCGTTCAAGGAAGCCCGTCGCCAGGATGGCCTGACCGGTGAGAACCTGGTTGAGCTGCTCGAGATGCGTCTCGACGCCCTCGTGCTCCGCGCAGGCTTCGCCCGCACGACCGCGCAGGCTCGCCAGCTCGTCGTGCACCGCCACATCCTTGTTGACGGCAAGATCGTCGATCGCCCCTCGTTCCGCGTCAAGCCCGGACAGCTCATCCACGTGAAGGAGCGCTCCGAGGGCATCGAACCCCTGCAGGTTGCTGCCGCTGGTGGCCACGCAGAGGTTCTGCCGAACGTTCCCGGCTACCTCGAGGTTGAGCTCGACAAGCTGCAGGCACGCCTGACTCGCCGCCCGAAGCGCGCCGAGGTCCCCGTGACCTGTGAAGTGCAGCTCGTCGTCGAGTACTACGCAGCGCGCTAATACGGCGTAATTCAAAGGAGGGGTCCCGGTTCGCCGGGGCCCCTCCTTTGGTTTGTGAGCAATGTCCAGCCGATCTGCGGGGCGTGCACACGATCCGCATAGGATCATCTGGCTGACTGGGAGCATGCGAACTCAGACGGCGACCGCGGCAGACACCGCACAGGATCAGAAGCCCCGTGTGCTCGTGGTTGACGACGAGCCCTCGCTTGCTGACCTCATCAGCATGGCCCTGCGCTACGAAGGCTGGGAGACCCGGATCGCGCGAGACGGTGCCGAAGCGCTTGCCTCAATTCCCGACTTCAAACCGGATCTCATGGTGCTCGACATCATGATGCCCGAGTTGGATGGTCTCGAAGTGCTGCAGCGCTTGCGTTCCGAGGGTGATCAGATTCCCGTGCTGTTTCTGACCGCCCGCGATTCGCTGCAGGATCGACTCACGGGGCTCGGCGCAGGCGGCGACGACTATCTCACCAAACCGTTCAGTCTCGATGAGTTGGTCGCGCGCGTACACGCGCTGGCCCGCCGCTCGACGACGACGCTTCGGCAGGCAACGGATCCGGTGCGGCGTTTTGGTGACCTGACGCTCAACGAGCACAGCTGCGAGGTGCAGCGTGGCGGAGAAACGATCAACCTGACCTCGACGGAGTACGAGCTGCTGCTGTTCCTCATGGAGAACGAGCAGCGTGTGGTCAGCAAAGCAAAGATTTACGAGCGCGTCTGGCATGGGGAGTATGACGGCAGCCGGGCGGTGGTGGAGCTCAACATTTCGTATCTACGCAAAAAACTAGAAACGGGGCGATCGCCCATAATACGCACCGTGCGGGGAGTCGGATACATTCTGAAGCAGGCGAGCGATGACTGAGCGAGCAACTTTGCGATCGTTACGCCCCGCGCACTGGTCGTTGCGCACCCGGCTCGTTGCAGCGCTAGCGTTCACCGTCATCGTGCTTTCGGGAACGATTGCGCTGATCGGACTTACCTCGCTGCGCGCATCGCTGATCGAACAACTCGACGGAGAGCTCGGAATGCTCTCCTCGCGGGTCATGATTACTGGCGGAGTTGGAGTGCCAGGGCAAGTCACCAAGAGCGACGTCTCAGTGATCGTTGAGGGTCCGGGCGTCGCCGCGGGTGCGATCGTGATCCGGGTGGATCCGGATGGTGCGACCGGCGCGTATCTCGACACCGACTACAGCGTACAAATGCTTTCGACACAGCAGCTCGCGAAGATCCTCAACAATTGGCCCAGCGCTTCGCACCGCGAGCTTTCACCCGGTGAAGGGCTCGGAGGGTATCGTTTCGCGCTCGAACAGCGCGACGGTGCCACCGTTGTGACAGGGCTGCCGCTCACATCGGTGGAGCGGACAATTTCCTCCTTAGGGCTCACGATGGCGACCGTGGCTGTCCTCGGCTGTCTCCTTTTCGGATCTCTCGCGGCCTGGTACATGAGGCATGAATTGCGGCCGCTTGAGCTGGTCGCTGCCGCAGCCGAGGAAGTTGCGAACACGAGCCTGGAACACGGCAGCGTTGAACTACAGCGGGCGGAGGAGCTACGGCCAGGCAGTGCGGGGGAGCTTACCCGCTTAGTCTCGGGCTTCAACGCGATGATCGATCAGGTCACCCACGCCTTTCGGGCCCGCCACGAAAGCGAGAAGAAGATGCGTCGCTTCGTGGCAGATGCCTCCCACGAGCTGCGCACGCCGCTCGCCTCAATCCGAGGCTATTCGGAGCTTACGAAGCGCATGGGGCTTGAACTCCCTCAAGATGTCGTCTACGCGCTCGGCAGAATCGAATCGGAGTCGGTGCGCATGACGGCCCTTGTTGAGGATCTGCTGCTGCTCGCCCGTATCGATGAGGGTAAGGAAATTGCTCGGGATCCGGTGGACCTGGTGGTGCTGATCTCCGACGCCGTGAACGACGCCGCCGCAGCCGGAAGTGATCACGAGTGGATCTGGGAGGCTCCTGAAGAGGACACGACCGTCATCGGTGACGGCGCCAGGTTGCAGCAGGTGATGGTGAACCTGCTCGCAAACGCGAGGGTCCATACGCCGGCGGGTACCAGCGTCCGGGTGAGCGCGGTGAATCGGCCGGGATGGGTATCGATAACGGTGCGCGATGATGGACCCGGGATCCCCGAAGAACAGCTGCCGTCCTTGTTTGAGCGGTTCACACGCGGCGACAGTTCGCGCACTCGCGTGACGGGCAGCACCGGCCTTGGACTCGCCATCACTCAGGCGATCGCTCAGGCTCACGGGGGATCCGTGCGGGTGACAAGTAGCCCGGGAGATACCTGCTTCACAGTGGAGTTGCCCCGCGGGTGAATGGCTCACCCGCTAAGCTGGTTCGCGTGTGTCTGCGCTGGAAGGGAATGCGCGGGTTTCACGCTACGAAGGGATGATTACATGCAGAAACTCAGATGGCTCGTCTGCGGCGCAGTGCTGGGGTTCGTCGCAGCGCACTTCGTCAATAGGACTCCTGAGGGGCGCCGCTTTTTCGACCGGGTGAATCGCGGGATCGCCGAGTTTAACCGCGCCTTCGATAAGGGCTACCACGAGGGAGACCCGGTTCATTTGGATGTCGAGGCCGCGCTCAGTTCGCTGCCCGACAAGCGCTAGTACCTCTCTCTGCCGCCGGCCCCGCGAGCGCAGCGAGTCGAAGCCCCGTTGATTTCGATTCTGCGAGCCAAACTCAATCGGCGGCTTTGGAACCACGATTCTTCAACACCTCAAACAAGGACACGTAACGGATGCAGACCGCCGAGATTCACCGCCGTTGGCTCGATTTTTTTGAGAAGCGCGGACACACCGTGGTGCCCTCAGCGTCACTCGTAAGTGATGATCCCAGCCTGATGTTCACGGTGGCGGGAATGGTGCCGTTTGTGCCGTATCTCTCCGGGCTCGTCCCTGCGCCGTACCCGCGTGCCACAAGCGTGCAGAAGTGCATTCGTACCAACGACATCGAGGAGGTCGGGCGCACCCCGCGCCACGGCACCTTCTTCCAGATGTGCGGAAATTTCTCCTTCGGCGACTATTTCAAAGAAGGGGCGATTACTTTCGCTTGGGATCTGCTCACCACCAGCGAAGAAGAGGGCGGTCTCGGCTTTCGCCCCGAGGATCTCTGGGTCACCGTCTACGAAGAAGACGATGAGGCGCTGGCACTGTGGAAGCAACACTCGACGCTGCCAGAGGAGCGGATCCAGAAGCTCGGCAAGGACACCAACTACTGGTCTACCGGCCAGCCCGGCCCCGCGGGCCCTTGCTCCGAGATCTTCTATGACATGGGGCCCGAATACGGTGTCGACGGGGGCCCGCCACCGACGACGATCGCTACGTGGAGATCTGGAACCTCGTGTTCATGCAGTACCAGGTTGCCGATGTGAAGTCGAAAACCGACTTCACGATCCTGGGCGAACTGCCGAAGAAGAACATCGATACCGGCCTCGGTCTTGAGCGCGTTGCCTTCATCAAGCAGGGCGTGCAAAACATGTACGAGATCGACCAGGTGCGTCCCGTGCTTGATCGCGCGGCGGAGCTCGCTGGCAAAGTGTACGGAGAGAACCACGAGGACGACGTGATGCTGCGCGTGATCGCGGATCATGTGCGTTCGGGGCTCATGTTGATCGCAGACGGAGTGACGCCCTCGAACGAGGGGCGCGGCTACATTTTGCGGCGTCTGCTGCGTCGCGTCACTCGTTCTATGCGTCAGCTGGGCGTTGAGGGACCGAGCTTTGCCGAGCTGTTCCCAGTGTCGCGCGATGCGATGAAGGCAGCCTATCCCTCGGTTGAGCAGGACTTCGAGTTCATTTCTCGCGCCGCATATGCCGAAGAGAAGGCGTTCTTGCGGACCCTCGCATCGGGCAGCCAGACCCTTGACACCGCGGTGGCGGAGGCGAAGACTTCAGGCAAGCCGGTCTCGGGTGAAACCGCGTTTTTGCTCCACGACACCTTCGGTTTCCCCGTCGAGCTGACGCTTGAGGTGGCAGAAGAAGCCGGTGTTTCTGTAGATGCTGACGTCTTCCAGACGCTCATGCAGGAACAGCGGGATCGCGCAAAGGCGGACGCGAAAGCCAAGAAGGGCCAGCGGGCGGACCTGACGGTCTACAAAGAACTGCGCGGCCTCGGCGAGACACTGTTCACCGGCTATGACGAGCTCAGCCACGAAAGCCGCGTGCTCGGGATCGTCGTCGACGGCCTGCCGGTTTCCGAGGCGCGCGAGGGCCAGATCGCCGAGCTCGTGCTCGCGGAGACCTCGCTGTGGGCGGAGTCGGGTGGTCAAGACGCGGATCAGGGCCTCATCGTCGGCGACGGCTTCGAAGCTGAAGTGCTCGACGTGCAGAAGCCGGTGCCGGGGCTCATCGTGCACACCGTGAAAGTGACTGTCGGCACCGTGGGGATCGACGCGCGTGCGGAGACCCGTGTCGACGCTGACTACCGCCGCGGTGCCACGCAAGCGCACTCCGGCACGCACATCGTGCACGCCGCCCTGCGCGAGGTGCTCGGCAGCGGAGCACACCAGGCGGGTTCCTACAACAAGGCAGGCTACCTGCGCCTCGACTTTACGCACAGCGACGCGCTCTCCGCAGAAACGAAGAGCGAGATCGAAGAGATCTCAAACCTTGCGATTCGCGCCGACTATGACGTGGTAACCCGCGAAATGGGCATTGACGAGGCGAAAGCCCTCGGCGCAATGGCGCTGTTTGGGGAGAAGTATGGCGACCGCGTGCGCGTGGTCGACATCGGCGGTGCGTGGTCGCGTGAGCTCTGCGCGGGCACCCACGTTTCGGGATCCGCGGAGGTCGGCATGATTAGCCTCATTTCGGAGAGTTCTGTCGGGTCCACCAATCGTCGCATCGAATCGCTTGTCGGTATCGAGGCGTTCCGCAACTTCGCTGCCGAACGTGCGATCGTGCAGCAGCTGACGAGCGGCCTGAAGGTGCCGCGCACAGAACTCGTCACGAAGGTGCAGGATCTTGGTTCCCAGCTGAAGCAGGCGGAGAAGAAGATCGCGGCGCTCGAAGCCGAGAAGCTGGGGCAGCGGATCCCGGAACTGCTTGCGGGCGCGGAGCAGATCGGAGGTGCCCGCGCGGTGCTCGCAGCGCTCGGCACCGTCGGCTCCGCTGACGAGCTGCGCAGCATGGCTCTGCAACTGCGCGAGCGGCTCGGCAGCGAAGCGGCGGTCGTCGTGCTCGCGGGCGAGGCCTCGGGCAAACCGGTCGTCATCGCTGCGACGAATGCCGCGGCGCGCGAGGCCGGCGTCAAGGCGGGTGCCCTCGCCAAACTGGGTGCGCAGGTGCTCGGCGGCGGTGGCGGCGGCAAAGACGATCTTGCGCAGGGCGGCGGCACTGACCCTCTGAAGATCGCCGATGCGCTCGCTGAGATTCGCCGGGAGCTTGGGGCCTAGGGCTTGCGCACGGGAGTACGTCTCGGTATAGACGTCGGAAAGGCTCGCGTGGGGGTCGCGCAGAGCGATCCACACGGCATGCTCGCCACACCGGTTGAGACGGTGCCGCGTGAGCGGCCCGGCGGGTCGATCGTGCGGATCACGGAACTTGTGAGGGAACTCGAAGCAATCGAAGTCATTGTGGGGTTGCCCCTCAACCTGCGCGGCGAGCACACACCCTCCACCGATGATGCGCGAGAGTTTGCGCAGGAGCTCGCCGTGGAGCTCGCGCCTCTGAACATCGCTGTGCGGCTCGTGGACGAGCGACTTTCGACGGTGTCGGCGCACAGCCAGTTGCGGCAGGCTGGAAAGAGATCGAAACAGAGCCGCAGCATCATTGATCAAGCGGCCGCGGTCGTGATCCTGCAGCATGCGCTTGATATTGAGCGCTCACGCGGGGAAGCCGCGGGCAGCGTGGTCGAGACGAAGAACGAGACAACCGAGGGGAACACAGCAGAATGAGCGCTCGCACACGCGGGGAAGCAAAGACCACTGGAAAGCGGGTCCTCATCTCGGTGATCGTCGCCGTGGTGCTGCTCGGCGGACTCGGAGCGGCGGGCACGTATCTGTGGTCACAGTTCGGCGATCGCATTTCGCTTGCGCTCGGATGGACGAGCAACGACTACGAGGGTGCGGGGCGCGGCGAGACCATCGTGGTCATCACCGAGGGGAGATCGGCGAAGACGTTGCAAACTCCCTTGCTGAGGCCGATGTGGTGAAGACCTCGGAAGCCTTTTACGAGTTGTTACTTGCGCAGGATGGCCCCGTCGAGTTCCTCCCGGGCTCGTATCGTTTGAAGTTGCAGATGAGTGCACAGGCTGCCCTGGATGCGCTGCAGGATCCGGCGAACCGGATGGCGTTCACGGCCATGATTCCGGAGGGAAAATCGGTCGCGCAGACACTGGAGATCGTGTCAGCGGGGGCGGGGATCCCGCTCGCGGAGCTGAAGACTGCTGCGGCGGATCCGAGCCAGTTTGGTCTACCAGCGGGGGTCACCTCGCTCGAAGGGTGGCTCTTCCCTGCCACTTACGAGTTCGAATCTGACACCACCGCGGTCGAGGCCATTACGCGCCTCGTTGAGCAGCAGAAGCAGGTGTTGAACGAGTTTGGCGTTCCCGAGGATGACCGCGAGCGCGTGTTGACCATCGCCGCGATGGTGCAGCGTGAGGGGGCAGGATCGAGGACTTCGGCAAGGTTTCGCGCGTGATCCAGAATCGACTCGACAAGGACATGCTGCTGCAGATGGACTCCACGGCGCAGTACGGCATGGGGCAGCACGAAGACGGCAGCGTGTGGTCGACCGACGAAGCGCTCGCTGACGACAACCCCTGGAACACCTATGTGCACAAGGGCTTGCCCGCGGGGCCGATCTCAAATCCTGGGCGTGACGCGATCGGGGCGGCGCTGAACCCGGAACCGGGGATTGGCTCTACTTTGTCGCGGTCAACCTTGATACGCGTGAATCGGTGTTCACGACCAACGTCGAGGATCACGAAGCGGCGGTCGCGCAGCTGAACGAGTGGTGCGTGGCGAACCCGGGTCGCGGCTGCTGATGGCGGGATCGGTGCCTGCGGGCGAAGTGAGCGGGCTCGGCGCCGCCGATCACCTCGCGGTGATGGGCTCGCCGATTGCGCACTCCCTTTCTCCCGTCATTCACCGGGCCGCGTACGCTGAACTCGGCCTGCCGTGGCAGTATTCCGCTGAGCAGCGCGAGGCGCACGAGCTCGAGGATTTTCTGCAGACTCGCGGGCCCGAGTGGCGCGGCTTTTCGCTGACGATGCCGCTGAAGGAAGAAGCGCACCGACTCGCGCGGGTGCTTGACCCTGTGGCGACAGAGAGCGGCGTCGTGAACACGCTCCTCAGGCTTTCCGGAGATGCGGGCTGGGCGGGCTTCAACACCGATGTTGCTGGGCTTGCTGCGGCGATCCAAGACGCTCGACTCGACGCGACGAGCACGATCGTGCTCGGGTCCGGAGCCACCGCCGTCTCAGCGGTTCTTGCGGCGCGGAAGCTGGGTGCGCGGCATGTCGAAGTGGTTGCGAGGAATATCGATGCGATCTCGGATCTGGTTGCACGCTTCGCGGAGACGACTGAACCCGGCGCTGCCGAGGCGTTGCACGTTTCCGGCACGCCTCTTGCGCACGCCGATCTCTTGACTGCGGATCTTGTGGCTCACCCTGATCCGAGGGTCGGCGCGCCGACACTGGTCATTTCCACGCTTCCCGGCCCGCGAGCGCGAGCCTGAAGTTCCCGGCCGAGATCACCGCGATCCCGCTCTTTGATGTGGCCTACGACCCGTGGCCGTCGCCGCTTGCCGAACGCTGGTGTGAAGCTGGGGGAGAAGCGCACTCGGGGCTCGGCATGCTCGTGCGGCAGGCGCTGCTGCAGATCAGGATTTTTAGCGCCGGCGATCCGGACACCCCGTTGCCCGACGAACAGGGCCTGCTTTCCGCGATGCGCGCTGCTCACGACTTGCTTCGTGACCTTTGAAAGCCTCTCTCCCGTCAGTACCCACGCCGCGCTCTACGCTCACTTGCAGCAAGAGGCCCTCGAACGTCTGACGGACACCCTGGGTGAATACCGCTGGGACGTCGACACGACTGCCGGCATCCTCACGTTTACCTCGCCAGTGGACCCATCGCGGAGCATCGTTGCTGGCTGTGAAGTGATCGCTTCGATTGCGCCAGGGCCACGGTCGATGCTCTGGGGATGGTCGATGGAACAGGGGCGAGCTGATGGATTCGCGGCCAAAATCCGCAGCTACGGTGCGCAACACGGCATAGCCGAATTGACTGCACCGGAGGTGTTCTTCCCCACCGACCCGATTGATGATTTGGCGAGCTGGGTGTTGGGTGCTTCGCATCAGGTGGGTGCCGTGGCTACCGCCGTCACCGGCCACGGCCCATATTTCTCGGCACCTTTTGGAGGCGGGTCCCGTGCAGTCTGCATGTTGACTTTGAACCCGCCGCTGCCAAAACCGACAGTTTCAGAAGCGGTCGTTGCGCTCCCGCGCCTGCTCAGTGGTCTCCCTCTGACCGATCCTCGGCAGGCGGTGCTCGGGCTCGCCAGGCTCTCGGGGTGGTCAGCGGAGTGGACGGACGCGCAGTACACGCACCTGACGGTTGACGACAACGTGAGTAAGGCAACAATCGAGTTTGACGAGCAAGGCCGCGTTGTACGAGTGCAAGGCAGTCTCTCCGCATAGTGTTCCGGGCCGCGAGTTATGGGAAGATAGTCCGTATGCTGCGTTGGCTTACCGCCGGGGAATCCCACGGCCCTGAACTCATTGCTGTCCTTGAAGGGCTGCCCGCGGGCGTGCCCGTGTCTCTCGACGAGATCCGAGAGGATCTGGCGCGACGAAAGCTTGGCTATGGCCGAGGCTCGCGCATGAAGTTCGAGCAAGACGAGCTCAACCTTTCCGGCGGTGTGGTGCAGGGCGTCTCGATTGGCGGCCCGGTAGCGATTCGTATCGGCAACACCGAGTGGCCGAAATGGACCGAGGTGATGAACCCAGAGCGCACCGAGCTTTCGGAGCGGTCACGCGGTCGCGGCGCCCCGCTCACGCGACCCCGCCCGGGGCACGCGGACCTCACCGGTATGCAGAAGTACGGCTTTGATGAGGCTCGTCCGGTTCTTGAGCGGGCCAGCGCTCGCGAAACCGCCGCGCGAGTCGCGCTCGGCGCTGTCGCCCGCGCGTTCCTGCGAGAGCTCGGGATCACCCTCGTCAGTCACACGGTTTCGATCGGGGATGTCGCGGTGCCCGCGGGAAGTGCGCTGCCGCGCCCCGAAGACGTTGCCGCGCTTGACGCTGATCCGCTGCGCTGCTTCGACGCCGCCACGAGCGCCCGCATGGTGACAGAGGTCGACGACACGAAGAAGTCGGGCGACACGATCGGTGGCATCGTCGAGGTGCTCGCTTACGGCCTGCCGCCGGGGCTTGGATCCTACGTCCACTGGGATCGGCGCCTTGACTCCCGTCTCGCCGGGCCCTGATGGGGATCCAGGCGATCAAGGGCGTTGAGGTTGGAGACGGCTTCGAGACGACGCGCCGACGTGGATCCGAAGCGCACGACGAACTCCACATCGTCGACGGCGAAATCCAACGCGATACGGGTCGCGCCGGTGGTATCGAGGGCGGCATGACCACCGGTCAGGTGCTGCGAGTCCGCGCCGGCATGAAGCCAATCGCGACGGTTCCCAACGCGCTGCCCACGATCGATACGGCGACGGGCGAAGAGGCGAAGGCGCATCACCAGCGCAGCGACGTTTCCGCGGTTCCCGCCGCGGGCGTAGTTGCCGAGGCGATGGTGGCGCTGATCCTGGCAGACGCGGTCGCTGAGAAGTTTGGCGGTGACAGTGTTCAGGAGACACGCCGCAACATGCAGAGCTACCTCGCCGCGATCCCGGACCAGCTCACCACCGCTATCGAATCGTGAACGGTTCGAGGCGGGTGCAGTGGCCAGCGGGCCTTCCCGGGCCTGTGCCGGCGCCTCCGCCCGGTGACAGCCCTCGTCGCTCGCCAACGCCGTCTCCGGCGCCACCTCAGCCAAAGCCCGGCCCGCCGACGACACCGATCAGCCTGCCAAAACCGGCGCCCTCCGCTGAGGCGGGGAAACCGTCGCGGCCAAAGCGGCGCAGACGCCGCAGGCGCAGGGGGCCCAGGCTTCCCGATCGCACCATCGTGTTTGTGGGGCCCATGGCCGCCGGCAAAACGAGCCTGGGCAAACGGGTGGCGCGAGAACTCGGGATCCCGTTCGTCGACAGCGACGCGATCATCGTCCGCAAGCACGGCCCGATCACGGCGTTCTTTGAGCGGCACGGCGAGGCGGAGTTCCGTCGGATCGAGGCCGAGGTGATTGCGGCAGAGCTCGCAAACTCCGAGGTCCGGATTCTCGCCCTCGGTGGGGGAGCAGTGATTACCGAAAGCACGCGGAAACTGCTCGCCGGGCACCCGGTCGTTCTGCTCCTCACCACCCAGGAAGCCGTGATGCGCACCGCGAATATTGCGCGGCGCCCACTCCTACGCGACGATCCCAATGCCTGGGGTCGCATCTTTGAGGAGCGCCGCCCGCTCTATGAAGAAGTCGCGGACGTTTCATATCGCACGGATCGTGCGTCAAAAGAACAACTTGCCAGGCGCGTAGCCCAGTGGGCGCGCAGCTTCAGGAAGGACACCGTATGAGCACCCCCGTCACCGAGATCCAGGTCACCGGCGATTCCGAGTACACGGTCACGGTGGGGCGCGGGATCCTGGATCGCTTGCCTCAAGCTCTGGGCGACCGCGTGAACAAGGTGCTGATTGTGCACACCCCGACCGTGGGGAAGCTCGCGGACGAACTGCGCGAGTCGCTGCAACAGCGGTATGCGCAGGTGCTTCTCGCGGAGGTACCGGACGCGGAGTCCGCGAAGAGGGTTGAGGTTGCGGCGTTCTGCTGGCAGATCCTCGGTCAGGCCGACTTCACGCGCACTGACGCGGTGATTGGCCTCGGCGGTGGCGCGGTCACGGATCTTGCGGGCTTTGTGGCGGCGACCTGGCTTCGCGGCGTTCGCCTGGTGCAGGTGCCGACGACGGTGCTCGGCATGGTCGACGCATCGGTCGGGGGGAAAACCGGCATCAACACGGCCGAGGGGAAGAACCTGGTCGGTTGCTTCTATGCACCGAGCGCCGTCATCTGCGACCTCGAGCTGCTCGCCACGCTGCCGCGCAACGAACTCCTGGCGGGGTTTGCAGAGGTCGCGAAGTGCGGATTCATCGCTGAGCCGGAGATCCTGGAACTGCTCGAGGCTGATGTTGAGCGCGCGACGGATCCTGCCACACCGGAATTTCAGCGCGTGGTCGAGCTTGCGATCGGCGTGAAGGCACGGGTCGTTTCCGAGGACTTCCGCGAGGGCGGGCTGCGCGAGATCCTGAACTACGGACACACGCTCGGACACGCGATCGAGCACGCCGAGCGCTACCAGTGGCGGCACGGCGTCGCGATCTCGATCGGCATGATGTACGCGGCAGAGCTGGGACGGATGGCGGGATCGCTGTCCGATGAGGCGGTTGAGCGCCATCGCCGGATCCTGAGCTCGCTGACGCTGCCGCTCGCGTATCCGGCCGGGCGGTGGCAGGGTTTGCTCGCGACGATGCAGCGAGACAAGAAAGCGCGTGCGGGCATGCTGCGGTTCATTGTGCTTGACGACATCGCGAAGCCGCGCGTGCTTGCCGGCGTTGACGAGTCTGTGCTGCAATTCGCCTATCAAGAGATCGCGAATTAGCTACGGCCACTTCTGGCCGTAGCCGCGAGCTCCCGAGCCCGTCTCGGGCTCGGTGTAGGCGCCTGCATTCGGCGGCGCCGTGATCGGGAACTAGCTACCGCAGGCCCCCGCGATTTCACCTAGGGCACCGATTCGACTGAGAACACCTCTTTTGTGGTGCAAGGAGGTGTTCTCAGTCGAATCGGTGTTTGACGCACAAGTCTCGGCGGCGCAAGATACCCCCGGGGGTATGTGCTAGTCTCGTGGGCGAACAGAGTTTCGCAAACGAGAGGACCAACATGCGCATCGTCATCGTCGGGGGAGTCGCAGCGGGCATGAGTGCGGCTGCGCGCGCACGCAGGCTCGACGAGTCGGCCGAGATTATTGTGCTCGAGCGCGGCGAACACGTCTCGTTTGCGAACTGTGGCCTGCCATACTACGTCGGTGGTGAGATCGAGGATCGCGCCAAGCTGCTCGTGCAGACCCCGGCCTCGCTACGTGAAGCGCTCAACCTCGACGTGCGGATCCACCACAATGTCACAAGCCTCGACGCCGACACCAAGCAACTCACCGTGCAGACCCCAACGGGCGCGCAGCAGCTGAGCTATGACACCCTGATTCTGTCTCCTGGCGCGTTCGCCCTCCGCCCGCCCATTGACGGGCTCGACTCGCCGCGCGTGAGTACGCTGCGCACCGTCGACGACGCGATCGCCATGCGCGATCGGGTCGAGACCGGAGCCCGCAAAGCTGTCGTGCTGGGTGCCGGGTTCATCGGAATTGAGGCGGCCGAAGCGCTCCGCATGCAGGGGCTTGAGGTCGACATTGTGGAGTTCGCGCCACACGTTTTGCCGCCGCTCGAGACCGAGATCGCTGTCCCCGTCACAGCGGAGCTGCGTCGCCTCGGCATCACCGTGAATGACGGCATTGCCGCCCAGGCGATCGAGCCGGGCGCGGATCGCGACACCGTGATCCTCTCGGACGGTCGCCGTATCGACGCCGATCTGATCGTGCTCTCGGTGGGCGTGCGCCCCGACACGGCCGTGTTTGAGGCTGCCGGGGTTGCCTGTGACCGTGGCGCCATGCTTGTCGATGAGCACGGCCGCACGAGTCTCCCCGGTGTGTACGCCGCCGGCGATGCCACGGTCTCGGTGGATCGTGTCACCGGGATCAAGCGTCCCGTCGCCCTCGCTGGCCCCGCGAATCGTGCGGGCAGACAGATCGCCGATCACATTCTGCGTCCCGCGCAGGCCCGCCCGATCCCCAGCGCTGTCGGCACCGCGATCGTGCGCGTGGGCGAACTCACCGCCGCGATGACCGGCGCGAACCGTGCTTCACTACAGCAGGCCGGGATCGAGTTCGACACGCTGCATCTGCACCCCGCCCAGCACGCCGGCTATTTCCCGGGGGCGCAGTCAATGGCACTGGTCGTGCATATTCGCCGAGGTGACGGATTGGTGCTCGGTGCTCAGGGAGTCGGGCCGGAGGGAGTTGACAAACGCATCGACGTGCTCGCGACCGCGATTCGCGCCGGATTTACGGCGGCGGATCTCATTGACCTGGATCTTGCCTACTCGCCCGTTTACGGCAGCGCGAAGGATCCGGTGAACATGGCCGGCATGGTCGGCTCGAACGTCGTCGATGGCACGCTGAAGCTTTGGTACGCGGAGGAATGGGAGGCGCTGCGAGAGGAGAGCCTCATCCTCGACGTGCGCAGCGTGGCAGAATTCGCGGCGGGTCACCTGCCCGGTTCGCTCAATGTGCCGCACACCGAGCTGCGCGAGCGGATCGCGGAGGTCGAAGCGGCGGCCGCGGGTCGCGCCGTGCGGGTGCTCTGCGGATCCGGCGTCCGCTCACACATCGCGCACCGAGCGCTGACCCAACTCGGCTACGACAGCGCGTCGTTATCGGGCGGAATGGTCACGGTGCGCGCGGTGCTCGGGGACGCCATCCTCGTGCGCTAACGCAAGTGTTCGACGTGTTCGCTGCTGCCCCAAGCTCGGTCGGCAGTGAGCGCGGCGACGCCCAAGCGCTCTGCGAGTGCGATGCAGAGACGATCGGCAAGGGAGAGGCCTGATCCTTGACGCCATAGGGCGGCGGCGCGTTCTGCGTCGGCGGTCGTCACCGGCTCTATCCGAATACCGTAGCTTTCAAGTAATACTCGAGCGAGGTTCCAGTCTGCACCGCGGGCTCGGACTTTCTGGGCAACCTCGGACCAGTTTGCCGCACCGATGATGCCGCCGGAGAGCGCCAAACTCACTCGTTCAGATCCGGTCTCGCCCTGCAGAAAAGCAAGAACTGCGGACGCGTCGAGCACCATCATGCAGCGTCTTCATCCGCAGCAGCTTTTCGTCTTTCATCAATGAGGGCGTCGACCAAGCTTGCTCCCGCGAGTTGTTTGCGGATGAGCTGTTGGGCTTGAGCTTGAGTCGTTAGGATCACGCCCTGTTCGGTTTCGATGAACAGCAACGGAATCCCCTGCTCCCACTTCTGCTGTGCGCGCAGTGCCGCAGGCACCACCAAACGTCCACGATCTCCCAGGGGCGCGATAAAGGTGGTACTCATGGAAACACTCTACCATTCACGTTCTATCGGTGGGAAGGGCTTGGATGCCTGTGTCCACGTCGCAGCCTCACCCGAGGCGCAGCCCTTGGCCCTCAAGGATGAGCGCGAGCACCCGGCGATCCTCGCGGTGCATCACACCCTCCACAAACCGGGTGAGCGCGTGTTCGAGGGTGACGGTGCCTGCGCTACCCGCAACCTTCTGCAGGATCGCGACGAGCGTGCGGGGCGCGAGCACCGACTCTTCCAAACCCGGCCTGCCATCGATCTCGCGCTCGGTCGAGACATATGATTCAAACCCCTCGCCGTGAGCACCCGCGAACACCTGTTGGCTGATGAACGCGGCCCGCGCCACCCGCTGCAACTCGTCAACAGAGATGCCGGGTGGCAGTTCGCCGCGGTGATCCACGACCGCGGCCGCCGCGAGCAGCGCATTCTCAGTGGGAAACTCGCTGTAGTCGCGTCCCGTGTCGGGATAGTGCACCCGATAGCTGTTCGCGCCGAAGCGGTTGACGAGTTCAGCGCTCAATCGGTCGAGGCCGCGGTAGCGGTGCGGGGTCTGTTCGTTGGCGGTGGCGAGGATCGCGAACCCCTGCGCGACACGCACGGCACGCCCCGCATTCTCCTGCACGTTGAGGGTGTCGCCCGGCCGCAACTGCAGGATCCGGTTGAGTCGCTTCAGGAATTCCGGCGGCATCGCGTTCACCTCGTCGAGGATGACGGGCCGCCCCTCAGTCATGGCGCGCAGCAGCGGCCCCGGCACAAACACGCTCACCGTCGCGCCGCCCTCGGCGCGCAGCTCGTGGCTGCCGATGAGCTGCGCGCTCGTGATGTCACCGTAGCCCGAGATCAGCTCGGGTTCCGCGCGCGGATCCGCACCCACGACCCTGCACAGGTGCTCCGCGAGCGCGGTCTTTGCGCCACCGGTCTCACCCACCAGCAGCAGAGGTTCGCCGCGCCTCAGCGATGGCATGGCCTCCGCAATAATGCCGCGCATCTGCGCCGTTTGGAGGAGGCCATCGCGTAGCTGGGCACGCGCCTCGCGCAGGCGCACCGTTCCGAGGGCGGTGAGGACGCTGTCGCGGGTCGCGGCGGAGGTGATGCCATGCTGCCAGCGCACGTCGTCCGCGGATTCGCTACGCAGGCGCGTGATCCTTCCATCTTCTCCGGGGGTCAGCTCGCGTCGATCCGCCACGGCACGCGCAACCGTGCGATCCGCGGCGGCGAGGCGTTCCTCCCTTGCCCGCTCGGCCCGGCGCGCCTCCGCGGCGATCCTGAGTGCCGCCGCGCGCTCAGTGAGGGCAAGTTCAAGCCTGGCGCGATGCTCGGGATCCTCCCACAGCGCGTCGCGGCGCCGTTGCAGGGCCCGGAGCTCTTCTACAAGCTCGGGGTGCGGCAGCTCCTGCGGCCCCGAGGCCGCGAGCGCCTTCCGTACACGGCGCGCTTGCGTCGAGAGTTGGTGAACCTCAAACAGAATCGGGTCTGCGTCGATCGGGAGCATATCGTCACGCTATCACTCTGTCCGCCCGCGAGTAGGGTGGGAAGCATGATCCCGAGCGCCGACCCGTTGCATGAGCGTCTGCGCGCGGCCTCGGCGATCGTGGGGGTACCGATCACCGTGACCGACGATGCCGAGTGGCGCATCACCGACGGTGGAATCCAGGTGGGTTTCGGCTACTACGCGGCAGGCGGGCACGGCGATCACGAGGCGGTCGCGCTTGCACTGCTGCAACTGTGGGAGGGCGCGCGTTTCCCGCAGACGGGCCCGGACCGCGCCCGGCGGCGCGAGTCGATCCTGCAAAAGGAGCCGGCGCTCGAACCGCTGCTCGACGCGATACTCAGGCTGCAAGCCGCCGCCGAACTCCTCACCGCATTGCCGGCGCTGCGTGATGATCTTGCGGCTGCGGCGACGCGCAGCCTGCCCGAGATGCTTGAAGAGCTGCCCCGGCACCTGCAATGGGTAGCGTTGCTGCTGTGGGTGGGGCTTGCGCGGCGGAACCGGCTCGCCGCAGCGCCCGAAGTGATTGCAGAGTGGCAGACCCTCGCTGCCCTCGGTAGCGAGCGCACCGACCCGCTGCGGCACGTGTTGGCGCCGGATCCGGCGCGCACGCCCCTGCAGCGGTTCGAGCGCGCGCTTGCGCTGCTCCTGCCCGCTTACACGCGGCTGATGGCCCTTGACCGTGCGGATCGCGGCTTGGCGCACACGGGGGACGAGAGCGACGGCGAAGCTGCCAGTGCTGGTGCTGAAGGTCTTGGCGGTTCGGACGGCGGTGACGCGGAAGAACCACAACAGGGTGAGGGCGAGGCCACCGCGGGCACTGCGGCGGAGGCCCCGGATCCTGCGAGCGATCGGGCACGGCGTGGGGAAGGGCAGGACCGTGCGGAGGGATCGGATCTCTTTGCGGCAGAGCAGGCGGGGTTTGTGACGGCGTTTCTGTCGACGCCGATGCCTGTGCAGACAGCGCTGCTCGAAGCCAACGTGGAGCTCTCGATCGACGCGCGGGCGGACGCTGCCGCGGAGGCCTCCGCACCGACCGGGGGAAGCGCGGGAACTGCGCAGTCGGCGCGCGCCACAGCCGACTATCGAACGCGTGCCGCGGAACTCGCGGCAGCGATCGCACAGATGCGTGATGTCTGGGCTGAAGTGGTGACCGAGCGTATTGCATATCGTGCGGCATTTGACCGTCTGCCGCACGAGGAGGGTGACGCCCTCCACCCGGAGGCGCTCGCGTCGGTCATTGCGGAGGTTAACGCGGGGACGCCGAACCCGCGCGCGTTCGTGAAGCGCCGCGCCCGGCCACGCAGGACACGGCGCAGCGGCAGCACCGACTACGTGCTCTTGATCGACCGGTCCGCGTCGATGCAGGGCGCGGCAGCGGCGGCAGCGGCCGACGCAGCGTTGATCATGCTCGAGGCGCTGGCCGGCGCCGAACGCGATGTTCGTTTCGCCGAGGTGACGTCGGGGATCAGCCTGGACCTCGATATTCGCACCTCACTCATCGTCTTTGACGCGGTCGCTGAGACCGTGAAACCGCTGTCTCGCGGGCTCGACGATACGGTGCGGCAGCGCATGGTGGCGGCGATCCAAAGCCCGCGTGGTTCGACGAATGACGCCGCCGCGCTCTCCGAGGCCGCCTCGCAGCTCGGTCTCGGCGGCGACCGGGGGAGCGTGGATCCTCTCGTGTCGGATGGACTTGAGCGCCGCCGCATCGTGATCTTTGTGGGAGATGGCGGATCCAACGACCCGGTGGCGGCCGCGGCACAGCTGCGGCGTCTACACGCGGCGGGTGTCCATGTCTACGGCATTGGGATCCGCAGTGACGACATCGTGCAGCGATTTGCGCCGAGGAGTCACCGGGTGGACGACCCGCGGGATCTGCCGAGCGCGCTGCAGGAACTTATCGAGCGCGAGCGGGTAGCGTAGGGCCCACTAGAGACGGGATGACGATGGAATTCACAACGGGTAATGAGCAATTGGCGCTGGTCCGTGCCCTGTTCCCGGATCTTGCCGAGACACTCGACTCAGCGCTCGCGGAGCGCGGACAAGGTGCGGCAGACCGCGACGACCGGGGATTTGATGCGTGGCTCGATGCCGAGGCCGCGAGCCTTCGCAATGGTGCGCTCGCGGGCGCCCCCTTTGCTGCACTGGGAGATGCTGAGTCAGCACGATTTGAGGCCGCCTTTGTGTCTGCTCGTTCGGTTGCGCTGCAAGGCAAACTGGCGCTTCCGGAACCGGAGGCATTCGCCGCCGCGGGGGTCGATCTCGGGCGCCTCGCCCGGCACCTGGCCTCAGATGCCACGCTGGTACCCGTGCCCGCACCCTACGGACTCGGGGCCGAGCGCTGGGGCGAACTGTTTCGGAACGCGGCCGCGCAGCCCGGAAGCCCCTTTGGTGCGTCCGATTCGCTGACCTTTGCGGCGGAGGTGCTTGATGGTTTTGGGATCCTGGATTCGGTCCCGGATCCCGCTCTTGCGCGCGTCGAGACGCACTCGGACGAGGCAGTGCCGCTGACCTGGACGCTGCGCCTCATCCCGGCGACTCCCAAGCCGCCGCTGTTGGGGCTCGGGTTCGCCCACGGCCCGCACATTTCGCTCCCGGAGATGCTGATGTTGCAGCTGATGCGTGTCACCACCGGGGCGCGACCCGTCGATACCGAGAGCTTCACCTGGCTCGCGGGCGCACTTGCTGGTGGCAGGCTCGCCGCCCGCCACGTCTTCGACGACAGCGAATCGCTAGTTCGTATCAGTTGCCGAGAGATCGGGAACCAGGGACCGCATCTGGGAGCGCGGCCGCCGGTGGGGTAGGGTTCGGCGTCGTCTGTGCCACCGGCGGAGGGGCGGGAGCGGCCCGGCATTCGCTTAAACAGGGAACCCCGCCGCGTCGCCGCTTCGCGCCGCCGCGCCGACCCTGATGCGCTCATTGCCGGGACGCTCCCGCCCCTCCGCCTTAAGTCCTGTCGTTCGGGCGGTGGCGGTTGTTGAGAAGGTGATGTCCGCACTCGCACGGGCCAAGCCGAGGAAACCTGTGACCTCAGTGGAGAAATAGGCTCCAGGCCCGAACGCGAGCAACCGTGTCAAGGGCGAATACGGCGAATGGGTGAGTGATAAACACTTCCACGAGCTTGGATATGAGCGAGTAGACACACCGAAGCATGTCAAGGCGAAAGGTATCGACGTCATCTACAAGACTCCCAAGGGGAAATTCGTGATCGTTGAAGCTAAGTACTCGACCAATGGGAAGCCCAGTCTTGGTAAGACTCAGGATGGTACGCAAATGAGCGATAGCTGGTTGAAAGGGGAAACTCTGAGTTTAACCGAATTCTCAAGGCTGTGGACGGGGACGAGAATCTTGCAAGGCAGATACGCGATGCCTTGAACAAGGGCGAAGTTGATAAGATAATGTCCATCATCCGACCGGATGGCTCGTTGACCTTAAGGCCCATCCCGAACGACTTGATTTAGAACCGGGGTGAGGATGTCGAACATATTTCGTGATCCACGTGCTGAACGTGAGCCGCTCCAGAGATTTCTGGAGAACAAATTCGAGGCGATTCCGTTGTATATTGACTCGATTAGCGAGGGTCGGCGACAGTCATCTGTGGATCGGATTGATTTGCGGGATCTCTCGCGAATCTATTTTGATGTGCTGAAGCTGTCGTATTCCTTGGGCGCCGCGCCTGAAGATCTTCGCGAGTATCTGGATCCTGCGGTTGACTTGTACGTGGAATATCAACGCGAGGACGGACGTATGAAGTCGGCGTCGAAGGGGCAGATTTACTCCTGGCAGGAATTGCCGACTCGTCAAATTAATGCAGCCCAGCTGTTGAGTGTCGTGGTTGTGATCGGCACTCCTGAGCAGCGTGCCCGGATTGGCGAGGTGCTTGAGGTGAGGGGGCCTGAACCTGTGCTTGAGTTCTTGGCGGGATTGCGTGATGACTCGATTGACGGAGCTGAAGCGGGGGACTACCCCCCGAGGCCGTATGGGCGTCTATTGAAGGTGATTCAAGCTGCACCTGAGAAACGGCCGAAGTTAATGGCTGATTTTGTGAAGCATTGGTACAACGGATGCCGGAAAGCTCAGTGGTGGGGAGACCATCTGAGTGGTCCGAGGCGTGGCAAACCAGTTGTGTATTCGGGCTATTGGTGTTTTGAGGCTGCGGCTGTGACGCAGTTGCTGGGGATCGATGATTCGCTGTACCGGGATAACGAGTATTATCCGCGAGACATCTTTATTAAGCGCGATTAGAGCCCATTCCTGCCTGAGCGTGCTGAATACGAAGTGTCTAAAGAGAGAACTGGAGCGTAATGACGAGTCCTACTGTGGCCGACTTTCCGACTAGCTATGCGGATGCGAGAAGTCGCATCCTGCTGCGGCCTTTCGGGGTGATGCCAGGTGCAGTGCGGCATCTTGAACTGTCGGTTGCTGGCCGCGTTGAGGCGTTTCCCGTGTTGAGTGCTGTCAGCGATGAAATAAACCTCGCGCCAGTTGTCTCCCTCGCAGACGGGGACGCTTGGCTAACTGCCGCAACGCTCGCAGAGTGGGGTGTGGTCGTCGAGCAGGTTGTGATCGACTCGTTGAGTGATCTTGGTGAGTTGGCTGTTGACATTCGGCAAGTAGGAACAAGTACGTTTGTTCTTCACAGTGACGTTTGGCGGGTGCCGTGTGGCGTTCCCCTCAGCTGGTAAGCGGGCTGGAAGTGGAGGGGCTTCCGGTCATGTGGCATGCTGGCGATGGCGTCACCCTTGTGGCGGGCGATCGTGCGGTTGATGGGTTTCGGATTGCTGCAGCTATGCTGCTTGAACGTTTGCAGTCTGGTATTGAAGTCGAAACTCTCACGCCGCACCGGCTCGTTGATGGTGCATGGGTGCCGTCAGTTTGGCCGGAAGAGGTTCAAGACACGTTGCGGCTGGTTGAACGGCTGTTTGCTCAGCAATGGTATGAGCGGCAGCGCGGACCGCTTGGCGACTACTGCCAGCAACAAGGCATCGATGTGAGCGTGCCAGAGTATCGGGTGATGGAGACTCCTGAAGGAGAAACCATTTCGGCATGCGCCTATGTCGAGGGTACTCAAACTCTGATTCCTGATGTCGATTTGGTGTTGGTGATCCGGCCCGATGGTTCTGCGCAACCACATTCGTTTGATGAGTTCCGAACGAGTGCCGGAGTTTCTCTTCAGAATGCGCGGGTGTCACCGCAGCGCTGGTTCCGTGGGGTGTGATACAACGCGTTTCCCCGCTTTCTGAGAATTCGTTTGTTCGCCTGTTCCAACAATGCGGCGCAAAACTGGCTGATAGTTTGAAGTATCTGGTTTGTGACAGGGTGCCTTGGCCATAAGCTTCAGAGAACGTGTGCACTCAGGGGGTGCGAGATGAATTGGAATGATTGCCTTAACAGACTCAATGAAGTCAACGAAAAGTATGGTCACAGCGCTCCGCCCCCGGCGAAGAAAGTCTACGACTTCCTGTCGTTCGCGAGATCTCGATATGGCCTCTTCATTCCAGTTGAGTTTGCGGAGTTTTGGAAGCTCCAGAACGGCTTGGAATTTGATGGGAACGTCTTCTATCACGTAGACGAGAGTTCGAATGAGGATATTGATCCCTCGGACGTTTCGACCAACAACTCGATTATTGCCACCAATGCTATTTGGCGCGAAAACGAAGGCAACCCTCGGTACACGTTCCTCGGAGACGGCAATATTGATTGGTACGTTTATGACACTGAGAGTGGTAGGTACCTGGTATTGGACAAGTCTTCCGCTGAGATTATGGAGACTTTTGATAACTTTGAAGAGTTCTTCACAACAGTTTTGACTCAAATGGTAGAACAAATCTAAGCCGATTTTGTGCTGAAGAACTCGGTTGAAACTGGATTGGATAATTTCGGATCTGTCGACTTTGATTGTTCAGGCGCAGCAAGCGTTGGTATCTGCTGAAAGGGCAGGTCGTTCGGCTGATGTGCAGGTTTCACGCGAGCTCCCCTTGGTGCCTATACTCGACGGATCCGTACGTCAAATTCCCGCTGTTATGGCCAGTAAAATCTGGGGGAGTGACATTCGCTCAGCTGTCCCCAAAGGGTGGCTAAGGAAGGGAATTGGTGTTCGCTTTGTCAATCCTAAGTGCTCAGACGAGTCAATTTCAGTTGAAAATGGCTGGGCGGGACTTACCTACGCGTTGCACTCTGGACCATATGTCAAGATTGGGCGAGACGGCGTTGTCACTCGGATCCCGTTATTGGGTAATCCAGTTTTAGGAGGAGAACAGTGGTGGAGGATACCAAGGCGCTTCTCTGGCTTGCAGTCGAAGACTATGCTGGTCTTTGGGAAGCGGTGTGGGAACTCCGCTCGATTCATCCCGATGCCGCTGATGGTTTTCTTCTGGACCGGGCAAGGGTAATTTTGTCTGAGCTAATTGAAAAGAATCTGATTCAGTTATTCTTTTACCAAGAGTCTTCGGAAGCGCTTTGGTCCGTCGCGAGTGATGAGGTCGGCGAATTACTAGCTAAAGCCGAAAATTGGGTTGAGCCAAAATCTGATGAGGATATTCTGATTAGGTTTAGTGCTACGTCTGCTGGGGAAACGAGAGTATTGACCGGGCGTGCTATAGATATTGAATCTTGAGCCTGGTGCGTGTTTGATGACAATGAGTGCCTGGGCCGGTGTACGCACCGAGTCGCGCGAGCCGCTGCATGTGTGCGGGGAGCGCGAAGCGCAGATCCACCGTCAAGCTTCTCGTTGCGCCGTTCAGTTGCCCAGCCGGTGGAGCCAGTAGCCGGGTTCGCGGTGCTCATGAGCGTACGCCAGAATCAAGATCGCCTGCGGTTCTACAGCGTAAACGATCCGGTACGGGTATCTTCCGAATGGCCTTGCTGCGGATCACGGTGCCATCGTCGGCGGTGGTGAACGTTGGGGCAGCGCTCGGCCAGCGGGCGATGGCGTTTCGCGCTCGCCGGGCCTGCTCGATGAGCACGAGGCCGATCCCCGGTTCCTACTTTTCATACCAGCGCACAGCGGCATCGAACTCATCGACTGCCTAGGGTTGCTCCCACTGGTGTAGGGTCATGCGGTGAGGGATGAGCGCAATTGGGTGTAGTGCTTGTCAGCATCCATCAACTCGACGGTGCCGGCGCGCACCTCGGCAAGTCGCCGTGTGGCTTCAGCGCGCCAGAGCCCATCGGCCTCACTCGTTTCGTCTGCGTCACGGAGGCTTGCGAGCAGGGCGTGAGCGACGACCGCGCGCTGATCAGCGTCGAGCGCGAGGCCGTCTCGGATCAGAGTCGCGGTGTCTGGTGTCATCTTTCCAAGGGTACGTCGAACGGCTGACAGCCGCCCGCGTAGTGCCCGCTGCCAGTGTGTGAGCGCGACCGCACCGCCCGCCGGGCAGGCTCAGGCTCGCCGCTTGACGCAGCGCGGGCTACCAGGTGCTTGTCGCGTCATCCCGCGTCGAGGGGAGCCTGGTTGTGCGCCCCCACTCAAGGATCTCCTGGGGGACAGAAAAGCTCGCGGGATCCACGCCGGATTTTTCGATGATCTCCGCCACCGGCACCACACCACCGCTGCGGCGAAGGATCCTGGCACGGACAACCGCCCGCGCATAGATCTCCGGCCGTCGATGTGCATCGGGGCGCACGAAACGCTGTTCCATGAACACCGCCTGCTCGTCAAAACCGAGGATCCGTGACTCGATCCAGAACCGCTGCCACGGATTGAGCGACTTGCGGTACGAAATCGTCTGCCCGACGACGACCGGGTACCAGCCCTCACTCTTGAACAGCGACATCACTCCGTTGCGCTGGATCAGGTCAAAGCGCGCGATATCCATGATCGACAGGTACTTGCCGTTATTCATGTGGCGGAGCAGATCAAGGTCGGTCGGCCACACCCGAAAGCGAGATCGCGACATGTCCGAGAACCCAAGCCTGCGACCGCGGGGTCCCACGAAGAGTATGTGCCAGACGGTCCGAAAGAGCATGTGCATGCTCGTGATCCTACGCTGTTCCACGTTCGGTTCGTCAGATTCTCCGGGAACCGCAGCCTCGACCCGCTAAGATGGGTGGGCGCGATCCCGCGATCGAACTTGAACGACAGAAACTCGGAGAAACCCCCGCATGGCAACCTCAAACGATATTAAGAACGGCACTGTCATCAAGGAGGCGGGCCAGCTCTGGAGCGTCGTCGAGTTTCAGCACGTAAAGCCCGGCAAGGGTGGCGCCTTCGTGCGCACCAAGCAGAAGAACGTGGTCTCCGGCAAGATCATCGACAAGACCTACAACGCGGGCGCAAAGATCGAGACGGCAAACGTCGATCGCCGCGACTTCCAGTACCTCTACCAAGACGGCGCCGACTTCGTCTTCATGGATCAGACTGACTACGACCAGATCACGGTTTCCGCGGTCGTCGTGGGCGACGCGTCCAAGTACATGCTTGAGAGCCAGCAGGTGCAGATTGCCCTGCACGAGGGGGAGCCGCTCTACTTGGAGATGCCGCCGTCCGTCGTGCTCGAGGTGACCTACACCGAGCCCGGACTGCAGGGCGACCGCTCCACGGGTGGCACCAAGCCGGCGACCGTCGAGACCGGTGCCGAGATCCAGGTGCCGTTGTTCCTCGAAACCGGAACGAAGGTCAAGGTTGACACCCGCACGGGTGAATACCTCGGCCGCGTCAACGACTAGTCCGCCTACGTGTCAGCACGAACGAAGGCCCGCAAGCGCGCGCTCGACATGCTGTTCCAGGCCGACGTGCGCGATGTTCCGATCTTCGACATCCTGCACGCCGAGTCGAAGCGTGCGGCGACGGAGCCGGATCGCGCGGCATCGTGGATGTATGCGCGCGAAATTGTCGACGGCGTGACGGATCATCGCGAAGAGATCGACGAGTTGATCTCCAGCTATGCGCTTGGGTGGACCTTGGAACGGATGCCGAACATCGACCGGGCGCTGCTGCGGGTCGCGGCTTGGGAGATCCTCTACAACGAGGAGGTGCCCGCAGCCGTCGCCATCGACGAGGCCGTGGAACTCGCGAAGGACTATTCCACAGAGGATTCAAGTCGTTTCGTCAACGGTGTTCTCGGCAAGATCGCGGATCACGCGAAGGCGTAGAAGCGGTCCCTTGGCGGGCTCGCGAACGGCGCAAACCGCGCGAGATCGGCCCGGAATCATGCGCTAGACTTGCATGCGGTACATCAGCACTTCTTTAACTTCCGTCCCGTGAGGCGGAGAAGGGGGGCTCGGAATGACGGAAACGCGAACGGTGCTCGAAAGCGCCGAGATTTCGCGGGCACTGACCCGAATCTCGCACGAAATCATCGAGGCCAATAAGGGCGTCGACGGCCTGGTCCTCATCGGCATCCCGACGCGGGGAAGCCTTCTCGCGCAGCGCATTGCCGACACCATCTCCCGCATCGAGGGCATTGAGGTGCCCGTCGGCAGTCTCGACGTGACGCTGTACCGTGACGATCTCGCCCGGCAGCCAACGAGGGCCCCGTTGCCCACGGAGATGCCGGTCACCGGGATCGACGGCGCGACGGTCGTACTGGTAGATGACGTTCTTTACTCCGGCCGCACGGTGCGGGCCGCGCTCGACGCGCTGGGGGATCACGGCCGCCCCACTTCCGTGCGGCTCGCCGCGCTCATCGATCGCGGTCATCGTGAGCTGCCGATCCGCGCCGACTACATCGGCAAGAACCTGCCGAGTGCGAAGCACGAGCGCATCTCGGTGCGCCTCCAAGAACTCGACGGGGAAGACGCGGTGACGATTTCATGAGGCACCTGCTCGACACGAAGACGCTCTCAAAAGACGACGCGATCCTGATCCTCGATACCGCCGAAGACATGTCGGCGACGCAGCAGCGCGAAGTGAAGAAACTCCCAACGCTGCGCGGCAAGACCGTCGTCAATCTGTTCTACGAGGATTCGACGCGCACCCGCATTTCCTTCGAGGCCGCGGCAAAACGCCTGTCTGCCGACGTCATCAACTTCAGCGCCAAGGGATCCTCGGTCTCGAAGGGCGAGTCGTTGAAAGACACCGCGCAGACACTGCAGGCCCTCGGCGCGGACGGGGTGGTGATCCGGCATCCGGCATCCGGTGCGCCCGCAATGCTGGCCTCAAGCGGCTGGATCGACGCGGGCGTATTGAACGCAGGCGACGGCACGCACGAACACCCCACGCAGGCCCTGCTCGACGCCTTCACAATGCGCCGCCGCCTCTTCGGGGACGACAGCCGCGGCCGCGACCTCGATGGCACCTCAGTGGTGATCGTCGGCGATATCGCGCACTCGCGCGTCGCACGCTCAAATTTGTGGCTGTTGACCACTCTCGGCGCGGCGGTCAGCTTCGTCGCCCCCGAGACCCTGCTGCCCTATGGAGCTCGCACCTGGCCGGTCACGGTGCACCACTCGCTCGACGATGCAATCCGGCGCGAACAGCCTGACGTGGTGATGATGCTCAGGATCCAATCCGAGCGCATGCACGCCGCGTTCTTCCCGAACGAGCGCGAGTATGCGCGCAACTGGGGCTTCAACGACGCCCGCGCGGCGGGGCTTGCGGATCGCACCATCATCATGCATCCCGGGCCGATGAATCGTGGCCTCGAGATTTCTTCGGGCGCCGCCGATTCGGCGCGTTCAACGGTGCTCGAGCAAGTCACGAACGGCGTATCCGTGCGCATGGCCGCCCTGTACCTACTGCTTTCCGGCGAACGAGGAGACACCGCATGAGCCACCACCACACGAACCCCGACATCCTGATCCGCGGGGTGCGGCTCGCAGCTGAACTGACCGAGCGCGGGGCCGCTGTCGAGAGTGCTGAGAAGATCGACCTGCGGGTGTCCGGGGGCGGATCTCCGAGCGCGGGACCGGGCTTGAGGCGCGCGAGGGTGAGCAGGTCATTGAGGCAGACGGTCTCGTCGCGATGACGGGTCTCGTCGATCTCCACACCCACCTGCGCGAGCCCGGCGGGGAGCAGTCGGAGACCGTGCTCACTGGCACGCGCGCCGCAGCCAAAGGCGGGTTTACGAGCGTGTTTGCGATGGCGAACACGCTGCCCGTCGCCGACACGGCCGGCGTCGTGGAGCAGGTGCAGACACTTGGCGACGCTGCGGGCTACGCCACGGTCCGTCCGATCGGCGCCGTGACCGAGGATCTAGCGGGGGAACGCCTCAGCGAGATCGGCGCGATGGCGCAGTCGCGCGCGCAGGTGCGCGTGTTCTCAGATGACGGCAAATGCGTGCACGACCCGCTGTTGATGCGCCGCGCGCTCGAATACGTGACGACCTTTGGTGGGGTCATCGCGCAGCACGCGCAGGATCCGCGCCTCACCGAGGGTGCGCAGATGAACGAGGGCGCGCTCTCCAGCGAGTTGGGTCTCAAGGGCTGGCCGGCGGTCGCCGAGGAATCCATCATCGCCCGCGACGTGCTGCTCGCGGAGCACATTGGGGCGAGGCTTCACATCTGCCACCTCTCCACCGCAGGATCGGTCGAGGTGATCCGCTGGGCGAAGGCCCGGGGGGTGAACGTCACCGCCGAGGTGACACCCCACCACCTGATCCTCACCGAGGAACTCGCGCGCAGCTACGACGCCCGCTACAAGGTCAATCCGCCGCTGCGTCGCGACAGCGATGTGCGGGCGCTCCGCCAGGCCGTCGCGGACGGGATCATCGACATCATCGCGACGGACCACGCACCGCACCCGGTGGAGGCGAAGGAGTGTGAGTGGGATCAGGCCGCTTTCGGCATGGTCGGCCTCGAATCGGCTCTCCCCATCGCCCTGCTGACCCTCATTCGAGAGGGACATGCGAGCTGGGCAGAGCTTGAAACGCTGCTCTCGCACCGGCCCGCACAGATCGGCCTGCTTGAGGGGCACCCAGAGGCACTGCGCGTCGGCCAAATTGCGGACCTGGTGCTCATCGACCCGCGCGGCTCGAGCGAGTTTCGTCTCAGCGACCTGCGCGGCATGAGCGTCAACTCACCCTATCTCGGGATGGAGCTGCCGGGCCGTGTCGCCTACACGATCCGACACGGCTACCTCACTCTCGACGACGGTGAGCTGGTCAGCCCGGACGCCGTGGCCGCCGCCGCTCTCGTCGTTGCGCAGTCTCGTGGTGACGAGCTGTGAGCCGCACCTCTTTCGCCATCCTTATGGCGTCGATCGCGGCCCTAGCGCTGATCGGCATGTGGATCGCCTGGCGCGGCAGGCGACGCCGCGGTGAAGATAGTTACCGGTTGAGCAGCGTCCCCGAGCTGCAGGGTGAGATCCTCGCGGAGTTTCCCCGGGTGAGCTACGTATCAACCACGCCGCTGGGTGCTCCGCTCGAGCGCGTGGCGATCCCGGGACTGCGGTACAAAGGCTTTGCGGAGGTGACCGTGCGACAAGACGGCGTCACCATAGCTGTGACCGGTGAACCCGCGGTTCACGTGCCGACCGCGCAGCTGCGCGGCACCGACACCGCAAGTGGCCGCATTGGCAAGGTCGTCGAACGCGATGGCCTGTCGCTGCTGCTGTGGGAACCGCGCCCCGAGCACGACATCGACCTGATCGTTGAATCGAGTTTCCGATTCACCAACAGCGAAGATCAGATCGCTTTCTCACGAGCGATCGAGACCCTTACAGACGAAGCAAGCACAGACGAAGCAAGCACAGACACGACCCAGGAGGAAGCGTGACCACGAATACGAGCGAAGTGACGGTGCCCCCGGCATCTGCCGTACCCACCGGCGCCGCGGTACTGGTCCTTGAAGATGGCAGCCGTTTCGCCGGTCGCGCATACGGGGCGACCGGCCAGAGCCTCGGCGAGGTGGTGTTTTCGACCGGGATGACCGGCTATCAAGAGACCCTCACCGATCCGTCCTATGCCGGCCAGATCGTGCTGATGACCGCGCCGCACATCGGGAACACGGGCGTCAACGATACCGACATGGAGTCGCGCAAGATCTGGGTTGCCGGGTTCATCGTGCGGGATCCCGCTCGCCGCGTATCGAACTTCCGTGCCGAGCGTTCGCTCGACGAGGATCTGGTGGCTGACGGTGTCGTCGGTATCCACGGGATTGACACGCGGGCGGTGACCCGCCGGATCCGCGACGCTGGCGCCATGCGGGGCGGGGTGTTCTCCGGGGAAGCGCTTGATCTTTCAGAGGCGGATCAGCTGCAGCTCGTTCGCTCGCAGCCCAGTATGGCGGGTAAGAACCTCTCCGGCGAGGTCACCACTCCCGAGGCCTACCGCGTGCCCGTCGCAGACGGTGTCGAGCGCGTCGGCACGATTGCGGTGCTCGACCTCGGCATCAAGCGGGCGACGGTGCAGTACCTCGCGGAACACGGCTTCGATGTTGCGGTTCTCCCCGCAACCAGCACGGCCGAGGACATTCGGGCAACCAAACCGGATGCGCTTTTCTACTCGAACGGTCCCGGCGATCCGGCGGCCTCTGATGCGCAGGTGGCGCTGCTGCAGGAGATGCTGCGCGAGGGGATTCCGTACTTCGGGATCTGCTTTGGAAACCAGCTGCTCGGGCGTGCGCTCGGCTTCGACACCTACAAGCTGCCGTTCGGGCACCGCGGCATCAACCAGCCGGTGCTCGACAAGCGCACCGGGCGGGTCGAGATCACCGCGCAGAACCACGGCTTTGCCGTGGACGTGCCCATCGAGGGCGAATCGCAGTCACCGGCCGGGTTCGGCCGTGTGCAGGTCAGCCACTACAGCCTGAACGATCAGGTGGTTGAGGGGCTTGAATGCCTCGATATTCCCGCATTCTCCGTGCAGTATCACCCCGAGGCCGCGGCAGGCCCGCACGATGCCTTTTACCTTTTCGACAGATTCCGCGAGCTGGTTGCGAACCGCTCCGCCAATTCGACCGGCGCTCACGCCCAGGAGGCCTAAGCAGATGCCCAAGCGCTCAGACATCAATTCAGTTCTCGTCATCGGCTCAGGCCCGATCGTCATCGGTCAGGCGTGCGAGTTTGACTACTCAGGCACCCAAGCCTGTCGCGTGCTGCGCGAGGAGGGTGTGCGCGTCATCCTCGTCAACTCAAACCCCGCGACGATCATGACCGACCCGGATTTCGCCGACGCCACCTACGTCGAACCGATCACCTCCGAGGTGATCGAATCGATCATTATCAAGGAAAAGCCCGACGCGATTCTGCCCACCCTCGGCGGCCAGACCGCCCTCAATGCGGCGATCGAGTTGCACGACAAGGGCATCCTCGCCAAGCACAATGTTGAGTTGATCGGCGCAAAGGTCGAGGCGATCCAGCGCGGTGAGGACCGCCAGATCTTCAAAGACCTGGTCATCGAGTCGGGTGCCGACGTTGCCAGGTCACACATCGCGCACACGCTCGAAGAAGCCAAGGAGTTCGCGAAGGATCTGGGCTACCCGCTCGTCGTGCGCCCCTCGTACACCATGGGCGGCCTCGGCTCGGGCTTCGCTTACACCGAAGAAGAACTGGTGCGAATCGTCGGCGACGGCCTGCACTACAGCCCGACCACCGAGGTGCTCCTCGAAGAGTCGATCCTCGGCTGGAAAGAGTACGAGCTTGAACTGATGCGCGATACCTCTGACAACACCGTTGTCGTGTGCTCGATCGAAAACGTCGATGCGGTAGGTGTGCACACGGGTGATTCGATCACGGTGGCGCCCGCGCTGACGCTGACCGACCGCGAGTTCCAGAAGCTGCGAGACATCGGCATCGACATCATCCGTCGCGTCGGCGTCGATACCGGCGGCTGCAACATCCAGTACGCGATCGATCCGAAGACCGGCCGCATCATCGTCATCGAGATGAACCCGCGCGTCTCGCGGTCGTCGGCCCTCGCGTCGAAGGCTACCGGCTTCCCGATTGCGAAGATCGCCGCGAAGCTGGCCCTCGGCTACCGTCTCGACGAGATCCCGAACGACATCACACAGAAGACCCCGGCAAGCTTCGAACCGACCATCGATTATGTGGTCGTCAAAGCTCCGCGCTTCGCGTTTGAGAAATTCCCCGCCGCAGACGACACGCTGACCACCACGATGAAATCCGTGGGTGAGGCGATGGCGATCGGCCGCAACTTCACCACCGCGCTGCAGAAGGCGCTGCGCTCGCTCGAAAAGCGGGGCAGCTCGTTCCACTGGGATGAAGAGAAGCGCTCTGTCGATGATCTGCTCGCGACGATCGGCCGACCCACCGACGGCCGGATCGTCGACGTGCAGCAGGCGCTCCGCCTCGGCGCGAGCGTGGAACAGGTGTACGCGGCGACCGCGATAGATCCGTGGTTCCTCGATCAGATCGTGCTTATTAACGAGGTCGCCGAGAGGATCCGGACGGCGCCGATGCTCAGCCACGAAGTGATCCGCGAAGCAAAAGACCACGGCTTCTCCGACGTGCAGATCGCCGCGATTCGCGGTGTCTCCGAGTCTGAGGTGCGAGGGCTCCGGCACGGGCTCGGCCTGCGTCCGGTCTACAAGACCGTTGACACCTGCGCGGGGAGTTCCCGGCGCTAACCCCCTACCACTACTCCTCCTACGATCAGGAGACCGAGGTCACTCCCTCTGACCGCAAAAAGGTCGTGATCCTTGGCTCTGGCCCGAACCGCATCGGCCAGGGTGTTGAGTTTGATTACTCCTGCGTGCACGCCTCGTTTGCGCTGTCTGAAGCGGGCTACGAGACGATCATGATCAACTGCAACCCTGAGACGGTCTCAACCGACTACGACACCAGCGATCGCCTCTACTTTGAGCCGCTGACGCTTGAGGACGTGCTCGAGGTGATTCACGCCGAGCAGGCCTCTGGCACGCTTCTCGGGGTCGTTGTGCAGCTGGGTGGACAGACCGCGCTCGGGCTTGCACAGCCGCTCAAGGACGCGGGGATCCCGATCCTCGGCACCACCCCCGAGGCGATTGATCTCGCCGAAGAACGGGGTGCGTTCTCGGGGATTCTGGAGCAGGCAGGCCTCGCCTCGCCGCGCAACGGCACCGCGATCGACAAAGAGGGCGCGATCCGCGTCGCCGAGGAGATCGGCTACCCGGTGCTCGTGCGCCCCTCCTTCGTGCTGGGCGGCCGCGGCATGGAGATCGTCTACGACACGGATTCGCTGCACGGCTACTTTGAGCGTATCGAGGGGCACGCCCTCGTCGGCCCCGGGCACCCGCTGCTCGTTGACCGATTCCTTGACGATGCCATCGAAATCGACGTTGACGCACTCTACGACGGTGAGCAGCTGTATGTCGGCGGCATCATGGAACACATCGAAGAGGCCGGTGTGCACTCGGGTGATTCCAGTTGCACGCTGCCGCCGGTGACGCTCGGTCACGAGCAGATCAACCGAGTGCGTGAGGCGACGCGTGGAATCGCTGCGGGAATCGGTGTGCGAGGACTTCTCAACGTGCAATTCGCCATCGCCCAGGGAGTGCTGTACGTACTGGAGGCGAACCCGCGTGCCTCGCGCACGGTGCCCTTCGTGTCGAAGGCGCTCGGGATCCCGCTCGCCAAGGCCGCCTCGCGCGTGATGGCGGGGGAGAGCATTCAGCAGCTCATCGAGCTGGGGCTGCTGCCCGAGCGCGACGGTTCGCGTGCACCGATCGATTCACCGATCGCGGTGAAGGAGGCGGTGCTGCCGTTCAAGCGCTTCCGCACCCACGAAGGGCTCGTTGTTGACTCGCTGCTTGGGCCGGAGATGCGCTCCACTGGCGAGGTCATGGGTATGGATCGCGACTTCCCGACAGCGTTCGCGAAGAGCCAGTCAGCTGCCGGAAGCGAGCTGCCGACCTCAGGCACGGTGTTCCTCTCGGTCGCCGACCGCGACAAGCGTTCGCTGGTGCTGCCGGCGCTGCGCCTGCGGGAACTCGGCTACGAACTGCTCGCCACGCAGGGCACTCAAGTGGTGCTCGCGCGAAACGGTATTCGCTCGACCACGGTGCGCAAGCATTCGACGCACGGCGAGGGTGCGACGATTGTTGATCTCATCAACGGCGGTAAGGTCGACATGATCATCAACACGCCGTCGGGCTCGGGAAGCGACGCACGCGCCGACGGATACGAGATCCGTGCGGCCGCTGTCGCGGCGGATAAGCCGATCTTCACCACGATTTCGGAGCTTTCAGCCGCCGTGGGCGCGATTTCGGCGCAGAGCGCGGGTTTCGAGGTGAAGTCGCTGCAGGAGTACGCGACGGATCGTGCCACAGCGTTGGCCGCATCGGGTTCGGCGGCCAGCTGACCATGACCGCACGGAACTTCTCGCAACGTCTGGGCGCGGAATTTGCCGCGAAACGGCACCTGTGCGTGGGAATTGATCCTCACGCTCCGTTGCTCGCCGAGTGGGGACTCGGAAACGATCCTGCAGGGGCCGAGCGCATGGGACGCGATGTCGTCGCGGCAGCGGCCGGTGTCGCGGCGTGCGTGAAACCGCAGATCGCGTTCTTCGAGCGGTTTGGATCCGCCGGCTTCGTGGCGCTCGAACGGGTGCTAGCTGACGCGCGCGAGGCCGGGCTGCTGGTCATTGCCGACGTGAAGCGCGGTGATATCGGATCCAGCTTCGCCGCCTACGCGGAGGCGTGGCTGAGTCCGGGATCGCCGCTTGAAGCTGACGCGATGACGGTTGCGGCTTACCAGGGCTTTGGCAGCCTCTCCGGAGCCTTTAAGCTGATTCGCGAGCACGGCAAGGGCATGTTTGTGCTCGCTGCGACCTCGAATCCCGAGGCCCGCGAGGTGCAGCGCGCCGTGCGCGAAGACGGACGCACCGTTGCGCAGGCGATGGTGGAGGACGCCGTGGCGTTCACGTCTCCGCACGACAACCACGTTAACTCCGTCGGCGTCGTGCTGGGTGCGACGCTGACGCTCGCGGACTTCGGCATCGATGTGACGCTGCCCCCGGCCAGCCCAGCCATCCCGGTACTCGCCCCCGGCTTCGGGCATCAGGGTGCGAGTATTGAGAATGCGGCGGAGACTTTCGGTGGTCTCGGTTGGGCGCTGCTCGCGAATGAGTCGCGCAGTGTGCTGACGGGTGGAAGCGACGGGCTCGCTGAGCGTGTCCGAAGGCGTTCGGATACTATTGCGAAGGCGTTGGTTCCCCAGGCAGTCTGAACTCGTGAGAGTACGGTGTGAGTGAACGAGAGACATGAGGACACGAATGAGTGAGCAGCACGCGAAGAACACAGCGCAATTCGTCATGCCCGAAGTTGACCGTGTTGCAGCAAACCGGGCCGCGATCGCTGCCCGGCGTGCACGTGCAGAACTGAAGCAGAAGCTGCGAAGCGGTGAGCTTTCGCCGCTGAAGGTGCTTGAGCAGTCTCTTGAGACGAACACCCCTGCAGCGACGCTCCGCATCACCGATTTTCTGCTCGCTCTGCCCGCAATCGGCGAGGTGAAACTTGCGCGGATCCTCGATCAGCTCAAGATATCTGAGCGTAAGCGCCTTGGTGGGCTCGGCAAATTCCAGCGGCAGCGTCTCACCAATTTTGTGCGGGAACGCCTCGGCGTCGCTTCGACGCACAACCGGCCACCGCTTACGGTGCTCGCCGGTCCGACTGCCGTGGGAAAAGGGACAGTGGCTGCCTATATCCGCGAACACTTCCCCGGGGTGAAGTTATCGGTGTCCGTGACGACCCGCGCTCCGAGACCCGGCGAGGTTGAGGGCCAGCACTATTTCTTTGTCGACGATGAGCGTTTTGATCGGATGCTTGCCACGGATGAACTGCTCGAATGGGCGACCGTGCATAACAGCCACCGGTACGGGACGCCGCGCGGGCCCGTCCTCGAGGCCGCCGCGAATGGTGAACCCATGCTGCTTGAGATTGACCTGCAGGGTGCCCGTCAAGTGCGAGCGAGCATGCCTGAGGCTCGTCTCGTTTTCCTCACCCCGCCTTCTTGGGAGGAGCTCGTGAATCGACTTGTCGGGCGCGGCACCGAAGGTGAAGAAGAACGCAGCAGGCGCTTGGAAACCGCCAAGGTTGAGCTTGCCTCTGCGGAAGAGTTCGACGAGATCATTATCAACGACGAGGTGCCGCGGGCGGCTCACCGCCTCGTTGAACTCATGCGCGGCTAAGCCTCATGGATCAGTTGCCCGAGGCCCTGAGCAGCGTTACCCAGCTCGACCCCAAGCAGTTTCTCGGCATACCCCTCGCGCTCGTGGGGCGGCGTTCCTGGCGTTTGGGGCGCAGTATCAGTCACGCGGACTCAATAAGGTTGAGCGAATTGTCGGTACAAGCGCGGGATCGGGGCTGTCGCTCCGCCACGTGTTTAGCCTGATCAAGCGGCCGTCATGGGTGATCGGAACCGTGCTCCTTGGTCTTGCCGTGGTGTTTCAGATTGGATCGCTCTCGTTCTCCCCGCTGATCATCGTGCAGCCGATCGGCGTGGTAGGGCTCGTCATCACCTCAGTGCTGAACTCGCGGATGAGCCGCGTGCGACTCGGCAGACGAGTGAAGATCTCGATCGGCCTCGCCGTCGCAGGGATCGTGATCTTTGTGACGATCGCCGCGTTTACGGCCGCGGATCGTCCCGTCACCGATACGAAGCTGACGGTGATTCTGATCACTTTTGCCGTGGTTCTCGCGGTGGCACTAGGGTTGTTTCTGCTGCTGCGCCATCGAGGGATCGCTCTCATCTATATTGCGGGAGCTGGCGTGCTGTATGGCTTCGTCGCGACCTTCGCGAAGGCCGTCATCGGGCGATTACAGCAGGGGGAATTTGAGCTCCTGACCTGGATGTGTGTCGCCGCGCTGATTGTTGGCGCGCTGCTGGGCATGGTCTTCGTGCAGAATGCCTACTCGTCCGGTCCGCCGGACCTGGTGGTCGCGGGGCTCACCGTCATCGACCCGATCGTGGCAGTGCTGATCGGAATCGTGGTGCTCGGTGAGGCGGCAGGCGCGCCGCTGTGGGCCGTGTTTGCCTTCATTGCTTCGGGGGTCCTTGCGGTCTTTGGCGTGCTCGGCCTTGCTAAGTTTCATCCTCAGACAGGGGTGTCGGCGCTCGACGCCCAGGCCGAGAAGAAGCCCGGGAACTGAGCTTTCTAGCGATTGCCGCAATGCGTCGGTCGTCTTGTTGTAGCCTGCCGCGAGGCTTGGTGCCCGCGAAACTCTCGTACTCGCGAAGCTCTCGTATCCGCGAAGCTTCGGCACCCCACCATTGAGGTGGCGCGACTCCGTCGCGCCAGTGTGTGCGCACATCGTTCTTATGCGTGCTCAAAAGAACCATTTGCGCACACAGTAAGGCATGAGGTGTCTTCAGTAGGGCGTGCGGGGCTTGAACCCGCGACCGACGGATTATGAGTCCGGTGCTCTAACCAGCTGAGCTAACGCCCCTCGTGTGCGCATCCAGTCTAGTGAATCCGAGCGCGAAGCATGAACACGGCACACTACCGCAGCGTGGAAGAAAGGTACTCCTCAATAAACCTGCCGAGCACCATGTGGGAGGCTCGCACATCAACATGCTCGACGCCCTCGATGATCGCGTCAACCTCGATTGGGTCGAAGTAGCCGTGATTCGCGTAGGTGCGCACGCGATCGGTGAAGGCTGCCGTGTCAAGCTCGGGGTGAAACTGAGTCGCATAGACGTTGCTACCGACGCGAAACGCCTGCACCGGACAGCTCGCGGATCCCGCTAGCACGGTGATGGTGTCAGGCACCGCGCTGATCGCTTCCTTATGGCCAACAAACGCATCAAACTCGGCGGGGAGTTCGTGAAAGAGGGATCGTCTTGCCCGGCAGGGGTCAGCGCGATCCGCACCGCCTGCGACGGTTCCCCATAGGTGCGGTCGACTTTTGCCCCTTGGTGTGCGCCGATCGTGCCGATGCCGTAGCAGACTCCCAGAAAGGGGAAGTCGCGAGCAATCACCTCGTCGAGCAGCGCGGCAAGCTCCTGCTCCACGCGTAACTCGGTCTCGGACTTGCGTTCGCTTGGCTCGCTGACGGTGAACGGACTGCCCGCGAGAATGATGCCCGAGTATCGGGAAAACTCGACCGTCCCGAGTGGATCCCGATCGATACGCCGCCACTCGAGGTCCTCCGGCAACAGCCCCGTCAGTCGGCAGTATGCCGCGTGCTCTTCCGCGGCGACATCGTCCTCGCCGCGGGAGGTAACGAGCAAAAACGGCTTCATGTTTCTACGGTGTCGCCCTAATCAACCGAGCGGATCGCAACAACGGCGTTGTGGCCTCCGAAGCCGAATGAGTTGGAGATCGCGAGCTGCGGGCCCTCTCCGAGCGGAATTGGCTCGCCGGAGATCGTGAGCGGGATTGCCGGATCCTGTTCGGTGATATTGATCGTTGGGGGAGCGATGCGGTTCTGTACCGCGAGTACAGCGAATACGGCCTCGAGCGCACCGGTGCCACCGAGCAGGTGCCCGGTCGCGCCCTTCGTCGCTGAAACGGGGATCGAGTCGACTCGGTCCCCGAACACAGCGCGCAGCGCGGTGTACTCGGCAATGTCTCCAGTCGGCGTTGAGGTCGCGTGCGCGTTGACGTGGGTGACGTCATCGACGCTCGCGCCCGCCGCTGCCAGGGCCAACTCGACGGCGCGGATCGCTCCTTTGCCTTCGGGCTCGGGGCCGTGATGTGGTAGGAATCTGCGGTGACTCCGCCGCCAGCAATCTCGGCGTAGATCTTTGCGCCACGGGTAAGCGCATGTTCTTCGGTCTCGAGCACGAGAGCCGCGGCACCTTCGCCCATCACAAAGCCGTCGCGGTCGATGCTGTAGGGGCGGGAAGCGGTTGAGGGGGAGTCGTTGCGCTTGGAAAGTGCCTGCATTGAGGAGAAAGAGGCGAGAGTGATGGGGTGGATCGCAGATTCGGAACCACCCGCAATGACAACATCGGCGTAGCCCGCCTGGAGATGTTCGTACGCGTTCACGAGGGACTCGGTGCTTGACGCACAGGCCGACGCGACGGTGCGCGCATAGGCGCGTGCTTCAAAGTGCATGGAGACGGCCGCCGAGGGCGCGTTCGGCATGAGCATCGGCACGGTCAGCGGCATGACACGGCGCGGGCCTTTTTCGCGGAGCGTGTCCCAGGCGTCGAGGAGCGACCATAGGCCGCCGATCCCGGTTGCCCAGTCGACGCCAAGACGCTCAGCAGGAAGCTCAGGTGACCCCGCATCTGCGAATGCTTCCATCGCGGCGATCAGCGCAAACTGGCTCGACGGATCGAGACGTTTGGCCACCGGCCGCGCGAGCACCTCTTCAGGGCGCACAATGGCTTCCGCAGCGAAGTGTACGGGGAGTTCGTATGTGGCAACCCACTCGTGCTCGAGGCTGCGCGCGCCAGACTTCCCGGCGAGGAGTGCTTCCCAGGTCTCCTGGGCGGTGCCACCAATGGGTGACGTTGCTCCGATACCGGTGACGACAATCTTCTTTGCCATGTGTTACGTGCTCCGCATGATCGAGTGGGTACAAATTTGGGGGAGGCGGGCGACGCCCGCCTCCCAATCACAGTGCTTAGGCCTGTGCCTTGACGATGAAGTCGACGGCGTCGCCGACGGTCTTCAGGTTCTTGACCTCTTCGTCGGGAATCTTGACGTCGAACTTCTCTTCGGCGTTGACGACGATGGTCATCATCGAGATGGAATCGATGTCGAGGTCGTCAGTGAAGGACTTGTCGGCAGCAACCACGTCAGCTGCGATACCGGTTTCGTCGTTGATGAGCTCTGCGAGCCCCGCGAGGACCTCTTCGTTGCTGTATGCCATTTCCGTATTCTCCTTGTTGTTGTGGTGGGAAAGTAGTCCGTGTGAAGTGTAGGGGATCAGCGAGGGGATCCACGCTAAGCCGTAGCTTAGATTACGGCATTTCGACGATCTGAGCACCGTAGACGAGGCCTGCGCCAAATCCGATGGTGAGTGCCAGACCGCCCGAAAGCTCGGGGTGCTCCTCAAGGAGCGCGTGCATAGCCAGCGGGATTGACGCCGCGGAAGTGTTGCCCTGCATTTCGATGTCGCGAGCAACAACGACGCTTTCGGGGAGCTTCAGCTGCTTCGCGAACTCGTCGATGATGCGCATGTTGGCCTGGTGCGGGATGAACGCTGCGAGGTCCGCGACATCCACACCCGACTGCTCGAGCGTGTTGCGTGCCACCTTTGCCATCTCCCATACTGCCCATCGGAAGACGGTCTGGCCGTCCTGGCGCAGAGTGGGCCATTCGACCTCACCGCCACCGTGTCGATATTCCTGGAATGTGGTGCTCATGCGAATTGCATCCCACTTTTCGCCATCGGACCCCCACACGGTGGGCCCGATACCCGCGTGATCGGCGGCACCAACGACCACCGCGCCTGCACCGTCACCGAGAAGGAACGAGATGCTGCGGTCGGTGGGATCGACGAGTTCGGAGAGCTTTTCCGCACCAATGACCACCACGTTTTTGCACACGCCGGAACGCACAAGCGCATCGGCCTGGGCTACGCCATAGACGTAGCCGGCGCACGCGGCCGAGATGTCGAACGCTGCTGCGGGGGAGAGCCCGAGTCGGTGTGCCGCGAGCGAGGCCATCGACGGCGTCACCGCGACGTTGGAGATCGTGGAAATAATGACACCATCGATGTCTTCGCGAGCAAGCCCGGAACGCACGATTGCCTCATCAGCCGCAGCAACGGCCAGATCGACCGCCGCGATATCTTCGCTTGCACGGCGCCGCTGTACGATTCCGGTGCGTTGACGGATCCACTCGTCAGAGGAATCGATCGGGCCAACAAGATCGTCGTTGGGGACATTCAGGTTTCCCCTCGAAGCTCCGATGGAGAGAAGCCGAGTGTGTGCGGGGCCTTGGGTTTGAACAAGATGAGCCACGTTCGATATCCTTTCGATCAGGCAGCATCGGCGAGCATTGCGACCGCCGCGTCGAGGTCTGCGGGGGACTTGATCGCGACGGTTGGCGTCCCCTTGAGTGCCCGCTTGGCGATGCCCGTCAAAGCGCCCGCGGGAGTAAGTTCGATCATGCCGGAGATGCCCGCGTCCTGGAACCCGGTCATGCACGCATCCCAACGAACCGGGTGCGCGACCTGCGATACCAGCAGCTCCACAAAGTGGGCACCGTCAGTGACGACGGAGCCGTCGCTGTTCGTCCACAGGGTGTGGGTGGGGTCACTGGCGGTGACTTCGGAGGCCGCCGCACGCAGGCTCGGGATCGCTGAGGCCATGTACTCCGTATGGAATGCTCCCGCGACCTGCAGCGGAATCACGCGCGCAGCGCGTGGAGCATCATCAGCGAGTGCCGCGAGACCGGCGACCTCTCCGGCGGCCACAATCTGACCGCCCCCATTTCGGTTGGCGGGGGTCAGACCGTGGGCGGCAATCTTCTCGAGCACGTCGTCCTCGGCGCCACCAACCACCGCCGCCATGCCCGTCTCGGAATGGGTTGCAGCCTCGGCCATAGCACGGCCGCGCACGCCCACAAGCTGGAGCGCGTCGTGTTCGCTCAGCACTCCGGCGAGGACCGCCGCAGCGAACTCGCCGACCGAGTGTCCGGCGACGCCGACCCCTGCGAGAGAGGTGCGGGCGGCAAGCTCGCGCCAAGCGAGGAGGCTGGCGGCGACAATCAAGGGCTGAGCTACGGCGGTATCGCGGATCGTGTCCGCGTCGCTCACGGTGCCGTGAGCGATCAGGTCGACGCCAATGCGCTCGGAGGCTTCGCCGAGCGCATTGCGCGCACCGGGAAGTTCAAGCCACTCGTTCAGAAAACCGGGTGTTTGAGAGCCCTGTCCAGGGCAGGCGAGAACAATCACATCGTCCAGTTTCTCAGATATGCGGGGAAGACCCTGCATATAACGCACCATAAATCAGAAAAATCTTTGTGGAAAGTCATCATTTTTTAAGTGGTGCGGCGCGGCGAACGCCGTGTTGGGCGATTGAACCGGCGATCAAGGCCGATTGTAGGATCAGGGCTTCGCGCGCACCCGTCGCGTTCCAACCGATCACCTCGGAGACCTTTTTGAGACGATATCTGACCGTATTGGGATGCACGAATAGCTCGCGAGCGGTCGCCTCAAGAGAGCGGCCGTTGTCCAGGTAGCACCACAGCGTCTCGAGCAGCTCGCCAGAGTGCGCGCTCAGCGGTTCATAGATTTGCTCGATGAGGGTGCGGCGGGCGAGCCCGTCGCCCGCCAGGGCGCGCTCAGGGAGCAGGTCGTCCGCCGCGACCGGGCGGGGAGCGTTGCGCCATGACCTCGCCACAGCAACTCCGGCGAGCGCCGCACGAGCGCTGCGGGATGCATCAACGAGGTTGTCAACAGTGGGCCCAAGCACGAGTGGGCCGTCGGAGAATCCTCCGGCAAGACGCGTCGCGATTTCAAGGAACGAAAGAGGTGCAGTATCTGAGCCGTTGCCATCTTTGGGCGGGGAAGCCATACGCCCGAGCACGACGACCAAGCGCGTGCCCTGGAGCCCAACAAGTACGTCGGCACCTGCATGGCGCGCCGAACGGCGGAGCTGATCCACGTCGACGAAACGTTCAGAGGTGCCCACCAGCACCGCAGCCTCGCCATCACCATGCCAACCGAGTGCCGCGATCCGGCTCGGCAACTCATCATCAGATTCACCCGTGAGAATGGAGTCAACGACGAGCGCTTCGAGGCGGGCGTCCCACAGGCCACGAGCCTCAGCGGCGCGGGCGTACACATCGGCTGCCGCGAAGGCGACATCGCGGGAATAGTGCATGATCGCTTCGCGCAATGCTTCGCTTCTGGGTGCGACGCGATCCTCAACCACCGAAACGACGACCCGGATCAGCTGCAGCGTCTCCTGCAGGCTAATTGACCTCAGCAGTTCGCGCGGTGCGGAACTGAAGACGTCCGAGGCGATCCAGGGGGTCGCCGACGGATCCTCGTACCACTGAACGAAGGAGCTAATGCCGGTCTGAGCCACCAACCCAACAGCTGACCGGCGACTCGGCGGCATATTGCCGTACCAGGGCAAGGTGTCTTCGAGCCGCGCGATCGTCTGGGTTGCGAGCTCGCCTGCGATCGTGCGCAACCAGGCGAGCTCCTGTTCTTTCGTGCGATCCATCGAGGCGTGTCCTATGCCTCACCGCCGGCGCCGCCGGTAGTGCCCGCGTTAACATCGTTCAAACGATACTGGGCGGCAGCCTTCGCGGGGATGCTCGCGTCGATCTTGCCTTGCGCGGCAAGCCGCTGTAGCACCTTTACGACAACCGACTCGCGATCGATACCGAAGTAGCGGCGGGCCGCCTGGCGGGTATCCGAGAAGCCGAAGCCATCGGCGCCGAGCACAGAGTAGTCCCCGGGCACGAATGGGCGGATCTGCTCGGGAACGAGCTTCGCCCAGTCACTGACCGCCACAACGGGGCCGTCATGGCCGGCAAGCTTCTCCGTGAGATACGGCACACGAGCCGGCTCATCCATGTGACGGAAGTTATGGTCTTCGGCGGCAACACCATCGCGGCTGAGTTCGTTCCAGCTCGTGACACTCCACACATCTGCGGCCACGTTCCAATCGCGGGCAAGAAGCTCTTGCGCCTCGATGGCCCACGGTACGGCAACTCCCGAGGCGAGGATCTGCGCTGCGTGCTCGCCAGCGCCTGCTGGGCTGACACGGTAGATCCCGCGAACGATGCCCTCGGCATCCACGTTTTCGGGTTCGGCCGGGTGCACGATGGGCTCGTTGTAGATCGTGATGTAGAACATCACGTTCGGGTCCGGGTGTTCGCCGCCGTACATCCGCTCGAGGCCAGCCTTGACGATATGGCCCATCTCATACCCGTAGGCCGGATCGTAAGCGATGACAGCGGGGTTTGTCGCAGCGAGTGCCATCGAGTGCCCATCCGCGTGCTGCAGGCCCTCGCCCGTCAGTGTGGTGCGGCCCGCAGTCGCGCCAAGCACAAAGCCGCGCGCCATCTGGTCACCGGCCGCCCAGAAGGCGTCGCCGGTGCGTTGGAAGCCGAACATCGAATAGAAGATGTAGACCGGGATGAGCGGCTCGCCGTGGGTTGAGTAGGAGGTGCCGACCGCAGTGAATGCGGCGGTCGCGCCCGCCTCATTGATGCCGACGTGGAGGAGCACGCCCTCGGGGCTTTCCTTATATGCGAGCAGGAGCTCGCGGTCTACGGAGACATAATTTTGGCCGTGAGGATTGTAAATCTTCGACGTCGGGAAGTACGAGTCCATGCCGAATGTGCGTGCCTCATCGGGGATGATCGGCACGAAGCGCGAGCCCATGTTCTTGTCGCGCATGAGGTCCTTCAGCATGCGCACGAAGACCATCGTGGTGGCGGCCTCTTGCGTGCCGGATCCCTTCGCGGCGATCGCATAGCTCTTCGGCTCGGGCAGCGCGAGTTCCTTGTGCTTCGTGCGCCGCTCCGGCAGGTAGCCACCGAGCGCGCGACGCCGCTCGTGGATGTACTGGATCGCTTCGTCGTTCTCGCCCGGGTGGTAGTAGGGCGGGAGATACGGATCAGCTTCGAGCTGCGCATCAGAAATCGGGATGTGCATGGTGTCACGGAAGAGCTTTAGATCTTCCAGCGTCATCTTCTTCATCTGGTGCGTCGCGTTGCGGCCCTCGAAGTGCGGGCCGAGGCCGTACCCCTTGATGGTCTTCGCCAGGATCACCGTCGGGCGCCCCTTGTGTTCGGTCGCCGCCTTGTAGGCCGCGTAGACCTTGCGGTAGTCGTGACCGCCGCGACGAAGTCCCCAGATCTGTTCGTCGGTGTAGTCCGACACCAGGCTGAGCGTGCGCTCGTCTCGTCCGAAGAAGTGATCGCGCACGAAGCCGCCACTTTCGGCCTTGTAGGTCTGGAAGTCACCGTCGGGGGTGGTGTTCATGAGGTTCAGCAGCGCGCCATCGGTGTCGCGGGCGAGAAGGTCATCCCATTCGCGACCCCAGATCACCTTGATGACGTTCCAGCCGGCGCCGCGGAAATAGCTTTCGAGCTCCTGAATGATCTTGCCGTTGCCACGCACCGGACCGTCGAGCCGCTGCAGGTTGCAGTTGATCACGAAGGTGAGGTTATCGAGGCCCTCGTTTGCGGCGACCTGCAGCTGGCCGCGGCTCTCGACCTCGTCCATTTCGCCGTCGCCGAGGAACGCCCAGACGTGCTGGTCAGAGGCATCCTTAATGCCGCGGTTGGTGAGGTACTTGTTGAGCTGCGCCTGATAGATCGCATTGATCGGGCCCAGGCCCATCGACACGGTCGGAAACTGCCAGAAGTCAGGGGCGAGGCGCGGGTGAGGATAGCTCGGCAGGCCGTTCCCGAGGTGCGACTTCTCTTGCCGGAAGCCGTCGAGCTGGTCGGCGCTGAGGCGCCCTTCGAGGAACGCGCGAGCGTACATGCCGGGGAGGCGTGGCCCTGCACGAAAATCTGGTCGCCACCGCCTGGGTGATCCTGACCGCGGAAGAAATGGTTGAACCCGACCTCGTACAGCGAGGCGGCGGAGGCGTAGGTGGAGATGTGTCCACCAACGCCGACTCCGGGGCGCTGCGCGCGGTGCACGGTCATCGCCGCGTTCCAGCGAATCCAAGAGCGGTAGTTGCGCTCAAGTTCTTCGTTGCCCGCGAACGCCGGTTCGTCTTCTGAGGCAATGGTATTGACGTAGTCGGTCGTCGGCACCTGCGGCACATTCAAGTGCAGTTTGCGCGACTGATCGAGCAGGCTTGTCATGATCTCGCGACCACGACCGGCGCCCCGCTCTTCTACGACGGCACCCAGCGACTCACGCCACTCTGCCGTTTCTTGGGGATCCAGATCATCATGATCAGGTGCGTATGGATCCTGCGTGTTCACAGCCAAGATAGGTACTCCGTTCACCATGAGCCGTGCTTGAAACGAACGCGGCTTGGTGCAGCCGTAACGAAGCACGAACGGTCCCCGCTGGTCCGCGGGTCACCGCCAGACTATCGAATATCAACGACAAACCACGGCATCTTTCGGCCAGAAGCAACTAAATCGCACAATATTCGGCAGGATCGATAGTCTTAACACCAGAAACCCGTCCAAGCATCGGTGCCGAACGCGCCAGAAGGGAGGCACCGTGGTGCTTCAACAGGGCGCAGTGGCGCCAGATTTCACTCTCTCTGACCAGCACGGTGAGGAGCTACGGCTCTCGGAGCTCGTCGCCGAGGGCCGGTTGCGCTGGTCTTTTTCCCGCTGGCTTTCTCGGGCATCTGCACGGGAGAGTTGTGCGAGCTGCGTGACAATCTCTCGGTGTTCTCCGACAGCAAAGTGCGCCTCATTGGCATCTCCGTCGACTCGGTGTTTGCGCTGCAGGCGTGGGCAAAAGAAGAGGGCTACGAGTTCTCCATCCTCTCCGACTTCTGGCCGCACGGCGGTGTCGCCAAGGAGTACGGCGTGTTCGTCGAGGAACGGGGAATTGCGACGCGCGCAACGCTCCTGATCGGCGCTGATCGCAAGGTCCTTGCTTCGTTTGAGACCGAGCCCGGCCAAGCCCGAGACTTCGGCTCGTACCGCGAGGCCATCGCGCAGCTTGCCTAGCGGTACATCTCATCGGCCAGAGGCGCACACTCGCGCATCAGTTCGCGTCGCTTCAGCTTGAGTGTAGGAGTCTGGAAGTCGTCCATACGGCTCGGGCGGATCTGCACCAGTGTCTGAGCTTGCACCTGCTCGGTGGGTGAGACCCGGCGATTCGCTTCCGTGATCGTCGCGGCTATTTCGGCGGTGATCGCGGGATCCTCGCAGCGCGTGATCCCGCGCGGTGTTTCGAGTCTGGTGTACTCGTCGTCGAGCACGATGAGGGCTGTGAGATACGGGCGATCCGTACCGACCATCGTCGCGTACGCGACGAGTGGATGCGCTTCCACCGCCTCCTCCCAGGAGTTTGGTGCAACGGTGCGACCGGTCGAAGTGATGATGGTGTCTTTGAGTCGACCCGTAAGTGTGAGTCGGCCCTGGTCATCGAGCACGCCCTGATCTCCGGTGCGGAAGTAGCCATCGTGTGTGAAGGCTTCGGCATTGTCTTCCGCTCGGCGGTAGCCGGTAAACACCCCAATGCCTTTGGCTTCGACCTCGCCGTCGCTCGCGATACGCACCTCATTTCCCGGCAGTGGTACTCCGACTGTGCCCGCTACGAGGGAGCCGGCGCGGCCACCCGTGAGCGGCGCAGTCGTTTCGGTCAGCCCGTAGCCCTCAATGACGGTGATCCCGATTCCAGTAAAGAATAGGGAGATGTCGGGGCGGAGGGTCGCTGCGCCCGAGAGCAAGTGTTCAAGTCTGCCTCCGAGAAGGGCGCGGATCCTGCGGTAGAAGATACGGTCGAAGATCGCATGGCCGAGCTTGAGCCCCAGTGAGGGCCGTGACGTCATGGCGCCGTCGCCGCGCTCGGCAAGTCTGCCCCACGCGACAGCGGTGCGGTGGGCCATGCGCCAAGCCCAGCCGAGCCGCTTTTCGCGCGTAGAACTTGCGGCGGCCTCTATGATCTTTTCGAGGACGCGGGGCACCACCATCAGGAACGTCGGTTGGACAGTGGCAAGCGCCGGCACCATGTCCTTCGTGCTTGAGAGGTGCGCGACCCGCATTCCACTTGCAATGCACACGAGCTGCACCGCGCGGCCAAGGACGTGGGTGAGCGGAAGAAACAGGACCGTGTTCCCGGAGTCCTTGAAAGGATAGTCGTATTCGGCAGCGGTGTTGACGGTGAGCCCGGCCATGTTGCGGTGGGTGATGAGGGCGCCTTTGGGGCGTCCGGATTCCAGAAGCTGCTGGCCGTGTTCGTGAGTGTCTACAAAAGCAAAGGTGGGCCGTGCATCCTGCAGCGTCATCTCGAGCTGGGGGAGCGTCGCAGTGTCATATACCGGCACTACGATGCCGCCTGCGAAGAGGATGGCGTGGTCAACCACCGCCCACAGGTACTGGGTCGGGGCCATAATTACGGCGGTGTCGCCCGGAGCGAAGCCCGCGGCCATCATCCCCTTGGCCAGACCTTCGACAGTGTTCGCGAATTCCTTCGTACTGATCGGTTGCCACGGTCCCGTCGGGCTCGCACCGGGCTCGCGGACCTCGAAACATACGTGATCTGGCGCTTTTCTGACCCGGTCCGCGAGCAGATCCGTAACGTTACGGAGTCCTTCGGGATCGACAAGCAGCGGAGAGCTAACGTGCGTTTTGGGTAGTGGCCGGGACGACGTCTTGGAATCACTGTGTGGCACGTTGCACACACTACGGGAGAGCGCATGCTCAGATTGCATGTTGGGGAGCCATGCCCGCGATTCGTGCCGCGCGGGTTTTTCCCCTAAGATGGTGAAGTTCGCTTTCGCGAGCGGAGGGCCTGTAGCTCAGCTGGTAGAGCGCCACGTTTACACCGTGGATGTCGTCGGTTCGATCCCGGCCGGGCCCACCACAATATGCGTCACAAACCGTCGAACGCACCCGGCATTCACCGCACGTATGGCGTGGACCCGACCGTGTAGGGTGCGCCGGGGAAGCGCAGCGATCGCGGATTCTGCGCCCGCATCCAAGCGGGATTCGCCCGACGCCTAACTCCGGTGGGACTCTCCGCGATACGCTCACGAGGTATTCATTCACTCATCGAAGAGATAAAGGTGGAACCGATGAAGGCCATGGTTGCTCGCTCGCTCGGCGGAGGCTGGGTGCAGGAAGACGTCACAATCGCGGATCCTCTCGAAAATGAGGTCCTCGTCGACATTAAGGCTTCGGGCCTGTGTGGAAGTGACTTCATGGAGATGAGCCACGGGGTGATGCACCAGCCGCCCGTGGTCTTGGGCCACGAGATTGCAGGCGTCGTCGTAAAGGTTGGATCAGCGGTCACCACGCTGCACGTCGGCGACCACGTCGCTGGCTGCCTCGTGCAGTTCTGCGGCAAGTGCGCCCGCTGCCTCTCGGGCGAGGTTGGCCTATGCCGCAACCCCGGAGAAGCCGTTCGCAGCGCGGATCAGGCGCCCCGTCTCACCGACGCAAGCGGCGCGCCGCTCGACCAGGGCATGGCGCTCGGCGGCTTCGCTGAGCAGGCGCTGGTCCATGAGAACATGCTCGTGAAGATACCGGATCACATGCCTTTCCCGCAGGCGTCCGTGCTCGGCTGCAGCGTCATCACAGGCACCGGTGCAGTCCTGAACGCGGCAAAGGTCGAACGCGGCGAGACCGTAGTGCTTATCGGTGCCGGTGGTGTCGGCCTCAACGTCATCAGCGGCGCACTTCTCGCCGGGGCCGCAAAGATCATTGCGGTCGACCTCAACGACGCGACGCTCGAGACCGCCAAGAAGTTCGGCGCTACCCACGTCATTAACTCGGGCACGAGCGATCCGGTCGCCGCAGTGAAAGAACTCACCGGCGGCTACGGCGTCCGCTACGCCTTCGACGTGGTGGGTATTCCCGCGACGGCACGTCAGGGCTACGACATGCTCGATCGCGGCGGCACGCTCTACCAGATCGGCATGGGCGGCAACACGCTCGAGCTCGCCAGCATGGACAACATCTTCAATCGCAAGGCCGTGCAGGGCGTCTTCATGGGTTCGGGTGTCCCGAAGCGCGATATCGCGTCGCTCGTGGATCTCTACCTCGACGGCCGCTTGAACCTCGACGACCTCATCTCGGAGGAGATCTCGCTGGGTGACCTCAACGAGGGGTACACGCGTCTCAAGGATCCGCAGGTGAACCGGGTGGTCATCACCAACTTCTCGTAGTCTCTGCCGTATAGCCGCCAAGGGGGCGGATCCTGTCCGGGATCCGCCCCCTTGGCGCGTGTGCGGCGCCTAAACTAGCGAATCCTTGTTCCCGCACGACGGCGGAGCAGCAGCAGGACGCCGCCGCATGCGCTCAACAACACCGCTGCCAAGCCGAGGGGTGCCAGGCCGTCGCCACCCGTTGCGCTGAGTGTCGGAGATTTGGAGCCGCCGTCAGTGCCGGGTTTGTTGAGGCCAGGACTATCCGGATCCGGCGCGACACCAGCAGCGACGCCGAACCCAAACCACTGGTCCTTCACCGTCACGGCCGTACCCGTGCCGGTCACGGTGCCACTGGCCACTGCGGTGTTCTGATACGCACCCAGTGGCACGTCCCCGATCGCCTCAAACGTTACAGCGGCGCCCGGAGCGAGTGTGCCATCGAATCCTTCAGGTGCCGTTACCCGCGTGACGGTACCAAGTACATCGTCTGTAAGGCTCAGCCCGGTGACAGCGGTATTACCGGTGTTTGTGACGCTGTAGCTAAAGGTGACCGGGGAGTCAGCAGCAACCTGGACGGCCTTGTCGGCGCTGCGCGCAGTCTTGCCGTTGCCCTGCTTGACGAGCGTCAAGCCGGAGGTCACCCCAAAGCCGTGCCACACCGCGGTCGCCGTGATGTCGCTGCCTTCAGCAAGCGCTGTCGCGGTGGCCGTGTTGGAGTAGCTGCCCGCGGGAATGTTGCCGTCCGCTGAGACAGTGACGCTTTCACCGGGTTCAAGGGTGCCGTCGAAGTCGGTCGGCAGATCCACACTGCCAAGCACGGAATCGTTGAGAACAACGTCGGTGACGGCGACGTTGCCGCCGTTGGAGATGGTGTACTCGAAGGTCACGCGTGCACCAGACGCGACGTTGAGCGCGTCCGCGGCTGTGCCCGCGGAAACACCATTTCCGGTTTTTGTCACCGAGATGGCGGGGTCAACGGCCGGTGTCGTCCAGGTGACGCTAGCCGGATCACCGGAACCAGCCTCGTTGAAGGGCGTGATCGTCGCCTCATAGTCAGTCTCGGGGGTGAGCCCGGTTATGGTGCGTGAAAGCTCCGTCGATGTCGTTGTACCCCCGGGGACAGCCGCTGCCGACCACACGGTGTCACCGACCTTGCGATATTTCACCACGTAGTCGAGCAGATCCGGTTGCTGATATCCGACGGTGGATTCTTCCCAGGTCAGGGTGGCGCTTCGGGGCTCGGCGACCGCCTCAGCGGTCCCCTCGATCGAGGTCGGTGTCTTGCCCCAGATTTGCACGATCGCGCGCGTGGTGCTCGGTGTTGTCGATTGCTGCGTGGTGGCGTAGACGAGGCCGCGGTCGTCGACCGCGATACCGCGAACGAAGTTCATGGCCGAATCCTGTTGTGCGCTCGGCGTATTCACCGGCGCGGGGGCGGAGACCGCCGTTTGCCCCGTGGTGAGATCCACAGCGCCGAGTTTTACGCCGGAGACGCCGTTCAGGGAGTAGTAGAGCGTTCCGCTACCCGGGTCCGCTTCCAGCCCAAACACACCCTGCGCGGTGAACCGCGGGCTTCCGAAGAGATCAATCAGTGTGCTCCCCGGAAATTGAATCGCCCCGTTGTCACCAAAACTCGTGTCGAGTGTCCATTTCCAGCCTGCCGGATTCCAGCGAGCATCGACGATGCCGCCGCTCGTGGTCAGCACATACTTCTTGATCGAAGCCGGTTTCAAGTACTGCGCAGTGGATGAGCCCCCAGGAAAATGGATTTTGTAGTCGGGCTGGTAGTAGCCACCCGCGTCGCCGAGGTAGACGACGATTTGACCGTTCTCTTCGGTGACGCTGAGCCCAAGGCTCTCGCCCAGATAGTCAGGCTTTCCGTATTCTCTCGGTACGTCGACAGCGCGGGTTGGCCAATTCACGCGTGTTCCTTGGTTCTGCCCGTCCTGATCAAAATAGAAACCAACGGAAGACAGAAAAGTGCCGTCACTGCCGTAGACCACAACGCCAGTGTTGGTAGTCGCGTACACATTTCCAACGGCATCGGTGTCAACAGCAACCGGGCCCGGCAGGGCGCCAGTCTGACGGTAGTCGTACGGGCCCCAAATATTGGTAATGTCGGCCAGGGTGGAACTTGAGTACTCCCGCATTTGAACCGATGAAGCGGTCGGAGTACCGGATTCGTAGCTCAGGGCGTAGACCTCGCCATTGGCGCCGAAAGCCGCACCGCGGGGTCCTCGCGGGGTGCCAATCGCGTAGTAGTCAATTGCCGTCGGGCTGAGAATGCTGTGCGGGTCGATCACTCCGCTCTTCGTGTTGATGATGTCGTACTGGCCGCCACCGAGATAGTTGCCGTGGCCAGCGGCTCCCGGATCTGCGGTCAGCGCGAAGGTCTGTACTGAGTGGCCGAGCGCCTTGTTGCCCGATTCCCACGAGGCCAATCCTGAGTCAGTAACGACGATCTCGTTCTCATTGACGTCGATGGCGTAAGGAAAGATGAAGTCACCGAGCGACGGCTGAGCCGTTTTGTTCAGGCTGCCGAATTGGCCAACATACCCCCATTTGCCGGAGCCGGTGGCCCGGCCAGGCGCGGTCACGCCGTCGATTGGAGCGGCTTGTGCGCCTGCCGGTGTGAATGTGGCAAAACCAATGGCGATCACTCCGATTGCGGCAATGGCGCGCGCTAGTGCTGTCTTCAAGTTTCCCCCCTGGGATTCGCAGCGGTGCAAATAGGTACACTGCAATTTGAAATGTATTCTTTGAGTATTGCCCATGCTATCTGATCTCGTGTGCGCCCGGCGTTTCGCGCCTCGTTCCGACAGTTGCGTCATACCCGGTGGGGGATCACGCCTCGCGCACCGCTTTGTCTATGGCGTCATTCAGGCGCGTGCGCTCCTTGTTCACCCAACGGCCATCCTCGTAGTTCAGAAGGAAATCTTCGGCGAACTCGACAGGGTCATCGCCCACGATATTACGGATCGAAGTTGAATCGGCTGCCGCCTGTTCGAATAGATCGAGCAGATCCTCCATCATCTGCATCAGGATGTCGCCCTTGACGATGGCTCCCGCGTACATAATGTAGCGTTCGAGTCCGTTGATCGCGGTGCGGTAGCTCTGGGGGAGATCCTGCTTGCGTGCCTTGTACTTCCGCCAGCGCTTCTTGTCTTCGAATGATCCAGTGACGGTTTCGATCCATGTTGCGGCCATGATTATTTTCCTTCTGTTTCGGGGTGATCCGTGATGTTGCGTAGCTCTTCGATGCGTTCGGCAAGAAAGCTCCAGGTGGTCCAAAAATCGCGCAGGTACGCCCGCCCTGATGCGTTGAGCGTGTAGACCTTGCGCGGTGGCCCTTTTTCCGAGGCGACTTTCGCGACATCAACGAACCCGCGCTGCTCGATACGCACCAAGAGTGCGTAAATTGTGCCCTCGACTATGTCTGAGAATCCCCGCTCTCGCAGCCCAGAAGTGATCTCATAGCCGTAGGCAGGCTTGTCTGCCAGGATTGCGAGAACAATGCCGTCGAGCGTGCCCTTCAGCATCTCAGTGATCTGTTTTGCCACGATTTCCCCTACTCTGTGTCACTGACTATCTCTAGATAGTAACACTAAGTACTAGTACTTAGCAATGCTAAATACCGTGGAGCGGGGTCACTCAGCGGGGACGTGAATACAGACTGAGTTTTCGAGCATGAGTGTGGGTCAAGGGCCTGTTCAGCGTCGTTGGCATCGCCTTGAGGCTTGCTTTCGATTCACTGGCGCACTAACGCCAGCGGCGAGCGGCAGTGGGGCGAAGTATCGAAAACCAGGGATCGTCGTGACGGTGAAGCGGCTCTGGATCCACACTTACGCAGGGAGACTCAGAAAACTATCGCGGCAATCCGTTCTCAATGGCCGCAATGACCGCGGGATCATCGGGAAGCGTCGTCGGGCGGAACCGGGCAATCGAGTCATCCGGCGCGATCACGAACTTCTCGAAGTTCCACTTCACGCGCCCCTTCTTTCCTGCACTGTCGCGGACCTCGTGCAGAATCTCATACAGCGGATGCTTGTCGCGCCCGTTGACCTTGACCTTTTCCATCAGTGGAAAGGAAACGCCGTAGGTCATCGAGCAAAACTCTTTGATCTCTTCTGCCCCGCCGGGCTCCTGACCGAGGAACTGGTTGCAGGGGAAGCCGAGCACGGTGAAACCGCGGTCGGCATACTTCTTCTGCAACTCCTCCAGCGTCTCGTACTGGGGGGTGAGCCCGCATTTCGATGCGACATTGACGACCATCACCACACGGTCCGCATAATCCGAGAGGGAGGTAGCGTCGCCGTCGATGGTGGTGAGGGGGATCTCGCGGAGGTTCATGGTTCACAGACTATTCCTGCATGCTGTGAACGGGCTTTCGGAATGAAAGCGGCCCCGCTGGTGTTGCATCGCGTAGCGGAAGAACACGATACCGTCGCGAGCAACGAGGAAAGGTTGGCAAGGATGGCTTCAACGCACGGGGACGCATCAATTCCAGTTGAGTTCAGTGGGGCCGAGGCACTGAAGCGGGCGTTCCGGGAGCACCCTGCCGGCGTCTCACTCATCACCGCGCAGACCCCCGAGGGGCCTGTCGGCCTCACAGCGTCAAGTGTGGCCTCGGTGGGTATTGATCCACCAACGCTGTCCTTCTCCGTCACGCGTGCGACGGGGAGTGCGGGAGGGATCCTTGGCGCCGACACCTACATGGTGCACTTGCTCGACCGCAGGCACACTGAGATCGCGCAAACCTTTGCCGTTTCCGGCTCTGAACGGTTTACAGCGGAGCAGGGCTGGGAATATCTCGAGACGGGAGAACCATTCCTGCGCGACTCGCGGGTCGCCCTGCGGTGCCAAACTCTTCACTCGCTCGGTGTGGGCTCATCCGTCGTCGTGATCGCGGAGGTGTTGGGCGCGCATTTCGGCGAGTCGGACGCCGCAATGGTGTATCAGGATCGAACGTTCCACACGCTCTAGCGCGACCGCACACTCAAGGAGGACCAACGTGTCAGCACAAAACGAGTACTCGACCAGGGGAAGCTACGTCACCGACGGAGAAGCCTTCGAACGCGATACGCAGTACATCGAGGATCGCATCGTCGCGGATCCGGATGCCGTGCGTCAGCTCCCCGCTCCACCCGCATCGAAGATTGGCACGGTTGGCGCTGGCCTCAGCGACGGGGCACAGGCGTGGCCGGTCGAGCCGCACCGCTACCGACTGGTTGCGGCACGGGCGTGCCCGTGGGCGAACCGAACGCTCATCGTGCGCAGGCTCCTGGGTCTTGAAGATGTGATCTCTATCGGGCTTCCCGGCCCCGTGCATGACGCCCGATCCTGGACCTTTGATCTGGATCCCGACGGGCGCGATCCAGTGCTTGGCACTGAACGGCTGCAAAGCAACTACTTCGCCAGGTTCCCCGATTATCCACGTGGGATCACCGTCCCCGCGATCGTGGACATACCCTCGGGCGCTGTCGTCACCAATGACTACCCCCAAATCACGCTCGACTTCTCGACCGAGTGGCGGGAGTTTCATCGCGAGGGCGCGCCCGATCTTCTCCCGGTTGAGCATCGCGAGGAAATGTGGCCGCTCATGAACCGCGTGTTCACCGAGGTCAACAATGGCGTGTATCGCTGCGGCTTTGCGGGCAGTCAGGCGGCCTACGACGAGGCGTACGCACGTTTGTGGTCGACGCTCGATTGGCTTGAGGATCGCCTCGCGACTCGCAGGTTCCTGATGGGGGATCGCATCACCGAGGCGGACGTGCGACTCTTCACCACGCTTGTCCGCTTTGATCCCGTGTATCACGGTCATTTCAAGACGAACCGTCAACGCCTGAGCGAGATGCCACATCTGTGGGCCTACGCACGCGATCTATTCCAGACACCCGGCTTTGGCGACACTGTTGATTTCCAAGAGATCAAAGAGCACTACTACATCACGCACAGTGACATCAATCCCACGGGGATCGTCCCCGCCGGCCCGGATCTTTCCGACTGGCTCGAACCGCACGGACGCGAGAACCTTGGCGACGCGCCATTTGGGGCAGGCACTGCTCCGGGACCGGTCCCACCACATGAGCGTGTCACCGCGGGTCACAATCCCATGTACCCCGCGGGAGACTGATCACCAGCCCCGCGCGAGCCAGGCGTCAAGCGCCGGGGCTTCAGCCTCGATACTGGTGTGATCGCCGTGACCCGGCTGCACGGTCATGCTGCCGGGCAGCGTGAACAAGCTGGTCTGAATCGATTCGACGATCTGCGGGAAACTTGAGTACTCCCAGCGGGTGGCCCCCGGTCCACCCTGGAAGAGTGTGTCGCCCGAAAACACCGTGTTCAGATCCTGCGCGACAAAACACATCGACCCTGGGGTGTGGCCCGGGGTGTGCACTGCAGTGAGATCAACGCCGGCGACCGAAAACGTCGCACCTTCAGTGAGCTGAAAGTCAGGGCTGGCTTCTTCGTAGAGCTGGTCCCAAAGAAACAGGTCATCCGGGTGTAAATAGATGTGGGTATCGAGAAGTCTGGCTGCCTCAACTGCAGCACCAATGTGGTCCTCGTGTCCGTGGGTCAGGAGGATCCCGAGCGTGTCGCGCTCGCCCACGGTCCGCACAATCTCCTCAGCATCGTGCGCCGCGTCGATGACGAGCACCTCGGTGTCATCCCCAACAAACCAGACGTTGTTTTCGAGCTTGATCCCCTCCGGGGGAAGTCCCGGTTGCCCGGTACCAATGAACCCGGAGGTGATGAGCCGCTCGATCTTGACCGCGGTCATGTGCCCGCCCTCACCGTGCGCAAAACTACGCCCGCGTCACAATCACCGGGCAGGGGAGCGCCTGGAGCACGCCGTGGCTGACCGAACCGAGGAGTAGCCGGGAGAGACCACCGCGACCGCGGCTTCCCACGACCACCAGTTCAGCGCCCTCCGCTGCCTGCACAAGAGCGGCAACCGGGGGCGCCTGCACGATCTCGCGCCGGATCTCGAGATCCGGGTAGCGGGTTGCGAGCCCCGCAACGCCGATAGCGATCGCTTCCTCGGCGGCCGAGCGCTGCGAATCAACGAGTTCTTCACTCCACAGGTACTCCAGCCCCGGGGTGAGCGGCGGCATCCACGCATAGACCGCGACGAGCGCGAGACCGCGGAAGGAAGCTTCCTCGGCGGCAAACGCGATTGCCTTCTTCGAGGCTTCGGATCCGTCGACACCGACGACGACGGCCGCATTGGGGTTCGCGTCGTTGTTCGGGATCACCGCCACCGGGCAGTGCGCGGTAGCGGCGGCCTTCACTGCGCGGGTGCCAAAGAAGGATCCGGCGAGACGGCTGCCGCTGTGAGCGCCGAGCACCAGAAGATCAGCGCTACGCGATGCCTCTTCGAGTTCGGCGATCGGGTGACCGACCACCGCGTTACCGGTGATCTTGCCCGTAAAGCCGAGACTGCGCGCGTACTCGATCTCCGCGTTCAGCATCTGCTCGGAGGCTTTCTGCGCCTCCGAGAGGAAGGCAACACTCTCTGATAGGAACGAGTCATCGGCAACATGCAGGAGCTCGACATCTGCGCCGCGCTCGGTTGCGCGAGCAAGGCCCCAGGCGAGGGCAACCCTGCTCTGCTCTGATCCGTCTACTCCAATGAGATACTTCTCGGACATCGTGGGTCCTCTCTCTATTCGGATTTCTTTCAGGATAGCGCTTCAGCACGCCCGCGAGCGCAGATGATGAAACTCTGCTGTGTTGGCTATGCTTCGAGCGCCGGCAGGTGTGCCGGGTGGCTGCCTGCGAGCTGCTCGATGATCCGCACGACCTGGCAGCTGTAGCCGTACTCGTTGTCGTACCAGACGTACAGCACGGCGGTGTTACCGGTCACGATCGTTGCAAGACCGTCAACGATGCCTGCCCGGTTGGAGCCGACGAAGTCCGTCGATACGATCTCCGGCGACTCAACGTAGTCGATCTGGGTGCGCAAAGCTCCGGTGAGCGAGACCTTCTCCAGGAAGGAGTTGATTTCGTCACGGTTGGTCTCGGTCTCAAGCTGCAGGTTCAAGACCGCCATAGAGACGTCCGGCGTAGGCACGCGGATCGCGTTTCCGGTGAGCTTGCCTTCAAATTCGGGGAGCGCCTTCGAAACGGCCTTGGCAGCACCGGTCTCCGCGAGCACCATATTCAGTGCGGCAGAACGGCCGCGGCGGTCGCCCTTGTGGAAGTTGTCGATCAGGTTCTGATCGTTCGTGTACGAGTGCACGGTCTCGACGTGCCCCTGCTTCACGCCGAACTTGTCATTGATGACCTTGAGTACCGGAGTGATCGCGTTGGTGGTGCACGAAGCAGCGCTCAGAATCGTGTGCGCATCGGTGATGCTTGAGCTGTTGACGCCGTAGACGACGTTCAGCATGTCGCCCTTGCCCGGCGCGGTCAGCAGCACGCGAGCGATGCCCTTGTTCTTCAGGTGCTGGCTGAGGCCTTCGCTGTCGCGCCAGCGGCCGGTGTTGTCGACGAGGATCGCGTCCTCGATGCCGTAGGCGGTGTAGTCAACATCGGCCGGGTCGTTCGAGTAGATGACCTGGATCCGCACACCGTTGGCGAGGATCACGTTCTCCTCGGGCAGCACCTTGATCGTGCCGTTGAAGGGGCCGTGAACAGAATCGCGACGCAGCAGGTTCGCACGCTTCTCAAGATCATTCTCGGCACCCTTGCGGACAACAATCGCACGCAAGTTTAGGCCGTTGCCGCTGCCGGTGTGCTCAATGATGATGCGCGCGAGCAGGCGGCCGATACGGCCGAAGCCATACAGCACAACGTCGCTGCCCTTGCTGGGCTGAGCACCGAGCGCCGGCGCAAGTGCCTCACGCAGGTACGCGTGCAGGTCAGCGGATCCTGAAGCGCGGAAGCCGTTCGCGAGGAGCGCGAGATCGATGGATACCGGCCCGGGCTGGATCTCAGCAAGCGCCTCGACCACCGCGGAGGTCTCTTCGAGCGGAAGCTCGACGTCGTCAATCTTGCGCGCAAAGCTGTGCGCGCGAATGATGTCAATGGCGGAGCGGCCGACCAGACTGCGCCCGTGCACCGACATTACAATGTCGCGGTCACGGTAGAGCTGCCCGATCAGCGGGATCATCCGCTCTGCGAGTTCCTGCTTGGTCTTCCAAGCCTCGAGGTGAGACACAGCTCGCTGATTCATGTGAACGGAGGGTTCCTTTCAAGGATGAAGAGCTTCGGCCTGCCCGCCGGAGACACAGTGGCGTCGCTACCCAGTATCCCACATCGATCTGCGGAGCCGGGGAGAGCCGGGGCGAGTCACGATGACGCAGTGTGACACGCGAAATTGCGCCGCCAAGGTGTTGTGCATCAGGCTGTTGACGTGCCGCAGGGAGGGTGAACCGCATCTGCGGCGACACTCGAGCACTCTCGTTCACGAAACTCCGACAGAATGGATCACCATGTCACTGAAAAAAGCGGGTCTGATAACCGCGTCACTCACTGCCCTTGCCCTCACCCTGACCGGGTGTTCAAGCCCGGCATCTGACGAGACTTCAGCCGAGACCGTCAAAATCGGCGTAGTGGGAGCGAGCGATCCCTACTGGGATACTTTCGTCGCAGCAGCGGCTGACGAGGGAATCACGGTCGAGCTCAAGGACTTCAGCGACTACAACCAGCCGAACCCCGCGCTGAGCGCTGGTGAACTGGATCTGAATCAGTTCCAGCACATCGTGTATCTTGCCGACTACAACGTCGCGAACAACGATGATCTGGTGCCGATCGGCTCGACGGCGATTTACCCGCTGGGCGTCTTCTCCACGAAGCACACGAAGCTTTCTGAGATCCCCGAGGGTGGCAAAGTGGCGATTCCCGCCGACCCCACGAACCGTGCCCGTGCGCTGAACGTCTTGGAGTCCGCCGGTCTCATCAAGCTGAAGGACGGCGGCACGCTGTTCTCGACCCCCGCGGACATCGACACCGCTGCGTCGAAGATCACCGTGACCGAGATGGACGCGGCATTCACGGCGACCTCGCTGTCTGATGTCGACGCCGCTGTGGTGAATAACGACTTCGTCACCGAGGCTGGCCTGAAGTTTGACGAGGCGCTCTACCAGGATGATCCTGAAGACGAGGGCGCGAAGTTCTTCGTCAACGTGTTCGCGGCGAAGAAGGCTGACGCCGACAACCCGACCTACAAGAAGCTCGTCGAGATCTACCAGAACACCGAAAAGGTGCAGGCAGGTGTGTTCGAGAACTCGGGTGACAGTGCAATTCTGCTGAAGACCCCGGCATCGGAGCTGCAGCAGTACCTCAAGGATTCCGAAGAGCAGGTTCGCAAGAACAAGTAAATCGGTCTGAAACCGCATAAGATCGGGGCGTTCGAATTTCGGGCGCCCCGATCCGTGAGGTCGATCAGCCGCGTCGCGATCAGTGCTGGGATGCGGGGAGAACACATAATGAGGAGACGCAGATGACACGCGTACAGTTGATTGGCGTTGGCAAGGAGTACCCGGCCCGCGGCAAACAGGCGGCACCGGTTGTTGCTGTGGATGACGTCTCCATCGATGTCGCCTCGGGCGAGATCCACGCGGTGATTGGCTACTCGGGCGCGGGCAAGAGCACGCTACTGCGGCTCGTCAACGGACTCGAGCGGGCGACCTCGGGCCGGATCCTCGTCGGCACGGACGAGATCACCAATCTTCCGGAATCCCGCGTGCGCGTCGTGCGCGGTGGCATCGGCATGATCTTTCAGCAGTTCAATCTTTTCCACTCGAAGCGGGTGGCCGCGAACGTCGAGTACCCCCTCATCGTCGCGAAAGTGCCACCGACGGAACGCAAGCGCCGGGTTGCGGAGCTGCTCGACTTTGTCGGGCTGAGCGACAAAGCGACGGCGTTCACCGACCAGCTCTCCGGCGGGCAGAAACAGCGCGTGGGCATTGCCAGAGCGCTCGCGACGAACCCTGGCGTGTTGCTCGCGGACGAGGCCACCAGCGCTCTCGATCCCGAGACCTCACAGGAGGTGCTCGCGCTCCTCAAACGGGTCAACTCTGAGTTCGGCATCACGATTATGTTGATCACCCACGAGATGGAGGTCGTCCGCGAGATTGCCGATCGTGTAACGGTGATGGATGCCGGCCGCGCGGTCGAGCAGGGCGACGTCTTCGACGTTTTCTCGAACCCCAAAACGGAAACAACCAAACGCTTCGTGGCGACCGCGCTCCCGACCGAGCCGAATGCGGCGCATCTTGAAGAGCTGCGACGCAGGCACCGCGGAAAGCTGGTGACGTTGACGTTCAGGGACGGCGACGTGGATCAGCCGGTCGTCTTCCAGACCATCGCCGACCGGGGCGTCGGCGTGAGCATCGTGCACGGCGGTGTTACCGATGTCGGCGGACGAAGCTTCGGGAGACTCACCCTGGAACTCATTGGCGACGATCTCAAGATTGAACACGCGGTTGCCGCGCTCGCACAGCATGCAGAACTGGAGGTTCTGGCGTAATGGAACAACTCTTTGCTCTGTTTGAAAGTGGAAAGTTTCTCGAGGCGACCTTTCAAACCCTCTTGTACGTGCTCGTCGCGATGGGCCTCGGTGGCGGCATTGGTTTGATCCTGGGCGTGTGTCTGACGGTCACCCGCCAGGGCGGCATTCTGCCCAGCCCACCCACCTACTGGGTTCTGAACTTCCTCGTGAACTTCTTCCGCCCGATCCCGTTCGTCCTCCTGATCTTCGCCCTGCAACCGCTCGCACGCGCGGTCATCGGGACCGGAATTGGGGATCCGATGGCGATGTTCGCCCTCGCCTTCGCGGCGAGCTTCGGAATCGCACGCCTGGTAGAGCAAAACCTGCTGACCGTCTCTCCGGGCGTTATTGAGGCCGCCCGGGCGATGGGAGCTGGCCCGCTGCGCACGATCCTCACCGTGCTGATTCCGGAGGGCCTCGGCCCGCTCGTGCTCGGCTACACCTTCGCGTTTATCGCGGTGGTTGATATGACCGCGATGGCTGGCATTATTGGTGGTGGTGGCCTCGGCAACTTTGCAATGCAGTATGGCTTCCGCCAGTTCAACCCCTGGGTAACCTGGTCGGCAGTGCTGTTGATTATCGTCATCGTGCAGCTCGTACAGGTACTCGGGAACGCCATCGCCAGAAAACTGCTTCGGAGGTAGTGATGACATCGCTCGCGGATCGCACGGGACACTTCACGCTCGCGGATATCCGCCGCGTCGCAGAGGAATTCTGGCCCGAGGATTCCGCAGAGTCATGGGACCGCGTGGGGCTCGTCTCCGGCCGAGACGACGCGCCGCTGCGACGAGTGTTGCTCGCCGTTGACGCGGTAGCGGCGACGGTCGACGAGGCGCTTGAGTGGGGCGCGGACCTCCTCTTCACGCATCACCCGCTCCTGCTGCGGGGGGTGCACTCGGTCGCGGAGGACACCTCCAAGGGTGCGTTGCTCGCCCGGCTCATCCGGGGCGAGTGTGCGCTTCTCGCGGCGCACACCAACGGGGATATTCCCGGCGGCGGCGTCTCCGACGTCATTGCCCAGCGGCTCGGGTTGCGCGGCGCAGCGCCGATCGTACCCGCGGCTGAGGCAGGCATCGGGATCGGTCGCGTCGGTGATCTGGCGACGCCCGAAACGCTACGGTCGTTCGCTGAGCGGGTCGCGGCGATCCTGCCAGAGACTGTGACCGGTGTGCGGGTGGCGGGGGATCCGGATCGCGAAGTGCAGCGCATCGCGCTTCTCGGGGGCGCCGGCGACAGCCTCCTTGACCACCCCGAGGTGCGCGCGGCGGACGTGTATCTCACGAGCGATTTGCGTCACCACCCGGCGCAGGAATCGCTGGAGCTGAGCGCGGCGACCACCGGACCCGCGCTGATCGATGTGGCGCACTGGGCGAGCGAGTCGCTGTGGCTTGACGGCGCTGCGGAACGCCTCGCGGCCCAGCTGCCGGGGTGGAGTTTCGGGTCAGCACGCTCCGCACCGATCCCTGGACCTTCAGCGTCTGAAGGATCTTCGCGGCTGCGGCTTCGCAGCGCCCGGGGGCACTTGCCGATAGGCTTGGAAGCATGAAGGCCAGCACACGCCAGCAGAGACTCCTGCTTGATCTCCAAGACCTCGACACTCTGCTGGCGCGGCTGCGCAGACAGCGCGCCACACTTCCCGAACGTACCGAACTTGAGGGGCTTGGATCAGAGCATGCGGCAGCCCGCGACGGCTTTATGCGGGCGCAGCGCGAGCTTGATACGCAGCGTGGCGAGCTCGAACGGATCGAGTCCGACGTTGCGACCGTGCAGCAGCGCAGGGATCGCGATACCGAGATGCTCAGCTCCAGCACCTCAAGCAAAGAGGCCCAGGCGCTGCAATCGGAACTGGAAACGCTGACGCGTCGGCAGTCCGAGCTTGAGGATCGCGAGCTCGAGATCATGGAGGTATTGGAGACCGCGCAGGCCGCCTTTGACGAAGCAACTCAGCTACTGGAAGGTGTTGACGCGCGTCGCGCAGAGGTCACCGCGCGGCTCGAAGCGGCTGAGCGAGAACTCGACGCAAGGATCGCAGCGCAGTCCGAGGAACGCGCGAGTGTCGCCGCGGAGCTACAGCGCGACCTGCTCGATCTGTACGAAGAGCTTCGCGGCCGGATTGGAATTGGCGCGGCGCGACTGCGTGGCAACGTGTCTGAAGGTAACAACATGGCGCTCGCTCCTGCCGAGCTCAGCGACATCCGTGCCACCGCACCCGATGAGCTGGTGTTTTGCCCGGGCAGCGGCGCGATCCTGGTGCGCGACTACGAAGAGTAGCCCGCACGCGCCATTATCTCGCCCGCTCTCCGCTACACTGAATCACGGAATGGGTCGGTGAGGCGGTCGCGTCACGACACCGCGCAAGCGGTGGCCGTGCCGAGGAACGTCCGGGCTCCACAGAGGAGAACGGTGGGTAACACCCACCCGGGGTAACCCGCGAGAAAGTGCAACAGAGAGTAGACCGCCAGGAGTGGCTTGCCACTTCCGGTAAGGCTGAAAGGGTGGTGTAAGAGACCACCGGCGTTCGTGGTGACACGGGCGGCCAGGTAAACCTCGTTCGGAGCAAGGCCAGACAGAAGACATTGAGGCTCCTCGCTGAGTCTTCGGGTAGGCCGCTAGAGGATGCTGGTAACAGTATCCCGAGAGAGATGACCGTCACCGCTGGTTTTCGGGCCAGCGCGACAGAACCCGGCGTATGATCCGGCCCATTCCATCCCCAGCAACATGCTGCGCGCCCCCTGTCATTCTGCGCGAAGTCGCAGAATCTCCGATTTCAAGACTGACATATCTCTGTCGACGTGGCGACTACCGGGCAGAGGCAAGCCGACATTCGCTTAAAGCAGGGGACCCCGGCGTTTCGCTTCGCGCAACGCCAACCCTGATGCGCTCATTGCCGCCCTGCCTCTGCCCGGCAGCCTCGAGTCATTCTTACCGACTAAAATCGTCAAACTCTTGGACAGATGAGAAAGCCTTTGCATTCCAGCCGTGAATCTTCGCATCATCGCCACGTATGACGTCCAGGTCGCCTTCGCAGTCCACGGCACGGTGTTCATATCCAGAACTCTCTAAATCTCCTCTGCACTCAAATAGGGTGATGGTAAAGAGCAATGAATGTGAACGGAGGTCGACGGACTTGGTACCGGAAGACGACAATGATGGCTCAGGTGGACCCAAACCAGGAACCAGCGATGACTCCGTTCAGCCGGACGAAGAAGCACCGAATACTTATCGGTCAGAGGCGGCGCAGAAAAGCGAGACCGAGAACGACAACTCCTCGTCTGTCTCCGCCCAAGAGATCGCCGCGAGGATCGCGAGCGCGAACCAGTTCAGCCACCTCATGCCAACTGTCGGGAACAAAGCTTGGAATGACGCGCTAAGTGCTGCATTGTCTGGCCCAGCCAAAGAGGCCGCCGCGAGGATCGCGAGCGCGAACCAGTTCAGCCACCTCATGCCAACTGTCGGGAACAAAGCTTGGAATGACGCGCTAAGTGCTGCATTGTCTGGCCCAGCCAAAGAGGCCGCCGCGAGGATCGCGAGCGCGAACCAGTTCAGCCACCTCATGCCAACTGTCGGGAACAAAGCTTGGAATGACGCACTAAGTGCCGCATTGTCTGGCCCAGCCCATGAGATCGCCGCAAAGATAGCCAGTGCAAACGAGTTCAACCACTGGGCGATCGACGATGCGAATACGGTCTGGAACGATGAAGTTCGAAACTCGCTCACCCCAGCGACCAGGGAGGCCGCCGACCGGATTAGCAAGTCATCTCTCGGCTGGCTTCAAAATTATTCCGGGCAAACGCTCGAACCAGCATTGTATGCCCGCGTTGCTCGCGAGTTAGCTAATGAATCGTTCGACTCGCCTGAGTCGGACTATGAACCAATAAGATTCGAAAGCTACCCCGAAGACAAGGTGAGCACACCTGCGGCAATCTTTGAACGGTTCGAGGTAACTGTGGAATCGCTCTCAGAACTCATGACGCAACTCGATGAACTCACCCGCAGGCTCGCCCCGCTCACTGTTACGTGGAGAGGGCAAGCGAACGCGAACTGGGGCTTGCACTCTACACTTCATCGTGAGGTGCGTAGGGCAAAGGAACCCATTGGTGAAGGTCTACACCAGACCGCCAACACCATACCAACGGAGCGGGAAATCGTCGCCGCTGAGCGGTATCTTCTTGCAGATGTGGGTGCTCGGTGGAGACTCGGTAGCTCTCCTGCGGTCGAGACGCTGGCGAGAATGCAGCATCGTGGAATCCCTACCAGGTTGCTCGACGCCACTAGAAACCCGCTGCTCGCGCTCTGGTTTGCTGTCACAGACCCAGAAACCGCAGAGACTGATGCCCGACTCATTGCTGTAGCCCACCGCGCAGTTTCTCAAATCGACGATTCGCAAGCCAAAGAAATAGACAAGGCTTTCTGGTCCGAACAGTACCCATTTTGGTTTGATTTTAGCTCTCCAAAACATCGAGTCACGGGTGCATGGGGGACCGGGACCCGGCTTCGGGAAGTCATTCCACCCGACTACGACAAGCGCATTTTGGCGCAAAACGCTGTGTTTCTTCTCGATGGAGCACCAGCGATTACGGAATCGGTTCTTGAACGTTATAACGAGATTGTCGATGGAGATTGGCGGGCGACAGACATAGCTGCGTCTATGTCTGTCGTGTTAGCCCCCTGCGACCCCAGCAAGACTCTTGCCAACCCCGATAGCGACCTGTCTCTTACCTACAGCTTCCGGATACCGGCCAGGCTGAAGGAGCCCATTCGAGAGACTCTAAAGCGTACATACGGCTTAGATTGGGAGACAATCTATCCAGATATGGAAGGAATCAAAGGGTTTCTCGAAGGAGAACCAGAATGGTTCTCTCACGTTAGAGAGACGTACCTGTGATGATTCGAATACTTACTTCAACGCACGTCCATGTTTACCTGTGTTGAAGGTTGCTCCACTTCCGGGTCGGTGCCATTTTCTCAGGCGATTTCTTGGCTTGAATGAGGCCGCTTTCGAGTAAGCGAAACCGGTCCTCAACAGCTTTGCTGAACGCAAACCGTCGCTGAGCGGTTACTGACTGCCCACCATTGCGACCGGTCTACGGCCACCTTGCCATATCACCCTCGCCCGGGTGGCAGATTAGGAGTCACAGCCGTTCCGGGTGGGTGTGTCGGTGCGACGGCTCCTAGTCCGAGGCAAGCCGGCATTCGCTTAAAGCATGGTTCCCTTGCGTGTCGCTTCACGCGGTGCGGGCTTACCCCTGCCCGGCAGCCTCAAGTCATTCCTGTCAGCTATGATCGCCGGACCCTTGGATGGATGAGGAAGCCGTTACAGACTAATCGTGAACGATCACATCATTGGCCCGCATGACGTCCAGATCGCCGTCCCAGCCAATTCCGTGGAGTTCCTGGAAGGAGGTTTCAGTAAGCAGAGACCTCATACACCAATGGTAGACCTTGCACGCGTCTCTTTCACGACCGTGCGGCTCGAATTCGCACTCTCGACAATTGCACCATACGGAACTACACACCAGAGAGCCGGAGACGGTAGGCCCGTGCTGGCGCATTTGCGGAGGAGAGATGTGCGACCCTTGCGCGTCTCGATAACGCAATCAAGCGCTGGCACGGGCCTACCGTCTCCGGCTCGCCAAGCTCCCCGCAAAACAAGGATCCTAGTTGGGACACGTGGATCCTGCGACTGCGCGCATGATGAAGCAGGGTGGGCGCGCAGGATGACGCAAGCTCACGAGCTACTCCGACAGAGTCAGGATCTCGAAACCGTCTTCACGCACCACGATGGTGTGTTCGAACTGCGCGGTCACGGAGCGATCCCGCGTGGTCACGGTCCAGCCGTCGTCCCACTGATCCCACTCGTGCGTGCCGAGGGTCAGCATCGGCTCCACCGTGAACACCATGCCCGGCCGAATCACGTCTGCGTAGGCGGGGGCCGAGTCATAGTGGGGGATGATCAGCCCGCTGTGGAACGAAGATCCGACACCGTGCCCGGTAAAATCACGCACCACGCCATAGCCGAAGCGCTTCGCGTAGGTCTCGATGACGCGGCCAATCACGTTGACCGCACGGCCCGGACGAGCGGCCTTGATCCCGCGCATCATCGCCTCGTGCGTGCGTTCGACGAGCAGATCAATCTCTTCCGGGACCGCGCCCACGCGGAAGGTGCGGTTCGTGTCGCCGTGGAAACCGTCGAGATATGCGGTGACGTCGACGTTCACGATGTCGCCCTCGCGCAGCACGGTGTCGTCGGGAATCCCGTGACAAATCACCTCATTGACGGAGGTGCAGCTTGACGCCCGGTATCCGCGGTACCCGAGTGTGGAGGGGTAGGCGCCAGCGGCGACCACCGATTCGTGAGCGACACGGTCGAGCTCGGCCGTGGTCACTCCAGGGCGCACCACCTCCGCGACGGCGTCGAGCGCGCGGGATGCGATCGCTCCCGAGATTCGGATCTTTTCGATCTCACTCTCCGTGTACGTATTGTCGCCGGCATACGGCGGCGGGACGCTGAGCCCCACATACGGCGGCCGCGCGATGGTGCCGGGCACCGTCCGCGCTGCCGGCAATGATCCTGGAACAAGAAACCCCTGTGCGTCGAATGGCATGGTTCTAGTCTAGGAGTGTGGCGGGCAATCGCTCTGTCATCTCATCACCCAGAACAAATCGAGGAGCGCACCATGAGCAAACGTGACTGGGGTATCGAGGATCCCGCCGAAACCTACTGGTACAACACCCGCACCGGCGAGGTGGAGGACGGCCCGCAGTCGCTCTCGGTAGACCGTGTTGGGCCGTTTCAGAGCCGGGAAGAGGCCGCAAACGCGCAGGAAATCATCGCGGAACGGGCGCGGCAATGGGCCGAAGAGGACGCACGGGAGGACTAGCGTCCTGCGCGGGCCCAGAACACAGGCCGACGTAACATGATTGTCACAGGGGCGCGATAGTCTGATTCTGCTAAACGTCATTCATGAACGGAGCAGGCATGAGTAAACAGCGTGATTTTGTTCTTCGCACCATCGAGGAGCGCGGTGTCAGGTTCGTGCGGCTGTGGTTTACGGACGTGTCCGGAACGCTCAAATCGGTCGCGCTCGCACCGGCCGAGGTGGAGGGCGCGTTCAGCGAGGGCATTGGGTTCGACGGCTCCGCGATCGAAGGCCTCACCCGCGCCTATGAGTCTGATCTGCTCGCGGTACCGGATCCTGCGACGTTTCAAATGCTTCCGTGGCGCAGCCAGAGCGAGCCGACAGCGCGTATGTTCTGCGATATCAGGACCCCGAACGGTGAACCCGCGGTTGCGGATCCGCGAAACGTGCTGAAGCGCACCCTGGCCCGCGCCGCCGAGCAAGGATTCACCTTTTACACGCATCCCGAGGTCGAGTTTTATCTGCTGAAATCAAAGGAGTTTGGAGCAGAGGGCCCGACGCCCGTTGACCGCGCTGGATACTTCGACAATGTTCCGGGCGGCACCGCGCACGACTTCCGCCGGGAAAGTGTGAACATGCTGGAAGATCTTGGCATCTCCGTCGAGTTCAGCCATCACGAGGCCGGTCCCGGGCAAAACGAGATCGATCTGCGCTACGCCGACGCCCTCACGACCGCCGATAACCTCATGACGTTCCGCAGCGTCGTGAAGGAGGTCGCGATCGCGCAGGGAGTGCACGCTACCTTCATGCCGAAGCCACTCGTGGGGCAGCCAGGATCCGGCATGCACACGCACCTCTCGCTGTTCGAGGGCGACACCAACGCCTTCTACGATCCGGGCGCGCGCCACCAGCTTTCTCAGACCGGGCGCCGCTTTGTCGCGGGGCTGCTGCGCCACGCTCCCGAGATCACCGCGGTCACGAACCAGTACATCAACTCCTACAAGCGGCTCTGGGGCGGCGACGAGGCTCCGTCCTTCGTCAGCTGGGGCCACAACAACCGTTCGGCGCTCGTGCGGATCCCGATGTACAAACCCGGCAAGGGTGGTGCCGCGCGTGTCGAGTACCGCGGCATGGACAGCGCAGTGAACCCGTACCTTGGATTCTCGATGCTGCTCGCTGCCGGACTCAAAGGCATCGAGGGAGAGTACGAGCTTCCCCGGAGGCAGAGAACAACGTGTGGGCGCTCAGCGACGGCGAACGCCGGGCCATGGGCTTCGACGCGCTGCCGACAAGCCTCGACCATGCCCTCGCGGTGATGGAGCGCTCAGAGCTTGTCGCTGAGACACTGGGGGAGCAGGTGTTTGCCTATTTCATCCGAGATAAGCGACGCGAAGTCGCCGAGTACCGTGCCCAGGTCACCCCGTACGAGCTCTCTTCAATGCTCGATACGGTGTAGCTCGGGGATCGGAAGTGACGCGCGAAACACGCGAACTGCGCCTTGCGGATTTCGCTCGGGCCGGATTTCAGGAACTCACCTCATCGCGCGCTCGGCTTGACGAGCTTGCTGCGAGCCTGGCGAGGCCCGTCGAGGGACTGTTGCAGGCGTTTGCACAAGCCGCAGATCCTGATGCCGCGCTCGCACGCGTGCGGCAACTCGCGGAGCAGCATCCCGGTCTTCTGCGAGGATTCGACACCGTTCAGCTGGAGCGTCTTTGCCTCCTTATCGGAGCGTCGCCCGCGCTCGGCGATTTCTTCACCCGGCATCCGGCGCAGCTTGGTTCGATCCTGAATCGCGGCGGCCGGATCGTGCGCGGTGAGGAAGCACGCGAGCAGCTACTTGTCGCGGTGCATGATCCCGAGACTCAGCTCCCACTTGCTTCTGAGCCGGGGTGGTTGGCCCTGCGGGTGCGCTACCGCGAACTGCTCGCCGAAGTGATGCTGTACGACCTTCGTGAGTCGCGGGAGAACCGCGCGGAAGACGCGTTCGAACCGGTAGCACTGTCGCTGTCCGGTCTCGCGGGCGGGGCAGTCGAGGCGTCCCTCGCCGTGGCCCGTGCCACCCTTGCGGCGGGAGGCTCGGGTCCCCAGGTCGCAGCCGAGCGCCTTGCCGCGGTGCAGCTTGCGGTGGTGGCGATGGGAAAGTGCGGCGCGGAAGAACTCAATGTGGTCTCCGACGTCGATGTCGTGTTTGTCGCCGAATCGAATGACGATGAACTGCTCGATAGCGATGCTCTGATCCGTCTCGCCACCAGACTCGCGTCCGAGACGATGCGCGGAATCCACGGCCCCGCGCTCGAGCCGCCGCTTTGGGAACTGGACGCGAATCTCCGCCCGGAGGGTCGCCACGGCGCTCTCGTGCGGACGCTCGGTTCGATGCTCGCGTACTACGAGCGCTGGGCAAAGGGATGGGAATTCCAGGCGCTACTGAAGGCCAGACCCCTCGCGGGGGCGCTGGATCTTGGCGCCGAGTTTGTGGCGCGCACGCGCGAAATGGTGTGGGCGTCTTCATCTCGCGAGGATTTTGTTGGATCCGTTCAGCGGATGCGCGAGCGCGTCACCGAACACATCGACAACGAAGACCTCGAAGTGCAGCTGAAGCTTGGGCCAGGGGGCCTGCGCGACATCGAGTTCAGCGTGCAGCTTCTGCAGCTTGTGCACGGCCAGTACGACAATCGTTTGCACCTGCGCGGCACCCTACCGGCGCTTCGCGCGCTCGTCGAGGGCGGCTACATCGCCAGGAGCGACGGAGAGCGGTTGGAGTCCGACTACCGGCGATTGCGGGTGCTGGAACATCGACTGCAGTTGCGGGATCTGCGCCGCACGGCGATTATGCCGCGGGATGAAGAACAGCTGCGCGTACTCGCTCGGTCCTCGGGCCTCGCAGAGAGCGGGGCTGCGCTGCTCGTGCTCTGGGAGGGGATCAAGCGCGAGGTCAGAGAGCTTCATCTAAAGATCTTCTACGCACCGCTGTTGAGCGCGGTGGCCTCGCTTCCCGAAGAAGAGATGGTGCTCGGCTCTGATGCCGCGCGGGTCCGGCTGAGCAGCATCGGCTTCCGGGATCCCGACGGCGCGATGCGGCACCTAGCTGCGCTCACCCGCGGGACATCCCGGCGCGCCAAGATTCAGCGCAACCTCATGCCGGTGATGCTGCAGTGGCTCGCCGATGGTACGGATCCCGACTTCGGTTTGCTGTCCTTTCGCCGTGTGAGCGAGGCAAATCAGGAGACACCCTGGTACCTGCGGCTGCTTCGGGATGGCACCGACGCGGCGGAGCGGCTTGCGCGGGTGCTTTCCTGCTCGCGCTTCGCAGCCGACCTCTTGGAAACGATTCCCGAGGCGGTGGCCTGGCTCGAAAGCAATCAGCGCCTGCAGCCGACAAGCTTGCAGGCGCTTCTCGAGGAGATGCGGGCCCTCGCTTCGCGAAGGGAATCCGCTGAAGACGCGGCTGGTCATCTGCGGGCGGTGCATCGGCGCGAGGTGCTGCGTCTCGCACTCGGGCGGATCGTGGGGGCTATCGATGACGAGGCGGTCGCTTGGGGACTTGACGCCGCGCATACGGCGTTGCTTGATGGCTTGCTGATCGCGATTCGGCGGGACGAGACTGCGACGGCTACGGGCGCCGCTGACGCGCTGCCGCCCGTGGAGTTTGCCCTCATCGGGATGGGCCGGTACGGCGGCAGGGAGTTGGGCTTTGCCTCCGACATCGATATCGTTGCGGTCTATCGCGCCCGGCGGAACTCAGCTCAGAGCAGGCGTCCCGGGCCGCCACGAAGCTCGTTTCCGAACTGCGCCGCCTCGTCGCGGATCCGCGGTTTCCGGTAGATCTTGACTTCGATCTGCGCCCAGAGGGGAAAAACGGCCCGATCGCACGCAGTCTCGACGCCTATCGCGCCTACTACGAACGGTGGTCGGTGACCTGGGAGGCGCAGGCGCTGTTGCGTGCCCGCCACGTGGCGGGTGACGTGACGCTCGGCGCCGACTTCATCGCACTGGCGGACGAGATCCGGTATCCAACAGCTTTCGGCGAGAGCGAGATTCGCGAGGTGCGGCGGATGAAAGCTCGGGTGGAATCGGAGCGGTTGCCGCAGGGCGCGGACCCGAGGCGCCACCTGAAGCTGGGGCCGGGAGGCATCAGCGACGTCGAATGGCTCGTGCAGCTCATTCAGCTTCGTGAGGGGCACCGGGACGAGAGTCTGCGGACGGTAGAGACGCTCGCGGCTCTCGACGCAGCAGCCAGGCTCGAGCTTCTGCCTGCGGAGGAAGCGGAGCAGCTTTCCGAGTGTTGGCAGTTCGCAAGCCAGCTGCGTTCCGCCCTCAAATTGTGGACGGGGCGAGCCTCGGATTCTCTGCCAAATGACTGGGTCGATCTTGAGGGAATTGCCGGGGTCCTGCAGCTTCCGCGGGGTCACACCTCTGAGATTGAGGATCGATGGTTTGCGGTGTCTCGCCGGGCACGCGCTGTGTTTGAGCGGGAGTTTTTTGGGTATTCCGAGAACGAAAGATTCCCGCTCGGCTAATCCTGGCTCCCTTGCTGGTCGCATTCACCACCGCCCGGGCACCCCCTGGCGTGAGTGCCCACTTCCCCTGCGACTGCCCACCTTTCCGACGTGCGGGAATGGTGGGCAGTCGCAGGATTGGTGGTCACTCACCGGAGAACCCGAGCTCAAAGCCGTCGTCCGTGACACAAAGTGACATGTTTACGAGCAATTCACACGAAGTCCTGGTGTATTTCGTTATAAAAGCGTAACGTGATCGTTATGCATTACTTTCAATCGTTCCTCGAGGCCTTACTCGCCGAAGACGGAGCCGAGCTCGACGACGAGCACGATTCCTAGGTCTTCCTGACCCGCACTGCAAAGGAGCAGCTGCTTAATCTCATACACATTGAAGCCCGCTTCTCGGAATGAGAAGCGGGCTTCAATGTCAGTACTGGTGAGACTACACCCCGTAGTACATTTCAAACTCGTAGGGGTGCGGGCGCAGGGCCATCGGCGCGATCTCGGTATCGCGCTTCAGCGTGATCCAAGTCTCGATGAGCTCCTCGGTGAAGACACCACCCTCAAGCAGGAACTGGTGATCAGCCTCAAGGGCTGCCAGAGCTTCTTCAAGCGACCCGGGCACCTGAGGAATGTTCTTTGCTTCCTCCGGAGGCAGCTCATAGAGATCCTTATCGATCGGCTCCATCGGCTCGATCCGGTTACGGATCCCGTCAAGGCCGGCCATCAGCTGCGCAGCAAAGGCGAGGTAGGGGTTGCCCGAAGCATCGGGCGCACGGAACTCGATACGCTTGGCCTTCGGGTTAGATCCGGTCAGCGGAATGCGCACGGCCGCAGAGCGGTTGCCGGCGGAATACGCGAGGTTGACCGGAGCTTCGTAGCCCTTCACGAGGCGACGGTAGCTGTTGATCGTCGGGTTCGTAAACGCCAGCAGCGCGGGTGCGTGGTGCAGGATCCCTCCGATGTACCAGCGAGCAAGATCTGAGAGCCCGGCGTAGCCATTCTCGTCGTAGAACAGCGGCTCGCCGCCCTTCCACAGCGACATGTGGGTGTGCATGCCCGAACCGTTGTCACCGAAGACCGGCTTCGGCATGAACGTCGCGGTCTTGCCCCACAACTCGGCGGTGTTCTTGACGATGTACTTGAACTTCAGTACGTCGTCGGCAGCGTGCACCAGCGTGTCAAAGCGGTAGTTGATCTCGGCCTGGCCGGGAGCGCCGACCTCGTGGTGGGAGCGCTCAAGGTGCAGGCCCGCTTCGATCAGTCTGAGGGAGATGTCGTCGCGAAGATCCGCCTGCTTGTCGACGGGGGAGACGGGGAAGTAGCCGCCCTTTTCCGCGGTGGTGTTGCCGAGGTTACCGCCTTCGATCTTGCGGGCGGAGTTCCAGTGCGCCTCTTCAGAGTCAATCTCGTAAAAGGTGCGCTGCGGGGTCGTCTCGTAGCGAACAGAATCGAGGATGTAGAACTCGGCCTCAGGGGCAAAGAACGCGGTGTCGGCGATCCCGGTTGATGCGAGGTACTGCTCGGCCTTCTTCGCAACCTGCCGGGGATCCTTGGAGTAGATCTCGCCGGTGCGCGGGTTGTAGATGTCGAAGATCAGCACGAGCGTGCGCTCGGCACGGAACTGGTCAAGGTACGCGGTCGTCACATCGGGGATCAGCTGCATGTCTGACTCGGCGATGCCCGCAAAGCCGCGAATCGAGGAGCCGTCAAACATCTGGCCGACCTCGAAGAAGTCGAGATCCACCGTGGCTGCCGGGATGTTGAAGTGCTGCTGCACCCCGGGCAAATCCGTAAACCTAATGTCAACGAACTTGACGTCGGTCTCCTTGATGAAGTCGATGACTTCCTGCGGGGTCTTGAACATGCTGCTCCTTTTGTGTTGGACCGGATGATCCGCTCGCTGGTATCAAGAATATGGGAGACGGATTTCAGAAACGTGAGTCGAATGTTTCGCGGATGTTACGGCAGAGTGGGTGAGTTCTGAAAGCATCGGGGTTGCTAGGCCCGAATGAGCACCGTGCCGGCGATCTTGTCGTGGAAGGCGCGCTGATCCGAATCCCAGACGAGCACAGGAATGACGAGCGCGAGCAACAGTGTGCGCACGATCGGGCGCCAGAATCCCACCCAACCACCGACTAATGGCACGACGCGCAGGCCGAGTATCCTGTGCCCGATCGAACCACCAATCGTTGGAATGAAGATGATCTGCATAATCATGAACACCAGCAGGGTCATCCAAGAGGCGGCGGTCCCGGAGGCAAGGAAATTGCCGAGGATCATCGCCAGGGCCCAGTCAATCAGGATCGCAAGAACCCGACGGCCGAGTCTGGCGACCGAGCGTGAGCCTTTGTCGGGGAGGCCGAGCCGTTCACCAGGCCATTTACTCGGCTCAAGCTCACCAAACTTTTTCGGCGCGGAGCTAGACATCTTGATGGGCTAGCGCGGACGCTGCGGACGGATTCGGTTCGGATCCATTCCCTTGGGTATTCCGACCGGCGAGCCCTGCAGCGACACGAGCCTGTTGTAGATTGCGTCAACCTCGGCGCGGGTGAGTTTCGACTTCAGCTTCACGAGCGTTTTTGAGAGATTGTGGAGCGGGATCCCGCCGTCGTCTGGCCCGACATAGAGGTGTACCACCTCGACGTCTTTCACGGCACGCTTCATTTTGCGCTCTTCATCGGCGACCATGCGCCGCGTGCGGGTGTACGAGCCTTCTGCGATCAGCACGACGCCGCCGCGCCCGATAACGCGGTACACGGCGTCCTGCTCACGGTTGATCGCGACGGGGACCTCGGAGCCACGCCATGAACGACGCAGCGCGCTCTGAATCACGGACCCTACGGCGCCTGGCCGGCCCTCAATCTGCTGATATGCAGACTTCTCTGCGCGGCGCCCCAGCATGATCATGACGAGCAGGATGCCGACGAGGATGCCGCTGAGCGGCCACACGATCCAGTTCAGCCAGCTACCCGGAAGTAACCATGCGAGAAGGAGCGAAGCGAGGAGGGGCCCCAGGAAACAGATGAGGAGTATAAGTGTGAGATTTCGATCCCGCTGCCGCGTGATCTTATAGATCTCGACCATCTGTTTGATGCGACCGTTGCGTTTCGCCTTCTCTGCTGCCATGACTACAAGGGTATCGCGTCAGAGCCGTGCAGGGAGACAGGCGCAAGCGGCGCTGGGCGATGTTCGCTCACAGCCTCGCTTTTTCTACCGTGCGCTGCGCGTTCTCCACAGATTCCAGAGTTCTCGTTGCGGGCGATGATTGTGGGGCATGGTAGAGGACGACCGGGATCGACCGGTCAGCGACACCTCAATCAACCCGTTCGGGAGGCCAAAGCTATGCGCGTGTCTCCAGACAATTATGGCGCGGCCGCGCTCGCGTGGCAGCTCGAGCAGTTGTGCGCCTGGGGGATCACCCTGCGGGATCGGGGCCGCTGCTCGGGCGGTGCACGAACCAGGGACATGCTTCAGCGCAGCGACCGATTTGAGTGCTGGGCGGTCTTGCAGGGCCTTGAGCCGAAAAACTGGAAGCCGGGGCGTGCCCGTGCACTGCGTGCCCGCGCGGAGACACACGCGCGGGGAGGGCATGACCTTGGCTGCGCCACCATCGGCGTCCCCTTTTCTCTGCTTACGCAATTGGCGCAGCGCTGGGACGGACAAGGCGCGGCGCGCTATCTCACCGAAGCGATCCGTGAGGCTGCCACGGAGATCGCTGCGGATTTGAGGAGAAGCACCCATCCCGCTGAACTGTGGCGAGCTGAACGCGCATGGGAATCCGTGGTCTTCACGGTGCACCAGCGCATTACGCCGACGGTCACCGCTCAAGAGTTCCCGACACACGAGTGGGGCCGCGGTAGCTGAGTCGCGAACCTCATGCAGCCATGTACAGGCCGTCCCGATGAGCCGACGCTGTCATCGACAACACATCACGAGCTCCGGATGTGGCTAACTAGACAAAGCCAGCTCGGTTTCCCCACGGGACCCGGGTGGGAACTCGAGACGCATGAGGTTCGCTTCTACGAACGCTTCACTGCCGCGGGCAACGACGTGCGACTGATCCGGAAAAGCTTGGCCCAGAAACCAACGAACGATTTCAGGTGGCTGTCCAGAGGCGGTATCGAGATCGAGGTGAAGCGCCCGGAGAACCCCTCCTACGCGTCGAGCAAGCAGCTCATCCAACGTGCCGTAGCGAGAGCAAAGAAGAACCACGATTTCGTCAAGGACCGTTTCATCCTCGACTTCGGAGACCACGCGCTCAATGACCTCGTTCGTATACAGCTTGGACGGTACAACGATCGGAACCCACTGAATCAGATCCGCGAGCTTTGGGGGTGGTCGCGCGACGAACTCGTCCAGATCCCGCTTGAAGCAAAGAAGTAGGGCCCTATCCCAGCCGTTTTATTGTCCGGGGAGGCCCTACATCTACAAGTGTACGCTGCTTCTGGCGCATTTGCCATGCATCGTGCCCAGACAAATGCAGTTCCGCGCGGCATTCGGGGAAGCTTACTCCGGACGCATCGCACCCACTAAACACACGAGTGGCCTCCTCAGTTCCGCAGGTAGCGGGGCTGAGGAGGCCACTCGTGTGTTCACCGTATCGATGTACGGTAATGAACCCTAGTAACCGAGGTTCGCCGTGAAATCGCCCGTCTCGAGGCGCTGCTTCACCTGGGTCAGGAAGCGAGCCGCATCAGCGCCATCAACGATCCGGTGATCGTAGGAGAGCGCGAGATACACGGTGGAGCGGATAGCGATCGTGTCGCCCTCGGGTGTCGGTACCACGACGGGCTTCTTGACAACCGCGCCGGTACCGAGGATCGCAACCTGCGGAAGGAATACAAGCGGCGTATCGAATAGCGCGCCGCGCGATCCCGTGTTTGTGATCGTGAAGGTGCCTCCGCTGAGCTCATCTGGGGTGAGCTTGTTATCCCGAGTCCGTCCGGCGAGATCAGCGATCTCGTCGGCGATCTGAGCGAGGTTCTTCTCGCCAGCCTCCCGCAATACGGGGGTCAGCAAACCGCGTTCGGTGTCTACTGCAATACTGATGTTCTCAGTGTCGGGGTAGGTGATCGAATCGCCCTCAACCGTCGCATTAATGATCGGGTAGGTGCGCAAGGCTTCGGCCGCCGCGAGGGTGAAGAACGGCAGGAACGAGAGCTTGTTCCCGGTCTTCGCCAGGAACTCGTCCTTCTTGGCCTGGCGGAACTGCGCCACACGGGTGACATCAACCTCCACCACGGTCGTGAGCTGCGCGGTCGACTGGAGCGATGCCACCGCACGTTCGGCAATCACCTTCCGCAAACGGCTCATCTTCTGGCTCGAACCGCGAAGCTCGGAGACCTCGAGCGCCGCGATTACCGGGCTGACGGCGGCCGCTGGGGCCACCACCTTGGCGGCAGCTGCTTCGATCACGTCTTCCTTGCGGATGCGCCCACCGACACCGGTGCCGGTGACCGTCGCGAGATCGATACCCTTCTCATTCGCGAGCTTGCGAACGATAGGAGTGACGTAGCTTGCGCTCAACGCGTCCGCTGCGGCGGGCGCTGCGGCAGGTGCGGGCGCTGCGGCAGGTGCGGGCGCTGCGGCAGGTGCGGGCGCTGCAGCAGGTGCAGGCGCTGCAGCAGGTGCGGGGGCAGCAGCAGGTGCGGCCTGCGGCGCCGGAGCAGCCGGAGCAGCCGGAGCCGATCCGCTACCGATGCGCACGAGGACTGCGCCAACCTCTATGGTGTCGTCCTCCTGCGCGAGGATCTCCTGCACCACGCCCGCAATGGGAGAGGGCACCTCGGTGTCAACCTTGTCCGTCGAGACCTCAAGAAGAGGCTGATCGACGGCAACCTCGTCACCAAGGGCGACGAGCCAGCGGGTGACGGTGCCCTCGGTGATGCTCTCACCGAGGGAGGGCAGCGTAACGTCCTGGCTATCCGATCCGGACTGGGGCGCCGCTGCGGGCGCAGCTGCAGGGGCCGGAGCAGCCTCGGGCGCGGGCGCTGGAGCCGCAGCAGCTTCAGCAGCAGCCGGCGCAGCGGGGGCCGCAGAGGGGGATCCCGAACCGTCACCAATGCGCGCAAGAATCGCACCGACCTCGGCAGTCTCGTCTTCCTGCACGAGGATCTCTTCGAGAACCCCCGAGATGGGAGACGGGATCTCGGTGTCGACCTTGTCGGTCGAGACCTCGAGAAGAGGCTCGTCGACCTCGATGGTGTCGCCGACGTTCTTCAACCAGCGAGTCACCGTCCCCTCGGTCACGCTCTCACCCAGTGCGGGGAGGACCACCGATTCACTCATCGTGTTTCTCCGTTCATTGTTCGTCTGTAGTGCAGCGCTTAGATCGCGTGCAGGGGTTTGCCGGCGAGCTTCAGCATGGTCTCGCCAATGGTCTCGTTCTGTGTCGGGTGGCCGTGAACAAACGGAGCGACATCCTCGGGATACGCTTCCCAGTTCACAATGAGCTGTGCCTCACCGACGAGCTCGCCAACGCGAGCGCCGATCATGTGCACACCAACCACGGGCCCGTCTTTGACGCGTACGGCCTTGACCGTGCCGGCGGTGCCGAGGATCGAACTCTTCGCGTTGCCTGCCAGGTTGTACTCGTAGCTTTCGACGTTGTCATCGCCGTGCAGTTCTTTGGCTTTCGCCTCGGTGAGTCCGACGGACGCAATCTCGGGATCGCAGTAGGTAATCTTCGGAATATTCACGTCGGCAACGACCACGGGTGAAAGTCCCGCGATCTCTTCTGCGACGAAGATGCCCTGCTGGTAGCCGCGGTGCGCAAGCTGCAGGCCGGGGACGATGTCGCCGACGGCGTAGACACCGGGAACGTTTGTCGCAAGACGTTCGTTTGTGAGGACGAACCCGCGATCCATGTTGATGCCGACCTCTTCGTAGCCGAGACCCTGGGTGACCGGGCCGCGACCCACGGCGACGAGCAGGTAGTCAGCAGAGATCGACGTACCGTCTTCGAGGTGCACGGTGACGCCGTTGGCGTCCTGGTCCACAGACTTGAAACGCACGCCGAGCTTGAAATCGATCTTCCGCTTACGGAACGCACGCTCGAGCTGCTTGGAGACAGACTCTTCTTCGTTGGGTGCGAGGTGGGGGAGACCCTCCACAATTGTGACCTCAGAACCGAAGGAGCGCCACACGCTCGCAAACTCGACACCGATCACGCCACCGCCAAGAATCACGACGCGATCCGGGATCTCCTGAAGTTCAAGGGCCTGCTCGCTCGTAATGACGCGGCCCTCAATCTCGAGCCCCGGCAGTGACCGGGAAAAGGATCCCGTTGCGAGCACAATGTTTTTTCCGATGATGCGATCTTCGCCCACCTGCACCGTGTTCGGTGCGACAAGCTTGCCGGATCCCGCGATCACGGTGATCCCGTTGGCCTTCAAGAGCCCCTGGAGCCCCTTGAACTTGCCCGCTACGAGATTCTCTCGGTAGCGGTTCACTCCGGCGATGTCGATGCCCGCGACGCTTGACAGCACGCCGTAGACTTCGCCTTCACGAGCCACATCGGCAACCTCCGCAGCGTGAAGCAGAGCCTTTGTAGGCACACATCCCCGGTGCAGACAGGTCCCTCCAAGTTTGTCCTTCTCAATGACTGCGGCGCTAAAGCCCAGCTGAGTTGCGCGGATTGCAGCCGCGTACCCAGCGCTGCCTCCGCCCAAAACTACGACGTCAAACTGCTGTTCGGCCAAGTGGGATCTCCCTCGGATTGTTCGCTGTTGATTCAGGCGGGTCCGTGCGGTGTGGATGACACAGCCGATACAAAACCGGACACACGTTATTCAGCCTACACCTGAGGCCAGCTTCACCCGGGAGCTGGCGAGGTCTGTTTCTCGGGTTCGCTACGGGCGTGACCGAATCGGTGCCGTTCTCCTGGAAGCCTTCCTAAGATGGATTCGTGACCGATTCGATCTTTTCTGCAGAGCACCCCGAACGACGTGCTCTCGTTCCCCGCGGGATCCCGCTGCTCGTAGCCATGCAGGGGCTCAGCGATGCTGGTGGCGCAGTATCCCAGTTGGAGGAATACTTCTGGCAGCAATATGAGCCCGAGGAGATACTTCGGTTCAACGCCGATCTGCTGCTCGATTACCGAGCACGGCGGCCGATCCTGACCTTTGATGAGGATCATTTAGTCGACTACTCCCCGGAAGAGTTGTCGCTCGCGCTGGTCCACGATGAGCTGGGTGCTCCCTTCCTGTTGTTGAGTGGCTACGAACCCGATTTCCGCTGGGATCAGTTCATCGACACGGTGCTGTTGCTGGTGCACGAGTTTGAGGTTTCCACGGTGGTGTGGACCCACGCGATTCCGATGCCCGTTCCTCACACACGCCCCATGACCACCACCGTCAGCGGATCACGCGACGACCTCATCGAGGCTCGCTCGGTATGGCGACCGACGACCAAACTATCCGCCTCCGCCGCGCACGTGCTTGAGTACCGCCTGCACAACCTCGGGGAAGAAGTGGTCGGATTCGCGCTACTCATTCCGCACTACCTCGCAAATACGGAGTATCCGGAAGCTCTTCTCGTTTCGTTGGAAAGCATCATGGCGGCGACCGGGCTGATCCTTTCCACCGATCAGGTGCGTGAGGCCGCGCAAGCCTTTCAGTTGAAGGTAGATTCTCAGATCTCAGAAAATGAAGAATCGATTGAGATGGTTCGCACTCTCGAGCAGCGTTATGACGTATATATGGAAGATCAGACTGTCCGCTCGCCCCTCATGAGCGAGGACGGCACGATCCCCTCGGCAGATCAGCTTGTTGTTGAGCTCGAGCGTTACCTCGCCGAGCAACAGCAAAGTCCCTCAGACGGGGAATCGGGCGACACACCCGCGTAGCCGCGTTCATTACACGCCGAAGTCCGTGCAATAATGGGAGCCTTAACCCATTCAATTCGGTGTACTTTCCCGCCCGCGGGAATAAACCGAGCTTGACATGGGTTTTCATGCTGTGACCACTCGTTGACCTGACGGTCGACACCACAGCGGCAATTCTGAAACAGAGAGGCGACTGCGTGGCAACTCCATCCACGACCAAAGCTCGTGCTACGTCTGCAAAGGCCAAGGACGAAACTCCCGAGGCCGAAGACGTAGGTGCGGCTACGGTAGCCGCGAAGAAGGCGCCCGCCAAAAAGGCGGCCGCCAAGAAAGCACCAGCGAAGAAGGCACCGGCGAAGGAGCCAGCCGCTCGCAAGGCCGCGCCGAAGGTTGAAGAAGTAGTAGAAGAACCCATTGACCTTGAGGATGAGTCCGCCGAGGCCCTTGAATCCGACAAGCCATCCACTCCTGACGAGCCACTCCCGACGGGCGCCATCGTACTGAAGGCCTCCGACGAAGAGGACGTGCCGACCGTCACGACACTCATTCCGGGCGCAACAGCCGATCCCGTGAAGGATTATCTGAAGCAGATCGGCAAGGTCGCGCTTCTCAATGCCGCAGAAGAGGTGGAACTCGCGATGCGGATCGAGGCGGGCCTCTTTGCTGAGGAGAAGCTTGGCACTGAGAAGGGTCTGCCGAAGAAGCTTGAACGCGAGCTCAAGTGGGTCGCCCGCGACGGCCAGCGCGCCAAGAGCCACCTACTTGGCGCGAACCTGCGTCTCGTGGTGTCTCTCGCGAAGCGCTACACCGGCCGCGGGATGCAGTTCCTGGATCTGATCCAGGAGGGCAATCTCGGTTTGATTCGTGCCGTCGAGAAGTTCGACTACACCAAGGGCTTCAAGTTCTCGACGTATGCGACCTGGTGGATCCGCCAGGCCATCACCCGCGCGATGGCTGACCAGGCGCGCACCATTCGCATTCCGGTGCACATGGTCGAGGTCATCAACAAGCTTGCACGCGTGCAGCGCCAGATGCTTCAGGATCTCGGGCGGGAACCCACGCCGGAAGAGCTCAGCCGCGAGCTCGACATGACCCCCGAGAAGGTCGTCGAGGTCCAGAAGTACGGCCGCGAGCCGATCTCGCTGCACACTCCGCTCGGTGAAGACGGCGACAGCGAGTTCGGCGACCTCATCGAGGACACCGAGGCGGTTGTTCCTGCCGATGCGGTTGGTTTCACAATGTTGCAGCAGCAGCTTGAGCAGCTACTCGATTCGCTCTCGGAGCGCGAGGCCGGCGTGATCCGCATGCGCTTTGGTCTCGGCGACGGCATGCCGAAGACCCTCGACCAGATCGGTGACACGTTTGGGGTTACCCGCGAGCGGATCCGCCAGATCGAGTCGAAGACAATGGCGAAGTTGCGTCACCCCTCGCGCAGCCAGCAGCTGCGCGACTACCTCGAGTAGACCGCTTGCACGAAGAAGGCCCGCCCCTCAGATGAACTGGGGAGCGGGCCTTTGTCGTTGCTGCTGGTTTACACCGCAGCGGTCAGCTTGTGGCTTTCGTCATACCAAACCTCAGCCATCGGGCGGAGCTTGGCTTCGTGCTTGTTCCCGTGGTGAGCGCAAAACAAGAGCTCACTTCCGTTCAGCACGGCACGAACGTAGGCCTGTGCACCGCAGCTATCGCAGCGGTCGAGTCCGCTCATGGGGCGATCCGCTGCCTCAATAGTGTTGGTGCGATCTTGCTCGAGCGTTGTCATGGTAACCTCCCTGTTCGTGTTGCAGGTGGTTCTATCAAAGCACGTCCGGCCACGGAAGAAGCTGCTTTTTTGTCACGGTTCGCTGAACGCGTAGCGAAGCCCGCGGGTTTGCCAATCGCCGCGGGCATGAAGCCGCTGTGTCCGGAGTCTGGCATACAGTGAATGGGTTAGTGAACAAGAGGAGATTCCCGTAGTGGCAGAGTCAGCGGCATCGAAGAAGTCGTCATCACCGAGTGCAGGCGCAACTGACGCCGGAGCAAATTACTCGGCTCGTCACCTCACCGTTCTTGAGGGCCTTGAAGCGGTGCGCAAGCGCCCCGGCATGTATATCGGCACGACCGATTCGCGCGGCCTCATGCACTGCCTGTGGGAAATCATTGACAACTCGGTTGATGAGGCGCTTGCCGGCCACGGCAATGATATTCGCATCACCCTGCACGCTGACGGCAGTGTCACGGTGGCGGACAATGGCCGCGGGGTCCCTGTGGACATCGAGCCGAAGAGTGGCCTCTCTGGTGTCGAACTGGTGTACACGAAGCTGCACGCCGGCGGCAAGTTTGGCGGCGGCGGGTACGCCTCTTCCGGAGGCCTTCACGGTGTTGGGGCCTCCGTGGTCAACGCTCTTTCCTCCCGTCTTGATGTCGAGGTTGATCGCGATGGCAAGACCTGGGCCATGTCCTTCCGCCACGGCGAGCCGGGCGTGTTCTCGGGCGACGGGCCTGACAGCCCGTTTACGCCTTTTGAAAACGCTTCAGAGCTGCGTGTCGTTGGCAAGGTGAAGAAGGGGTGACGGGTACCCGCGTACGTTACTGGGCGGATCCGCAGATATTCCTGGCGACGGCGCGTTTTGAACCCGATTCGCTCATTGCACGGGCCAGGCAGACCGCATTCCTCGTGCCAAATCTCGCGATCGAAATCACCGACGAGCGCCCAGAATCACAGGACGAATCAGGCGTGAGCCCGGTACACCGTTTCCAATACGAGGGCGGGCTGTCAGAGTTTGTCGACTTTTTGGCGGTCGACGCACCGATCACCGACACCTGGCGGGTAATCGATTCCGGCACCTTCACCGAGACCGTGCCCGTGATGGACGAGGTCTCCGGGGTCTCGTCTCCCGTGAGGTCGAGCGGCGCTGCGAGGTCGATGTCGCGCTGCGCTGGGGGACCGGCTACGACGTAGAGATCCAGAGCTTCGTCAATATCATTGCCACACCCAAGGGCGGCACCCACCTCGCCGGCTTTGAGCAGGGCCTCACGAAGTTCTTCCGAAAGCAGATCGAAGCGAACGCGCGCAAGCTCAAGGCTGGCACTGACAAACCCGATAAAGACGACATCCTCACCGGTCTCACCGCCGTGGTCTCCGTGCGGGTGCCCGAGCCGCAGTTTGAGGGTCAGACCAAGGAAGTGCTCGGCACCGCTGCCGTCCGCTCTATCGTGTCAAAGGCGATCGTGCAGGGCATGACCGAGCGCTACGAATCAACGAAGAAACCCGACAAGGCTCAAACTGCGGCCCTGCTCGAAAAGATGGTCTCGGAGATGAAATCCCGGATCGCCCTGCGCGCGCAGCGCGACACCGCGCGCCGCAAGAGTTCTCTTGAAAGCTCCTCGCTGCCGGCCAAGCTCATCGACTGCCGTTCGAAGGATGTTGCCGACACCGAACTCTTCATCGTGGAGGGCGACAGCGCGCTCGGCACGGCCAGGCCCGCACGCGACAGCGAGTTCCAGGCGCTGTTGCCGATCCGCGGCAAGATCCTGAACGTGCAGAAGGCCTCCGTTGCTGAGATGCTTGGCAACGCAGAGTGCGGGGCGATCATCAAGGTCATCGGGGCGGGATCAGGCCGCGACTTCGATATCGATGCTGCGCGCTACGGCAAGGTGATCCTGATGAGCGACGCCGACGTCGACGGTGCTCACATTCGGACGCTGCTCTTGACGCTGTTTTTCCGTTACATGCGCCCGATGCTTGAGGCCGGCCGTGTCTACGCCGCCGTGCCGCCGCTGCACCGAGTGATTGTGCAGAACGCGGGGCGGAAGCCCAACGACGTGATCTACACCTACAGCGAGCGGGAGTTGCAGACCCTCCTCAGCGATCTGAAGAAGCGCGGTAAGAAGTATCAGGAACCGATCCAGCGCTATAAGGGCCTGGGGGAGATGGATGCGGATCAGCTCGCCGAAACCACGATGGACCGTGAGCATCGTGCTCTGCGCCGTGTCCGTCTCGAGGATGCGCACGCGGCAGCTCAGATGTTTGAGCTGCTCATGGGTAACGAGGTTGCCCCGCGCAAGGAGTTCATCATCGACAACGCTGACGACCTGGATCGCGAGCGTATTGACGCGTAGACACCACTGACGCTTGAGCGAGGCGCCCCTCACGCCGGTTGAGCGAGGCGCTAGCCGAGTCGAAACCCAAGAACCTTCTTGACAACCAACAATCGCGGTTCTGTAGGATTCCCGCATGCCTCATACGTACATCCTGCGATGCGTTGACGGAAGCTTTTACGTTGGCAGTACCCGAAACCTAAAACTTCGACTCTCGCAGCACTCATCGGGACACGGGGCCGAGTACACCAAGCGTCGGCTGCCCGTCGAACTCGTCTGGAACCACGAGTCTGATCGTATCGATGAAGCGTCCCAACTTGAGAAACGGATCCAGGGCTGGTCCCACAACAAACGTAAGATACTCATTGAGGAAGGCCCGGCCGCATTGAAAGGGTGGAGCGCTAGGACTCGAAAAGAGTAGCTGTGGTTTCGACTCGGCCTACGGCCTCGCTCAACCGGCGGGGTGGGACAGCCTCGCTCAATTGGCGGTCGAGAGGGGTACTTGGTTTCGACTCGCTACGCTAGCTCAACCGGCGGGAGGGACGGCCTCGCTCCGGCGGGAGGCTGGGCTAGGGCGCGAGGCCAACGAACGCGGCGGCGCCGTCGATGGGTTGGCCGGATCCGTCGCGCTTGCCAAGTTCAGTGGGGAGCTTCCGGGCGGCGCCGTCGGCAGCGAGGGCCCGGGCTCACCCGTGCCCACCCAGGCACACGCGATCTGATCCTCCCACTTCAGGAAGCGCTGAGCACGTACCCCGCCCGTGGCGCGGCCCTTCGCGGGGAACTCAGCCCAGTCTGACACCTTCGCGGTCGCCACGTCCGTGCCCGGTAGCGTGATCGAGCTGTCAGCGACAGTGACAACTCGCGCTTCGGTCCCCTCCGGCACCGCCGTGGCGAAGACGACCCGCGCTTCGGATCCGAGTTTCATCCCTGCCATGCCGCCCGCCGGTCGGCCCTGAGGCCGAACGGACGCGGCCGGGAAACGCAGCAGCTGCGCATCGCTTGCGACCACGGCAAACTCGCTATTGTCGGGGGCTGGGAACGCCGCTACGAGCAGATCATCCGATTTCAATCCGATGACCTCGAACTCCGGCCTTGCGGGGAGGTCCGTGAGCACCACACGTTTGACGGTGCCCTGCCGCGTGAACAGGCCGATCGGCGTCTCGGTGTCGAGGGGCACGATGCCGACGACACGCAGCTTCTTGTCGGTGACTCCGATGTACTCGGCGAGCTTCACGCCGGCCGAGAATGCGATACTCGCGGCGGGCACCAGCGGCAGATCGACGGGGGTGAACCTGTGCAGCGTGCCGTCTGAAAGCACCGCGCCGAGTTCCCCCCGCACCGTTCCATCAACCGCGGCAAGCAGTGCCCCGTGTTTCGTGGCGCGCGAAGCCCCACGCAGCGGCTCGGGCGCGTCGGGATCCCGATCCACCCGCAACGCGCGACCGGTCACAGAAAGCAATACCGTACACGGCGAATCCGCGACCTGCAGCGCCTCCGAGCCCGCGGCGGCGCGCGTGGGTCGGATCACTGCCCCGGTGAGCACCGTGCGGCGCGGCGTGCCAAATGACTCGGCAGCCTGGTCCAACTCGGAGGCAACGACCCCGCGCAGTTTCTCCTTACTGCCCAGGATCTCGAGCAGCGCTTCGATCTCACGCTGCAGTTCATCGCGCTCACTCTCAAGCTCAACGCGCGAGAACTTCGTGAGGCGCCGTAGCCGCAGCTCAAGAATGTACTCCGCCTGCACCTCTGAGAGGTCAAAGACCTGCATCAGGCGGGTGCGTGCGGTCTCGGCGTCGTCGCTCGTGCGAATCAGCTGAATGACCTCGTCGATGTCGAGGATCGCGATCAGCAGACCCTCCACCAAGTGCAAACGCTCACGGCGCTTCTTTAGCCGGAATTCGCAACGACGTGTGATCACCGAGATGCGGTGGTCGAGGAACACGCGCAGCATCTCGCGCAGCCCGAGTGTTTGCGGCTGCCCATTGACGAGTGCGACCGAATTGATACTGAAGGAGTCCTCGAGAGGCGTGTAACGATACAGCTGCTCGAGAACGGCCTCTGGAGAGAAGCCCGTCTTTAGGGTGACGACGAGCCGCAGCCCGTTCTTGCGGTCTGTCAAGTCGGCGATATCGGAGATGCCCGAAAGCTTCTTCGCCTCGACGCCCTGCTTCACCTTCTCGATGACCCGCTCGGGGCCGACAAGATAGGGAAGCTCCGTCACAACGAGCCCGGTGCGGCGCGGGCTCAGCTGCTCAACAGACACTTTCGCACGGGTGCGAAATGCGCCCCGTCCGCTGCGATAGGCGTCTTTCACGCCGTCAAGCCCGACGATGGTGCCGCCACCTGGAAGATCCGGCCCCGGAATGAACTCCATCAGTTCGTCCACGGTCGCGTCTGGGTGATACAGCAGGTGCTTTGCGCCCTCCACAACCTCGATCAGGTTGTGCGGGCAAGGTTCGTCGCCATGCCCACCGCGATGCCGCTCGCGCCGTTGACGAGCAAGTTGGGTACGGCGGAGGGCAGCACATCGGGCTGCATGATTTGGTTGTCGTAGTTCGGCACAAAATCGACGACATCTTCGTCGAGCGATTCGGTCATCGCAAGGGCCGCACCGGCGAGGCGCGCCTCGGTATACCGGGAGGCTGCAGGGCCGTCGTCGAGGGAGCCAAAGTTGCCGTGGCCGTCAACGAGCGGGAGGCGCATCGCAAAGCCTTGCGCCAAACGCACGAGCGCATCGTAAATTGACGAGTCGCCGTGCGGGTGAAGTTTGCCCATCACTTCGCCGACCACACGGGCCGACTTCACGTGGGCCTTCTCGGGCCGCAATCCCATGTCCTGCATCATGTACAGGATCCTGCGCTGCACGGGCTTCAGGCCGTCACGAGCGTCAGGCAACGCTCGTGAGTAGATCACCGAGTACGCGTATTCGAGGAAGGATCCTTCCATCTCGGCAGAGATGTCGATGTCTTCAATGCGTTCGCCGGCCGCTTCGTGGACGGCGCGAGTGAGTTCACCTTCAACTCGGGGTTCTCTGAGGAGGCACTGGGGGCTTCGGTCATAATGGTGCTTATGCTACCGATTGCCACCGACAACGGCGCGAGGCTTGCCGCGATTCTGCCAAGCGGACTTGCGGCTCTTTCTCGAGGGCTCGGTGGCGATCCCGAAGCGACGCTCGATGCGGCACTCGGTGGGGCCCGGATCCCCGCCACCCCGTTTGCCCTGGAGGAACTTCCCGGCGTCCGCTCGCTCGTGTTGATCGTGGTCGACGGGTTGGGGTATTCGAACCTCAAGGGCCGCATCGGTCACGCCCCGACGCTCGCGAGGTTACCGCAGCGGCGCATTGAAACGGTGACGCCCTCGACCACGGGGGCAGCGCTCACCACCCTCACCACCGGACGCCTCCCCGGCGAGCACGGCCTCATCGGCTACCAGATCCGCCACCCAGAACTCGGCCTGGTATCGACGCTCAAGGGTTGGGACGGGATCGCGGATCACCGGGCCTGGCAGCGTGCCACACCGCTGTTTGCACTCGCACGTGAAATAGGTGCGCGTCCGTTCACCCTCGGTCGCCCCTCACACGCCACTGGCGGGCTCACAGGCGCGATTCTCACGGGCGCTGACTATGTTCCTGGGCAGCGGATCGAAGATCGCTTTGCGGCGGCCTCAGCGCTTGTGCGGGTGCGGAGCCGGTATTGGCGTATCTCTACGTTGACGAGCTCGACAAGGTAGCCCACGAGTCTGGCTGGCAGAGTGATGCTTGGGTTCGTCGCCTCGAACAGTTCGATGCCGCGCTCGACGGTTTCCTGCGCGGGCTCCCCGGTGACGTCGGCGTGATTATCACTGCCGATCACGGCGTGGTCGATGTCGCCTCGCACCAACAGATCATGCTCGACGCTCGCCCCGAGCTTTTGCGAGACGTCATTGAGATCGGGGGAGAGCCGCGCTTCCGTTCGCTCTATCTCCGGGACGGCGCGGATCCCGCCGCCGTTGCCGCTGCCTGGGAACAGGCTGAGGCCAAGCGTGCCTGGGTTGCTACGCGCGAGGAGGCGATCGCCTCGGGAATTTTTGGTCCGGTCGATGATGCGGTTGCGGCGCGACTCGGCGATGTCATCATCGCAGCTCGCAAACTCGTGGCTTACTACCGAAGCGACGACAGCCCCAGTGCGCTCGCCATGATCGGACAGCACGGTTCCCTCAGTGAAGATGAGCGGGGCGTGCCGCTGATCCTCGCTGGCGCCCTTGCGGGGAGCGGTTTTGTGGGTGCCGTTGCTGAGGTGGCTCGCACACGGATAGCTGGAGCCTAGCTAAGCCGGATCCTCGTCGCTTCGGGTGCCAAAGAGGATGTCGTCCCAGCTTGGGATCGAAGCGCGACCCTTGCGGCCGGTGCTCTGCTCGGGCTTGGTCGCGGGCTCCGTGTCATCCTTCGGGACTGCAGCCGCGGCGGGAACAGGGGCAATGGTCGGCGAATTGCCTGGCCGTGCGCCACCTGTCACACCTGAGGCGCCCCAAATGCTCCGCGGCGCTGCCTGATCACCGGCAGCCCCCGAGCCATCTGGAACCTCTCGAACCGCTGGTGCGTTCGGTGTAGCCTGATCGCTTGCATTTTCCGGGTCGCCTGCACCAGCGGGGTGAGTACTCGCTTCGCTGCTGCGTGCATGCTGCTCTCGCTCACCGCGGCGTTTCCGAAGCGCGTCAAGCAGATCCGCAGTCTGGCTGAGGTCCACCTGTTGCAGGTCATCGGTCTTAATCGCTCGCTGATCAATCTCGCGGCGTCGCTCATACTCGGCGTTGGGATCCGCGAGCGATGGTGCCAGCGTGTCAGGAGCTTCCTCATGGTCACGGAGCTCCGCTGAGCTTTCAACCGAGGCATCATCGACCGCCGGCCGCGCCGCACTCGTGGGCGCGGATGCAGGATCCAGTGCCAGCTCAGTGTGGTCGAAAGCGCCCGAATCGAAGCGATTCACTTTCTCGGTGCTATCGACTGCGCGAAGCTTCGGGATCAGCCGATCCCCAACCTCACCCTGTTTCGAGAGGGTGACGGCGTCCGGGTTGATCGGGGAGAGCGTGCCCTTGCGATGGGCGAAGGCCCAGACCGCACGGTGGGCAACATCATGGGCAACGAAGTCGAGGCTGATCATCCAGCCAGACTCTTCGTCTCGCCAAGAGCTCCACTCACTCGCCTCAGAGCCAAGCCCGATGAGGCGCTCGGAAATGACGGTGCCGAATCGCTGATCCGCGTCGCCACTTGCCTCTGTGCGCACGGGAACATCCTGTGCAAGCTCAAGGATGTAGCGGCGTTCAGCCAACACCGGTTCCTCGTAACGCTCAATATCGGCTTCATCGAGTTCGGTGAGTTCAGCCACCTCGGCACGGCTCTTCCCGGCCCGGATCAATGCTTGGATCTCGCGTGGCTTCACCCGCAGAGCGTCGCGATCACGCTTACTCAGATGCCTGAGCTCGCTCAGCACGGCATCGTCGACGATCAGGCGAAATTCTTCATCCGCCTCATTCGCAACGATCAGTGCCAGGTCTTCGCGTCGCACAAAGCGCAATTCGTCCATTGGCGGCATCCCTTCACAACTCGCGACCTAGATTGTCACATAACTGTCAGATATACCCGCATTGAAGCGGGCGCGTGTGGAAAATGGGGCTTCAGATCTTCGCGCTGAGAGAAATCTCAGGAACAGAGTTTGCGTCGGAGTGGCAACGTAGGGCAGACTATGGCCGCTCGCAGGTTGATGTGCCCACAGGGGCACGGGAATGCAGGAGAGAATGGCCACCGATTACGACGCCCCGCGCAAGTCCGAGGAAGAAGCCGAGTCGATCGAGGCTCTGAAGGAGCGTGGTCCAGCAAAGGGTGCCTCCGCGATCGATTCCGAAGACGCGGACAACCCGAGCTTTGACCTCGGAGGTTCAGACCTTTCAGACATCGAGCTCGACGTTGTTGTCTTGCCTCAGCAGGATGACGAGTTCACCTGTGTGAGCTGCTTCCTCGTGCGCCACCGCTCACAGATGGATCACCAGTCTGACCTGGGGCCGGTTTGCGCGGAATGCTCAGGCTAAAACACATCGTGTTTTAGCGCATTCCGCGCTGGCGTCACCACGCCAGGTATGTTCAGGCTAAAACGCGCGTCAGCGTTTTAACACATTCGGCGCCGACGCCACTGCGTCGGGAATGCTCAGGCTAGCGACCCCCGCCGATTGAGCGAGGCTTGCCGAGTCGAAATCAGACAGGCTCGATGGTTTCGTTGGTTTCGACTCACCTCGTTCGCTCAACCGGCGGTGTGGGTTCCCTCAACCCGCGTTGGAGCGCGCCGCCTCGATTGAGCGGGCGAGTTTTTCGGGGTGGCGGGTCGTCAACACCCAGTACGGCGCGGGGTCGGCCGGGTCGATGTTCTCGATCCTCACCCCGCGATGAATCCAGCCCCGCACGAGCAGAAAGTTGCGCGCATCGTTCCCGGGCCCGATCGCGAGGCGCAGCGCCTCAACGCCTAACAGCTCAACACTGCCGAGTTGATCGACGGGGATACTGGCCCGCCCCGCGGTGAGTCGCCCACCCTCAACTCGAAGGCTTGGACTGAGCAGCAGGAAGGTCCCGACGAGCAACGCATAGATGACCACGGCCACGGGCACGGCAAGTTCCGAGGCAATCGGCAGCATCACCAGCGACACTCCGGGCACCACAAGCAGAAGTGCGGTGAAGAGGCCGGGACCTGGGATGAGTCGTTCGCGGTAGGGCAGCATGTCCGAGGCAATCGTCATGTCCCCATTATCCCTCTCCGAGCGCATCGAGCTTCCCAGCTCCGCTCGATCCGGTAACCTGGCGTGGTGAGTGATGTTGTAGAGATCCCAATCCAAGCTGACACCCCGCCGAGTTACGCGCACACGGGGGATGCCGGAGCCGACCTGCGGGCATCTGCTGCGGTCAGCATCGGTCCCGGTGAGCGCGCGCTGGTCGGGACCGGCGTGTCGATCGCGCTGCCCGACGGCTACGCGGCGTTTGTGGTGCCGCGGAGTGGGCTTGCGGCGAAGCATGGCATCACCGTCCTGAATTCCCCCGGCACGGTGGATGCGGGCTACCGCGGTGAGATCAAGGTCACCCTGCTCAACACCGATCTGGAACAGAGCTTTGAGATCGAAGCTGGGGATCGGATCGCGCAGATGATCATCATGCCGGTCTCGCGCGCCGTGTTTGTGCCGGTGAGCGAGCTCTCTGAGAGCGACCGCGGGGCGGGTGGATTCGGTTCCACCGGCATCAAAAACTAAGCTTCATCTAGAGGTCGCCCACCCAGGGCGCGAACAAGGAGATTCCAGGGCTCATGAGCACCGAGGATAAGAACACCGAACACGAAGACACCCAGGCCGGCGAAGAGGTCGTCGATTCGGGATCGACCGACGTTGAGGTCCGCGAGGGCGAATCCTCGGAACCTGAGATTGACGACGCAAAGTCTGCGCCTGCTGACCGTGAAACGGAAGGCCCGTTTGATGTCGCTGAGGTTCCGGCGATGCGGCCGTATGTCGATCTCGGCGGTATCAAGGTAGCCCCGCGCGAGGGTCTGCAGCTTCGCCTTGAGGTTGAGGAACGCACCAGTCGGGTGGTTGCCGTGTCGCTCGACTATGCGGGTTCCGTGTTGCAGGTGCAGGCCTTTGCTGCCCCGAAGACCACGGGGCTGTGGGGTCAGGTGCGTGCCGAGTTGACGCAGCAGATGACCGCGCAGGGAGCTAAGGTTTCAGAGGAGCAGGGTCCGCTCGGCACTGAGTTGCTGGTGCGTAGCCAAGCTCCGGCGGGCCAGGGGGGCGGCGAAAGCGTCGTCCGGTTTATCGCGGTTGACGGTCCGCGCTGGATGCTCCGCGGTGTGATCATGGGCAAAGCCGCGAGCGATGAGGCGAAGCGCGCCGACACTATCGAGCTGTTCCGCGAGCTTGTCGTTGTCCGGGGCGACCAGCCGATGCCACCGAGTGAATTGATCCCGCTCAAGGTTCCCGCGGGCGTGCAAACCGGCAACCAGCCCGGCGCGGCAGGCGGGCAAGACCCGGTCCAGCAGGCGTGACCGAGAACTTGGATCGGGATTCCGGTTCCGTGCCGGATCCTGACGACGCGGCCGAGCCGTCCGCCACGTTTTCCTTCGGCGGAGGCATGGGTCGCGCCGTCAGCGCGGGCCTCGGCGGCGAGGCGCTGTCGCGTCGGGGCGTGCTCGAGGCGATTGGCGGGTGGCGCGGGATCTTAGAAACTCTCGTCCCCGGCATGCTCTTTCTCGTGGTGTTTGCGTTTACCAGAGATGAGAAGGCGTCTGTCATTGCGCCCGCAGCGCTCGCCGTTATCGCAGTCGCCGTGCGCTTGTTTCGCCGCGAGTCAGCAATGTCGGCCTTTTCTGGCGCCATCGGCGTTGCGATTGCGGTGGCGGCGACACTGATCACGGGCAAGGGGAGTGGGTATTACATTCCCGGTTTCTGGACGAACGGCGCCTGGAGTGCCGGGCTTCTTCTCTCCATCATTGTCGGTTGGCCGTTGCTCGGTTTTGCGCTGGGCGCGTTCCGGCAGGATCTGACCGGCTGGCGTGGTGACCGCCAGCTTCGCCGCATCGCATTCGGTCTCACCTTTCTGTGGCTGGGCCTGTTTGTCGCGCGTCTCGCGGTCCAACTGCCACTGTTTTTTGCGTCCGAGGCGGCTCCGCCTGGTGACAACAGCGCGATCGATGCGCTCGGGATCGCGCGCCTCGTAATGGGGCTTCCGCTCTTCGCGCTGGTCATCATCTTCACCTGGATGGTGTTGAATCGCGCGAGCCAATCATCGGATGATTCTGATCCTGAAGCCGCCGAGGACGCCGGCGAAGACTCATCTCCCGCCTGACCACCGAACCCCGCGAACCGGTGTAGACTTATCTTGACATCGAGACACTTTACGTGATCGGGATTGCCGGTCAGGGGATATCGAATGACTATGGAGGAGCCTCATGGGAGCGGTCAACAGCTTCGGCGCCAAGCGCAACCTCGCCGTTGGTGAGAAGAACTACGAGATCTACGCAATCGATCAGGTGCCCGGCGCCGCGCGGCTTCCCTACAGCCTGAAGGTGCTCCTGGAGAACCTGCTGCGCACTGAAGACGGCGCAAACGTCACGAAGCAGCACATCGAGGCCCTTGGCAACTGGGATCCCGCAGCCGAGCCCGACACGGAGATCCAGTTCACCCCCGCACGCGTCATCATGCAGGACTTCACGGGCGTGCCCTGCGTTGTCGATCTCGCCACCATGCGCGAGGCCGTCGTCGACCTCGGTGGCAGCCCCGAGCAAATCAACCCGTTGGCTCCCGCAGAGATGGTCATTGACCACTCGGTGATCTCCGATGTGTACGGTACATCCGATGCTGCCGCGCGCAACGTTGAAATCGAGTACCAGCGCAACGGCGAACGCTACCAGTTCCTGCGGTGGGGTCAGGGTGCCTTTGACGAGTTCAAGGTGGTCCCACCGGGCACCGGGATCGTGCACCAGGTCAACATCGAGTACCTGGCGCGCGTCACCTTCACGCGCAACGTCGACGGGGTGTTGCAGGCATACCCGGACACCTGCGTCGGCACCGACTCGCACACGACGATGGAGAACGGTCTCGGCGTGCTCGGCTGGGGCGTCGGTGGCATCGAGGCCGAGGCCGCGATGCTCGGCCAGCCCATCTCGATGCTGATCCCGCGTGTCGTCGGCTTCAAGCTCTCGGGCCAGATCCCCGCCGGTGTCACTGCTACCGATGTCGTGCTCACGATCACGCAGATGCTGCGCAAGCACGGTGTTGTCGGCAAGTTCGTCGAGTTCTATGGCGAGGGTGTCGGCTCCGTGCCGCTCGCAAACCGTGCCACGATCGGCAACATGAGCCCGGAGTTCGGTTCGACCGCCGCGATGTTCCCGGTCGACGACGTGACTCTCGACTACATGCGCCTCACGGGTCGCCCAGAGGAGCAGATCGAGCTCGTCAAGGCGTACACGCAGGCCCAGGGCATGTGGCACGATCCCTCCCGCGAGCCCGAATTCAGCGAGTACCTTGAGCTTGATCTCTCCACGGTCGTATCATCGATCGCCGGCCCGAAGCGGCCGCAGGACCGCATCGAGCTGACAAGCGCAAAGACCCAGTTCGAAAAGGATCTGCAGAACTACGCCCAGGCCGCCAACCCGGCCAAGGTGAAGGATCAGCAGGGGCGCGAGTTCGAGCTGGATCACGGCGCGGTCACTCTCGCTTCGATCACCTCCTGCACCAACACCTCGAACCCTTCGGTGATGCTGGCTGCTGGCGTGCTCGCTCGCAACGCGGTCGCTAAGGGTCTGAAGGCGAAGCCGTGGGTGAAGACGACGCTGGCTCCGGGTTCCAAGGTCGTGACCGACTACTACGAGAAGTCGGGCCTGAACGCCGACCTTGAAAAGCTCGGCTTCTACACCGTCGGGTACGGCTGTGTCACCTGCATCGGCAATTCGGGTCCGCTGAACGAGGAGATCTCGCAGGCGGTCAACGACAACGATCTCGCTGTCACCGCGGTGCTCTCGGGCAACCGAAACTTCGAGGGCCGCATCAACCCGGACATCAAGATGAACTACCTCGCGAGCCCGCCGCTCGTGATCGCGTACTCGCTTGCCGGCACGATGGACTTCGATTTCGAGACCGAGTCGCTGGGTCAGGATCACGACGGCAACGATGTCTTCCTGCGCGATATCTGGCCGAACGCGACCGAGGTGCAGAAGATCGCTGACGACTCGATCGACTCCGGCATGTTCATTTCGAAGTACGCCACCGTGTTTGACGGCGATGAGCACTGGACCTCGCTGCCCACACCCGATGGCAACACCTTCGCGTGGGACGAAAAATCAACGTACGTGCGCAAGGCACCCTACTTCGAAGGCATGCAGCTTGAGCCGTCGCCCGTTACCGATATCTCGGGTGCGCGCGTCCTCGCGAAGCTCGGTGACTCGGTGACCACCGACCACATCAGCCCCGCAGGCAGCTTCCGGGCCGAAACGCCCGCTGGGCGCTACCTCATCGAGAACGGAATCGCGGTCAAGGACTTCAACACCTACGGCTCGCGCCGCGGGAATCACGAGGTCATGATCCGCGGCACCTTTGCGAACATCCGCTTGCGGAACCAGCTGCTCGCAGGCGAGAACAACGGTGCTGGTGTTGAGGGTGGCTTCACCCGCGACTTCACCCTCGAAGGCGGCCCCAAGTCGTACATCTACGATGCCGCGCAGAATTACCAGGCAGCCGGTGTTCCGCTTGTCGTGCTCGGTGGCAAGGAATACGGTTCGGGATCCTCGCGCGACTGGGCAGCCAAGGGAACGAGCCTGCTCGGTGTCAAGGCCGTGATCACCGAGAGCTTCGAGCGGATCCACCGCTCCAACCTCATCGGTATGGGCGTGCTGCCGCTGCAGTTCCCCGAGGGCCAAAGCGCCGATTCGCTCGGCCTCGACGGCACCGAAACCTTTGATATTTCAGGCGTGACCGTGCTCAACGAGGGCAAGACCCCGAAGACGGTGGCGGTCAAGGCAACGAAGGACGATGGCTCGGTCGTTGAGTTCGACGCCGTCGTACGCATCGACACTCCGGGTGAAGCGGATTACTACCGCAACGGCGGTATTCTCCAGTACGTGCTGCGCTCGCTCGTGTAGGCGGTTGCGCGTTCCACAGGGGCCCTTCCCGTCAGCACACCTCTGGCGGGAAGGGTCTTTGTGTCGTGTCCACGTACTGGCACAGAGACAGCCGCGACCGGGGCGACAGCGAGTGCGCGATGGCTGAGAACGGAGGAATGTCTCACCCCGGGGCTAAACTCCTCTCTATGACCAGGCGACAACATCGAGGTTTACTGTGGGGCTTATCGTCTGGACTTCGTGTGGCGTGGTGGGGCTTGATCGGATTCATTTCCCGCCGTTACTTCTTCATGGAAGTTGCCCCCTGGGTCTTCCCCGTGGTCGGAGGCCTGTTCATATCCACTCACATCGGCAAGGACATTGACTGGTTCTGGCTCGTGATTGGGATCTGCATAATCCTTGTCGGAACGGTGCCGCTAGGAATCCGTGCCTATTGCCGTGAACACGTTCAGAAGGGTCTAGATCAGCAAGACGCGCGTGAAAGGGTCTGTCTGAGAATTGTGTCGAACTTGGTTCCGCAGTTGCCACTGAGTGGACAGGGGTCCCTCGCGCAACGAATCAGTCTCAGGAACCGTCTTCTGCATGAGACGATCATGAACCTCGTCAATAGTGCGTATCCGGCGAAGCTTGGTTACCGAATCACGTTCTACGAGCTTGGGCAGGATGAAGAGCACGGCGTTCAGTTGCGACCTCTAGTGAGTCGGGGTCGAAGCCACCGGCCGAGCACACACGCTCAGGGCAATGAAGCTTTTGACGGAATGATGGAGTTACTCAACGGCTCCATCGAGTCAACGAGCAAATCAGACGTTCGTGGGCACGATTACACGAGCTACGCACAAGCGGCTGTGTCGCGAGGCGACGCCCTGTATGGTGTCATCTCAATCGATACCAATGCCGAGATTGCCCTTTCGGAATCCGATGAGGCTAATCTAACTCCAATCGCTGATGTGCTTGCGGCATTCTTCTTTGCGGCTGATCCCGGGAATCGCGATCAAGCTCCCGAATTTTATTCTGAAGTGCAACACTGACCGGTTCGCAACGAGTCTAGCTGCTCTTGGAACGCTTCATACGGTGTCAGCCAAGCGAGGTTTTTGCGGGGCTGGTTGTTGATCTCGGCGATCACTGATTGGAGTTCTTCTTCGCTGACCTGACTGAAGTCGGTCCCCTTCGGATAGGTGCGGCGTAGCCTGCCGTTGTGGTGTTCGTTCGTGCCTCGCTGCCACGACGAGTAGGGGTCCGCGAAATAGGTTTTCATGCCCAGCTCGGTGACGAGTTCGGTGTGGAGATGCATCTCGGTGCCGTTGTCCATCGTCGTCGAGCGACGGGCTCCTGGAGGCAGCGAAGCGAAGATCCGTTTCTGCGCATCAACGCCATCGCGTGAGGTGAGCGTGTCGACTTTCGTGGCGAACATCATGCGGGTTTGTCGTTCGACCTCGGTATGCACGCCGCCGCCAACGCTGCGTACCCCCACAACGCTGTCGCCTTCCCAATCCCCAAATGTCGCCCGTTCGTTCACCTCGGGTGGGCGGTGGTGGATTGAGACACGGTTCGGGATCTTCGAGGAGTGGACCTTACGTCCGTGGTGTTTGCGGCGTTTCTTATGTCCGCGGGGGAGGTACTCGGCGAGTCTGCGATCCCGGTTCTTGGGTGCGTAGACGAAGCGGTAGATCGTTTCTGGGCAAGCCCACATTTGGGGGTCGTCGGGGAAATCGATTCTGACTCGTCCGGCCACCATTTCCGGGGTCCATCCGCCCTTGAGTTTGTTCTCGACGTAGGTGATCGCTTTCGGCGTGGTGAGGCGGGTGGGCTGGTGTGAGCGCTTGGCGCGCTCGCATGCTTTCTTCTGCGTGCGAGCTGCCCGATACTGGGTGGGGGTGAGTTCGTCGCCGTGGAGGGCTGGGTCACGGTAGGGGGTGTAGGAGGCATTCTCGCGGGAGGGCCGCCAACTGTTACGGCGCGTCTCGCGGGAGATTGTTGAGGGGCTCCGTCCGAGGTGTTTCGCGATGGCGCGGCAGGAAAAGCCAAGATCGTGTTTCTTCTCGATCTCGATACGTTCTTCCAGGGTGAGGTGACGGTATTGTGTATTCACGGGAGTGTGGCTTTCTTGATCAGTGGTGTGATGATTACCGATCAAGTGTCGCACTCCCGCTTTATTTCCCGGGGGTCATCCGCGGGAGTCGGGGGTGTTGCACTTCAGAACAGAACTCGGGGCTGAGTCAATCTGGAGCCAGAGGATGTACGCTATCAGGAAGAGATTTACGGTGAGAGGGGCTGATCGGAAATGACGTTCACGCCAATGCCCTACAGGCTTGCCCCGGAAATCGTTGCTAAACGTCAGCAAAAGCGCGAAGCCAAGCTGCATCAGAGTTTTGACGAGACGGTGAAAGAGGTTCGCCGCGAACGACAGAGCCTCAAGAAGGTGCGACGCAACGAGCTGAGTTCCAAATCTGTCAGCGGTCGTTTCACCAGCCGCTAACTGTCGGATGCGTGTCGCGTGCCCTCCCGGCACTAAGCTTGTGGGGTACCCGTTGCTCTCGCAGCGCAGTTCGAGGGAAGGTTTCGGTTGTCGATCCTGGAGCAGATTCAAGGGCCACGCGACCTTGACCGTCTGAGTAACGAAGAGTGCAAACAGCTCGCGGCGGAGATCCGCGAGTTCTTGATCGCAGAGGTCGCAAAGACCGGAGGTCACCTCGGCCCGAATCTTGGCGTCGTTGAACTCACCATTGCTCTTCACCGCGTCTTTGAATCGCCGCGCGACCCGATCGTCTTTGATACTGGCCATCAGAGTTACGTTCACAAGCTGCTGACAGGCCGCCGCGACTTTTCTATGCTCCGTCAGCGCGGAGGACTCTCAGGCTATCCGCGCCGCGCTGAGTCAGAGCACGACATCGTCGAAAGTTCGCACGCCTCGAGCTCACTGAGCTGGGCCGACGGCATCTCCAAAGCTTTTATGCGCACGGGCCAGCAAGATCGTTTCGTCGTCGCCGTCGTCGGTGACGGCGCACTCACGGGCGGTATGACTTGGGAAGCACTCAACAACATCACCGACGATAACGACCGGAATCTCGTCATCGTGGTGAACGACAACGGCCGCTCGTATGCCCCGACGATCGGGGGCATGGCCCGGTTCTTGAACTCGGTGCGTGTCACCGGCAGCTACCGCGACCTGCAGGAAGGTAGCGAGCGACTCTTTTCTCGCTTCGGGACGCTGGGGCAAACCGTATACCGCTCGGCCCGCGGTGCCATGCGTGGCTTCGTAAGTCGCGCCTCAGACAATCAGGATCTCTACAGCAACCTTGATATCAAGTACATCGGCCCCGTGCACGGGCACGATCTTGGTGCGATCGAGCTTGCCCTGCACCAAGCCAAGGACTACGGCCAGCCAACTCTGGTGCACGTGATCACCGAAAAGGGACGCGGCTACGCGCCCGCAGAAAACGATGTCGCTGACCAGTTTCACGCGATCGGCCAGTTCGACCCGGGAAGCGGTGCAGCACTCGAAACCGGTGGCGATGCCAGCTGGACCTCAGTCTTTCGTGAAGAGATCGTTCGCATCGCGGAAACGAACGAACACGTGGTCGCGATCACCGCTGCCATGCTTGCGCCGACCGGGCTTGACGCGATGGCGGAGAAGTTTCCGGATCGCGTTTACGACGTCGGGATCGCTGAACAGCACGCGGTCACCAGCGCCGCGGGCCTGGCCTACGGTGGACTCCACCCGGTTGTAGCGGTATATGCGACGTTCATGAACCGCGCCTTCGACCAGCTACTGATGGACGTTGCCCTGCACCACGCGGGTGTCACCTTTGTTCTCGACCGTGCCGGCATCACGGGCCCCGATGGCGCAAGCCACAACGGGGTGTGGGATCTCGCGACGCTCCAAGTGGTGCCAGGCATCAGGATTGCGTCTCCGCGCGACGAACCAACGCTCCGCGAGCTTCTCGCAGAGGCTGTTGGCATTAATGATGGTCCCACCGTCGTGCGTTACCCGAAAGGTGCCGTAGGCGCGGAAGTGCCCGCGCTCCGCCGAACCAGTGACGGCGTTGATGTGCTGCGCGAAGACACCGCGAGCGGGGGAGTACGCGACGTGCTTTTCGTCGCCGTAGGGCCAATGTCGCGCGTCGCGCTCGATGCCGCTGAGATTCTTGCGCAGCAGGGCATCACCTCGACCGTGATCGATCCGCGCTGGGTGGTGCCGATCGCACCATCGGTGACCGATATTGCTCGGGATCACCGCCTGCTCATCAGCATCGAAGACGGCATTCGCGTTGGGGGTGTTGGTACCCGGATCCGACAGGCCATCCGTGACGCCGGTGTCGATACTGCCGTGAGCGAGCGTGGCACTCCCGACGAGTTCCCGGATCACGCATCACGGGCCGAGCTACTGCATGATGCGGGCCTCACCGCCGAACAGATCGCAGCAGACGTCATCGAGCAGGTGCGCGGGACCAGGATCCCGATCGCCCGCCCCGAGTAGCGACCACCGTCCACCCGGCGATGCACTACCAGAGTGCTCAGGTGCGACGGGCGGAACTTAAGCGGTTGCCCGTGAATCCGGTTGGGGGAAGTCGCTTCACGGGCAACCACATTTAGGACCGCCGCGCCCGCCTCCCCAGGAGCAAGAGCGCTGCGGTAAGTATGAGGGGTACAGAAATGAGCGCCAAACGACCGTCCGTTCCTGTTGCAGCAAGTTCGCCGTCCGGGCGCGTCACGGCATCGGGTGGTGTCGTCGGCGGGTTCGGATCCGTCGGTGCTGCCGGCTCGCCTTCCCAAACGGCGTAGAGCACGTTAGGAAGCCCTGGGTGTCAACGAGGTCAAACTCTTGGCCTGACCTCAGCGTAACGACGGCCTGGCCTGACGCGTCTTGGCAGGTGGCCGCGACGGGCGGTGACGGGCACCAACCCAAGAACTCGTGGTCTGCGCGGATCGGCTCGGGCAGGATCAACCAGTGGCGACCAAATGGATACGCGGGGGAGATGCCCGTGTATTCGGGCACCCCCGCGAAGGATGCGCGATGTCCTTCGCCTTCGGGATACGCAAACCGCTGCGAAGATCCATTCATCTCCGCGATCGTGCCTCCATCAAGTTCGAGTTTGAGCTCTCTGTACCCGGTAATGTCGTAGTCAAACGACCCGGGGGAAAGCTCCGAAGCCCAAACCGTATCGGTCTGTGACGTTGCGCCATACCAGAAGAGGTGTCCGTTTTCGGCAATGATTCCGTTTCCCAGGGTGATCGAGTTTGCACCGTCGCCCGGAGGCGCGCCTGTACGAATCTCAACGACAACCGGGAGCGAACGAGAAAGGAAGGCACCTCGCGCGAGCCGGAGTTCTTGCAGTGTCGATGGGAGAGTGACCCAGGCAAGTCTGTTCTCGCTGTTGTTTGACTGGTAAAAGCCGTCAACGCCGACCGACAACGAGAGCAGACCCTCTGGAAAGTCGATCCGTTCAAGCGCGTTCTTTCCGCCGCCGGGTGCCCACTGTGAAAAGGTGCGATACCCGACCGAAAGCTCCTTCAGCGTCGACGGGAAGTTGATCTCACGCAGGGCGTTATCCTCACTCTGAAGCAGGCCCCGATCTGGTAAAACGCGTGATCGCCAATCGCCAGGGTTTCAAGCCCCTCTGGGAAGGTGACTGAAGCGAGGGCATTGTCACCCGTGGAATAGACGCGTCGACCCTGCGAGAAAGCCCCCGCCCGAATGTTCAAACTCTTCAGCGAGCTTGGAAATACGATATCGCGCAGCGTGTTGTCCTCGTTGGACGCGTACTGGTAAAAGGCCTGTTCGAAGATATCAAGGGAGGTGAGTCCCTCGGGAAATACCACGGAAACGAGCGTATTGGCGGCGTCGTTCTGGAAGAAGGCGTTGATTCCTACCGACATCTCAGTGACGTTAGCCCCGCCCGTGAACACGATCTGACGAATCGTATTGCTGCAGCCTTCGACGATCTCAGTGGGAATGTGCACAGCCTCCCAGGGGCCGGAACCTTCCCAATATCAAAGCCAAGATCCAGCAGGCCATTTCCTGCGTCGGTGACCGTGATGATCCCCGTCGCGTCAGTGCCAATCGTGCACGCGGCGCTCGGCCCGCCGATCGTGTACTCATTCGCAGCGAACGGGACCGGCGCTGGCGCTGGCGGCAGAAGCGGGTTCTCAACCGGCGCCTCGGTCCCGCCTTCGGAGAGTGCCTCGGTGGCCGGCAACGTCCCATCCTGCGGAGAGGCAATCGCAGGGGCGGTCAGTGCGACGGCAGTCAGCACGCCACCCGCGACCGCGCAAAAGGTCTTCACGGCCAGTCTTCTCGGGTTCACAGGGTCTCCTTCGGCTCTGAATCAACCAGTCGCCGGATTTGACGACCATCAACAGCACCCAGCAGAAGCCAGGCGGCGGTTGGGGCACCAAGCACAGCCAATGCCCACCATGGAGAACCCGGGCCCGGAGCGATGGTGGCGAGGTCCTTCGAGCCGTCCTCCTCGGGGTTTGGAATCCGCTCGCCTCTGATCAGCAGACGATGCGAATTGATCCCGGTTGGAGTGCAGGTCATGAGGGTGGCATAGTCTTTGCCTTCGACAGGCTTCAGCGCATCACCAAAATATACGGTCTCGACCACTTCGATGTTGTCAACCTGGTAGTACATGCGTTCACCCAAGGTCTGCGTGACAAAAACATCGCCGGTCTTCAACTTAATGAGGTCAGTGAAGAGGCGGGCATTGGGGCGACCCGAGTGCGCGACGATAATCGAGTGTGTTGACTCGCCACCCACCGGCAATGACGAACCATAGAGGTGCCCGGCATTCCAGTCGAGGGTCTCATCATTGGTACCGTGCAGGATCGGCAGCTTGGTATTGATCTTGGGTACTTCAATCCAGGCCATCGGCTCGTCTGGGCCGATCCGAAGCTGCGAGTAATAGTCGGCCTGGTCGGTGGGTTCTATCTACTTAGGTGCCCGAAGTCGCCGGATCAGTGAGGGGCACGCGCCGTCTCGCCTTTCAGCACATACCCACACGGGAGCGGCACGATGCAGGAGAAGGGGGACAGATGGGGGCAAATCGTGATGAGACTGGCCCCTGAACAAGGTGAAAAGGTATGAAATCTATCCATTTTGGTGCCCGCGAGAGCTATCTATCTTGGCGCCACGGGTGCACAATGGGCGCCTGGACATCTTCAGACTCATCGCTTCCCTCCTGAACAAGTTCACGATAGGTGGTGGGCTCACTGCGCACCGCACAACGAAGAAGCCACATAAAGACGAGGCCACGATCGCGGCAGTTCCGAAGGTTGAAGCGGAAGACAAACTCGTCGAGGTACTCCATCAAGTGTTCGACGCTTCCAGCATTACGATACGTCCCGGAGAGCATTCGCCGTAGCAGCATAAAGACTCGCTGAACAGCAGATCTTGTGGCGGGATTTCCGCGCGGCCAAGCTGGGGGTCCGACGTGGCGGTAGCCCTCGATGGCGCGTGTGAACATCCGGCGGCTACGTGAAATAATCGTGGATCCCAAGGCCACGTTTGCCTCCACAAAGTCACGCAGCGGGGCCGCTGTCCGGTTAGAGAGCAACGCAAGACGCACCCTTCCGCGCCCTTGCGGGTCGAGTTCAATCGCACAAGCGATATGCGTCTCAGGGCCGGTTCCAGGAGCGACGGTGCCGGGTTGCAGCCGACCAAGAGCGATCACCCCAACTTCAACGCGACCGGTTAAGGGCTCGGCAGCTGCAGCGGGCATGATCCGCCGGAGTTTCCCGAGCATCGCCCAAGCCGTCTGATAAGACGCGATTGGGAGATCACGGTGCAGAGAAGACGCCGATACTCCCTCCCTGCTTGACGCGACAAGCCACACGACTTCAAACCACACTGAGAGGGGGATACGAGTCTTGTCAAAGACCGTCCCCGAGGTGACGGACACACGCTTACGACAACAGCGGCAGCGGTACCGCCCGCCCTCACGTGCTGCCGAGTCTTCACCACAACGGGGGCGCAGAAAACCGCTTGGCCAGCGCAGCCATTCCAGGTAGTCAAGGCATGATTCATCGGTACCGAACCACGATTGCAACTCGGTCGTATCCGTTGGGTAGTCTCGACTCGCGACGAGTCCGACTACATCGGGTAACATGATTTTTTCCACAAAGCGGGACCCCCTCCATTGCCTTGTGGTATCGATCTTAGAAGCCTCAAGGCCGTGAAAAAATCGCTTTGCTATCCACTTAGATGACCAAATTTGTTGGCTGGCCAGAGTCTGTGCCGTAAAAAAACCGTTCTATGCGCGCAAGTTCGCGCTTCGAATTTTTGCTATGTAAAATTTTGTCGCACGCCAAATGTCTTGGCCCGAATCTCTATTGCTTTACTTCATTCAAGCTGGATTCGTCTGTCTTGTGGCTCCGACCCTGGACTCGCCGGAGCCACAAGCAAAAGGGGGCCTATCCTCGGCCGGCGATCGGGGGCGAGTGGAATTTCACCCCGAAGACGCGCTCTGACGCACCGGAGCGGTCGAGGTAGGGTGTCGCACCGCCAGCTTGGAAGGGCCAGCCCGCACCGAGGATCAGGCAGAGGTCGATATCTTCGGCCGCTGTCACCACGCCCTCGTCGAGCATAATCTTGATCTCGCCCGCGAGCTCGTCTTCTACGCGACGCAGGATCACCTCTTCGGAGACCGCGGTCTTGCCGAGCTTAACGGCCTTCTTACCCGCCTTTGACAGATCCTCGACCTTGCCGAGCTTCGTCTTTGTAAGCGGCTCTGCAATCTCCGCGAGGGCGTGCAGGTTGGGCGATGCGTAGAAGCGCTCGGGGAACGCTGCCACCATTGTGTCTTGCACGTGTGCCGCGACCTTCCAGCCGACGAGGTCGATCAGTTCGAAGGGGCCCATTGGCAGCCCGATGGGGGCGAGAGCGCGTTCAACCACCGGCATCGGCGTACCCTCATCGAGTGCGCGAGCCGCCTCTCCCATCACCTTTGCGAGCAGGCGATTCACAACAAAGCCGGGGCGATCCGCTGTAATCACAGCGCTCTTGCCGAGCTTCTTCGCGACCGCCATAGCTGTTGCAAGCGTCGAGTCACTCGTCGTCTCAACTTTCACCACCTCGATCAGCGGCATGACCGCGACCGGGTTGAAGAAGTGGAAGCCCACGAGCCGTTCCGGATTCGCAAGGTTCGCACCGATCTCCTCGACCGAGAGCGAAGAGGTGTTGGTGGCGAGGATCGCGGTTTCTGAGATGATCGGTTCGATCTCGGCGAAGACCTGCTGCTTCACACCGAGCTCTTCGAAGACGGCCTCGATAACCCAGTCGCAGTCTGCGTAGAGCGACTTATCTGTGGTGCCGCTGACGAGAGCCTTGATCTGGTTCGCGTCGTCGCGCGAGAGGCGCCCCTTCTCCTGCATCTTGTCGACCTCACCATAGATGTAGTCGATGCCCTTGTCGACGCGCGACTGATCCAGATCGGTGATGAGCACGGGCACCCGCAGGCGGCGCGCAAACAGCAGAGCGAACTGGCTGGCCATGAGGCCCGCACCGATCACACCAACTTTCTTCACCGGGTGCGCGAGCTCACGATCCGGAGCGCCCGCTGGCCGCTTAGCGCGCTTCTGCACCAGATCGAAGGCATAGATGGAGGCAGCAAACTGGTCGCCAGAAATGAGTTCCGTGAGCGCATCATCCTCGCGTTCGAAGCCGCGATCCCGGTCGTTGTCCCTCGCGGCGTTCAAGAGCTCAAGCGCGACGTAGGGCGACTTAGCCGCTGTACCGATGCGTGCTTTGAGGGTGTCGCGGGCAATCTTGATCGCTGCCGGCCACTTCGTGAGACGCTCGAGCTTGCCCGGTTCGTTGGGACGTTCCACCTTCACTGATCCTGAAAGCACTCCGTCTGCCCACGCCACAGAGCGCTCGAGGAAGCTCGCCGCGCCAAACATTTCGTCAAACAGGCCCATTTCAAAGGCCTGCTTGGGCTTCAGCATCCGGTTGTTCTTCAGCGGGTTCGAGACGATGACCTCGAGCGCCTTCTCGATCCCGATCAGGTTGGGCACGATCGTGGTGCCGCCCCAGCCCGGAATAATGCCGAGGAAAACCTCGGGGAACGCGAGCGCCGCCGTCGATGAGTCGAGCGTGCGGTAATCGCAGTTGAGCGCGATCTCCATGGCGCCGCCGAGCGCCAGTCCATTTACAAACGCGAACGACGGCACGCCGAGCGAACTGAACTTGCCGAGAACGTGGTGACCGTACTGCGCCATCAGACGCGCGTTCTCGCGGGTGGCGAGGGTCGAAACCTTCGAGAGGTCCGCGCCGGCAGCGAAGATGAACTGCTTGCCGGTGACGGCTACCGCCTTGATTTCTCCGGCGGCGGCACGCGCCTTCTGCTCGTCGAGCACCTTGCCAAGCGCCTGCAGCGTCAGCGGTCCGAGCGTGTTCGGCCTCGTGTAGTCACGGCCGTTGTCGAGCGTGATCAGCGCGAGGGTGCCACCTGACGGGAGCGCAACGTCTCGCACGTACGACTCGGTGATGATCTCGTCGGCGGACACCGCGAGGAGCGGGGAAAAGTCAATCGTGTTGTAGTCGGTCATCGCGAGTTACTTCCTCTTCTTGCCGTCGAAGTGCGGGTTTTCCCAGATCATGGTGCCGCCCTGTCCGAGGCCCACACACATGGCCGTCACGCCGTAGCGGACGTCCGGGCGCTGCTCGAACTGGCGAGCAAGCTGGATCATGAGGCGGACCCCCGAAGCCGCGAGCGGGTGGCCGAGCGCGATCGCGCCGCCCCAGGGGTTCACACGGGGATCGTCGTCCGAGATCCCGAAATGATCGGTGAACGAGAGCACCTGCACAGCAAATGCCTCATTGAGTTCAAACAGTCCGATGTCGTCAATGGTCAGGCCCGCACGCCGCAGCGCCTTCTCCGTTGACGGGACCGGCCCCAGCCCCATCACCTCGGGCTCCACGCCGGCGTAGGCGAAACCGACCATCCGCATCTTGGCGGTCATGCCGAGTTCGCGCGCGGTGTCTCCGCCTGCGAGCAGCGACACGGTCGCGCCATCGGTGAGCGGAGAGGCATTGCCCGCCGTCACTCGGCCGTGGGGTCGGAAGGGCGTCTTCAGCCCGGCGAGCCCCTCCATCGTCGTCTCTGGGCGACGGCCCTCGTCTTCCGTAGCGAGACCCCAGCCTGCAGCCGACCGCAGCGCGACCGGGACCAGGTCAGGCTGAATATCGCCCCGGTCGTATGCAGCTTGGACCTTCTGCTGGCTCAGCATGCCGAAACGATCCGCCCGTTCCTTGGTGAGCTGCGGGAAGCGGTCATGCAGGCGCTCGGCGGTGATCCCCATGTTGAGTGCGTCAGGGCTCACGAGCTTTTCAGCAACAAAGCGGGGGTTCGGATCCGCATCAAGGCCGATGGGGTGCCTCCCATGTGTTCGACGCCGCCAGCGATCGCGAGATCGTACTGGCCCGCACCGATAGCGCTGCCCATCATCGAGGCCACTGTCATCGCACCCGCGCACATACGGTCGAGCGCGTAGCCTGGAACGGTGACGGGGAGGCCCGCGAGCATCGCCACTGTGCGTCCGAGCGTGAGCCCCTGATCACCCTGCTGGGTCGTTGCGGCAATTCCTACGTCATCGATTCGATCGAGTGGCAGCTGGGGGTTTCGTTCGATCAGCCCCTGCAGCGCCTTTACCGCGAGATCGTCGGAGCGAGTCCCCGCGTACATCCCCTTGTCTCCAGCACGTCCAAACGGGGTACGCACCCCGTCCACGAACACAACTTCTCTCATCGCGGCCACTTCGCCTCCATCGGGTCTGCTTATTTAGTGCTCACCCCATCCTAGAGACGGCGCCTCAATATGTTGAGACGACGTACAGTTCCACCGCTGGTCACCGCAAGACCGGGAGGGGCGTTATCTAGATTCTACAAACGCAGCGGCCAGTATTGGTGCCGAAAGTGCAGCCTGCCAGTCACGGGCGCCTAGCCCTTTGAGTCTCAGGGCGATGCTTTCAGGAGAGAGATCTTGGGGCGGATCCCAGGCAAGACGGCGCACAGTGTCTGGCGTGATGAGGTTCTCCGCGGGCATGCGCAGCCGTTCGGCCTCGGCCTCAATTCCGGCTCTTGCCGCGGCGAGCCTTGCCGCGGCCTCCGGGTGCCGGTGTGCCCAGCCGCGGTGGTGCGGGATCGAATCGGGATCACGCGGCCGCAGACCGGGCAGATCCTCGGTGGTTTTGCCCCGGAGGATCGCCTCCCACCAGCGATCAATCTCGGTGCGGCTGGCACGGCCCCTGAACGTCTGCAGCCTGGCGAGGTCGTTCTTTGAGCGCGGGTTGGCGGCGGCGGCAGCAATGATCGACTTGTCGGGGACAAGTCTGCCAGGAGCGGTGTCGGTTGCGCGCGCGAGCTCATCGCGTGCAAGCCAGAGTTCGCGCACGAGGGCAAGCGATCTGGGGCTGCGCAGATCCGGTCCGTTCGCAAGCTTTCGCCACGGCTCGGCGGGCTGAAGTTTCTCGGGCTTGTTGCGCACCGCTTCAAACTCTTCGAGAGCATAATCGAGCTTTCCCTGCTCCTTGAGGTCCTCGAGCACCGCGTCACGGAGGTCCGGGAGCAGCGCGACATCAAACGCTGCATATTCGAGCCAGGATTCTGGAAGGGGCCGCACCGACCAGTCCGAGGCCGAATGAGCCTTATCGAGCTTAATGCCGAGCAACTGTTCGACAACTGAGCCAAGCCCCACGCGCTCATAACCGAGCAAACGAGCCGCGAGCTCGGTGTCGAAGAGTCTGGGTGGGCGCAGGCCGAGCAACTCGAGGCAGGGGATATCCTGACTCGCCGCGTGGAAGATCCACTCTTCGTCTCGGATCGCGTCCGCAAGCGGCGCGAAATCTCGGATTCCCACCGGGTCGAAGAGAAACGTACCTGATCCCCGGCGAAACACCTGCACCAAATAGGCTTCAGAACCATAGCGGTAGCCTGAGGCGCGCTCCGCGTCGACCCCGACCGCTCCGGTTCCCTCCGCGAGAGCTGCGGCGGCCCTGCGAAGACCGTCGTCGTCGGAGACCAGGGACCATTCGGTTTCGAGTTCTGACTGTTCAACCACGCTGACTATGCTCCCGGAAATGTCTGACGTGTGCGGCGAGCTGAAAGCGAATCAACACCCTCGTGGTGTGGGAGACCTGCGAGCAGGCACAGCAGCTCGGACCACGCTTCGGCGTGAGCCTCGAAGCCTGTGCCGAGCGGGGTCCAAGAGGCCCGTAATTCGATCTGAGCAGCGTCTCCCTGCGATTCGAGGCCTCCGAAACCGGAGGACAGGGTCTTAGTTGCGGTGCCGGAAAGGAAGGTGTATTTGGCATCCCGGGAGTCCAAAGCGTCAACAAGCCAGGACCAGGCGACATCTGAAATGAACGGATCCACGCCAATCTCGACTTCGAGTGGCGCCTGGGCGAAGCACACGATCCGAAACGGCCCGCCCCATTCTTCTGCGGACTCGGGGTCGTACATGAGCACGATGCGACCCGCTCCGTACGCAGAATCGAGCACGCTGTCGTCATCGTCATCGCTACCGCGCGCGATACCCGCGGCGAAGGCGATGGAGTGGGGGGCGATTCGCTCTGGGGCTGGAATCTCACGAGAGCGCAGCTCGCTTCTCAGCCTGGCGCCGCGAAGTTGCTCCACAGCAGCCAAGAACTCAGAAGGTTGCCCTGCGATCGTTGCCATCACACAGGGAACACTAGAGTTCGCCATGCAGGAGTTGCGGTTGCCACGCCGGAGAGCGTCGACAACGGCGCCGCGGGCGGTGCAGCTAAACTGGGAAGGATGCCTCACGATACTCAGCACAGCGCCGCGCGACTCGTCGACCGAAGCCCCAGCATCTCCGGTACTGAACTTGTTGCAACCCTCGTGCCTCCACGCCAATTCGATCACGCAAGCTTCGACTCGTATCGACCCGACCCCGAGTATTCTTCTCAGGCCGAGGCCCGCGATGTATTGCGCGCCTTCGCTGAGCCAGAAGCTCCGGTGTCCCGCGGCGGTCTCTTTGGGTTCGGACGCAAGAAGCAGGCGGAGCCCCAGACAGCGGCGCCGAGACGACCGGGCGTCTACCTTGACGGGGGCTTTGGCGTCGGGAAGACGCACCTGCTCGCCGCCACTTGGCACGCGACCGCGGGGCGCAAATACTTCGGCACCTTCATCGAGTACACCGCTCTCGTCGGAGCACTCGGCTACGACGGCGCCGTCGGCGTCCTACAGGGTGCCCGACTGATCTGCATCGACGAGTTTGAGCTCGATGATCCGGGCGACACAATGCTCATGACCCGGCTGATCAAGGATCTCACGTCCAGCGGTTCCCGTATCGTTGCAACCTCAAACACACCGCCGAACGCCCTCGGCGAGGGCCGCTTCGCCGCAGCCGATTTCATGCGTGAGATTCAGGCCATGTCTGATCGCTTCACCACGATCCGCATCGACGGGGTCGATTACCGTCAGCGCGACCTCGTGGGGGAGGCCGTGACACTCTCTGATGACGCCTACCGCTTCGCCCTTGCAGACGTGGTGGCTTCCGGTGAGCGCATGACCGACGACGACTTCACAGATCTCGTGTCGCACCTGGCAACCGTGCATCCTTCAAGTTACGTCGGCATGCTCGACGGTGTGCAGTCGATCGGGCTCCGCGAGGTGCGCGAGCTGACAGACCAGTCCGCAGCGCTGCGCCTCGTCGCCTTCATCGACCGTGTGTACGACGCACAGATCCCGATCCGAGCGACTGGAGTGCCGCTTACGAGCGTGTTCGGTGGCGGGATGCTCGACGGCGGATACCGCAAGAAATACCTCCGCTGTATGTCGCGACTGAACGCGTTGACCTCCAGCGAAGTAGTGGTCTAACTCGCAGCATTACCCCCTTTTTTCAGGGCTGAATACGCCCTACACTTCGAGCATGAACTCGACAAAAGGTGCACTCCCGCCGCGGGTATTGGTGACGGGAGCGAGCGGATACATTGGTGGTCGTCTGGTCCCACTTCTGCTTGAGGCGGGCTATCGGGTGCGCGTGCTGGTTCGTGATTCCAGTCGACTTCGAGATGTGCCCTGGATCAATCAGGTGGAAGTCTGTGAAGGAGACCTGCGCGACACCGCTCGCCTGTTGCCAGCTTGCGCAGGGGTTGATGCGGCGTACTATCTCGTTCACTCGATGGGTCCCGGCGCGAGCCGCAAGACCTTTTCCGGTATTGAAGAGGAGTGCGCCAGGAACTTTGTGACGGCCGCGGAGAGCTCGGGTATAGGAAGGATCGTGTATCTCAGCGGGTTGCACCCGGATGGCGATTTGTCCCAGCATTTGACCTCGCGCGCGGCTGTAGGCGAGGTGTTCCTCAGTTCTTCGGTACCCTCCGTGGTCTTGCAGGCGGGAGTGGTCATCGGTTCGGGATCCGCGTCGTTCGAAATGATCCGGCATCTGACGGAGGTGCTGCCGTGGATGCCTGCCCCGCGGTGGGTCAAAAATTTGGTGCAACCAATTGCGGTCCGAGACGTTCTTCACTACCTCTTACACGCTCTCGAGCTGGATCCTCTGAGCAATCGCACCTTCGACATTGGTGGGCCCGATGTGCTCAGTTATGCGGATGTCATGAATGGATATGCCGCGGCAGCTGGACTTCCCAAACGCAGGATCCTCGCGCTCCCGGTGCTCACTCCCCGGCTCGCGGCCCACTGGGTGAACATCGTGACGCCAATCCCGTACAGTCTCGCAGGCCCGCTCGTCGAATCGCTGCAGCACGACTGCGTGGTGCGTGAGCATGACATTACCTCCTTGATCCCGGAACCGGAAGGCGGCCTGACCGGTTATCGCGATGCAGTGAGCCTCGCGCTCGGCAAGATGCGCGACGGCCAGGTCGTCACAAGCTGGCAGAACGCATCGGTGGCTGGCGCTCCGAGTGATCCGCTGCCGAGCGATCCTGAATGGGCGGGGCATCGCGTCTACACGGATGTTCGCAGCCGAGAGTGTGCTGCGTCGACCGCGCAACTCTGGCGGGTCATCGAGGGCATTGGTGGTGAGCGCGGCTGGTACTCGTTTCCACTTGCCTGGGCGGTTCGGGGCTGGATGGACAAGTTTGTCGGCGGGGTTGGACTGCGGCGGGGACGCCGCGATCCTGACTCGCTGCTCGTGGGGGAGGCTCTTGACTTTTGGCGCGTGGAAGGCCTTGAGCGTGGGCAACTTCTGCGGTTGCGGGCCGAGATGAAGGTTCCGGGGCGAGCATGGCTCGAAATGCGCGCGATTCCCGGCGCAGACGGTCAGGGATGCCGCTACGAGCAACGGGCCGTATTCTTTCCACGTGGATTGCTCGGCAGACTGTACTGGTACGCGGTGCTCCCTTTCCACGGCATTATCTTTAGTGGTATGGCAAATCGAATCATCCAAGCAGCCGGCGTGAGTAAACAGTGAGCGGATCCGGTACGCCCCCGCTGACTCTGGTGTGGCTGCGCAACGACCTGAGGCTTGAGGACAATCCGGCGCTGCTCGCCGGGCTAGATGCCGCGGGCGCACACGGCTCGACCGTGGTGGTCTACGTGCTCGAAGAGCTGGACGCTACCGACCATGCGGTGGAGCGTGCTTCAGGATCCGGCGATCCTGAAGCAGCATGGACGCCCGACTTGCGCGCGCCGAGGCCTCTCGGAGGCGCCGCCCGCTGGTGGTTACACCATTCACTCGCGGCTCTCGCCGAACAATTGCGCGCTCTCGGGGGCGAACTGATCCTGCGGCGGGGTGACGCGGCGAGCATAATTCCCGAACTCGTCCGTGAGATTGGTGCGACGGGGGTGTACTGGAATCGGAGGTACACCAACGCTCGTGCCGTAGATTCGACGCTGAAGTCTCAGCTGCGTGCCGCAGGAATTGAGGTTCGAAGTTTCCACGCCAACCTGTTGAATGAACCCTGGACGGTGAGCACGGGGTCCGGTACTCCATTTCGAGTATTCACGCCGTATTGGCGGGCGTGTCTTTCGCTGCCGCATCCGCGAGCACCATATCCTGCGCCGACCCGGCTCTCCTCGCCAGCCGTCCAGATTGCCAGCGATGAGCTCGCATCATGGAACTTGCTGCCTCGTGATCCCGACTGGGCGGCAGGCTTTCGCGCGACCTGGCAGCCGGGGAGCAGGGGGCGCAGGATCGATTGGCTGCGTTCGTACACCAAGGCCTCAGTCACTACCATCGCCGTGACGAACCAGCGGAGCCCGTGAATTCAGTGCTCAGTCCGCATCTCAGATTCGGGGAAATCAGTCCGTTTCAGGTCTGGCATGCCGTGAATGCTGCGACTCATACGCGGGCTGGTGAGGCACAGTTTTGCGAGAACGCAGCCAAGTTCTTGAGCGAGGTGGGTTGGCGGGAGTTCAACGCAAGCATCCTGTTCCACACGCCCGGCCTGCGGGAACGAAATGTCCGGCCCGAGTTTGATGCGTTTCCTTGGCGGGAGCCTGAGCCGGAGGCGCTGCGTGCGTGGCAGCAAGGCCAGACCGGGATCCCGCTTGTCGACGCGGGGATGCGTGAACTCTGGCACACCGGGATCATGCACAACAGGGTCAGAATGGTGGCGGCGAGCTTCTTGGTGAAGAATCTGCTCGTCGATTGGCGGATCGGGGAGGCCTGGTTCTGGGACACGCTCGTCGACGCCGATGAGGCGAGCAACCCGGGAAACTGGCAGTGGGTCGCGGGCAGCGGTGTCGATGCGGCACCCTACTTTCGCGTGTTCAACCCGGAGACGCAGGCGAAGAAGTTCGATCCGCTGGGGGAGTATGTGGGGAAATGGATCCCGGAGCTTCGTCATGGAGGCTCTGCCGATGACCTCTTCGGCTCCGGCTATCCTGCTCCGATTGTGGATCTCCGCGAGACCCGCGTCGCCGCTCTCGCCGCCTACAGTGAGATACGAGCTACCGCCCCTGTTGAGGATTAGCCACTTTTATGACTATAAGGGTGATATTCTCTCTATATGGACACAAAAGTGACCACGGCTAAGGCATGGGAGTCTGAGCAGTGGGAGGCGCACATTGGGCAACAGGTGCGCCGAGCACGACTCGAAGAGAACTCCTCGCAGGCGCAACTCGCCGAGCGCGCAAATGTGGCGCTCGGGGCGCTTAAGAATCTCGAAGCGGGAAGAGGATCCACCCTCCGCACGCTTGTGCGTGTCGTTCGCGCACTCGGGCTTGAAGAGTGGCTCGAAGAGTTGAGCCCGGATCCGGGCATCAGCCCCATGGCGATGCTGCGCGCTGCCCGCGACTCCGCGCCACCGAAGCGGGCATCGGGATCCCGAAGGGAGCGAGCATGACGTTTCGACGAGTCGAGGTCCTTGAGGTGCGTGCTTGGGGGTCCCTGGTCGGCGCCGTCACGCAGCTCCCAGACTCGCCGCTGGCGGTGTTTGAGTACAACCGGGCCTGGCGTGGGCCGGAGCTGTCACCTCTGCTCATGGCGCGCTCACCCCGAAGACGCACCTGGACCTTCCCCGGCCTTTCCCTCGAAACCTTTCACGGACTGCCGCCACTTCTCGCGGGATCGGTGCCAGACGACTTCGGCAACGCGGTGATCACTGCCGCGCTACTTCGAGAGGGGCTGCAACGTGCAGATGTGCGCCCCATCGACCGGCTCGCCTATGTCGGAACGCGGGCGATGGGTGCGCTCACCTTTCACCCCGCGCAGTCGCCGAAGCTGGAGGCGACCGCACTCGAAATGGCGCAACTCGTTGAGGGAGCGAGGCGCGCGATCCGCGGGTCTCTGGCAGAGGATCAGCGCAGCGAGACCGTGAACGAGATCCTCTCTGTGGGTGTTTCGGCCGGCGGCGCACGGGCGAAGGCGATCATCGCGTTCGAGCCCGAGAGCGGCGAGGTGCGCGTCGGCGGCATTGACGCTCCCGAGGGCTTCGAGCAGTGGCTCATCAAGTTCGATGGTGTGGGGGAGGACCGCGAACTCGGCACCGGCGGCGACTTCGGTCGCATCGAGTATGCGTATTCGCTCATGGCTCGGCAAGCGGGTATCGAGATGGCGGAGTGCCGGCTACTCGAGGAGGCGGATCGGGCACACTTCATGACCCGCCGCTTCGACCGACCGGGTGTTCACGGCGAACGGCTGCACCTGCAGTCCCTCAACGATCTGCTCGGACTCGACTTCCGGCAGCGCGTCACGCACGGCTACGAATCGCTCTTTCAGGCCGACGCGGAGCTTCAGAGTGGAGCCGCCGAGCAGATCTTCCGGCGCATGGTCTTCAACGTGCTGGGGTCAAACCATGACGACCACACGAAGAACCACGCTTTTCTCCTTTCGCAGGAAGGTTCGTGGCGGCTTTCACCCGCCTACGATCTCAGCTACGCATACAACCCGCAAGGGTTCTGGACGTCGCAGCACTTGATGGGGGTGAACGGGAAGTTCGCGCAGATCACTCGCGCAGATCTCTTGGGGATCGCCGACAGGTATCGGGTCCCGGGTGCATCGCGGGTGCTCCGTGAGGTCGCCGCGGCGGTCGCCGAGTTCACGGACTTCGCACGTGCCGCCGGAGTCTCTAAGACTCGCACCCAGCAGATTGAGCGACGTCTGCGGGAGCTGCGCGACGAGTCTGGGGCCTGAGGCAGGCTCACGTTCGGTTGCAGCGAAGGGTTAGTCCGTCGTGGCCATACCTTCGTTGAATCTGGTGTGTCTTGACGCCCACCATTTGTGTTTCTAGCCTAGAGCTGGCGTTATGTTCGTGCGCATGTGTGAGAAACGAATGCAGAGGTTTCAGCGCGAATTCAGGGCCCCTGTTGAGCGAGCGCAGTCTCATCGTCGATTTTCTGGTCTTCCGTGCAGGAGCGAGCCACTTCCTCTTAGACCGACTTCGAGCTGATCCCCACGGGGCAATGGCGGGAACCGACCTCGAACGACTTGCCCGTTCAGGGTCGAGAATGACTCGGAAGAATACCCCTCGGGGCAATGTCGTTCGGTTGAGTGATTCTTCCACGTGTCAGATCGCGACTCTGGACTGGCCTTCTGCCACCTGGCACGGCTACACACCCACCCCTAGTCCCCGTCGAGCCTGCGTTTCACCGTCGATCCTGCGGTCAGGAACCGCCATTTTGGCGGTGGAGGGCAGTCTCGATGGTGGTACCTCGAATGACCCGTCCGTCATTCTGCGCGTAGGGAGAAGCCCGGAGTCGCAGAATCCTCGTTCTTTCAGAGCCGGTTAGTTGCTGGCTTCCGGTCGGACAGCGAGGATCCCGCGACTCTGGCACTGTAGTGCCACCGCGGAATTTGGAGAAAGCGATGCCAGGAGTCATCGAGTCACAGTAAACGCGACAGCAACAGCGAGCTGGTCAGACGCTCACTGCCTATGGAATGGATACCCGATTTGGACGCCCATCCGCAGACGGTCTTGGGTGACGTCTCCCGGGAATCGGGCAAAGTCTTCACCGGCGGGCGGCGGAACATCAGCCGGACAGTAAATGACTGCGTATCCTCCGTAAGGGCTGGGACTCCCGTCAGCTTCGAGCGTTGACGCGGTGCCCCCAAAGCATTCGTCCTGCATGGCTGCGAATGACAGGGTGAAGCCAGTGGCTCGCCCTTGCGTCGTCTGCTGAGAGGTTCCAGGTAGGTCGATTGTCGCTGTCACATCGCGGGTGGTGTCAGTGCTCACCCATTCGCCGTTGAGGTCTTCCCATGCGGCTTGCTTTCGAGCCTCCGGCGCAGGCGCTTCGGTCTCAATTGGTTGTGTACCTTCTGGCGGGACTTGACTTTACTCAGTTGGTTTCGGACCTGTCGCTGAGGTTGATGCTTGGCAGCCGGTGAGCGCCAAGCTACCCATGATTACGATTCCTACGACCGCTTTTGATGCACGCATGGTGGCAAGCCTATAGGGGCTCCGATCTCGGTTGAGGATCGCGAGCACCTACTACTCAGAGATGAGCCGAGCAGAAACATCCATCGCTTCATGCAGAATACGAACCACCTCGATGACCTCACCGGCTTGTCGATAAACGACAAAGTGTCGCGGATGCGCGATCCGCCGCACAGCAGGACTCACTTCGTCGCGGCAGGTATTCAACTGCGCCGTACATACGCTTCGTCCGAGGTCAGGTCGGTCATGCGATCCCGGAAACTCAGGATCACACACAATTTTGGCGAAAGCTGCGCCGATGAGTGCTTGGTAGCCGTCTCAGACGGAGACGCCGAACCGGAAGACTGGCCACTCGAGAATGTCATCAACATCATTTTCAATATCCGCCCCAAGTCGCAGCCTGTAGATCACGCGCGTTTCACTTCTGCACGCTCAGTTGCCAAGCGACCACGCTCACCCAAGTAGTCTCCAAGTTCGTCGACCGAAAGCTCGATTCCCCTGCCGGCATCCAAACTGGCGATACCTTTGTCGACAGCTGATTTGAGCTCAAAATAGCGGGCCTCGTCGTACTCGTTCGTGGTTTCAAGCGACGCGATCAGCTCATGCGCAACCTCGGCACGTTCGGCGCGCGAGAGTGCACGCGCAGCGTCGAGCACTTCAGCCAGATTCGAGTTCATGAATGCAGTCTACGCCGGATGCTTTTCAAAGTGGCGGCTGCCCAGGTTCGAACACGAGGATCCTGCGACTCTGGCGCTGTAGCGCCACCACGAAATGTGCACAAAGGCTTCGCTTTTCTGCCCAAACATTTCGTGCAGGATGACATGGGTCGGGCCCGGACGATTGGGGAACTCCAAGCCCGAGGCGAGCGCAGCGAAGCCGCTGCCGTACCCGCCTGGGATCGAACCAGCGCAGATTCCTCAGAGCAAACGCATCGCGTTTGCGGAATCTGCGAAGGTCACTGGTTCGGTCCCAGTATCTTGCGCGCAACGCAAAAGACCCGGCGTGAGCCGGGTCTCGTCGTGCGCGATACTGGGATCGAACCAGTGACCTCTTCCGTGTCAGGGAAGCGCGCTACCGCTGCGCCAATCGCGCCTGTTAAAGGCTATTTAGTTGTAAGCGAGGTGGCGACGGGATTCGAACCCGTGTATACGGCTTTGCAGGCCGCTGCCTCGCCTCTCGGCCACGCCACCGTACGTGGTTGACACCACTAGTGGTTCGGCAAGCCGACCCACTCGAGCGGATGACGAGATTCGAACTCGCGACCCTCACCTTGGCAAGGTGATGCGCTACCGCTGCGCCACATCCGCACTGTTCACGTTGCCGTGTACTCGAACGACTATAGGCGAGTTTCCGGGTAGCGCGCAAATCGGGGTGACTCGGGCGCGCCGAAACGGCGCAATGACAACGGCGCCGCCAATTTGTGAGTCAGATAGCGTCATTTTTTGGCCGCGCAGCTGCTCTCCCAGATACTGTAGGTTCATGGGAACGAGGCTGCGCAGAGGAGCGAAACGCACGATCGCGTTCCTGCTCACGACCGCAGTGCTCGTTGCGGGGGTCATTGCTTTTTCCTTTCGCCAAGATATTCAGGATCATTTCCGCGCTTTAGGTTTTGATCCTTCTGCTCGCACGATTGAAGTTATGGACTTTCTGCAGCTCACGGACAGGGGTGAGCGGGTGTTCCTCGCCTCTCGTCCCACCGTCGACGGCAGTCAGCTTTTCAACGCACAGTGCTCGGGTGTTAATCATTCAGAAGAAGGGCATGTGCTTGGTTGCTATACGGGGGAGCGTATCCACCTGTTTGACGTTCCAGATCCTCGGATCGGCGGGATCGTGGAGGTCACCGCCGCGCACGAGCTCCTTCATGCCACGTTTGACCGTTTGAGTGACGGCGAGCGGGCAGCGCTGACCGAGCGGCTCATGACCGCCTACGACGTGCTGAGTCTTGAGCACCCCGAGCTTGTTGAGCGCATGTCGGTGTATGCGCATCTCTCTGCTACCGCTTTCGCGAATGAACTTCATTCAGTGCTGGGAACCGAAGTACGGGATCTGCCAAGCTGGCTTGAGCAGCGATATGGGGACTGGTTTAAGAATCGCGATGCACTGATTGATCATTTCGAGTCGTTTCACGCAGTGTTTGTCGAACTCGAGGATCAAGCAAAGACCCTTGAAACCGAGATGACGGCGCTTCGCGCGGATGTTGAACGGCGCAACGCCGAGTACGACGCCACGGTGCATCAGTTCAACCTCGACGCGGCAGATCTTCGTAGACGAAACGAAAACTTCGAGTTTTCTGACAATCCCGCCGAGTTCAATCGAATGCGCGACGAGCTCGCCAAACGGCGCGCGGCAATCCAGAGCACGCTTGATGGCTTACAGGCCGATATCGACCGATACAACGCCATGCGTGAAGAACTCCAAAAGCTCAGCCAACAGAGCACCGAACTTCAAGAAAAACTCAATAGTGAGCTCGCGCCGGTGACAAGCCAACCGGAGGAGTGAGCGACTGGCGATCTTCGATTTCCTCTACGCCTTCAGTTCCATGTAAGATCGATCCGGTTAGCACGGTGCCGCAAGGTTCCTCAAACAAAACGGGCGATTGGCGCAGTTGGTAGCGCGCTTCCTTCACACGGAAGAGGTCATCGGTTCGAGTCCGGTATCGCCCACAATATGTTTCCGCTCTTTGAATTCGTGTGGACGGTCACCGTCGCCGTTCATTTTGGGCTGGCCTTGCTCGCGGTGCTCTCGCTGAGCAAGGTGGCCTCCGCGCTCAGCGTGCTCACCTGCGCGTGGTGGACGATTCTCTGCGCGCTGCTGCCGATCATCGGGAGTGTGCTGTGGTTTAGGATCGGCAAGCCGAAGGCGCTTCGCGAGCTCAGTGACGACACAACCCAGTAAGATCGATACCGTTCCCTGTGATGCTGGTAGATCTGAGACCTCTCTGATTGCCGCGTCTTTTCCGCCGTGAAGGAGTGTGCCACGTGGCAGACGGATTCTCCCTGTTTACCGATCGTTCGATTGTCGCCATGCGCGTCAATGGCGAACTGCGCGATCTTGCCGCAGAGGTGACGGAGTCCGACACTGTCGAGCCGGTCACAATCGATTCCGATGAGGGCCTCAGCATCCTCCGCCACTCGGCCGCGCACGTGCTGGCACAAGCGGTGCAGACGATTAATCCCGAGACCAAGCTCGGGATCGGCCCGCCCATCGCCGATGGCTTCTACTACGACTTTGATCCCGCGGAGCCGTTCACACCCGAGGATCTGAAGGCGATCTCGTCCCAGATGCAGAAGATCGTAAAGCAGGGGCAGCGCTTCGTGCGCCGTGTCGTCACCGAGGATGAGGCACGGGACGAGCTCGCGAACGAACCCTACAAGCTCGAATTGATCGGGCTCAAGGGTGGCAGCGGCGATGAAGTCACAGGATCCGACAACGAGAACGTTGAAGTCGGTGGAGCCGAGCTCACGATCTACGACAACGTCGATCCGAAGACCGGCGAGGTCTGCTGGAAGGATCTCTGCCGCGGCCCGCATCTGCCCAACACCCGCATGATCGGCAACGGCTGGGCGCTGATGCGCAGCGCGGGCGCGTACTGGCGCGGCAGCGAGGCGAATCCGATGCTCCAGCGCATCTACGGCACCGCGTGGCCGACCAAGGACGAACTTCGTGAGTACCAGACCCGCTTGGAGGAGGCTGCCAAGCGCGACCACCGCAAGCTCGGTGTCGAGATGGACCTCTTCAGCTTCCCCGACGAAATTGGCTCTGGCCTCGCGGTCTTCCACCCCAAGGGCGGAATCATCCGTCACGAAATCGAGTCGTACATGCGCGACGAACTGCTGCGCAACGGCTACGAGGTCGTCAACAGCCCCCACATCACCAAGGGCACCCTTTTTGAAACCAGTCAGCACCTGAACTGGTATAAGGACGGCATGTTCCCGGCGATGCACCTCGACGAGGTCGTCGACGCTGATGGGAACGTCACGAAGCAGGGGCAAGATTACTACCTGAAGCCCATGAACTGCCCGTTCCACAATCTGATCTTCCGCGCCCGTGCTCGCAGCTATCGCGAATTGCCGCTGCGTCTGGCCGAGTTCGGTACGGTCTACCGCTACGAAAAGAGCGGTACGCTCTCCGGCCTCACCCGCGTGCGCGGGCTGACTCAGGATGACGCGCACATTTATGTCACGGATGAGCAGGTGAAGGAAGAGATCAAGCGACAGCTCGAGTTCGTGTTTGCGACGCTGCGCGCTTACGGCCTCAACGACTTCTATCTTGAACTGTCAACGCGGGATCCCGAAAAGTCTGTCGGCTCAGACGCTCAGTGGGAACTCGCGACGGAAACGCTGCGCCAGGTGGGTGAGGAGTCCGGCCTCGAACTCGTGGCCGATCCCGGCGGCGCGGCGTTCTACGGCCCGAAGATTTCGGTGCAGGCTCGCGACGCGATCGGTCGCACTTGGCAGCTTTCAACCGTGCAACTCGACTTCAACCAGCCCGAACTCTTTGAGCTCGAGTACGCGGCAGCCGACGGCACGCGCAAGCAGCCGATCATGATCCACCGCGCACTGCTCGGCTCGGTCGAGCGCTTCTTCGCGATCCTGCTTGAGCACTACGCGGGAGCGTTCCCCGTGTGGCTCTCGCCCGTGCAGGTGGTCGGGATCCCCGTCGCCGAGCACTATGGCGAGTACCTTGACGAGATCATTGCCCAATTGCGTAACCGCGGCGTACGCGCCGAGGTCGACCACAGCGATGACCGCATGCCGAAGAAGATCCGCAACCACACGAAGGCCAAGGTACCCTTCCAGCTCATTGCGGGTGAGGAGGATCGCGAGGCGGGCGCCGTGAGTTTCCGCTTCCGTGACGGCACGCAGCTGAACGGTGTGCCTATCAATGAGGCGATCGAACGCATCGTCAGGTCGATCGAGTCCCACGAGCAGGTGTCGACCGCGTGGACGGAGTAGAGAGCCTTCAGACCACCGCCGCCGTCGGGGAGCCCGATGGTATGGCGCGACTGTGGGTGCCACATCGCATGGTCTACGTCGCGGATCACCACCAACCGGACCACACTGACTGCCCCTTCTGCGAGGCGCCAAAGCGCAGCGATGAAGACGCGCTCATTGTTGCCCGGGGTGAGACCGCCTATGTGCTGCTCAACCTGTTTCCCTACAACAACGGACACATGTTGGTCTGCCCCTATCGCCATGTATCGCTTTATGACGAGGCGACGCGGGAAGAGGTCGCGGAGGTCGCGGCTCTGACACAGGTGGCGATGCGAGTCGCCCGCGAGGTGATGGGCTGCCAGGGTTTCAATATCGGCATGAACCAGGGAGAGATCGCCGGGGCCGGAGTCGCGGCGCACCTGCATCAGCACATCGTGCCCCGCTGGGCTGCCGATTCAAACTTCTTTCCGATCATCGCAAAGACGAAGGCACTCCCGCAGCTGCTCGGTGATGTACGCGCCTCCTTTGCTGCGGCCTGGCCGCACCCTTAGCACCCTCGCATCGCAGGGCTTTCACCGCGACCTCTCCGCGACCCTGCAGATAGACTCACTTCAGCAATCAACACACCGTAGAAAAGGGGCAGATCCCGTGTCAGGTCACTCCAAGTGGGCAACGACAAAGCACAAGAAGGCGATTATCGACAGTCGCCGTGCGAAGGCGTTTGCCAAGTACATCAAGAATATTGAGGTCGCGGCGCGCATGGGCGGCGCCGATCTTGCCGGCAACCCGACGCTCGCCGATGCGGTCCACAAGGCAAAGAAGAACTCCGTTCCCGGAGACAACATTGAGCGCGCGATCAAGCGCGGAGCCGGTATCGACGGCGACGCGGTTGAGTACCTCACCATCATGTACGAGGCCTACGGACCAAATGGCGTCGCCCTCATGGTCGAGTGCCTCACCGACAACAAGAACCGCGCCGCCGCCGAGGTACGCACCGCGCTCAGCCGTAACGGTGGCACTCTCGCCGATCCCGGCAGCGTCGCCTACAACTTTGCCCGCAAGGGCGTCATCACGGTTCCCGCTGAGGGCACCACCGAAGACGATGTGCTCGACGCCGTGCTCGACGCCGGAGCAGAAGAGGTCAATCTGACCCCCAACGGCGAAGCTTTCGAGGTCATCACAGAGGCCTCAGAGCTGGTTGCGGCCCGTACTGCCCTCGTCGATGCAGGCATCGATTATGAGGCAGCCGATGCAGAATTCGTGCCGAGCCTGAAGGTGGAGATTGACGCCGCCACGGCACGCAAGGTGTTTCAGATTATCGATGCGCTCGAAGACAGCGACGATGTGCAGAACGTCTACTCGAACTTTGATCTCACCTCCGAGGTGCAGGCGGAGCTGGCCGGGGACGAGTAGTTCCGCACATGCGCATCATCGGTATCGACCCGGGGCTGACCCGCCTCGGGGTCGGGATCGTATCAACCGATGCCGGGCGGCGCGTCACTTTCGAACATGTTGAGGTGATGCGCAGCCCCGCAGACGCAAGTACACCCGCGCGGCTTCTGCAACTGGGATCCGGGATCCAGCGCCTGCTTGACGGGGAAAAGCCCGACGCGATCGCCCTCGAGAGAGTATTCGCGCAGCAGAACCTGCCGAGCGTGATGGGGGTCGCACAGATCAGTGGCGTCGTGATGTTCCTCGCTGAGCAGCGCGGGATCCCGGTGGCCCTGTACACTCCGAACGAAGTAAAGTCTCAGGTCACCGGTTACGGGGCGGCGGATAAGGCCCAAGTGACGACGATGGTGACCAGGCTTCTCCGTCTCGGGGCTCCGCCAAAGCCCGCTGACGCGGCAGACGCCCTCGCGCTCGCGATCACTCACGCCTGGCATCTAGGTCGTGGCGGTGCGGCCGACCGCGTCGGGAAGATTTCGCCCGCGGGAGAAACGCCCGCACAGCGTGCGTGGCGCGAGGCAGAACAGAAGTCGGGCACCCGGCGAAGCCCGCGCCACTGATAGCGCCTCTCAGGACTAACGCGATTCTTTCTCCGCTCACATGCGATGTTTTGCTGCAACACGGGCGCAGTTATCCACAGATTCGAGATACTGCGGATTCAGTCCGCATTGCTATGGCAATGTGAGTGCAACTGGCGCACAATAGGGGGCATGATCAACGTGACGGAACCGCAAGTCTGGACGCTCATCGGCGTTTTGGGTGCCGCATTTTTCGCCCTCATCGGAGTTCTCGTTCAGGTCCTCACAAGAAACATCACCGCCCAGATCGACGGCCTCGGGCAGCGTATCGACACGAGGATCACTGACCTTGAACGTCGCGTCGACGACAAAATTGACGGGCTCGAGAAGAACGTCGACGCCAAGATCGTCGGACTTGAGAAGAGCGTCGACGCTAAGATCGATGGTCTCAGAGCCGAAATGGTGGTGCGCTTTGAGCGTGTTGATGAGAGGTTTGAGCAGGTCGACAAGAGGTTTGAGCAGGTCGACAAGAGGTTTGAGCAGATCGATAAGCGGTTTGAGCAGGTCGACAAGCGGTTTGAGCAGGTCGACAAGCGGTTTGAGCAGGTCGATAGGCGGTTTGAGCAGGTCGAATCTGCGGTGCACGGCATCAACAACGAGGTCCAAGCGCTCACGAAGAGAGTGTTCCCTGAGAACTTCGCAGCTTAAGCGCTGGTGCGTTGCTGAAACGATTCACGACGCCGGGTCCGGTGAAGACCCCTACGGCGTCACATTCCGTTCAGGATCACTAGGATTCGGATCAGTGGTCGGCAGCGAAATGCTGCCCGTGTGTAGCGCCTCATCGATAGCTTCTTCGACCTGACGCTGACGCCGAAGTCTGAGGCGACTGAGCGCACGCTGCTCGGGGAGACTCCACCCGAACCGCACCGCGAGGAGCCTGACGATCGCCGTGACCACAACGCACACAAGTCCCGCAACAAAGACTGGCACCCCAAGCGCCAACAGCGCAATGAGCACGCTAACGCCCGCGAGGCTCGCGAACGCATACAGCGAGCCAACGTGCATGAGCGCGATCGGAATATTCAGCATGACGTCGCGCAGCACTCCGCCGCCCACCGCCGAAACGGTTCCGATGAATATGGCCGGCACCACCGGCATGCCCATTGCCAACGCTTTTGTCGCCCCAATCGCGCCAAACATGCCGATACTGAGCGCGTCGAGCGACGTGACGAGCGGGTCTAGTCGTTGAAACAAACGGGGGAGCAGCATGCCAAGAAATGCCGCACCGGTCGCGACGATCAGATACAAGTTGTCTGAAAACGCTGCGGGCGTCACCCCTAGAAGAATGTCGCGCAGAAACCCGCCGCCGATTCCCGAGGCAATACCGATAATGGCGACGCCAAGTAGGTCGATACGTTTAAAGCCCGCAGCAAAAAGCGCCCCTTGCAGGCTCCCCACGCCCACCGCGACAAGATCGGCCGGGAGGGGAGTGGTAAAGGTTTCGTCAAGCACTGGTCTATTCTTGCATCCCCTCTTACAAGGCTAGGCAGTATCGCGGTGAGATACTGGAGAGATGCCACTATACCGAGAAGAAGGTGTGGTGATCCGCACGCAGAAACTCGGTGAGGCGGATCGCATCGTCACCATGCTGACGCGCGGTCGCGGACTCTTACGCGCCGTCGCGAAAGGCGTGCGCCGCACCTCCTCGAAGTTCGGCGCAAGGCTCGAACCCTTCATGGTCGCTGACGTTCAGTGCTACGAGGGCCGCACGCTCGACACCATTACGCAGGCAGAAACGTTGGGCGCCTACGGTCCTCAAATCAGTGCCGATTACGATCGTTACCGCGCGGGTAATGTGATGGTCGAGACCGCTGAGCGGATCGCAGAAGGCGGCCCATCCAGAGATCAGTACACCTTGCTTGTTGGCGCGCTGCGCACGCTCGCCGCGGCCAGAATCCCCTCGGAACTCGTGCGCGACGGCTACCTGATGCGCGCTATGGGCCAGGCGGGCTGGACCCCCGGCTTCGATCACTGCGTGCGCTGTGGCGCGCCCGGTCCGCACACCGTCGTCGCCGTGCAAATGGGCGGTGTCGTCTGCGAAAACTGCCGAGTGCCCGGTTCCCCGCGGCTTGATCCGGGCAGCATCGAGCTTCTGGCAGCGCTGCTTTCGGGCGACTGGGATCGCGCGCTCGAATCGACAGAACGCGAACGCGGGCAGGCAGCGGGAATCGCCGCCGCCCACACGCAGTGGCACCTTGAGCGCGGGCTGCGCTCTTTCAGTGCTCCGCGGGCATAAACTGGCATCCATGCACAACGCACCCACCGCTCTGGTGCCCGTCGACTGGACCGGCGAACAGCCGCCCCATTTTGACGGCCCAGCCCCCAAACATATCGCCATCGTGATGGACGGCAACGGACGCTGGGCGAATCGCCGCGGGCTGTCGCGTGTCGAGGGGCACCGCATGGGGGAGCAGGCGCTTCTCGATGTGGTCGCCGGCGCGATTCAGGCGGGAGTAAGTCACCTCAGCGTCTACGCCTTCTCCACCGAAAACTGGCGGCGTTCACCCGATGAGGTGCGCTTTCTGATGGGCTTCAACCGGGATGTTCTGCGTCGCCGTCGGGAACAACTCCACGCCTGGAACGTGCGGATGCGGTGGGCCGGTCGACGCCCGAAACTCTGGGGTTCCGTCATCAACGAACTGCAGGCTTCCGAGCGACGCACCGCAAGAAACACCGGACTCACCCTCACCATGTGCGTCAATTACGGCGGCCGCAACGAAATCACCGATGCGGTGCGCGAGATTGCGCGGGAAGTGCGCGCGGGCAGGCTCTCCCCGAATGGGATCAGCGAGCGCACGATCGAACGTCACCTCTACGTTCCCGAGCTCCCCGACGTCGATCTATTCTTGCGCAGCTCGGGCGAGCAGCGCACCAGCAACTTCATGCTGTGGCAGTCCGCCTACGCCGAGATGGTGTTCCTCGACACGCTGTGGCCGGATTTTGGACGAGCGGATCTGTGGCGTGCGATCCAAATGTTTCATGCTCGGGATCGCCGCTTTGGTGGCGCGGTTGATCGTCCGGGCACGGGATCCTGAGCCGCCCCACGTCATCCTGCGCTGAGGGCATCGCCCGGAGTCACAGGATCCTCGTTTGGAAACGCTGAGTTTCCGGTGAGAAGTTGCAGTCTTATAGGGCGAGGATTCTGCGACTGCGCTGCGCTTGCGCAGAATGACACTGAGGAAGTACCCACAATGACGGGGGAGGATCACGTCACCGCGATCGATCTGCGAGAATAGACCGGATATGAACACCCAGACTTTTACCGGCGACCGCCTGCGCATCGGCCCGCTCGAACTCGACGTGCCCGTGGTGCTCGCCCCCATGGCGGGGATCACGAACACAGCGTTTCGTCGCCTCTGCCGCGAGTACGGTGCCGGCCTGTACGTCTCAGAGATGATCACGAGTCGCGCGCTCGTTGAGCGAACCCCGGGTTCGTTACGTCTCATCAAGCACCATGAGAGCGAGACGCCGCGCTCAATCCAGCTCTACGGGGTCGATCCGCAGACCGTCTCGGAGGCTGTCCGGTTCTTGGTCGGCGAGAATCTCGCGGACCACATTGATTTGAACTTCGGCTGCCCGGTCCCCAAGGTGACCCGCAAGGGCGGCGGATCGGCGCTGCCCTGGAAGAGCGACTTGTTCCGCGCGATCGTGGAGGGCGCGGTCAAGGCCGCGGGGGAGATCCCCCTCACGATCAAGATGCGCAAGGGCATCGACGCTGATCACCTCACCTACCTCGATGCGGCCAAGGCCGCGGAGGGGCGGGAGTCGCTGCCATCGCCCTGCACGGTCGTACCGCCAACGAGTTCTATTCGGGCCAGGCCGATTGGTCGTCGATTGCGACGCTGAAGGAAACCATCTCAAGCGTGCCGATCCTCGGCAACGGCGATATTTGGTCTGCGGATGACGCGATCCGAATGGTCAGAGAAACCGGCTGCGACGGCGTGGTTGTTGGGCGTGGCTGCCTCGGTCGCCCGTGGCTGTTCGGAGATCTTGCCGCCGCGTTCCGTGCGGAGAAGGGCGAGATCAGCTGGGATGAGGCGCGTGCGGCCACCGCGAAACCACCGCTCGGCTTCGTGATGGAAGCCATGCGCCGCCACACCGAGCTTATGATCGAGTTCTTCGACGGCGAAGAGGATCGCGCCTGCCGCGACATTCGCAAGCACGTCGCCTGGTACTACAAGGGCTACGGAGTGGGCGGAGACACCAGGCGGGCACTCGCCACGGTCGAGTCCCTGGAGCAGATGGACGAGATTTTTGCCACAATGGATCCCTCGTTGCCCTATCCGGGTGAGGGTGCCGAAGGCCCGCGCGGTCGCGCCGGCAGCCCGAAACGGCCGATTCTGCCGCACGGCTGGCTCGAAAGTCGCACGAGCGATAGCATCGACTACTCCGAGCTCGCCGAAGCTGAGAGGGACGATTCAGGTGGGTAGCGACCGCGGCGCGGCTGCGCAGCTTCCGGAGGGCTATACCGCGGCGGATGCGGAGCGATTCCTGCCTGAGGAACGGGGCACCGACAACACGGCTTCGGCACGGAGCGATTTTGCACGCGATCGCGCTCGCGTACTGCATTCGAGCGGTTGGCGGCGGCTGGCTGCAAAAACCCAGGTTCTCAGCCCAACGGCCGGCATCGATTTCGCTCGCAATCGCCTCACCCACTCGCTCGAGGTGGCGCAGATTGGCCGCGAGCTCGCCGTGTCACTCGGCCTCGCACAGGATGTTGTCGATACGGCCTGTCTCGCACACGATCTTGGGCACCCACCGTTCGGACACAACGGTGAACGGGCGCTGAATGAGTGGGCTGCAGACGCCGGCGGTTTCGAAGGCAACGCACAGACACTCCGTGTGCTCACGCGCTTAGAGCCGAAGCGGTTTACCCCTGACGGCCAGAGCGTCGGCATGAATCTGACGCGGGCAACGCTCGATGCGAGTTGCAAGTATCCGTGGAGCCTCGCCGAAGCAGCACCCGGCAGCACGAAGTTTGGCTACTTCTCGGATGATGCGCCCGTGTTCAACTGGCTCCGCGCTGGCGCGCCCCCACAGGTCAAGTGCGCGGAGGCGCAGGCGATGGATCTGGCCGATGACATCGCGTATTCCGTGCACGACTTTGAAGACGCGGTGGTGAGCGAGTTCATCGATCCCGAGATCCTGACGGCGCGCTCCGGTCACGAAAGCTTGATCCGAGCCGTGTCGGAGTGGGCCGGGGGAAGATTCTCGGCCGACGAGCTCGGCGAGGCTTACAATCGCATCGCCGCGCAGCCCACCTGGCTCACCCGCTGGAATGGCTCCAGGCAGCACCAAGCGCAGCTGAAGAACTTTACGAGCGACATGATCGGTCGTTTCGCTCGGTCTGCGATCCACGACACCCTTGAGATGGCCGATGGCCAGCCGCTTGCTCGGTACGGAGCAGGCATTGTGGTGCCGCGCAGCGTGCGTGCCGAGATTGCGGTGTTGAAGGGGATCGTCGCTGCGTTTGTGATGGCGAGCGGGCGCAGGCAACCCACCTATCGTCGGCAACGAGAGCTTCTGCTCGAACTCCTGCAAACGCTGTGGGAGTTTGGCCCTGCGGAGCTTGAACCGCCCTTTGCAGCCGACTACCTCGCGGCTGCAAACGAAGCGGAAGCGAAACGCGCAGTGGTGGATCAGGTTGCCACGCTCACGGATCAATCTGCGATCGCGTGGCACAAGCGCCTCTGCGATGTCCCGCTCGTATAGCGCCCCGAATCCCCTAAGAGTTCCACCACAGGATCATGATCATCGTTGCGATGAAGCCCGCGCCGTAGTTCAACCAGATAAATCGACGCCAGGCGCGATTGCTCCCGGCTGCGGTGTCGTCGGTGACCCGCGCCCAGGGTGCGCAGTTGACGAGATAGGGGATCACGATCGCGGCGGCGAGCGGGCCCGGCCAGGGTGTGAACAGCATGAGCACGCCGGCGAGCGTCCACAGCACGAGGGCGATCCACACGGTGGCGCGCGCTCCGAACACTGTGGCGATGGACCCGATACCGGCCGCGCGATCGGGCTGAATATCTTGAACAGCCCCGAAGGCGTGTGCGGCCATGCCCCACAGGAAGAAGGCTGCGAGCAGGAGTATGGTGCTCGGCTGCCAGGCAGCTCCGGTGAGCGCGAGTCCCACAACCGCAGGGCTCACAAAGTGAGTACTCGAGGTGATCGAATCAAGTACCGGGCGTTCCTTGAAGCGCAGTCCGGCTGCTGAGTAAGCAATGACGGCGAAGGTACTGACGAGGAGCGGGCCCCAACTGGCAGGACCGCCAACGGCGGCCAGCACGAGCAGAAAAGGAATGTTCGACCATGCCGCCAATTGCAGCATCGGGCGATGGAACTGGGGCTGCAGGAGCGCGCCCTCAATGCCGCCCTTGCGCGGGTTATTGATGTCAGAAGCGTAATCAAACACATCATTGATGCCGTACATCGCGAGGTTGTAGGGGATTAGGTAGTAGAGCGCACCCACCACGAGCACCCAGTCAATTTCGCGGGTAGTCAAGAAGTATGCGGCGGCGAAGGGGAACGCGGTGTTGATCCAACTTACCGGCCGGGAGGCGACAAATGCCTCCCGCAACAATCTGCGGACCGGGACAGCAGCTCGGCGGTTCAACAACTCCCAAAACACTGGCAGCGCAATGATAATCGCAATGGGATAGGCAAAATCTTCAATCGGCGCGAGGCCGATGGTGATACCGGAAATGTGTTCCGCCGTGTAGCTAAAGAGGCCGCTTGCGATCATCAAGCTGTCAAACACCGCGGTGAGCAACACGAGAACCGCTGCAGCCATCACAGAAGCGCGCCATTCAACGCGCCAGCCTCGCCCGCCGAGACGACTCAGTACGGCGGCGGCAACGATGGCAACACCCATAAACAGCAGGGTCAGAAGCAGGTATCTCATGTGATCTCAGGCTCCGGTGGGGTTTCGTCATCCGTCTTGCGGGTCCATTTTCCCAGCAGCCTGGTAGCTCCGGTGTAGAGAATCATCGCGCAGAGCACCAGAAAGAGGAGAAACACGGGTTCCTCCAGCGGCATTTCAGGTGCCAGCACGATCCCTGAAGCGATCGTGGCGTCTCCCCGCAAAAAGATCCCGGTGGCGATTCCGGCTGCATCCCACAGCAACAAAAAGGTGACGCCAGCGAGAGTGACGAGCGCGGCGGATGCCGGGCTCTTCCAGAAGAACAGCCGAAACCGTAGGTCGAGCAGGAGCATGCACACGATGCCCCCGAGCAAACACGCGAGATACAGGTACGACACTACGACCCCCGGGGTGTGTTCCGGGCAATCGGGGCTTTCAGGGGCCAGCTGTACGGTCGCCTCGGATTCGCTTCAGTACAAGCTCCGCGCTGATCAAACACATCGGGACTCCAACCCCCGGCGAGGTTGTCGCTCCCGCGTAGAAGAGTCCGGCGACGCGTTTCGAAGCGTTTTGCGGGCGAAACATCGCGCTCTGTCGGAGTGTGTGCGCTGGCCCCAGCATGCCGCCGCGCCAAGACGAATAGTCATCGACAAAATCCGCCGGCCCGATCGTCTCCCGCACCACGATGCGCTCGCGAAGATCTGGGATATTCGCCCATGCGGATATCTGATCGATTGCCGCGTCCACCGCGCGCTCCACTGCCGGGTCGCCCTCGCCATCGGCGCCACCTCTGCCGATTTCGGGATCCGCGGGAACCGGGATCAACACGAACAGGTTCTCGTCTCCCTCTGGCGCAACTTCGGCCTCTGTTGCACTCGGCTTGCACACGTAGAGTGATGCGGGATCCGGTACCGACGGCCGCTCACCAAAGATGGCATCAAAGTTCGCATCCCAATCGCTCGTAAAGAAGAGTGAGTGGTGGCCAAGCTGGGGTAACTTACCCGACACGCCGAGCAGCGCGATCACACCGCCGGGACCGCTCTCCTTGCCTTTCCACCACGATTCCGGGTAGCTTCGGGCCGAAGCATCAAGCAGCACCGTCTCCGTGTGATGCAAGTCCGCCCCCGACACCACGATGTCCGCCGGCTCCGTAAAGATTTCACCTGCAGCATCACGCCACTCAATACCGCTCACACGTTGCTTACGACCGGCCTGGGTCGTCAGGATCCGCGTCACCTCTGCTTCTGTGACGACGTGCACCCCCGATTCAATCGCGAGACTTGCGATTCTTTCAACGAGGCCCCAAAAGCCGCCCATCGGATACTGCACCCCCTCATCGAGGTCGAGCGTGCTCATGAGGTGGTACATAGCGGGTGCGCGACGCGGATCGGTGCCCAGAAACACTGCCGGATATCCGAGGACTTGACGGAGCACTGGGTGCTGAAACTGCCGGCTCACAAACTTCTGCAACGAGGTTCCCAGCAGCGATGCGAGTTGCGGGAGTGCCCGCACCACCTCAGCCGCGGTGAGGGTGCTCCACTTGGTGAAAGGGTTGTAGAGGAAGTGCCGCTCAGCGAGGTCCGTCGCGTGCGCAGCAGAGGCCAGGTACCTGCGTAGGATCGGGGCGCTGCCGGGTTCGAGCTCTTCAAAGAGTTCAGCCACCCGTTCAGCACCATAAGGCACCGCAACAGGATCCGATTCTGCTCCGCCGGGCGCGCGAAACACCTGATACCCGGGATCAAGAGTGACAAGATCCAGCTGTTCGCGGGTGCTCGTGCCGAGAAGCTCAAAATAGTGATCAAAAATGCGTGGCATCAAATACCAGGAGGGGCCCGTTTCAAAGCGGTATCCGTCGCGCCGAAGCACACCCGCTCTGCCGCCGAGCCGCGTGTTTCGTTCGAACAGCCGTACTTCGTGCCCCTCACGCGCCAAAAGAGTCGCCGTCGCGAGTCCGGCGATCCCGCCGCCAATCACTACCGTCCGAGTCATTGTCTTCCTTCGTTCTGGTGCCTAAGTGTCACTTTCGAAACTCGATTGCCGCCTGCGCGAGCAGCAACAGCTTTTCGGGACCGGGGATCCGCACCCGCTGCGAGTACAGCTTTTCGGCGTCTGTGCGTTCGAGCCGATCATTCAACCGTTCAAACAATCGCAGCGCCGTTCCCACCGCGATCCGCGCGTCGCGAGGAAGAAGCGGAATTGATGCGCGCGCGTCCGCGATCTGCTCGCGAATCGTCACGACCCACCGCTGCTGCTGCGCCCGATCGATGCGACCCTCAACGCTGAGATAACTGCGACCTAGGCGAGCGGTGTCGTCCGCCAGATCGCGCAAAAAATTGACGTTCTGGAAGGCGGCCCCGAGACGCCTCGCGCCGTGCTCAAGCACCTCGGTCTCGTCAGCGTTCAAGCGCTCATCGCGCGTAAAGACCCGCAGACACATCAGTCCGATCACCTCCGCCGATCCATACACGTAGCTCGCGTGGGCCTCTGTGCCGAAGCGGAGCAGATCGCTCGCCGAGACAGCTTCGGTCTGGGGTTCGCCCAGATCCGCGCGCATGGAGGCGAAGAAGGGGGTGGTCAATTCGGTACCGATCCCGGATTCCCGCGCTGTCGCAGCGAAAGCGTGCACGATCGGATTGCTGCTGTAGCCGCGCAAGACCGCGGCATCGGTTTCCCCTTCGAGTTCATTGAGCGCGGCCCGCTGCGCTTCGAGCGTGAAACCCGCCTCAGAAGTCGCTCCGTCGACGAGCTCATCGGCGACCCTCACCAGCGCATAGATGTTTCGCACGTGGCGCCGGTGCCGAGGGCCCAGAAGGCGCGTTGCGGCACCAAAGGAGCTTGAGTAAGCGCCGATGATCTGTTGCGCTGATCGCTCTGACGCGACCGTGTATCTTTCGAGCGTGCTGAGGGAATCAAGTGAGGGCGTCATGAGCGGCGTTCCTCAAGCGATGCCACGAGATCCTCGATGTAGCGGATAACCTCGACCGGCAACTGGTGGTCAGGCTGCGCAAGAAACTCGATACAGGTCCGGATCTGCTCGTCGATCAACGAGCGAATAAATCCCTCGGCGCCACACTCGATGAGCAGCTTTCGGGCGAATACTCCGTCTTCTTCCGTCAGATTGGCGCGGCCGTGGTAGGGCTCAATGCTGGGCCAGGCCTCTGACATCCGTGCGTAGGCGATGATCACCGTTTCTTTACCCTCGCGCAAGTCCGAGAACATGTCTTTCCCGTGCTCTGTCGCGTCACCAAAGGTTGATAGCAGATCGTCTTGCAACTGGAACGCGATCCCGAGATGGCGTCCGACCATGCCAACCACCATCTCAGCGCGCGCGCTTGCTCCCGCGAGGACCAAGGCGGCGCGCAGAGGCAATTCAAAGGTGTACGTCGCGGTCTTGAGTCTGCTCATGTTGAGCACCGTGTCGAGATCCGCCGGCACCAGGCCGTCACTCAGCCCGACATCGAGATGCTCACCGACCACAGACTCCGTGATGGTGTGGTCGAGAATGTCGAGCAAGCGGATGCGGATCTCCTCAGGGAGCGCCTCCCGTGCGAAAATCTGGTGCGTAGCGGACAGCAGGAGGTCGCCCATCAGTATCCCGCTTGTTCGCGCCCAGTGAAGCGGTCCGCGTTGCTCCCCGGCTTCATCCTGCGCCAGCACAGCATCGCTCGCACACAGCGGTTCTGGACGACGCACCTGCAGGAGCGTACCGATCAAATTCGGCCGCCCGCGTCGGAACAGGTCCCCATCAATGACGTCATCGTGCAGCAGGAATGAGTAATGCAGGAGTTCCGTCGCGGCCGCGATCCGGATCACAGCATCACGCGACACGGGGGGTGTTTCTGCCTGGGAATTCGCCAAGGCGTCAAACGCACCGATCAAGAGCCTCGGACGAATCAGTTTCCCGCCGAGTATGCACTCGGAAGTAATCTCCCACAGCTCGGCAAAGTGCGCGCCGTAGGCGGTGGAGTGCTGAGAATAGACGGCGAGCTGTCGTTGCAACTCGGTCTCGATGGCCTCCGCCGAGGCCGCACGCTTCAACTGGGCTACAGTATTTTCCCTCATGCTCGGTTCTCCGAACTGATTCGTCCGCTCTCTATGAGCTGCGACAGTTGCTCATTCATCCACGGACTGAAAACGAAGGGTGTGTGAGCGCGAGAGGAGATCAGCGACTCCTGCGACACCCAGCTCCACTCCGCAACTTCGCTGGGAGCAGGATCCAACGCCCCTTCAAGGCGCGCGGTGTACACCGGGCAAATCTCGTTTTCAACGACGCCACTCGCGTCCACGGCGCGATAGCGGAAGCCGGGGATCGCAACCGTGATGTCGGTGACGATCGCACCCAACTCCTGTGCGGCGCGGCGCGAAATAGCTTCTTCAAACGTTTCACCGGGGGCGGGATGACCGCAAAAGCTGTTGGTCCACACTCCCGGCCAGGTGAGCTTTGACAGCGCCCGCCGCGTCACAAGCACTTCTCCGCGATCGTTGAAAAGATAGCAGGAGAATGCGCGATGCAAGGGAGTGTTCGTTCCGTGCACGAGCGATTTTTCACACTCGCCGATCACGTTTCCATCATCACCAAGGAGCACTACTAGTTCTGGCAAAGACCTGTCATTTCTTTTCTGAGGCGGAGTTACATCTTCACGTAGTCTATTCCGGACCTCCCTGCGTTCTCGCTTAACTCGCGCAGACGACAAATTGGCGGCCGCTGTAGACTCATCATTTATGGCTGGTCGGATTCGTGCGAGTGACGTAGAGGAAGTGAAGCGTCGCTCAAACTTGGCCGATCTCGTGGGGGACTACGTCACTCTCAAGAACGCAGGAATCGACTCAATGAAAGGCCTGTGCCCTTTCCATGACGAGCGAAGTCCCAGCTTCCACGTGCGGCCGGCCCTCGGTTACTACCATTGCTTCGGCTGCGGCGAATCCGGGGACGCCTTCACCTTTCTGCAGCGCATGGATCATCTCACCTTCGCCGAGTCAGTGGAGCGACTCGCAGCGCGGATCCACTACACGCTGACATATGAAGAAGGCAATTTCCAGCGCGAGGAGGGTCCGAACCGTGCCCGACTGCTCGCGGCGAACGAGGCTGCCGCGAAGTACTACACCTCCCAACTCGCGAGCGACGAAGCAAAAGCCGGCCGCGATTTCCTGACGCAGCGCGGTTTCGATGAGGCGGCGGGGGCCCGGTTTGGTGTCGGCTACGCTCCGCGCGGCTGGGACTCACTGACCAAACACTTGCGGGCCCAGGGGTTCACGCCTCAGGAGCTTGCGCTCGCCGGACTGGTGTCGGAGGGACAGCGCGGCATCTATGACCGCTTCCGAGGCAGGCTGGTGTGGCCGATCCGTGACACGAGCGGCCAAACCCTCGGCTTCGGCGCGCGGCACCTTTACGAGGACGACAAGGGACCGAAGTACCTCAACACCCCGAGTCTCCCGTCTACCACAAATCGCAGGTGCTCTACGGTCTTGACGTCGCCAAACGAGCGATCTCTCGCGGGCACCAGACCGTCGTGGTCGAGGGCTACACCGATGTGATGGCGTGCCACCTCGCAGGTATCGAAACCGCGGTCGCCACTTGTGGCACCGCATTCGGCAAGGATCACATCGCGGTGCTGCGCCGGATCATGGGCGACAACAGCGCCTCTGAGGTGATCTTCACTTTTGACCCCGACGAGGCCGGACAGAAAGCAGCCCTGAGAGCCTTCAGCGAGGAGCGCCGATTCACCGCGCAGACCTACGTCGCGGTCGCTCCCGAAGGCTTCGACCCCTGCGACCTTCGTCTGCATCGGGGCGACGAGGCGGTGCGAGATCTCTTCACCCGCAAAGTGCCCCTCTTCGAGTTTGCACTGCGGCAGGCGGTCAAGCGTTTCGACCTCAACAGTGTCGAGGGCCGGGTGTCGGCTCTGCGCGAAGCAGCTCCGATCATCGCAGAGATCAAGGATCCCTCCCTCCGCCCCGGCTACGCCCGTGAGCTCGCCCGCATGCTCGGCACCGAGCTGGTCGAGGTGCAACAGGCGGTGCGGCAGGCTGAGCTGCGGTCGCGCGGCAACCCGGCTCCCGCCCCTCGCGAGCTCAACGCGCAGAGGCTCAGGATCCATCGCCTTACGCCACCCCTGAAGCAGCGGCGCCACGCATCAATCTCGGCTCGTTGCAAAATTCCCCCACCACCTGGCTCGAACGTGACGCGCTGATGGCGATGATTCAACAGGGAAACGCGGTGGGCGCAGATCTTATGCAGCAGGCGGTCACCGCGCAGGTATTCGAGCCACAGCTGAGGGTGGTGCGCGACGCCCTCGCCGCCGCCTTGCCACAGCTCGGCTCCGACGCCTGGTTCGAAACCATCCAGGCGTCCGCCCCGGCGAGTCACCATGAGCTCATTCGCGAACTCGCCATGGCCCCGATGCCGCAGCGAAACGAGGATCTCCTGGTTGCATACGCCCGCGACGTCGTCGTATCGCTGCTTGACCGGGATCTCATCGCCCTAAAGTCTGAGCTACTCGCTCGCTTGCAGCGCATCGGTGACCACACGGATCCAGCTTCCCGTCGGATCCAGGAACAGCTTGTCGCACTTGAGGCCGCCCGACGCGGCTTGCGCGAGGAGTAACTTCACCAGATCCTGCAACGCACCGACTGATCACCCGGGGCGGCAAAGTGAATGCCCTAGGCTTTTTACGTACGAAGCCAATTAACCGTGGCGAAGAAGAAGATTGAGGAAGACACGCATGGCACACCCCAGACTTGAGGCGGACCCGACAATCAGGGTCTCAGACCTTTCGCTCGGGTATCCAGCGCACGCTGGGGGACGGGAGTTCCAGGCTGTCGAGGGTATGTCGTTCGACGTTCCTCGTGGCGATGTCGTGGCGCTCCTCGGAGAGAGCGGATCCGGCAAGTCAACACTCGCGAAGTTTCTTGCCGGCCGTGGCCCCGACGCGGGGGAGAAGGCGGCCAGGATAAAGCTCACCGGCGGAGAAGCTACTGTGCTCGACACGCCGATGCGGGGACTTGGCCGTCGGACCCGCGCAAGACTTACGACCTACATTGGCCATTTGGCGCAGGATGCGGGCGCAACGCTGACGCCCGAGCTCAACGTGGGAGACATCCTGTTCGAACCCATCGTCGAGCGCAGCAAACGCTTTGACCGGGACGCGCTTGGCGAGCGCATTGCTGAGATGATGGACATCGTCGCCCTGCCACTCAGCAAGCTGCAGGAGTACCCCTACGAGCTTTCAAAGGGGCAGCGTCAGAGAGTTGCAGTCATGCGCTCGCTGATGCTCGATCCGACTCTTCTCATTGCCGATGAACCCACGCTGGGCGTCGACGCGAACAACCGACCGAAGATCGTCGATCTGCTGCGCTGGTACCGCGAGCGCACCGGCGCAACGCTGATGCTGATCAGCCACGACATTGGAATGCTTGAGGCGCTGGTGAAGGATGTGCTCGTGATGCAGCAGGGCCGCCTGGTCGGCCAGGGCGACATCAATGAGATCTTCCGTCACGCCGATCACGGCTACGTGCAATTGCTTGCTCAAGCCCTTCGGGCGACTGCTTATGACGAAATCGCGGAAGAATAGTGCGGCAATACTGAAACAGCAACGTTCAGCACCCAATTCTTTCGATTCGTATACTGAATTCTTCACGCCTTCTACGCAAACCTGAAGCCGATGCCTGTCTCACCAGGTTTCGGGAACTATGCTCTGGGGAGTCTGGCGCTGCCATTTGAGGTTCTATACCCGGAGTCAAGGCTTCTTTGGAGCGAATATTTCGAGGCACTGGGTTTGTCGCCCGAATCAAACGTTTCTGGTGACTATTGGGGGATGAATTGAAATACAAGAAAACTCTGTCTGCCGTGATCGCGGTTTCTTCGGTGTACCTGATCGCACTCCCGCAGGCACCCGCTGAGGCGGCTTCAAACGAACTTGTCTACGCCGTCTCGCTCGGCGAGGTTCTCACCGGCACGGCACCGTTTGACACGGAAAGCGGCCCCGGGTTAGACACTTCCCCGACCGATAACGTGTTGCGCTCCCACGACACCGTCACGTGGGAGGTCGCAGTTTCCGCCAACTCGCTCGTGGGGGAATCTGGAACAGCGAATAATGCGACTATCACTTTTGCTCTGCCTGACGGCCTCGTTTGGAACGCGCTGCCCGCCCAGTGCATAAGCCCTGTCGACGGCCCGCCCTCCCAGATCAGCCCGGACGAGCGGACTGCAAATTGCAACCTTGGCGACATTCCGCTTGGCTCTTCCCCCGTTGTAACGCTCTCCGCGAAGGCCGTCAGCAGGCCCGACGGCACGCAGCTGACTTTTGCGCCCGATGCTATCTCTTTTCGAAGCGATGATCCCGACACGCCGGCCGCGACGACGGCACCAGATGAAATCACAATATCGTCGGCACCCCGCCTCAACATGACGAAGGTTCCAAATCCCTACGTGACAACCAATGTGCTTGGACCTGACGGCGTCACGCGGGGCTGGAGTGTGCAGTACGGGGTGACCGTATCAGTGCCCGGCCTGAACACCAAAGGGCTGCGCGGCTATCAAACACCAGATCAGCCCGTCACCTTCGTTGACGACCTGAGCGGGATTAGCCCGAACGCACAGTTGCTTGAGGTGCGTGGTTCCGACATCACCAATCACGGAGAATTCCCCGGATTCAGTCGCGGCTCGACTACCGTAAATCAGGTCGCAAACGGAGGCAAGTGGTCAGCGTCCGTGGATCCGCTGAACCCTCAACTGGTCACAGTTTCTATCTCGCAAGCGGATTTCAGTGCGACTCATCTCCCAACACACGCCCGCAACGGCTCTGTCCTTGGTGACAACAAAGGGTATGTCACGATGGGGTACGTGCTGGTGTTTGTGCCACTCAACGATGTTCCAGGCTACGAAGCCGGAGCCGGGAGCATCAACGCCGTAAACCAAATTAGAGACTTAGAAGCTAATGGAACCAACGTTGGCGGTGCCTTGATACCCAACACAGGCGAGGATCACTCGGACAATACCTCGACAGCGAAGCTGACTATCTCGGTGCAAGGGTCCATGTCGAAACGTTTTGTCGATATCATCAACAATCCGACCCGGCCCCCGCATCTTCCTGTGGGCGGCACGGCTGATCGTAGTGGCGACGGACCTCTCTCAGCAGGGCAGCAAGTCCAGTCCCAGGTTTCGCTGCAAAATGTGTCGACGTCGACGCCTCTGAGCGACGTGCGCGCTTGTGATATCTGGGACTCCACGGCGATGAGTCTGGCCAGATTCCGGACCGCCCCATCAGGGGCTTGGGCGTGGCCGAGTGGAAGTGAGGGATTCCCTGCCTACTCTAGAAATGACGCATTGAAAGGCCACTTTGAATACCTCACAGACTATGAACTGAGCGATAACGCAGATACACGCTGGCAGCAAATGCGCGCCTTTACATGCGAAGACAATTTGGGCACCTGGACTGATCAGGCAACCGCACTCGCCGATCCAGATTTCGACCTCACCTCAGTTTCTGCCGTGCGGTTTATCGCCGATAATGGTGCGACTATCTCCGCGGGACAAACGAACGTGCTTCTGCTCGTCAATCTCGAACGCAAGCCGGATCTCGCCGCAGGCACCATCGTCGCCAACATGGCGGGCTGGAGCGCGAGCGAACTGAGCGGGGGCACATACCGTCGCGCCGGCTACGACCCAGTCACCAACGAAGAGCTCACGACGCCCGCGGGAATCGCAACCACCGGTGATCGAATGATCGCCGTCGATGCAGCAATCGGCATCGCCAAAACAGTTGAATCGGCACGTATCGCAGCCGGATCATCCGGTCAGTTCACACTCACACCGCGAGTGCTTGATCTGGGCGCAGCGGGAAGCGACACCGCAGAAACCGTGACTGTGACCGATGTTATTCCGTCCGGCTTGTCCTTGATCGAACGGGACACCACGATTCAGGGTCAACCTGTCGCGGCTCCTTCCCACGCCCCCAGCAAGGTGACCATTCACGAGGACGGCTCGACAAGCGTCACGTGGAGTTTCGCTTCGATCCGTCGTGGGCAAGAACCCGTGATTACGTACTCCGTTCAAGCGGCAAACACAGCGCGCGGCGACTACGTAAATTCGGCGGTCGTGTCGTCTCCGTCCGACGGCACCTCGCCCGCTCCTGGCACACTCCCTGTTCTCGCGAATGACCGGCATCTGGCTCTTGCCACTGTCAGCGTGGATGGGGTATCTGGGATCGCGGTGTCGAAAGTCGCGCTCAACCCTATCGTCGAAGCTGGCGAAGATTTCTCCTGGCGGGTACAGGTAGCTAACGGTTCCACGGTCACCACACAGTCGAATCCAACAGTCATCGACGTTCTGCCCTACCTTGGCGACGACGGTAGCGGAGCGACGGCCCGAGTCCCAGGTACGACAAACACCGCCCAGTTTCGATTGGCCGGTCCGGCAGCTGTTCCCGCAGGCGCGACCGTGCTCTACACGACCGATGATGCGCGCGCAGTGCAGCTTTCCCAAGACCTCGGAGCAGCAGCCCATGCCGATTTTGGGTCCGGGATTACCTGGGTCGGCTACGACACGGTTGCGAATCAACTCGACCAGGTTACTGCGGTCAAGGTCACGTTTGCCGCGATGACGCCCCTGTCAGACGCATCCTTCACCTACACCCTCACACATGTTTCCGGGGAGGAAGGCGGCATCTGGTCAAACAACGCATCTTTCCGCACAGCGGAGGCCCCCTCGGCGTGCTCTCGAATACCGTGAGCACCACGATGTTGCCCGGGCCGGTGAGCCTGAGTCTCGTGAAGTCAGCCTCTCCGCCAGCGAATGGCGTGAGCTACACCGCGGGGGAGCGAATCATGTTCAGCTTCGAGGTCACGAACACAGGTTCTCGAGATCTGAAACACGTAACCGTCTCCGAAGAACGGTTCGTGAACGGTGCGGGGGCCTCGCTATCCCTCGCGACGCCAATCTCCCCGCGGAGTCCCGCTGATTTTGACGGCATACTTGCGTCAGGGGAATCTGCAACGTTTGCGGCGGATTACCTCGTCACTCTCGAGGATCAGCTCGCGGGCGGTGAGATCACCAATTCTGCCGCTGCAAGCGGAGTCTCGTTCGGTGGCGAACAAGTGCAAGCTCACTCTGACGTCGCCGTAAGCGTTGCTCTCCCACGTCCGGCTATCGATTTGGTGAAGTCCGTAGCCAATCGCCCAGCCCAGGGCACCGCGTTCACACCGGGTGAACGCGTGCAGTATGAATTCACCGTGCGAAATACCGGCAATGTGCCGCTCAGCTCTGTCAACGTTACCGAAGAATCATTCACTAACGGGAACCTTGAATCCGTGCGACTGGACGGGCCAATCACTGCCCCAACGGCTTCGACGGAATATTGAATCCCGGAGAGGTCGTGGTACTTACCGGAACATATACGGTGACTCAAAGTGACCTTGGTGGGGATCTGGTCAATGTTGCTGCCGTCACCGCCGAGCCTCCCGCTGGCGTTACACCGGCATCTGTCACGGACGCCTCAAATGCTGTCGCTCATGTCGCGGAAGTGGCGACGGACCATTCACCCGAGGACCCAGCGGGCGATCTCGCGTTGCCAACCACGGGAGGTAGTTTCAACTGGCGTGACGCGCTTATTGCCTGTCTGCTTCTTGGTAGCGCCGCTGCAGTGTTCGTGTTTCAAAGAGGTGTATACCTGCCCCGGAGGTCCCACGAGCGTTCGATTTCCTAGCAGCATCGCCCACACTCGGATTCGATTTGCAAACCATTTTCCGAGCTTGATATTATAGAAAGGTTGCCGAGGCAATATTCCCCTGTAGCTCAGTTGGCAGAGCGCTTGACTGTTAATCAGGATGTCGCTGGTTCGAGCCCAGCCGGGGGAGCACAGGAAAGCCGGTGGCCACCATTTTGGTTGGTCACCGGCTTTTATTTTTCTTGTGCGCGTCAGTTTTGTTGCCACTCTGACTCTTTCCTATTGATAGCGCGCTCGCGATGTTCTCCGTTTCGGTGGCCGTCCGAGCGCTCACATGAAGAAGATTTACTGAGGGGTACTGCGTGAAATCGCACAATAGATTGAGAAGGTTCGCGGTAAAGCTCTCCGCCAGCCTCTTCGCCTTGTCTGTTATCGCTGCTGGATTGGTCGCAAGCGCGCCCGCCCACGCAGCGGCAGGAAACATCACTGCAATCGGTGTCACCGTTGTAAACGACGGAACCGCACCGTGGGATTCGCTCGACGATAGCGCAAACAACGGCATCGTACGCACGAACGACAGCATCAAATATCGTCTCAATGTCTCCTATGGCACGCTCGGAGACGTGAGCTTCACTTCCACGCTCCCCGAGGGTATGGAGTGGGACGATTCTTCGCTCGCGTCCGCCGTCTGTAATGGCCCGGGAGGTGGCACGCTTACAGACAATAAGCGCACCTGGACCTGTAACCGGAGCGCAGAGTCTATCTCGGAGAGCTTCGATCTCACGGCTTGGGTATACTCGGTTGCGAATGGGGACGTCATCCGCCCCAGCGTAACCGGAGGCGCGATCACCACGCAGTTCCCGGAGGTGACAGTAGCCGCCAAGCCAGCGACCGAGATTCGCAAGTACATTGGCGCGCAAACTTTCGTATCCAACTACGAACACGAAGGGGCCAAGGGGTTCAAATTCACCGAGTATGTAGGCCTCGGTGCCACAACCGTGAACGGAAATGTGCGTGGCCTTGAGGCACTCGATGACACATTTACGTTCACGTTGAAGGTTCCTCCGCACTCCATCGTTCAGTCCGCTGTCGTAACACGAGGCACGGGCACGTTGAGCTATTCACAGGCCGCACCCGGCGATGATGTGGTCTTTACGGTTTCAGGTGAGCGGTCTGATTTTAAAGATGCGACACAGTTCCTGAACCCTGATTTTCTGAGCTTTGCTCGATACGACATTTCTGTTTGGGTCCCCTACGATCCGACTCTGCCAGCGGGTCAGGTGACAAATGTGCAGACTCAGCTGACCGGCTTCGATCCGGATTCTGTAAGCGGTGCATCAAACTTCGACACTGGCTTTGCGCCCGGGCAAGAACCCGGCTACACGTGCCCGGCGTCGGGGATCTGCTGGGCGGACAACTTGCGTGTTTCCGTTACGCACTCGACCGCACGCAGCCATTCATTATCGGAGGAACGAACGTCGGTACCCTTCATGCACCACTCGTCACGTTGCTGGGTGATGGGCATGGCTACGCGGAAGGTCACGAGAAAATTGTCCCGGGACAGTCATTTCTTGCGACAACCGGTCTCTACAACGCAGGGAACGCGAACGATTCAGCCATGGATCCACACGGCTGTGTGACTTGGGACAGCGACTACCTGTCTGTTGTCGGGCGCCCAAACATGGTCACGCGCGAAAACTCGAACGAGACAGCGTTTTATCAGGGCAATGGCACTGTGCGGGAAGCTGACCGGTATATTGTCGAGTACTCCGCAGCTTCATATGCGGATGACGCTGCTCGTCGCGGCGCAGACTGCGGTATTGCTGGTGACGGAGCCTCGGGCTGGGTGAGTGACCTCTCAGATCTCCCCGGAGGCCCGGAATCAGCCACCAGTCTGCGATTCAAGTCGGTGGCTATTCCGTTGGCTCCTGGTCGCGCGATGGGTCTGCAAGTCCCATTGAAGCGCACCACCAATGCAGCGTCACTCGCGCTCCCAGTTGATGCGCCTCTTCCCTGGTTCTGGCAGTACGGAACGTCCGACACCCCAACGGTGAAATCAGCTTACGCTCCCGGAGACGAAGCAGCCAAGGACGGTGGTTACGTGCAGGCGGTTCCGGCGATGGTCCGGGCAACGACGGACTGGTCTGACGTTTCAGTCGCGCCAGGAAACGTTGCGACGCTCACCGTCCACCCGCTCGTCATCGGGCCGGTGGGTGACGGTGTCGATACCGTCGCGAAGAGTGTTGATGTGAAGGTCACCTTCAGCACCCCGTGCGCCGTGCCCGTCATGGCCTCGCTCGAGGCCACTGGACTCGACTACACCTATACCCCGGGAGATCCCGGTCCGGACGGTGTCACGTGCACACCTGATGATGGCGCGCCTGGTTCTATCGTCTTCCACCTCGGAGATGTTACGGCCTCTGGTGGTGACGTTGGAGGCACATTCCACCCCACCGTTGGCGGTCACGAGACGCTGCTTGATCTCATACAGTTCCAGGTCATGCAGTCGGTGTTTACCCCTTCAAACAGCCACAATGTGGCGACAGTTGTGATCAGTTCGCCGAGTGACGCGTCGAAGGAATCGTGGGTTGGAGCGCTCAACCAGGCTCCTTCCGCCGTACTCACAGATAGGACCTCGACGACAGACCTTATCGTGAGCGGTGTGGCTGCGTTCCGCGGCGGTAAGACGACCTCGACAAAGACTCCGGGCGAGGTCGGCCCGGATGAAGCGTTCCTTTACACGATCAACTGGGGCAATGGCTCTGAGATTCCCGCTGGCCCAGGCACCTTTGTTGATCTCCTTCCTTACGATGGAGACGCTCGCGGTACCGACGGGCTCGGCTCTGCGGGGTTCAAGGTCATCGACGTCGTCGCAGAAACGGCAAACCCGTCGCTCATGGGAACAGTCTCAGTCGAGTACTCAAATGACCCTTCAGAGACCATTGCAGCAGCGCTTGCACTTCCCGGAAACGCGAACGGTGACACAGGAATCAACTGGTCGACAGGTACTCCGCCCGAAGACACGAAGGCAATCCGGGTGATCACCAGCGATGACATCCTGCCGGGATACTCCGGCTCCGCCACGATCACGCTGAAGGCTCCCGAGCTCTCGCGCGGCGGCTCTCTCGTGAACGACTTCTATGGTCGTACCGCTCCAATCTCGGGGGACCTCACAACGGTCCGAGACATCTATGCTGCGTCGACGGTTTCACTCAGCTCGAACGCCGGGCTGATTGCGGGAACGATCTATCGGGATACCGACTTTGATGGGGCGGTGTCCGCCGGGGACGCTCTCTGGCCCGCAGGTACCGCGATCGTCGAGGCAGTCGACACGACCGATGGCTCAGTGGTCGCAACGACGTCACTGAAGTCGGACGGTAGCTACTCGTTCGACCCGATTGCCCCGGGTGACTATGACATCCGTTTGAAGCCTTCGGTAGGAGCGGGGTGGACAAAAGTGACGACGCCGACCGCGGTCGCTCACGCCACAATCGATTCCGGTGTGCTGCTCCGCAACGTCGACGTGCTCTACCGCGAGAACATCGCGCGTACAACACTCCTCGATGACAACGCAAAGGTAAGCCAGAATGGCAGTGTCGTAGTCGATGTCACCGCAAACGACACACTCGGGCTCCCCAGCCAGGTGAGTGCTTCGAAGAGCCTCGACGGAGTGCGTTTGCCCGCTTCGGGCGGAGCACCCAGCTATGGCACCGTTACAGTAACGGCACCAGAGATTCCCAACGTGCAGTCACGGATCACCTACACTGCCGCGAGCGTCTGGCCCGCCGCATTCGCGGGTCAGACACAGTATGAAGACACTTTCGACTACGAATGGGTCGACGTACTCGGCGCGGTTCAATCCGCAAAGGTCACGGTCACCGTCTACCAGCGGGCGCTTGCGGCTAATGATGCAGTAACGATCACTTCGGCTGGCGGCAGCGTCAACGTGCTTGAGAATGACCTGGGAGACGGTATCACCATTACCGGCACTCCAACGGCCGCGGGAGACGTCTCCGCGACCATCGATGGAAACAATCTGGTCTTGGCTTCATCCCATGTCTGGGCAGAAGGCGAATCGAGCTACGTCACAACCGTCGGTTACCAGATCACCGATTCGCAGGGAAACACCTCGACCGCCAGCGTCACTGTTACTGTCGTGCGAGGCCCGGTTGTCACTGGGGAAACGAGCACTGTGATTCCGTTGGACGGAGCCGCGAGCTTTGATCCGGCACTGCTCGATCCCGCTTCAATTCCGGCGGGCGGTATTGTCATCAGCAGTGACCCCGCTGCGGGCACTGCGCGCGTGGAAGCCGACGGCACCATCACCTTTGATGCTGACGGGATCGACGCTGGGACTTACAGCTTCGTCGTTCAGTTCACTGACTCGCGCAACCAGCAGGTGACCCAGACCTACACGGTTCGAGTCCAGGCACCGCCGACCGCCCAGGACGGCAGCGCCAATATCGGTATCGGGCAAAGCCATACATTCCAGGCAAATCCTGTGACAACAGGCTCTATCGCGGATGCGCGTGTGTCCGTTCCGTCAAGTGCTGGATCTGCGAGAGTCACAACTGATGGGACCGTGATTTTCGACTCGACGGGGGCGACCCCGGGAAGCTACACCTTTACGGTCGAGTTTGTCGATGATCTTGGGCAGACCGGCACAGCTGACTACACGGTCGTCGTGCAGGATGCTCCTGTCGTCGCGGGTGACACCCACATGGTCATCGGCGAGAACCAAAAGGCAGACTTTGGAACGGTCGTGGAAGTCGAAGCGGAGATCGTGTCTGCCACGCTGACCAAGCAGCCCAGTTCTGGCAGTGTGATCCTGGACGATGCGGGTGGTGTCGTGTTTGATGCCGCTGGTGCCGAGCCCGGCGAATACACCTTCGAGGTCACCTACGTTGACGAGAATGGCCTGACGACCGTGGTTACGTTTACGGTGGTCGTGCAGGAAGCTCCAAAGGCGGTCGGAGGGAAGGTGACCATCCCGCTTGGTGGACACTTCACCTTCACTGAGCAAGTGCAGACAACCGGCAGGATTGTGGATCGCGAGATCACGACAGCAGCCGCCGCAGGTACCCTCGACCTCGAGACAATGGACTACGCCGCGGGCGATGCGAAGCCCGGAACGTACACCGTCGTCGTGACCTACACCGACGATGTCGGGCAGCAAGCCACCGCAACGTTTGAGGTGACAGTCCAGGCGCCACCCACAGGCAATGGGATAACCGTGACCCTCACTTCTGACACGGATCGGGCGACGTTTGATCCAATCGGGGATAGCACCGGCACGAATCTGCAGGCACTCACCGACTCGGCCTTCACACAGCCGGGGCACGGCTCAGTGAGGTTGAAGAATGGACTCCTCGAATTCGTCCCAGAGCCAGGCTTCTTCGGAACAACCAGCTTCACGGTGACCGTTGAGGATGACCTTGGACAAGCGGTCGTGCTCACCTACACGATTCATATCGTGAACCCGAATGGCGGCGATGGGTCAGGCGATCCGACCGGAGGCGGCAGATTGCCGGAGACCGTCGCCGGCGGCCTCGCCGTCACCGGAGGTCAGGGGCTTGGCATGGCGGCAGCGGGAGCAGTACTTCTCGCCGTCTTCGGCGCTGTACTGATCCTGCGACGCAGATCACAGGCAAGTGAATAATTAAATAGCCAGGATCGGGGGCCCACATTTGTGTGGCCCCTTTCGTGGTTACCCAAGGGGGGAACGAGAAGAGATGACAGAACAGCAGCGAGGCGCTCAGGACGCTGAAGCAGCGGCCGAGTGGTTTCGCACCGACCAGGCGCTACTCGAGCGCTTTCGTGCGGGCGACCGTGAGGCTCTCAAAGATCTGTACGAACGTCATTACAGCGCTGCTGTCGCATTCGCACTGAGATCCGGAGCGTCGTCAGACAACGCGGAGGACGCGGTGAGTGAAGCGTTCCTCAACGTCGTTGATGCCATTCAGCGCGGCAACGGGCCCACCGTTTCAATGGGGCTCTACCTCCGATCTGCCGTTCGAAACTCGCTGATCCGGCAGAGCAGAGAATCGAAACGCTCAATCCTGGTCGATGACCTGGAAGAGTTCGCAGAGCCCGTGGTCGACGTTGGAGAGCCAGAGGACGGGGGCGTCATCCAAGCGTTCCGCGCTCTGCCCGAGCGCTGGCAAACCGTCCTCTGGCTGCGCGAGATCGACAAGCAACGCACCTCCGAAGTTGCAAAGTCAATGGGCATCTCACCCGGCGCGACGACCCTGCTCTACCGGCGCGCACGGAAAGGCCTGCGCGCGCGCTACGTCGAAGTTCTCAGCGACTCAGATGAGTACGTGTGTGAAGAATACCGGGCCACGATTGCTGCGCGCGCGAACGGAACGCTTCGCGGTAAAGCGAAGGAGGCCTACGAGCAGCATCTTTCTAGTTGCTTGTCGTGCAGGCGTTCTGATCGTAATCTCGCCAACGTGGTGGCGCGGTTCGCAGCCATCATCCCACCCACCGCTCTTGGCCTCTTCACCATCCAAAGGCAGGCCCCGGCCAATGCTGTCGCAGCTTTCGCGAAGCGCCCGCTCGTGCGCCTGGCCACCGGACTTGTCACCGCAGCCGTCGCCACTGCAGCGTTAAGCAGCTCATTCGCCGGACACGGTGAGCCCCGCCAGGGAGATCCCGAGACACTTGATCAGCGGGCGTCAACGACCGTTGAGGTTGCGCGTGCGCCCGTGTCTGCCGGATCATGCCAACTCCTTTTCACAGGTTCCGGTGTCAATGGGGAGTCAGCATACTTCGAAGTCCGACATACCGGCACAGACGCCTGCGCGGTCGCCTATTCGTGGGACGGTGCCGAGCTAGCTGAGCTGGTTGACGTACGCACTCGTGAGTATTTCTTCGCACCGCGGGTGGGGAGCTACGAGGTCCGACTGGTAACAGCAGAGGCGGATCAAACGTTCTCGTTCGAGCTTCGCTAGATCCGCGCCTTGACTTGTCTCCTGCACTGAAACGAGCCAAAGTTAATCCATGACGTCGTTTCCGAGAGAATCCCTCGTGCGCCCGGTTTCACCCTACGGCGCTCCTGAGTTGCACGAGTCGGTATGGCTGGCTCCGGGGTCCGTGGTCGTTGGCAGTGTGCGGATCGGTGCAGACAGCAGCGTTTGGTACAACGCGGTGGTGCGCGGTGACTCCGACAGTGTCACGATTGGGGCCCGCAGCAACGTTCAGGACGGCGTGGTGATCCACACACACCGCGGCCACCCGGCCGTTATTGGAGACGACGTCTCGATCGGTCACAACGCCGTTGTGCACGGCGCCACGGTGGAGAACGGCTGCCTGATAGGCATGAGCGCGACGGTGCTGAGCGGCGCGGTTGTGGGGGAGGGATCCCTCGTCGCCGCTGGGGCGCTCGTGCCGCAGGGCGCCGTGATCCCGCCCCATTCCTTGGTGGCGGGGATCCCGGGCCGGGTGGTGCGCCCGCTCACCGACGCGGATCGCGAGTCCGTGCGCCACAACTCGGCGGTCTATCTCGACTACACCACGAACCACCGCGACGCGCTCGGGTAGGTGCACCTCTGCCGGGGTCTCCACCTAGCCACGAGTGTCCCCGATACTGACGATCGTCCCACAAACTCTCCCGAAATCTTGCGCCCGGATGGGAGGATTTCGTCAGGATGGGGGACGCTCGTCAACTTTCCGCGCGATTCCCGGTCTCAGACCTGGAACGAAGTGGAGGGGATGACGGGAATCGACGTGTGCGCAGCGCCTGCGGCGCGGCACCCACCGCGCTCGCGCATCCTTCGGCTTCGCTCACGCCGCGGCCGGGTCGAACGCTGCGCGTTCTCTTGCGGCCGCGCCCCTTGCGGGGTTCGATTCCTGTCATCCGGAAATGCGTAAGGCCCCAGCTTTTGCAGGGGCCTTACGCATTTCGGAGGGGATGACGGGAATCGAACCCGCGTAATCAGTTTGGAAGACTGAGGCTCTACCATTGAGCTACATCCCCGGAGCGTTCAGTGAAGAACGCGCCTCAACGAGCATAGTGCATTTTGAACTCGTTTTTGAACAGAGCTCCCTCATCCCCTCCACTTCTTCCTCCACATCCGGCACCAACACGGTGAACGCCCACCTTTCCGGCGAGCGCCCACTGAACCCACGCGTCGCTAGGGTGGGCACTCGGGGATTGGTGGGCACTCACCGACACAGGGTCGGCGGGGCAGCAGCGGCAACTTGGGTCGGCGAATACATTTTCACGGCTTGTTTCGGCTAGACTTGCTCAGGTTGCGCGCGCAGGCGTGCTCCACAACACTGAAACCTCAGGGTTTCGGGGCGTAGCTCAGCTTGGCTAGAGCGCCCGCTTTGGGAGCGGGAGGTCGCAGGTTCGAATCCTGTCGCCCCGACCAGGGTCAATCCGGCCCGAGACAGGCTGCCACCAGCAGATGCACGATCATGAGAGGTCAAATTGCCGAAGACGACAGCTGAAAAGCTCACTCCGACCCGCGCGAAGCTGAGCGTTACACTCACGCTCGATGAGCTGGAACCGTACCTCAAGCAGGCGTACAAGACGATCTCAGAGCAGGTTTCGATCCCCGGCTTCCGCAAGGGAAAGGTGCCGGCACCGATCATCGATCAGCGCGTCGGTCGCGAGGCTGTTGTGCAGGAAGCGGTCAACGCTTCGCTCGACGACTTTTACCAGGGCGCGCTTGCCGAGTCGGGTGAGCGCCCGATGGGACGCCCGACTGCCGATGTCGCCAAGTGGGCGGACGTGAAGGATCCGAAGAGCGAGCTCGAGCTCGTTTTCGAGGTTGAGGTTCGCCCCGAGTTCAAGCTTCCGAAGTACGACGGGCTCAAGGTGACCGTCGACAACGCCGTGATTGACGAGGCCGCCGTCGAAGCCGAGATGACGAAGCTACGCGAGCGCTTCGGCACTCTTGTTACGGTGGAGCGCCCCGCGAAGACCGGCGACTTTGTTGAGCTCGACTTGATCGCCCGTATTGATGGCAAGGACGTCGACCAGGCGAGCGGCGTTTCCTACGAGATTGGCGCGGGCAACCTGCTCGAGGGCACCGATGAGGCCATCGAGACGCTCACCGCTGGCGAGACCACCACGTTCTCCTCGCAGCTGCTCGGCGGCGAGTACGAGGGCCAGGACGCGGAGGTAGAGGTCACCCTCACCGCGGTCAAGGAGCGCGAGCTTCCCGAGGCTGACGATGAGTTTGCCCAGCTCGCAAGCGAGTTCGACACGATCGCCGAACTGCGCGAGAGCCTGAAGGATCAGGTTTCACGCGCCGCAGTGTTCGCGCAGGGTCAGCAGGCTCGCGACATCTTCACCGAAACTCTCATCGAGAAGGCGGAGATCCCGATTTCTGAGGAACTCGTCGAAGAAGAGGTTCACCGTCACCTTGAGAGTGAAGGTCGTCTCGAGGATGACGAGCACCGCGCAGAGGTTCGTGTCTCCTCGGAGAAGCAGATCCAGCTGCAGCTTCTGCTTGACGCGATCGTCGAGGCCGAAAAGGTCACGCCAACGCAGAACGAGCTCTCGCAGTACATCTTCCAGTCGGCTCAGCAGTACGGCATGGAGCCCACCGAGTTCCTGCAGGCGATCAGCCAGGGCAACCAGATGGGCGTGATCCTCGGCGAGGTCACGCGCAACAAGGCCATGGCCGTTGCGCTTGGTAAGGCAAAGGTCGTAGACAAGGATGGCAACGCCGTCGACCTGAGCGAGTTCACCGCGGTTGATTCCGAGGAAGAGGCCGAGGAAACCGTCGAGGAAACCGAGGCAGCCGAGAAGAAGCCTGCGACAAAAAAGGCACCAGCCAAGAAAGCACCGGCCAAGAAGGCTCCGGCACAGGCCAAGGAAGACTCCGCTGAAAAGCCCGTTGCCAAGAAGACCCCGGCGAAGAAGGCGGCGGCTGAAAAGCCCGCCGCGAAGAAGGCCCCAGCAAAGAAGGCTCCCGCTAAGAAGACTGCCGCTAAGGAAGCCGAATCTAAGTAGTCGGTAACTCCTGTGACGCAGAGATCCCTCGCCCTTCTCCGGGCGGGGGATCTCTGCGTTTGGCGCTCAGCTAACGCCCAGGGCGAACACGGCTATATCCCGGGCCGCAAGTCGGTAACCTCGAATCAAGCAACAACGAATGGAGCTCCGCATGGCAGAACAGACGCCACCAAACAGCGTGTTTGATCGGCTGCTGAAGGATCGCATCATCTGGCTTGGATCCGAGGTGCGTGATGACAACGCCAACGAGATCTGCGCCAAGATTCTGCTGCTTGCAGCAGAGGATCCTGAAGCTGATATTTATCTCTACGTCAACTCGCCCGGTGGTTCGATCACCGCCGGTATGGCCATCTACGACACGATGTCTTTTGTGCCGAACGACATTGTGACCGTGGGGATCGGAATGGCGGCCTCGATGGGCCAGTTCCTTCTCACCGCCGGCACCAAGGGTAAGCGCTACATCACCCCGAACGCGCGAGTACTCCTGCACCAGCCGCACGGGGGCTTTGGCGGCACCGCCAGCGACATTCAGACTCAGGCGCAACTCATCACCTCGATGAAGAACCGACTGGCCGAGATCACCGCCGCACAGACCGGCAAAACCGTCGAGCAGATCAACGAAGACGGCGACCGCGACCGCTGGTTTACTGCCCAGGAGGCGCTCGATTACGGCTTCGTGGACTTCATCCGTGACTCCGCCGCTGACGTCGTTGGCGGCGGCGGAACCAACAACTAGGCAACGGGACAGAGAGTAAGCGATCCAACAATGACCCAATTCATGCCCCAGTCAGGCGGCCAGAGCCTGCAGATGCCCAATTCCCGCTACGTGCTCCCCAGCTTTGAGGAGCGAACCGCTTACGGATATAAGCGGCAGGATCCCTATGCCAAGCTTTTCGAGGATCGCATCATCTTCCTCGGTGTGCAGGTTGACGATGCCTCGGCGGACGACGTTATGGCACAGCTACTCGTCCTTGAGAGCCAGGATCCCGAGCGCGATATCACCATGTATATCAACTCGCCCGGTGGCTCGTTCACCGCAATGACGGCGATCTACGACACGATGCAGTACATCCGCCCCCACGTGCAAACGGTGTGCCTTGGCCAGGCAGCGTCGGCCGCGGCTGTGCTACTCGCAGGCGGAAGCCCCGGTAAGCGTCTCGCGCTTCCCAACGCCCGCGTGCTGATCCACCAGCCCTCGACGGGGCAAGCAGGCCACGGCCAAGCCTCAGACATCGAGATCCAGGCAGCCGAGATTATGCGCATGCGTGAATGGCTTGAGGAGACCCTTTCCAAGCACTCCAAGCGAACCCTCGAAGAAGTGCACACGGACATAGATCGCGACAAGATCCTGAGCGCCGCAGAAGCGCTCGAGTACGGTCTCGTCGACCAGGTTTTGACAAGTCGCAAGAATCCTCAGGCGGTTATTGCGCCATAGTGGATCGCGGGCCTCGGGTTGGTGCAGTGCCAGCCGGGCCCGCGGCGCGTCGCCGGTGAATGTCGGCGGGTAGAGCTAATCTCGAATGAGAGATTTTTACTTGAGAATCGCCTCGAAGAGCACGAAGGAGCCACCGGATGTCAAAGATCGGCGAGAGCAACGAAGTGCTCAAGTGCTCCTTCTGCGGCAAATCACAAAAGCAGGTGCAGCAGCTCATCGCGGGTCCGCAGATCTACATTTGCGACGAGTGTGTAGCTCTCTGTAACGAGATCATCGAAGAGCGTCTCGCTGAGAACCAGACTGCCGAGTCTTCAGACTTCACGCTACACAAGCCCCGTGAGATCTCCGATTTCCTCGATCAGTACGTCATCGGGCAGGATCGCGCAAAGCAGTCGCTCGCTGTAGCGGTCTACAATCACTACAAGCGAGTCCGGGCACTCAGCACGCTTACCTCGGCAGAGGCGGCGTCGGAGCAGGTGGAGATCGCCAAGTCGAACATCCTCCTCATTGGGCCCACTGGCTGTGGAAAGACGTATCTTGCGCAGTCGCTCGCACGTCAGCTTGGAGTTCCCTTCGCGGTGGCCGACGCGACAGCCCTCACCGAGGCCGGCTATGTCGGCGAAGACGTCGAAAACATTCTCCTGAAACTGCTGCAGGCCGCCGATTTCGATGTGCAGCGCGCCGAAACCGGGATCATTTACATCGACGAGATTGACAAGATCTCACGCAAGGCAGAGAACCCATCGATTACCCGCGACGTGTCGGGTGAGGGCGTGCAGCAGGCACTGCTCAAGATTCTCGAAGGGACCGTCGCCTCGATCCCACCCCAGGGCGGCCGCAAGCATCCGAACCAGGAGTTCATCCAGATCGATACCACCAACGTGCTCTTCATCGTTGCTGGTGCCTTCGCTGGCTTAGAGGAGATCATCGGATCCCGTCTCGGGAAGGGGGCATCGGCTTCGGGGCTCCTGTCAACAGCAAACGCAACGAAGAGGAGCTGTTTGCTCAGGTCCAGCCGGAAGACCTCCACAAGTTTGGCTTAATTCCTGAGTTTATTGGCCGCTTGCCCGTCGTGGCTACTGTTGATCCGCTCGATGTGACGGCACTCACCCGGATCCTCACCGAACCGAAGAACGCGCTTGTAAAGCAGTATCAACGCATGTTCGAAATCGACGGGGTCGGCCTTGAATTCGAAGACGCGGCGCTCGAAACGATTGCCGAGCTTGCCGTCTCGAAGAAGACCGGTGCGCGTGGCTTGCGGGCCATCCTTGAGGGTGTGCTGCAGCCGGTGATGTTCGACGTGCCTTCAAATGGCGACATCACGAAGGTGATCGTCACCCGCGAGTCTGTGCTCGGGGAGGCTCCTCCGCGCGTACTCCAGGCGCGGGGCGGGCGCGAGCGGAGCGCTTAGTCCCTTCTCCGCTGCCCCAGTCCAGACTCTAGAATTGCGAAATATCGTAGCTCAGCAGCACGGTATCGTCCTCCTGCGGGATCATGAGCGCATTCACTACGAGCGTCGCGTTGGTGAGCGTTGCCAAAGTCTCACCGTTCTCGCCGGTGGCTTCGTCGCTCGCAGTGAACCCGCCGAGGTTGATCACCTGAGCCCAGAGCGCCGCGCCAGCATCGATGTCTTCGGCACGTAACACCACAAACCAGCTGGTCTCCGAGCGCTCACCAGTGTCGTCAATGACGGCGTCCTTCGGGATCACAAACGCGGTCTCCGGAAAAGACGCCGGCAACTCGGTCTTCTTCTGGCTCACTTCCGCGGGGTTTTCGGCGGACCAGCTCTCGGAGTTCGGTTCCCCACCCTTCGAAGGGGCCCCCGCAATGTCTTCTCCCGGCTCGGGGGCACAGGAGGCGAGTGATGCCGCGAGCACCACGCCCATGAGGATCGCGGCCGCGCGGCTCGCTCGCTTGCTAGTTGAGCCAGTCATCATCGTCTTCATCGTTTTCTTCCTGATTCAAGACCTCGCGGTTGCCCGCCGTTTCTTCAGTCACAGTCACCCCGCCCTGACCATCGACGGCCACAAGGACGAGATCGTCGAGGGCAAGCCTGGGCCGACCCTCTAGCCAAGTCAGCGTCCAGGAGTGTGCCTCCGGGAAGCGCGCCTCCTGTTCGCGGACAGTCTCGTACAGCGACGCGGGCACCGCACGGTGTGGTGATTCACCGACCCGCCAACGCGCGCCCATTTGCACGGCTAGGCTCCTGTGCCTTCGGTAGCGACAGTCTCGAGCTGAATCTCGGCGATCACGGGCTCAGCGACGTCGGCGGATTCGATCCGCAGCTCGGTGACGCGACCAACGAGAGAAAGATCGGCGGCTGCGAGTTTCAACCTCTCACTATCTCCGGCAGGGGCGTGCACTACAGCCAGGACTACCTGGGTCTTCTGCGATGCCTTGGCCGCAGTTTTCGCACCTCGAATCCCGGCGAGAGCGGTGCCCGCCAGCCCCAGCAGCCCAGTGTCTGCATCCGCACCAGCGAGATCCTGTGCCTCGCTTGACTCCGGCCACGCGGCGAGATGAACCGACCCGTCACCAAACCAAGACCACACCTCTTCTGTGGCGTAAGGAATGAAGGGGGCAAACAAGCGGACGAAGACCGAAAGCGCGGTACGCAGGGCCGTCACGGCCGAAGCCTGAGCCTGCCCGCTCCCGCTGTGAGCCCGCTCCTTCACCATTTCAAGGTAGTCGTCGCAGAAGGTCCAGAAGTAAGATTCGGTGACTTCGAGCGCCTTGGCATGGTCGTAGGATTCAAAGGCAGCTGTCGCGCGCTCGATCACGCCTGCGAGGCCGGCGAGCATCGAACGGTCAAGCGCCTCGGTCACGGACCCTGCACCGCTCGCGTCAAAACCGAGGGTGAACTTCGCCGCATTGAGCAGCTTGATCGCGAGGCGGCGACCAATCTTGATCTGCGTCGGGTTTTGCGGATCAAACGAGGCGTCCGTGCCGAGCTTCGCCGAAGCCGCCCAGTAGCGGACCGCATCGGAGCCGTGCTGCGCGAGCATACCGGCCGGGGTCACCACGTTGCCCTTTGACTTCGACATCTTCTTGCGGTCGGGGTCGAGGATCCAACCTGACACCCCCGCGTGCTGCCAGGGCAGCTGACCCGATTCGAGTTCCGAACGCAGCAGCGTCGAAAACAGCCAGGTCCGAATGATGTCCTGTCCCTGCGGGCGCAAACTGAAGGGGAACACGAGGTCGTAGAGTTCAGCATCGCGCTCCCAGCCGCCAGCAAGCTGCGGGGTCAGCGACGAGGTTGCCCAGGTGTCCATGACGTCGACCTCGCCCTGGAAGCCGCCCGCCTGGCCGCGCTGATCCTCGGTGTATCCCGCGGGAACATCGCTCGAGGGATCAACCGGCAGCTGCTCGACAGCGGGCAGGATCGGCTGATCAAACACCGGGTTGCCCTCGGCATCGAGCGGGTACCACACCGGAATCGGCACCCCGAAGAAGCGCTGACGCGAGATCAGCCAGTCGCCTGCGAGACCTTCGACCCAGTTCTCGTAGCGAACCCGCATGAAGTCCGGATGCCACTCGAGCTCACGACCGTGCGCGAGCAGCCGCTCCCGCAGCGCCTCGTCGCGTGCGCCGTTCTTGATGTACCACTGGCGCGTCGAGACGATCTCAAGAGGCTTGTCGCCCTTCTCGAAGAACTTGACGGGGTGAGTGATCTTGCGGATCTCGCCCTGCAGTTCACCGGAGGCCTGCAGCAGTTCGACCATGGTCTGCTTGGCACTGAAGACGGTCTTGCCCGCGATCTGCGCGTAGGCGTCACGGCCCTGTGGGCTGGTGATGGCCTCGGGAGCCTCCGAGAGGACGCGGCCGTCAAAGCCGAGGATCGCTCGGTTAGGCAGGTTCAGCTCACGCCACCACACTACGTCAGTCACGTCGCCGAAGGTACAGATCATTGCGATGCCGGTGCCCTTGTCCTGCTGCGCAAGATGGTGGGCGAGGATCGGCACCTCAACATCGAACAGGGGAGTGCGCACGGTGGATCCGAAGAGCGGCTTGTAGCGCTCGTCATCGGGGTGCGCCACGAGTGCCACACACGCCGCGAGGAGTTCGGGGCGCGTCGTGTCGATCAGGATGTCGCCGCTGCCATCGCTCTTGTGGAACGCGAGCGTGTGGTACGCGCTGGGCTGATCCCGATCTTCCAGTTCGGCCTGGGCCACCGCGGTACGGAAGGTGACATCCCAGAGGGTGGGAGCCTGCGCCTGGTAGGCCTCGCCGCGCTCGATGTTGCGGAGGAAGGCAAGCTGCGAAGCGCGCAGGGAATCTGCACCGATCGTGCGATACGTCTGCGTCCAGTCGACGGACAGACCGAGCGTGCGCCACAGATCCTCGAACTGCTTTTCGTCTTCAACGGTCAGTCGTTCGCACAGCTCAATGAAGTTGCGGCGCGAGATCGGCTGCTGATCCGCGGCCTTAATGCTCTTGCCCTCGCCACCATCGTGCGGGGGCACAAAACCCTCAATGTAGGGGAGTGAGGGATCGCAGCGCACGCCGTAGTAGTTCTGCACGCGACGCTCGGTGGGCAGGCCGTTGTCGTCCCAGCCCATCGGGTAGAAGACGCGCTTGCCGCGCATGCGCTGGAAACGCGCGACCGTGTCGGTGTGCGTGTAGGAAAAAACGTGGCCGACATGCAGCGATCCGGAAGCTGTCGGCGGGGAGTATCGATGCTGTAGACGTCATCGCGGGCCGCACCTTCACGGGCGAAAGCGTAGGTGCCCTGCTCTTCCCAGACCGCCCCCCACTTAGATTCGAGGCCTTCGAGTGCCGGCTTGTCAGGAATCGCGCTCATGCGTGTGCTCCGTGGGGTTCGATGTGGGCGGCACCGCGTCAGTGAGCAACCGTATGAGTGCTCTAGTGCCTGATGGTCAATTCGGCTAGTTTACCGGGAATCACGCCGCTCAGCTGAGGCGCACCCGATCAGTCGTTATTTGAGGTGCACCGCGATCAGAGTCTCATTCAGTGCTGGATCGCCTCCGGGCTTGGGCTCGGTGAGGTACTGCTCCCAAGCAATGCCCGCAGCTTCGAGTCCCTGCTCCGTAACCCATCTGCCGAGATGCTCGTAGGCCGGAGCCAAATGACTGAAGTCACCATGCACCATCATGGTCGCAACGCGCGCCGCGGGAAGCGTCTCGCCCGTCACTTCGACGGTGTCAGCAAAGGGCTCTGCGACCGGCACCGCGACTGATAGGTCAAGCACGCCGCCCGGTTCGCCATGGAATACGCCCATAGGTGGCGCAACCGGCGCGATTCCAGCCGCGCCAAGAGTTCCAAAGATTGTTGGATACGCGCGGTCGTAGAGGCTTGGAATGTCAGACATCGCAACTTTTTCCCTGACCACCACGAGATGCATTTCTGGCATTTCCTTGATCTCCGGTGTGGGGAATGCTGACTCGTTCATGGGTGGGCCTCCTCTGGCGCGAGATGAGTATGTTGTTTCAGTGTAAGACTCCATATATCCTCCCGCCTCCAGTTCGGTGTGTGCGCAATTCGTTCTTATCCCGACCCATAAGAACCATCCGCGCACACGCCACAGGGCGTTCGCTCAGGACGACGTGGGCGGGCCGCGTCAGAACAGATACCGAGCGGAGACAACTCCTGCCCAACTGCGCTAAGATCGCTCACTAGAGACGACGATCCACTATCAATGGGGAGTTCCTGGAAGAACAGCGATCCTGCGAGGAAACTCGCGCGAAAGCCCATTAGACCCAGGCGGGCACGGCCCGTGACAGCCAAAGGAAGTGGCGCACCGCGATTCTGTAGCAATATCACGCAGGATCGGGCGCGCAAGCGGGGTGGTACCGCGGGAGTTGACGGCAAGAGCCAGACAACCCTCGTCCCGGCAGAAACTTAAGAAGATCAGCAGCTTAAGCAGAAACGCCGGAACCGAAGGAAGCCCATGTCATACCCCCAGCAGTCGACAGGCGCAGCGAGCGATCAGGCCCAGCCCGCCGAACACGTAGCGCACGTGGGCGCAGCGTTCGGCGTCAGCCCGTCACCCAAGCTCCCCGAGATGGAAGAGCGCGTGCTCGCGTTCTGGGCCGCAGACGACACCTTCCGCGAGTCGATCCGCCAGCGTGACACGGCTGAGGAATGGGTCTTCAACGACGGCCCTCCCTTCGCAAACGGCCTGCCGCACTACGGCCACCTGCTGACCGGCTACGCGAAGGACGTCTTCCCGCGCTTCCAGACGATGCTCGGCAAAAAGGTCGAACGGCGTTTCGGGTGGGACACGCACGGTCTCCCGGCAGAGCTCGAAGCGATGAAGCAGCTCGGCATCACCGAGAAGACCGAGATCGAAGAGATGGGCGTCGCCGCGTTCAACGAGAAGGCACGCGAGTCGGTGCTGCAGTACACCCGCGAATGGGAAGAATACGTCACCCGCCAAGCCCGCTGGGTCGACTTCGAAAACGATTACAAGACCCTCAACCTCGACTACATGGAGAGCGTCATCTGGGCGTTCAAACGCCTCTACGACAAGGGCCTCGCTTACGAGGGATCGCGGATCCTGCCTTACTGCTGGCGCGACGAGACACCGCTTTCAAACCACGAGCTGCGCATGGACGACGACGTCTACCAGATGCGTCAGGATCCCTCGGTCACTGTGACCTTCCCGCTCGAAGGGGGCAAGGCCAAAGAGCTCGGGATCGAAGGGGCCCGCGCGCTCGCCTGGACGACCACACCCTGGACGTTGCCAACGAACCTCGCGCTCGCGGTGGGTCCCGAGATCGAGTACGCAATCCTGCCCGCCGGGCCCGAGGGCGCGGCCGATGGGGGAGTCGCGAACGAGACGCAGTATCTCCTCGCCGTCGACCTCGTCGGCAACCACGCCAAGGATCTCGGCTACGCGTCCGCCGAAGAAGCCACTGCGGCGGTGACCCGCACGATCCGGGGCGCAGAACTCGCGGGTGTGCGCTACGAGCGCCTGTTCGACTACTACGCCGACACCGAAACCTGGGGCACAGCTCAGGCCTGGCAGATCCTTGTCGACGACTACGTTTCCACCAGCGACGGCACCGGTATCGTGCATCAGGCCCCGGCCTACGGTGAAGACGATCAGCGGCTCGCGACGGCCGCAGGCATCCCGACGATCGTCAGCCTTGATGAGGGCGGACGCTTCGTGGGCGCGGTTCCCGACGTCGCCGGCGAACTCTGGATGGACGCCAACCGGCCGCTGATCCGCATGCTCAAGGAATCGCAGCGCCTGCTCCGCGAGCAGAGCTACGTGCACTCGTACCCGCACTGCTGGCGCTGCCGCAACCCGCTGATCTACAAGGCGGTATCCAGCTGGTTCGTGCGCGTCACCGAGCTGAAGGATCGGATGCTCGAAACCAACGAGCAGATCACCTGGGTGCCGGAAAACGTGAAGCACGGCCAGTTTGGCAAGTGGCTTGAGGGCGCTCGCGACTGGTCCATCAGCCGCAACCGCTTCTGGGGCAGCCCGATCCCGGTGTGGAAGAGCGACAACCCCGACTACCCGCGCGTCGATGTCTACGGTTCCGTCGCTGAACTCGAGGCCGACTTCGGTGAACTGCCGCGCAACGAGTCCGGCGAGATCGACCTGCACCGCCCCTACATCGATCAGCTGACTCGACCGAACCCCGACGATCCCAGCGGTGCATCGACCATGCGGCGCATCGAAGATGTGCTCGACGTGTGGTTTGATTCGGGATCGATGCCCTTCGCTCAGGCACACTACCCCTTCGAAAACCAGGACTGGTTCGATACACACCAGCCTGCCGACTTCATCGTGGAGTACATCGGGCAGACCCGCGGCTGGTTCTACGTGCAGCACGTGCTTGCCACGGCGCTGTTTGATCGCCCGGCGTTCAAGAACGTCATTAGCCACGGCATCGTGCTCGGCTCCGACGGCAACAAGATGTCGAAGTCGCTGCGGAACTATCCGGATGTCAACGAGGTCTTCAACCGCGACGGCTCGGACGCCATGCGGTGGTTCCTGATGGCGTCACCTGTGGTTCGCGGCGGCAACCTGATCGTCACCGAAGAAGGGATCCGAGAGGGCGTGCGGCAGTTCATTCTGCCGCTGTGGAGCACCTGGTATTTCTTCAGCCTCTACGCCAACGCAGACAATCTGTCCGCCGAGCGACGCACCGACTCCACCGACCCGCTCGACCGCTACATTCTCGCGAAAACCGGCGATCTCGTGCGCGAGGTCGAGGGCCATCTCGCGGGTCTCGACACCACCTCCGCGGCCGAGTCGCTGCGCGCCTACGCCGACGTGCTCACCAACTGGTACGTGCGGCGATCCCGCGACCGCTTCTGGGAGGGCACGCAGGGCGCCACCGGCAAGCCCACAAACCGCCAGGCCTTCGACACGCTCTACACCGTGCTCGAAACCGTAGCGCGCGTCGCAGCGCCGATGGCCCCGCTCGTCACCGAGGAACTCTGGCGCGGGCTCACCGGCGGCCGGTCCGTGCACCTCACGGACTGGCCCGACGCGGCCGAGTTCCCGAGCGACCCTGAGCTCGTCGCCGCCATGGACGAGCTACGCCAGATCACCTCGCACGCGCTCTCTCTGCGCAAGGCTCGCAGGCTCCGCGTCCGCCTGCCGCTCGCAACACTCACCGTTGTCACCGCCCGGCCAGACGCGCTTGAACCTTTCGCAGACATTCTGCGCGAGGAGCTGAATGTGAAGGCGGTTGAGCTCGTGCAGCAGACAGCATCGAGCGCGGCGGATCACGGCATCGTGCACACGCTCGCGGTCAACGCCCGCGCGGCAGGTCCGCGCCTCGGCAAGCAGGTACAGCAGGCCATTAAGGCTGCGAAGTCCGGTGACTGGAGCGAAACCGACGGGGTTGTTACCGCGGGCGGCATCACGCTGGAACCGCACGAGTACGAATTGACGTTGAACGTGGGTGGATCCACGCCGGTTGAGCGAGCCGAAGGCGAGTCGAAACCCTCAGAGCGACCGGCGCTCGCGCTGATCCCGGGCGGTGGCTTTGTGCTGCTCGAGACCGCGACCACCCCGGAGCTCGAGGCCGAGGGCATTGCGCGTGACGCGATCCGCGCGGTTCAGGAAGCCCGCAAGAACGCGGGTCTTGAGGTGAGTGACCGGATCGTACTCGCGCTGGTCGCGGCGCCGGAACACGCGTCCGCGCTGGAAAGTTTCTCGGAGCTCATCGCGGCGGAGACGCTGGCCACCGCGATTGCGGTCGAGGGCAGCGAGGACGCCGCCGCCCTTGAGGGGGTCGCGGATCGCAGCATCGACGGCGAAGTGTTCCTGTCAACCGCAGCTGCGCTCGGGACCGAGAAGGCCCCCTCACGATCACAATCGATGCCAGCAATAAGTCGGGGGAGTAACCAGGTGAACAGTCACATGATCGGCGAAGCGAGCGGCAACGATTCCGCCGCCCGCGTCTACGAAGCCCTGCTGGAGCGCACCGGCGAAGCGAACCCGCGGCCGCGCATCGATCCGGTGCGCCGGCTCGCTGAGCTGGCGGGGTCGCCGCAACTCTCCTTTCCCGTCGTGCAGGTCGCAGGCACCAATGGCAAGACCTCAACAAGCCGCGCCATCGAGTCGCTGCTGCGCGCGCACGGTCTGCGCACCGGGCTCTTCACGAGCCCGCACCTCATCGACTTCTCCGAGCGCTTTCAACTCGATGGTGAACCGGTCAACGCAGACGTGCTCGCTGCCGCCTGGGAAGAGCTGCAACTTCCTCTGCAGGTCGTCGACGCCGAGCTTGTGGCGGCTGGCCACGGCCCGATCACCTTCTTCGAGGCACTTGTGGTGCTCGGTTTCACGATCTTCGCGGATGCCCCCGTAGAGGTCGCCGTGATCGAGGTCGGCATGGGCGGCGAGTGGGATGCGACCAACATCGTCGATGCCGAAGTCGCGGTGTTCACCCCGATCGATCTCGATCACACCGAGATCCTGGGCCGCGACATTGCAACGGTCGCGCGCACCAAGGCTGGCATTATCAAGCCCGGCTGCACCGTGGTGACCGCGGTGCAGGATCCGGCCGCTCTCACAGAAATTGAGGCCGCAGCGGCGAAGCACCAGGCCCGCCTCCTCGTACAGGGCCGCGATTTCCGTCTCGCCGAGGATCGCCTCGCCGTAGGCGGTCGCCAGATCGGTGTCGTCAGCGCCACAGGTCAGAACTACGATCCCGCGTTTGTGCCGCTGCACGGCAAGCACCAGGCGGAGAACATCACCCTTGCTATCGCCGCGGTCGAAGCGTTCTTCGGTTCGGAACGACCGGTGCCCGAGGAAGTTCTCGATGAGGGGCTTGGTCAGCTGACCTCGCCTGGCCGTCTGCAGCTCATCGGCAACGATCCGGTCGTGTATGTCGATTCCGCACACAACCCGCACGGTGCCCGTGCGCTCGTCGAAGCGGTCACCGAATCGTTCAATTTTGAGGAGCTTGCGCTTGTGGTCGGGGTGCTCGCGGAGAAAGACGCCGCGAGTGTGCTCGCCGCTCTCGCCCCCATCGCACATCAGGTCACTGTGACCCCCGTCGATTCTGCGCGCACACTCGACGGCGAGGCGCTGTTCGAACTCGCATCTTCGGCGATCCCTGACACGCTCATCGAAGTGGCGCACTCGCTTCCCGAGGCGCTTGACGCGGCAAGAGCCTGGGCAGGGGGCGCGGATGGACGCGCCGTGCTCGTTGTTGGATCAGTGCTGTTGGCGGGCGAGGCAATCGCCTTCTCTCGCAGCGAAGGGTGGGGGATCGCGTGAGCAATGTGAACGAGCCGAACGAAGAGCTGGTGCTCTCGCCCTCTGAGGAGCGCGCCCACAACGCTGCGCTGCGCGTTTCTGGTGCCGGAAGCGGGCAACGCTCAACCCAGCGCGCGCTCGCATCGATCGTGCTCGGTTTCGAGCTGATCATCGTCGTGCTAATCGGCCTCACGATTTTCGGGCTCGGCATCACCGAGCCGCGCGAGATCGGCCTGTATCTCGGCGGTGGCCTCGCCCTCGTCATCATCGTTGCGCTCGGGATCATGCGCCGCGGCAAGGTGGGCATTTACCTGGGGTGGGCGGTGCACGCGCTGATGCTCGCCTCTGCGATCATCCTGCCGATGGCGCTCGTTGTAGGGGTGCTGTTTACGGCGCTGTGGGTGTTCTGCATGGTGAAGGGCACTCAGCTGGATCGCGACCGCGCGCGCTGGATCGCGGAGCAGTCAGTTTGAGACCGTAACTCAGGCTAGGCTTGAACGTCGGGGGATACCCCATCTGACTTTTGACGAGCCGAGGAGCAATATGTCGACCGAAGAAACTCTGATCCTGGTCAAGCCCGACGGTGTCGCGCGCGGACTCACCGGAGAGGTCTTGCGGCGCATCGAGGCGAAGGGCTACAAGATCGTTGATCTGCGCATGGTGAACGCGAGCCGTGAGCTGCTTGAGGAGCACTACGAGGAGCACGCCGGCAAGCCGTTCTTTGGCCCGCTCGTCGAGTTTATGGCGTCGGGCCCGGTTGTTGCCGTGCGCGCCTCGGGCAACCGCGTCATTGAAGGCTTCCGCTCGCTCGCGGGCGCCACCGATCCCACGGTGGCTGCCCCCGGCACGATCCGCGGTGATCTCGGCCGCGACTGGGGTGCCGCCGTCACACAGAACATCGTGCACGGTTCCGACTCAACCCTGTCGGCCGAGCGCGAGCTCGCACTCTGGTTCGCGTAGCCCCGAAGATGGCAAACCGCAGCTACCTCTACATCATCGATCGACTTCCCGAGGAAGGCGAACCCCTGCCCTTAGTTCGGGGCGTGCACGAAAACAATTACGACGTTCCGCTGCTCCACACGCTGCTGGTCAGTGGTGATCCTGTTGAGTATCCGTCACTCATCGGATCGAGTGACCCAGAAGACGGCTGGCCGCCGGCTCGGTGCATCGTGGGAAACGCACGCCAGGGGATCGAAAACCTGGAACAGGCCTTTGCCGCACTACCCAACACTTCGCAGGTTCAGGAGCAAATCGAGCGGGCCCGCGCAGCACTTGCTGCGGCCATCAACCACGGGTCCTACTTTGTTTTAGAACACGCCGAGATCACTCATGATTTCGCGGAAGATGCAGCTGAAGCTCAACTCAATTCGGACCGAAGCTACGCTTCGGCCCAGCACCCGGATCTGAGTGACTTGCAGCAGAACGCTGAATCTCTGGCCGACGAGGTTACCGGAGCTAGCGGATTCTGGAGCGAGCACCTGTACTACACCTCTGTCGGCACTGTTCCTGAACCGGAGAGTGCGGTGGCGCCAAGCAGCGAGGAACAACCGGAAGTTCCCGCGCAGCTCCCGCAGTCCCAGCCCAATCCGCAGTCCCAGCCCAAGAAGAAACTCTCTCTTGGCGCACGCATTGGCATCATCGTTGGGTCTGTGGTGGTGGGGATCCCGCTGTTACTGATTGTCGCTCTCAAGGTTTACGGTGCCGTTTCCGCTCCCAGCGGCACGGTCTCGGATGCGGCCGCGATCACGGCCGTTGAGTCCTACTTTGACGCGCTTGCAGCGGGAGACGTGGAACGTGCTCTGGAGCACACGGGAGTCGACCTCACGGACCCGTTGCTCAGCCAGGCCGTACTTGACAGGTCCCTCGAACTCGCACCCATTACCAATGTCGCGGTCAAGATAAGCGATTCGGGTGAGGGCGCTTCTGGCGGCAACAAGATGGTGGAAGCCACCTTTATGCTCGGAGACGTCACGGCCTCCAAGGAGTTCGAGGTCTCTGGCTTCGATGAGGAGGTTTGGCACATCGCCGATGCGACCACCCTTTTGATTTCGGTTGACTCGCGTATTGCAAAGCTGGGCGGAGTCTCTGTGAACGGGGTCAAGGTTTCAGATCTTGAGTTTGTCCACCTCTTGCCTGGTGCATATGAAATCGCGCTCGACACTCCCTACTACGAACTCGTAGGTGAAACCGAATTCATCATCGCCAACTCCGAAGATGCGCAGATCCTGGAAGATATTGAGATGGAGCTCACTCAAACGGCCATCGACAGTTTCCGTTCCCTGGTATCCGTCTCTCTCACCGAGTGTCTGGCCTCAAAAGAAGCCTCCAGTCCCTGCGGCATCGACATTCCGACCACTCTCGACAGCGGTGAAACCGTGGTCGCTGGCACTGTGACCCGGACACTGACGCCGGAGGGTCAGAGTGAACTGGATACCATGGTTCCTGAACAGGTCCTCACCGACCCGTTGTTGCTGTCGACCTCAGCTCATTTTGCAACCAAGATCACAGCAAGTTTCGTCCAGGACGGCCAGACCGTCGAAGGCGAAGTCGTTTGGGGCTTCGGAAACACCGCGAGCGACTTTGGCAACACCGACAAGAAGAACGCAAAAGCGCCAACGGTTGATTTCAGTGCTGCAACCCCCGTGGTTACCTGGGGTTAGGTTAGCGTTGCAGTAGAAGGTTTTTTGAGGGGAGGCCCGTAGTGCTGGTGCAGTTGTGGATGGTGGCTCAAGTCGCCATGCTCCTGCTCACTGTCGCTGCGGGTTCACACCTCCCACAGTCGACGCTTCCGATCCTGCTCGTCGCCGCGCTGGGGGCCGCGATCCTGGCTCCGGTTGCACCGTGGGCGATGCGAGCTCTCGCGCGCGCCCAGGAACTGACGCCGCACGAACCGCCCGCGCTCAATCGCACCCACGCTGTTCACGTGACGCGGATTCCCGGCACCCCCGGCACCCCGGGAACAGCGCTCGCACGCGCCCCCGCACTCGTCGTTCTCGCTTCTGCCTGAACGACAACCCAAGCTCACGCTGACTCTCTGGCAGTCAGCTCATTTGGCGCACTCATGCGCGCCCGTCGTTCTCGCAGGGCACACGAATTCTTCCGTGATCCTCAGCGTAGAAAGACAGACAATTGAACATCTATGAATTTCCGCCCGTCAAGCTTCTGGTCGACGCCGCCTACTGGCTCGTGAACCACCTCAGCGATCTCCTCACCCCGATTGCTGACGGTTCCAGCGCGGTGCTCGCGATTGTGCTCCTCACGTTCGCAGTTCGCGCGGCACTGATCCCCGTCGGACGCTCCCAAGCGAGAGCAAACATCACACGTCAGCGCATCGCCCCGCAGCTTGCGGAGCTGCAGCGGAAATATGCCAAGAATCCAGAAGTGTTACAGCGCAAGACCATGGAGCTGTACGCGAAGGAAAAGGCCTCGCCATTTGCCGGCTGTTTGCCCGTGCTGGCCCAGATGCCCGTGCTGATGGCCGTCTACGGGATCTTCATTCAGCCCACGATTCACGGTGAAGCGAACACGCTCCTGGGCCACACGTTCCTCGGGATCCGCCTGAACGAGAGCTATCTCGGGATCCTGGGATCGGGAAACGTGGAATGGTCCGCGGCCGCGGTGTTCCTGAGCATCATGGCGATCATCGCGGTGGTCGCGCAGCTGTCGCGCCGGCTCCTCATGCGTCCCGCGCAAGCTACCGCTCGGACCCCAAAACCGGCACCTGCTGCGGGAATGCTAGCCGGGATGCCCGACCTCAGCCGCTTGACCTCAGCGTTGAGCTTCATGCCGTTCATCACCGCTATCGTTGCGGCGGTGGTCCCGCTCGCGGCTGCGGTCTATCTGATGACCACCGTGACCTGGACACTCGGCGAGCGCCTGATCCTCAACCGCGTATACCAGGCCACGATAGCCTAAAGGCATGCCAGCGCCCTCCTCCCTCAGCGCCGCCGAAGCGCGGCGCGTTGCACTTGCCGCCCAGGGCTTTCGTGGTGCCGGCGGTGCGACGCCGAAGCTGCGCACCAGGCGGCCGTTTGATCCGACGCTTGAGCGACTGCACGTGCTCCAGATCGACTCGGTCAATGTGTTCGCGCGCAGCCACTACCTGCCCGTGTTCTCGCGGCACGGCGGCTACAGCCCCAATGAACTCGACAGGCATCTCTGGGACAGCGGAGAATACACGGAGTACTGGGCGCACGAGGCGGCGTTTCTTCCCGTGGGGGATCGACCACTCTTCGCGTGGCGAATGCGGGAGTTTCGCGATCGCTACGCCCGCGACGACACCACCGCGCAGCTGGCCCCGACGCTCGCCCGCGTGCGCGACACCCTCGCTGACGGCGGTCCCCAGTTTGTGCGTGAGCTGGAGAACGGGCCCCGCGAGAAGCGCGGCCCGTGGTGGGACTGGAGCGAAACGAAACGAGCCGTCGAGGTGCTGTTCGCGCAGGGCGAGGTGGTCTCTGCCGGACGTGTCGGTTTCCAGCGTCGCTACGCCCTCGCCGAACAGCTGCTGCCCGCGCACGCCCTGCGCGAGGTGCCGCGCGAGAGCGCGCAGCAGCAGCTCATTGAACGTGCCGCCCGTTCGCTCGGCGTCGCCACCCTCGCCGACCTGGCTGACTATCACCGCCTCAAGATCACCGATGCCGGACGGGCGGCTCGGATCCTTGAAGAGCGTGGGATCCTGATCCCGGTCAGCGTTGAGGGCTGGCGGAAAGCCAACGGCACACCCGAGCAAGCGTGGATGCATCACGAGACCACGGTGCCGAGCCGGCTCGCACCGGACGCGCTCCTGACCCCGTTTGATCCGCTGGTCTGGTTTCGGCCGCGCACAGAGCGGCTGTTCAGTTTCCACTACCGCATCGAGATTTACACGCCAAAACAGAAGCGCCAGTTTGGCTACTACTGCTTGCCGTTGTTGGTCGGTGGCAAGATGGCCGGGCGGATCGATCTGAAGGCCGACCGCAAGGCCCGCGAGTTGCTCGTGCAGGCGGCCTGGCAGGAGGACGGTGCGCCGGCGCGCACGGCGGAGGCTGCTCAGGATCTACTCAACCAAGCTGCGGCATGGCAGGGGCTCGAAGCGGTGCGGATCAGCGGGGTTGGGAATCTCCCGCTGCCACGACACACGAACGCCTAGTTTTCTTTCGGACGTACACACGCCCCGTGCGTTGCCATCGCCGGTGGGTTGCCGATGCCGACGGGCCACCATTGTCAGTGGTCCAGAGTAGGCTCGATCCCATGGAACCCACACGCAGCGTCCGCCCTTTTGAGGTGATCAGCGAGTACGAGCCGAGCGGCGATCAACCGGCCGCGATTGAGCAGCTTGCCCAGCGAATCAACGCGGGTGAAACCGATATCGTCCTGATGGGCGCGACCGGCACTGGCAAGTCAGCCACCACTGCTTGGCTGATCGAGGCGGTGCAGCGACCAACGCTGATTCTTGCGCACAACAAGACGCTGGCAGCGCAGCTCGCGAGCGAGTTCCGCGAGCTTATGCCCAACAACGCCGTCGAGTATTTCGTCAGCTACTACGACTACTACCAGCCCGAGGCCTACGTACCGCAGACCGACACCTTCATTGAGAAAGACTCCTCGGTCAATGCGGAGGTTGAACGGCTGCGCCACTCGACCACCAACGCGCTGCTCAGTCGTCGCGATGTGGTCGTGGTATCGACAGTGTCTTGCATCTACGGCCTCGGCAAGCCCGAAGAGTATTACGAAGCCATGGTGCCGCTGCTCGTCGGCGACGTCCTGGATCGCGACGTGCTACTCCGCCGCTTCGTTGACATGCAGTACCAGCGCAACGACATCGAGTTCGTGCGCGGCAACTTTCGCGTGCGCGGCGACACCGTCGAAATCATCCCCATGTACGAGGAGCTTGCGATCCGCATCGAGTTCTTCGGCGACGAGATCGAGGCGCTGTACTACCTGCACCCGGTCACCGGAAATGTCATCAAACAGGTTGATGCCGTCTCGATTTTCCCGGGTTCGCACTATGTCGCCAGCCGCGACGTCATGAACCGCGCAATGGGGCAGATCAGTGAAGAGCTCGACCAGCGCGTTCGCGAACTGAAGCGGCAGAACAAGCTCGTCGAAGAGCAGCGCCTGCGCATGCGCACCACCTTCGACCTCGAAATGATGGAGCAGATCGGCTTCTGCTCAGGCATCGAAAACTACTCCCGGCACATTGACGGGCGGCAGGCCGGCGAGGCTCCGCACTGTTTGCTCGACTATTTCCCCGACGATTTCCTCGTCGTTATCGACGAGTCGCACGTCACGGTGCCGCAGATCGGTGCGATGTACGAGGGCGACTCCTCGCGTAAGCGCACCCTCGTTGACCACGGGTTCCGGCTGCCAAGCGCCCTCGACAATCGCCCCCTGAAATTCGCCGAGTTCAAGGAGCGAGTGGGTCAGACGGTGTACCTCTCGGCGACCCCCGGGAAGTACGAGATGGAGCTCGCCGACGGTGTTGTCGAGCAGATCATTCGCCCCACGGGGCTCATCGATCCCGAGATCATCGTGAAGCCGAGTGAGGGACAGATCGATGATCTCCTCGAAGAGGTGCGGATCCGCGCCGAGCGTGACGAGCGTGTGCTCGTCACCACGCTCACGAAGAAAATGGCGGAGCAGTTGACGACCTTTATGGAGGAGGCAGGCGTGCGAGTGCGCTACCTACACTCCGACGTTGACACGCTGCGTCGCGTTGAACTCCTGACCGAATTGCGCGCCGGCGTCTACGACGTGCTCGTGGGCATCAACCTGCTGCGGGAGGGCCTCGACCTCCCTGAGGTGTCACTCGTCGCTATCCTCGACGCCGACAAAGAGGGATTCCTGCGCTCAAGTACCTCGCTCATTCAGACCATTGGACGTGCCGCACGAAACGTCTCTGGACAGGTCCACATGTACGCCGACAAGATCACCCGCTCGATGCGCGAGGCGATCGATGAAACGAACCGTCGTCGCGAGATCCAAATCGAATACAACACCGCACACGGTATCGACCCGCAGCCGCTGCGCAAGAAGATCAACGACATCACGGCGATGCTCGCGCGCGAGGCCGCAGACACCGAAGAGGTGCTGAGTTCACGCGCAGGAGCGCACGCGCAGAAGGGATCGCCACAGCGCAGCAAGGGCAAGAGCGCGGCGCGAGCCGGAGCGATCGCGGGAGAGGGCGCGGCGAAGCTGGAGGAGATCATCGCCGAGCTCAACGAGCAGATGCTCTCCGCGGCCGAGGAGCTGAAGTTCGAGCTCGCAGCGCGGCTGCGCGACGAGGTTGCCGAGCTCAAGCGTGAACTGCGCAGCATGGACGCGGCCGGGCACCTGTAGCACGCCCCCAGCGGAGACACGCACCATACGATATGCAGAGTTGAAGATTGCTGAAGTTGGAACCCTGTGGCGGTCAAACGGTCTGGCGGCCCCTCTCGTGCTTCAGGCTGACGGTTGCGTCGACCTGATTTTGCGCGATGATGAATTGCTCGTGGCGGGCCCGTCTACGCGCGCGTTTGTGGGGCGCGGAAGTAGCCGGGGGGAGACACTCGGTATCCGATTCCTGCCAGGACTGGCTAACTCCGCGCTCGGCAGGTCGCTCTTGGAGTTGCGCGACCTGCAGCTCGATGCATCCGATGTACTCACCCCGAGCAGACGACAGGCAGGCCTTTCATTGCTGCGTCGGCTCCGAGACGCGAACGGCTCCGAAGTCGTAGAGGTAGCCTCCGCCGACATCGCCGCCGAGTATTCTTTGCTTCCTGCGACCCAAGGCTGGACTGCGGTTGCCCGCGAGGCAGCGGTCCTCGGAGAGAGCGCAGCAGCACTTGCGCGAAGGCTTACGATCTCCGAGCGACAACTACATCGCCGAATGGTCGCAAGTTTTGGCTATGGATACACGGCGCTCCGCAGGGTGGTGCACGCCCAGCGGGCCAGGGCGATGCTGCGCGCTGGCGTGGCATCGTCGGAAATTGCGTATCGCGCAGGCTACTGCGATCAGGCCCACTTCACCAGGGAGTTCTTGAAGCTCGCCGGGACGACCCCCGGATCTTTCACCTCGGTCACGCAAGCCTGAGACGTGCACAGCGAACATCTCAAGAAGCTCCAGTCAGCTGTGCGGCGTAGAGATACACAGTGTTGCCGTCTGGGTCGCGGAGGGTCGCGTACCGCTGACCCCAGGGTGCGTCCCACGGCGCAGTGTCGGCTGCTTGGGGAATCGTCCCACAACTTCAGCGTAGGTGTTGTCAACACCGGCTGGCGAGTCGGTCTCGACGGCAAAACTAATGCGCCCCGGCCCCGTCGGAAACTCATACCCAGGCTGGAAGCTTTCAATGGTCGAGACCGGATCCCATGCGAGCTTCACACCGCCAGGAAGCTCGACCTCAATGTGGTTTGCTGAGCCTTGCCCCTCGGGAGTATCAAGACCCAGAGCACGATAGAAATCGAGAGAAGCTCCGAGGTCACGGGTGACGATGCCAATGAAGTTGAATGTGAGTGTCATGCTCTGAGCCTAAACTCACCCGCGCGTTGAGTCTTGAAGGTTTCGGACGCGTTGCTTCAAGAATTCCCACACTCGCACATATGTTCGAATTCTCAGAGGGAAAGGCATAGGATAGAGCGGTGACTGCGACGCCTTCAACACCCATTCGTTCCTCTGCTACCCACGCTCACATCAGCGTCCAGGGGGCTCGGGTCCACAATCTTCAAAATGTCGATCTCACGATTCCGCGGGACTCGATGGTGGTGTTCACCGGCCTGTCGGGGAGCGGTAAATCGAGCCTCGCCTTCGACACCATTTTTGCGGAGGGTCAACGTCGCTACGTCGAGAGCCTCAGTGCCTACGCGCGGCAGTTTCTTGGCCAGGTTGATCGCCCCGACGTCGATTTCATCGAGGGTTTGAGCCCCGCAGTGTCGATCGACCAGAAGTCAACGAACCGCAACCCGCGCTCAACCGTGGGCACGATTACCGAGATCTACGATTACATGCGTCTCCTCTGGGCCCGTATCGGGATCCCGCACTGCGCGATCTGTGGCGAACGCATCGCTTCGCAGACCGTGCAACAGATCGCGGATCAGCTCATCACCCTGCCCGAGCGCACCCGTTTCCAGGTGCTCGCGCCGGTGGTCAGCAAGAAGAAGGGGGAGTTCGTTGACCTCTTCCAGGATCTCGCCGCGAGCGGTTATTCGCGCGCGGTCGTCGACGGCGAGGTTATCCAGCTCTCTGAGCCGCCGATCCTGAAGAAACAGGTCAAACACGATATCTCCGTGGTCGTCGACCGCCTGGTCGCGAGCCCTGACGGCCTCGGGCGGCTCACCGACTCACTCGAAACCGCGCTGAAACTCGCCGGCGGCATCGTGTGCATCGACTTCATCGATCGCGACGCCGAGGCAGAAGATCGCACGCAGCTGTTTTCGGAGCACCTGTCCTGCCCCAATCAGCACCCCGTACAACTGACAGAGATCGAACCACGCACCTTCTCGTTCAACGCTCCCTTTGGTGCGTGTGGCACCTGTTCCGGCCTCGGCACGAGCATGTCCGTTGATGAGGATCTGGTACTCGGTGATCCCGAGCTGTCGATCGCCGAGGGGGTCATTGTGCCCTGGACCAGCCAGGGCAAGAGCCTCTACCAGTACTATGAAAAGCTCCTCGTCGGCCTGTCAAAAGACCTCGATTTCTCGCTGACGACGCCCTGGGGTGAACTCGAAGATGAGGTCCGCGAGGCCGTGCTCTACGGCAACAACTTCAAGGTCAATGTGCGCTGGAAGAACCGCTTCGGTCGCGAGGTGAAGTATTCCTCTGGCTTCGAGGGCGTGATCCCGTTCATCGAGCGGCAGTACGCCGAGGCCGAGTCCGACACGAAGCGGGATCGCTGGTCCGAGTTCCTGCGAGAGGTGCCATGTCACGCGTGCAACGGGCAACGCCTGAAGCCCGCGGTGCTCGCGGTCACCGTCAACGGCGAGTCGATCGCCGCAGTCGGAGAGTTCAGCCTCCTCGAGGCCAAGCGATTCTTCAACGAGGTCACCCTCACCGAGCGCGAGGCGAAGATAGCGGCCCAGGTGCTCCGTGAGATCCGCTTACGCTTCGACTTCCTCATCGAGGTCGGTCTCGGATACCTGACGCTCGCTCGCGCCGCGGGAACCCTCTCCGGCGGCGAGGCGCAGCGTATTCGGCTCGCCACGCAGATCGGCTCGGGCCTTACCGGGGTGCTGTACGTGCTGGATGAACCCAGCATCGGCCTGCACCAGCGCGACAATCGCAGACTCATCGAGACGCTGATCAAGCTGCGGGATCTCGGCAACACGCTCATCGTCGTCGAACACGACGAGGAGACCATTGAGGCTGCCGACTGGATCGTCGATATCGGCCCGGGAGCGGGCGTTGAGGGTGGCACGGTTGTGCACTCCGGAGAGTACGCCGAGCTTCTCAAGAACACCCGCTCGGTGACGGGCGATTATCTCGCCGGACGTCGATCCATTGAGACGCCGAAGAAGCGTCGCAAGCGCGACAGGAAGCGCGAGCTGAAGGTTCAGGGCGCCCGCTCCAACAACCTGCAGAGTGTTGACGTCGCCTTCCCGCTCGGCATCATGACCGCGGTTACGGGTGTCAGCGGCTCCGGTAAATCGACGCTCGTGAACGACATCTTGTATCGTGTGCTCGCGAATCAGCTGAACGGTGCGCGGCTCGTGCCCGGCAAGCACACGCGCGTCACCGGGCTTGAACACCTCGACAAGGTGGTGCACGTTGATCAGGCACCGATTGGCCGCACCCCGCGTTCAAACCCCGCGACCTACACGGGCGTCTTCGACAAGATCCGAAATCTGTTTGCCGAGACCCCCGAGGCGAAGACCCGCGGCTACCTGCCCGGCCGCTTCAGCTTCAACGTCAAGGGCGGCCGCTGCGAGGCCTGCTCGGGCGACGGCACGCTGAAGATCGAGATGAACTTCCTCCCCGACGTCTACGTCGCCTGCGAGGCCTGCGGTGGCAAACGCTACAACCGGGAGACGCTGCAGGTGCGGTACAAGGGCAAAAACATCTCCGAGGTGCTTGAGATGCCGATCGCCGAGGCCGAGGAGTTCTTCGAACCGATCAGCTCAATTCATCGCTACATGAAGACTCTGGTCGACGTGGGGCTCGGTTACGTGCGTCTCGGGCAGAGCGCCACGACGCTCTCCGGCGGCGAGGCGCAGCGCGTGAAGCTCGCGACGGAGCTACAGAAACGCTCAAACGGCCGCAGCATTTACGTGCTCGACGAGCCAACCACGGGCCTGCACTTTGAAGACGTGCGCAAGCTTCTGCTGGTGCTGAACGGACTCGTCGACAAGGGCAACACGGTCATCACGATCGAGCACAACCTCGATGTGATCCGCAGCGCCGACTGGGTGATTGATCTCGGCCCGGAGGGCGGGTCCGGTGGCGGCACGATCCTCGCCGAGGGCACACCCGAGCAGCTTGCCCGGGTGGAAGGAAGCTACACCGGCGAATTTCTTGCCGAGGTGCTTTGATTCAGGGAGTCGACAATCGAGGGTCGTTTCGTCCTGCCCAGGGCGAAATCCCGACGAGCCCCGGTGTCTATCGCTTTAGCGATCGGCACGGCCGGGTGCTCTACATCGGCAAGGCAAAAAACCTGCGGGCGCGGCTGGCGAACTACTTTCAGCCGCTGCATTCGCTGCAACCGCGCACCAGGCGCATGCTGGCGCTTGCGGCAAAGGTCGATTGGACCGTTGTCGCCACCGACACTGAATCGCTGGTACTGGAACACACCTGGATCACCGAATTCAAGCCACCATTCAACGTCCAGTTCAAAGACGACAAGACGTACCCGTATTTGGCGGTGACCCTGCGCGAAGATGCCCCACGGCTCATCATTACGCGCAACGAGAAGATCCGGGGGGCCCGCTACTTCGGGCCATACCCGAAAGTCTGGGCGCTGCGCGAAACAACCGCGCTGTTGCAGCAGGCGTTCCCCATCCGCACCTGCAACGACGCCGACTACAAACGTGCCATGTCGAGCGGTCGCCCCTGTCTCGCGGGTCAAATCGGTCGCTGCAACGGACCCTGCTCCCAGAAGATCACCGTCGAAGAACACCGCGAACGGGTCACGGAACTCGTCGCCTTTCTTGCGGGGGCGACACGAGCCACCTCCGCGAACTGCAGCGCGGCATGCGGGAGGCTGCGGCGGAGCAACGCTATGAAGACGCGGCACGGCTGCGCGACCAACTGCAGGCCGTGGAGCACGTGATGGAGAAGAACGCGGTGGTGCTCGGGCTCGACGTCAATCTTGATGTGTTTGGGCTGCGTTCCGACGAACTCGCGGCGGCCGCTCACCAGTTCATTATTCGCGGTGGCAGGATCCGGGGCGAACGCAGTTGGATCGTCGATGTTGAGCTTGATGATTCGCCGAGCACGCTGCTCGAACAGGTGGTTCAATCCGCCTACGAGGGCGAGCGCGAACCGCCGCCCGAGATCCTGGTCCCGCAGCTGCCAGAGAATGCCCAGGATCTCGAACAGGCACTCAGCGCGCTGCGACCCAGAAAGGGGCGCGTACGCGTGCGCGTGCCCGAGCGCGGCGACAAAGTGCAGCTGATGGAGCGCGCGACCCTCAACGCCGGCGAGCACCTGATCCGCTACAAGATGAAGCGCGCCGCAGATCTCACCGCTCGCACCGATGCCCTCGCCGAACTCCAGAACGCGCTCGGAATGGACGAAGCGCCGCTGAGAATCGAGTGCATCGACGTGTCGCACCTGCAGGGCACCGGCGTCGTCGCCTCGCTCGTGGTGTTTGAGGACGGACTGCCCGCGAAGGGCGCGTACCGCAAGTATCGGATCGAAGAGACGCGCGACGACACCGATTCGATTCATCAGGTCGTGGCGCGGCGCGCGGCGCAGCTCAACCTGGCGCGCGAAACGGGTGAGCCCTCGGTGGGGATCTATCGCGACCGGCCACAATTGCTCATCGTCGACGGTGGCGAACCCCAGGTACAGGCGGCAGCGCGTGCACTCGCAGAGGCTGGCATCACCGATGTCGCGCTCTGCGGAGTCGCGAAACGCCTGGAAGAGCTGTGGTTGCCGGGCGACCCCTTCCCCGTGATCATGCCCCGCACGAGCGAGGCCCTGTTTCTGGTACAGCGGATCCGGGACGAGGCGCACCGCTTCGCTATCACCTTCCAACGGCAGCGCCGCAGCACCTCGATTGCGAGCAAGTTGTCTGAAATACCTGGGCTCGGACCGAAACGGGTGCAGGGTCTCTTGAAACACTTCGGATCGGTGACGAGGCTCCGGCAGGCCACGGTGGCAGAACTGGCCGCGGCCCCCGGTCTAGGGGAGAAACTTGCTGAGCAGATCCTGGACCACCTGAACTCTAATGCGCAGGCCGCTAAGCTTGGTGAAGCGACGGACACGGATCAGAATGAGAGGGGCGTCGAATGAACGAGACGGTATCCGAACAAGAGATCCTGATCGTGACCGGCATGTCAGGCGCCGGGCGCAGCACGGTCGCCAACACCCTCGAGGATCTGGGCTGGTACGTCGTTGATAATCTCCCACTGACGATGCTCAAGACGCTTGCCGATATGGCAGACAAGTCCGGGGGAGCGCTGCCCCGGATCGTCGCGGTGGTCGATGTGCGCGGTCGCGATCTTTACGCTGACATCGAGGCGACGGTGGGGGATCTACGCCAGAACGCAACGGTGCGGGTTGTGTTTCTCGATGCAACCGATGAGATCCTGGTCCGCCGTTACGAGTCAGTGCGCCGACCTCACCCCTTGCAGGGCGAAGCGGGCAGCCTCCTCGAAGGCATCAAACTCGAACGCGAGCGACTCCAGGAGCTGCGGGCTTCAAGCGATGTCGTCATTGATACCTCGCGCTACAACGTGCACGATCTCTCAACGGCAACGCGCGAACTCTTTTCTGACGACAACACTCCCGGCCTACAACTGTCCGTTGTGAGTTTTGGGTTCAAGTACGGTGCCCCAACTGACGTCGATTTGATGGTCGATATGCGCTTCCTGCCGAACCCGTTTTGGGAGACAGAACTTCGCTCACTCACCGGGGTCGACCCTGAGGTGAAAGAATATGTACTCGGACGCGAAGGCGCCGCCGAGTTCCTAGAACACTACGTGGCTGCACTGACCCCGGTTTTTGCCGGTTTTCAACGTGAGAATAAACGCCACGCCTCACTTGCCGTGGGGTGCACCGGTGGGAAGCATCGCTCAGTTGCGACCGCGCGAGAACTTGCGGATCGACTGGCAGGACTTCCGGGTGTCAATGTGACACTGCGTCATCGCGACCTCGGTCGCGAATAACCAAGCGTCATCCCACGCGTTCGTTTTGCCCAATTGTTTGAGAGGATTTTTTAGTGCCGTCTACCGCCGAGGTGAAGAGCGAGCTCGTACGATTTCCGGTGCAGCGCACCGGGGAGCGCATCGCCGAAGTGGCCACGATCCTGCGTCTCGCTGGCGGTTTGCATACGATCTCGGGACGCATCGCTCTTGAGGCCGAGCTGCACACCCCCAGATCGTTCAGCGCGTGCGCAAAGATCTCGCCGAACTCTACGGGGTGCGCTCAGAAGCCAAGCAGTTGCCCCCCACCGCTGCTCGACCGGGTGCCCCGCAGTTTCTCGTCCGCGTGCTCGACGGCGAGACACTCGCACGTCAACTGGGCCTCCTCGACCAGCGCCGCCGCCAGATCCGAGGCCTGCCGAACCGTCTAACCACAGGCACACCCTCCGAACTCGCGGCAATCTGGCGAGGCGCATTCCTTGCCCGCGGTGGCATCACCCCTCCGGGGCGCTCGGCCGGCCTTGAGATCATCTGCCCGAGCAACGAGGTCGCGATGGCGCTCGTGGGCGCGGCAGGCCGCATCGGTATCGAGTCGAAGAGCCGAGAGATTCGCGGCCAAAACAAAGTCCTGATCCGCGATGGCGAAGCGATCGGTGAGATGCTCGGCGCGATAGGAGCGAACGATTCGCGCACGAGCTGGGATCAGCTGCGAAAGGCACGCGAGACCCGTGCAACCGCAAACAGGTTGGTGAATTTTGATGATGCCAACCTGCGGCGATCCGCGCAGGCCTCTGTCGCCGCCTGCGCGCGCGTGGAACGGGCCCTCGAGATCCTGGGCGACGACGTGCCAGCTCACCTGCGCTACGCGGGCGAGCTCCGTCTGAAGCACCGCGAAGCAAGCCTTGACGATCTCGGTGCGCGCGCCGATCCGATCCTCACCAAGGACGCGGTCGCAGGCCGGATCCGGCGCCTGCTGGCCATGGCCGATAAAGAGGCAGAAACACGCGGTATCCCAAACACCGAGGCGAGCCTGCCAGACGAACTCGACTGAGTCGAACCCTGAATCCCCGTTCGCCACCGGCGCAAGTCACTTTCGAGCGACAACCGAGGAGCGGGCATAGACTGAAACAACGATTTGAAACCACGATTGTCGAGAGAATGGAGCGCCATGATGGCCGCATACACACTTCCTGAGCTTCCCTACGATTACGCAGCTCTCGAGCCGCACATCAGCGGAAAGATCATGCAGTTGCATCACGACAAGCACCACCAGGCCTATGTCACGGGCGCAAACACCGCGCTTGAGCAGCTCGCTGAGGCACGCGATTCAGGCAATCTTGCCTCGGTGAACAAGCTCGAGAAGGATCTCGCGTTCAACGTTGGCGGCCATGTCAACCACACCATCTTCTGGAATAACCTCTCGCCCGAGGGGGGCGATCGCCCCGAGGGCGAGCTGGCTGCCGCAATCACCGAGTATTTCGGTGACTTTGAGAAGTTCCAGGCCCAGTTCACCGCCACCGCAATGGGCGTGCAGGGTTCGGGTTGGGCCGTGTTGGCGTGGGATGCGCTCGGACAGCGCGCAAACATTGTGCAGCTCTTCGATCAGCAGGGTAACCTGCCCGCTGGCACCGTGCCGCTGCTGATGCTCGATGTCTGGGAGCACGCCTACTACCTTGATTACTTGAACGTGCGCGCTGACTACGTCAAGGCCTTCTGGAACATCGCCAACTGGCAGGATGTCCAGAAGCGCTTTGATGCAGCTCGCTCGCAGACCCCGGGCCTGATCTAGCGGTGATGCGCACGATCGAAGCCCTCGGTACGCTCGCAGGCCGCACGGTTATCGTGCGCTGTGATCTGAACGTGCCGCTCTCAGACGGCGTCATCACTGACGACGGCAGGATCCGCGCCTCACTGACCACGATTCGTGAGCTGCGCGACGCCGGGGCGAAGCTGGTACTGATCAGCCACCTGGGGCGCCCGAAGGGTGAGCCAGAGGATCGTTTTTCGCTTCGTCCCGTCGCAACGCGCATGGCTGAACTCCTCGGCTCTCCGGTGCAGTTCTGCCCGGAGACCGTTGGAGACGAAGCCGCCGCCGCGGTCGCCTCACTGGGTGACGGTGACATCCTGCTGCTCGAAAACCTCCGCTTTAACGCGGGGGAGACGAGCAAAGATGCCGCCGAGAGGCGCGCATTTGCGAAACAGCTCGCCGCATACGCTGACGCGTTTGTGTCCGATGGTTTCGGCGTCGTCCACCGTTCCCAGGCAAGCGTGACCGACCTCGCGGAGATGCTTCCGAGCGCTGCAGGGCGTCTTGTCGACGCTGAGCTCAAGGTACTGCGACGATTGACCGAGGATCCCGCGCGCCCCTACACGGTGGTGCTCGGCGGTTCGAAGGTATCCGACAAGCTCGGCGTCATCGCGCACCTCCTCGACAAGGTTGACACCCTGTTGATCGGTGGCGGCATGCTGTTTACGTTCTTGAAAGCTCAGGGGCACTCTGTCGGAGCAAGTCTTCTTGAGGAGGACCAGCTCGACACCGTCCGCGGCTATCTTGCGGAGGCAGAAAAACGCGGCGTCCGCATCCTGCTTCCCACCGACATCGTCGTGGCAGAGCGCTTTGCCCCCGACGCCGCCCACGAAACCGTTGCTGCTGATGCGATCGAGTCATCGAGCTTTGGGGCGGCCGGGATCGGCCTCGACATCGGCCCGGAGTCGGCGACAGCGTTTGCAGAAATCATTGCCGAGTCGGCAACCGTGTTCTGGAACGGCCCTATGGGAGTGTTCGAGATGGACGCCTTTGCGTCCGGCACCCGCACCGTCGCCGAGGCTCTCACCCAAACCGAAGGCTTCACCGTTGTGGGCGGGGGAGACTCCGCAGCGGCCGTGCGAGCGTTCGGTTTTGCAGACGAACAATTCGGCCACATTTCAACCGGCGGCGGCGCAAGCCTGGAATTTCTTGAGGGCGCCCAACTGCCCGGCCTGGAGGTACTCGCATGAACGACCAGATCCCCGAGCTGAAAGAGCCACTCCCACTTGTCAACCGGATCCCGCTCATTGCGGGAAACTGGAAGATGAACCTCGACCACCTGCAAGCGATCGCGCTCGTGCAAAAGCTGTCGTGGAGCCTCAAAGATGCCAGGCACAACTTCGGCGAGGTCGAGGTCGCGGTGTTCCCACCGTTCACCGATCTGCGGTCGGTACAGACGCTGCTCGCAGCCGACAAACTCGCGCTGAAGCTCGGTGCGCAGGATGTCTCTCCTCAGCAAGCGGGTGCCTACACCGGCGATATCTCCGCTGAGATGCTCGCTAAGCTCGACTCCGCCTACGTGTTGGTAGGGCATTCAGAGCGTCGTCACGGTCACTCCGAAAGCGATGAGCTTGTTGGCGAGAAGGCCCGCGCCGCACAGGCAGCAGGGCTTGTTCCGGTGATCTGCGTTGGCGAGACCGCCGAAGATCTTGAGACTCACGGCGCAGCGGCGATCCCGCTCGCTCAGCTTGCTGCGGCGGTCGCAAAGCTGCCCGCAGACGCCGAGTTTGTGGTTGCCTACGAGCCCGTTTGGGCGATTGGCAGTGGCGAGCCGGCTACATCCGAGCAGGCCGAAGAGGTTGCGCGGGCGCTCCGCGAGTCGTTGCGGGATCTCCGCGGCGACGATGTGGCAGCCGCGACGCGCGTACTCTACGGCGGATCGGTGACGAGCCAGAATATCGCCAGCTACCTGCGCCAGCCCAACATTGACGGGGCTCTGGTCGGGGGAGCGAGCCTCAAGGCCGATGAATTCTCCCGCATTGTGCAGTTCAAAAAACACGTCACCGCGGCGTAGCTGTTCGCCCGGCTTCCCTTTGCCGCTATACTCGTATCTGGCGCATCGCGTCAACGGCTTTCTCAAAAGCCTCAACCCAGAATATCCCTAGAAGCAGGAACGGTGACCGCGTGCTCATCCTCAAGATCGCACTGATCGTTATTCTCGTGATCACGAGCTTGCTCCTCACGCTTTTCATTTTGCTGCACAAGGGCCGCGGAGGCGGCCTCTCCGACATGTTCGGTGGCGGCGTAACCTCCAGCCTTGGCTCATCGGGTGTTGCGGAACGCAACCTCAATCGCATCACGATCGTGGTGTCGCTGGTCTGGGTTGTAACGATCATCGCACTCGGGCTCATCACCCGTTTTTCAGTGGTCTAACGCTTGGAATTTTAGAGAGGTAATTCGTGGCAGGCAGTAACGCCATTCGTGGCGCCCGCGTCGGATCCGGCCCTATGGGCGAGAAGGATCACGGCGCACGAGCGGAACGCATCCAGATCTCATACTGGGACGCCCTCGGTAACGAGACGGTTCGCTACTTTGCGGCCGATGTCGACGACGAAGACATTCCTGAACAGATTGATTCCCCACCACCGGTCTCCCCGCTGGCAGGGACAAGGAGAACCCTCCCGTTCTCTTAAAGAACGAACCGTACAAAACTCACTTGGCATACGTGAAGGAGCGCCGCACGCCAGAGGAAGCCGAAGAGCTTCTTGAAGCTGCGCTGCTGAAGCTGCGTCAGCGCCGCGGCACCGCGAAGGCCACGGCCTAATAGCATCTCGATACGCTAACTCTCCCTCACTTATGTGAGCCTCACCTTCCTTGCGAAGAGGGTACATAAGGGGGAGCATAAGGGCATGAGTATCGAACACAGTGAAATCGAAGCTGCGATTCACCATCTGCATGAATCGCACAGCGACGAAAAAATCGGTCAACGCCTGAACTGGCTTCGGGCCGGTGTCCTCGGCGCAAACGACGGTATCGTCTCCGTGGCTGGTGTGGTGGTGGGTGTCGCTGCTGCAACCCCTGGCAACATCGCGGCAATCGCGACCGCCGGAATCGCCGCTCTCGTCGCCGGAGCCTTCTCCATGGCGGGCGGCGAGTATGTCTCCGTGAGCACCCAACGCGATACCGAGAAGGCGCTCATTGTGAAAGAGATCCAAGAGCTGGAGGAACAACCTGCCGCCGAGCTTGCGGAGCTCACCGGACTGTATCGCAAGCGCGGGCTTTCAGCGGGTCTCGCCCGAAAGGTGGCGGAGGAACTCACTGCGCATGATGCGCTTGCGGCTCACGCCGAAGTCGAATTGGGTATCGACCCGGAGGAACTCACGAGCCCGTGGGTTGCGGCATTCTCGTCCTTCGTAGCGTTCACGGTTGGCGCGTTGATTCCGCTCGCACTCGCGTTGATCGCGGGGGACTTCACGATCATTGTGACAGCCTCCTCGGTTGTTATTGGGCTGTTTCTGACCGGCTGGATCAGCGCGCGCCTGGGTAAGGCGCCGCTCCTACCGGCCATCATGCGAAATGTGTTGATGGGCTCCGCAACCATGGCGGCCACCTATCTTATTGGGCTGCTATTTGGGGTCGCGATTAGCTAAAGCTCGAGGATTTCGCGGATGGCCGCTGCGGGATCACCGCTCGCGATTGTTACGACAGTGCGGCCGCGCGACTCCAGCACCTCGCGGTCGCCTCGGGCCTGCGCTGCTATGAGCGCGTCAAAACCGTTGTCAGAACCGGGGATCGCAAGCGGTTCAAGATCCTGCTCCGTGACCTGCAGGAAGACACCGAGCGCGGGTCCACCCTTGTGCAGCTGCCCGGTCGAGTGTAGATAGCGCGGCCCCAGCACAGCGCCACGGGAGCGCCCAGCGCATCAGCGAGACCGTTGCGCAGCTCGTGCAGCAGCGGTGCAGCGGGCCCCTCTGGATCAAGGTAGGCCTGGATCGCGAGATAACCGTTTGCGGGCAGGCTCGCGCGCAGTGTAGTGATGAGGCTCGCGGGGGAGACGCTGTCATGCCGCGGTGCTGGCGTAGCTGCGTCTAACTGTGCGCGCGCTGCCAGCTTGGCGGACTCAACGTCGGGCTGATTGAAGGGATCAATACCCATAAGCCGTCCGAGTACCGCCGTTGCAGTTTCCCAGAGCAGCAGCTGCGCGCCGAGCGGGGCAGCAACGGTGAGTTCTTCTGAAGATCCCGCGAGCGAGCGAGAGCCAGCCGCCAAACGCACAACTCGAGTGTTGAGGGGCCGCCGCACAAGCTCAGCCGCATCATCGGGCAGTGCGATCGGGAGCACGCCTCGGCCGCTCTTCCCCGTGGACTCCGCGACGAGCTGCTCGATCCAGGATCCCAGCCCCCAGCGCGCATCGGCATCCGCCACGATTCCGAGCACATACTTCTCGGGCAGATCCTGTGCGATTGCAGCGGCAAGCACGAGGGCTGGGTTCAAAGCGGAGTCACTCGCGAGCGCATCGCGTACCGCGGCCGCCTCTGCAATCAGTGGACGCACATCGGCGCCGGCCAGCACGGAGGGCACGAGCCCGAATGCGGTGAGCGCGGAAAAGCGACCGCCGACGTTTGGATCCGCGAGGAAGACCCGCTGACCGACCGCGCTCGCGTCAGCCTCGAGCGCTGACCCCGGATCCGTGACAACGACAATGTGCTGCGCCGGGTCAAGACCGGCCTTGCGAAACGCGGCAGTGAATGCAGCGCGATGGCTCAGCGTTTCGATCGTGCCACCGGACTTGGAACTCACTACGACTACGGTGCGGGCGAGCTCGCCTCCCAGCGCAGCTTGGACGGCCGCGGGGTGCGTTGAATCGAGCGTGACAAGCTGAACACCTGCCCAACGGCAGATCACGGCGGGGGCGAGGCTCGATCCGCCCATCCCGCAGAGCACCACTCGGTCGATGCCGCGCGCGCGCAGTTCCTCTCGCAGCTTCTCGGCGTCGGCGACGACGGCGCCTGCACTCGCTTGGAAGTCGGTCCATCCCAGCCGAATAGCCGCCTCTGCGGCGGCCTCCGGTCCCCACAACGAGGCATCAAGCGCAAAGAGCCGGCTAGCGACGCGATCCCGCACGAGTGCGGCGAGCTCGCGATCAACGCCGGCGCGATAAACGCCCGGGCTCTCATGGGTGTATGGTGCGCTGAGTTGAATAGTCACGGCTACTTCTGAAGTGCCTTTCTCACGGTGTCGCACAGCTCGGCCCAGGAGGCGTCAAACTTCTGCAGCCCTCCGATTCGAGCTTCGCAACAACCTCGAGGTAGTCGATGCCCTGCGCATCAAGCGCGTTGAGCAGCTGGTTGGATTCGAGGTACTCCGAGCTGACCGTGTCACCGCGGACCGTGCCGTGATCGGCGAAGGCGCGCAGCGTCGCCTCGGGCATCGTGTTCACGACGCTTGGCGCGACAAGCTCAGAGACATACAGCGTGTCGGGAAGCGCGGGATCCTTGACACCCGTCGACGCCCAGAGCGGGCGCTGCGGGTTCGCTCCGAGCGAGGAGAGGAAGTTCGCCCGCTCACTACGATACGACTGCTCAAACACCTCGTAGGCGAGGCGGGCGTTCGCGACACCGGCCTGCCCCTTGAGCGCGAGCGCCTCGGGTGTACCGATCGCGTCGAGTCGCGCATCAATCTCGGAGTCGACGCGCGACACAAAGAAAGAGGCGACAGAGTGGATCTTCGAGAGGTCGTGCCCCGCGGCCCGTGCCTGTTCGAGGCCCGTCATGTAGGCGTTGATGACCTGGCGGTAGCGCTCAAGGCTGAAAATCAGAGTGACATTCACGCTGATGCCCGCAGCGATCGTCTCGGTGATCGCATCAAGGCCTTCGAGCGTAGCGGGGATCTTGATCATCGCGTTCGGGCGATCCACGCGGTGCCAGAGATCGCGAGCCTGAGCCGCGGTACCGGCGGCATCGTGGGCGAGCCCGGGCTCAACCTCGATTGACACGCGGCCGTCTAGGCCGTCGCTCGCCGCGAACACTTCCGCAAAAATGTCGCAGGCATCAGCGACATCGCCGGTGGTGAGTTCGACAATCGTCTCGCCTACGCTGAGTCCACGCTCGGCACAGGCCGCGATCCGCTCGCCGTACCCAACGCCGTCACCGGCCCCGCCACCAATCGCACTGGCAAAGATCGTCGGGTTCGTGGTGACCCCCACAACATCGTGTGATGCGATGAGCTCTCGCAGGCTGCCGCTCTCAATGCGGTCCCGCGAGAGATCGTCCAGCCAGATACTGACACCAGCCTGGCTCAAGGCCGCGGTGGGTGTGGTCATTTCTGCAGGGCTCGTCACTTACGCCCCAGGCTCTCGCGGGCCGCGGCCACAACAGCGTCTGCGGTGATCCCGAACTCGCGGAACAGCGTCTCGAAATCGGCCGAGGCACCGAAGTGCTCAATGGAGACCGAGCGGCCGCGGTCACCGACGTAGCGTTCCCAGCCGAGCGCGAGCCCGGCCTCGACGCTGACGCGCGCTGTGACATCTGCTGGCAGCACGCTTGCGCGGTACTCCTCACTCTGCTCGGCGAACCACTCGAGACAGGGGGCCGACACCACGCGGGCGCCAATGCCATCAGCAGCCAAGCGCTCACGCGCCTCCACGGCGAGTTGCACCTCAGATCCGGTCGCGATCAGAATCACGTCGATTGAGCCGGTGGGGGAGTCCGCGAGCACGTACGCGCCCTTCCGCACGCCCTCGGCCGCGGCAAAGTCGCCGCCGCGGGGAAGCACCGGCACGTTCTGGCGTGTCAGCGCGATCCCGGTGGGCCCGGCGTGCCGCGAAAGCATCTCGTGCCACGCGACGGTGACTTCGTTCGCGTCGGCAGGGCGCACCATCGCGAGATTCGGGATCGCCCGCAGCGTCGCGAGCTGCTCGATCGGCTGGTGGGTCGGGCCGTCCTCGCCGAGCGCGATCGAGTCGTGCGTCCACACGAAGATGCTCGGCACGTTCATGAGTGCTGCAAGGCGCACAGCGGGACGCATGTAATCGCTGAAGATCAGAAAGGTGCCGCCGTAGCTGCGGGTCTTGCCGTGCAACTGGATCCCGTTCAGGATCGCGCCCATCGCGTGCTCGCGGATCCCAAAGTGCAGCACCCGGCCGTAGGGGTCGCCCTGCCAGCTTGACGTCGACCGGCGCGCGGGCACGAAGGAGGGCACGCCGGGAATCGTGGTGTTGTTCGATCCCGCGAGATCTGAGGATCCGCCCCACAGCTCGGGCATCACGGGTCCGAGCGCTGCGAGTACCTTGCCGCTTGCCGAGCGCGTTGCGACGCTCGTGCCGGGCTCGAACTGGGGGAGGACGTCCGCAGCTTCTGCAGGAAGTTCTCGCGCCTCGATCCGGTCGAAGAGTGCTTTGCGCTCGGGGTTCGCTGCCGCCCATGCGTCGAACGACACCTGCCACTCGGCGCGGGCCGCTGCGCCGCGAGCGACGGCCTTGCGGGTGTGCGCGATCGTTTCGGGGGCGACCGCAAAGTGCTGCTCGGGATCGAAACCAAGCGCGCGCTTGAGGCCCGCGAGTTCTTCACCACCGAGTTTTGCGCCGTGGATTCCGCCCGTGTTCTGTTTACCAGGGGAGGGCCATCCGATGATGGTCTTCAGGATGATCAGGCTGGGCTTGGAGCCCTCTGCCTTCGCTGCCTCGATGGCTGCGTGCAGTTCGGCAAGATCCTCAATATAGTCGCCGGTTTTCTTCCAGTCGACCTCGAGCACCTGCCAGCCGTAGGACTCGTAGCGCTGTGCGACATCCTCGGTAAAGGAGATGTCCGTGTCATCTTCAATGGAGATCTGGTTGGAGTCGTAGATAGCAATCAGGTTGCCGAGTTCCTGGTGACCGGCGAGCGAAGACGCCTCGCTCGTGACGCCCTCCTGCAGATCGCCGTCCCCGGCAACCACGTAGATGAAGTGGTCGAAGGGGCTCGTGCCCGGGGCTGCCTCGGGATCGAACAGCCCGCGCTCGTAGCGGGCGGCGTAGGCGAAACCGACAGCGGAGGCGAGGCCCTGGCCGAGCGGGCCGGTCGTGATCTCAACGCCCGCGGTATGCCCGTATTCCGGGTGACCCGGAGTCTTTGATCCCCAGGTGCGAAGCGCCTTAAGATCCTCAAGTTCAAGACCGTAGCCACCGAGATAGAGCTGCACGTACTGGGTTAGCGAGGAGTGCCCAACAGAGAGAATGAAGCGGTCTCGTCCGATCCAGTCGGCATCGGAGGGGTCGTGCCGCATCACCTTTTGGTGCAGCAGGTACGAGACGGGAGCCAGGCTGATCGCCGTTCCCGGGTGCCCGTTTCCAACCTTCTCGACCGCGTCAGCCGCGAGCACTCTCGCGGTGTCGACCGCGAGGCTATCGAGGTCATCCCACTGCAGTTCGTTTCCCAATGCATACCCTCTCTAAGGAACGTCCGCGCGCCGCTTTCGCACACACTCACCAATCCTACCGGCAGGCGGGGTACGATAGAGCGTGATGTCCACCGAGATCTCAGCCTCCACTCAGTCCAGCGAAGAGCGCTCACCGCGCCCTTTCGGTCGCACTGTCAAGAACTACGTCGCCCTCACTAAACCCCGGGTGATGGAGCTCCTTCTTGTTGTCACTGTCCCGGCAATGATCCTCGCACGGGGTGGACTTCCGGACCTCTGGCTGGTGCTTGCAACCCTCTTGGGGGGCGCAATGAGCGCGGGATCAGCGGGGGCATTCAACTGCTATCTCGATCGCGACATGGATCGCAAGATGAAGCGCACCAAGAACCGCCCCTTGGTCACCGGTGAGATCTCTGACCGCAACGCGCTCATCTTCTCTTGGGTACTTGGCATCTTGTCTGTGGTGTGGCTGTACTTCACCACCAACTGGCTAGCTGCCGCCCTCTCGGCCGGGGCCATCTTCTTCTACGTGGTGATCTACACCATCGTCCTCAAGCGCCACAGTGAACAGAACATCATCTGGGGTGGGATCGCTGGCTGCTTCCCGGTACTCATCGGCTGGGCCGCGGTGACGGGTACGCTCGACTGGCCCGCCTGGGTGTTCTTCCTCGTGATCTTCCTGTGGACCCCGCCGCACTACTGGCCGCTGTCGATGCGCTACCGCGAGGACTATGCCGCTGCCGGCGTGCCGATGCTCGGGGTCGTGCGCGGCCGCGCAACCGTTGGCCTGCAGATCATCCTCTATGCGTGGGCGACCGTTGCGTCGAGCCTGCTCCTTTTGCCGGCAGAGGGCATTGGCTGGATCTACGCCAGCGTGGCCATCCTCTCGGGCGGGTACTTTATCATGCAGGCGCATCGCCTTTACGGCCACGCCATTCGGGGACAAGAGGGCAAGCCGATGCAGGTCTTCCACGGCTCGATCACCTATCTCTCGGTACTCTCCCTCGCGATCGCGATTGATCCACTCCTGCCGTTCTAAACCGCCAGGCTCACTGACAGAAATGAGCCTTCTGCACAAACTACAACACACCTCTCATCCCAAGTTTTCTGCTGACTACAGCATCAAAACCACAGCGTGGTGAGCGATGTGGAGCATTTCTACACCCGCATTGCACACGGTTTTCTCACAGGAATAGGCTGTTTCTCGGAAGCACTACCCCGGACAAGAGAACGGGGCTGCTCCACTCGGGAGGAGCGCTGACTGCGCTCAGACATTTAAGGAGTCTCCCATGCCCATTTGGCGTAACATTCTGATTCCGTCTCTTCGCGCGTTTGCGAACGTTTGCCTGGTACTTCTGTCGGTCGCGGCCGTCGTTCTCCTCGGCGCGGCACCCGCTCTCGCGACCAGTTCAGAGCAGCGTTTTCGCACCCGAGAGGCGGCCCGTTTGCGCAGCTCCCTTGAACAATCTATCCCGTCACAAAGTGTTCAAGACAGCCTCGAGTACTTCGGCCCAGGTCCATGTGTCGGTGCAAAATGCCCTGATAAGTTCCCCGCCCCAGGAACGAACATCGATCGCGGTCACCGGGACGCGGCAATCAACGTCTTCGCGGGCGGAGACATCACCGTCACCGGAGATGTCGCAGAAATGGAAGGTCGCATCGTGACACTCGGCACTTTCCGAGTCAACAAGTCTCCGGTTGGCAACTACAACATTGGCGTCGCGGGTGTTGGTTCTCGCGTGTCTCCGCCCGACGGCAGCGATTACTTGACCGTCGGCGGCAACCTTGATGTGGCGAGCGGCTCAACCCTTATCGCGGAGCGCGGGTACATCCGACTGGGCGGGCAGCGAATCGGCAACGGACACACTAGAGGGGGCGGAGTTATCACCGATGCAGGAGCGACACAAATGTACGCCGACGCACAATCTACTCTGAGGAGCACGAGCGACACCTATGCTGCGCTCCCCACGACGGGAACCGTCAGTGTTTCCTCGTGGCGTGCTACCTTCCGGGGGGACGGCGAGTCACCGGTGCAGGTGTTTCAAAGCAATCAGTCGCTCGAGTCCCCAGACGGCGGCTCGCTTGAGTTCGCGTTTCAGGGTATTCCCGCTGACGCAACCGTCATCATCAACCTCATGGGAAGCAATGTGCGCCTCGCGACCTACAGCGGGGACCTCAACGACAGCGGCACCTGGAATAAGCTCCGAGACCGCATGCTGTGGAATTTCCCGAACGCCACGAGCGTCACGTTTCACGGCCCCGCCCAGTTCCAGGGCAGCGCGCTGATCGGGCAGGCCGGGAGCACGGCGACCGTGTCGGTGGCGGGCTTCAGTGGCAGGTTCTTTACCGCGGGCAGCCTCACCCACACGCCCGACAGGCTCGGGGGACAGGGTGGCGAGTTCCACGCCTATCCGTTTATCCCACAGGCGGAGGATCCGGAGAACCCCGATCCGGAGAATCCAGATCCCGAGAACCCAGATCCAGATCCAGAAAACCCAGATCCAAAAAACCCAGATCCGGAGAACCCCGATCCGGAAAACCCGGATCCAGAAAACCCGGATCCAGAAAACCCGGACCCAGAGAACCCTGACCCGGAGAACCCTGACCCGGAGAACCCCGATCCAGAGAATCCCGACCCAGAGAACCCTGACCCGGAGAACCCCGACCCAGAGAATCCCGACCCAGAGAATCCCGACCCGGAGAACCCCGACCCAGAGAATCCTGACCCGGAAAATCCCGACCCAGAGAATCCCGATCCAGAAAACCCGGACCCAGAGAACCCCGAGCCGGACGTTCCCGAGGGCACGGTGACCTCACCGCCACCCACCACCACGTCTCCTCCGGCACCCGAGAGACCAGAATCTGAGACGCCTCGGACACCTGCGGTGCCCCTCGCCCCAGAACAGCCGAAGGCATCAGCCGCACAGGGCGCGCGTCTCGCAACCTCAGGCTTCAGCACACGCGAAATTCTGCCCCCGTTAGGGGCGTCGATCCTTCTCGGAGCGTGGCTGCTTGTCCAGGGCCACGTCCACTCGGCGCGTGATTCGGAGATTGTGCGCTCTTCGTAGACGAGAGTGTGATCGCGGGTTCTTGCCGAGCCTGCGTTTCACCGTCGAACTTGCCGTCAGGAACCGCAGGCTCGGCGGTGAAACGCAGGCTCGGCAACGGCGTACCACTTGTGGCGCTACAACGCCAGAGACGCAGAATCTTCTCACAAGTGTTTCGCGTCCTCGGCATCCGATCTGCCACCGAGGACCCTGCGACTCCTCCGGAGCGCAGGAAATAACCCTTCGTCCTGAAGCACCGATTGCGCGGAGAACACCCAGCTTTGGCCGTGGAGAGGCAGCGGTGTGTTCGTGGACTCGTGAACGAACTTGCGACACAGGACACTAGGGCGTCTCGCACCGCATGAGATGTCCCGCCTCGCGTGTCATGGATATGTGAATACCGGAAGGTTTAGAGCATATCCGTGACACGCGAACCTGTTGTTGGCGACGATCCTAGCGAAGCTGCGAACCCCGGCTGGGCTGTCGGGTTTCAACGAGGGCGAGGAACACACCCGCAGCGAGGAGGCACGCGAGCACCATGTGCAGCCCCACCAAGACCGGAGGCAACGACAACCGCGCCTGCACGATGCCGACAATGATCTGCGCGAGGATCACCACAATCGTCCAGCCAGCCCAACGCGACACCGAGTACGCGCGTTCGCGCCGCGCAAGGAACAGCGTCATCAGCGTGAAGAGCAGCGTGCCGTAGGCCGCGACCACGTGCACGGTCTGGATCGTCTCAGAATCGAGCCCGTTTCGCAGCGCTCCGCCGTCACCGGCGTGGGGGCCGGAGCCCGTGGTCAGGATCCCGAGCGCGACAACGACGAACCCGAAGATCGTGGCCAGCCAAGCCATCTGCAGCAGGGGAGCGGATGCCACGAGTCGGCGCGGTCCCGGGCCGGTGTAGACGCGCAAGACCAGGAGCGCCGCGAGCACCACCAGCACGAGGCTCGCAAAGAAATGCAGCCCGACGAGGTAGGGGTTCAGACCGCTCCACACCACGATGCCGCCGACAACGGCCTGCACGAGCACGCTGAGCGTTGGTACGACGGTCAGCCAAAACAGGTCGGGGCGCTGCTGCCGGAATCGCCACACCGCAAGCAGAGCAAGAATCGCAACAACCTCAAGCAGAATCGTCAGCGTTCGATTGCCAAACTCGATGTAGGAATGGATACCCATCTCTGGGTTGTTCACGAACGAATCGGCGGTGCACTTGGGCCATGTGTCGCACCCGAGGCCGGAACCCGTCAGCCGCACCGCACCGCCGGTTGCGATGATGAGGACCTGCGTTGCGAACACCCACCACGCGAGTGCGCGCACGCGTCGCGTCACCCGGTCGGGCATCCACCGTTCTTTCAACGACAGCTCCGGCGCAGCGGTGGTGTTAGCGGCAGACAAAGGGTGCTCCTCTCGGCGACAACCCATTTTACGCTGACTGCGTGATTCCCTCCCGTTTTGGCCTGGAATCTGTAGAATGGGAAGCTGTGGTTGGGAACGGCGAACGCCCCGGAGAAACACGTCACCGGAAGCATCGGTGCCGTCCACGGTCCAGACTACTGCACCGCTGCAGGGCCTAGCATGAGAGCCCGCGCTCTCGTCTTGTAGTCCAACGAGCACGACAATGAATTGAGGAAGGGATCATGCCCGAGGTATTGATCGACCGGCCGGAGCTTGAGGGCTTGGGCCAGTATGAATTCGGCTGGCACGACAGCGACGAGGCAGGCGCGATTGCCAAACGTGGCCTCAGTGAGCAGGTAGTGCGCGAGATCTCAGCACTCAAGGACGAACCGGAATGGATGCTGGAGCGACGACTCAAAGCGCTGCAGATCTTCGACCGCAAGCCGATGCCCTCATGGGGCGCGGATCTTTCGGATATCGACTTTGACAACATCAAGTACTTCGTGCGCTCCACTGAAAAGCAGGCGACCACCTGGGAGGAGCTGCCCGAGGAGATCAAGGAGACTTACGAGCGTCTCGGGATCCCGGAGGCCGAACGTCAACGCCTCGTCGCGGGTGTTGCGGCGCAGTACGAATCAGAGGTTGTCTATCACCAGATCCGCGAGGACCTGGAAGAACAGGGTGTCATCTTCCTCGACACCGATACCGCGCTTCGCGAACACCCCGAGATTTTTGAGCAGTACTTCGGCACCGTCATCCCCTCAGGTGACAACAAGTTCGCTGCTCTCAACACGGCCGTGTGGTCGGGTGGCTCGTTCGTCTACGTTCCCAAGGGCGTGCACGTCGAGATCCCGCTGCAGGCTTACTTCCGGATCAACACGGAAAACATGGGGCAGTTTGAGCGCACCCTCATCATCGCCGACGAAGACAGCTACGTGCACTACATCGAGGGTTGCACGGCGCCGATTTACAAGTCCGACTCGCTGCACTCCGCCGTCGTCGAGATCATCGTGAAAAAGAACGCTCGCGTGCGCTACACGACGATCCAAAACTGGTCGACGAACGTCTACAACCTCGTCACCAAGCGTGCGGTAGCCGAAGAGGGCGCAACGATGGAGTGGGTCGATGGCAACATCGGTTCCAAGGTCACCATGAAGTACCCCTCGATCTATCTCACCGGTGAGCACGCCAAGGGCGAGACCCTGTCGGTTGCGTTCGCGGGTCCTGGCCAGCACCAGGACACCGGCGCGAAGATGATTCACCTTGCTCCGAACACGCAGTCGTCGATCCTCGCGAAGTCGATCGCGCGCGGCGGCGGGCGCACGGGTTACCGCGGTGAAGTACGTATTGAGGCTTCGGCCCACCACTCCGCCAACTCGGTGGTGTGTGACGCGCTTCTCGTTGACCGGATCTCGCGCAGCGATACCTATCCGGCAATCGACATTCGCACTGATGACGCGCAGCTCGGCCACGAGGCGACCGTCTCCCGCGTCAGCGAAGAGCAGTTGTTCTACCTGATGAGCCGCGGAATGGCGGAAGAAGAGGGCATGGCGATGATTGTGCGTGGATTCATTGAGCCGATCGCTCGTGAACTGCCCATGGAATACGCGCTCGAACTGAACAAGCTCATTGAAATGGGCATGGAAGGATCCGTCGGATAATGACCACAGCTGAAGCTACGACAGACACCGCTCAGCACGGCCTGAAAGCACACTCCGACGGAGACTGGGAGAATCGCATCCCGGTGCAGACACGTTCAGAGCGACCGAAATCCACCGACGTTGGGGCCTTCGAGAAGGTCACCGGTCGCGAAGCCGTCTGGAAATTCGCCCCCGTTCAGAAGCTCGATGCGCTACTGAACGGCGAACTCGACGGCTCGCGGATCCCGGTCACCATACCAAGCATTGCGGGTCTCTCCGCTGAGTGGATCTCCCGCAACGATGAACGCATCGGCCGCGCGGGCCTCCCCGAGGAACGCGGGGCTGCGGCCGCCTGGAGCGCTTTCCAGGAGGCGCAGCTGATTACGGTCGATGCAAACAACGACGGCACTCAGGTCACCGCGACCATCAAGCGCGATTCGCTCGATGCCGCTCCGCGTGCAGCGCACACCATCATTGAGGCGGCGCCCCACAGCCGCGGTCTGGTTATCGTCGAGAACACCGGATCGGCGCAGCTCACCGAAAACGTCGAGATCGTGGTGGGTGACGGCGCCGAGCTGACGCTCGTTTCCGTGCAGCAGTGGGGGAGTGACGCGATCCACCTCGCGAGCCACTACGCCACAATCGGACGCGACGCAACGCTCACTCACATCGTGGTCTCCCTCGGCGGCAGCATTGTGCGCCTGAATCCCTCGCTCCATCTCGATCACCAGGGCGCAAACGGAGAGGCCTTCGGCGCCTACTTTGCCGACGCCGGCCAGCACCTCGAACACCAGGTGTACATGGATCACGATGCCCCGCACACCCGCAGCCGCGTTACCTACAAGGGTGCGCTGCAGGGCGAGGGCGCACGGACAGTGTGGATCGGCGACGTGTTGATTCGACGCAACGCAACCGGCACCGACAGCTACGAGCAGAACCGAAACCTGGTGCTGTCCGAGGGCACCCGCGCCGATTCGATCCCGAACCTGGAAATCGAGACGGGCGATATCGAGGGGCAGGCCACGCTTCGGCAACCGGCAGATTCGATGAGGAGCACCTGTTCTATCTCATGAGCCGCGGCATCTCCGAGGAGGAAGCGCGCAAGCTTGTCGTGCGCGGATTCTTGCTCGAGGTTGTCGCCAAGATCGGCCACGAAGAGACTGAGTCAAGACTGCAGGCTGCAATCGAGGCTGAGCTCGCCGAGAGTTCCATCTAGATGGCGGCGCAGAAGGTGCTCGCGCTCAGCGAGTTGGTTCAGGATCAGGCAACCCGAGTTGTCGTTGATGAGGTCCCGATTGCGGTCGTCCTCGATGCGAACGGCGACGTCCACGCGATCGGAGACACCTGCAGCCACGGCCAGATCAGCCTCTCCGAGGGTTTTGTGGAGGGTGACACCCTTGAATGCTGGGCCCACGGCTCCGCATTCTCGCTGTGCACCGGCAAACCCCAGAATCTGCCGGCCTACGAGCCGGTCCCCGTTTATGTCGTCAAAATCGAAGACGGCGACGTGTATATCGACCCCAACGTTACGAAAGAGATTTAGTCATGAGTTCAGTTCTCGAGATCAAAGACCTGCACGTCAGCGTCGAAACCGAGCAGGGTGCAAAGCAGATCCTGCGGGGTGTTGACCTGACCATTAAGCAGGGCGAAACCCACGCCATCATGGGCCCGAACGGCTCTGGTAAGTCGACGCTCGCCTACGCGATCGCTGGGCACCCCCGCTACGAGGTCACGAGCGGATCGATCCTCCTTGACGGTGAAGAGGTCACCGAGATGGGCGTCGACGAACGCGCGCAGGCGGGGCTTTTCCTAGCCATGCAGTATCCCGTCGAGATTCCCGGCGTCACCAACGCGAACTTCCTGCGCACCGCGAAGACCGCAATCGATGGTGAGGCTCCTGCGATCCGCGGCTGGATGAAGGAAGTAAAGACCGCGATGGATAACCTCCGCATGGATGAGTCCTTCGCGTCGCGCAACGTCAATGAGGGCTTCTCTGGCGGCGAGAAGAAGCGCAACGAGATCCTGCAGCTTGAACTGCTGACCCCGAAGTTTGCCGTGCTTGACGAGACAGACTCCGGGCTCGATGTCGATGCGCTCAAGATCGTATCGGAGGGCGTCAACCGCGCCAAGGACAACACCGGCCTCGGCCTGATGCTGATCACGCACTACACGCGGATCCTGCGCTACATCAAGCCCGACTTCGTGCACGTGTTCGTGAACGGCCGCATTGCGGAACAGGGCGGCCCGGAGCTCGCTGACCGTCTTGAGGAAGAGGGCTACGACCGCTTCCTGGTTGACGCGTAGCAGCGTAAGCTAGCGCTATGAGTGACGAGACCGTAACCATTCCGCAGACGATCGACCCCGATTTCCGCGAGCAAGCGATCGAGGCGCTGAAAGATGTCTCGGATCCCGAGCTCGGTGTCAACATTGTTGATCTCGGCTTGATCTATGATCTGGCATTTGATGAAGAGCATGATGCACTGGTCATCAGTATGACGCTGACCAGTGCTGGATGCCCACTCACCGATGTCATCGAGAACGATATCGCCGAGTCCCTTGACGGGCTTGTGACCGCGTTCCGCATCAACTGGGTGTGGATGCCGCCGTGGACCCCGGAACGCATCACCGATGACGGCCGCGATATGATGAGGGCTTTGGGATTTTCGATCTAGGAATCGAAACTGGAAACAGCCCAGTGGGCTGTTTCCGTCCCAAAGCCCTGCCGAAAGGCAGTTGGGATTTTCGATCTAACGCAGAGCGCTCCTCTCCAACTCAGGTGAGGAGCGCTCTGCGTTTACTTAGCCGCTCTTGCGGCGGAACTCGCGCTGATGACTCGCTGGGCCTTGAGTGTGCCCGATCGGCCCCGAACCAGATGCACGCCCTTTGCCGCGCGGCTGGGACTGTTGTTGCTTTTTCTTCTCGAGCGCTTCCCGAAACTTCCGCTTCGTCTCTTCCTGCGCTTCTTCTTCAGAACTCATCTTGAGTCTCCCTCATCGTGTTGAGCGTGTATCCAGCCTAGTCTTCTTGGCCAGGGCGCGTGGGTACAGGTCTCGAGTGACGTAGACTAGCAAGGTTGCCTATCGGGAAATACGCTCCCGACCACGAACCCAGGAGCTCTACGCACACATGATTACGGTCGAGGATCTCGCGATCGACGTTGGTGCCCGCCGCCTGATGTCGGGCGTCACGTTTCGGGTGAACCCCGGAGACAAGATCGGACTTGTCGGTCGCAACGGTGCCGGAAAGACGACTCTGACGCGCACGCTCTCAGGGGAGCTGCCAGCCGCGGAGGGAAAGATCACGGTGACGGGGGAGCTTGGCTTCTTGCCGCAGGATCCCCGCTCCGGCGATCCCGATCAGCTTGCACGACACCGCATCCTTGACGCGCGTGGCCTCGGCACCCTGACGCAGAACATGGCCAAGGCCACTGAGGACATGGCGTCTGATGATCCTGCCGTCGCTGAAAAGGCGATGAAGCGTTTTGGCAATCTGACTGACCGTTTCCAGGCGCTCGGCGGCTACGCGGCGGAGTCCGAGGCAGCCTCGATCTCGCACAACCTCGGGCTGCCGGACCGGATCCTGGATCAACCGCTCGGCACGCTCTCGGGCGGTCAGCGCCGCCGCATTGAGCTCGCACGGATCCTGTTCTCGGATGCCGACACGATGATCCTCGACGAGCCGACCAACCACCTCGACGCCGACTCGATCGTGTGGCTGCGCGAATTTCTGAAGACCTACAAGGGTGGCGTCATCGTCATCAGTCACGACATCGACCTCGTGGGGAGACCGTCAACCGTGTCTTCTATCTCGACGCGAACCGGCAGGTCATCGACACCTACAACATGGGCTGGAAGCTCTACCTGCGGCAGCGTGCGGCCGACGAGGAACGCCGTCGCAAGGAGCGGTCGAACGTCGAGAAGAAGGCGTCCGTGCTGAAGGATCAGGCTGCGCGGTTCGGCGCCAAGGCGTCGAAGGCAGCTGCCGCCCACCAGATGGTCGCGCGCGCGGAAAAGATGCTGTCGAGCCTCGAAGAGGTGCGGCAGGTTGATCGGGTTGCGAAGCTGCGCTTCCCGGACCCTGCCCCCTGCGGTAAAACTCCGCTGATGGCCGAGGGGCTTTCGAAGTCCTACGGTTCGCTCGAAATCTTTGCCGGCGTGGATCTCGCGATCGACCGCGGGGCGAAGGTTGTGATCCTGGGACTGAACGGCGCGGGAAAAACGACGCTGCTGCGTATGCTCGCGCAGGTTGATGAGCCGGATACTGGTGAGATCATTGCCGGCCACGGCCTGAAGGTTGGCTACTACGCGCAGGAACACGAGACGCTCGATGTCAAGGCGAGCGTGTTGCAGAATATGGTTTCGGTGTCCAGCCACCTGACGGAGACCGAGGCACGCAAAGTGCTCGGTTCGTTCCTGTTCACCGGTGACGATGTGTTGAAGCCTGCCGGTGTGCTCTCGGGCGGGGAGAAGACTCGACTCGCGCTCGCCATGCTGGTGGTATCAAGCGCGAACGTGCTACTGCTCGACGAGCCGACGAACAACCTGGATCCCGCGAGCCGCGAGGAGATCCTGGACGCGCTCGCGCACTTCAAGGGCGCCGTAGTGCTGGTGTCGCACGATCAGGGCGCCGTGGAGGCGTTGAACCCGGAACGTGTGCTCATCATGCCCGAGGCGACCGAGGATCACTGGTCGAAGGACTACCTGGAACTCATCGAGTTGGCGTAATCGCGGGCGCTATTCGTATCGGAGGTGGCGATCCCCATTGCGCGCCACGCGGCGAGTAGCCGAGCGTCGCCGGCAGCAGCGACGAGCGCAGGATCCTCTTTCATCGTGAGCGCCGCCGCACAGTGCACCGCATCATAGCCACGGAGCCCATGTCGGCGGGCAAGATCCGCGGCGATAACCGTGAGATCATCACTCACTTCAACCACATCGATCATTCCCCACAGCTTTCGCAACGTTTTGAGACAGCTCAAGTGTTGCTCTTCGGAGATCCGCTTAAGGCGTTCTGCCATCGCGAGCGCCGCAGCAGCTTCGACAAAAGCGATTCGAACTGTCGATACATGAATCGCTGCTTTCCAAAGCTGTGAACACAGACCCGTTGCAGGCTCGCTCAGGATCAGCGGAACGATCGCTGACGTATCGAGGTACAACCTCATCTGCGTTGCTGTTCGATCAGATCACTGACGGTTCCACTCACAGCTATTGGGCTGGGAAGCGGTCCCTTGTCGACTCGTGCGGGGTCACCTTCCCTTCCGCAATAAGTCGATCAAGTATCGTCTCGTTTGAGGCAGGCACGATCCTGGCGATAACCTTGCCATGGTCAGTGATCGTGACCGTCTGTCCTTGCTTCACTAGCGCGAGGTTACGACTCAAACCATCGCGCAGCTCCCGAACGCCGACGTTCACGATTCCTCCCGTAGCCACAAATATTTCAAATATGTGGCCATTCTCGCATGGAGGTGACGTGCTCGCAAGGAGCAACAACGAGGCTACCGTGTGAGTTTCACCCGCGGGTTCAGGAGGTCGATGACGAAGTCGGAGCCGTCCTTCTGCATGCCGTTGCTGTAGTAATCGGTGTGGTGCTTCTGCGCTTTGTCGGCCGCCTTCTCGGATTGGGCAACATCGAGCGTCGCCTGGCAGACCAGGTCACCCTTCACGCAGAAATCAATGATGCGGTCGGCGTAATCGTCCAGTGCTCCCAGCGGCCGTGGCATGATCCCGCCAAGCTCGGGGTCAAAGGTGCCCTCGTTGAACGGTTCTTCCCCGTTGAATCGAGGGTCGCCATACATCACGACCGCGCGAATCTGTTTTGCGGCGTCCTCCGTGATCGCACCGGCTGTCGCGCCGATCATGCGCTGCTCGGCGGCGGCGAGCGCATCGCCCACCACCATCGCGCCCTGGGAGTATCCCAGGAGCACAAACTTCTCTTTCGGGCAGGCGTCGGACTGCACATTGATCGTGTCAATGAGTAGTCTGACTCCCTCGGTGCCGCCCTCTTTGACGTCCGTGTCGGCCGGATAGTCGAGATCAAGCGTCGCAACATCTTCCACGGGTGATTTCACGATGGATCGCGCGACGGGGGAGAGGAGCTGACCCTTCATCGGTTCACCCGTGCCGCGAACTTTGATCACGAGCACGGCCGAGCAGTCGCGCGCTTCGACGAGAGGTTCCGGATGCAGTTCGGCATCAAAGATCTCGTCGGCTTTGGGGGGAGCGGGATCCTCGTTAACAACAGACAGCGAGTCACGGGCTTCCGCCGGGTCGAGCTCCGCTGAGCATCCCGAAAGCATGACTGCCGCCGCCAACATCGCAGCCACCGTCAACGCTCCGGCACCCCGGTGGGCGCCCCGTCTTCCTACCCGCATTCTGTGGTTCCTCTGTCGTTCGTTCAGGCCTGTCCGGGATCGGGACTCAGGCGTCGAGCATTGCATCTTCAATGTCGGCGTCTGTCGGACCCTTGCGGGCCTTGCGATCAGCTCGCCGGACATCTTGTGCACGCACGATCGTACTGCCTGCGTTGAGCGAACGGTACTCTTGCCGCGCCGCAAACGCCACACCGATGGCCGCAATCAAAATGAACACGTACCACTGCAGCGCGTAGGAGAGATGCGGTCCCTCATCGCGCTCCGGTTTCGGCGGCAGCACACCTGCCTCGCCAGCGGGGGACTCCGTGACGAGCATGCCGTATGCGGCCGTGTACGCCTCGCCCTCGGTCTGCGTCAACTTTGAGAGTTCAGGCAGATCGATGCTCGCGACCGTCGACCCGGACGAGGAACGGCCCGGGATCTGAGGCTCGCCTGCGCGAAGCCGCACCTCAACAACGGTCTGACCTGATGGGGCTTGGGGGAGCTCGCTGGGACCAAAAGCGCCGGAGTCGCCTTCAACCCCGTCGATTGGCACCCAGCCTCGATCGATGAAGAGTACCCGGCCGTCATCTGTGCGAAAGGCTTGGATCAGATCGGATCCGACTCCTTTCGGACCCGGCCGGTTTCTCGCCAGGTAGGGAACGCCCACGTACTCCCCGCGAGCGACGGCTGTGCGCCATTTCTGCTGATCCTCGTTGAATGCGTCGAGTGTCGGGAGCTCCTGCGCGAGTTCCACGGGGGGCGCACCGTAGTTCGTGTCCAAACGGGCGATCTCTGCACGGGCTTCCGCGCGTCTCTCAAACTGCCAGTTGCCAAGCCAGACACAGGCAATCGAGAACACGAGCAGCATTACAAAGTAGCCGATCCAACGCCGGGATCGCAAAAAGCTCCACCCCACCTGCATCTCAGCCATCAAGCTCACTCACCCCTACAACGGTTAACGGAAAGGAGCGCGCTTCGAGAAAGTCACGCAACATCGAGAGATGTTCGTCGCAGGCCAGCCACGTCTTCCGTCGATCCTCGCTGTGGATCTTGGGGTTGCGCCACTGAATACCCCAGCTCGCTTCTTGGGTGCAGGCGGCACGCGAGCATTCGAAGCGCCTGGAGGCCTCACCCCCGAGGCTCAGACCGCCGAGGACCGCTGCATTCACGTTTCATCACTCCGGAGGTCCGTCGGAGGTTCCGTCGGTGGTTCCGCCGCGGGTTCCGCCGCGGGTTCCGTCGCGGGTTCGGCATCTGCGCGCGACGACCGTCGCTCAGGATCCACATCTACCACCAGCAGCACTTCAGAAGCCTCTTCCGCCACGGGGGCTTCCTGCGTGCCCGTCTGCAGCTGCAGCGGATCAGGTGCCTCGGGCGTTTGTTCTCCGCCGTGGGCCACAGCGTTTGCGATCATCACGGCGAACCAGGGGAGGAACACAGCTCCGGCGCCCACGAGCAAAATCCACCATCCGCGCACCCAAAACAGGGAACCGATGCACAGCACACGCAGCGACATCGCCATGAAATACATGCGCATACGGTGCGCGCGGTCCTCGGCGGGGTTCACCCCGGCCGAGGTTACGCTGTAGTTCTTCGCCATGCGCCCCTTCTCCGATGCCTCAACTAGCCTACGCGGTCACGCTGAGGCTTCGCCCCGACTAGGCTTGGAGACGCGCTTTTCCAACTGAAAGGGACCCCATGAGCACTTCTCGCACCGTACTGGTGACTGGCGGCAACCGTGGCATCGGTTATGCCATCGCGGAACGCATGATCGCCGACGGGCACCGCGTCGCTGTCACCGCCCGCTCGGGCAGTGGACCGGCGGGATCGCTGACGGTGCACGCCGAGATGACGGATGCCGCCTCAATTGACGCCGCGTTTACACAGATCGAGGCCGAGCTGGGAGCCGTCGAGGTCATCGTGGCCAACGCGGGGATCACGCGCGACACCCTCTTGCTGCGCATGTCAGAGGAGGAGTTCACGAGCGTCATCGATACGAATCTCACGGGTACCTTCCGCGTCGTAAAGCGCGCGGCAAAAGGGTTGCTCAAGGGACGCTTCGGCCGGGTCATTTTGATGTCGAGCGTTGTGGCGCTCTACGGTTCGCCAGGGCAGATCAACTACTCATCTTCGAAGGCGGCACTCGTCGGCTTTGCGCGCTCGCTCACCCGAGAGCTGGGTTCGCGCGGCATCACAGCCAACGTGATCGCTCCGGGGTTTATCGAAACTGATATGACTGCGGCGTTGGGGGAGGATCAGCAGAAACAGTACCTATCGCAGATCCCGGCCGCCCGCTTCGGCCAGGTGGCCGAGATCGCTGGAGCGGTTTCGTTCCTCGCCGGTGACGATGCGGCATACATTTCGGGCGCCGTCATCCCCATTGATGGCGGCCTTGGCATGGGTCATTGAGTTGCTTCGCAACATAATGACCCTCTCAATGCCAAATACCCGTGGCCGAGGGCGGCCCCGGCGGCATCGCCGCGCAACGCGATGCGTTGCATCAAGCGGCTGGCCGGGCATGGGCCACTAGTCAAGCCTCAGCCCAACCGCTGCAGTAGCGGGATCACGAGCGCGAGGTCCTCCTCAATCGAGACGTCAGCCTGTTCGCGCACGATCGGTTTGCCGTTGTAGGCGATCCCGAGCCCCGCGACCCGCATCATGTCGAGGTCGTTGGCGCCGTCGCCGATCGCGACGGACCGTGAGACCGGGATCCCGCTCGCTGCAGCCCATTCTGTGAGCGCCGCTGCCTTCGCCCGCGCGTCAATGATCGGCCCGACCGTGCGCCCGGTGAGCAGCCCGTCGACCACCTCAAGCCGGTTCGCGCGCCAAAAGTCGAGACCGAGATCCGCCGCGAGCGGATCCAACACCTCGTGGAAGCCGCCCGAAACGACGCCCACCTTGCCCCCGCGCGCGTGCACTTCCTCGATGAGTTCACGGATCCCGGGGAGAGGCGCACCCGATCGTAGGCCTCCTGGAACACCGACTCGGGGGTGCCCGCGAGAGTTGCGACACGCTCGCCCAGACTCTCCGAAAAGTCGAGTTCGCCCCGCATCGCGCGCTCGGTGATCTCAGCGACCCGTTCTCGGGTGCCCGCAACCTCCGCGATCAGTTCGATCACCTCGTCTTGAATAGTGGTCGAATCGCAATCAAGAACGAGCAGCGGTGAAACAGTCATGCGGTCCAGTCTAGAGAATGTCTGCAGGCATCTTCGGGGTGCCGCCCACGAGATCCGCTTCGACTGGCTAGGCTTACGATCATGGTCAACGTGCTGCGCTTCACCGATGTCTCTTATCTGCGGAACGGTCGTCCAATCTTGGACGGCGTGGACTGGACCGTGACCGACAGCGACCGCTGGGTGATCCTGGGGCCAAACGGCGCCGGAAAAACGACCGTCATGAAGCTCGCGACCGCAAACGACTACCCGACCACCGGCACCGTCGATGTGCTCGACAAGCGCCTCGGTCGCGTCGACATTTTCGAGTTGCGCAATCGGATCGGCTTTGTGTCCTCTGCGACCGCCCGCAGGATCCCGGCGAACGAAATCGTGCGTGATCTGGTGCTGACGGCGGCCTATTCCGTCGAGGGTCGCTGGAACGAGCACTACGAAGACATCGACATTCGACAGGCCGAGCGCATTCTTGCGGAGTGGGATCTTGCCGGCTTCGCCGACCACACTTTCGGGACGCTGAGCGACGGAGAGCGCAAGCGCGCACTGATCGCGCGGGCCGTGATGACCGACCCGGAGGTCCTGCTGCTCGATGAACCGAGCGCGAGCTTGGATCTGGGCGCGAGGGAACGGCTGCTGCAGATGCTGTCAGGTTTCGCGCAGTCACCTTCTTCTCCCGCCATGGTGATGGTCACTCACCACGTCGAAGAAATCCCGCCGGGCTTCACCCACGTCATGATGTTGAAAGCGGGCCGCATTCAGGCGATCGGCCCGATGGCGACGACCCTCACCGCTGACAACCTTGAGGCCACCTTCGGCATGCCATTTGAGCTCACCGCGCACGACGGCCGCTATGCCGCCGTTGCACGCCCGTAACCCGATACCCCGGATGCAGCGTTTCGGCCGCGAGTTCTGCTAAAGTAGAACCTTGGCGCGGTCACACCGCAAGACTCTGTGCGCGAGACGCACCATATCCGACTCAATATAAGGACACTCATGAAGACCGATATCCACCCCGAGTACAACGCAATCGTCTTCCGCGACCTCGCTTCGGGCGAGACCTTCCTCACCCGCTCAACGCTGGGTAGCAGCAAGACGATCGAACTCGACGGTGCGACCTACCCGGTCATCGACGTTGAGATCTCCAGCGCATCGCACCCGTTCTACACGGGCAAGCAGCGCATCATGGACTCCGCCGGCCGCGTGGAGAAGTTCAACCAGCGCTTCAAGGGCTTCGGCGCCTAAGCTCCAAGCTTTTACGCAAAAGGGTGGTGGGGATCTTCGGATCCTCACCACCCTTTTGTTTCTGTGCAAGATCAGCGCAACGGCCAGCTGCCGTCCGCCACGAAACTCGGATCCTGGCGCCGCCTGAACTCCTGATAGCTCGCCGCCTGCGCCGCCGCCCAGGCAATCTGTGCACGGTGCAGGTCTTCGAGGTCGCTGGGGATCACGTCTGCGTACTTGCGCGCGATCCGCTGCAACACCCGACCCGCGGCGATCGCGTCGTCCCCGGCATCGTGCGCCGTGCCAATCTCGACACCGTGGTGGGCAGAGACTGCCTCGAGCGTGCGCTTGCCCTTGCGGTAGCGATCAAACTGCTTGTCAATGATCAACGGATCGATCACGGGGGAGAGGTCGGCAGGCCACGGCACCCCGTAGCGTTCGGCCTCCGCACGCAGCAGCGTCAGATCATAGGGAGCGTTGTAAGCGACGATTGGGAAGCCGCGCTCGATCATCTCGGCCAGTTGCACGACAATCTGTTGCACCCCCACTGCGGCGTCGATGCCGCTGGCACGGGCGATCTGGGTGCTGATACCGTGCACGCGCTCGGCGGCCGCGGGGATCTCGATTCCGGGGTTCAGGAGCCAGTCGTATCGTTCAACAACCTCTTCATCAGGGCCGAGCAACGCAATCGTGGCGCTCACGATCCGCGCCTGCGAAGTGTCGATGCCCGTCGTTTCCGTGTCGAACACGGCGAGATTTGAGGCCCAGAGCGGGAGAGGTGAGGTCACGGTGCTCCTTTCGTTATCTTCGATGCTATCGAGTGCTAGTGTCCCGTGTCGCAAATTCGCTTCACATATCCCGGCACTCCGGCGGCGCATCGCGTCGTTGTCGTCACTCGACGATGCAACGGCATCGCCTCACTCCTCCGCCTCGCGCTGCATCCACCGGAGCACCGCTATCTGCAAAGCAACTTGCGACACGGGACACTAGGAGATTGCGGAGCACTCGGGTAAGCGCAGCCGCCTGCCAGAGTGGCCTCGCTAGGATTATCTCGTGACTTCCGCTCTCGTTTCTGCTCGCCCATTTGGTGTACCGACGCTCGGTATCCAGACTCGCGCCTGGCAGTATGGCGATCCTGCGGGCACACCCCTGATCTTGGTCCATGGTTTTCGGGGGGATCACCACGGCCTTGAGGAGATTGCCCGCGAGGTTGCTGCGGTACTGCCGAGTGTGCGCACAATCGTGCCGGATCTGCCTGGCTTCGGTGAGACCCCGGCGATCCCAGGCCGCGAGCACACGATCGAGCTTTACGGCGAGTGGCTGCGAGCGTTTGCCGCCGAGGTCGCGCCGGAGGGTCATGCGATCCTGGGGCACTCATTCGGATCTCTCGTTGTGTCCGCCGCGATTGCTGGTGGACTCGATCCGAGCAGAATTATTCTCATCAACCCCATATCTGCGCCGGCGCTTGAGGGGCCGAAGGGGGCGCTGACGAAGCTGACGATCGGGTACTACCGGACCGCCGAGATCCTGCCCGCGCCTGCGGCGAAGCAGTTGCTGGGAAACCCGCTGATCGTCCGTGCGATGAGCGAGGTCATGGCAAAGACCGGGAATCCCGAGCTACGGGCCTGGATCCACGGCCAGCACGCTCAGTATTTCAGCACCTTTTCGGATCCGTCTACGCTGCTGCAGTCTTTCCGCGCGTCGGTATCTCATACCGTACTCGAGTACTGCGCGTCTTTTGACCGGCCGACACTGCTGATTGCGGGGGAGCGCGACGATATTACCGACCTCTCGAAGCAGCTTGAACTGAAGCATCGGGTTCCAGGATCGCGCCTACGCATCATTCCCGGCACCGGTCACCTCGTGCACTACGAGGCGGTCGCGGACGCGGTGGCGTTCATCAGCGAGTTCCTTGTTGAAACGGCAGCAGACACGCCGGCCAGCACGGTGAGCGAGTGTGTCGCGTGAGGGTCACGCATATTACTGACCTTGCCGCTCCCGAACTCGCTGACTACACGCAGCTCACGGATGTGGCGCTGCGGCGCGTCCGGGAGCCCGCGGAGGGGCTGTACCTTGCTGAATCCCCGAAGGTGATCGAGCGGGCATTGCGCGCGAGGCACGTTCCGCGCTCGCTGCTCCTCCTTAAAGAATGGCTGCCGCGCGTCGAGCCGCTACTCGCGGATCACCCGGAGGTGCCGGTGTACGTGGGGGACTCCGTGCAGCTCGAGACGCTGACGGGGTTTCATCTGCACCGTGGAGCGCTGGCGTCGATGCATCGGCCCCGCAACTGGATCCGGTCGAACTTCTGCGGCGCTCGCGGCGGGTGGTGGTGCTTGAGGACCTCGCGGACCACACCAATGTGGGGGCGGTGTTTCGTTCGGTGGCGGCGCTCGGGGCGGACGCCGTGCTGTTGTCGCCGGCGTGCGCCGATCCGCTCTATCGTCGGGCGGTTCGCGTGAGCATGGGGGCGGTGTTGCAGGTGCCGTGGGCACGACTCCCGGAGTGGCCCGTTGCCGGGCCGATGTTTCGTGAGGAAGGCTACGAGCTGGCCGCGTTTGCGCTGCGCGACGACGCCGAGGATCTTGCGGATTATGCCCAGCATTTGCCAGACAAGCTCGCGCTCCTGTTTGGTACGGAGGGGGAGGGGCTGAGCCGTCGCGCACTGGCCTCGGCGGCACGCACGATCCTGATCCCGATGGAACACGGCGTTGATTCACTCAATGTTTCCACGGCCGCGGCCCTGGCGTTGTGGGCGGTTCGCACCGCAGACCAGCGAGCGGGGGAGTCGTGAGTGTGGCGGGCCTCGACACCAGACGTCGTTTGGGGGCGCTGTGGTCGCTCCTGTTCTGGGTCGCTGTGGGCGTCGGATCGTATGTACTCGGTGTGCAGAGCGCGCTCGGGCAGCAGGCTGAGGCGAGTGTGCTTGACGCGGCGAGATTCACCACCGATCCGCCGGCACCGCTGAATCTGGTGTCGGTGCCATCGGTGGCGTTCTCATTGCTCGCCGTCAGCGCACTGGCGTGGTGGGTGCATGGTTTCCGGCGCGGCATCGGCGTTCTGACGGTCTCGCTGTGTGTCTTGGCGGCCTCCCAGCTGTTGAAACTGCGACTACTGACGCGGCCGGGGCTGTTTGAGCTTGATGCGCCCAATACGTTCCCGAGCGGCCACATGACGTTCTTTGCGGTACTTGTTGCGGCGCTGATCTGGGCGGTGCCCGCGAAGATGCGCGGGCTGGTGATGCTCGGGGATCCGTATTGCTCTCAGCGGTCGGCTGGCAGTTGCTCGCGTACGGATGGCACCGCCCGAGTGATGTGTTCGGTGCGATCGCGCTGTGTGTGAGCGCGTTTGCGGTTGCCACGATCATGAGGCCTGCGACCTCTCGGGGTTCGGTACAACTGGGACGCACACTGAGCATTGTTATGGCGGTGATTGGCTGGGGCCTGGTGCTCGTGGCAATGGTGTTCACGATCGTTGCTGCTGCGAACACGAGCCAGGCGCTGATGCTCGATGCCGGTCAGCTCGCGGCGGCTGCGGCCTCGACGCTTGCGTCACGCTCGCTGTTCCTTCTGAGCAACGGCTAGTCCTGAACGAACCTGGCGAGCCTGCGAGCCTGGCACACCTGCGAGCCTGGCACGCCAGCATGAACCCAGCGTGTGCGCAAGTCGTTCTTATGCGCACCGATAACAACCATCTGCGCACACAGCACTCCGTACCAGCGTTGTGACACGCACTCAAGAACGCACCCAGGGTTCGTACCCAGACAAGCACCCAGGGTTCGTACCCAAGACACGCACCCAAGCTTCCCAGCCCACGGTAGATTATCGTACACCGCTCCGCGGTAAGCACGATAATCTATATTATGTCAGCTTGAGTGTTCGCAAGGCTCTCCCCAGACCACCACACTGCTGCCGATCACGGACGCGCAGGCGGAGTATCCTGCGCCTGCGGCGCATCCGTGACGATCAGCACTTCGCCGGGCTTCACAAACCCGGTCGACTGCGTAAACTCGGCCTCAGCAAACCCGCCCGACATCACCGCGGCAGCTTCGCGCCGCAGCTGCCGCAGCGACGACCACAGCAGCAAGGCTGCGGACACAATCGCCGCGGTGAGCGCGAGCGGAAACCACGTCTCGACGTAACAGCCCACGAGGATCACCAAGACGTGCCACACGGCGAAGCCCGCGACATCGGGCCACGACAACGCCCGATCCCGCCTCACCGAAGGTCGAGACCGCACGAGAAAGGCCATCAGCAGCTGCCCCAGAAACACCGAAGGAATCGCGACGAAGAGCACCCACAAGAACACCCAGCCACCAGCACCGAAAACGCCCCAGCCGATAAGCAACCACATTGGTAACACAAAGGCCGCAGGAAACAGCCAGAGATACATCGCGCGCCGCAACCACATACGTTCACCCTAAACCCGGCCTGATCAGAATGTCCTGAAATTACGGTGAGGGCGAACACGGCGCTACTCCCCCGCTACCCTTGATGAGGGCAAACCAAAGGGGAGACCATGTACATCAAGATTTGCGGACTGCGCGATGCGGAGATGACGCGTCGCACAGTTGACCTTGGAGCTGACGCTATCGGCGTCGTGATGAGCCCAGGGAGTCCACGCGACACCTCCCCCGAGATAGCCTCAAGCATCGTCTCCGCCGCGCGCGCGGCTTCGGCCTCGGTCGACACGGTGCTGGTCGTCAACCGCATGCCCGCCGCCGAGGCCGCCTCTCTCGCGGCCCATCTCGGCTTCGACGTACTACAACTGCACGGCAGCTACTCCGCCCAAGACTTCGAGGCAGCGAAGCAACACATTTCCAGGGTGTGGCGCGCAACCTCGCTCGCAGCCAACCCCGATCTCCGCGCCGGTGATTTCGGCGAGGAGCGTCTGCTGGTCGATGGCACACGCCCCGGATCCGGCGAACCCTGGGACCTTAGTGCGCTGCAAAACGCGCAGCTGGGTGACGAGTGGATCCTCGCGGGCGGCCTTGATCCCGAATCCGTCGCGGCAGCGATCGCCCAGTCGTCACCGTGGGGCGTTGACGTGTCGAGCGGGGTTGAGCGCTCCCCCGGCGTGAAGGATCCGGCACGCATTCAGAGATTCATCCGCGAAGCCCGACAGGCTTCAAGCGATACCAAGAACAACCCGAAGGAAACTTCAGTTTGAAAAACCCACTGCCCAAAAGCTCACTGCCCAAAAGCCCGAGCAACCGCAAGATCCGCATTCCCTCACTGCCGACCCCTCCGCACCCGGGGCTGATCCCGGGTATCGGCGTCGAGCAGACGGGCGTCCGTTTCGGTACGAACTGGCTGGTGTTGTCGGTCACCGTCGCGCTCACCCTTGCGGTGATCCTCTGGGCGTTCATCGCCCCGACAATCTGGCGGCGGTGGGCAGCGCGGCGCTCGCTTGGGTGAGCACCAACTTCGGGTGGCTCTTTGGCGCGCTCGCAATCACGGTCACCCTGTTCATGCTCGTGGTGGGTTATGGCCGCACGGGCGGCATCCGTCTGGGCGCCGACGACGAGAAACCGGAGTTCTCGACCGGGTCCTGGATCTCCATGCTCTTTGCTGCGGGACTCGGGATCGGGCTGCTCTTCTACGGCCCGCTCGAACCCCTCACCTACTTCCTCAATCCCCCGCCCGGAGTTGAAGCGGAGCCCGGATCAGCCGAGGCAGCTCTGCCCGCGCTCGCACAAACCCTCCTGCACTGGGGACCCATCGCCTGGGCGTTCTACGCGCTCGTTGGCGGCGCAATCGCCTACAGTTCCTACCGCCGCGGTCGAGCACCGCTCATCTCAGCGCTCTTTGAGCCGGTGTTCCCCGGCGGCACCCACCGCTTGCTCGGTCGAATTATCGATATCTTCGCGATCATCGTGACGCTATTCGGCACCGCAGTCTCGCTCGGGATCGGGGCACTGCAGATCGAGAGCGGGTTTATGGTCGTCACGGGTCTTGGACCGATGGGCAACGTCTTTCTGATCGGCGCGATAGCGATCCTGACCTCGCTGTTCATCGCTTCGGCGGTGTCAGGGGTGAAGCGCGGGATCCGCAGGCTCTCAAACCTGAACATGGCGATTACCGGCGCGCTCGGCTTGTTCGTGCTGATTGCGGGGCCAACGGTTTTTCTGCTGAACCTCTTTCCAACTTCCATCTTCGCGTTCTTCGACCAGTTGGGCATGATGATCTCTCGCAGCCCGAACCAGGGAGCCGAGACGGCAGAATTCCTTTCCACCTGGACCACCTACTACTGGGCGTGGTGGGTGTCTTGGACGCCGTTTGTTGGCATGTTCATCGCCAAGATCTCCCGCGGTCGCACGCTGCGCGAGTTCGTCACCACGGTGGTGCTCGTGCCGTCTGCAATCGTGATCGCCTGGTTCGTTGTGTACGGTGGCACTGCGATTTTCATGGGATTGAACGGCGAGAATCTTCAGTCAGGGGGCTCGGGCGAAGAGGTGTTGTTTAATCTCTTGCAGCGACTCCCCCTCGGAATGCTCACGTCTATTGTCGCGATGATCGCCGTGCTCGTGTTCTTTGTCACCGCCGCAGACTCGGCCTCGATCGTGATGGCGTCGATGTCACAGGGTGGGCGTCCGGAGCCGTCAAAGTGGGTCACGGTTGTGTGGGGTCTGCTGCTCAGCCTCATCGCGATCGCGCTGCTGCTCGCAGGCGGCAGAAACACGCTCTCAGGGCTGCAATCACTCATGGTCGTTTCAGCGCTACCCTTCGCGGTTATTGTGATTGGGATCATGATCGCCTGGGCGAAAGACCTGCGCACGGATCCCTTCATCATCCGACGCAAGTATGCGCAAGCGGCCATCGCGCAGGGAGTCAGACGCGGGATCGACGAGTACGGCGATGACTTTGTCTTTGGCGCGAGCGAGGTTCCTGCAGAGGAAGGAGCCGGCGCAGGCTTTGACAGCGAGGATCCAGCGCTCACCGAGTGGTATGTCGACGCCACCACGCAACCGATCCAACACGTCGTTCCCGCCGAGGATGTGGAACGCACCCCCGAGCCGGGCCGGATCCAGCCCGCCTCAAATTCGGAACCGACGGACCCCCACTAGAGAAAGTTCACAACGAAATAGCTTTCATCGCCACAAGGTTGTAACCTGTTCGTTATCTTCCGACGCGGCCTCTCCGGCCGCTTCCCTGACCGAAAGTTCGTATGCCAGACACCTCCGCACCGCCTCCGGTTCGGTACCCTTCTCGCAAGGTCCTGCGCGAGCAAAGGGTCCAGCAGCAGCGAGCCCAGCAGCAGAGGGTCCAGCATCAGCGAGCCCAGCATCAGCGAGCCCGGCATCAGCGGGTCCAGCAGGAACCGCCCCTCCCCCAAGTAGCAGCTTCCCTCCCAGAGGTGCGTGTTCCTCAGATCGCCCATGTGCCGCATGTAGCGGTAGCGCAAGGCACCCCCGCCTGCGGGCCAAAGACATTCCGTCGCAAACTTGCCGGGATCGCGGCAGCCGGCAGTGTCTGTGCGTTGGTGCTCGCCCTCTCGCTTCCCGTCACACAGCACGCCGAGATCGCGCAACCCGCGGCAGCCGCACAACAGCGACTTTTCAGCTCGGTCGATGTTCCGTTCGAAGAACTTCCGGCCTCACTCGCTGAGATATCGGCAGTAGAAATTGTCGATTCACAGCCAACCTCCTTCGCGGCCAATCCTGAGATGGTGGTGAATTATCCGATCTATGCGTCCGTGACGCTCACCGACACCTTCGGGTATCGCACTGCGCCCGTGGAGCAATTTCACGATGCCCAGGACTTCGCGGCCGCCGCTGGCACCCCGATCTACGCGATCGCCGACGGCAAAGTCATCGAGGCGGGTTTTGCGAGCGACGGCTGCGGCTTCGCCCTGCAGCTTGAGCACGAGATTGACGGCAAGAAAGTGACGAGTCGGTACTGTCATATGCAGGTGGACTCTCACAGCCTGTCAGTCGGCGACGAAGTGAAGATGGGTGATCCCGCAGGTCGAGTCGGCAACACGGGATGTCTTTCGGGCCCCACCTGCACCTCGCGCTCGTCGTCGATAAAGTACCGACTGATCCGATTCCGTTCTTGGCGAAGTACAGTCGCGTCAAGCGCTAGCGTCGTGGTCGGCCTTACTTTTGAGAGGTCGACCGCACCCAATCATCGAGTTTTGTCGCAGCCTTACCCGAGTCAATCGTCTCTTCTGCGACCTTCAGCTTCTCCCCCAGCCGCTCAAGAAGCGGCCGTTCAATGGATTCGGGCTTGCTCGCAAGGTCGAAGGCGACGAGTCCGGCGGCGGCATTGAGTAGCACAATGTCGCGCACGGGACCGCTCTCCCCGAGAGCACCCGGCGCACGACGGCGGCGTTCTCATCTGGCGTGCCACCCACAAGATCCCGGATCTCTGCACGCTTGATGCCGAGATCCCGAGGATCGATGTCGTGCTCGGTCAGCCCACCGCGGCTGACCTCCCACACCCGCGAGTGACCAGTGGTGGTCATCTCGTCTAGGCCATCGTCGCCTCGAAAGACCAGCGCAGAAGCGCCACGCAACCGAAAGACGCCAACGAAGAGCGGCACACGCTCGATATCTGCCACGCCAACCGCGGAGGCCTCCGGTCGCACGGGGTTACAGAGGGGACCGAGAAAATTGAACACCGTGGGAATGGCGAGCTCTTTTCGCGCCGCCGCAACATGCCGAAACCCCGGCAAAAAATGCGCAGCATGCACAAAAGCGATGCCCGTCTCGGCAAACGAAGCCGCAAGTCGATCTGCATCAAGCGCGAGATCCACCCCGAGCGCGCTCAGCACATCAGAGGATCCCGACTGGCTACTGGCCGCCCGATTCCCGTGCTTTACGAGCGGAGCGCCAGCGGCCGCGGCGACAACAGAGGCCATTGTGGAGACATTTACCGTGCCGAAGCGGTCTCCCCCGGTACCGACAATGTCGAGGGACATCGCAGGAAGGTCAATAGGAAGCGCCTCAGCAAGAATGGCATCACGAAAGCCAATAATCTCGTCGACGGTTACTCCTTTTGAGCGGAGCGCAACCAAAAACCCGCCTATCTGCGCGCCACTTGCTTCCCCTCTCATAAAGCGAGACATGGCCCACTCAGCCTGCGACACGCTGAGGTCGTCGCCTTTCAAAAGCTCACTCAGAATAGTTGGCCAGTTGCGCTCATCAATCATGGAGACATCCTATCGAGGGCGCTTTCGGTGGGGTGCGCGCGGAGAGGGGCAAATTCGCGATAAGCTTGTCAGGTAGTTCGCAGAAAGTTCGGCGCGCCGTCTCGGTGTCAAAACACACACCAAACTTTCAGCCATAATGGAGAGGTGACAACGACCACAATGAATACCAAGTCAGCCGTGGCCTCGGTGAAGCGACCAAATATCGTCGCCGTGGGCACGATCGTGTGGCTCGGCAGCGAGGTTATGTTCTTCGCCGGCCTCTTCGCGATCTATTTCACGCTGCGTGCCATGAACCCAGACCTTTGGGCAATGCAGGTAGAGAAGCACAACTTTACTTTCGCACTGATCAACACACTGGTTCTGGTCGCCTCCTCCTTTACCGCTCAGGCCGGTGTTTTCGCCGCCGAGCGGATGCAGCCGAGAGCAACCGGCCGAGGCATGGGAAAGTGGGGCACGGTCGAATGGTTCTATCTCACATTCTTCATGGGAGCCATCTTCGTTTCGGGCCAGGCCTATGAGTACGCGACCTTTGTCTCTGAGGGCATCACGCTCTCGGGAGATCCATATGGCTCAGCCTTCTACATGACCACGGGCTTCCACGGGATCCACGTTGCTGTCGGCCTGGTTGCCTTCTTGCTCGTCATCGGCCGCATTTACTCGGTGAAGAACTTCACGCACAAGGAGGAGACCACCGCCGTCGTCGTGTCGTACTACTGGCACTTCGTCGACATCGTGTGGATCATCCTGTTCATCGTCATCTATGTCCTGCCTCTCGTGCAGGGATACTAAGGAAGGCCAGAACACATGGCTCGCGCCAAGAATAACGTCCGTAAGTCGGGCCGCCGCCACCCGCTCGCAACCGCAGCTCTCCTGGCCGTAGGTCTTCTCGTTACCGGTGCCGCATACGCTGGCTTTAGCCAAACATCCGCGACCGCTGAGATTGACCTCGAGTCCCCCGCCACCATCGAGGCAGGCGAGAAGCTCTTTGGGGCGAACTGCGCGACCTGCCACGGTGCCGGGGCAGAGGGAACCGTTGATGGACCTTCACTGATCGGCGCGGGCGCCGCTTCCGTTAATTTCCAGGTCGGGACCGGTCGCATGCCACTCGCTTTCCAAGGCCCCCAGGGCATGGTCAAGCCATCTCAGTTTACGCAGGAGCAGACATTGCAGATGGCTGCATATGTTGCCTCGCTGGCACCGGGGCCTGATCTCCCCAAGAGCCAGTACCTGCAGGGCGACGGTGATGTCGCAAACGGCGGTGAGCTGTTCCGCATTAACTGCGCGATGTGCCACAACGTTGCCGCTGCCGGTGGCGCGCTCACCGAAGGCAAGTTCGCTCCGAAGCTCACCGGGGTAGCTCCGACGCATGTCTACGAGGCCATGGTGACCGGCCCGCAGAACATGCCGGTGTTTAGTGATACCAACATCTCCCCCAGGAAAAGGCCGACATTATTTCGTACCTCAAGTACATTGACGAGTCACCCTCCGTAGGCGGTCTGACGCTTGGTTCGATCGGTCCGGTTGCTGAGGGGCTCTTCATCTGGATTATCGGCCTCGGCGTCATTATCGGCATTACCGTTTGGGTTACCGCGAAGTCGAACTAGTCGACAACGCACACAAGCATTTATGAGTCAGGAGTCAAGGAGCAACATGGCAGAGGAAGCGAAGAACAGCGGCGAAAGCGCCGCTGTCGCAACCCATGGCCACAGCGCGGTGGAGGCCTCAGCAGGAACTGCTGTGATTTCATCCGACGCGGTGCAGAATCCGGGCCTTCCCCACACCGTAAGCGTGTGACGGACCTCGATCCGAAGAAGGCGAAGCAGGCTGAGCGTGTTGTGTACACACTCTTCTACGTTTCAATTGCGGGCAGCCTCGGCGCTGTACTCGCTTACATGTTCTTCCCGATCGAAACGGGCAGTCTACTGGCGATCCGTCTGCAGACGATGTTCGTGGGCCTTGGCATGACGCTTGCGCTACTTGCCTTGGGCGTCGGCGCGGTGCACTGGGGCAAAGCACTCATGGCCGACCACGAGTCGATCGACGAGCGTCACCCGGTACCGAGCGCGCCTGAGGTACGTGAGAGTGCAGCCGAGGTGTTTGAGCTTGCCGACAAGGAGTCGGGCTTCTCGCGACGCTCACTCGTGCGTAACAGCCTCATCGGTGCGCTCATCGCGTTCCCGCTTCCCGGTATCACTCTGCTGCGCAGCCTTGCTCCACAGGATCGTGATCCGGTGCAACTTCTGAAGCACACCATGTGGGACAAGGGCATCCGCCTCGCCCATGACCCTCTGGCGCACCGATCCGTGCCGCTGACGTGACCATTGGATCCGCATTCCAGGTCATTCCTGAAACACTGACGCACGAGAAGTTTCACGAACTCTCGCTCGAAGAACGTGGAGGCAGCGAAAACTTCCTCGACGCCAAGGCAAAAGCTATCGTGCTGTTGATGCGCCTCGACCAGTCGCAGCTTAAGGAATCACCGGACCGCAAGAACTGGTCCTACGATGGCATTGTCGCTTACTCGAAGGTATGCACCCACGTGGGATGCCCCGTGGCACTTTACGAGCAGCAAACACACCACCTGCTATGCCCATGCCATCAGTCACAATTCGATGTGTCTGAGCACGCGAAGGTCATCTTTGGCCCGGCTAAGCGACCACTGCCGCAGCTCCCCATCACCGTTGACAAGGATGGCTTCCTCGTCGCACAGAGTGATTTCCATGAACCTGTTGGCCCGAGCTTCTGGGAGCGTCTCAAGTGAGTAGCACCGTAACTGACACCTCCGCCCAGCAGAACGGCTCCAGCCGTTTTACTGCTGCGGCAGCAAACTACATTGATGAGCGCACCAAGGTTGGCGTCGCGGTCAAGGAGTTTGGCCGAAAGGTCTTCCCTGATCACTGGTCATTCCTGCTTGGTGAGGTCGCTCTCTACAGCTTCGTCGTCATCCTCATCTCAGGAACCTTCCTGACGCTCTTCTTCCAGGCCTCGATGGTCGAAACCGTGTATAACGGCCCCTACGTATCCATGAAGGGCGTGGAGATGTCGGCTGCAATGGCCTCGACTCTCGACATCTCGTTCTCCGTGCGCGGGGGTCTGCTGATGCGTCAGGTGCACCACTGGGCAGCATTGCTGTTCGTGGCTTCGATCGGTCTGCACATGCTACGCATCTTCTTTACGGGTGCGTTCCGCAAGCCACGCGAACTCAACTGGGTGATCGGTTTCGTGCTCTTCATCCTTGCTATGGCTGAGGGCTTCACTGGTTACTCTCTCCCGGATGATGTGCTCTCGGGTAACGGCCTGCGCATCATCGACGGTCTCCTGAAGTCGATGCCCGTTATCGGTACGTACTTCTCCTACCTTTTCTTTGGTGGCGAGTTTCCGGGTACTGACATCGTCGGCCGCCTGTACATGCTGCATATCATGGTGCTGCCCGCGCTGGTGATCCTGTTCGTAGCGCTCCACCTCGCGTTTGTGGTAATTCACAAGCACACGCAGTACCCCGGTCCGGGCAAGACCGAGCAGAACGTTGTCGGCTTTCCTGTGCTCCCCGTGTACGCAGCGAAAGCAGGCGGATTCTTCTTCATCGTGTTCGGCATGATTGTGCTGATCGCTTCCTTCGTGAGCATCAACCCGATCTGGAACTATGGGCCATACGATCCCTCACCGGTATCTGCGGGTACTCAGCCGGACTGGTACATCGGTTTTGCCGATGGCATGCTCCGTTTGATTCCGCCGGGCTTGGAGACCGAGTGGTTCGGCTTCACCTGGTCTTGGAACATGCTTATTCCGATGATCATCATGGGCCTGTTCATCGTGCTTGTAGCGATCTACCCCTTCATTGAGGCTTGGGTCACAGGCGACAAGCGTGAACATCACATCCTGGATCGCCCCCGCAACGCTCCGACTCGCACTGCGATCGGCGCTGCAGGAGTGACCTTCTACGGTGTGATGTGGGCGGGAGCAAGCTCTGACCTCATGGCGACGCACTTCCAGCTGGCGATGGAGGGCGTGATCCACACCCTGCAGGCTCTGCTCATCCTCGGACCGATCATTGCCTACATCATTGCGAAGCGCACCTGCCTCGCACTGCAGAAGAAGGATCGCTCCATCGCTCTGCACGGCTACGAGTCCGGCCGCATCGTTCGCCTCCCAGGCGGCGAGTTCGTCGAGGTTCACAAGCCGCTTGACGAGTACGAGAAGTGGGAGCTGGTCAGCTACGCCGACTACGCGCCGATGATGCTCCGTCCGAACGACGACGGCCGCATCCCGTTCTCGCAGAGGCTGCGTGCCGGCTTCAGCCGGTGGTTCTTCGAAGACCGCATCGTTCCCCCAACCAAGGGTGAGCTTGAGAAGGGTCACAACGAGGGGCACTAGTACCTCGCTCAGATTGGGCCTCGCAGGTTTTTCCTGCGGGGCCCATTTGTGTGTCTGTAGGAAGACACGAACGTCACGGTCCTGACGAAAGTCCCCCATCCTGACAAGAGTCCCCCATCCCCGCATTGACTCTTACGCGGTTATGGGAGACGCTCGTTGGGAAGGGAGACATTCGTCAATGCTCACGCTCGGCACGTGTCTGCGTCTAGTGTGTGGGCGAGAGAGCAACAACTGCACCGAGGCGCTTGCCGGTCGAGGGTACGGGGCGGACGGTGGCATCGCTGACTACGTGCTCGTCACAAACACCAGAGACATTCTTCGGCTCAACGGCCTCGACCCGGTGACCGCGGCCCCGATGACGGATGCGGGAGCCACTGCGTTCCACGGGGTGAATCGGGTGCGTGGTTTGCTCGGAGCGGATTCGACGGCGTTCGTGTTCGGAACAGGTGGTCTAGGTTCGTTTGCGATCCAGTTTCTTCGAGTGCTCACCCCCGCGCGGATCGTGGCTGTCGATATGCTTACAGAGAGAAGGAAGCTCGCGCTGCAGCTCGGCGCGCATGAGGCGATCGCCGGCGTGGATGAACACACGCTCGGAGTCATTCGCGACATGACAGCAGGCCGTGGCGCAGACGCGATCCTCGATTTCGTGGGACTTGACGCGACGATCAACACCGGTGTCGCGGGGGTGCGTCCAGGCGGGGCATACGGAGTGATCGGCGCGGCCGGCGGCAGCCTGACGGCAAACTCAATAAGGGCAGTCTTCGTGTGCGTGCGGTCGTGACCTTGGCCTAGAAACAGACCGCGACGACATCCAGGTTCAATAACGGTTGTCTGCGCCGCGCAGCAAGGACCAGGCACCGAGGTGGATCGCTGAAGACACACGCTCTTGCCCGTCTTCTTCCTCGAACCCGCGGAACACTGGCAGCAGACCTGCACGGAGCTCCGGAAGGTTCAGTGCTGCGACCCCCTGGAAGATCATCCGAGAGCACGCTTCGAGATCCTTTGCGGTGGGATCCCCTGGAACGAAACCTTCGAGAGGCTGACTCCCTGGAGTGAGACGCGTGATCGCACGCTCACAGCACGCGAGAAAGAGGTCCTGCTTCGTGTGGAAGCTCGCGTAAACATGAGGCTGCGGGACGCCCGCAATCCTCGCGATCGCGCTGGTGGAAGCGCCGTGATAGCCCACGCGCCCAAACTCGTGTATCCCGGCCTCAATCAGAAGCTCACGATTCTCGCCGGGCTTACGACGCGGACGACGCTGCGGAGGACCCGACTCGGCCGCGGTCAACTCAGGTCAAGGAGCTTGCGGTAGTGCTCCCCCATGGCTTCGAAGCCACGATGGTTGTAGAACGAGCCAATGCGAGAGGTCGACGCCGAAAGCTGGCGCACCCCGCGGCCCATGCAGTAATGCTCATTAGCCTGCATCAACCTGTCGCCGACGTTTGCCCCCCGGCTCGCCTCATCAACCACAATCTCTTGCAGGTGAGCCGTCAGTCCGGGTGCGTGCAGGAGACGTGAAACCGTCAACAACGAATAGCCCACAACCTTGCCGTCGTTTTCGGCGACAAACAAAACGTTGGCCTCTTGGTCGCGGCGACGCAGAATGTTGTCAAGCGCGACAAGGAACTCATCGCGTCCTATGGGCTCACGCCCCGTCTGATACTGGCGGGCCAGAGTGAAGAGCGCCGAAGCGTCTTCACTCTGGCCACGCCTGATCGTGATGCTCACGAGTATGGATTCCTAGCGGGCGAAGTTGCCGCGGTAGTACTCGTAAATCCAGCCGACGACCGCAACGATCACCAGCGGCAGTCCGAGGAAGGACAACCAGAAGTTGAAACCGATGCAGAGGCCCAGGACGACGACCGCGATAGCGAAGCCGAGGAACAAGGGCCACCAGCTCCACGGGCTGAACTCGCCCAGCTCCGGATCCCCGTCGTCGATGTCAGCAGTCTCGATGTCCTCAACGAGGACACCCCCCTGCTTCTTCTTGGTGAGAGCTAGATACGAAGCAATAAAGCCCGTCAGACCAGCCGAGAGGAGGATCGTGATGGATCCGGCCCACTCAATTCGGTCATGCAGCGCAATGTTCCAGAGCGTATATACGGTGGAGATCACCACAAAGTATGCGGTCAATATCCAAAAGATAACGATGTTTGATTTCATCTTTAGCTTCTCCTGCCCGTTACTTCTTCTCAGCGAGCGCCGGCGCAGGCTTCGGCTGCTCCACGCCACTGACTTCGGGGTGGTTCAGATCGAATGCAGGCGACTCGGAACGAATACGCGGGATCGAGGTGAAGTTGTGACGCGGCGGCGGGCACGAGGTTGCCCACTCGAGCGAACGTCCGTAACCCCACGGGTCATCGACGGTCACCTTGGGTGCGCGGCGTGCGGTGATGTACACGTTCAGGAGGAACGGGATCATCGAGACGCCCAGCACCATGGCGCCGACGGTCGAGAGCTGGTTGCCCCAGGTAACGCCGTCTGCGGGCAGGTAGGTGTAGTACCGACGCGGCATAGCCATGACTCCAAGCCAGTGCTGGACGAGGAAGGTCATGTGGAAGCCGATGAACAGGACCCAGAAGTGAATCTTGCCGAGTCGTTCGTTCAGCATCTTGCCGGTCCACTTGGGCCACCAGAAGTAGAACCCAGCGAACATCGCGAAGACGACGGTTCCGAAGATCACGTAGTGGAAGTGGGCAACCACGAAGTAGGTGTCGGAAAGGTGGAAGTCAAGCGCGGGCGAAGCCAGGATGACACCGGTGAGTCCGCCGAACACGAAGGATACGAGGAAGCCGAGCGCCCACAGCATGGGCGTCTCGAAAGTGATCGATCCGCGCCACATGGTGCCGAGCCAGTTGAAGATCTTCACGCCGGTCGGAACCGCGATCAGCATCGTCATCAGGGCAAAGAACGGCAGCAGCACCGAACCGGTCACGTACATGTGGTGCGCCCACACGGTCATCGACAGCGCAGCAATCGAGATCGTTGCGTAGATGAGCGTCTTGTAGCCAAAGATCGGCTTGCGGCTGAACACCGGGAAGATCTCGGAGACAATGCCGAAGAACGGCAGCGCGATGACGTACACCTCGGGGTGGCCGAAGAACCAGAAGAGGTGCTGCCAGAGAATCGCTCCGCCCTCACCGCTAAAGATCTGAGCACCGAAGATGCGATCAGCTGCGAGGCCAAAGAAGGCCGCTGCCAGCACGGGGAAGATCAGCAGGATCAGGATCGAGGTGATCATCGTGTTCCAGGTGAACACGGACATACGCCACATGGTCATGCCCGGAGCGCGCATCGTCACGATGGTCGTGATGAAGTTCACGCCACCCATGATGGTGCCGAAGCCGCCAATACCGAGACCCAATACCCACAGGTTTCCGCCGTCACCCGGCGAGTAGGTCAGCTCAGAGAGCGGCGCATACGCGAACCAGCCGAAGGACGCGGCGCCCTGCGGCGTCAGGAATCCACCAACGGCGATGAGCGACCCGAAAGTGAACAGCCAGAACGCAAGCGCGTTGAGCCTGGGGAACGCGACGTCGGGGGCGCCGATCTGTAGCGGCATCATGACGTTTGCGAATCCCGCGAAGAGCGGTGTTGCAAACATCAGCAGCATGATCGTGCCGTGCATGGTGAACAGCTGGTTGTACTGTTCCTTCGTCGCGACGACCTCCAGGCCGGGCGCAAACAGCTGCGCGCGGATGAGGAGAGCCATCAGGCCGCCAACCAGGAACCACACGAAGGAGCTGATCAGATACATGTATCCGATCACCTTGTGGTCCGTGGACGTTAGCCACGAGACAATGACATTGCCCTTCTTCATGTTTCTGCTATCCCTCATTAGTCGTTCTGAGCCTTAGCTTCGTCTCCGAAGAAAAGCTCCTGATTCGGGTTGAAGTCTGCCGATACCTGGCCGGTGTTGCCGGCGTCCCTCAGCGACTTGACGTAGGCGTCGTATTCATCCTGCTCGACGACACGGACCTCGAAGAGCATCATTGAGTGATACTCACCGCAGAGCTCAGCACACTTGCCCATGAAGGTGCCGGTCTTCGTTGGTGTGAAGCTCATGTAGTTCGTCTGTCCCGGGATCATGTCCTTCTTGTAGAGGAACTCGACCACCCAGAACGAGTGAATGACGTCGCGGGTCTCAAGCCTGATCTCGGTTGTCTTGTTCACCGGCAGGTAGAGCACCGGCATCGTCTCTTCTTTGGCGGACCCGTCGTCGTTGGTCTGCACCTGAACGCCCTGGAAGTAAACATCTTCATTCACGTAGTTGAAGTCCCAGGCCCAACGCTTACCAAACACCTCGACGATGTTCTCGGGAGAGTCGTAGCGGGTTTCAATCTTGCTCTGCTCCTGCGCGGTGAAAGCGAAGAAGCCCAGCACCAAGATGACCGGGACGACCGTGAAGAACGTCTCGATTGGCATGTTGTATCGCAGCTGCACCGGCAGGCCAGTCTGACCCTTACGGCGGCGGTACGCGATCGTGGCCCAAATAATGAGGCTCCACGTAATCACACCCACAACAAGCAACACGATCCACGATGTCACCCACAGACCGGTGAGGCCGTCCGTGTGGTTCGTAGCCCCGTCAGAACCCGCGGGGAGGAAGCCCCGCTCCTGCTCCGGGGTGCAACCAGCAAGCGCCAGCGCTGCTGACAGCACCACTGGGGCCGCGACCCATTTCATTCGACGATTGGAACGCACCGCATACCTTTCGAATTGTCTTCTCGCACACGCGACGTGCGCCTGAAACTTATGTCTCCTCAGTAAGCTTAGCGCGAACCTGAGCGTTCCCCGTACACACGCCGGGAGTTATTCACACTCGTGTCGCGCCAAACCGGTTAGGCGAAGCTGTCACCGCAGGCGCAACTTCCCTGCGCATTGGGATTGTCGATCGTGAATCCCTGCTTCTGAATGGTGTCTTCGAAGTCAATTGTCGCGCCGTTGAGGTAGGGAATGCTCATCGCATCGACCGCGACCTCAACACCGTCAAAGCTGACGACCGCATCGTTCTCAAGTTCCCGTTCATCAAAGAACAACTGATAGATCAGTCCCGAGCAGCCGCCCGGCTGAACGGCGATTCGAAGTCGCAGATCGTCGCGACCCTCCTGCGAAAGCAAGCTACGCACTTTGTCGCGCGCGGCGTCACTCAATTTCACACCGTGACCCTCGGTCTTTAGCTCAGTTGTCGCGGCGCCCATGACTACTCCTCATTCAACGTGTGATATTTGCGATACAGTCTACAGCCCGACGTGATCCGGGGCACTGCCGCATTTGAGCACTGTATTCTGGGAGTTGGCCAACACGTCGTTGGCGTGCACGTATCGCGCGAAACGCGAAGACTGAAAGGGATCAGCCGTGGCAAAGAAGGGCGCTCAAGAGACTGTGCAGATGAGCGAAGGGAGTTCCCCGGTCCTCTCCGGCAAGGGTCGCCCCACCCCCTCCCGCAAACAGGCTGAAGCCATGAACGCCCGCCCGATCGTCGGTTCGAGAGACAAAGCCGCGATCAAGGAGCAGCGCAGACAGCAGGCCACCGCCCGCGAGCGCGCGCGTCTCGGCATGATGGAGGGCGATGAGCGCTACCTCACCCCCCGCGACAAGGGGCCGCAGCGGCGCTTCGTTCGCGACTATGTAGATGCCCGCTGGAATATCGGGGAAATGCTCATTCCAATGATGCTCGTGGTGCTCGTCATGACGTTTATCCCCGGCATTATTCAGGTCATCAGCCTCGGAGTGATCTGGGCTTTCGTACTCCTTGCGGTCCTCGACGCGTTCTTCCTTGGAGTGCGCATGAAGAAGATCCTCGGCAACAAGTTCGGCGAAGACAAGGTGCAGCCCGGATTCCGCTGGTACGCAGCAATGCGCGCATTCCAGTTCCGTCCGCTGCGCATGCCGAAGCCGCAGACGAAGCGCGGAAATTTTCCTAAATAGCCCTCGCCTGACGCCAACCGGAGCGACGCAGCTCCCGGTTGATCCGCCTGGCCCACAGCGGCCCCTCGTAGATAAACGCGGTGTATCCCTGCACGAGTGTCGCGCCCGCGCTCAACCGCTCAAGCACATGCTCCGCGCTTGAGACACCGCCCACAGAGATGATGCAGAATCCTTCGGGGGCGGACTGCGCGACACGCTTCAGCACGGCGAGGGATCGTTCGCGAAGCGGCTCCCCCGAGAGCCCACCGGCCCCAATGCGTTCGATTTCGGCCTCGGTGGCGGTGAGACCCTCGCGTGACACGGTCGTGTTGTTGGCGATGATCCCATCGAGTCCGAGTCGCACCGCCAATGCCACGATCCCGTCGATCTGCTCGTCTTCCATGTCGGGGGCGATTTTCACGAGCAGCGGGGTCCCCGCGGCCGCATCGCGCACGGCGGCCAGCAGGGGCTCAAGCGTCTCGAGCTCTTGCAGCCCGCGCAGCCCGGGCGTGTTGGGGGAACTGACGTTGACCGCGAGGTAATCCGCGATCGGCGCAAGGCGCTCCGCGCTCCAGACATAGTCTTGTGTCGCATCCTCAACCTCGGTGACGCGGCTCTTGCCGATGTTTACCCCGATCACCGGTCGGTGACGAGAGAGCCGCGCCTTCTCAATACGCGGCAGCGCGGCGGCGGATCCGCCGTTGTTGAATCCCATACGGTTCACGAGGCCGCGATCGCCGATGAGGCGAAACATCCGCGGCTTCGGGTTGCCGGGTTGCGCGTGTCGCGTGAGCGTACCGACCTCGACATGGCCGAAACCGATGGCGCCCAGGCCCGCGATCGCGGTGGCGTTCTTGTCGAAACCGGCGGCGAGCCCAAAAGGACTGGGGAAGGTGAGCCCAAGGGTCTCCACACGCAGCGAGGGATCCGGGGCGCAGGCCCTCCGAAGCACGCCGCCAAGCAGCGGAGTGGCCTGGATCACCCGAAACGCGAGATGATGCGCTCTTTCGGGATCCATCCCCTTGAAAACGACACGAAAAAGCAGCGGGTAGAGACGCATTCCGAGTTACTCCTCGTAGTCTGACACAGAACCGGATTGAGCTGGATGGGATCCCGTGCGCGGGTGCGCACGCAGCTCCGAGATCGCTACCTCAAAATCTGTGAGCGAGTTGAAGGCCTGGTACACGCTCGCAAATCTGAGGTACGCGACCTCATCTAGCTCTCGCAGATGCGGCAGGATCGCGAGACCGATCTCGTTCGTATCAAACTGCGCGATCCCGCTCGATCGCAGGGACTCCTCCACTTGCTGCGCGAGCACCGCGAGATCGGCGTCGGTAACGGGGCGCCCCTGGCACGCCTTGCGGACGCCGCTCATGACTTTCTCGCGGCTAAAGGGCTCGACAACGCCCGAGCGCTTAATCACCGTCAGGCTCGCGGTTTCCGTCGTGGTGAATCTACGGCCGCATTCCGGACACTGTCGACGGCGACGAATCGAGAGTCCGTCGTCAGCGGTGCGCGAATCAATCACGCGACTGTCGGGGTGACGGCAGAAGGGGCAGTGCATTAGGAGGTCCCTTCAGACTCAAAGCGCACCGAGACTGCCTCACCGTGCGCGGGAAGCCCTTCCGATCCGGCGATCGCGAGCAACGGTGCCCAGACCTCGCGAAGCGCCTCTCGGTCGTAGCGGATGATCTGTTGCGGCCGCAGGAACGTGTGCGCACCGAGCCCGGACGCAAAACGGGCAGTGCCGCCGGTCGGCAACACGTGGTTTGAACCAGCGAGGTAGTCCCCGAGACTCACCGGGGTGTGCGCACCGAGGAAAATGGCACCCGCGTCCGTAATCGACACAAGCACCTTTTCGGTCTCTGCGGTCTGGATCTCGAGGTGCTCCGGGGCGTAAGCGTTACTCACGCGGGCGGCCGCAGCGAGGTCATCGACGAGGATCATCGCGGACTGCTGGCCGCTGAGGGCCTCACGCACGCGATCGGCGTGCTGCGTGCGTGGCGCGCGCAGCGCTACCTCCTCCGCGACGGCACCGGCGAGGTCAACAGAGTCGGTCACCAACACCGAAGCCGCTGCCTCATCATGTTCGGCCTGGCTGATGAGATCTGCGGCGACGTGCGCCGGATCCGCAGAAGAATCGGCGATCACCAGAATCTCGGTCGTCCCCGCTTCCGAGTCGATCCCCACGATCCCGTTCACGACCCGTTTGGCCGCGGCCACAAACACGTTGCCCGGCCCGGTCACCACATCGACCGGTTCCATAGCGATCGAGGGGACGCCGTACGCGAACGCGGCGATCGCCCCGGCGCCACCGATCGCATATACCTCGTCTATCCCGCACAGCGCCGCAGCCCACAGCACTGCCTGGTGCGGCAGCCCCCATTGTCTGACTGTGCGGGAGAGGCGAGCGCAAGGCTCGGCACCCCGGCGGTCTGCGCGGAGACCGCGTTCATGATGACGGACGAGGGGTAGGCGGCTTTGCCACCGGGGGCGTAGAGCCCGACCCGGGAGACCGGCTGCCAGCGCTGACGGATCTCGGCGCCGTCTGAAAACCTGGTGATCTGTTCAGCCGGCACCTGGGCGGCTGAGCCCTTGCGTAGCCGAGCGATGAGCTCGGTAAGCGCGGCCTCGATCTCTGGCGGGCAGTTCGCGAGCGAGGAGGTAATCGCGTCTGTGGACACCCGAAGAGCATGGCCCTCAACACCGTCGAACTGCAGCGCCTGCTCACGCAGCGCCACCTCACCGCGTTCCGCGACGTCCGCAACGAGCGGGCGCACTCGCTCCACAGCTATATCCGCACTGACGGCCGCGCGCGGCACCATTCGGAGAAGCTCGCTGCGGGAGTAGTCGCGGCCTCTAAGGTCGATCAATCGCATCACCCGCCCAGTCTACCGGGAGGCGGCTGAGGGAGCTTCGGCAGGCGCAAGCATCCCCATCCACACGAGTTCGCGGACGCCTCCGATGAGGGCTTCTGCAGCCGCCGCCGCGTCGACCTCGAGCAGGGTCGCGAGGGCATCGGCGATCTGACGCAGCGAGAGATCCCCGTCGCAGGCGCCCACGGCGGCGGCGAGCAGAGTGTCGGCGGTGACGCGGCGGGCGATGCCACGCTCGGTGGTGAGAGTGATCGCGCGCGGTGATTCCTCCCCCGGGCGATGCTCGCGCTCCTCGGTCACGGCGGAATCCAGCAGCCAGTGCGTGTCGAGGATCTGCGCATCGCTCATCTGCGTGGTCAGGATCGCGGCGCTGAAGTTGCGCTGCAGCGCGATACCCGCCGCGGCAGAAAAGGCCCCGCCTGCGCGCTCGGTGTGCACGACAGACTCACCGTGAGGGGCAGCTGCCGCGGCGTCCAAGCGCTCGATCCGGATCGAGCCGAGCCCGATCGCCGCCGTGTTGCGCGCCGCGAAGTCGTCGAGCCACAGCGTCATCAGCTCGTCGAAGTCATCCGATCCGGGTCGTGCACCGCCGTCACGGGCCCAGGTCTCCGCGTATTTGACGGGGTCCACACGGTCCCGCTCCATCACCCAGGCGGCGAGGGGGTGCGCTGATCCCGAAATCCAATCGCGCACACGCTCGAGTCCATCGACGCCCCACGGGCACTCCCAGTTCGCGAGGCACAGTAGCGTGCCTCCCTCGGCAAGATAGTCGGGCGCTGCCCGCACCACGCTCGCAATAAGGTCGTCGCCGCGCATGCCACCGTCGCGGTACTCATAGCGTTCGACACCCGACTGCCGCGGGGTAATCACAAACGGCGGATTCGAGAGGATCAGGTCGAACTGTTCGTCCGCAACCGGCTCGAACAGGCTGCCCATGCGGAAATCGATGCGATCCGCAAGGCCATTCAGGTGCGCATTCGCGCGGGCGAATGTGAGCGCGCGCTCCGAAATGTCGGTGGCGACGATCCGCACCTCTGGCTCCTTCGCGAGCTCCCGCGCAAGGTGCAGCGCGACGATCCCGCAGCCGGTTCCAAGATCGAGCGCCGGGCCCGGGCCACGAACGGGTGGTGCCTGCGCGATCAGCGAGCGGGTTGCGCCGCCCACCCCCATGACGTGATCGGGGCGGGCCGGAGCGTTACGCAGTTGATCGTCGAGGTCGGAGATGATCCACCACTCGGAGGATCCCCCCGCGGACGCAAGTGTGACCGGGTTCAGCGAGAGTGCGGCGCGCAGAAACTGCGGATCAGGATCCCGAGCGACGAGCCCGAGCCGTTCCAGCCCGGCGCTTCCCAGCAGCGGCAGCGCCTCGTCAAGGACGCTCGCCGCCACCGGGTCACCGAGCAGGAACAGGCGCGTAAGGACCGAGAGAGGCGAGAGCCCCCGCGCAGCGAGGACTCGCCGAGCGGGGACCAGCACGCCGCGCTGCCGAGCGGCCTCGGCAGCGTCGCCCAGAAGCGCAGCAACTGATTCGGTGCGATAGTCGGCGGCGATCAGCTCTGCGCGCAGCAGGTCAACGAGTTCAGCATCCACCCCACTAGCGTATGGCTTCAGCCCCAACTTGGTGGTCAGTACGCGACGGTGAAGCGAGTGCGACGGTGCTGCGGCTTCTCGAGTTCATCGGCGATTGCGAGCCCGAAGTCGGCGCCACCGATCTGCGATTCGCCCTTCGCGTCGACGAGCAGCACGTCGCCGCCGACACGGTAGCTGCCAGTGGCCTCCCCCGCCGCCCACGGCCCGAAACCGCCAGCCGGGCTGACGAAGAACCAGTCGAGGGACGCATCGCTTGCGCGCAGATCCTCAAGGACCTCGCCCATCTCCCGCGCCTCGTCCTGGATCGCCGCCGGGAAATCGGCACCCTCGCGCACGAGCGGCCCGCCCTCAAACTGTTGCAGCGAGCCGGCGCCGCCGATCACGCCGAGCCGCACTCCCGCCGTGGCTGCCTCGCCCGCGAGCTCCGCGATCAGCGGCCGCACGCGGCCCGCCATGTCACCGCGCGGGGCAATCGCAACGACGACCACGTCGGCGCCGTCCAAGATCCGCGCCCGGTCTGCCGCCTCGGCAATCGAGGCCGTGTCGTATGTCACCCCGGGAAGCTGCTGCTTCGCGGCCTGGCGGCTGAAGCTGCGCACCGTGAACCCGCGTTCCGCAGCGGCAGCGGCGATGTGTGATCCTGCGTAGCCGGTTCCCCCGATGATACTCACAGTGGTCATGTGTCTCCCTTTATCTGGTGCCGTCCGTGTGACGGCTCCGCTGTCAGCAACGAGGCCGCGGCCTGGGTTATTCCCGTCGGCTCAACCCTTGGCAAGGGATGCACGCACATCTCCCAAAAGGACATACAGGTGCAGGGGATCCGTGGGAGAAGGCCGAAAGCCGAAGTTTGAGTAGAAAGAAGCTGCTTTTCCGTGTAGCGCGTGAACAAGTAGCAGGCGTACCCCAATACGATCCGCCGCAGAAAGCGTAGAGAGCAATGCGTCTCTCACGAGAAGCCTGCCGAGCCCAGCTCCCTGTGCGGCGCGGTCTACTGCGAGTCTGCCGAGCAGCACCGCGGGCACCGGATTGGGTGCGTTGCGCCGAGCACGTCCGGGCAACTCTGCATGCTCAATTGCAACCGCCGAAAGTGTATAGAAACCCGCAACGCTCCCTGTCTCGCTGTCAACGCTGACATAGCATCGCGCAAAACCAGCGACATGATTGGGCAGCGCGCGCGTAACAAGATAGCGATCCAGCGCTGGCTCCCCCGACTCAAAATGGGCCACGTCATCGCCGGCTTCAATCGGGCGAGGGCGCTCCAAACTCACACTGCCTCGTCCCAAGGGGCGGGATCGTTGAGTAACGCTGCTAGTTCCGGGAGGCGCTGGGCCGGGCGGTCAAGGATCGCGGAAAACTCAGCCCAGGCCTGATCATCAAGCCGGAAAAGCCGACGATCGACGAGAGTGTCTTCGGCGCGCGTGAGCGCAGCGGTGGTGACAAACTCCGAGATCGATTGCCCCGAGGTTGCTGCGGCGTCACGAATGAGCGCGTCTTGATCCGGAGTCAATCGCACAGCAAGACGCGCCAGCTTGCGCTGAACGGTTTCATGAGCCTGGGACATAACTCAAATTGTACGCCAATTTGGCACACACGGCGAGGCTCGTTCAGGCCGGCTCAGCTACGCGAACGCTCGGTCGTTGGCGGTGATCGGGGCGGGGAGGACGGTGTCGCCCATGAGGTAGGCGTCAACGGAGGCGGCGGCGGCCCTGCCCTCGGCAATCGCCCACACGATCAACGACTGGCCGCGGCCGGCGTCGCCCGCCACAAAGACACCGGGCAGTGCGGTCGAATAGTTGGGCTCGCGCGCAAACGTTCCCCGCTCGGTCAGCTGCAGCGCGCAGGCCGGATCCTCGATGGGTTCCGGTCCGGTGAACCCCATCGCAATGAGCACCAGATCCGCGTTGAGTAGTCGTTCGGTGCCGGGGATGGGCGCCCGTCCGTGTTCGGTGAAACCCGTCTCCGCGACCCGCAGCGCACGCACGGCCCCGCGAGGCTCGGGATCGTCCCCACCGGTGGCCCCCGAGACAAACTCGACGGTGGAAGCGAGATACTGGCGCTCACCGCCCTCCTCGTGTGAACTGGTGACTTCAAACAGCGTGGGGTGCACCGGCCAAGGCTGGTGCTCGCCCCGCGCCTCCCCCGGTTGTCTACCGATGGCGAGGTTCGTGACCGATCTCGCGCCCTGCCGATTCGCGGTGCCAACGCAGTCAGCCCCGGTGTCGCCGCCGCCGATCACGATGATGTGCTTCCCGGCGGCGTCAAGCGTGCTCGCTTCCGCGGTGCCCGAACGCGCGCGATTTGCGGTCACGAGATAGTCCATGGCCGGCACGATCCCGGCGAGATCACGGCCCGGGAGTGAAAGCTCCCGCGGCACCGTCGACCCGGTCGCGATGACGACGGCGTCGAAGCGGCGGCGCAGCTCACCCCAGCTCATATCGCGGCCAATCTCGATACCGCAGCGGAACCGGGTACCTTCGGCCCGCAACTGCTCGATGCGACGCGCCACCAGCTCCTTCTCGAGCTTAAAATCTGGGATCCCGAAGCGCAGCAGCCCGCCCGGCTCTTCATCGCGCTCGTAGACCGCGACGGTGTGGCCCGCACGTGTTAGCTGCTGTGCCGCAGCCAGTCCCGCGGGGCCGGATCCGACGACCGCGACCGTCTTGCCGGTGAGGCGGGACGGCGGCTGTGGCTGCACCCAACCGTTGGCGAACGCCTGATCGATGATGCTGTTCTCGATCTGCTTGATCGTGACGGCGGGCTGATTGATCCCGAGCACACAGGCGGACTCGCACGGAGCGGGGCACGCACGCCCGGTGAACTCCGGGAAGTTGTTGGTCTCGTGCAACCGCTCGATGGCGTCGCGTCCGCGGTCCCGATATACGAGATCGTTCCACTCGGGAATGAGGTTGCCGAGCGGGCACCCCTGATGACAGAAGGCGACCCCGCAGTCCATGCAGCGGGAGGCCTGACGTGCGACGAGGCTCGGGTCCGCCGGGTCGACGACCTCGCGCCAGTCGAGCAGACGCAGCGCGACCGGGCGCTTCGGTGCGAGCTCGCGCTCACGCACCTTTAGAAATCCGCGCGGATCAGCCATGAGTCGCCTCCAAGATCTCGTTCCACACCTGCGTGCCGTCGGGGTCGGCACCGCGCTCGTTGGCGCGCACGCGAATGTCGAGCACGCGCGCGTAGTCCCGCGGGATCAGCCGCGTCAATCGCGCGAACACGGCCTCCGGGTCGGTGCTGATCTGCGCGAGCAGTTCCGCAGCGAGCACGGATCCCGTCTGCTCGTGATGCCGATGCAGCAGTGCGGTGACCCGCTCGCGGAGCGCACACTGCTCGACCGCGTTCATCCCGCCCGCGAGCGACTGCATCAGCAGCGCACCGGAGCCCAGCTCGGCAGCATTCACGTTCGCGGGATCAAGATCCAGAAGTACCGCCTCACCGCCCGACATGCCCGCGCCGATATTCCGCCCGGTCGGTCCGAGAATCAGCGCAAAGCCGCCGGTGAAGTATTCCAGCGCGTGATCGCCGGTCCCCTCGACAACCGCGATCGCTCCGGAACCGCGCACCAGGAAGCGTTCGCCCACGACGCCAGCGATCCATAGCGCGCCGCTCGTTGCGCCGTAGCCGATGACGTTGCCGGCAATCACGTTGCCCGCAGCTTCGTGGCCGGCCCGCGGATCCGGACGGACCACAATTTCCCCACCGGACAGGCCCTTGCCGACGTAGTCGTTGGCATCGCCGACGAGCCGCAGCGTCAGGCCGGCGGGGATGAACGCACCGAGCGACTGCCCGGCCGAGCCGGTGAGGGTCAGATCGATCGTGCCCGGCGCGAGCCCGTCCGCGCCACACCGCTTTGTGATCTCGTGGCCGAGCATCGTGCCGACGGCGCGGTCGATGTTCCGGATCGGCAGGTCAATGAGCACCGGGTCGCGGCGCTCCAGGGCATCGGCGGCCATCGCAATCAGCTGCCGGTCGAAGTGGCTGGCAAGCTCGTGATCCTGATCGCGACCGTGCGCGCGTGGCTCGTCCGCCGCAAAGGCCGGGCCGCTCAGGATCGGCGTCAGGTCGAGGCCCTCGGCCTTCCAGTGCCGCAGCGCCTCATCGATGTCGAGCGCAGCGGTGTCTCCGACGGCTTCGGCGATGGAGCGATATCCGAGTTCTGCAAGCAGTTCGCGGACCTCTTCCGCGATAAACCGGAAGAAGTTGATAACGTGCTCGGCCTGGCCGGTGTAGCGTTCGCGCAGCTCGGGGTTCTGCGTGGCGACCCCGACCGGGCAGGTGTCGAGGTGACACACCCGCATCATGATGCAGCCTGAGACCACAAGCGGCGCTGTCGCAAAGCCAAATTCTTCGGCACCCAAGAGTGCCGCAACAACCACGTCTCGGCCGGTCTTGAGCTGGCCGTCAACCTGCAGCACCACCCGCTCCCGAAGGCCGTTCAGCATGAGCGTCTGCTGCGCTTCGGCGAGACCAAGCTCCCACGGTGAACCGGCATGCTTCAGCGAGTTCATGGGGCTCGCTCCGGTGCCGCCATCGTGTCCGGAAACCAGGATGACATCGGAGAGCGCCTTCGCCACGCCCGCGGCAACCGGGCCGATGCCGCTCTGCGCGACCAGCTTCGTGCTGATACGCGCCGAGGGGTTCGCACGTTTCAGATCGAAGATGAGCTGCTTCAGATCCTCGATGGAATAAATGTCGTGGTGCGGCGGCGGCGAGATCAGGCCGACGCCCGGAGTTGCGTGCCGGGTCCGGGCGATCCACGGATACATCTTCGCCGGCGGCAGTTGCCCGCCCTCGCCCGGCTTTGCTCCCTGGGCGAGCTTGATCTGGATCTCGTCGGCGTGTGTCAGATACATGCTCGTGACCCCGAACCGCCCCGAGGCGACCTGCTTGATCGCGCTGCGACGCTCGGGATCGAGCAGGCGATCCTCGGCCTCGCCGCCCTCTCCGGTGTTTGATTTGCCACCGAGCCGGTTCATCGCGATCGCGAGCGTCTGGTGCGCCTCGAGCGAGATCGAGCCGTAGCTCATGGCACCCGTGGCGAAACGCTTCACAATCGCCTCGACCGGTTCCACCTCTGCGAGGGGCACGGGCGGGCGCTGCGGCGCAAACTTCATCAGCCCGCGCAGCGTCATCAAACGTTCTTGCTGCTCGTTGACGCGGGAGGTGTACTCCGTGAAGATCTCGCGACGCGCCGTGCGGGTGGCGTGCTGCAGCTTGAAGATCGTCTCGGGATCGAAGAGGTGGGGTTCTTCCCCCCGGCGCCAGCGGTACTCGCCGCCGGTTTCGAGCCGCTTATGGGCCAGCATCGCGGGATCATCCGGGTAGGCGGCGCGGTGGCGGGCGGCGACCTCTGCGGCGATGACGTCGAGCCCCACACCGCCGAGACGGGAGGTTGTTCCCGTGAAGTATCGTTCGACGACCTCGGGGCGAGCCCAATCGCTTCGAAAGTCTGCGCGCCGCAGTAGGACGCGACGGTCGAGATCCCCATCTTGCTCATGACTTTGAGCATGCCCTTGCCCAGCGCCCGGATCAGTTTCGCCACCGCCTCCTCCGCGGTCACCCCCGCGATCGAGCCGTCGCGCACCAAAAGCTCCGCCGTCTCCATCGCAAGGTACGGGTTCACCGCGGCCGCACCATAGCCGATGAGCGCGGCAACATGGTGCACCTCGCGGACGTCGCCAGCCTCCGCGATCAGTGCGACGCGCATGCGTTGCCCCTCGCGAATCAGATGGTGGTGCACCGCCGACACCGCAAGCAGGGATGGCACGGGGGCAAGATCCTTATTGGAGTCGCGATCCGAAAGGATCACAAACTCGGCGCCCGCCTCGATCGCGGCGCTCGCCTCCCAGCACATCGCTTCGAGTCGATCAGCAAGCCCCTTTGCCTCGAAATCGACCGGGTAAAGCCCGCGGATCGTGACCGCGCGCTCGCGCTCCGGGTCCTCGCCGAAATGTTGGATCCGCGCGAGCGCATCGTTATTGATCACGGGGAAGTCGAGGATCACCTGCCGCGCATGGTCGGCGGAAGCGGTCAGCAGGTTCGCCTGCGGCCCGATTCCCGTCAGCAGGCTCGTCACCAGCTCTTCGCGGAGCGCGTCAAGCGGCGGATTCGTGACCTGCGCAAACTGCTGCACAAAGTAGTCAAACACCAGGCGCGGGCGCTCGGAAAGCACGGCGATGGGCGTGTCCGTTCCCATCGCCGCCAGCGGCTCGATGCCGTCGCGCGCCATCGGCGTGATGAGCAGCCGGAGCTCCTCTTCGGTGTACCCAAAGGTGCGCTGCCGACGACTCGTCGAGGCTGGCGGATGCACCAGGTGCTCGCGTTCGGGCAGATCGGTGAGCCGGATCCTGCCCTCGTCGAGCCACTCGCCCCACGGCGCGAGGTGCGACAGCTCCGCCTTTACGGTGTCGTCATCGCGCATCTCCCCCGTTTGGAGGTTGACCGCGAGCATTCGGCCCGGCTGCAGACGCCCGCGCCGGATGACGCGCTCGGGCGCGACATCGAGGACGCCGGTCTCGCTCGCGATCACCAGCAGGCCGTCGGAGGTCACGAGGTATCGCCCGGGGCGGAGCCCGTTGCGGTCGAGCAGCGCGACCAGCTCCGTGCCGTCAGTCGCGATCATCGCTGCGGGACCGTCCCACGGCTCCATGATGAGGGAGTGGTACTCGAGGAAGTCGACCAGGTCCGGGTGCAGACCGGTCTCTGATTCCCAGGCTTCGGGAACCATCATGGCGAGCGCGTGCGGCAGTGAACGGCCCGCCATGACGAGGAGTTCGAGCACCTCATCGAAGCTCGCCGAATCGCTGCCGCCCTCGGAACAGATGGGCTGCAGCGGACGGAGATCTCCGAGGAGCTCGGATTCGAGCTGTGCCTCGCGGGCACGCATCCAGTTGCGGTTGCCGCGAACGGTATTGATTTCGCCATTGTGGGCGACCATTCTGAGCGGCTGCGCAAGGTGCCACGAGGGGAAGGTGTTGGTGGAGTAGCGAGAGTGTACGATCGCGAAGCGCGAGGTGAATCGTTCGTCCGAGAGCTCGGTGTAGAACCCGGGCAGCTGCAGTGTTGTGACCATGCCCTTGTAGACGATCGTCCGCGCGGACAACGATGGCAGGTAACAACCGGTCTCGTGCTGGATCCGCTTTCTGGTGCGGTAGGCGCGCCGCTCAAGCTGCGCCGTGTTCAATTGCCCGGCATCGACGACGTCACCGCTGCGCGGCACAAACACCGCCTGTTCAATCACGGGACCGGCGGCGCGCGCGCTGTCACCGAGCACCTCTGGCCGCACCGCGACCGGACGCCACACCATCACCTCGAGCCCTTCTTCGGCGGCGATCGCGGCGATCCGATACCGGGTGGCTTTCCGCTCGGTTGAGGCTTGCGGTAAAAATACGAGCCCGGTCGCATAGCCGCCCGGAGCGGGAAGCCGAAGCTCAGGGAAGTCCTGCGCAAGCACAGCACGGAGGAATGCATCAGGGATGTCGCAGAGGATCCCGGCCCCGTCCCCGGTTCCCGCGTCGGATCCCACTGCCCCGCGATGCTCAAGGTTTTCGAGCGCTTCGAGAGCAAGCGTGATGATCTCGTGAGATGCGGTTCCCGTGAGCGCCACCACCGAGGCGAGGCCACACGCGTCTTTTTCGCTGGCAGGATCGTAGAGGCCAACGGCAGGCGGAAAGGCGGTATGGCGGTTTCGGCTCGGTTGTGGCTCGCTCATCGACGCCCCTTCACTCAACGGGACGTCGGTGCCCCCTGCGGAGCTTCGACCCTACCACTCATTTATTCGGTCGAAACAATCAGCAAACGCACATTCTGCCGATTGTTTTGCAGTTCTCGCACTTCATCCGAATATCATGCGGGACGCTGGGTGATCCGCCGAAGCCGAGCTACGCCTCGGGATGAAAACTCGAGGTGTCACCAATCAGGCGCGTGTTGTCCACGGGCACGGGTTCCACGGCGGCGCGCGCAACCTCGGCAGCAAATTCAGCGACGTTGTAGAGCTTGCCCGCCGACTCCCTGCGCTGCTCGATCGCACCGGGGTTGGCACGCTCCAGAAGCGTGGCCGTCACCGTGCCCTCGATCATGTCACCGGAGACAACAACAAACTCCACTCCGCGAGCCGCGAGCTCGGGGATCCGCTCCCGCAGCGCGTCTTCACCGGCACGCTTGGACCGCGCGACGGGCTCATACTCGGGCATCGTTGGCGTCGTGCGAATGAAGTGCGCCTGGTGACTCGTCACGAACACCACGCGGGATCCTGCAGCGAGCAGCGGGAGCGCCGCATCGAGCACTGCGAGCTGCGCGTCTCGATTGAGCTTGAGCGCGTAGTCCTCCCCCATACCCGACTCCATGCCACCCGAGGCGTTGAGCACGAGAATGTCGAGCCCACCAAACTCTGCCTGCACGGCCGCCATCATTTCGCCGAGCGACGCAGGATCAGTGAGATCCGCGCCCTGCACAAGCGCCCGCACACCCAGCTCCCGCAGCTGCGACGCGAGCTTTTCCGCGCGGGGCGCCTTGTTACGGAAATTCACCACAACGTCCGCACCGGCCTCGGCGAAGATGCGCACGGTGTCCGCACCGATGCCGCGGGACGATCCGGTAACGAGTGCACGCTTTCCGGCGAGGCTTCCGGCGGTAAGTGTCTGAGTCACAGGTTCTCCTATTATGCGTTGAGATTCAATGCTTCAAGCGTAGTGGACGACCCGGAACTCAGCGGGCATGGTGTCACCTCACCACAAATTTGACTTGCAATGACACCATCATGGTGTCAGAATGGTGTCATGCAACTCGAACAGTACCTCCGCAGCATTCAGCAGCAGCTGGCGATCACCGCCGAAGCGGGTGGCGAAGAGGCTCAGCAACTCGCCGAACGCCTCTTGCTGCCGCTCGAATCCAGCCTCCGCCTCGCGCTTCTCGAAGCGCTCAGTGACGCCGCAAGCGAGATCACGCTGGACCTCTCCCCCGGCTCCGTCGAGGTGCGGCTGCGCGGCAGCGACCCGGAGTTTGTGGTGAGCCTGCCAAACACGGCCGGGGATCCTGAACCGGCAGACACCGCGAGCCCGACAAGCACCGCAAGTCCGGCGCCCACGGATTCCGACGACACCGCAACCTCGCGCACCACGCTGCGACTCCCCGATCACCTGAAGACCCAGGTCGATCAGGCTGCGGCTCGCCAGGGCGTGTCCGTCAATACCTGGCTGGTCCAGGCGGTCGCCGCGGCGATCCACGCCCCGCACGGTGCGAACGATGAGCGTCGCAGCACCTACTCACACAAGAGCTTCAAAGGATGGGCCCAGTAATGAAAACGTTTGAGACCCCACGCCCCGTCACCGCGGTGATCCACATGGCGACGAAATCAAACATCCTCGTCATCGCCGAGGAACGTGGCGACACTACCGTTGAGGTGACCCCCAAAACCCTGCGGCGCGGCGTGGAGCAGCGACTCAAGGATCACCTCACGGTGAGCTTCACAAACGGACTCCTCGAGGTCACCTTCCGGCCACCCCTCCGCACCAGCTGGTTCGATTTTGCGACCGCGGTCGATGTCACCGTGCGATTGCCGCTCGGCAGCAAGCTCAGGGCCACCACCGGAATGGGCCACCTCCGCTGCGAGGGAATCTTCGACGAGGTTGAACTGAAGTCCGGTCAGGGCGAGATCTGGGTGGACCGCTGTGTCAGCCTGCGCTCACGCACGGGAAACGGCGATTGCCATATTGGCCGTGTCACCGAGCGCATTGATGTGGCGACGGGGAACGGCACTCTGCGCCTCGGCAGCCTGAATGGCGACGGCTCGGTTTCCTCCGCGCACGGCGATGTGTTTGTCTCCGACATCTCGGGACGGGTGCGTCTCAAGAGCGCCCACGGCGACATGGTGGTGCGTCAGTCGTGCGGCGAGGTCGACCTCAAAACGTCACACGGAAACCTGCGGGTGGAAGACGCGATACGCGGATCAGTGTCCCTTCGTACAGCGAGCGGTTCGGTGGGGGTCGGCGTGCGCGAGGGTACGGCCGCCTGGCTGGATCTAAACTCCGCCAGTGGGAGGATCCGCAACGACCTCGGCCCCGCCGCGGGTCCGAGCGAAGCCCAAGAGACCCTGGAGGTGGTGGCACGGACGGGCAACGGTGACGTGGTGATCCGCCGCGCTGCCGGCCCCGAGGCTGCGGCGGCCTAGCGGAGTGTCATCCCGTCGGTAACACCCCACATACCAGAATTCACTCAGCATTCGAAGGGTACCGCCGCCCGCATCAAGAGAGTACTCTTCAAGTAACGAGTGAGGGCAGACCCGGTTGCGGGGCTGCCTGGCTGTGGGGAACACCGGCAAGGAGGTCATCATGGCAGAGCGAACATTGCGCGGCACGCGCATCGGAGCGACAAGCCTGCAGGGCGAAGTGGGTGTCGAGCTGTCACCGCGTCGAGCTGTCGAATACCTCACTGACCGAGGGCGCCGGTTTACGATCATGCTCGACGCAGATGCGGAGCCGCCGGCAGAGTGGGCGGATCAGAAAAGCGGCGAGGTCGGTTTTCTCGATGACGAGGCTGGGCGAGCCGCCCGCGCCGAATTCGAAGAGAAAGAAGCCGCACAGCGCACCCCGTGGGACATGCTCATTGAGCGCCGCAGCCGAGAAGAACTCGAAGAACTGTTGGAGGAACGACTTCAGCTCTTACGTGAACGGCGTGGAACCGCGAGCGAGTAGGGTCGAGATGACAATCTAGCCCGTCAGCTTGTCGAGGATGCCTGTCGTCTGCGCGTAGATGAGCACGAATGCCGCTCCGACGATCCAGCCGGCAGCGCTCACCAGCAGCGCGGTGATGAGCACTCGACGGTCACGCAGACGCGCCCCGGCCGCGCCCACCTGCCACGGATCGCCCGTGCGGTCATCGACGTATCGGCGCGTCTGACGCTCGGTGAGATCGCCAATGGTGTCGTTAAACGTCTCGGTGATCTCGAGCACCTCCTCGTTCGTCATGTCGAAGGGTTCGCGGGCATAGATGAAAAGCCACTCCCCGAGGATCTCAATGTCGTAGCCGTCGGCCCGGTCGATCATCAAGGCCATCAGATCGGGGGTGAACACATAGAGCGCATCGCGCTCGTACTCGCGCGGGCAATAAAGAGTGAAGAAGTTGTCAAAATCTCCCTCAAGCGAGAGCTTTTGATCCGAGGTGAAGGGAAGATGGAAAGCGCGCGGCTTCCTGCTCCGCTTCTCGGAAGCGAGATACATGTGCGGCAGGGAGCGCGGCAATTTCAGCGACACAAAACCGATCTCGAAGCGCTGATTGTTGCGGTCGCTCGGCGCGAAGGAGTAGTTGCCGACCTCGGCAAATCGTGGCTCGTGAATATGCAGGGCGTCCTCAACGATTCCATTAGCCCCGACCCGAAAGAGCGTTCCTTCGAACTCAGCGAGGTCTTGCTCAAGCAGGAAGTGCCAACCATGCCGCTGACCCATTGCCGCCGCGGCACGATGCCGCAGCCAGGCCCGCTTGCGCTTCACCAGAATCGAGACGCCCGCGCCGATGAGCAAGAAGGCGATGAGGAACGCCCCGAGGCCGCCGAATAACGCGTTCGTCGGAGATGCTGCAGAGGTGGTGCCGTCCGAGGGCTTATCCACGCTCCACAACACAATGAACACCATGAGGCCGCCGATGAGCAGAAATAGCGGAGTCAAGAACCCGAGCAGGAGACCGAGGCCAAGGTTCTGGCGACGCTCGACACTCCGGGTCACCGGTGCGTTGAGCTTTGCAACGCGTCTGAAGTTTTCAAGGGATGTTATGCCCGCCACGGGACATATCCTATGTCAACGCCGTGCCCGCCGTGATCGCAGCAGGACCACGCCCCCGGCAACAGCACCGGCACCACCAAGCACCCCCCACAGCCACGTGATCGCGGCACCATACCGAAGCGCGGGGGTTTCGCCCTGGACCAGCGGCACCTCAGCAACCATTGCATCCGCGGTGAACGGCACCAGACGATCAAGGTCCCGCCCATCCGGCGCCACCACGGCGCTGGTACCCACGGTCGAAATGTTCACGAGCGCTCGCCCGGTCTCAACGGCCCGCAGCCTCGCAATCGCGAGTTGCTGCGCGCTCTCATCGGTGCGACCAAAGTCGGCATTGTTGGTTTGGGCAAAGATGACTTCGGCCCCGTCATCCACCATCCGGGTGGCCTGCCCGTCAAAGATGACGTCAAAACAGATCGCGAGACCCGCGGCAAACGACGTCTTGCTTTGTGCCGTCTTGCCATGCGCAATCTCCACCACCGGCGAGACTTTTCCGGCTGAGTATTCCAGCTGCACCAGATCCACAAGATCGGGCGCGAGCGCGTGGAAGAACTCGCGATTCGGCATGTACTCGGCGAACGGCACCGGGTACCGCTTGTCGTAACGGAGTGCCGTGTCACCGTCCTCATCCCAGACGAGCGTGCTGTTCGTGTAGGCACCGCCGCCATAAATGCCACTGTCGTGAGGCAGGATCGAACCCACCACGATCGGTGCGCCCGCGCGCTTCGAGAGGGATCGCAGCTGCGCATCCGCCTCGCGGTTCCCGGGAAGATTGAACTCGGCGCTGTTCTCCGGCCACACAATCACATCGACCTGTTCACCCGCCGCGTCAAGCTCATCGAGCAGCGCGGCTGTCGCGTTCAGATGGTCACGAAGCACGGACCCGGACTCGCGGTCATCGAAGATGCCAGATTTCGAGTTTCCCTGCACAGCGGCTACGCGCAGCGTGCCCGTTTCGGGCAGAGGCGCGGCGGGGATCACAGCGAGCAGCACAAGCAACACAACCGTGCTTCCAGGAGCAATCAAGCCGAGGCGCGGCATCCGCGCAAACCACGCGGCGATCGGGATCGCGCACGCAAACACCACAACGCCCGAAAGCCCGGCGAACCCGAGCCAGGAGACCGCCTGCACGAGCGGCCCGTCAGCCTGGGTGTGCGCGATCCGCCCCCAGGGGAAACCACCGTAGGGCCAGGCGCCCTGCACCTGCTCGCGCAGCACCCACAGTCCGGCGAGCGCGGCGGCCTGCGCGAGGCACAAGCGCCAGCGCCTCGCCGCCAGCCAAGAAAGCTGGGCGAGTCCGCGGCTCGCGATCGCGGCGAGGATCCCGAATAGCACCCACCATGCGGTCATGACGCCGCTGAGCCCCGCCCACGGCACCGGGCCGAGGTACAGCGTCAGCCACGAAATCTGCGGCATCCAAAATGCCGCGCCCGCGATTGCGCCGAGCAGTGCACCCCTGCCGATTGTCTGCTGCCAGAGCGCCGCAAGCACCAGAGCGATGCCGGGAAACGCCGCCCACCACCAGGCGAGGCCGGGCGTTGCAGCATCGAGCAAGAGGCCACCCGTGGCGGCACAGACGGCGGCGAGCCAGAGCGGTAAGCGGGTTTCGACTTGCTGCGCGCGCTCAAACGGCGGGGAAGGGCGAGCCGGCTCAACCGGCGGATTCATCTTCAACTCGAACTCGATGCTTCTACGATCCCGCGACGCACACCCCGCTTCGCGTCACGCGCGAGCTTGGCGAGGGTTCCCAGCCGCTCCGCGTCGATGCCGGAACGCGCTGCCGCTTCGCAGGCCTGGGTGATCTGGTCGAGCAGGTCAATCGTCTGCTTGGACCACCGCACGAAGTCACCGGCACCGATGCCCGAGTTTTCAAGAATTCGTTCGATCGCTCGTCCACTCGCCCACTGGTGCATGGTCATGGCCATGCCGGCGTGTGGCATCTCGCTGCGCGGCAGACGGAAGCGCTCGGCAAGCTCGTCCAGCTCCGCCCAAATGTCGAGCACCTGGTCGTAGGCCGCCGCAAATGCGGGTCCGCCCGGCAGCCGAACGTCAACCTCATCGTCACGACGCGGTTCGTAGCTCAGCACGCAGCACATCGCGGCGAGGCCCGCCGCATCGAGTCCGCCCAGGGTGTCGTGCCGCAGGCACTCAGCAACAAGCAGGTCGCGCTCGCCATAGATCCGGCGCAGCAGCTCACCCCAGGGTGCGACGACGAGCTCGGAGTCACCACCACCCGCACCGGCCTCGGTCAAGTAGTCAAGCACGATCAACTCGTCAACGACACGATCGAAGGTGCGCGCGATGGTCCCGGTGCGCGACGCGATCTGCCGCCTGCCGCGCTCGATCTTGCGGCGGAGCTTGCGGGCGCGATCCTCCCAGCGCTTCTTGTCTGAGCCCTGAGCCCTCGCCACCGCAGCGTCGTAGCCTGCGAGGGAGTCCTGCTCTGCCCGGAGCGCGCGGGCCTGGTCAACGACGTCGCGATCCGCCTGAAACTGCGCGAAGGAAAGTTCGAGGGTGTCGCGGGCGCGTTCAACATCCATGCGCTGCAACAGGTTTACCGCCATGTTTGCGGTCGGCCGGAAACTCGAGCGCACAGGGAAGGATCTCGCGCCCGCGAGGTGCGCCAGCGATTCAAGATCGACCCCGTCACTCCACACCACCACCGCATGACCCTCGGTGTCGATGCCGCGACGTCCGGCGCGTCCCGTCAGCTGCGTATACTCGCCGGAGGTCAGCGGCACACGCTGTTCGCCGTTGAACTTGTCGAGGCGTTCGATCGCCACGGCACGAGCCGGCATGTTGATACCGAGCGCGAGTGTCTCGGTGGCGTACACGAGCTTCACGAGGCGGCGCTGAAACAGATCTTCCACCACCGATTTGAACATCGGAAGCAGGCCAGCGTGGTGGGCCGCGATGCCGCGTTCCAGCCCGGCCAGCCATTCACTCACCCCCAGCACGCGGCGTTCCTCGTCACTCATTTCTGCAACGAGTGGTGACGCGGCGGCACGAATCTCGTCGCGCTCCTCGCGCGTGGTCAGACGGATGCCGTCGAACAGACACTGCCTGACCGCCTGATCGCAACCGTTGCGGCTAAACACAAACACGATGGCCGGCAGCATTTCGGTTTCTTCGAGTGCTCTGGCGATATCGGCGCGCGACACCCGCTTGACGCGCACGGGCGGGCCGCCCCGACTGCGCTGCCGGTGATGAGCACGCCCGCGTCCGCCATCGCGGCCCCCAGGGCGCCCCCGCCGTTCAAGCATCCGCAACTCGGGATTCAGGCGCCCACGAGCGACCAGTTCGCCCGCGTCGCTGACGTACAGCGGCAGCAGCTCCTTCGAGGTCAGTACGTGCTGGTAGAGCGGCACCGGCCGGTGTTCGGAGAGAATCACGTCGGTGTCGCCACGCACCGCGTGCATCCAATCACCGAACTCTTCAGCGTTCGACACCGTTGCGGACAGCGACACAAGTCTGACCTCACGCGGCAGATGCAGGATGATTTCTTCCCACACCGCCCCGCGGAAGCGATCCCCGAGATAGTGCACCTCGTCGAGCACCACAAACGCCAGATCGGTGAGTGCGGCAGACTCAGCGTAAATCATGTTGCGCAGCACCTCGGTGGTCATCACCACCACGGGAGCGTCACCGCGAATGTTTACGTCACCGGTGAGGAGTCCCACCTCGTCTTCACCGTATTCGGCGCAGAGTTCGTGAAACTTCTGGTTTGAGAGCGCCTTGATGGGGGCCGTGTAAAAGATGCGGGCATCCCGTTCGCGCCGGGCGAGGTGCACGGCGAACTCCGCCACGGTTGTCTTGCCGGAACCCGTGGGGGCGGCAACGAGCACGCTCCTCCCCTCTTCGAGCCGCTCGCACGCGGCCACCTGAAACGGGTCGAGGGTGTATCCGAGATGTTCCTGAAACTGCGCGAGCGCGGGGTGCCGCGGCGCGATCACGCGGTTTCCTCACTCGGGGTTTCGGAACCGCCGCTGTTCTCAAGATCGTACTCGGCCAGCTCTTCCGCTCGCCGTTTGTCGACCCTGCGATCGTGCAGGATCGCGATCCCCGCCGCCATGAAGTACAGCACCACAATGGGGATAGCGAGCAAAAACATGCTCATCAGGTCGGCCGCGGGCGTGGCGATCCCGGCAAACAGGATGATGATCAGGATCGCCATGCGCCAGCTCTTCAGGATCGAAGCCCCGCGCACCACTCCCAGGAAGTTCAGCAGGACCAGGAACACCGGCATCACAAACCCGATTCCCACGGCGAGCAACAGCTTGATGGAGAAGTCGAGATAGGTGCGCGCGTTCAAGAAGAATGCGTCTTGATCCGGCTGAAAGCTCGCAAGCAGCCGCACAATGTTGGGCAACACACTCCACCCGGCGAAGGCACCGCCGAGAAACAGCGGCACCGCGGCACCGAGAAACGCCACACCGTACAGTTTTTCGCGGCGCGTCAGTCCGGGGGCAACAAACGCCCAGATCTGGTACAGCCAGATCGGAGAGGCGATCAGCACGGCAATGAACAGCGAGATCTGCACTTTCGTGTCGAACCCGCTCGTTACGTCGGCGTAGGTGATCGCCGCTTCCCGCCCGAGTGCCCCCAGATCTTCCACGGGCCTGCGCAGCATCGCCCACACCCAGTCGGAGAGAATCCAGCCGCCAACCAGACCGGCCACAATCGCGCCGGCCGAAATGAACAGGCGCCGACGCAGTTCCACAAGATGCTCGCCGAGACTCATCCGTCCTTCGGAGCCGCGTTTCTTACGCGCCTTGGTTGCCATTGCCACAGTTTATCCCAGCCCGTCTGCGTATCTCGCCGCTATGCGTCGTAACTTGCGAGCGCACGCGCAGCCCAGTCCCGTACAGCCTGGCGGGCGGCCTCGGGTGCTTCGATGAGGATGGATCCGGGCGCCCGCTGCACCAATTGGATCGCGGCCCGTTCGTGCCAGGCCGCGATCCGCACGCGGAGACGGCCACTCGAGTCTTCGTCGAGAATCTCTGGATCAAATCCCCGAATCAGCGGGAGCAGATTTGCGGGTAATGATGCGGTGAGGTGGACAGCGGCTTCGGTGACCGCGGGGCTCTGCACTTCGACGCGTCGATGGACGGCCGGGGTGCCTAGCGAGGTTATCTCGCTCATGTGGTCGAGCCGGAACGTTCGTTCTGCCTGCCGGTCGTGACAGAAGCCACGCAGATACCAGGTACCCGATTCTTGCGTGAGCGAGATCGGATCGACCGTGCGGGAGCTCTGCACGCCCGCAGCGTCGCGGTACCCAAAGCTGAGCTGGGTGTGCTCGTCGACCGCGGCAATGAGGATCGGAACTCGCGGATCCTCGGCGTCAGCGGTCACGGTGAAGGAGGCGTGCTTCTCCGCATCACCGAGCGCCGCCCCCAGCTTTGCCGCCGTCTCGCGGGCAAGCTCAGCGTAGTCCGCGGGCAGCACGGCGGTGAGCGCTTGGAGGCCCGCGATGAGCGCCGCCGTCTCTGCGGGCGCGAAGCGTGGCGCGTCATCGACGGCGACGGTGCGTGTGAGACTCACCAGATCTTCGTATTCGAGGGCATCCCAGTCGATGTCGAAAAGATCCTCGTGCTGATAGCTCAGCGTCTCCCCCGGCACCCCCGCCGTGCCCAAAAACCGCACCAGGGTCCGCAGCAGCTTCGGCGACACGTCAAAGGCGTCGGCAAGCTCAGCAACCGGCGTCGGCCCGTGCTCACGGAGGTAGGGCACGAGCGAGAGCAGCAGCAGCACGCGGTCGGGGGCAAGGATCGCCTTATGCATCCGTCACTCCCTCAGCAATCGCACGCAACCGCGCCACCACCAGCTCGCGCAGTTCGGCGGGCGCCACAACGGTGACGTCACCGCCGTATTCGAGCAGCTCACCGGCAAGCACGTGGGCGTCGAGCATGCCAACGGAGAGTTCAAGCGCATCGAGCTCGCCCTGCACGGGATCAACGTCGTGTGGGAGGGGATCTGCGCGCGGCGCCAATCGCGCCTCGGCGATGGAACCGCGACGGACCCGCAGCGTTGCACGGTGCTCTTGCCCCCGCTGCACGAGCGCCGCAATCACGGCATCGCTGTGATCTTTGAGAGCTGCCTCGTATACGGCCGTTTCAGGGCGCACCTCGCCCGAGATGCGAGAGAGAAGAAATACCCGATCGACGTCGCGGTCGAGATCCCAAGCGATCAGATGCCAGCGACCGTCAAGCCGGTGCAGGCGCAGCGGGGCAACACGTCGCTCAAGCGGCGCATCGCGCCCGGGAAGCGTGTAGTCAAAGCGGACGATACGCAGATCGTCGATCGCGCGCTGCAGCGGCGCCGCGGCCGGTTCGAGCGTGCCAAGACGCGGTGCAACCCCCAGGTGCTGCACGTCGAGACCGGCACCCAGCGATTCAAGCTTCATCGCGGCGCGGCGCGATTGCGCGCTCAGGCTCCCCTCGCTCCAAGCGAGCGCCGCAAGCCTGAGCAACATCAGCTCGCGCTCGCTGAAGCGAAGCTCCGCGGGAAACTCGAGGCGATCTTTCGACACCCGATACCTCGTGAGCTGGTTGTTTCCCGGCTCAGTCGGGGAATCGAGCGTCTCGATCTGGATCCCGAGCGACCGCAACTGTTCCTTGTCGCGCTCAAACTGACGGTCGAGAGCAACATTCGCCTCGCCCCTCCGGAAGCGGTCCGAATAGCCGTGCACCGACGCCAACAACTCGCTCTTTGTAGATCCGTTGGGACTCGCAACTAGCGCCAGCACGAGGCTAAAGATGCGCTCTTCGCTTGGCACCACAGATCTACCGGGCGCTGCATTCATTGAAGCTAGTTGACCCCAATAATGTCGACAACCACAACCTGGGCATTCCCGTCGACATTTTCTACGATGACGACCTGCGAACCCACGGTCTTGCCGGTGAGCTCGGGGCGGAAGGTGTAGCCCGTCTGCGAGATCAAATCTTCAGACTGCAGCGCCTTGAGCCCGAAGTTCTGGAAGTCTTCAGGGTCCCAGGTGTTCATGCGCTTATTACCGTCCCAGCCGACCGCGAGAACCTGAGCAATCACGTTGTTGTCCGCAGAGACCACTGCACCGTCGCCCACGATGCGGGTCGCGGAACTCGTACCCTTGGGAGCCTCGCGCGGAGGAAGGACGACTCCGGGCCTGCCCTCATCGTTCGTCACAACCGCGGGGTAACCCGAGGGCAGACCGCGCACGGGACCGCTCGCGGTGAGCCCGCGGGTATCAACGACGTCGATGACGCCGATCACGGAAGCCCCAACGGTGCCGCCCAGCTGAGCAGCAATCTGCGCACTGTCTTCCGGTGACATCGCGAGCACCACACGGTCCCCGGCGGCCGAGCACCGCACAGCCTCGCTGAGCGGGTTCGACAGCTCCTCAGAGACCATCAGAAACTCTGGAGAGTCTCCCTGCCCCGTAAACACGGGACTCGCGTACAGCTCAGCCCCCGTTGTCTCGTCAAAGAACGCCATGTTCACTGACACGAGCGACTGCTCGTCAGCGAGCTTGCTGCGATCCTCGGCCTTGCTCACAATCGTGCGCTGCGAGTCTGCGATGGCAAAATCACCCTTCACCGAGATCTCGGGCGGCGTGCCGTACGATCCGATCACAGAAACGCTGTCACTGAGAGAGCCAGAGGTCATTACCTCTGCGCAGTCGGCGGCCTTGTTCGCCTGCGCGCTGCACCCGGTGAGGCCAGCAATGACAAGCGTGGCAACCGCGGTTGCGGGAACAAATCGACGAAGCATGGGTACCTCTCGCGCAGGGCAATGTGAACCCCGCCATCCTATCGAATCCGGGCTGGGGATCCGGCCACGGCTCGCGCGCATCACGCCGGCTCGGCGCCCCGATCCTCGGCGAACTGTTTCGCCGCGCGCACCTTCTTGCGAAGCACTTTGTCGCTCTTTGTTGGTTGACCGACACGCTCGGGGGTCCAGGGGTTTGCCCGCTCGCTCTCGCCTGGCGCGCCCATGTCGGGCAGCCAGTTGGCAAGATCCTCGTCACTAAAGTCGGTCTTCGAAGCGCGTCGCTTCAGGTCCGGCAGCTGGGTACCGGGGGCGAGCCTGCGTGCGGTGATGAGAAAACCTGTGTGGGCGACCATGCGATGGTCTGGCCGCACCGCAAGCCCCTCGACATGCCAACCGCGCACCATCGTCTCGGAGGACTGCGGGTGAGTGAACAGGCCACTGCGCTGCAGTTCTTCTGCGGTGCGCGAGAGCTGCGTGACCGTGGCCACGTAACAGATCACGACGCCGCCGGGCTTCAACGCCTCGGCCGCAACATCCACGCACTCCCAGGGAGCGAGCATGTCGAGCACCACGCGGTCGACCGTGCCAGCTGCGCAGGTCTCGGGCAGCGCCTCCTGCAGATCCCCCACCGTGACGGTCCAGTTCTCGGGCAAGCGGCCAGCAAAAGCCGCAGCGTTGCCCTTTGCGATGTCCGCGAACTCCTCTCGTCGCTCGAAGGAGAACAGTTCACCGCTCTCACCGATGGCCCGCAAGAGGTGCAGTGACAGGGCCCCGGATCCTACGCCGGCCTCAACGACGCGCGCGCCGGGAAAAACATCAGCGAGGGACAGGATCTGCGCGGCGTCCTTCGGGTAGACAATCGCGGCCCCCCGTGGCATCGACATCACAAAGTCGGACAGGAGCGGCCTGATCGCGAGGTATTCCTCGCCGTTGCTGTTCGTCACCACTGAAGCATCGGGAATCCCGACAAGATCAGCGTGCGAGATGATGCCGCGGTGGCTGTGAAACTCGCCGCCTGGCACCAGCGTGATGGTGTTGAGCCGACCCTTGGGATCCGTGAGTTTCACCCGATCGCCGTAACCGAGCGGACCGCTCGTGGCAGGCATCGGTGTTTCGTTCTCTGTCACTTCTCTTCTTCCCTTGAATCGTTGTTGCTCATTCGCAGCCGGCCGAATCTCGCTGAAAGCTCTTTCGCGTCGATCGCCGCGAGGCTCGGCCACAGCTCATGATGAGGGGCATTGTCAAGCGAGACCAGATGCGGCACTCCGATCGCAATTGCGCCCGAGGCGTGCGCGGATCGCAGCCCATTGGGTGAATCCTCGATCGCGAGGCAATCCTCAATCTGCACGCCGAGCATCGCGGCGCCGCGCAGGTAGGGATCAGGGTCCGGCTTCTCTCGGGCCACCTCGTCACCCGCAACGATGCCGACAAAGGTGCCGGGTGGCAGCATTGCGACCACCGCGTCGGCGATTCTCCTGGTTGCCATTGTGACCAGCGCGCTCGGGATCCCCGCCTCGGCAAGAGACGTGAGTAGCTCCAGCGCACCCGGACGCCACTCGGTCGCGCCTCCGCGCAGCTCGGCGATCACCGCGTCGGCCCACTCAGCGATGATTTCGTCGATCTCAAGCGGCACGCCGAGATCCTGAAACAGCTTGGCGGCCGCGGTCAGCCCCGAGCCAACCAAACGGTCCCTCGTTTCAGCTTTGAGTTCGATCCCGTATCGAGAAAGCATCCTCAGCTCCGCTGCCAACCAGTGTGGCTCAGAGTCGATCACGGTGCCATCCATATCCCAGAGCACGGCTGCGGGAGAGGAGGTCGAGAGTAAGGAGGTCATCCGGTCCAGTGTACTGGCCGCTCCCCTCAACTCAGCCGAGATGGGTATCCTGGGCTGATCCCCTCTACAACTTAGGAGCCACTCGACGTGACCGAAGCCGCAAGCCGCCACCCCAGGGTGCTCATCATGGCGTTTGAAGGCTGGAGTGACGCGGGCGATGCCACCACCGAAGTGCTGCAGCACTTGGGCGGGCTTATCGACGCTGAGGTTCTGCACGTCATCAGCGCGGAGGGGTATGTCGACTTCCAGGTACACCGCCCAAAGGTCGTGTTCGGTGAAGCCGGCAACCGGGTACTCGACTGGCCCGATACCAGGCTTTACGGTCCGGTGCAGCGGCCCGGTGGAAGCCTTACCACCGAGGACGCGGATGCAGCTTCCGAGACGGTGCGCCGCCTCGATGGCACCCCGGTCACCGACCTCTTCTTGCTCGCGGGCGTCGAACCCGCTCGCGACTGGCAAAACTTCGCCGACGAGATCGTTGAACTCGTCGACGTGTGGGCGATTGACGAGGTCATTATTTTGGGCGCGATGTACTCCGACGCGCCCCATTCCCGTCCGATCGTGATGACGATCTCGACTGAGAGCGCAAAGCGTCGAGCGGAGACCGGGGCCGTGCGCAGCAGTTACGAGGGGCCGGCAGGGATCGCGACCGTCATCGACCTGGCGCTCGCGGAAGCCGGGATCGCGCCCATCTCGCTGTGGGCGCAGGTGCCGCACTATGTGCACAGCACCCCCTCACCCAAGGCGACCTTGGCGCTGCTCGACAAGCTTGAAGAGCTGCTCGACATCGTGATTCCTCGCGGTGAGCTACTCGCGCAGGCGAACGAGTGGGAGTCGAACATTAACCGGATCGCGGCGGCCGACGATGAGATGTCGCGCTATATCCGGCGGCTTGAAGAGTCCCGTGACGAGCAGCTTGCGGCGGGGGCGACCGGCGACGCGATCGCGCTCGAGTTCGAGAAGTTCTTGGAGGACGATCGCGAGTCCCGCCCGAAGGACGAGCCGGAGGACGACTCTGCCCCCGACACTGATTCTGATCCTCACCCCAAGGTGTAGCCCGCCCGACGAGTGTCCCCCTAAATGACGAGTGTCCCCCGTACCGGCGTCGCTCCGAGCGCGGGTTTGGGGGACGCTCGTGGAGATGGGGGACAGTCGCCAGGATTCAGCGTTGGGTGTCCGTGGGTCGCGCGCCGGGACGTAAAGCGTGCTTGACATCGTGACACGCGCGGTTTATCGTTGAGGTAAGTCAAGCCTCCTTGTCATGGAGCTGGCTTCATTCGAAGGAGGCCTCCCATGAACACTGCGTCCCGCGCCCAACTCCGCGCCTTCGCCCACCTCTCGGTGATGAGCGGCAAGGACATGATGCGGAACAGACTGAGCGGCTTCTCGATGGCGTTCATGTTCGTCTTCCTCCTCCTCATGTACTTCGTGATGTGGCTTTCCTTCGCTACCGTCGGGCCCGAACCAGTCGCGAGCGTCACCCCGGCAAACCAGGAAGTCACCAGGGCATTGCAGCAGGCCGGAGTCACCGTCGTTGATGCCGGCAGCCCAGAAGAAAACACAAGGGTCGAGGTGAGCGGAGACTCTGTACTCGCGACTTTCAACACCGAGTCAAAGCCCGCGTGGAACCCGGTATGGTTGGCGCTTCGCGATGCGGGTTTCACCACCAATTCGATCACCCTGGTGAACGAAGAAGGTGAAGTGCGGGTCGATCTCCTGCACCTCAACTTGGGCGGTATCACGATGGTCGGGATCATGAGCGTGGCGCTTATCGGAACAGCGGTTCCACTCGTGGGCATGCGCGGGCGTGGGCTGCTTCGTCTGCTAGCAACAACGCCACTGCGGCGCTCAACACTGCTGCTCGCACAGATCCCCGCTCGCCTGCTCGTGGCAGCAATCATCTCGGTGGTCGTGATCGGCATCGCTCTCTGGCGTCGATATTTCGACGGCTTCGACTTGCTGAGCTTCTCCATCACTCTCGCGATCGGCAGCGCGATGGCCTTTGCGCTCTCGCTGATCCTTGCCGCGCGCTCACGCAAGGAGGAAGCAACCCAGGGCCTCGCGGCGATGCTTCCGATTCTGCTGCTGTTCGCTGCTGGCGGCATCATTCCGCCGTCTATGCTGCCGGGAGCCCCCGAAATCATCATGAACTCGCTGCCCACCACCTGGTTTGCTGCGGCCCTGAGTGCCGATCTCGGCGGCCTGCCCCCGTTCCTCCCCGTCCCCGTGCTGTGGGCAATGATGGCGGCGATCGCGGCTATCGCGTTCGTCATCGCGGCACGACTCTTCGAGTGGGATCAATCGGATCCGCGACCACGAACGAAAATCTCTCGCCTCGAAAATTCAACAGGAAAGGCATCATCGTGAATACAACAGAAGAAACCGGGAGCACACCCGCCGAGCGCCGCGCTTTTAGGCTCTATTCTTGGGAGCTCTCCATTGGAATGGTGCTGTACATCCTCGCGGTGGTGATTCTGCCGATTCTCATTCCAGCAGAAAAGGGCACAGCTCTCAGGGCCGTCATCACGATCGTCCCTGTGCTTCCCATGATTTGGGTCCTAATCTCGGTTGTGCGCCACCTGAAACGCATTGACGAGCGAGACAAAACGACAACCCTCCAAAGCATGAGCGTGGGCTTCGGCGCCTCGATGCTTGCTGCAGTAACAGTCGGCTTCCTGGGATTCGCCGGCTTCGATGGAATTTTCCTCCCCTGGATTGTCTTTATCATCGGCATGATGGCCTGGCTCGTCGCCAGCGTCGTCCTCAATGCCAGGGCAAACCGATGAAGAACGACGTCCGCAGGCTCCGCACGGAGCACGGCTGGACCCAGGTCCAGCTCGCCGAAACGCTCGAGGTATCGCGGCAGACGGTCAACGCACTGGAGACCGGCAAGTATGATCCCTCACTCCCCCTCGCATTTCGCATTTCGCAGATCTTCGGAATGCCGCTCGAGTCGATCTTCTTTCCCGGAGGCGACGACGCCCCACCGACAGGAGGCAAGAGATGAATTTGGCTGAGTCAAACACCCCCGCGCAAGACGCCATCGTGGTCCAGGATCTGCGCAAGGTCTACGACAACAACACCGCTGTCGACGGCATCTCATTTCGGGTGCGGCCGGGCGAGGTTTTCGGGCTACTCGGCCCCAACGGCTCGGGCAAGACGACCACACTCGAGACGATTGTCGGGCTCCGCACCCCTACCGCCGGCTCGATCGAAGTGCTCGGCCTCGATCCTCTGCGGGATCGCCAACGCTTCACCGAACTTGTCGCGGTGCAGCGGTGGGTTCTAGCGGTCAGCGCAACAGTATGTCCCGCACCACCTCGGCCGGCTTCGCAAACTCAAGACGTTTACGAGGCCGGTCATTCATCTCCCACTCAACATAATCCAGATCTTCCTGACTGAACACACTCAGATCAGTCCCTTTCGGAAAATACTGACGCAGCAGCCCGTTCGTGTTCTCATTCGTAGGCCGCTGCCACGGCGAATGCGGATCACAAAAATAGACATCAATATCAGCATCCATCGCGATCTTCGCATGCCGATGCATCTCCACCCCCTGATGCCACGTCACGGAATGACGCAACACATCCGGAAGGTTCTTCATCTTCGCGATCAACCCTTCCGTGAGCGCCTCCACCCGATTCAGAGCAGGATCCATCCACACCAACAACAGATAATTCGAGTGCCGCTCCACGACCGTTCCAATCGCGCTCCGACCATTCTTCCCGATGATCAAGTCCCCCTCCAAATGCCCCGGCACCGCCCGACCATTGATCTCAGCGGGCCGCTCACTGATATTCACCATCCCCGGGATCCGGCCACGCCGCTGCCCGGCAACACGCCTGGGCTGCCGCAATACACGCCCCGTCCGCAACGACACCTCAAGCTCACGCTTCAACCCCCCCCACGACCGCGGAGATAGATGGCTTGATAGATCGTTTCGTGTGACACCCACATCTCCGGTCGATCAGGGAACTTCCGCCGCAACCTTCCCGCGATTTGTTCCGGTGAACGCTTCAACCCTAACTGTGACTGCACATACTCACGCAACACAGCGTCCGTGACGAGTTTGCTGGGTTTGGGGCGCCTGGCACGCTCCCACGACTTGGCCTGGGCACTCATCGCCCAATATGCCGAACGCGGTCGACGTTTCTCCCCCGCACAGGAACGCGCATTACGTCGAACCTCCCGAGAGATGGTGGATGGTGCCCGACCCAACACTCTCGCGATGTGTCGCACGCTGCAAGACTGCCGCAGCATCGACTGGATCTCGATCCGTTCCTCGAACGACAACGCCCCCTGCCGTGCTTTCACTCGGGGTTTCACTCCACCGCACTCATGCACATGATTCTTGACCGCGGTGGGGGACCACCCCACCACCTCGCTGATTTCTTGCACCGACCGGCCTTGGGCACGTAACTCCCAAATCATGTTGATCCGGTCCGGCAAAATCCGTTCGCTGAATCTCATATCGGTATCCACCCCATCAATTGTGAAGTGTTGCACCGACCGCTAGAACCCACCGCCGCAGGCGGCCAATCTCTTCCCCACGCTCACCGTCAGGGAGACAGTGCAGCTCTTCGCCTCGTTCTACGAAGTGGCCCGGGATCCCGCCGACATCATCGCGGAGGTCGATCTGGAAGACGCCGCCAATATCAAGGTGAAGCACCTCTCTGGCGGCCAGGAGCGCAGGCTGCTCATCGGGATCGCACTCATCGGCAACCCCGCCGTGCTGGTGCTCGATGAACCGTCGGCGGGGCTGGATCCGAGCGCCAGGCGCAATCTCTGGGAGATCATCGAGCGCCAACGGCAGAAGGGCACGACCGTGCTGCTCTCGACCCACCACATGGACGAGGCCACGCAGGTGTGTGACCGGCTCGCGATCCTGGTGGGTGGCAGGATCGCGGCCGAGGGCGAACCCGACGCGCTCATCCGTGAGCACTCCGCCACCGCGACGGTGTCCTTCGAAGTCTCTGCCACGCGAACCACGGAGGAGATTCGGGCGCTCGGCATTGAGGGTGACATCAGCAGCTCAGGATCCGCGGGCACCGCGTTCTCGATCGTGACGGAGGATCCGGACGCCGTGATCCGCCGCCTCACCTTCACCCCGGGTTTGCAAGCCTTCAACTATCGCGTCACGCGCAGCTCGCTCGAAGACGTGTTTGTTGAGGTATCGGCGACGAGTTCATGAGCACACAACTGCAAGAGTTCACGAGAACCCACACTCGTGAGCTCCTCCGCGACAAGAACGCCACTGTTGTGATCCTCGCGTCGTTCCTCGGCATGCTCGGCATGTTTTGGATCCTGGATCTCGTCATCTCCGGGGCGACCGGGGAGCCCACGATGCTACTGAAGCGCACGTTTGTGATGGTCAGTTTCATTGGCTTTATGGGGATCGCCTTCGGGACCACCACGGTGCCGCTCGTCAGGTATCGCAGTCTCGGCACGCTGAGGCAGCTGTCGACCACGCCCGCGCGAGTGTCAGCATTTCTGCTCGGACACGTGCCGGTGCGCGCCGGGCTCGTTGCCGCGGAGAGCATCATTGTTGTTGCGGTGATGCTGACGCAGGGAGTTTCGCCGTTACACACGCTGCAGGCCATCGTCACCCTGCTGCTCGGCGGTCTGCTGCTGCTCGCGCTCGGCTACCTCGTCGCGGCTCGCCTAAAGAACCCGAACGTCGCGCTGCAGCTCACCTACCTGGCGCCGATGTTCGTGCTCGCGAGCTCCGGAGCGATGATCCCGCTCAGCGTGTACCCGGGATGGCTGGAATCCGTCTGCCGCTTCCTACCGACCACCTGGTTCGCTGACGCTCTCAACGCGCAGATCACCGGGTCCGCCCCGGCGCTCCCCCTCGGCATCGCGTGGCTCCTGCTCGCGTTCACGACCGCGGCCTTCGCGGCGCTGGCTGCCCGGCTTATGCGGCTGAGCTGAGACGCACCGTTACAGCGTCACACCAAGGAGGGACTGGACCGCGTCGGTGATCAGCTGCGAATCGTCGACGCCCTGGTCGAGTGCCGCGTCCAGCGTCGCGAGCATCACGGGCGTGTCGAGGTCATTTGCGAGCGCCGCGCGCAACTGCTGCAGCACCGCGTCCGCAGATGCGGGATCCGCGCTTTCGCGTCGCACGCCCTCGCGCCAGCTCGCGAGCCGACGGTCGGCGAAGTCGAGATCTGCGTCGTGCCACTCCCACTCCGAGCGGTAGTGGTGCGCAAGCAGCCCGAGCCGGATCGCGGAGGGATCCGCCCCCGCGTTCAACAGCTTTGACACAAACACGAGGTTGCCCCGCGACTTCGACATCTTGTGTCCGTGATAGCCGACCAGCCCGGCGTGGCAGTAGGCGTGGGCAAGCGGGGTGTCGGAGATCGCGGTGGCGTGCGCCGCGGTGAACTCGTGATGCGGGAACACAAGATCCTCTCCCCCGCCCTGCACCGTGAATGCGCCGCCGAGCGCCTTCGTCGCGATCACCGAGCACTCGATATGCCAGCCCGGGCGCCCCTCGCCGACCGGAGTCTCCCAGCTGGGCTCACCCTCGCGCGCTGAGCGCCACAGGAGCGGATCGAGCGGGTTGCGCTTGCCGGGCCGCTCAGGATCCCCGCCGCGTTCGGTGCTGAGCTGCAGCATGACGGCGTGCTCGTAGGGGGCCACGTCGCCGAGCCGCCACTGCGAAGACTGCTGCGCGGCATCGATGTCGAAGTAGATGTCGAAGCCGACGGCGCCCTCGGTGGGTACCTCGTAGGCGAAGCCGCGTTCTTTCAGCTCACGCACCGCCTGAGCGATCTCATCTATCTGCTCGGTGACGGCCACGTAGTGCTCTGGTGGGATCATCCCGAGCCGGTGCATGTCTGAGCGAAACAATCCGATCTGTTCGTCCGCGAGCGTGCGCCAGTCTACGCCGGTGTCGTTCGCCCGTTCGAGCAGCGGGTCATCGACATCGGTGATGTTCTGCGCGTACACGGTCTCGATGCCCGCGTCTCGCCAGGCCCGCTGCATGATGTCGAAGGCAAGATAGGTGAAGGCGTGACCGAGGTGCGTGGCATCGTAGGGCGTGATCCCGCAGACGTACAGCAGGGCACGGCCCTCGGGAATCGCCGGGTGTTCCATGCGACCGGTCGCGGTGTTGAAGAGCTTGGGGGCGATTCCCTCGCCGGGGAGCGCGGGAATCTCGGGTGGTGTCCAGGTCCTCACAGTGCGGCTCCCGTCGTAACTTGGCTCAGTCCCGCAGCCAGGGTGCCGCCGTCGGCACTGAGCACACCGGTGCTGAGCAGGATGATAATCGCGATCCCGAGCAGCACGCGATAGATCACGAACGGCAAGAAGCTGCGCTTCGAAATGTATTTCATGAAGAGTCCGATGACAAACAGCGCGATCACAAACGCAACCGCGGTGGCAATCAGGGTCATCCCCATCGGTGTCTCGATGCCGTCGCCGTCGCCGCCCGAGTTCTTCAGCACCTTAAGCACCTGATAGAAGCCGGATCCGAGCACGGCAGGGATCGCGAGCAGGAAGGAGTAGCGGGCCGCGGCTTCACGTTTGTAGCCCATGAAGAGGCCGGCGGTGATCGTGCCGCCCGAGCGAGACACACCCGGGATCAGCGCGAGCGCCTGCGCGAAACCATAGATCAGGCCGTGCTTCCAGGTGAGCTTTTCAAGCGGTCGTGCATTCTTGCCGAGACGATCGGCAACGCCGAGCAGCAAACCGAAGACGATCAGGCTGATCGCTACGAACCACAGCGAGCGCAGGGTGGTCTCGATCTGATCCTGGAACAGCAGGCCGAGCACCACGATCGGGAGGGTGCCCAGGATGATCCACCACCCCATCAGCGCATCAGGATCCTTCCGCGGCACGGAACCCGTGAGGGATCGGAACCAGCGCCCGATGATCCGCACGATGTCGCGCCAGAAGAACACAATGACGGCGGCCTCGGTGCCGATCTGCGTGATCGCGGTAAAGGCAGCGCCAGCGTCACCGATCCCCATGAGTTCGCTCGCCACGCGAAGGTGAGCGCTGGATGAGATCGGCAGAAACTCGGTGAGCCCCTGCAAGATCCCGAGCAGGATCGCCTCGAAGATTCCCATGTTTCCTTTCGCAGCGAGATGGTCTCGCCTCGCCCGGATCACGCAAACGCGACAGGGCCGCCGTCTAGGATAGCCGACGCGGAGGTCCCGCGGGCTTATGGGCTAGTAAGTGCGCAGCAGATCGACAAGCACACGGTGCCCGAAATCGATCGCGTCTAGCGGCACGCGTTCGTCGACGCCGTGGAACATGCCCGGGAAGTCGAGGTCGGCGGGGAGGCGCAGTGGCGCGAACCCATAGCCGGTGATGCCCAGCTTCGAGAGCGCTTTATTGTCGGTGCCGCCAGACAGCAAATACGGCAGCACTCGCGCCTCCGGGTCTTCCTTCAGCAGGCTCGCCGTCATCGCGTCGACGAGTTCTCCACCGAAGGGCACCTCCAGACCCGTGTCGGAGTGCACCACCTCGATCTCGATGTCGTCACCAACAATGCGCTGCACCTGCTCGAGAATCGTGCCTTGTTCCACCGGGATCGCCCGCACATCGATCAGAGCCTCTGCGGTGTCGGGAATCACGTTGTGCTTGTATCCCGCCGTCAGCACGGTGGGGTTCGTGGTGTTGCGCAGGCTCGCGTGAATGAAGCCGCCGCCCTTGCCGAGCCGCAGCACGAGATCCTCAGCACCGGCCTCGGTGGGTTCCTCCCCCAGAATCGCCGCAAGCTCGGTGATCAGTTCGCGTGTCGTGTCGCAAAGATTCAGCGGCCACTCGTGACGACCAAGCGCAACAACGGCCTCAGCGAGCCGGGTAACCGCATTGTCGGGCCAGTAGCGTGAACCGTGGGCCGCGGTGCCGCGGGCGCGCAGCTTGATCCAGTCGAGAGATTTTTCGCCGGTCTGGATCAGGTAGGCCCGGGTGCCTTCGACGTCAATCGAGTAACCGCCGACCTCGCTGATCGCGGTTGCTGCGCCCGCGAAGACCTCGGGATGGTTCTTCACCATGTAGTGAGATCCAAAGATGCTCCCGGCCTCCTCGTCGGCGAAGAAGGCGAGGATCACCGTGCGCTTCGGACGTTCCCCCGCGCGCATGAGTTCCGCCGCGGCCGTCATGATCATGGCGTCCATGTCTTTCATGTCGACGGCGCCGCGGCCCCACAGCATGCCGTCCTTGATGACACCCGCGAAAGGGTCGACTGACCAGTTTGCGGGATCCGCTGGAACGACGTCGAGGTGGCCGTGCAGCACGAGCGCGGGGAGATCGGGATCCGTGCCCTCCATCCTGGCGATCACGTTGGCGCGCCCCGGGGCCGACTCGTAGATTCGCGGTTCGAGCCCGAGCTCCGTGAGGTAGGCGGCGACGTAGTCGGCCGCGGGGCGTTCCGGCTCGGCGTCTCCGCCACCGCGATTGGTGGTGTCAAAGCGAATCAGATCGCGCGCGATGCGCACCGTCTCGGAGAGGCCCTGCTCATTCATTGTCAGTTCTGCTTTCGTCGGGATCACACTCGGTACTGCATTCCAGGTTAGCGCTCGCCCAATCAACGCAGCGTGCGAAGCACACCCCTGGGCGCGCCTCCGCCGAGAATCTGCTGCAGTGGCACGTCGGCGAGCTCAGCCTCCGCAACGCCCAGCTCGCGCAGGATCGCGAGCGTGATCGGCATGCGCGCGCGATCCCCGCCGTCAGAGATCTTGATCGCAACGCCGACGCCGCTGCGCAGCGCGACCAGCTGAAAGCCTTCCGCCCCGTCCTTCGCGATCAGCGAGGGTACAGACCGCATCAGCGCCGTGACGTCACGCTGTTCGCCGGCAAGCATGTCGGGGTGAGCCTGGATCGCCGAGAACACGGAACCCTCGGCCGATGCCGGATCCGCTGCGCCCAGGCGAGCGGCGGCGTGCGCGAGACCTGTCAAGGAGAAAGCGAAGAGGGGCGTCCCGCAGCCGTCAACGGTGTCTGCAGCAGACTCCTCGCCGGTGAATTCCTCGACCGTCTGCTTGACCAGTCGCTGCAGGGGATGCTCCGGCGACAGATAATCGTCACGTGACCAGTCGTTGACGACGCAGGTGGCAAGCATCGCGGCGTGTTTGCCCGAGCAGTTCTGTGTGATCTGCGTGGGTTCGCCGCCGCCGCGAAGCCACGCCTCTCGTTCCTTCGCACCGTAGGGCAGGTCGAGGGCGTTCCGCAGTGCGGTTTCGTCAAGTCCGTGCATGCTCAGGATCTCTCGGGCGCCCTCAATATGCACCGGCGCGCCGGAGTGGCTCGCGGAGCTCAGTGCGAGGAGTCTCGGCGGCAACTGCAGGCCCGCACGCACCATAGCGGTCGATTGGAAGGGCTTGAGCGAAGACCTGGCGTAATAGGGAGCTTCGGGAGATCCCGCGGCTGAACGCAGCGTGCCGCCAGCGTCAACCACGGCGAAGGAGCCGTAGTGCACGCTCTCGGTCAGGTCCCCTCGTGTCGCTTCGACGAGCGGGACGTGCTGAAACTGAATGGCTTGCATGGATTCCTCGTGTGTTTAGTTCGCGGCGCCTTCGGCATCGCGAATGTCGGTGAGATGGGCTTGGGTGAGCGAGTTCACCGCGTCCGCAACGGCGTGAAGGTGCAGGCTCATTGCGTGAAGTGCAGCTTCAGCGTCACCCGCGGCAATGGCGTCGAAGATCTCCCGGTGTTCCCGGTCGGACTGCTCTTGCCGCTTCGCCGCGGTTGCGAGAAGCTGCGACTGCCGCTCGAGCGCCTCGCGGATCTCGGCGATGAAGCTCTCGAACACACCGTTCCTGCTGGCGCGAGCAATCGCGGAGTGAAACATGGCATCCTGTTCCACCCACGCCCGGGCGCCCCGCTGGGAGGTACCCGCGGTGATCTCCGCCATGCTGTTCAGGATCGCAGCAAGCTCCTCGAGGTCCGCGTCGCTGCGGCGACTCGCGGCGAGGGCCGCCGCCGGCATCTCGACGTGCGGGCGGGCCTCGTGCAGCTCGCGTGCACTGTAGTTACCGAGCGAGAGCCCTGGTTACCGTGCCTCGAAAGCACCACGGTGCCGCTGCCGACGCGAGTCTCGGTGAGCCCGAGCGCCGCGCAGCCCTGCAAAGCTTCCCGCACCACGGGGCGGCTGACCCCGAAGACCGCCGCGAGTTTCGCTTCCGAGGGAAGCTTGGAACCTTCTGGGTAGTCACCGCGAACGATCGCCTCACGAAGCTGCTGAAACACCGCATCGGCCGCGAGCACTTTAGGGGCTTGGGGCACGGTTTCGAGGATTTCTGGTGTCGCCATTGAGTTCTCCTATCGCTGCCACGGACAAGCATTCTGTATTACAAATTTCAATCCAACCGAAAACCCATGGCGGTCAAACATCAGGATACACCTATATGCAGTCAACGCCTCACGGTGATTGACATCAAGAATTTCTTCTGCAACCATATCACCTGTAATACAGCTTTTCGATAACGCACGGATCGTGCACGAGCCCGGGCAATCGCCCCGAGACAAGGATGACTCGCATGCCACAGCCCCCCACCACCGCTACCGCCGAAAGCGCCTCGACCCAGCGGACCCGACTCGACACCCGCACCCGCAAGTCGCTCTTCGGTGTTGGCGCGGGCAACGCGGTCGAGTGGTTTGACTGGACCATCTACGCGGCCTTCGCCTCGTTTATCTCAACGCAGCTCTTCTCCCAGGAAGACCCCACAAGCGCCTTCCTCGCAACCCTCGCCATCTTCGCGGTCGGCTTCGTTGCAAGACCGTTTGGCGGGCTCCTCTTTGGGCTCATGGGCGACAAGCTCGGTCGCAAGACCGCAATGACGACTGCGGTTGCACTCGGAGCTTTTGGCTCATTGTGCATCGCACTGATCCCGTCGTTCGATTCGATCGGCTGGATCGCCTCGGCGCTGCTCGTCGTTGCACGCATCCTTCAGGGGCTTGCGCACGGCGGTGAACTTCCCAGCGCACAGACATACCTCTCAGAGATTGCCCCCGCCCCAAGCGTGGCCTGTTTGCTTCCCTCATCTACTTCTCGGGCACCGCCGGGGTGGTGTTTGGCACGCTTATCGGCGCGATCCTGAGCGCAACTCTTTCCTCCGAGGAAATGAGTGCTTGGGGGTGGCGAGTCCCCTTCGCCGTTGGCGCACTCATGGGCCTCTATTCACTGATCATGCGCGCCCGCATGAAAGAGACCGATCACTTCACCGAGACGAAGCAGCTGAGCGTCACCGTGAAGCAGGATCCGATGGTGAAGCAGATCTGGCAGAATCGCGTGCGGGCACTTCAGGTCATCGGCCTGACGGTTGGACTGACCGTTCTGTACTACATCTGGTCGGTTTCCACTCCCGCCTACGCGATCAAGGTGTTGGGCATGGATGCTTCTGTCGCCCTCTGGGTCGGCGTGGCAGCCAATCTGTGCTTTATGGCGTTCTTCCCCCTGTGGGGAATGCTCTCGGACCGGATCGGACGTCGTCCCGTCATGCTGATCTCAAACATCGGCGGCGCCGTCATGCAGATCCCCCTCAGCATGATGGTGCAGGGCGAGTGGTGGCAACTGTTCCTCGCGATGTTCGGGATGCTGCTGTTCATTAGTGGTTCGGCGGCGATCGTGCCGGCAATCTATGCGGAGCTGTTCCCGACCTCGATCCGCACGGTGGGCGTTGCGATTCCGTACTCGATCGCGGTCGCCGTCTTTGGTGGAACGGCAGCCTACTTGCAGGCCGGTTTCCAGGAGTGGTTCGGCAACTCAGGCGGTATGGCGTTCTCCGTATACGCGATCCTGCTTCTGCTTGTCTCCGCGCTGACCGCCTACAAGATCCCGGAATCACGCGGAAAAGTACTCTAACGCTTGATTGTTCGTCATGCCGAACAATATAGTTAGGTATGACTTCATACTGGGTTCGAAGCAATGAACAGTCTCGCGGATCCCGCGGCACAATCGCCCGGCGGGTAGCTGCAACGCTTGCCGCCCTCGCGATGGGGTCGTTCTCACCGCCTGCAGTGGAGGAGAGAACGACCCCGGGGCCGAAGACACGAGGCCCGTCGTTCTCACCACGTTTACGGTGCTCGCGGATGTCGCGGAGAACGTTGCCGGCGAACACCTGCGAGTCGAGTCGATCACCAAAGTCGGCGCGGAGATCCACGGCTACGAACCCACCCCCGGCGACATTCGCAAGGCCGAGGGTGCGGAACTGATCCTGGACAACGGGCTGGGCCTTGAAGCTTGGTTCGCGAAGTTCGTCGAAGACCTCAACGTCCCCCACGTCGTCGTGAGCGAGGGGGTCAGGGCAATCGACATCACCGAGGACGAGTACGCCGGCAAGCCCAATCCGCACGCCTGGATGAGTCCGCTCAACGTGCAGATCTACGTCGACAATATGGTGCGGGCGTTCAGCGACCTCGATCCCGCACACGCGGACGACTTCGCCGCCAACGGCGCCGCGTACAAGGCCGAACTGCAGAAAGTGCAGGACGAGCTGGTGGCACAGCTCGCGCAATTGCCGCAGCAACAGCGCGCACTCGTGAGCTGCGAGGGCGCTTTCTCTTACCTCGCGCGGGATGCCGGCCTCACCGAAAAGTACATTTGGGCGGTGAACGCGGAACAACAGGCAACACCCAAGCAGATCGCCTCGGCGATCGAGTTCGTGCGCGCGAACGAGGTGCCAGCGGTGTTCTGCGAGTCAACGGTATCTGAGGCGCCGATGCGGCAGGTGGTCGAAGCGAGCGATGCCGAGTTCGGCGGGACCCTGTATGTCGACTCCCTGTCAGAAGCCGATGGCCCCGTACCCACCTACCTTGACCTCATCCGCTACGACAGCGAGATCATCGTGTCGGCGCTCACCGGGGCGAGGGGCAACGGGTCATGACCACCGCCGCGATTGAGGTCGACGACGTCACCGTGCACTACGGCGAAGTACTGGCGCTCGACCACGCGTCTCTGCGTGTCGCGCCGGGGCGCGTCTGCGGACTGATCGGCATGAACGGCTCCGGCAAGTCGACGCTGTTTGCCACCATCACGGGGCGCATCCGCCCAGACTCCGGGAGCGTGCGGATCAACGGCGCGAGCCCGGCACACGCTCGCAGGCTCGGGAGCATCGGGTACGTCCCGCAGAGCGAGGCCGTCGATTGGGCGTTCCCCGTTTCCGTTCGCGATGTGGTGATGATGGGGCGCTACGGCGGCATGGGGACCACCCGTCGCGCACGCCAGGCGGATCACGACGCTGTGGACCACGCGCTCGAACGCGTCGAGCTGACGGAGTTCGCGGGGAGGCAGATCGGCCAGCTCTCGGGCGGCCAGAAAAAGCGAGCGTTCGTCGCACGCGGCATCGCCCAGGGCGCGACGACGCTGCTCCTCGACGAACCATTCGCGGGGGTCGACAAGCGTTCGGAGGCCACCATGACGCGGCTCTTCCGGGAGCTCGCGAGCGACGGCGCGACGATCCTCGTCTCAACACACGACCTCAACGCGCTCCCCGCGCTCGCCGACGAGGCCGTGTTGCTGATGCGGCGGGTGCTCGTGCACGACACCCCGAAGAGGTGTTGCGCCCGGAGAATCTGGCGCGGGCGTTTGGGGTCGATGTGTGGGAAAGTGAGACAGGCAGATGACCGTGATCGACTTTTTCTTCGAGCCACTGAGCTACGACTTCATGGTGCGCGCGCTCGCCACCGCACTTGTTGCCTCGATCGTGTGCGCGGTGCTTTCGTGCTGGCTGGTGCTCGTGGGGTGGTCCCTCATGGGGGACGCCGTGTCACACGCGGTGCTCCCCGGCGTGGTGCTGGCCTACGTGGTGGGAGCACCGTTTGCGCTCGGGGCCGTGGTGTTCGGGTTTCTGGCGGTAGCGCTGATCGGAGCCGTGCGCGACACGAGCCGAGTCAAGGAAGACGCTGCGATCGGCATCGTCTTCACCTCGCTGTTCGCGCTCGGCCTGGTATTGATCTCGGTGATTCCCTCGCAAACCGACCTCAATCACATCATCTTCGGCAACCTGCTGGGTGTCTCGCGGGCCGACCTCGTGCAGGTGCTCATTTTGGGGGCCGTGGTGTTCGGGATCCTGATCCTGAAGCGGCGCGACTTCACCCTGTTTGCGTTCGACCCGACTCACGCGCACGCGATCGGGCTCAACCCGCGCGTGCTCGGCGCGCTGCTGCTCGGACTCCTCGCGCTCACCGCCGTGGTCGCTCTGCAAGCGGTGGGCGTGGTGCTGGTGGTGGCGATGCTGATCATCCCCGGGGCGACGGCGTACCTCTTGACCGACCGCTTCTCGCGCATGCTCGTCATTGCCCCGAGCGTTTCTGCGGTGTGCGCCGTGATCGGTCTGTACGTCAGCTACTATCTCGACACGGCCTCGGGCGGCATGATCGTCCTCACGCAGGGTGTCGCGTTTGGGTTGGTGTACTTCTTCAGCCCCCGGCACGGGCTGCTCGTCACGCGGATGCTGGCGCGACGCCGCCGCGCACAGGCAACCGTGGCGCAGGAATGCTAGTCCGTACCGGTCGATAGCCGCCCGCAACTCCTGCAACGCCTCGGCAGACAGCACCGCGTCCGGCTTGAATAGCGTGGGCGGGTTCACTGGTTTCGAGATATCTTTCCGATTGAAACCAAGAACATCAATGCCGTTGTACAGGTAGCCGCTGTCGAAGTCCACGGCGAAAGCCACGCCCGCATTGTTGGCGGCATCCGAGACACCAACCACGAATAGATTGACGGCTTCTGCCCGATGCACGCAGGTCGCAGGTCGCAGGTGACTCGTCTGCGATATCTGCCCATCTGAATAGCCGCTTGTCCGGGTGGGCGGGATAGCCTCTCAAGCGAAGTGTTCCGCCGAGCAGCAACGGGAGCACCGCCTCGGTTGGAGCTGGCCAGATTGGGTCGCCGAAATTCACGTCGACGTGCAGAGCGACCTTCGCTGTCGCGAGTTGCGCGGTGATCTTGACGCGGACACCGTTGTAGTCGGCGTCATCCTGGATTGGCTCTCCCACCGCAGAGCCCGAATCAAACTCCAATCCGTCATCGAGGTGCACTTCGATGATGCTGCGCACCCTTTCTTCCACGTCAGTGATGTCGTTGGTGAATCCAGTAGCAGCGAAGTCGATGTCGCGGGTCGGTCGGCGTGCAGCGAATGCCGCCATGAGCACACCGCCTTTGAGTACGAACTCTCCGGCATACTCAGAGACGGCCAACCGGGCGAGAAAACCTTCGAGCGCATACAACGTGAAGTATTCAGCGGGGTCGCGTCCGTCGCGGCGGGCGAGGTTGCGCAGATCGTTGTATGCCTGCCCAGAGGAGTGTCTCGTGTCGGAGTTGGCGGGGTCATAGAAGCACCTCAAGCGCCTGGCGGATCCGCGGCTGCGCCTTCGGGAATGATGAAGCAATCTTCAACAGGCCTGCCGGTGAGTTCCCGCGACGGCGCAACCACCGTCGGAGTGCTTCGTAGGCGACGTCGCTGCCTTCCTGATGCATGAGCCGGAAACAATCCACGATCGTTCTCTCAGCCGAGTAGATGGCAAGCCTCAACCCATTTCCGGCATCGACGTGGTCGCGTCCGATGTGAAAGGTTGTCGGGTCGAAGCTGTGCCATGCCACGTGAGCGAGGCCAACGGGATGATGAGTGCCGCGCGGTAGGGCGATGTCGGACTCGAACGGGATGGCGTCGCTGAGGTCGTGGTGCACGAGTGCGCTCGTCAGACACAATGTCGCCTCATCACGCAGAGCCGTTGCTGCAGCGAGCGAAACGAAAGCAGGCTCGATCTGGTCAGGACGCAGATACACACCACGGCCTACTCGCTCGATCTCCCCGTTCGCGAGAAGGTCGTAAACCTGATCTTTCCGCAGGCCTGCGGTACGAGCGGCGCCGAGCGTGAACACGGGTTCGAGGTCCGCTACCATCATCCACTTCCCAACTCTCTACACATGAAGCTTATCTGTAATGAATTAGGAAGACAACGATACGACCCGATTGAATGTGAAAAGGCAGGATCCCGAGGGACCCTGCCTTTTCACTCGCGTGCGCGGAGGGGGACTTGAACCCCCACGCCCTAATACGGGCACTAGCACCTCAAGCTAGCGCGTCTGCCATTCCGCCACCCGCGCGCAAGTTGCTCGGTCAAACTATCGGCCGAACAGAGAATAACTTAGCACGGATAGCCACGCGGATCGAATCTACGCAGGAGTTCGCGCGCGTCGCGAACGTTACGGCCGCAATCGCCGACGCAGCAGCTCGATCCGCTTCTGCAATTGCGTGACTGAGGCCTGGGCAACGGCCGGCCCGCCACACACCCGACGCAGCTCCGTGTGAATGTCTTTATGCGGCTCCCCCGAGACTTTCGCGTACATACCGACAAGACTCGAGAGCAACTTGCGCTGCTCCCGAGCGTTCGGTGCAGCGCCTCGGGAGCTTCCGCACGCTCGGGCGGGTGTTCAAGCAGCCCCTGCCGACTAGCGCTGCGCCTAGCCTGCCTCGCCTGCCGCTGCTCAAGGAGGGCGTGCACCTCGCGAGGCTCAAGCAATCCCGGGAACCCCAAGAAGTCGAGCTCTTCCTCGCTCTCAACCTCCGCGTAGCCGCCAAACTCTGCACCATCGAACACGGCACGGTCAAAGTGCGCGTCGGAGGCGAGCGCCTGATACTTGAAATCGTCCTCAAGCAGCTCCGAGGAGGCGCGATCCTCACGCTCAGCCTCGGCCATGAGCGCTGCTTCCGCATCCCACATCTCCTCGGCGCTCCCCGGCCCCTCAAGCACGTGGTTGCGTTCCTTTTCAAGCTCGGCGGCAAGCTGCATGAGCGCGGGAACATTGGGGATGAACACCGACGCAACCTCACCGCGGCGGCGCGAACGCACAAAACGACCGATCGCCTGCGCAAAAAACAGCGGCGTCGACGAGCTGGTCGCGTATACCCCGACAGCGAGACGCGGCACGTCGACCCCCTCAGACACCATCCGAACGGCGACCATCCACCGCGAGTCACCGTGCGAGAACGCATCGATCCGCTCGCTCGCCCCCGAATCATCGGAGAGGATCAGCGCAACCTCTTCACCGGTCATTTGCTGCAGCAGCTGCGCGTAAGCCTTCGCCGAGGCATGATCGGTCGCGATCACAAGTCCCCCGGCATCGGGAATGTGCTGCCGCACCTCACTCAGACGCCGATTGGCGGCGTGCAACACCTTTGAGATCCAGTCACCAGCAGGATCAAGCGCCGTGCGCCAGGCCTGAGAGGTGATGTCTTTTGTATTGCCCTCGCCGAGGCGGGCTTCCATCTCTTCGCCCGCCGAGGTCTGCCATCGCATCTTGCCGGCGTAGACCATGAAGATAACGGGGCGCACGATCCCGTCCGCGAGAGCGCGGCCGTAACCGTAGTCATAGTCCGTGAGTGAAATTGTGGTGCCGTCGCCCTGCGGCGCATATCTCACAAACGGGATCTGGGCATCGTCGGATCGAAACGGCGTCCCGGTGAGCGAGAGTCGCCGCTTCGCTGTGCCGTAGGCCTCCCGGATCGCGTCCCCCCAGCTCAACGCGTCCCCGCCGTGGTGTACCTCGTCGAGAATCACGAGCGTGTCGGCGTGCTCGGTAAGGAGCCTGTGCTGGACCGGTTTCATCGCCACCTGCGCATATGTCACCGCCACGCCGTGATAGTGCCTGCCGTAGCCGAGCCCGTCGCTGTTGGAGTAGCTCGGATTCAGGCGAATCCCGGCACGCGCCGCCGCATCGGCCCACTGGGTCTTCAGGTGTTCCGTGGGCGCGACGACAATGATCTGCTGAACGGTGTGCTGCGCGCGGAGGATCGAGGCGAGACGCAGCGCAAACGTGGTCTTTCCGGCGCCGGGGGTGGCCGAAGCAAGAAAGTCTTGGGGGCCTGTTTCGAGGTACCGACGAATCGCTTCCTCCTGCCACGCACGCAGGCTTCCCGCGGTGCCGTGGGCGGCGCGCTCGGGGTAGGCGGGCGGGAGCTGTTCGGCGGCACTCGTCCCCGGAAGGTGGAGTGCTGGATCCGAATCTGTCACAAGGATCTAGACTACCTGTCAGAGCCGCATTTGTTTTTGTGAGATGCTCAGCCGATTCAGCAGGGAGTATGCAGGTGACCGAAGATCAGACAAGTTTTCCAGCGAAGGTCGAGATCCCCTGGTCACGATTTGTCGCAATTGGTGACTCCTTTACGGAGGGTGTCGGGGATCCCGATCCGGACAGCCCCAACGGATTGCGCGGATGGGCGGATCGTTTTGCCGAGGTGCTGAGCGAATACGATGAAGATTTTTCTTATGCAAACCTTGCCGTGCGTGGGAAGCTGATTCAGCAAATCTCCGAAGAACAAGTTGATGCGGCTTTGGATCTGCGACCCGATCTCTTGAGCCTGTGCGCAGGCGGCAACGATGTGATCCGCCCCGGCACCGATCCAGACGAGGTCGCCGCCAAGCTTGACCGTGTTGTTGAACGCCTCACCGCCAGCGGGGCCACGATCCTCCTTTTCACTGGGGTGGACGTGGCCTTCCAGCCCGTGTTTCGATCGATCCGCGGCAAGGTCGCGATCTTCAATGAAAACGTGCGCAAGGTCGCCCAAAAGTACGACTGCGTGATCGTTGATCAGTGGGCGATCGAGGAGCTTCAGGACAGCCGCTACTGGGCCGGGGATCGTCTGCACCTCAATACACTCGGTCACCACACGATCACACGGGCGGCTCTTGACGCGCTCAATGTTCCTCATGATTTGCGACCGCTTGACCCGCCACCACTTCCTGAACGTGCCTGGCGGCAGGCACGCAAAGATGACGTTGTGTGGGCCCGCGAACATCTCTTGCCTTGGGTGATTCGCCGGATCAAGCGGGTTTCTTCCGGCGACAACATCGAGCCCAAGCGGCCGCAACCTGCCCCGGCACGAACAGCCAAACACGGGTGATTCCGTCTTTCGCCGCCCGGGGTAGAGTTACTGATATGGCTAACCTCACGAAGCAGCTCGCAGTTACTCTCACCAAGGTCGGGGTTCACTCGGCGTACGGTGCCCCCGTGGAGGTGGACGGCACAACGATTATGCCTGTCGCCTGCACCGGCTACGGTTTTGGTGCCGGCGAAGCCACCGGCGAGCAGGCCGACGCTGGCGGTCAGGGTGAGGGCGGCGGAGGCGGCGGCCTGGCGATCCCGGTGGGCGCATACGTCACTCGGGAAGGCGTCACCCGCTTTGAACCCAACGTGCTTGCGTTGCTCGTGGTCGGGACCCCGTTCGTGTGCGTCGCCGGACGCGCTCTGGCGCGGGTCGTGCGCGCGCTGAAGCGCTAAAGTCATCTACTCGCGCGGGTGCCAGATCCACGGTTCGCGCGGCAACTTCGCCGGATCGAAGCGTGCAAGCAGCGTGTCCATACTCGGCCGCTCCCCCTCAAACGCGAGCCCGAGGGACGCCGCAAGCTCGCCCCGTACCTCTGTGTCACTGACGCCGTGATCCCGCAGTTGCGCAAGCGTCACCGCACCATCGCGCTTCGCGAGCCGCGCACTATCCGGGCCGAGCACCAGAGGAACGTGGGCATACTCGGGAGTAGGCAGCCCGAGCAGTTGCTGTAGCAGGATCTGCCTGGGTGTTGAGGGTGCCAAGTCATCGCCTCGCACCACCTGATCGATGCCCATCTCGGCATCGTCCACCACGACAGCGAGGTTGTACGCGACGGTATTGTCGCCGCGGCGCAGCACGAAGTCATCGATGTCGCCGCGGCCGGTGCCGAGCATCAGATCTGGGAACTCGGTCAGCACTTCATCGCCAAGGGGCGCGCGAAGCCTGAGCGCCGGGAGCCTCGGAGCAATCGCTGCCCGCGCCACCGCACGCTCTCCCTCCGAGCGGTTCCTGCAGGTCCCGGGGTACGCACCCGGGGGCGCATGGGGCGCTGTCGGCGCGGCAAGGATGTCCCGGCGAGTGCAGGTGCATTCATACACGAGCCCCCGCGCGCTCAGTCGTTCGATCGCGGCGGTATAGAGTTTCCCGCGGTCCGTTTGAAACACGACCTCGCCGTCCCACTCGATCCCGAGCCCGCGAAGGTCTGCGAGCTGGCGATTCGCCCCGCCACTGTCGCGTGCGCGATCCAGATCCTCGACGCGCATCAAGAATCGTCGACCGCTGGCTCGCGCAAACAGCCAGGCGAGCAGCGCCGTCCGCAGATTTCCAAGGTGCAGATCACCCGAGGGGCTCGGAGCGTAGCGCCCGGCTCCGGGGGTTTGGGCGCCGGGAGATACGGTCGCGGCGGGCATGCATCTATCTTGCCACGGCGGACACTTCAAGAGGCACCTCAGCTGAACCTCGATACGCTTAGACGATCAGTGACGACAGAGGAGGCAGCGTGGCCAAAACAGAGCAACTGCAGCAGAAGCTAGGTGATCGTCTCGTGCTCGATCCCGAGCGGATCGCCCACTACGCCCATGACAGCTCCCGCGCCGAGCCGGAGGGGACAGCGCTGGCACTCGTGCTGGCCGAGTCAACCGCGGATGTTTCCGCGGCGCTCGCCTGGGCGAACGAAGCTGGGGTTCCAGTAAGTGTGCGGGGAGCCGGCACCGGTCTCGTGGGTGGAGCCAATGCCTACCCCGGTGGCCTCATCATTTCGCTCGAGCGCATGAACCGGATCCTTGAGCTCGACGCGGAGAACCGCCTCGCCACGGTCGAAGCCGGCGTCATCACCGCCGAGCTTGACGCCGCGGCGCGAGCGCAGGGCCTGTTCTTTCCGCCGGATCCCGCGAGCGCGCGCACCTCAACGGTCGGCGGAAACATCGCCACCAACGCGGGTGGGCTCAGGTGTGTGGCTCACGGCGTCACGACCGACGCGGTTGCGGGACTTGAAGTGGTGCTCGCGGATGGCCGCGTGATGCGGACTGGCGCACGCACACGAAAGAACGTTGTTGGCCTGAATCTGACGAGCCTGATGGTCGGCTCAGAGGGCACGCTCGGGATCATCACCACGGCGACAGTGAGGCTGAAGCCAGTGCCGCCCGGGATCCCGCGCACCTTCCGCGCGAGCTTTGCGAGCCTCCAGGATGCGGGTCGGGCTGTCTCCCTGATCGTGAACGGCCCCGCCCAGCCCGAGGTGCTGGAACTGATGGATTCGTGGAGCGTGGAGATCATCGAGTCGTTCCATCCGAGCGGGTTGACCGCCCCGGGAGGGGCGATGCTCGTGGGGCAGACCGTCGGTCTTGACGCGCAAGACAAAGCCGAGGCGATCACCGAAACCTGCCTCGGCGCGGGGGCTGACGATGTCGAGATCTCAGAGTCGGACTCGCTGCTCGAAGCGCGGCGTCTCTCGAACCCGGCGTTGAACGCACGCGGCCTCAAGATCTCGTGCGACGTGGGGGTGCCGATCGCGCAGCTTGCGGAGGTGTTTCACGGGATCGACGCGATCTCCGAGCGCCACGGGCTCCGAGTTTCGACCGTCGCGCACGCCGGTGACGGCAATCTGCACAGCACCGTCGAGTCGCCCGACTCTCGCGAGGGAATCGCCGCGGCCGACGCGGTGATCGATGAGATTACGCGGCTCGCACTCTCGCTCGGCGGCACGATCTCCGGCGAGCACGGCATCGGGTCGGTGAAACGCCATGAATTGCCCTGGCAACAAGACGCGGTGACGCTTGACATCCAGCAGTCAATCAAACACGCACTTGACCCGCGGGGCACGCTCACGCCCGACCGCGCGATCTAGAACGGATCGGCCACACGACACTAGAACGGATCAGCTGACTCAGCATGCACTACCCGCCGGAATCGAACCGTGCTGCCGGGCCGGTCGGTGTACTTTCTGCCGAGAGGTGTTTCCCACTCCATCACCCCGCCGGGGTGTTGTCGGATTTTCCATCCGGGGTGATGCTTCATGGTGTGGTGGTATCGGCATGTTGTCGCGAGATTGTCGGTTGAGGTGGTTCCTCCCAGCGCCGCATCGAGCGTGTGATCGATGTCGCTGCGGTTCACCATAACGTTGCAGCCCGGGGCCCGACATCGCAGATCTCGTGCCGCAAGGAATCGTTTGATTGCGGCCGACGGGCGATAGGTGTCAGTGCTCAAGACCTGACCGGTGAGGGTGCTCACCATGATCCGTTCCCAGGCGGGTGAGAGACCCGCCACCGTGCGACTCGTGTCGGTATCGATCGGCCCATACCCAACAAGCTCTGTCGCGATGTGGTCACTGGCCTTGTCGCCGATACTGCCGCTGGCGCTGTCGCGACGGGCACTGCCAGCGGCGCTCCGATCACGGAGCTTTTCCTCGGGAATAATGACCTGGACGCGGGCTTTGATCGCGGCGAGCCCCTTCCCGTGTGCGGAGGCAATACCCGAGGGGTCGGCACTGAGGAGCATCTCGACAAACGCGTCTGCACGGATCTCGTTCAGGGAACGCTCGTCAACTTCACCCCCGGGATCAGCCGCCGCCGCGTTTCGGTTCGCGTTCTTCACTGCCCACCCGATCTGATCAAGCCGATCCATGATGCCTTTCCCATAGATCGCGGAAACGGTGGCAACAAGATCAACCATCCCGTCAGGTTGTTCAACCAGCACGACCCCGCGCCCCCGTAAGGCCTCCGCATGCCGGTCCTGAAGGGGGCGACATGCGAGTGCCTCAGCCAGGCCTTTGGCAATGGCGCGCAGCCGGCCAGCGGTCTCAGTTTTTGCGATCTCCAGTACCTGTTGTTCGTAAATCGCCCGCTTCCGGTCGACCTCCGCGTCACCGATCCCGAGGATACCTCCAGCGTCACGTATCACGCTGACGTGCCCCTGGGAGATCTCCCCCGCTGCCAGCGCAGCATGGACCGCCGGATAGTGTTCCACCAGCGTCGAAGCTCGCGCGATCTGGTGGACCATGGATCGGTCAGACTCACGAAGCGCAAACCCGATCTCTGCCGCAACCGAGCGATGCGCAAACTCACCATGGTCGAGGTGCCCCTCGTCTCTGGCGAGCCGACTAGCCGCCTCATCACACTGCTGCAACAGGGTAGCTTCGCGGGCTTGCAGTGCGGTGATCTGCGCGCGAACCTTCACCAGTTCACTAATCGCGGGGCCCACCGTCGCCGCGTACACCTCGGCGGGCGGCAGCGACGGCGCAGCGGCACCTTCGGCACCAGCGACAACGGGTGCCGCTGCGCCGGAGGCGGGAGTGGGACTCGACTTAAACATGTCACCATTACACACCACGCCACCGACATTTGCGAGGCCAAAATGCGTCAATTTAGAGATTGTGGATAACTCCCCTGAACAGGGAAAATATAGCACTTGTGAGCGGGTAATGAGATCCCCAAAATCGCGGGCCATGGTCCACCGAACTTTCGCAACACTGGTCTATTGACTGAACCAGTGCCAAGATTGGGGAATGCGCATTCTCTCCATCCAGTCCTCCGTTTCCTATGGCCACGTCGGCAACTCTGCCGCGGTGTTTCCGCTGCAGCGGATCGGCGTGGAGGTCATGCCCATCGCCACCGTCTGCTTCTCGAATCACACAGGCTACGGATCCTGGCGCGGCCCCATGCTGAGCGGTGACAATGTCCGTGAGATCGTCACAGGCATCGAAGAGCGGGGCGGATTGGAGGGCGTTGACGCAGTTCTCTCGGGCTACCAGGGAGGCGACGATATCGGCGATGCGATCCTCGACGCCGTCGCGCGGGTCAAGCATCACAGCCCCGATGCGATCTACGCCTGCGATCCCGTGCTCGGCAATGCACATTCGGGCTGCTTCGTCGCCCCCGAGGTGCAAAACCTGATTCGGGATCGGGTCGTGCCGCACGCAGACCTCATCACCCCCAACCAGTTCGAGCTCGGCTTCATTACGGGCACCTCCCCCGACACCCTCGAATCTACCCTCGAATCCGTTGATGCCACCCAGGAGCTTGGCCCGCAGACGGTGCTCGTGACGAGCCTGCAGCGGCCGGACCGCCCGGAAGGAACGATCGAAATTCTCGCCGCTACCGGCAAGGGAGCGTGGCTCGTGCAGACCCCTCATTTGCCGTTCAAGGCGAACGGATCCGGCGATGTCACCGCGGCGCTATTCACCGCCCACTTCCGCCGCAGCGGCGACGCAGCCGACGCCCTCGCGCGCACCACCTCGAGCGTGTTTGCGCTGCTGGAACGCACCCACGCCTCAGGGCAGCGCGAGCTCCAACTGGTGGAGTCGCAGGAAGACTACGCGAACCCGAGCATGCGCTTCGCGGTTACGCAGGTGCGGTAGTTAGGATCCCGAGCACCGCGAGCGCGACGCCGGCAACAAGAACCCCGAAGCCGTTAACCAGCGCGGCCCCAGGCCGCCTTGTGAGAAACAGCCGAACGGTGTCAACGCTCGCAGTACTGAAGGTGGTGTAGCCGCCGAGCAGACCGACCGCGAGCACGCTCGCCAGGGGTTCACCGAGGGACGCTCCCGTGAGCAGGCCAAGGGCGAATGATCCCGAGAGATTGACCACCGCGATGCCCCAGGGGAATCGGGATCGCAGACGCGTCGTGAGCGCGGTGTCGAGCAGGAAGCGCAGGCCCGCGCCCAGCCCGCCCGCGACAGCGATTCCGGCGACCATGAGAACGTCACTCATCTTGCACCCTGCCGCGGAACGCCCGTGCGCCGATCACGCCAGCCCAGCTCGCGAGTACCCCGGCAACCACCGTAACGATTCCGTAGGCTGCGCCGAGCAGCAGGTAGCCGTGAAGCAGCATCGCAGCAATATCGGCCGCGAGCAGACTGTAGGTGGTAAAGCCGCCAATCACCCCCGTGCCCAGCAACAAACGCAGCCGACGACTGCCGCCGGTATCCGATCCGCGCAACGCGAGCGATTCCAGCAGCACTCCGAGTACAAACGCACCGGAAACGTTGATAACGAGGATCCCGAGGGGCACACCCGCAACTTCACCAATCAGCCGGTTCAGCGCATAGCGGGCAAGAGTACCCACCGTGCCTCCGAGAATCACCCAACCGAACTCTGCGAGCAACACGAAACGCGCGACAGCGTTCGCGCCTGCCGGCGCCTCGTTCGCTCCTGTGATACCCATACTTCTTCCAAATTGTAGTGGTGTGAGAGACTCGGTGAAGGCTTAAGGAAAGGGACAACGATGACTCGTCACAAGATTTTCGACATGACTTTCGCGAGCATCTACCCGCTGTACCTTGCGAAGGTTGAGCGCAAGGGGCATACACGGGAGGAACTTGACCGGGTCCTCACCTGGCTCACTGGCCTCGATGCCCACTCGTTGCGGGCGGCCCAATCCTCGGACATGACGCTCGAAGAGTTCTTTGCCAACGCCCCCGCACTGAACCCCAATGCCGAGCTCATCACCGGAGTCATTTGCGGGATCCGGGTTGAAGACATCGAAGATCCACTCATGCAAAAGATCCGTTACATGGACAAGCTCGTCGACGAGGTCGCCCGAGGCAAGAAGATGTCGTCGATCCTGCGCGGATCCTGAGGAGCTGGGGTGCTCGACGCGCCGTAGACCATCATCCCGTCAACTACCGTGCCGGGAGGAAGATCTATGCTGAGCGTCGCGGCCTACTCCTTGGCGGCGCAGCCACCGCCGAAGAAGCTCCAGTTCACTCTTCGATCGCTTCTGCCGGAAACACCACGACAGAGCCATCACTGCGACGTTCGATCTCGATCAGCATGTCTGAATGCCGTCCGCCAACGTCAATTCCGCTACTCAGGCTCCTGAGCCGGTACGCGGCGCCTAGTAGCTTGTCGACCTCAGCCGGCGCATAGTGCACGTTCTTCAACAGACCGCTCGGGCGCTTAAGCTCAAGTGCAGACAGGCGCTGCAGCACATCGTTGATACTCGCCTCGAGGCCGTTCAGCCGCTGCTCGTCACTGCGCAACTCGCTAAGGAATGACTTGAACGGGTTGCCGGAGCCGTCGAGCTGCGCATGTTCGACGGACTGTAACACCAAAACACGACGCTTCAGCGCGATGGCCAGTCTCGCGGTGTCCAGGTGTGCGCCGAAGACACTGTTCTCGTCCAAGATGCCGGGGAATACCTTCGTCAGCGCGGTCAGCTCCACTGGACCCTCAGGGAGTCTGTCGAGAGCGCCTCGCCATTTCTTGAGTCTGTCTTCGACAGCTGCAATCGCCGTACTGATCTCGTGGGACGCGGAGTCGAGCCCGAGCGACTGCCCAATCTTGCCTTGATCAAGCAACACTGATGTGGCTTTGTCGATCGCGTCCCGGCAGCCGTCGAGCCGGTAGCGTTCCTGATCCAGTGTGTCGTCCTGCAGTTGCTCAAGCAGATCTGTGATCCGCTCAATAGCTTTCTGACGCTGATGGTCTGCATAGGCACTCGCGCTGACAGCGACGGCCATGAGGACGAGCGGTGCCGCGACTGTCAACGCTCCAGCTCCCGCGAGGCCGACGCCTGCGGTGGCCGTAGCACCGGTGGTCGCGCCCGTCCCAGCAACTGGCACAAATGTCGCTTTGGAGACGATGCCCGTCGAATCCAGAAGTGCACTGTAGACGCCTCCCGATACAGCCTTGGAGGTCATCGGCTTCACAAGCCCCTTGCTCACTTGGGACGCGACTTTCGCGGGCACCACCATGCGGTAGAGCGCTTCTCCAGAGGCGGCCATATCAACCTTCGCCGGGGATGACCTTGCCGTCTGCGTGACCAGCTGGGAGAGCTGTTGGGCGAGCGGACTACTCGAGCGCAGTACAATCCCGCCGGACGGATCACGATGCCGATCGATCGGGTGCATCTCCAGCGTCGCGATGGGTGCCTGTGCGAAGGCCGCAAGCGCAGTGCGCAGGTCGGCGAGACGCGCAGGAGTCATCTCCCCGTCCAGCATGAAGTCAGGTACGGCCATATCCTCGGTAGCGAGCGTCCACACCGGCACGAGCGCACTCTCGTCTGCCACATCTCTCCTACCGCCGCGAGTACCGCACCTCGGGCGGCGCGCATCTCTCTTGGAGATGATTCTAGGGGATTGAGTGCATCGGATGTGTTGGGCGTCGGGGGTCGCGTGAAACCCCTGAGTTGACCGGTTTAGTGACCACCACCCATGACAGTCAGACCCTTCAGTAGCAATGCAACTTCGTCAGTGATAGCCGCGGGAATTGTGTGCTCGATGCCCTCAACCACGATCACCGCGTCTTTCACCGGAGCCAACACCTTTACGAACCGCTTAATCGAGACCCCGGTGACTTCCTGGATATGCCGCGATACCGCGATTGCACAAAACACGACCGTGAGATGCGCCTCGATCTTTTCCCGCTGTCGATGAAAAATTGGGCGAGCCCGTAGATCAGTCTTCGCCATCCGAAACGACGCTTCCACGTTGAAGAGCTGATGATACGCATCAATTACTGTCGTTGCTGAGGCTGTCAATATCGGCAGATTTGTCACATACCCCTTCACCCCGGCTCGCTGCTTCGCTGATTCCACGAGCGCCTCATCAATACTCTTCTTGGCATCCGTGATCTTCAAGAATCGGCCCTTCTTTACGGCACTCGTCCCCGCAACCACGTTGCGGGCCTTCTCGACTTGCTTCTCAATGTTGCGCAGATCGAGACGGGCACGCTTCTCGCGATACTGGTACACCACCCGACGTTGTCTGCGGGTCTCACCTCGACCAAACCACTGCTGTGATTCAAAGATTTGACCATCGTTCAGGATCCCGCCATCGTTCTGGAATTCGGCAATATCGTATGGAGTTTTCGCGATCCTCGACCCTACAATGAATGAGTAGCCGGCGTCCTCTAACGCGAGGAGGTTCGCGGCAGAAAGCATGCCCGCATCACACGCCACACTTACTGCCACGTCGGGGTGCTGTGCTCTGAACGCGTCAAGCACCGGCACCAGGGTGAGCGTCTCTGCTTTGTTCCCCTCGAAGGAGTGCAATTGCAGGGGGAACCCCCGCTCATCAACGAGAAGACCAACCACAATTTGGGGTTCCAACCGGCGTTCTTTGGAGAGCCCCGGGATACGGTAGTCGTCTTCTTGTTCAACCTGGAAGAACAATGTCGTAACGTCATACAACACGAGGGTGAGTTGCTTGGTGCCACGAAACTCGACACACGCCTTCGAGAACTGGTCACGATAGTTCTCATCGGCAGCACGATTGAGGGAACGGTGAATGCCTGTGTTCGAAGGCGGGGTGAGCCCGAGTTCGTCAAGGATTCGGATGGTGTCGAGCTTTGAGGCGGGTTCGATGATGCGTGCGATCACCAGGTCACGGAACACGGCGTCATCGACGGCGGAAGCGAACCCGAGCTGCGCATATACGCCCGCGAGGGTGTCGTAGAGCAGTCGCGAGTATGCGCGTGCCAGCAGCGCAGTCGACGCGGGAGACGGGGCAAGACCGAAGTCGAACTCACCTTGCCCGGCATCGCGCTCACGTTCACGGATGCGTTGTCTCGCGATATCGGTCAGGAGTGCCAAGTCGGTGTCAGTGTGCGCGGACCCGATGTGATCGATTCCGGTGACCTGTCGCCCCGTTTTGGTGACGATCTGAACCGCGGTCGCACCAGATTTCGTCAGAACTTTCCGAACGAATACTGACATGCGTTCAGCCTACATAGGGGCACGTTAGTAACCACATTCTCAGCAGAGACCCGCATAAAATCAACGTTCTCGCGTTCAAATCCCACAAAACCACCCCAAAGCGGTCAACTCAGGTTCTAGGGGATTGAGTGCATCGGATGTGTTGGGCGTCGGGGGTCGCGTGAAACCCCAACGGAAAGTGTTCGCGCCGGAGTATCAACCCTGAAGTCAACACAAACTTGGCTTCACTCAACGTCTTCGCGAAGCCCGAATGCTTCCCGCTACCGGTTACACCCGTGACACATCGAACCCCGAGGAGCTGCGGTGGCACATGAGGCGTGAAGTGTGAAGTGCTGAGTTTCTGCGCACTGACCACGAATGCAACGAGTCAATCTGAGGGATTCGAGCCCCTGACCTCCCTGAGAGAAACTGCACGACGAGTATCGGCGCCCTCGGTTGCTTTTCCCTATTTGAGTCCCCCTTCTGTCCAAAGCATGGAAGCAGTGAGGAAAGTGGTCTCGGGTTTCGGGTGCGAGGATCCTGCGACTTCGCGCAGGATGACGGTGGAAGCGCCGGATGATGGGGTGGAGGCGCAGGATCACTGAGTGGCGCAGCACAACAGATTACCGAATGTAATGAGTGGATCTGAGGGGATTCGAACCCCTGACCCCCTGCATGCCATGCAGGTGCGCTACCAACTGCGCCACAGACCCGTGAAGTCGAGCGAATGCTCACCCGACAACTTTTCTAGTTTACACTACCGCCGGGTGCCTCTTGCAAATCGGCGGGCGCCTCGAGTATTGGCTTCAGATCGATGACCGGGGCATCCTGCCACAGTTTCTCAAGCTGATAGAAATCGCGCTCATCCTGATGAAAAACATGCACGATAAGGTCGCCAAAGTCGATCAGCACCCAGCGCCCACTTTCGCGACCCTCACGGCGGATAGTGCGCACGCCTGCCCCGCCCAGCGCATCTTCGATGGCGTCGGAGATCGCCTGCACGTTCCGCTCGACCGCTCCGCTGACCACCAAGAAAACATCAGCGAGGCCAAAGTTTTCGGATACTTCGAGCGCGACCTGACCAAACCCGCCCTTGTCGTCGGCCGCGCGCGCTGCGATCCGCAGCTCTTCGAGAACATCGCGCTGCTTGGGTAGTGTCGTATTCAGAGTATTTTCCTTCGTATCGGGGTAATGCACCGGTTCAGCCTAGCCGAACATCCCCTGACTTGCCGCCCAGACCACATATGCAATCACCGCGGCGAGAAGCCCGCCGCCGGTCAGTGACAGCACAAGCGGGAGCTTGTTGTTTTCCTTCGCAGGCTTCGCAACCACGGGAATCCCCGATGACACACGCGCACTCACAGCGCGGCGCGCGGAGACAGGGACGGGTCCTGCCTCGGAAGTCACCTGAGGTTCAGACGTCTCGTGCGCGACGACGGGATCCACTTCAACAGAGTCAATCAGCGCGGAATGCCCGCCGGTTTCACCCATCGACTTCGGCAGCTCAATCGACCCGGTGAGATAAAACTCACCGGTGCTTCCCAGTGGACCGCTCAAGCCACCGGTATCTTCAGGCATCGAAGGCAGGATCAGCGCGGAGGTATTAGATGTACCTGCGGCACCCTCCTGTGCGACCGCACGCGAGATCAGGTCGTCGAAGTCGCCGCCGCTGGGAGTGGCTGGGGCGCTCGGCGAGTCTGGCGAGTTCGATACCGCGGCTCGAGAGGCAGGATCATCAAACACTGATCGCCATTCCTCGGGGGAACGATGTCAGGGAACGAGTATCCGGGAGTTTCGCTGTCTGCGCGAGTCTCCGTCGCTTCTGCGGCTTCAAGATCGGGCTCGACTTCTGGCCCTGCCTCGTTCTCCGCTTCGACCTCAACTTCGTCAGCTTCCGGCAAATCTTCGATCACTTCACCAGCAACGGTCGAAGTGTCCTCAAAAGCCGTGCTGCTTGCGGAACGTTTGTCGGCGCTCTCGTCAGACGGGGCAGGATCTGTCTCTGGCTCAGGATCCACTTCTGCCGCAGCCGCAGGCACCTCGGCTTCTTTGTTTCGATTCCAGGGGAAGCGTCGCTTAGGTTTCGCGGGAGCAGCCTGCTCTTCGGGGAAGCAGACTCTTCCTCCGGTTCAGCTTCGAGAGGCACCTCGACAACGGGCTGTGGCGCATCTTTCGATGCGGGCTCGTCAAAAAGCATCGACCGCTCGGAAGGCTGCGAAGCCTCGTGCAGATCGGCCACAGAGAAAGGCTCAGTAGGCGGGGCGATGAGGCTGTCAAAATCTGGCGCGACCCCGGCATCGCTATCAACAGAAACCGATTCTGGGTTGTCGTCTGGAATCGGCTCAGCCACAGGCTCAGGCTCAGCAGCGGCTTCAGGCTCAGCAGCACCTTCCGGCTCAGCCTCAGCAACAACTTCCGGCTCAGGCTCAGGCTCAACCGCTACTGGATCAGGCTCCACCGCTGCTGGTATAGCTGCCGCACGCGCGGCTTCCCGCTCCGCCAACGCCGCCTCACGGAGCTGTCGCATTTCACGACGACTTCGGGGAGTGCCATCGTCGTTGAACGGAGAGATCTCAATATCATCATTTCCGTCAACAACGACCGCGGCCTCCGTCGCCGCTGCGGGTATGCTTTCAGATACCTCGCGGGAAGGCACCTCAGTCGATTGAGAGAGATCCAGCGCGCCGGTCTCCCCCATCTCCCTCGCTCTACGCTCTCGTCGCGTCAGCGGTTGCTGCTCCTTGTGCTCGCTCATCTCTTCGTCGCTTTCTCGCCGTACAGTCCGTGCTTGGCGATGTACTGCACAACGCCGTCAGGCACCAGATACCATACTGGAAAACCCCGTGCTACCCGCTCACGACAATCCGTAGAAGAGATTGATAGTGCGGGAACTTCCAACAAGCTTACGTGTTCACCAGACAATCCCGAAAGTGAGAGTTCATGCCCCGGACGCGAAACGGCGATGAAATGGGCAAGTTCCCAGAGTCGATCCACGTCTTTCCAACTCAGAATCTGCTCAACCGCGTCAGCTCCTGAGATAAAGAATAGATCCGCATCGGGCATTCGCTCACGCAAGTCCTTGAGCGTGTCCACCGTGTAGGTCATTCCATCGCGATCAACGTCTACCCGACTCACCGTAAACCGAGGGTTTGAGGCGGTCGCAATTACGGTCATCAAATAGCGATGTTCGCTCGGAGAAACATGTTCCTTTTGCCAAGGTCGCCCCGTCGGCACAAACACGACCTCATCGAGGTCGAAACTCTGCGCGACTTCGCTCGCCGCTACTAGGTGGCCGTGATGGATGGGATCGAAGGTACCGCCCATCACCCCGACGCGACGCCTCTGTGACACCGTCCGCTAAGGTCTAACTAGTGAGTCTACGCTGCGCCGTGCTCACGTGCGTAGGCTTCAGCCTTCGCTGCGTGACGATTTGCGACATCACGAAACGAGAAGGTCACAATAGCAAGCGCGGTGAATACGACAAACGCGGCAACACCGAACACGGGTGCCGGGAACGGCAACTCGTTGACGATGTGCTGGCCCTCTTCAGCGGCGACAGCGATCGTGGCGAGAAGTGACATGAAAACCCCTGCATTCATAACGGATTCGGATATATCAATACTTAGTGTAGCGCTTTCACTCAGCGGATCTGACCCGCACCGCGCACCAGCCACTTCGTGCTGGTTAACTCCGACAGCCCCATTGGGCCACGGGCGTGCAGTTTCTGGGTCGAAATCCCGACCTCAGCACCAAAGCCAAACTCGCCACCGTCGGTGAACCTGGTCGAGGCGTTCACCATCACGACGGCCGAATCAACCTCGGCAAGAAACTTCTCTGCGCTCGCGTAGTCTTGGGTAACGATTGACTCGGTGTGGTGGGTCGAGAATCGGTCGATATGTGCGATCGCCTCGTCAATCGAGTCAACAACGCGCACGCCCATCTGAAGCGCAAGATGCTCTGTGGCCCAGGTCGTGTCATCAGCATGAGCAAGTGACGCGACATCTCCGATGCTGGATCGTGCGCTCTCGTCACCGCTCAGCTCAACGCCCGCGGCCACCAATTCACGCGCAAGCCGCGGCAGCATACGGGCCGCTGCGTCACGGTGCACAAGAAGCGTCTCGGCAGCGTTACACACGCTCGGACGATGAGTCTTCGCATTCTTCACGATGTTCACGGCCATCTCTTCGTCGGCCGTAGCGTCAACGTACACGTGCACGATCCCCGAGCCGGTCTCGATCACCGGCACCGTCGATTCCTGCACCACGGTAGAAATGAGGCCGGCACTCCCCCGCGGGATCAGCACATCGACGTAGCCGCGTGCCTTCATCAGGCGGGATGCGCCTTCACGTCCGAACTCGTCAATCGTTTGCACGGCATCCCTGTCGAGACCCACACTCGAAATTGCGCGCTGGATCAGTGACACGAGCACCGCGTTCGACTGCTCCGCCGCGCGACCACCGCGAAGCACCGCACCGTTGCCGCTCTTCAGCGCGAGTGCCACGATGTCAACCGTGACGTTGGGGCGTGCCTCATAGATGGCACCGACAACACCAAACGGCACGCGCACCTGGCTGATCGTGATCCCGTTCGCGAGGGTACTCCCACGCACAACCTGGCCGATCGGATCCGGGAGCGCAATCACATCGCGGACCGCCGCTGCGAGAGCACGCAGCCGCGGCGCGTCGAGCATCAGCCGGTCGAGCAGGCCGTCGCCGATCCCCTCTTCGCGCCCCTCGCGAGATCGAGCGCATTCGCCGCAGCAACCTCGGCGATTCCCTCTTCGATCGCGAGGGCGATCGCTTCAAGGGCGGCGTTCTTTTGGCCTGTGGTGACGGTGGCGAGACTCTTCGACGCGGCTCGTGCGCGTTCAAGTTTGACGAGAAAGGGATCAGCGCTGGTCATAGCCCCAGTCTAGTCCCACACCTACTTGGCCGTGTCTGCTTCCATTTCGCGCGCATCAAAGCAGGTGCCGTGATCTGCACCGTCCAAAACGCTCGCGAACAGCGTTGTCTCGGTGAGCAGCACTGCAGTGCCTGCGTCTGCCGCGAGCCGAGCAGCCTGCACCTTGGTGGCAGCGCCCCCAGTGCCCCATCCCGACTGGGTCTCACCAATCTCGATGCCCTCAAGTTCGTCTCCGTGGGGCACGTGGGCGATCCTCGTGGCTCCCACCGTGGTGGGCGGCGCCGTATAGAGAGCATCGACGTCGGAAAGCAGCACGAGACGGTCTGCTCCGATCAAGCGGGCCACGAGCGCCGCAAGCATGTCGTTGTCACCGAAGCGAATCTCGTGGGTCGCTACCGTATCGTTCTCGTTGATGATGGGGAGGATCCCGAGCTGCAAGAGCCGTTCCAGAGCACGCCTCGCGTTACCGCGGTGTGTCGGATTCTCCATATCGTTCGCAGTAAGAAGCACCTGCCCCGCGATAATGTCGTGGTCCCCGAGCGCCCGCTGGTAGCGATTCACCAGAATGTTCTGGCCCACCGCTGCCGCCGCCTGCTGTGTAGCAAGATCCTCCGGGCGAGCCTCCAACTGCAGAAAGGGCACTCCCGTAGCGATCGCACCGCTCGACACCAGCACCACTTCGGCGCCGGCCGCGTGAAGTCTCGCGAGCGATTGCACCAGGGTCGGAATCTGGGTGGCATTCTCACCACTTACTGAGGAGGATCCCACTTTCACCACTATGCGTCGCGCTGCCAGTAGCTTGGCGCCCGCGCTCACGAGTCTTCGCTCCACATGCCCGCTTCACGCTCGCGCGCGAGTTCAGCACGCGCCTCGGCTTTCGCGTCCATCATCCTTGTGTATTCGGCACGGCGTTCCACATTGGTGCGCCTACTACTCTGGTCCACCCGATGATCGGTACCGCGGGCCCCCATTTGCACTTCGGCGGCACTCGTGACGGTCGGCTCCCAATCGAAGACAACCCCGGCACCCGGGCCAATCACGACGGTCGACCCGGCAACGGCCCCGGCCTTCACCAGCGCGTCTTCGAGACCAATCTTCTGCAGCCTGTCCGCGAGATATCCAACGGCCTCATCGTTCTTAAAGTCGGTCTGCTCAACCCAGCGCTCGGGTTTTGCGCCGAGGACCCGGTAAATCGTGCCGTAGCTGCCGCCCTCGGTGACGATGCGAAACCCGCTTTCGTTCACCGGCTTGGGCTGCAGCACGATCTTCGGCTGCTCAGTCGCTTCCGCAAGTTGCTTGGCTCGCGCGGCTTCAACAAGCTCCGCGAGAGCGAACCCCAGCTGGCGAAGACCCTCGTGAGAAACGGTTGAGATCTCAAAGACTCGATAGCCACGTGATTCGAGCTCGGGGCGCACAAAATCTGCAAGCTCGCGCGCTTCGGGCACATCGATCTTGTTCAAGGCGATCACCTGGGGTCGCTCAAGCAACGGTGCCTGGCCTGCCGGCACAGGATATGCGCCAAGCTCCTCAAGAATAATGTCGAGATCAGAGATCGGATCTCTGCCCGGCTCAAGGGTCGCGCAGTCGAGCACGTGCAGCAGCGCACTGCAACGCTCGACGTGACGCAGAAAATCGAGGCCGAGCCCCTTGCCTTCGCTCGCGCCCTCGATAAGGCCCGGAACATCGGCGACCGTGAATCGGTGTTCGCCTGCCTGCACCACGCCCAGGTTCGGGTGCAGCGTGGTGAAGGGGTAGTCAGCGATCTTCGGCTTCGCCGCACTCATGGCGGCGATCAAGCTCGACTTGCCTGCCGAGGGGTAGCCAACGAAGGCGACATCAGCAATGGTCTTGAGTTCAAGGGTAAAGGTTCCACTCGTGCCCTCAGTGCCAAGCAGAGCGAAGCCGGGCGCCTTACGCTTATTGCTGGCGAGCGCAAGGTTGCCAAGGCCGCCGAGGCCACCCTTAGCCGCGACGAAGCGGGTGCCCGGCTCAGCGAGGTCAGCGAGGGTCTCACCTGCAGCGTTCTTTACGACTGTGCCAACCGGGACCGGGAGAATGAGCTCCGGAGCCGTGGTTCCCGCACGGTAATCGCCAGCTCCAAAGCCACCGTTCTCCGCGGATCGGTGCGGCCTGCGGTGGTACTCGAGTAGCGTAGTGATCTGCGGGTCAGCGAGCAAGACAACGTCGCCGCCGTTGCCGCCAGCTCCGCCATCGGGGCCTGCGAGCGGTTTGAACTTCTCGCGGCGGATCGAGACACACCCGTTTCCGCCGCGACCTGCCTGGAGGTGCACCTGCACCTGATCCACGAACGTCACCATGCTGATGTACCCCTTAGAAAACCTCTATATATGGCAAAAGGCGAGCCGAAGCCCGCCTCGCCTTTACTGCCTCAGTCTACGCGGCAGCAACGATGTTGACGACCTTACGACCGCCCTTTGCGCCGAACTCCACGGCCCCCGCTGCGAGAGCAAAGAGAGTGTCATCTCCGCCACGACCGACGTTGACGCCGGGGTGGAAATGAGTGCCGCGCTGGCGAACGATGATCTCGCCGGCGTTCACCTGCTGGCCGCCGAAGCGCTTTACGCCCAGACGCTGTGCATTCGAGTCGCGACCGTTGCGGGTCGAGCTCGCGCCCTTTTTATGTGCCATGAGTCTCTAACTCCTAAGTCGTATCTGAAAACTGGTGGTGCTGGCTACTTGATGCCAGTGACCTTGAGGCGGGTCAGGTCCTGACGGTGACCCTGACGGCGCTTGTAGCCGGTCTTGTTCTTGTAGCGCTGGATCACGATCTTCGGGCCGCGGAGATCTTCGAGGACCTCTGCAGTCACCTTGACCTTGGCAAGCGCAGCTGCGTCGGTAGTGACCTTGTCGCCGTCAACGAGCAGAACAGCGGGAAGCTGAAGCTTACCCTTGGAGTCTCCTGCTACACGGTTGACGGTGATGATCGAGCCAACCTCGACCTTCTCCTGCCGGCCGCTTGTGCGCACAACTGCGTAAACCACTTGTCACCCTTTTCTTGAGGATTGTCTTGCGTGTCGAACCGCAGCCGTGCCGCGCTCGAAGTCTGAAGTTTCATCGCCCCGAGGGGCGACAGCAACACTCAATAATATCTCACACCACCAAGGCGGGTCAAATGCGTCCGCCTCGCGTGTCACGACTTATTGTGAGGATCTCTGCTGAGACGTCGCGTTCAAGGCCTCGAGCAGCGACTGCTGAGCAGCCTGCGCGGCTTCAGAGTTCTGCTCCACGCCACCCTTCAGCGTTTTCGTAGAGACTCGCCGATTCTTGGCACGGCCGCTGCCTGCGACCGGGGCTTCGGGAAGCGCATCGAGCACCGATCCCAAGAGGTCCTCCGGGTCGGAAGATACAGGTGCCCCGGGGTCGATCTCTTGCACGAGTGACCCTTCAGAAACACCAGATTCGGGATCCCGGGCTTTCCGCTGCTGCACACGCCCCGACTGGACTCGGCCCGAACGCACAGGAGCCTTGGCTGCTGGCGCATCGGGCGTTTCGTTGACCTCGGAGGTCTGATCCTCGCCCTCGATGCCCGACTTGGCCCCCTGGAGCGTCGAGGCTGCCACCTGGGCCAGCATGTTCTTTGCCCCGTCGGTAATGGCGTGCGTCTGCGATTTCGGCTCCTGAGGAGCTCCCTGGGAGCCCTTGCCGCGCTTCGAGCTGCTCCGCGGCGCACTGTCGCTACGGTGCTTTGATACGGGCTCGTGGTGCACGACAACTCCGCGACCCGCGCAAATGTCGCAGGGCTCACTGAAGGTTTCAAGGAGGCCGAGGCCGAGTTTCTTGCGGGTCATCTGCACGAGGCCGAGCGAGGTAACCTCGGCAACCTGGTGCTTCGTGCGGTCTCGGCTCAGGCACTCCACCAGGCGACGGAGCACAAGATCACGGTTCGACTCAAGGACCATATCGATGAAGTCGATCACGATGATCCCGCCAATATCGCGCAGCCGGAGTTGACGGACGATCTCCTCGGCCGACTCAAGGTTGTTCTTCGTCACGGTTTCTTCGAGGTTACCGCCGGTGCCAACAAACTTGCCGGTGTTCACATCGACGACGGTCATCGCCTCGGTGCGATCGATCACGAGAGAGCCACCAGAAGGCAACCAGACCTTACGATCAAGCGCCTTCGCGATTTGCTCGGTGATGCGGTATTCGTCGAAAATATCGCGCTCTTGCTCGTAGCGTTCCACCCGCTGCAACAGATCCGGAGCCACCTGCGAGAGATAGTCTTCGATGACCTCGTAGGTCTCTTTGCCTGAGATCAACAGGCGCTGGAAGTCTTCGTTGAAGACGTCACGCACGATCTTGATGAGCATGTCCGGTTCAGAGTGCAGCAGGACCGGCCCACCGCCCTTGGCAACGCGGGTCTGGATCGACTCCCACTGTCGCGTCAACCGCTGCACATCGTTGGTAAGCTGATCCTCGCTCGCGCCCTCGGCGGCCGTGCGCACGATCACACCGGCGCCGCTCGGCAACACCTCTTTCAAGATCTTCTTGAGGCGAGCGCGCTCGGTGTCAGGGAGCTTACGGGAAATACCATTCATGGCTCCCCCCGGCACATACACGAGGTAGCGACCGGGAAGCGAGATCTGGCTCGTCAACCGCGCACCTTTGTGGCCTACCGGATCCTTCGTAACCTGAACGAGCACCTGGTCGCCCGGCTTCAACGCATTCTCGATCTTGCGCGCGGCGTTTCCGCCGTCGAACTCGGACCAGTCAACCTCGCCCGAGTAGAGCACAGCGTTGCGACCCCGCCCGATATCCACGAAGGCCGCCTCCATGCTGGGAAGCACATTCTGTACGCGACCGAGGTAAACGTTGCCGATGAGAGAGTTCTCACTCGAGCGGGCGACATAGTGCTCCACAAGCACCTTGTCTTCGAGCACGCCGATCTGCACACGGTCCGGAGTTGTACGTACGATCATCTCCCGGTCAACGGATTCGCGACGGGCCAGAAATTCAGACTCGGTAATCACCATGCGACGGCGGCCTGCATCGCGGCCATCGCGGCGGCGCTGCTTCTTCGCTTCAAGCCTCGTCGATCCCTTTACCTTCTGAGGTTCAGTGATGAGCTGGGGGCTGCGCGAAGCACGACGGGAGCCGTCATCTTCCGAGCGATTCTGATCAGTGTCACCGGATCGACGGCGCTGCCGACGCTGACCCGAGAACGAGTCGCGATCACCGCGGTCGTCGCGATCCTGGCGGTCATCGCGGTCGTCGCGGTCGTAGCGGTTGTGATTCCGCATGAAGCGCTGGTCGAGCAAATCGTCGAGCTGCCCGAGATCACCACGACGAGAGCGGGGCTGGATCGGCGGCACATCAGGCGCCAGGAAAATCAATCGCGTCGTCGCGCGAAAGCGTTCCTCGGGAGTCATCTCCGAAAGCGGCAGCAACAGCTGGACCGGTTCAGGCGCCTCGGGGTTCTCCCCCGCTTCAACGATATCGCTCTTGATTTCCTCTGCGGCGGGCGCCCCCGCCGCTTCGAGATTCGCTTGCGGCTCTTCTGTGTGTTCTGTATTCACCATTTCTGGTGTGCTCCTCTGACCCGGGGAGACGCTCAGCCGCCCCGGGAACCTATTTGTGCGAGATATCCCGCAAATCCTATTCTCCGCGAATGCTCCGCAACCGCGCTCGATCGCTCTTCGACCGGTGAGTACCTTTCGGAACCCAAAAGACTGTGCGTGCTGCGAGCCTCCTCAGCTCACCGCACAGCTTTCATTATGTCACGCCACGGTCAGAACTCGCAGCAGACATCGTTATGATCGGAGATATGAGTTCTTCGATCCCTACATCGACACGGCCGCTCGCTTTTCCCATTTTTTCAATCATTGCCGGAGTGATCGGGTGGTTCGCATCCTTTGAGCTCTTGACGGAATATGTGAAGACCCTGCAAAATCCGGGCTATATTCCCAATTGCGCGGTCAGCGTCCTCGTTACTTGCGGCCCCAATATGGGCTCATGGCAGGGATCGGTCTTCGGTTTCACCAATACGCTGCTCGGCATCGCGGCGTTCATGGCACCCATAATTGTGGGCGTTGCGCTCCTCGCGGGTGCAACATTCGCCCCGTGGTTCTGGCGGCTCTACCAGCTCGGTCTATTGGGCGGCGTATTTGGCGTGTTTTGGCTCGCCTACCAGAGCATCTTCTCTCTCGGCACGCTGTGCCCGTGGTGCATGGTGGTGTGGACCGTCGTGATCCCGCTGTGGTGGGTTACGCTCTTCCGTCCTTACGCCAACGGGGATATTCCCGTTACAGAGTCGACGCGGCGTCTATTCGAGCGCATGCTCTCATGGACCTGGGTCATCGTGCTGATTTGCTACGTTGTGATCGCCTTCGCCGCACAGCTACACCTTAACTGGTTCGCTGAGTTCGCCCGCTTGTAAGCTTTTCCCACAGCTCATCGACCTGGTCAAGAGTGTGCGTTTCGCTGCCTGAAGTGTCGATGACAATATCGGCGAGGGCACGACGCTCCGCATCGCTTGCCTGATTCGCGATTCGGCGCCGGGCATCCTCCTCACTCATACCGCGCAGCTCGACCATTCGGACCACTCGCTGATCGACGGGCGCTTCGGCCACCACAACCAGATCCCATTCATCATTGCGCCCCGTTTCCGCGAGCAGCGGGATCTCGTAGACGATGATGGCATCGGGATCCGCGGCGCGTGCCCGCGCAAAGCTCTCACTCGCAAGCCGGCGCACCTCCGGGTGCACGATCGCATTGAGCTGTTCAAGCGCGGCAGGATCTGAAAACACGAGTTCGCCAAGCGCTGCTCGATCGAGAGATCCGTCGTCGTTCAGCACCCTCGGCCCGAAGCATTCCCGCACACGACTAAGACCCGGCGATCCGGGAGCAACCGCGTCACGCGCCAGCTGATCCGCATCGACCCGGAAAGCCCCAAGCGCGGCAAGGCGCGCACCAATCATCGACTTTCCCGAGGCGATACCGCCAGTCAATCCGATCAGTGTCATTCCTCAGCACTCCCTCAACTTGTTGCCGCTCTATGCTAGACGACATGCTCGAACTTATCACCGGCATTACGCTGGCATCGGCCGCGGGCCTGAACGCGTACATCCCTCTGCTGGGCATCGCGTTGCTCTCGCGCTTCACCGAGATGATCGAGCTGCCCGCAGGCTGGCTGTGGCTCGAAAACGACTGGTCGCTCGGTATCCTCGCCGTGCTACTCGCTGTCGAGATGTTGGTAGACAAGATCCCAGCCCTCGACAGCATCAATGATGTCCTGCAGTCGGTAGTGAGGCCAGCCTCGGGCGGCATGGTGTTTGCCGCGGGAACCTCAAGCAGCACCGTGGCTGTCGCAGACCCCAGCACTCTCTTCACCTCGGCCGAGATCTGGCCGTTCTTGCTCGGGATCGGGGTCGCGCTGATCCCTCACGTCTTGAAGGCGCTCGCCAGGCCGGTGCTCAACCTGCTCACCGCTGGCGCGGGCGCCGCGGTGTCGAGCCTCCTTGAGGATGTAGGGGCGGTGCTCCTGACAGTTCTCGCGGTGATCGTGCCCATCGTTGCCCTGCTGCTACTCATCGCGTTGATCGTGCTGCTTGTGCGTCGACTGCGGCGGGCACTGTCGAAGCGGCGGGCAGTCAGGCAGTAGGCAGAGACGCCAAAGGCCCGGCACCACGCTGCGAACAGCGGGAGGCCGGGCCTTCAGTGTAAGGGTTAGTTGCCCTCGAGCTGCGCCTTCAGCGCGGCAAGCGCTTCGTCATCAGCGAGTGCGCCAGCCGAAGCCGAATCGCTCGAGAAGGTCGATCCTGCGGCCGCATCATCCGACACGGGAGCAGCAGCGATCTCGGCAGCGGAAGCAGCAACCTGCTTCTTGTGTGCCTCCCAGCGCTCCTGGGCAGCTGCGTATTCCAGCTCCCACTTCTCGCGCTGCGACTCGAAGCCTTCCTTCCACTCCTGAGTCTCGGGATCGAAGCCCTCGGGGTACTTGTACTCACCGTTCTCGTCGTACTCGGTGGTCATACCGTAGAGCGCAGGATCGAACTCAGTGCCCTCGGGATCCAGGCCCTCGTTCGCCTGCTTGAGGCTGAGCGAGATGCGGCGGCGCTCGAGATCGATGTCGATGATCTTGACGAAGACTTCCTGGCCTGCCGAAACGACCTGCTCAGCAAGCTCAACGTGCTGACCCGACAGCTCGGAGATGTGCACCAAGCCCTCGATGCCATCTGCAACGCGCACGAATGCGCCGAAGGGCACAAGCTTCGTGACTGCGCCCGGAGCGATCTGACCGATCGCGTGGGTGCGGGCGAAGACCTGCCACGGGTCTTCCTGTGTGGCCTTCAGCGAGAGCGAGACGCGCTCGCGATCGTGCTCGACCGAAAGAACCTCGACGGTGACTTCCTGGCCAACCTCGACAACGTCAGAGGCGTGCTCGATGTGCTTCCAGCTGAGTTCGGAGACGTGCACGAGGCCGTCAACGCCACCCAAGTCAACGAACGCACCGAAGTTGACGATCGAGGAAATGACACCCTTGCGAACCTGGCCGGGCTTGAGCTCTGCGAGGAACGAGGTGCGCGTAGCCGACTGCGTCTCTTCGAGAAGCGCGCGACGCGACAGCACAACGTTGTTGCGGTTCTTATCAAGCTCGAGGATCTTCGCCTCGATCTCCTGACCCAGGTACGGGGTGAGATCGCGCACGCGGCGCAGCTCGATGAGCGAAGCGGGAAGGAAGCCACGGAGCCCGATGTCAACGATGAGGCCACCCTTGACAACCTCGATGACGGTGCCGGTAACGACACCCTCGCTCTCCTTGATACGCTCCACATCGCCCCAGGCACGCTCGTACTGCGCGCGCTTCTTGGACAGGATCAGGCGACCTTCCTTGTCCTCCTTCTGGAGAACGAGCGCCTCAACCGAGTCTCCGACCTGAACAACCTCGTCGGGGTTCACATCGTGCTTGATGGACAGCTCGCGGGAGGGATAACACCCTCGGTCTTGAAACCGACGTCGAGGAGAACCTCGTCGCGGTCAATCTTCACGACGGTGCCCTCGATGAGGTCTCCGTCGTTGAAGGACTTGATAGTCAGTTCGACCGCTGCAAGGAAGTCTTCGGCTGAGCCGATGTCGTTAACTGCAACCTGCTTGCGTTCGGTCGTTGCGTTCGTCATGTAATTGGTCTCCAGAATGGACAGGGAATCAGGCGCGTACGTACCGAAGTTTCGGTCGAGCCGAGGCTCGCAAGTCGCACACACGTGGACATTGTTGAGTCGCCACAGATGTGACGATTCATCCTACCGCGGATTCCCGCGCCTGAGCAAACGCTCGGGGCTCCTCATGACGTCAGCTACTCAGCCGATTGACCAGACAGGCGCTAGTGCGCTGCAGCGTTCCAGTTCGGACCGTGCCCGAGCTGCACCTCGAGCGGCACCGACAGCTCGGCCGCGCCAGCCATCTCTTCTCGCACGATCACCTCGAGCGCGTCCCACTCGCCTTCCGCGACCTCAAACATGAGCTCATCGTGGATCTGCAGCAGCATTCGGGAACTCATTGATTCCTCGCGCATTCTGCGTTCGATCTCGATCATGGCACGCTTGATGATGTCGGCGGCGGAGCCCTGGATCGGAGCGTTCAGCGCCGCTCGCTCCGCGTTCTCGCGGAGGATCCGGTTCGGGCTCGCGAGATCCGGGAACGGCCTCCGACGCCCAAAGATCGTTTCGGTGAAGGTGTCGCGCTTCGCCTGATCGACAACGGCACGCAGGTAATCGCGCACGCCACCGAATCGCTCGAAATAGTCCGTCATGAGCTGCTTCGCCTCGGCGGCCGAAATCCCGAGCTGCTTGGAAAGCCCAAACGCAGAAAGCCCGTAAGCAAGGCCATAGGACATGGCCTTAACTTTGGAGCGCATGTCGCTCGTAACCTCCTCGGGGCAACACCAAAGATCCGTGCGCCCACGAAACGGTGCAGGTCCTCCCCCTGATTGAACGCTTCAATGAGCCCCTCGTCGCCGGAAAGATGCGCCATGATCCGCATCTCAATCTGTGAGTAGTCGGCGGTCATCAGCGTCTCAAACTCGGGCGCGTGAATGAATCCTTCGCGGATCCTGCGACCCTCCTCTGAGCGCACCGGAATGTTCTGTAGATTCGGGTCGGTGGAGGCAAGACGCCCGGTGCTTGATCCGGTCTGCACCAGCGTCGTGTGGATCCGGCCGTCCTCTTTCACAGCCTTGATGAGCGTCTCGACCATCTGCCGCAGCTTGTTCGCATCGCGGTGCGCAAGCAGGGCGTCGAGGAACGGGTGTGGCTTTTTCACCTGGAGTTCGGCGAGCGCCGCAGCATCGGTCGTGTAACCGCTCTTCGTCTTGCGGGTCTTCGGCATGTCAAGCTGCTCGAAGAGCACCTCCTGCAGTTGCTTGGGCGAAGACAGATTCACCTCGCGATCGATCGCGGCAAATGCCTGCTTCTCAAGCTCCGCGACGCGGGCGCGCAGCTCCGCATCGTGCGCTTCAAGCAGCGGCAGATCGATCTGCACACCGCGATGTTCCAGGGCAGCGAGCACCGGTACGAGAGGCAGCTCGATATCGCGGTAGATCTCGCCCGTGCGAGACTGGAATCGTTCCACGATGGCTGAGTGGGTGCGCACCGTATACCAGGCAAGCGCGGCGACATCGGACACACTGCCCTCATCAGGCACGAGCTGGTTCGGATCCCCCTCGGGCACCTCTTCACCGAGATACCGGAACGCGGCCTCGGCGATGTCTTTCTCGGCGTTGGAGGGGCGCATCAGCCACGCCGCAAGCAGAACATCGCCGGCGAGTCCACCGATACGTTGACCCAAGCGGGTCACCAGCCCAATCTGCTGCTTCGAATCGAAGAAGATCTTGGGGGCGTCAGAGGCCAGCCACGCTTCAAACTGGGCGTAGTCGCGTCCACCGAGCTGCCAATGGAACAGGACACTCGCGGTGGGGGTTGCGACACCCACCTCAACGCCAGCCGAGCCTTCACGAATCAGCACCGCCGGCGTATCGGCCTTTGCCAGCCAGTCACCAAGCTCCTCATCAATCAGGTTCTTCGCGACCGGCTTCTCGGGTGCCAGCGGAGCCGCGCTCACACTGCCCCCGAGGGCGCCTCGGCACCAGCAAGCTTTGCGACGCGCTGCAGCAGCGTGCGGAACTCAAGTTCAGCGAACACCCGCTGCACCGCAGCCATGTCCATTTCGCCGCGCTTCAGATCTGCCAGCTCCACATCGAGCTCCACGTCGCGCACGAGGCGGTTCAAGCGCCGGTTACGCACGGCAAGGTGCGCGTGCTCTCGAAGGCTCTCGCCAACCTTTCCACCGATCTCATCCTGGCGGCGCAGAATCTCATCGAGCGAGCCAAACTGGTTGATCCACTTCACCGCGGTCTTCTCGCCTACCTTCGGCACCCCGGGCAGGTTGTCACTCGTTTCGCCCACCAGCGCGGCAATCTCCGGATACTGCTCGGGGCGGATCCCGTAGCGCTCCATCACTTTGTCCGCGTCGTAGCGGGTGAGTTCACTGACACCCTGCTTCGAGGGGTAGAGCAGCGTGACATTGTCGTCGACAAGCTGGATCGTGTCGCGGTCGCCGCTCACAACGAGCACCCGGTAGCCAGCCTGACTGCCTCGGGTCGCGAGCGTCGCGAGAATGTCGTCGGCCTCGTAGTTCTCTTTCTCGATGGTCCGGATCCCCATCGCGCGCAGTGCCTCCTGCAACAGAGGGATCTGCCCTTTGAACTCAACCGGGGTTTCACCGCGAGTGCCCTTGTATTCGGGATATTCCTCGGTGCGGAATGAGTGCCGAGAAATATCGAAGGCGACCGCGAGCGCGTCGGGCGTTTCGTTGCTGAGCAGATTAATCAGCATCGCGATAAAGCCGTGGATCGCGTTTGTGTGTTGGCCCGACTGCGTTTGAAAGCTGTCCACGGGCAGCGCGTAAAATGCCCGGAAGGCCAGCGAGTGGCCGTCGATGATCATGAGGGTAGGCTGAGGCGTATTCGTCACAGGCCCAGCCTACAAGCCGACGACGACAGACACGCAGAAGGAGCGGAATACGATGACTCAGCTTTTCCCTTCGAACAGCACCTCCGAGAACGCAGGAATGGATTTCATCCGCCTACGCGGCCTCGGAGCACTCGCCGACAAAATGGGGATTGAAATCACCGAGTTCACGCCAGAGCGTGCCATCGCCACGATGCCCGTCGAAGGAAACACGCAACCCTTGAATCTCTTGCACGGCGGCGCCTACGTGGTCCTCGGGGAATCTCTCGGATCGATGCACGCCAACTTCGTCGCGCCGGAGGGGTACGTGGCCGTCGGCGTCGACATCAATGCAACGCATACGGGATCCGCGACCGAAGGGTTGGTCACGGCTGTGTGTGAGCCTATCCAGAAAGGGCGAACGCTCGCTGTGCACGAGATTGTGGTGCGGGATCATAACGGCCGTCGCTGCTCGACAGTGCGCATCACGAACTACTACAAAAAGCACCGGGGATAGGCCGGGATCGCTTGGGGCTGATCCTCACCTGCGTATCGGCTCTGCAAAATGACGAACGCCCCGGCACAGCGAATGCTGAGCTCGAGGCGTTCGAAATGAGCGGGTACTAGTCCTTCTTCGGGCCCAGCTGGTCGATGATGGTCTTGGCAACGTCCTGCATGGTGAGGCGGCGATCCATCGACGCCTTCTGGATCCAGCGGAACGCCTCTGGCTCGCTGAGGCCCATCTTGTCGTTCAGGATCCCCTTCGCGCGATCCACAAGCTTGCGGGTCTCAAAACGCTCGGCAAGATCCGAAACTTCACTCTCGAGAGCAACGATCTGCTGGAAACGCGAAATCGCAATTTCAATGGCCGGGATTAGGTCGGCGGGGGTGAACGGCTTCACCACGTATGCCAGGGCGCCAGCCTCGCTCGCACGCTCAACCAGCTCACGCTGGCTAAACGCGGTCAGCAGCACGACCGGGGCGAGATGATTCTTGTTGATGCGCTCGGCGGCCGAGATACCGTCAAGCTGAGGCATCTTGACGTCCATCACTACGACGTCGGGAAGCAGATCCTCAACAAGTTTGACGGCAGTCTCACCGTCACCGGCCTCTCCAACCACGTCGAACCCGTTGTCACGCAGGGTTTCGACGATGTCGAGACGGATGAGGGACTCGTCCTCCGCAACAACAACGCGTCGCGGGGTGCTCGGTGCAGTACTTTGGTCATTCACGGAATTCAGCTTAGCGGTTTTGGCTGGTGACTTGCCCGAACTCTCCCTGCTTTAATCGCATTTCTTTGCTCGCCGAATGTTCTTCGACCACTAAGCTGCGATAAGGTAGTCCCTGGCATCGACTGCGGTCAGCGCCAACATAACTTCATACTTGCCGGATTGGCGGAATTGGCAGACGCGGCGCACTCAAAATGCGTTGTCGAAAGACGTGAGGGTTCGAGTCCCTCATCCGGCACCACCAACGAATTATTGTCTCTGCGTACGAGCAGGTGATTGCGGAGCTATTTCCGGCTCGTGATAATCGCGCGGGTAACGAAAAAAGCGACCGCCGCAATCAGCCCCGCAAGCAGGCTGGGGCCGATCAGTCCGGACCAGATCAGGAGCGTGATCGGGTTCTCTGTGTTCACAGTAACGATTATTGCGACAACAGCAAGGGCGAAGCCCATGCCACTCAGCCAAGCGATCGTTGCCAGGCTTCCGTTTGTGATCCTGCGCGTTTCAGGAGAGTCACCGTATTTGTTCTGGATGTGCTGCCATGTTCCGAACGTGAGATCACCGGGGATACTTGTTCCGGTATTCTCCCTGATCGCCTCACGCCGCGCAGCAGCTGCAAGCTCACGCTGTTCGGCAGAGGCATTCGTGTCACTCACTGCGCTTCTCTATCCACAACCACTATTGGCGCTTATCGCGTCTGATTTTTCGCACTGCTAGAACAACAACCACACCCGCGGCGACGAAAATTGACCATGAGATGATTGCTCCAATAACCACAGGGCAACAATATCAGGCCCGGCCATAGCCGGTTGATTTCGATTCACAAGCTCACTCAATCGGCGGTAAACACCGCCCACTCAATCGGCTGAGGTGAATCCCCAGAAAGCCGTGTGTGCAGCGCCGTCGCGGCCTCGTCCATGCCAACGATCTCGACGGTCTTGTCGCGTTGTGCATACTTCGTCACGATCGCATCGAGCGACGCCACCGTCGAGGCGTCCCAGAGGTGCGCCTGCGACATATCAATCACAATTCGTTCGGGATCCTTCGCGTACGAGAACAGCGTCGTCAGATCATTGCTCGACGCGAAGAACAGCTCGCCCGTCACAACATAGTGCGCCGACTCAACACCAAACGCAGAACTCAAGGTGCGTTCTACGGACACGAAGTGCGCGACACGACGCACAAACAGCACCGAGGCAACGAGCACCCCCACGATCACTCCGATGGCGAGGTTGTGCGTCAAGACGACCACCAGCACGGTCACCACCATCACAAAAGTCTCGCTCTTCGGCATGCGCCGCAGCGTGCGTGGCGCGATACTGTGCCAATCAAAAGCCGCAATCGACACCATGATCATTACGGCGACGAGCGCTGCCATCGGGATCACACTCACCACATCGCCGAGCACGACAACCAGCACGAGCAGAAACACCCCGGCCAAAAACGTAGAGACTCGGCTTCGCGCGCCAGACACCTTGACATTCATCATGGTCTGCCCGATTACGGCGCAACCACCCATGCCGCCGAAGAACCCTGACAGCATATTTGAGACGCCCTGCGCCCACGACTCGCGCGTCTTGTTCGAGTGGGTATCGGTGATTTCGTCGACGAGCTTCGCTGTGAGCAGCGATTCCAGCAGCCCGACGATTGCGACAGCAAAGGCGAAGGGCGCGATAATCGCGAAGGTCTCGGGCGTCAGCGGCAACTGCGGCATAAACAGTTCGGGCAGACTACGGGGCAGCTCCCCCTGGTCACCCACGGTCGGGACGTTCAGCGAGAACACGACCGCGGCGGTCGTAATGACAATGACGGACACTAGCGGGGCAGGAATCGCCTTCGTAATCCTGGGCATTAGAATGATCACAAGGATCCCCGCCGCTACCAGCGGATAGACCAGCCAGGGCACACCGATGAGGTGCGGCAACTGGGCAATAAATACCAGGATCGCGAGCGAGTTCACAAAGCCGACCATCACACTGCGCGGAATGAAGCGCATCAGTTTCGCAACACCCAAGAGTCCAAACAAGACTTGGAATACCCCGGCGAGGATAATCGTCGCGATCAGATAGTCGAGGCCATACCTGGGCGCAATCGGCGCGACCACGAGCGCCACAGCACCCGTTGCCGCCGTAATCATCGCGGGTCTACCACCGAGAAAGGCGATCGAGACCGCCATAATAAACGATGAGAATAAGCCGACCTTCGGATCAACGCCGGCGATAATCGAGAAGGAGATCGCCTCCGGAATCAGCGCGAGACCAACCACGAGCCCCGCGAGCGCCTCGCGCGTCAGCAAACGCGGTGAGCGCAGTACCGCCAGCACGGAAGAATCCGAACGGTAGCTGGCCACCTCGGGGCTCGTGGGCTGTGCGCTAGACAAACACCTTGCCGCGGCCGATGATGTGCTTGCGCGGGCCTGCCTCTGGCAGCTGCCCGGTCGCCTCGCCCACACGGTGAATGCGCATAGTGTTGGTCGTGCCGACCACCCCGGGAGGGGATCCCGCGATAATGACGACCTTGTCGCCAATTTCGAGGCGATCGTGATCGAGCATGACCTGGTCAACCTGCACGAACATCTCGTCTGTGCTGCCGACGCGATCCACCAGGTAGCTGCGTGCTCCCCAGGTGAGCTCCATGCGGCGCCGGGTCTCGGGATCCGGCGTGAACACGATAATCGGCATGGGCCTGCGAAGACGGGACATACGCCGCACCGTGTCCCCTGACTCGGTAAACACGCAGATGTACTTGGCCCCAATGAATTCGGCAACCTCTGCTGCAGCGAGGGTGAGCACACCGCCCTGCGTGCGCGGTGGGGTGCCGAGCGGCTCGATCCGATCGAGCGCGTGATCTTCCGTAGCCTCGATGATCCGGGCCATCGTCGCGACCGCCTGCACCGGGTAGGCGCCGACGCTGGTCTCTCCTGACAGCATCACCGCGTCAGCCCCGTCGAGGATCGCGTTCGCACAGTCCGAAGCTTCGGCGCGGGTGGGCCTCGGATTCTCGATCATCGATTCCAGCACCTGGGTAGCGACGATCACGGGCTTCGCGTTCTGGCGAGCCAGCTTAATCGCCTCGTTCTGCACGAGCGGCACCTGCTCAAGCGGCAGCTCGACACCGAGGTCACCGCGCGCCACCATAATGCCGTCAAAGGCATCCACGATCTCGGCGAGGTGCTCGACGGCCTGCGGTTTCTCGATCTTCGCGATTACGGGAAGGCGCACGCCTTCCTCGTCCATGATCTCGTGCACGCGCACAATGTCAGCGGCGTCACGCACGAACGAAAGCGCAATGTAGTCGGCGCCAAGCTTGATCGCCCACCGAAGGTCTTCCGCGTCCTTTTCAGACAGGGCCGGCACGTTGACAGCAACGCCGGGAAGGTTGATTCCCTTATTGTTCGACACGACGCCGGGAATCTCGACCACGGTGTATACCGTGTCCTCAGTCACGCTCACAGCGCGCAGCCCAACCTTGCCGTCGTCAACGAGCAGCGGATCGCCCGGTTTCACGTCCCCAGGCAGGCCCTTGTGGGTGGTGCCGCAGATCTCGCGGTTCCCCGCGATATCGCGCGTCGTGATCGCGAACTCGTCACCGACCTCGAGTTCGTAGGGGCCGCCCTCAAACTTGCCGAGGCGAATCTTCGGTCCTTGCAGATCAGCCAGCACCGCGATGGGGCGCCCCACCTCAGCCTCTGCTCGCCGAATATTGCGATAGATCCCCTCATGGACGTTGTAGGTGCCGTGTGACATATTGAGCCGGGCAACATTCACCCCGGCCCGGATCAGTTCGAGAGTGTGGTCATAGCTGGAGACCGCAGGTCCCCACGTCGCAACGATCTTGGCGTGGCGCATGAAGTAGCGGCCCTTCTACTGGGATTGTGCAGAGTTAGTGACTGGGTCAGCGCTGTCTGATGCAGCGTCCTGTGTATCGCCCTCAGACGACTCCTGTGGCTCAGAGGACTCATGCGACGCAGAGGACTCCTGTGGCTCAGACGACTCCTCCGGTGCAGCGGCTGCGTCCCCACGATCGAGCACATGGAAATACTCATCTGCGTTCGCAGTGACATGGAGCGCCGCGTCGGCGGGGTTCACGCGCCCGGGAAGGTACGTGGTGGTCTCAAGTCCGACGTGGCGACGGCGCTGCACGATGAAGATCACAATGCCGAGCACGACCGCGAGCAGGGCCGCGAGCACGTTGGTGCGCAGACCGAGGAAAAGCAGGCTCGGATCGACGCGCAGCGACTCGGTGAACACGCGACCGAGACCGTACCAAACGAGGTAGAGCGCGAAGAACTGGCCCCAGCGTGGGCGGAGCTTCCGCTCGATCGCGAGCAGCACGACGATGCCGAGCAGATTCCAAAGTGCCTCGTAGAGGAAGGTCGGGTGGAAGAGCGTATCTGCCGGAAGCCCAATCGGGAAGGCAGGATTCGTGGACTCGATCTCGAGGCCCCAGGGCAGCGAGGTTGGACCACCAAAGAGTTCGTGATTGAACCAGTTCCCGATGCGTCCGATAGCCTGCGCGAGCAGCAGGCCGGGCACGAGGGCGTCTGCGAATGACCAAAAGCGGATCCCCGTCAGGCGAGACGCGATGAGCACACCGATCCCGCCGCCGATGAGCGCTCCAAAGATCGCGATGCCGCCGTTCCAAAATGCAAAGATCTCAAACGGGCTCTTGCCCTCACCAAAGTAGTCACCCCAGTGCGTGACGACGTGGTAGAGCCTCGCGCCAATGATCCCGAGCACCAGCGACCAGACGACAAAATCGAATACGGCGCCGCGCTCACCCCCGCGCTTGCCGAGTCTCCTGGCCGTCCAAATCGCGGCAAGGATAATGCCGAGAATGATGCAGAGCGCATAGAAGTAAATGCGCAACGGCCCGAGCTGGAGGAACTGGATCTCGGGGCTCGGAATACTGAACGGATGAATCATTCACGTCTCTTTCGACGGCGGCTTTCGCCGCTGGAACCTAAGTTGCTGGGACTATCGATCGGTTATCGACAGTGGTCGGAACCAATCCTAGCGTGCGCAGTATCCTGAACTACGCCTGTCCAGTCAGGGTGAGCCATATCAGCAGAAGATTCAAGCCCACGATAAGCGCAACCACGACGACGGTGACCGCGCGAAGTGGCACACCGTTACGAAACTCGCCCATCACGCTGCGGTTCGCAGTGAGGCGGGCGAGCGGGATCAAGGCAAAAGGCAGTCCGATTGAGAGTAAGACTTGACTCAGGATCAGCGCCCACGTCGGATCCACGCCAGCCGAAAGCAGAATAATGGCGGGCACGAGCGTGATCGAGCGCCGGATCAACATCGGGATTCGCACCTTCAAGAGCCCCGACATGATCGCGGCCCCCGCGTAGCAGCCCACCGAGGTGGAGGCGAGGCCCGACGCGAGCAGACCAACCGCAAAGATCACCCCGATCACGGGTCCGAGCGCCTCGGTGATGGCCGCGTGCGCGCCCTCAATCGTGTCGGTATCGGTCACACCCGGCAGGCTCGCCGCCGCGAGCAGCAACATCGCGATGTTTACGCCGCCTGCGATCACGAGTGACAGCACGACGTCCCAACGGGTCGCGACGAGCAGCCGACGGAGCATCGGGACGCTGTGTCCCGAGCCGTGCCGATCCCGAGCGAGTGCCGAGTGCAGATAGATCGCGTGCGGCATCACGGTGGCTCCCAGCATGCCTGCGGCGAGCAGCACGGTCTGGGCGCCTTCGAAGCGCGGCACGATACCTGCCGCGATGGCACCGCCGTCGAGCGGGCTGAAGAAGAGCCCTGCGAGAAAACCGAGCGTGATAGTCGCGAGCAACCCCATAATCACAAACTCGAAGGTACGCTGGCCCCGCTGTGACTGCACACTCAGTAGCAACATCGAGACCGCGCCCACGATCAAGCCGCCAAGCGGCAGCGGCACCCCAAACAGTAGGTAGAGCGCGAGCGCGCCGCCAATCACTTCGGCGACATCAGTGGCGGCCGCGACAAGCTCCGCCTGCGCCCAGAAGAGCAGACGTGAGGTCCGCGGGAGACGCTCGCCGAGCATTTCGGGAAGACTGCGCCCCGTCACGAGTCCGAGCTTTGCTGAGAGATACTGCACAATCACCGCCATCGCGTTCGCGGCAACCAGCACCCACAACAGCAAGTAGCCGTATTGCGCACCCGCGGTGAGGTTCGCAGCGACGTTTCCGGGGTCGACATATGCGATAGCCGCCACAAACGCAGGGCCCAACAATCGGATGGTACCGCGGGTGGCTGGACGGCGCGAGGCACCCTGGCCGGTGCCGGTCAGGTTTCGCGCCATCACGCTCTCCTCGCCGTTTATGCGCGCGTTGTGCCGATGGCGATCTCACGCACGGTTGACGCAAGCTGGTTTACGCCGCCGTCGCGAAGGGACTTCACAAACACCGTTCCCACAATGGCACCATCAGCGTACTCGAGTGCCGCAGCGACTTGCTCAGCCGTGGAAATACCGATTCCCACGCAGGCAAGGTCTGCTCCCTGCGCGCGCAAGCGAGCGGTCAGCCCGCGTGCCGCGGCGTCGAGCTGTGCCCGCTCGCCGGTGATCCCCATCGTACTGACCGTGTAGACGAAACCGGTCGTCGCCTCGGCGACAAGCCGCAGACGCTCGTCGCTGGAGCTCGGGGCCGCGAGAAACACGCGATCGAGGCCAAACTGCTCACTCACCGTGATCCAGTCATGCGCTGAATCGGGGGTAATGTCGGGGGTAATGAGTCCTGCTCCCCGGCCGCCACGAGATCACGCGCAAACCTTTCGACGCCGTACTGGAGCACCGGGTTCCAGTAGGTCATCACGAGGACCGGCACATCAACCGCGGCGCGCACCCGGCGGATCGCTTCGAAGACGTCAGGCAGGCTGAAGCCGCGAGCGAGCGCTGTGTTGGTCGCCTCCTGGATCACCAGGCCATCCATCACCGGATCCGAGTAGGGCACGCCGAGTTCGATCACGTCGACGCCGTTTTTCGCCATCGCGATTGCCGCGTCAATGCTCGTGTCGAGATCGGGAAACCCGACCGGGAGGTATCCGATCAGCGCGCCCGCGCGATCCTGCTGTGCATTCCTGATCGCACGCGCGACCGGCGAGATCTCGTTCGTCACGCCTCAGCTCCTTCACTGCCGTCAAGCAAACCGAAGTAGCGGCCGGCGGTCTCCATGTCCTTATCTCCGCGCCCTGAGAGACTGATTGCGATGATCGCATCCGGTCCGAGCTCGCGCCCGATCCGCATCGCCCCGCGAGCGCATGTGCCGACTCGATTGCCGGAATAATTCCCTCTGTGCGACTCAGAAGACGAAACGCCTCCATGGCCTCCGCGTCTGTCGCTGGAATGTATTCGGCGCGCCCGATATCTGCGAGCCAGGCGTGGGCGGGTCCCACACCCGGGTAATCGAGCCCCGCGGAGATCGAGTGCGACTCGATCGTCTGTCCATCCTCATCTTGCAGCACATAGGTTTTTGCGCCGTGCAGGATCCCGGGCCGGCCTCGTTCAATCGATGCCGCGTGCCGATCCGTGTCGACGCCGTCGCCTGCCGCTTCGACACCGTAAATTCGCACTCCCTCATCGTCGAGGAACGCATCGAACATTCCGATCGCGTTCGAGCCACCACCGACGCACGCGACCACCGCATCGGGCAGTCGCCCAGTCTTCGCCAAGAGCTGCTCGCGCGCCTCTTCGGAAATGATCTTCTGGAAATCTCGCACCATGCCTGGGAAGGGATGGGGGCCAGCGGCGGTGCCGAAGATGTAGTTGGTCGTCTCTACACTCGCAACCCAATCGCGGTACGCCTCGTTGATCGCGTCTTTCAGCGTGCGCGATCCGGTCGTCACCGGAATGACTTCGGCGCCGAGCAGCCGCATTCTGGCGACGTTCAGAGCCTGCCTCTCGGTGTCAACTTCACCCATATAGATTGTGCACTCGAAACCAAAAAGCGCGGCGGCGGTGGCGGTGGCGACACCGTGCTGGCCGGCACCGGTTTCGGCAATCACGCGCGTCTTGCCGAGCTTCTTCGTCAGCAGGGCCTGGCCAAGCACGTTGTTGATCTTGTGGGATCCGGTGTGATTCAGGTCCTCGCGCTTCAAGAAAACGCGCGCACCGCCCGCGTGCTCCGCAAACCTCGGCACCTCAGTGATCGGCGAGGGTCGACCCGCATAGGAATGCAGCAGCTCAGTGAGCTCCGCCCGGAACTCCGGATCCCGTTTGGCGTCATCATACGCCGCAGCGAGCTCATCAATCGCGGCGATCAGGGACTCCGGCATGTAGCGGCCCCCAAAATCGCCGAAAAAGGGACCCATCTGCGCGCGTAGTGCGGTGGCGTCGCCAGGTTGCTGGGAATTCATATCCGCCTCACATGGGTCGATCGTCAGGTAGTTAGACGCTGGTGTAGGAAGCTAGCGTAGCAATAGGGTCACCCGTCACGAGCGCTTCTCCAACGAGCACCGCATCGGCTCCGGCCGCGCGGTAGTGCTGTACATCGCTCAGACTGAGCACGGCCGATTCAGCCACGCGGATCACTCCCGCGGGAATCTGATCGGCAACACGGCCGAAGAGATCACGGTCGAGTTCGAAGGTGCTGAGGTCCCTGGCGTTCACTCCAACGAGCTGGGCTCCGAGATCCACTGCGCGGGCGACTTCCTCTTCGGAGTGGGTCTCCACTAGCGGGGTCATACCGAGTTCGCGTATCAGCGCGTGCAGGCGCACGAGCCTATCTTGAGGAAGCGCCGCAACGATGAGAAGAACCAAATCGGCGCCGGAAGCGCGCGCCTCAAGCACCTGGTACTCATCGCCAATAAAGTCTTTCCGGAGAACCGGAATGCTCACGGCTTTCCGCACAGCCTCAAGATCTGCGAGCGAACCCTTGAATTTTCGCCCCTCTGTCAGCACGCTGACGACGCTCGCACCGCCAGCTTCATACTGGGCGGCGAGAGCCTGAGGTTCCGCAATTTCAGCGAGATCACCACGCGAGGGACTCGCGCGTTTCACCTCCGCGATCACTTTCACATGATCGGCAGGCGCGAGCGCTGCGAGGGCATCGAGAGGCGCGGGTCGCCTGAGGGCTTCGGTTTCGACGTCGGCGTAGGGACGCTCACGCCTGCGGGTGTTCGCGTCTTCGAGGGCACCCGCGAGGAGTTGCTCGAGCACCTTAGTCGTGCGTCTTAGGGGAGTACTTCGGGCCGTTCACACCATATCCGGCTTTCGAAAGCACGAACCCGAGAATGATGCCCAAGGCAACGACACCTACGCACACCCAAACCAGGGTGGGCATATTCAGGAAGAAGAATACGGCACCGGCCGCGATACCGATCAGCATCACTACAACTGCCGTCCATGCGGCGGGCGAATCGCCGTGGCCGGGTTCTTCGTGCTGGGAAGTCATGAATCTCCTCTTAAGACCTACGTGTACGGTTCCAGCCTAGCGGATATTCTCGCCCCGCTCTTCCTCGCCACTCGGATCATCACCGTCTGAGAGCAAGTCCCAGTCAGAGATGCGATCCGGCTTGGATTCCGTGTTCGCCCGCAGCTTTCGCTCGGCATCGTACTTTCGGCCGGCGGTCCCCCATTTGCCGCCCAAGATCACGACGGCGGCGCCCAGTAGCACGGCGACAAGGCCCGCAATCAGGCTCGTGTAGGCCCAAGGCGAGACCTGACTCCAAGTGACCTGACTCCAAGTGACGATCACGCCGTCCCCGCCACCCCCGCCGGTCAGCCCCGTGAGCTCGGTGATCTTGCCAGCAACGGAGCCGATGGGTGAGGCCAGCACCGCCCATGTGAGCGCCACGAGACCGGCCCCGAGCAACGCCACGAGCACTCCCAGCACCCTTCGAAAAACGGGCCCGGCGATCGTGAGCGCGAGGGCCGCGGCTACGATCGCGATCGAGACAGGCGACAGCGCCGAGTTGATTTCATGCCCTGTCGACACCTCGACAGAGTGGTTGCTGTCGAGCATGAACGACACCCAGGTCTGCGCCCCGGCAAGCAGGGAGACTGCGCCCGTAAGCGCGATGCCTGCAAGTGTCCAGAGTTTTGTGCGCATCGCTTAGGCTCTTTCTGCTGGCGTGTCCGCGAGAGGGCGAAGGGTGTTCGCGATCGCGATAGCCCGAAGGGGAGCCGCGGCCTTGCTGCGGCACTCCGCGTCTTCAGCCTCGGGGTGCGAGTCGGCAACGATCCCCGCCCCGCTTGCACCATTGCCACGCCGTTCTTGATCGTGGCCGTGCGAATCGCGATGGCAAGGTCAGCTGCGCCGCCGAGTCCAAAATACCCGACGACTCCCCGTAGACCCCCCGCTGCACCGGCTCAAGCTCGTCGATGATTTGCAGCGCGCGCGGTTTTGGGGCGCCGGAGAGTGTGCCCGCGGGGAAGGTCGCCCTAAACACATCGACGGGATTCTGATCCGGACGGGCCCGCCCCTCGACCGTCGACACGATGTGCATAATGTGACTAAACCGTTCGATCCGCATGAACTCGGTAACCTCAACCGAGTCGGGCTCACATGCGCGCAGTAGATCGTTGCGCGCGAGATCTACGAGCATCAGGTGCTCCGCTCGTTCCTTTTCGTCGGCGAGTAGGTCCTGCTCGTGCTGCTGATCCTCTTCGGTCGTCGCACCGCGAGGCCGCGATCCCGCAATTGGATGCGTCATGATGTGCCCGTCTTCCTGCACGGTCACGAGGGCCTCGGGACTCGAACCGACGACCGAGAAAGGCTCACCCTGGGCGTCCTCAAGCTGCAGCAAATAGAGATACGGGCTCGGGTTCAGATGCCGTAGCACGCGGTAGACGTCGAGCGGATCAGCGGTGCACTCTTGGTCGAAGCGCTGCGATGGCACGACCTGAAAGATGTCTCCATCAACGATGTACTGCTTCGCGGTTTTCACCGATTCGAGAAACTCGGGGGTGCTCGTGAGGCGCGCAGGATCCGGCTCGGCCAGGCGATCCAGCTGCCCGAGTGGAGACGCCTCGGGGGCCGCAAGCGCCGCCTGAAGTGCATCGAGTCGCGTCTGTGCATCCTCCCACTGCTCGTCGGCGGTTTGCGCCCCGTGGCGCTGCTCGGCAGCACCCCCAAGCGCACCGTCGTTCAACACGTTCACGAGCAGAACCAACGAACCTTCACGATGGTCTATCACCACGAGTTCGGACACAAAACTGAGTCCCTGCACCGGCAAGCCCGGGCCCACAGAGGGACCGTGCTCCAGCCGCTCGAACTGGCGCACGGTGTCCCAGCCAAGATAGCCAACAAACCCGCTTGCGAGCGGCGGGAGGCCGGGAACCTGTGGCGATCTCCACCGCTCATAAACCTCGCGCAGTGCAGCTACCGGGGCAAGCGAATCGACACCGCCGGGGAGTAACCTTTCGGCATCGAGCGTCGGACCACTCGAGCTTGCCTGCCAGTGTGCCCGGCCGTGTCGCTCACCGAGCACCCCGAAGCTGCCGGCTCCGACGAAGCTGAAACGAGTCCACACTCCGCCCTGCTCCGCTGATTCGAGCAGGAAGGTTCCCGGGCGGTTGCCGGCGACCTTCCGGTAAATCCCCACCGGGGTGTCAGCATCTGCGAACACCTCTCGGCAGACGGGAAGGACGGCGTGGGAAGCCCGGGCACTCTCGAAGGCCGCGCGCGTGGTGGTCAGAGTCACCGCACCAGCTTACCGGGCCTGATGTTGTCCGCCGAGTGCTGAACGCGTCGATCCTGGGCGGGAGCCATCCGACGTTGTGTGCGCAGCTTGTTCTTAACGCAGCGCATAATGACAACTTGTGCACACGGCAGAGCTGAGCTCTGCAGCGCAGCGCCGAGCTCCGCAGCGCAGCACAGAGCAGCGTCTAGGGTTCAGGATCCCCGACGAGGGCGGGGATCTCACGGTCGGTGAAGCAGCTGCGGGTACCGGTGTGGCAGGCCGCACCGATCTGGATCACGCGCACGAGCAGAGTGTCGCCGTCGCAGTCGGCAGCAACACTTCGCACGTACTGACGGTGGCCCGAGGTGTCGCCCTTTCGCCAGTACTCGCGGCGGGAGCGCGACCAAAAGGTGACGCGCCCCGTTGTCAAGGTACGTCTGATCGCCTCGCGATCCATCCAGGCGAGCATGAGCACCTCGCCCGAGGCATCGTCCTGAATCACCGCGGGGATCAGTCCGTCGCTGCCAAAAACGAGCGAGTCAGGCACGGGGTTCGGCGCGTTCATGCCGACGCCTCAGGGCCGCTCCGCACCAACCGCACCGTGTGCCCCGCGCTGGCAAGCGCCCGCTTTACCTGCGACACCGTGAAAGTGCCGTCGTGGAACACCGAGGCGGCAAGCACAGCGTCCGCGCCAGCATCGACCGCGGGAGCAAAATGTTCAAGCTTTCCGGCTCCCCCGAGGCAATGATCGGCACTTCTGAGAGGGCACGCACCGCTGCCGTCAACTCAAGATCGAAACCAGCGAGGGTGCCATCGGCATCCATCGAGTTCACGAGCAGCTCGCCCGCCCCCGATCGACGGCCTCCCTGCACCATTCAAGCGCGTCGAGATCGGTCTCTCGCTTCCCTCCGTGCGTGGTCACCACAAACCCGGAGGGCGTGCGCGGACTCCGCTTCACATCGAGGGAGAGCACGAGCACCTGGGATCCGAAGCGGTCAGCAATCTCTCCGATCACCGCGGGGCGGGCGATCGCACCGCTGTTGATCCCGACTTTGTCAGCACCGACCCCGAGCAGGCGCGCAACATCGTCAACCTCACGAACTCCCCCGCCCACCGTCAGCGGAATGAATACCTGTTCCGCGGTGCGCTGGACCACATCGTAGGTGGTCGCGCGATCATCGACGGTGGCGGTGACATCGAGAAAGGTCAGCTCGTCAGCGCCCTGTTCAGCGTAGCGAGCGGCCAGCTCGACCGGATCACCCGCATCGCGCAGATTGAGGAAGTTGACGCCCTTGACGACTCTGCCCGCGGCGACGTCCAAGCACGGTATGACTCGGGTAGCAAGTGACATCTTCGTCCTCCTACAGGCGCGCGGCGTGGATCGCGGTCACGAGGATAGCTTTCGCGCCCAGATCGTAGAGACGATCCATCACGTCATTCGCCTCATCTGCGCAGACCATCACGCGCACGGCAACCCAGTTCTCATCCCGCAGGGGCGAAACCGTGGGCGACTCGATGCCGCCCGCGATCGCGATCGCGGCGTCCAGCTGTTCGACCGGCAGGTCATAGTCCATGAGCACGTACTTGCGGGCGACGAGCACACCGCGCAGGCGACGCAGCAGGCGCGCGATCCCCGGGTGCTCGTTTTCGCCCCGGATCAGAACCGCGGTTGATTCGAGGATCACTGGCCCAAAGATTTTGAGACCGGCCGCCCGAAGCGTCGCCCCCGTAGACACGACATCGGCCACGGCATCGGCGACGCCCAACTCAACCGCAGACTCCACGGCACCGTCAAGCTGTACGAGCGTCGCTTCGACCCCGCGCGCGCGCAGGAAGTCATCGACAAGCCTCGGGTAGCTGGTCGCGACCCGGCGTCCTGCGAGATCAGTAATCTCGGAAATATCGCCCCAGCCGGCGCGGCAAAACGGAAGGTCGAGTCAGCGAAGTCGAGCTCCGCAATCTCGGTGGCACCGGATCCCGAGTCAAGCAGCAGGTCTCGCCCGGTGATGCCAACGTCGAGCGCATCTGAGCTCACGTAGGTTGCGATGTCGCGGGGGCGGAGGTAGAAAAACTGAACGTCGTTGTGCGCATCGGTGTGCACAAGTGTGCGGCTGTCGCGGCGACCAGAGTAGCCGGCCTCGGCGAGCATCTCGGCGGCAACCTCTGAGAGCGAGCCCTTGTTCGGTACGGCAATGCGCAGCATGGTGGTGTTGGGTCCTTCCGTGGTGGCCGATGTGCGGCCAGGGTGAGAAATCAGCGGCAAGCGTCGGCGCTTCGGGTCAAGACCGTGGCACCAACGCTAGAGATGCGTGTACACGTCCTCGAGCTTCAGGCCTTTTGCAAGCATCATGACCTGCAGGTGGTACAGCAGCTGGCTAATTTCTTCGGCGCACGCCTCTTTGGACTCGTACTCGGCAGCCATCCAAACCTCGGCGGCTTCCTCCACGATTTTCTTCCCGATGGCGTGCACGCCAGCGTCGAGCCTTGCGACAGTATCGCTTCCCTCGGGGCGGGTGGCCGCTTTATCGCTGAGCTCAGCGAACAGGTCATCGAAGGATTTCACCCGTCTAGCGTATCAGTGTGCGTGAGCTGCCACGGCGGCACGCAGCTTGGCGATCCGGTCTTCGGGCACGCCGCCATAAACGGCGGATCCTGCAACGAAGGTATCTGCCCCGGCCTCGGCCGCGATCCCGATCGTGTCGACGGTAATCCCACCGTCGACCTGCAGCCAGAGATCCAGCCCCAGCTTTGCCTTCGCGTCAGCAAATCGGCGCAGTTTTGGCATCATGTCGGGCATAAACGATTGACCGCCGAACCCCGGCTCAACGGTCATTACCAGTACCTGGTCGAATTCGGGCAGCAGCTCTAGATACGGTTCAGGATCGGTGCCAGGCTTCAGCGCAATGCCCGCCCGCGCACCGATCTGGCGGATCTTGCGGGCGAGGGCGACCGGCTCCGCCGCCGCCTCCGCATGGAAGGTCACCGAGTACGCCCCGAGCTCCGCATAGCCGGGAGCCCAGCGATCCGCGTCCGCGATCATGAGGTGCACGTCAAGCGGGATCGGTGACACGGCCTGGATCCGTTCAACGACAGGCGGCCCCATCGTGAGGTTTGGCACAAAATGGTTATCCATCACATCGACGTGAACCAGATCCGCCGTCCTGATTGCTTCAAGCTCAGCCTGAAGGTTGACGAAGTCGGCGGAGAGGATGCTTGGATTAATGCGGTGTGTGCTCACGTTTCAAGACTACACAGATGGGGGCGCTCCTCGGCTCCCCCTACAGTAGAGGCATGACCAATACGCAGGATCCCCAGCAGCCGAGTGAAACGGATCCGTCACAGGAACCCAACCCCACCTCCGAGATCCCAGATGGGCTCGCGCCGTCGCCAGGGCTCGCACCACCCGCCGACATGCAACCGCCGCAGAACTTTGAGTCGGCCCAGACTTTTGAGCAAAGACCGCTGTACGCGCCTCCTGTGTATCAGCCAGCACCGCAGTATCAGGCGCCTCAGTTCCATCAACCACCACAGGATCAAGCCCCGCAAGATCAGGCACCACAGTTCCACCAGGTGCCTCAGTTCCATCAGGTGCCTCAGTTCCATCAGGTGCCTCAGTACCTACAGAGCGGGATGCCACCCAGGAAGGGCCTCCCCACCGGTGCGATCATTGGCATCGTCGCAGGCGCGGTGGCGCTCCTCCTCATTCTTATCGGCGGTATCGCCGTCGTTGGATCCCTCGCGAACCGCAGCATTAGCCCTTACATTGATGAGCCCACGTATGGAGCATCCTCCCCGGGAGCAACGCAGGCCGTCGAGGACTATCTCACCGCACTCGCCGAGGGTGATGCCAAGACCGCCAAGGCGCTCGTCGGCGCTACCGCGAGTAACAAGCTCCTCACCGACGAGGTGCTTGCTGCATCACAAGAGCTGGCGCCGATCACGAATATCTCCGTCGATGTGGACGACTCATACACGCTCGACGACCACGAGGTGATTGTGCCGGCAACGTTTGATATTGGCGATGAGACGATCACCCGTGACTTCACCGTATGGGGCTATGGAGGAGAGGACTGGGTGATTTTTGACGGCCTTGTGGGTATGTCACTCTCGGGCTTTGGGGGCTGGGTACCAAGATAAACGGGGTTGAGCCCGGAGAAAGCTACGCAGAGGCGTTCATCGGCGCGTATCAGGTCACATTTGAAAACAAGAACTTCACCGTCTCCAGCGACAGTGACATCTTTGTGCTGGGTGACGACGACACAAATGATCTGCACGGCGTCAAGGCGGTGCTCACCGAGGAAGCGACCGCAACCTTCCGCGATTTGGTGCGCGCGTCTCTGACGGAATGTCTCGCCTCGACCGCGTTGACGACTCCCTGCGGCAACGATCTTTCCGATTTGCGGGCCATTGCGAAGCCGATTGATGGCACCGTGCAGCGCAAACTCACCACTGAGGGGGATGCCGCGCTCAACGCGCTCACCCCCGAGTCAAGCTATACCACCCCGAGCGTCGTCTCGAGCTACGACGTCATCCGTATCGACGTGACCTACGAATTTGAGAAGGCTGGCAAGCGCGAGAAGGCGCAGACGATGTTTGTTTCCCTACTCACACCCTACGTGGACTTCTCAAAAGAACCACTGGAGGTCACCTGGGAGTAGCGGCCTCGGTCGGTGTCGCGGGCTCGGGAGTCGGCGGCGCCGCGGCGTGCAAACTCTGTGACAGCTTGCGGTAGGAGCGGGTGAGGGATGCTCCCACCGCGAGCAGCAGCATCAGCGCCCCGGACACCAGGAAAATGAGCGCGATACCGCGACTTTCTCCTTCTCCCAGGGCCCACGCCCAGCGAGCCTCCCCCGCTTGCCCAGACATGTAGGGCACCACCCAGAACTCTGCGATCGGTGCGATCAGCAGCGAGGTGATCGGGGCTGCGGCCGCTTCAAAGGTCATCGCGAGCCCAAACACACGGCCCTGCTTCTCAAACGGCACCACCCGCTGAATCACGGTCTGTTCAGCGGCCTCGACCGCGGGCATCATCGCCATGAACAGCCAGATGCCAGTGATGAACAGCCACGGCCACTCGCGCAGCGTGAACACCATGCCGAGCACCCCGAGCACTCCCACGAGGATCAGCATCGTGCGGATCGGGTTGGCACCGAGCCCCCATTTGGCAACCACGATGCCACCCACAATGAAACCTGTCGAGGCCAGGCCAAACACGATCCCCCAGATTTCTACGGGAAACATGTTGAGCCCGTAGGGATCGAGCAGCGCCATGAACATCCCACCGGAGAGGTTGTTCAGCATCGTGAACAGTACGAGCGCGAAGAGCCCGGGAACCGCGAGCATCGCCTGCATACCGCCTCTGAAATCGACGGCGCTCCGATTCGGATCCCGCACAATCTCGGGCTCAGAAATCTTCAGCAGGTGCAAATGCAGGATCGGGATCGCGACGCACACGGTAGCGATCACCATGGTCCACCCCATGCCGAGCAAACCGACGGAGAGCCCGCTAAACACGCTCGTTGCAATGAAGGCGATCCCCTGCACCGTACCGACAAGCCCGTTCGCGTTCGCGTGACGCTCCGGCGGCACAAGCAGGGTCACCGTGGTGGAGAGCGCAAGATTGCGCAGCATCTCAACCACGCACCCGGCGAGCAGAACGAGCGTGAAGATCCAGAACCAGGGCCCCTGAAGGTTAAGAAGCGTGTCTTCCCGCATCGAGAAGTACATCGCGCAGCCGATCCCGAAGGCGACAAACGATGACCACGCGGAGATCAGCATCACTCGCTTCTTGTGCAAGCGGTCCACGAGGGATCCAAACCACATCGAGAATATGGCGAGCAGAATCATGTAGGCACCGCCGAGCACTCCCGTCGCGAGGATGCTGCGCGTCTCCAGATACACCCAGAACACAACAGCGAACCAGAGGAAGTTGGTGGTGAGGTTGGCAACCGCGGTGTTGATCAGCACCTGAACGAACACGCGCATGCCGCCCATAGGCGCGGGCGATCCGGCGAGGCGATCCTCGCGAGATTCCCCAGACGACAGTGTGCTGGTTGTCATAGAAACAGAGTAAAACTGGCCACCGACATTCACCTAGAGCTTTTTTGGGGACACGCCTTACCGCGCCCGCTCAAGCAGTGCGATAAACATCGCGTCGGTGCCGTGGCGGTGCGGCCACAGTTGCGCGCTCAGGGCATCGCCAGCAAGATCCACGTCGCCACGGGCAATCTCGCGGATCGTCGCCTTCGCGTCGAGCTCGCGGATCTCGGGGTGGCGCTTCAACAGCCGGTCAACCGTCACGCGGGTCTCAGCGATGTGCGGCGAACAGGTGACGTAGGCGAGCACACCTCCCGGGGCGAGGTGCTGGGTGGCCGCATCCAGCAGCTCACCCTGCAGCGCAGTCAGCACCGGAAGATCATTCGGTTGCTTGCGCCATCTGGCTTCCGGGCGGCGTCGAAGGGCTCCGAGCCCGGAACAGGGTGCATCGACCAGGATCCGGTCGAACAGCGCGTCTTGGGCTCGTGCGCCGCGATCCCTGTACGCGTCATCGTCGCGGCCATCATGACTCACAACTTCAACCCCGTCTGCGACCGCAGTAACGGACCGCCGCACCAGTTCCGCGCGGTGCGCGGACACCTCGTTCGCCCGTACCCTTGCGCCACCGCGCAGCGCCTCAGCGCCCAGCAGCGCGCTCTTTCCACCGGGGCCGGCGCACAGATCGAGCCATCGCTCCCCAGCCACAACCGGACGCGCGCGGGTGAGCGCGAGCGCCGCGAGCTGCGAGCCCTGATCCTGAACCCGGACCACGCCCTCGGGAAGACCCAGCTCCTCGATCACGGGGACCGGATCACCTCCCGCGAGTTCCATGCCGAGTGGCGAAGGCCCCTGCGCCGCGAGGTCATCAGCGGTGGCGGCCTCCCAACCGGGAAGGACGACCAGGCTGACGCGCGGTGGCACATTGTCTGCCCCGAGCAGATCCTCAAGCTCATCTTCTCGCCCTCAGCGCGCAGCGCATCCCTGAGCGCCCGCAGCACCCACACCGGGTGAGAGGTGCGCGCGGCAAGCGCGGCATCACGCGATTCGGCCGCCTCATCGATTCGCGCATCCCACTCCTCGCTCGACGCGCGCCCGATCGTGCGCAGCACGCCGTTCACAAAGCCCGCGGCACCTTGGTTCGCAACGCGGCGCTGCAACTCAACACTCTCGTTCACCGCGGCGTGATCCGCCGTGCGCATCGAAAGCAACTGGTGCGCGCCGAGCCGCAGCACGTTCAGGGTGCGCGAGTCGATCTCGCTCGCGGGGCGATTCGCAGCCAACTCAATGATCCGATCGTATCTGCCGCGGCCACGCAGCGCCCCTGCCGCAAGCTCGGTTGCAAGCGCCGCGTCGCGCCCGTCGAGCCTCGCCTCGCGGATCCTGGAGGGCAGCGCCAGGTTCGCGTAGGCGTCACGATCCTCAACATCGCGGAGCACGTCATATGCGACGAGACGCGCCGGTGAGATCCGCACCCTCGGCCGCTGCCTATTCGGCTCGCGTTGCCGCCGGCTCTGTCCGCCACCGCGCTCACTCATCGCACCACCGCTTTCCCGCCGCGGCCACGAAGCCACGCCGCACCGTCCATCGCCGCTTTGCCCGCCGGCTGCACGCGCTCGAGTTCGAGGTCACCGTCGGCAAGCTGCAGGATCGCCCTGCCGCCGCGGATCGAGGCCGTGGCAGGATCCTGAATCTCATCGCCACGTTCCACGGCCCGCAAGCTTAAGACCTTCAATGGTTTCTCATCCACCATCACGAACGCGCCGGGCTCCGGGGTCACTCCAGCCCAGTGGGCGAGCACTTGGGCGGCAGGCAGCGTGAGGTCAAGCCGTCCGTCTTCCCGCTCAAGCTTGTGCGCATAACTCGGCTCACCCGTCTGCGGCTCACCCGTCAGTGCACCGCTTCCGAGCCCATCAACCGCCGCGAGCAGCGCGCCCGTGCCACTCTCAGCGAGTGCGGCGAGCGCTTCACCTGCCGGGGTCCCCGCGGGGAAGTCACTCGCGTCGCGGGTGAGCACGTCGCCAGCGTCGAGGGCGGCGACCAGCCGAAACACCGTGACACCGAGGCGCTGTTCGCCCGCCTGCAGCGCCCGCTGCACGGGAGCCGCCCCGCGCCACCTGGGCAGCTCGGAAAAGTGCAGATTCACCCAGCCGAGCCGCGGCAGCGAGAGCAGTGGCTCGCGCACGAGCCCACCGTAGGCGACGATCACGCCAAGATCGGGAGCGAGATCCTGAACCCAAGCCGTGGCCTCTTCGCCGAGCCGGTTCGCCTTGAGCGTCGGGATCCCGGCCTCCGCGGCTACAACAGCGACCGGGGACGGGGTGAGCACACGCTTACGCCCCAGGGGCGCGTCCTCGCGGGTCACCGCCCCGACAACCTCGTGGCCAGCATTGAGCAGTGCCCGCAGACTGGGCACGGCAAACTCGGGGGTTCCCGCAAAGACGATCCGCATCCCGCTATTCTCGCAGCTTTCGCGGGTGCCGGGTTACGGCGGGGGCGACACGCTGGACTATGCCCAGACATCCCGAACGACGGAACGGTCGAGCGCTGGCCCGTTACTGCGCCGAGCACGCGTGAGGAGCGAAAGCTGATCCGACGAGTTGATCTCGTGCAGCACACACGGGCCAACACTTCTCCGCCATTCTTCGGCAAACACCATAGCGTCTTCCCGACGGCGTGCGACCCCACGAGGCACGTTGACAAAACGGGAGCGCCGGGTCAGAAGCCGCGTGATCAGGCCGGCAAACCAGGTGAGCGCTGTCGGCCACTTCAGCTGCGATTGTCCGACCTCAAGAAGGAATCTCGGTGTGCGTATCGGGCCGAATATTTCTCTCAGACCACCAAGAATCGCCTGCTGCTCGGCGATGTTGCCGCCTTTCACCTCGACAAGGTGATGGGCAACCACCCGCGGTGTTGCCATTACCTGAGCCACCACAATGTTTGCACGACCGAACGCCCGGGAGTCACCCCGGCGGTGCAGGGTTCGGGCAAGCGCAAGAGCCGCGCCCTGGTAGGCACTCCCCGGAAGCGCAAATGAGCGAAGTCCCTGGAAAAGCGAGCGGATCGAATCGCGTGCCAGATACGTGAAGAGTGCTATGCCCAGTGCAGCAATAATCAGTGTGACCCATGCGTCTCCCTGGGAGGCGCGAAGCGCCACACGCAATGCTTCGACGAATATTCCGCCCGCACCCCCCAACAGCATGAGCAACAGCACATCGAGAGTCGGTGGGCTTCGAAGCACACCAGCGGTTTCGGCGCGCGCAACGAGTTGTCGGCGTTCCTGTCCGAGGTAGGGTTCACCGATGCCCCAGCGGTCGCGGGTGTGCTGGCGTGAAGGCAGCGTGCGTTCAGTTTCACTGTTGAGCCATCGCACGTCTCGCGCCGTCGCAACTTTGTCGAGAATCTGCTCGAGCTGCCCTATCTGGGCAACCGTGAGGGTGTGTCCTAAACCACGAACCACTGAGGCCGGTTCCGTCACCGTAATGCCCCATGACTTGCTTTGTTTTCTGCGCATCCGAGCAACATCGCTGGCTCCCTCGATTGAGCTTCGTGCCTTCGGCAGGCAGGTGACCGTCCAGTTGTGCGCGACCTTTGCGGGCCAGCCGGGATCAATGCGCAGCGAGCGTCCTCGGAGCTGTTGTGTTGCAGCGGAGGTCGAAGAAGTCGACAGGTCAATCAGCGTGTTGATAGCGGGGCAGTCCCACCCTTCACCCAAGAGGCCCCGTGTACCTACGAGGAGCCGTACCACCCCTTCGGCGATCATCTGCGAGACGGCCTCGACCAGGGCGGATGTGCCGGTGCCCGGTGTTTCGAGGGTCAACACGCCGTTGTGTTCTGCACTTACCGCAACTTCCGCATTGAGTTTCTCCCGCAGTTTCGGCACAAGAATTGCCGCGTCCCGGGCCGCGATGCGCAGATGTTGTGCTGTCATCAGAACCGGTCGAAAAGCGTGAAGTGTCGGATCCTCGACAACAGAATCGAAACACCGTAACGCTCCGGCCCTACCGCGGCCAGAACCGACACCGTGTCCGTGCACGGCAAAATCCAAGATGACCACCGCGCGAATTTCTTCTCTGACCTCGCGGCTCATCTCAAGGCGCAGGATCTCCCCCACCGCCAAGTCTTTGGAACGCGATGTCGCGAGCACCTGGTCGACGGGGTCTCGCCCGCGGCGAATCCCCCGGTCGGTCAGGTGATACCCGAGATCTGACAGCAGACCCCGCGTGTCTTTCCAAAGCTGCTCACGCGCGGGGTCGGGCAGCATGTGCTCCAGCGCATATCGCGCAAGCACGCGGATGCGCTGTTCCATTGTCGCACCGCGCGGCGCATCATGGCCGAGCGTGCGCAGCAGCAGGTGCCCTGGAGAGACCTCAGCTAAGACAGCCGCAGCCGCTTCCGTAAACGCGAAATCGAGTTTGAAAGCTTCAGCGAGACGTCGATCCCGCTCCGTCGACTTCAAATTAAGGAATCTCTGACCACACAGTTTCTGGGCAAGAAACTCCACCCCCTCCGGGGTCTCGAGAATGCCCTTCACTAACGCCTCGAATCGGGACTGCTGCGCGCTCAAGAACTCCAGTTCATCGTCCTCCGGCGTCACGAACCACACCGCATCACGGTAGGGCGCAAGATTACCCTCCTTGACAACGGCGGGCGTGGGAACCTCATAGTCGACGTCTCCGAGAAGTCCGGTGTAGTTTTCGTAGGCTTCCTGGTCTTCTTCAGACGGCAGCGTCGCGGTCAACCCAACAATGACCGGCTCAACTCCACGCTCGCGAATCCGGCCAGCGAGACAATGAACAACGATCGCCCAGTAGTCGAGAAGGTGGTGACACTCATCAAGAATCAGCGTGGTCACCCCACGCTCGACGAGACGTTCGATGAGTTCGCGGGCATTCGGGTGCAAGGCCTCTTCGAGGCGCGAAGGATCCTCACGCACAACTTCTTTGCGTAGTCGACCGGCCCGACGTCGGATCCCCTGGCGATGCGCCTTCGGGTTTGCCTGCGCAAGGTGTTCGAGCCAGGATTCAGCGTCAGGAATCGAGCGCCCACCTTCAACAAGTTCGGCGACCCACGCGCGCTCAGCGAGTTGATCGAATGGGCTACTCGAGTCGATTGTCCCAAGCATCTGATAGGTCAGCGCGGTCAGATCCCCGATCGCTCGCGGGTCCTCTGATACCTCCGCCAACGGCACCTGTGGTTCATCCTCACCCCAGGTGCGGGCCGCGAGTTGCCGTGCCGTTTTTGCCCACTGACCGCGGATCGTTGTCGTGGGAGACAGCACAAGCGCTGGCGCACCGGCGCGCATCGCCAAGAGCAACCCCACCAGCGTTTTGCCGGAGCCTGGCGGAGCCACAATGTGAAGCGGAGATCCGGAAACAACATCGACCGCGTCAAGGATCGCAGCTTGGGAGTGCCGCAGCTGACCCGCGAACTCCCACTCCGCGAGTGGCTGTGCACCAACCACCGTTTCGAGATCAGCCATCAGAGACCTCTCGGTTCTCAAAACGGAGCCCGAGTGTCTCAGCGCGAGCCCGCAGACTGGGCACGGCAAACTCGGGGGTTCCCGCAAAGACGATCCGCATCCCGCTATTCTCGCAGCTTTCGCTGGTGCCGGGTTGGCGCCACACACTCCGGAGTAGAGGTAGCTTTCCCAGTTTTCCCGCGATGTCGACACGCTGCTGCTACACTACTGGTCATGCACAACGTACAGCAGTGGTGGGCCGCCTAGGGCGGTTCCCCGTACGCATCTGCATACACCCGACACCGTCTACTCGTAGGCGGTGTTTTTGTTTACGAGTGGCGCAATGAAGCAAAGGACCACTGAACCATGACCGAGACCCTATCTCCCTCTCGCTACCGCGCAGACTCCGCGGGATTCTTCGGCGAATTCGGGGGCGCCGACTTGCCCCCGTTCCTCGCTGAGCCGATCGCCGCAGTGGCCGAGGCGTATATCGAGGCCGCCCAGGATCCCGAGTTTCAGGATCAGCTCCAGGCACTGCTCAGCCGCTACGTTGGCCGCCCCTCGCTGCTCTACTTCGCCGAGAACCTCAGCGAGGAGCTGGGCGGTGCGAGGATCTACCTGAAGCGCGAGGATCTGAACCACACCGGCGCCCACAAGATCAATCACTGTCTTGGCGAGGCGCTGCTCGCAAAGCGTATGGGCAAGAAGAAGCTGATCGCGGAGACCGGGGCTGGGCAGCACGGCGTCGCCCTCGCCACCGCGGCGGCGCTGGTGGGGCTCGAGTGCGAGATCCACATGGGTGCGATCGATATCGCAAAGCAGCACCCGAACGTCGTGCGGATGGAGCTGCTCGGAGCCAAGGTCGTCGCGGTTGAGGAGGGCGGCCGCTCGCTCAAGGAGGCGGTTGACTCGGCATTCGCTGTCTACGCTTCCGCACCCGACGAGTATTTCTTTGCGATCGGCTCGGTCGTGGGTCCCCACCCCTACCCCTCGATGGTGCGCGATTTCCAGTCAGTTGTGGGCCGCGAGGCGCGCGCCCAGATCCTGCAAGCCGAGGGCCGCCTACCCGATGTGCTCGTTGCCTCGGTCGGTGGCGGATCCAACGCGATGGGACTCTTCGACGCCTTCCTTGAAGACGAGTCGGTGCGCATCATCGGTGTCGAGCCCGCGGGTGAAGGCCTCGACGGGGATCGGCACGCGGCCACCATGACGCTCGGCACCCCCGGCACCCTGCACGGCATGAAAACGAAGGTACTGCAGGATGCAGACGGCAACGCATCATCGGTGCACTCGATCGCCTCCGGGATCGACTACCCGGGAGTTGGGCCGCAGCACGCGCACCTCGAACAGATTGGCCGCGCCGAGTACGTGTCCGTCACCGATGAGGAAGCCCTGGCGGCCTTTCAGCTTCTCACCCGCAAGGAAGGGATCATTCCTGCGCTCGAATCCGCGCACGCGCTCGCCCAAGCGATCAAGCTCGCACCGAGCATGCCGCGTGACGGGATCATCATTGCGAATCTCTCGGGGCGCGGCGACAAGGACGTTGATTTCGTCGCCGAGCGACTGCGGGGTTGAGGGGCGCCAGCCCGCTCGTTCGAAGCAGGTGTCGTAATTGAGGAATACGTCGCGAAGTATCCGCGAGACTAGAGTCGGCTTGGGGTTTGGGACTCGGGCCAGTGGAACTGGTAGCTCGAGCTATTGCGCAGAGCGAGAGACTCTGGTGAGGTCCCACGATTATGGCGAGGTCCCACGAAAACCAAGCGTAAATTATGTGGGACCTCGCAACTATCATGGGACCTCGCAACTATCGTGGGACCTCGCCGCGGGCGTGAGAGTATCTGGTTAGCCGTCGAACACACCGCGGTCGTCGAAGCGGAGGCGGAGAGCCTCGGGGCGGGCGCGACCGGGGGTGCGGCCGCGGGTCCGGGAGTTGGATCCCGCAGCGTCAGCTACGAGGGCGCCGCGCAGACGCTTCGCGACCTCAGCGCCATGTCCGTAGTCGAAGCGGACGATCGCTCGCACGAGGTGAGCCGAGAGCCCGCCAGCCTGCCGCGATCCGCCGCCGGGTCCCGCATTCCCGCCAATCTGCTGGGGCACGGGTGCCGGCCCCAGGTAGTCAACGCCCGGGATCTCCGCGATCGTCTCCAACGCCCGCGCGACCTCTTCGGATCCGCCACTCACGCTCGCCACTCGCACGGCCGGCGGGTAACGCAGCGCGTGGCGATCCCGTAATTCGCCCCGCAGCCATTCGTCGCTGCGACCCGTCACAAACGCGGTGACCACAGGCCCGCCGCCCGACGCCATCAGGCACATGCCGTCGGGCGCAGCAAGCGCCGCAGCATTCTCCCACCAGCGCATGCAGTCTTCACCCGCCCGCAGTGTCTCGATGCCGAGCAGGCGCTCCGCGTCGAGCAGCACCACGGCGCGGTATCCCCCGGCGGCCAGCGGTTCGGCGCCGCGGGTCGCCACAACGAGAGCAGGGCGCGCATCGACGCGCTCTCGCGGGTGTTCGCCGTCACTCAGCAGCACCCGCACCCCGGCAAATTGCCGTTCGAACTGCTCCACGGTGCGCGCCGACCCCATGCCGCGCTCTTGTAACCGGGCACTGTCGCAGCTGCCACAGCGCCACGCATTCGCGTACTCGCCGCACCAGCGGCACGACGCGCGCCCAACCACCCGGAACCCAATCGGCCCGGCACAGCTGCCGCAGCGGGCAAGGTCGCCGCAGTCGCCGCACACCGCCACCGGTGCATAACCGGGGGTCGCTACCTGCACGAGCACGGGGCCAGTCTTCAGCCCCTCACGAATCGTCTGCGCGGCAAACTCGGGTACCCGCCCAGCAAACGCGTCGGGCGCACGGGCCGCATCAGCGTGAAACACCCGCGTGCGGCGCGGCGGGTGCACCTGCGCGAGCACATAGCCGAGATCCACGAGCCGCTGCACCTCGGCACTGCGCACGTGCCCAGCAAACAACAGCCCGGCACCCGATTGCTCCGCGCGAATCAGCGCCGAATCACGCGCGTGCACATAAGGGGCAAGCGGTTCGGCGAGCACGGGATCCCCGTCGTCCCAGGTCACCACCGCCCCCAAATTGAATGCGGGCGCGTACACCGCGGAGCGGTTGCCGAGAATGACCCGAGGCTCGGGATCAAGCGCGCGTAGGAAGCTCGCGTAGCGCTCAGAGTTCGACTGGCGGGAATCGACCCGCACGAAATCTGGATGGCCAAGCGCCGTGAGCGCATCGCGCAGCTGATCCAGATCTCGGTAGTCGGGGGTGACGAGGATTACGCTGCGGCCAAGCTCGAACACGCCAAGAGCCACCCGCGCGAGCTGCGCCGCCCAGCCACCCACCCACTCGCCCGTGTGCAGGCGTTCCGGCGAGTGAGACGCCGTGTGCGACAGTCGCGCGCCCTTCACGAGCTCGGCAGCGATCTTGGTTTCCGGGGGTGCTGATGTTGCAGCGGCGGGCTCAGGATCCGGCGCCTGCGCGGGCCGGTTGGCAACAGGCGTCTCTGCCGCAGCGGCCTCCGCAAGCGCGGCCAGGTGTTTCTTTTCGACGCGCACCTGCCGGGTCGGGATCGCGAGCCGCAATATGTCACCGGCGGATCCCCCGGCCCGATCCGCTACAGCCCGTGCGAGCCGCCACACGTCTGGAGTGAGCTGCGGCACCTCGGTGACGATGTCGGCGATGGGCGAGAGCTCCCCACCGAACTCGCTACGCTCCACGAAGCCAATGACGTAGCCGAAGGTCTTGCGGCTCTGCGAGCGAAACGGCACACGCACCCGCTGTCCAACCCGAATCGTCTCCGCGAACTCTGCGGGCACCGCGTAATCGAACAGGTGGTCGAGCTGTGGCAGCGCAGAGTCGAGCAACACCTGCGCAACCGCTCGACCCCCAGCGGCTTCTGCCCAGGTGTACCCACCCCAGTGTGCCTCGGGGACCGCATTCTCCCCGGCTACGCCGACTTCCGCAGACAAGCTGGAACCCCCACTATCAGCTACACACCTGCGGCGGCGCGCAGTTCCGCGACGCGCGGCGTGGCCTCCCAGGTGAACTCTGGCAGCTCGCGGCCGAAGTGACCGTAGGCGCTCGTCTTCGCGTAAATGGGCCGCAGCAACTGCAGGTCACGAATGATCGCGAGCGGGCGCAGATCGAAGATCTCACGAACGGCGGCCTCGATGCGCTCGCGGGGCACGGTCTCGGTGCCAAAGGTCTCGATGTAGAGCCCGACAGGGTGTGCGCGGCCGATCGCATAGGCCACCTGCAGTTCGGCGCGCTTGGCGAGCCCGGCACGAACAACGTGCTTCGCGACCCAGCGCATCGCGTACGCCGCGGAACGGTCGACCTTCGACGGATCCTTGCCGCTGAACGCGCCGCCGCCGTGACGGCTGACCCCGCCGTAGGTATCGATGATAATCTTTCGCCCGGTGAGCCCGGCGTCACCCATCGGACCACCGACCACAAACGGCCCTGCCGGATTAATGAAGAAGTTGGCGTTGTCGCTCGCGAGTTCGACGCGGTCGAGTACCGGCCGGATGACCTCGCGGGCGATAACATCATGCAGCGCCGGCTGCGAAATGCTCGGGTGGTGCTGGGTCGAGACGACTACCGCTTCAACGGTCGCTGCACGGTCGCCGTCGTAGCCGATCGTAACCTGGGTCTTACCGTCTGGCCGGAGCTCGGGGATCTGACCGCTCTTGCGGACATCAGCGAGCCGTTCGGCAAGGCGATGCGCGATCCAGCTGGGCAGCGGATGCAGTTCGGGAGTCTCATCGGTGGCGAAGCCGAACATGATCCCCTGGTCGCCCGCGCCCTGACGGCTCAGCCCGTCATCCGTTTCGCCGGTGCGCTGCTCAAGCGAGGCATCGACTCCGTTCGCGATGTCCGGAGATTGCTGCCCGATCGACACCGAGACCCCGCAGGATGATCCGTCAAAGCCCATGTCTGAGCTGGTGTAGCCGATCTCGCGCACGGCCTCGCGCACGATCTGCGGGATCTCAACATAGCCCGAGGTGGTGACCTCGCCCGCAACATGCACGAGGCCGGTCGTGACGAGCGTTTCAACCGCGACGCGCGCTCCCGGATCCTGCTTCAGCATCGCATCAAGGATGGAGTCTGAGATTCGATCACAGATCTTATCCGGGTGACCCTCGGTCACGGACTCGGAAGTGAACTGGCGCAGTGACACGGTGCTCCTCGCACATTGGAAACAGGTGGGGACGATCCTGGATCGAATGATCCAGAGCCATTGAGGCCTAAAAACGCCGGTGGCGCCGGGCCCTTTCCAGGGTATCCGACGCCACCGACAAAACTGCGGTTGCAGTCAAAAGTTACGCGAGAGTACTACTCGGCGCGCTTCGTCATCGTGAGCTTGCCCTCGACGACCTCGTGCAGCGCGATCGACAGCGGCTTATCGTCGACCGATGAATCCACAAGCGGGCCAACGTTGTCGAACAGGTTGCCGTCGTGCAGATCCGTGTAGTAATCGTTGATCTGACGCGCGCGCTGGGATGCGAAGATCACCAGAGCGTACTTCGAATCCACCTTCGCGAGTAGCTCGTCGATGGGCGGATCGATGATCCCGTTGACATTTGCCATGAAAACACTCCTCTGGTTGACCTCACTATCTTAGCTCAAGGATCCTGGATCCTGCTGACCGGAGCGACTATCCGAGCAATGACCTGACGAGAACGTGGCCACGGCCCGTGCTGAGCCGGGTCCAAGTGAGAGATTTTGAGAGCCGTGCGGGATCGTCACCGCTGAAGAAGCCGAGCGTTTCACCGGCAAACGCAGCGGCCGCCGGGAGCCCCGGCGCAATCTCAGCACCCCACACCGCGCCGCGCACCTGCTGCACCACCAGCTCACCTGGATTCTCAGGCAGGGCTTCGGCTACCCTCGCGATGCCGTCGGCAGCCACCTGGCGGAGCGACGCTGCGTCGACCACACCGACTGATTCCCAGCCCGACATCGGCGGCAGCACCCCGACCACGCGGCGAGCGCAGTAACATCCGGCAGACTGAGCTCTCTGCCGATGAAGCCGAGCCTCGCTATCCGGTCGAGCAGTGCCCTCGCCTGCACTGTCGTGTCGACTTCGACCTCGGGGGCTTCTGCGAGCTCGAAGGCGCGCATCACGAGCACCACGGGCACGGGATCGGTGATCCCCTTCGGCGCCTGCGTGCAGCCGTAAACGGCAGCAGTCGCCCCGCGCGTCACCAGGCGCACCTCTTCACGCCCCGCCTTCAATAACCGTTCGAGAAAAATTCGGAGGTCATCGCGGGTCGCGGCGTCAAGAAGCGGTAACGTGGCAGCCATCCAACCAAGCCTAGCGGCACGCTACACGACCTCTAGACTGGGTTCCATAAAGCTCGCGACGATCCTGCCAGGAGAAATGATGCACGCCTCTTCCGACCTCGTTGCCCTCCTCTCGGTGCTTGACTCGGGTGCCCGCACCCGCGAGGACATCCTCACCGGCCCTGCCCACCCCACTCCGCACGGCCGTTCCTTCGGCGGTCAGGTCGTGGGGCAGGCCATCGCTGCGGCGGGCACCACCGTTCCCGAGGATCGCCAGATCCACTCCATGCACGGCTATTTTTTGCGGCCCGGATCAAGTTCCGAGCGGATGACGTTCGAGGTTGCGAGGCTGCACGACGGCCGTTCCTTTTCGACGCGACGCGTGCAGGCGTATCAAGACGGCGCCGTGCTGATGTCGATGATCGCGTCGTTCCAGGGTTTGGAAGAGGGGGTCGACCACCAGGAGCGAATCGACCTTTCGCGGGTGCCGGATCCTGAAAGCCTGCCGACGGTGTGGGAGAAGTACGGGCATCTGGCCGATGGGGCCGCGCATCCTGGGTGCTGAATCGCCCCTTCGACCTGCGCTACGTCGAATCAGACATTGTGCTGCGGGTTGAGGAGCAAACGAGCACGCAGCGGCTGTGGCTGCGCGCCCGCGACACACTGCCCGACACCCCGCTGCTGCACGCTGCAGCCCTCGCGTTCGCAAGCGACTACGTGCTGATGGAGCCGGTGCTGCGCCGCCACGGGGTGCCGTGGGCGACGCCGGGGCTCAGCACCGCGAGCCTCGACCACTCCATGTGGTTCCACCGCCCGTTCCGCGCCGACGAGTGGCTGCTCTACGAGCTCGACTCCCCTACCTCGCAGGGCGGCCGAGGCCTTGCGCACGGCCGCTTTTACGACACCGCCGGCGACCTCGTGGCGAGCGTCGCGCAGGAGAGCATGCTGCGCCTGCCGCGGGCGGAGTAAGCGACGGTTCGGGATCATCGCCGATCCCAACCTAGTTTGTCACGTTTGGGCGGGAACTGACAGGTACATGGTGAACGACAGACATTGGAGGTCACCATGACAATCACTGACGAGGAACTTGACTCACGCTTACGTGCGGTCACGAGTCCGACTCCCGGCATCGATCAGGCAGCCGCTTCCATCATCATCCGAGAAGCCGCACGTCTCGCGGGCAAACGCAAGCGCCGCAGAAACTGGCTCGTGCCGACCGCAATCATCACTGCGGGTACCCTCGCGATCCCGACCGCGGCCGTTGCCGAACGCTTCTTTGCGGCCCAAACCCGAACGTTTGGCGGCAACTACTCTGAAGAGATGCTCGGTGACGAGTGGATCACGAACGAGGCCTCAGACTTTCCTGCCTACGTTGCATCCCAAGCACCTCGCAACCTCCCAGTACCGGAAAGCTTCGATTGGGATGCCGCCAGCGCAGAAATCGTTTCTCGCTACGTCGAGCCGAGCCAATTACAGCGGATCCACATCGAGTCAGACTACGAGCGCCTGATCTGGATCGCGTGGATTGCGGAGTGGCTCGACGCTGATCGCGCAAATGATGAGGTGCGGCGCACGACTGCGTTCGAGGCGATGCTTGGGGCACCCGCGTGGGAAGGATTCACGGAATCCGACGGGGGCGGGATCCGCATGCTTATCTGGGTTTCCCTTTTGCGCTACGCGCAGGGTGACGCACGAGAACGTACTGAGGTCATACAGACCCTCTGGCAGCAAGAGAGGGGACCCGCCAAAATTGGCGAAGCACCCGAGCCCGAATTCCTACTCTACTGGGACGGCGTTGATCGCCAAGACCTTATCAATGACACCCTGAATGAATGGGAAGGGTTCATCGAACCTTATGGGGTACTCGACCAGGAGTCACCCGTGTGGGAAGCCTACGAACGTGAGCTTGTGCGCCTCGAAGCCGAGACGCGCGCCGCGTTGGGTGATGCACGATGAGCACCTTCACAACGGACGATGTCTCTGTGGACGGCGCCTTGCCCAGTGCACATCGAAATGCGACGCACATCAACACCACCCTCGCCAATCTACTCCCACAGCTCACCGGCTATTTCCTGCGCAGACTCGGGAACCTGGACGACGCTGCCGACGCAGCCGCCGATGTGCTCGTTGTGTTGCTGGGCAAACGGAATCAGCTGCCGCGGGAAGCTGAAGCACTCCGCCAATACAGCTTTGGAGTTGCCCGCAAGGTGCTCCTCAAGGCCCGGCGCGGTCGCGTACGACACACTGAGCTGTCGGAACGCCTGCGGCGCGAAATGGTTGTGGCTGCGCCAGCGGATCAGGATCCTCACCCCGAGCTCATGAGTGCACTCAGCAGACTTTCCGAGCCTGATCGCGAGCTCCTCCTGCTTGTCGCGTGGGAAGGCTTATCAGTCGCCGAGGCAGGCTCGATCCTGCACCTCAAACCAGCCGCGGCCCGCCAGCGCTATTCCCGCACCCGCGCGCGGCTGCGCACCGAGCTCGGCTAGCGTTGACTGGCCGATTTTTCGACGAGAAAGCACTATCTCGACGAGAAAGCACTATCTCGACGCACGGGGATGGCTTCTCGTCGAGATACTAGCTTCTCAACGCGAAGAGGCCGCGAAGAGGCCGCGAAGAAGCTCTCGGAGCGCTAGCCCCGACGGAGCTGGAGCGGGGCGTCCATCCAGGGCTCGACCGCGGCGCGACCGTCCTCAGAAAGGCGCATCGGACGCAGCGTCACCCCGTCAACGATGACCACCGTGGTGATCGCACGGGCCACGACGCGACGCTCGGGCGACGACGCGCCATCCAGCACCTCGTAGTGGACTTCGAGGCTGGATCCGCCGAGCTTGCCGATCCACAGCTCGACCGCGACCGCCGCGTCCCCGTACTCGAGCACGTCCAAGAACTCGATGTGCTGGCTCGCAACCAGCATCTTCAGCCCGTCAGGGGTGTCCCCGCGGAAGTAGCCTTCCATGCCGGTACTCTCGCGCCCGGTGCCGCGCCAAAACACGCGTACGCGCGCTTCCTCAAGGTAGCGCGCGTACGCAACGTTGTTGACGTGGCCGTAGGCGTCTTGATCGCCCCAGCGGAGCTCGATATCAACGGTGGTGCGTGCCATGCCTGCGAGATCCCGAGCCTAATCTCTTGTCAATTTCCGGTACGTCACGCGCGACGGCTTCGCCGCGTCCGCGCCGAGGCGGTCGATCTTGTTTGCCTCGTACGACTCAAAGTTGCCCTCAAACCAGTGCCAGTTCGACGGGTTCTCTGGGGTGCCCTCGTACGCGAGAATGTGCGTCGCGATGCGGTCCAGGAACCACCGGTCGTGCGTAATGACCACGGCGCAGCCCGGGAATTCAAGCAGCGCGTTCTCAAGGCTCGACAGCGTTTCAACATCGAGGTCGTTCGTCGGCTCGTCAAGCAGCAGCAGGTTACCGCCCTGCTTCAGCGTCAGCGCGAGGTTCAGACGGTTGCGCTCACCACCGGAGAGCACCCCGGCAAGTTTCTGCTGATCCGGACCCTTAAACCCAAACGTCGACACATACGCGCGCGACGGAATCTCGGTGTTGCCGACCTGAATATAGTCGAGCCCGTCGGAGACGACCTCCCACACGTTCTTCTTCGGGTCGATGCCGCCGCGGGTCTGATCCACGTAGCTCAGCTTGACGGTCTCGCCGATCTTCAGCTCACCGCCGTCGAGGGGTTCAACACCCACGATGGTCTTGAACAGTGTCGTCTTGCCGACACCGTTGGGGCCGATGATACCGACGATGCCGTTCCGCGGCAGCGTAAACGAGAGTCCGTCGATGAGCACGCGTCCGTCGAAGCCCTTGTTCAGGTTCTTCGCGTCGAGCACGAGATTACCGAGGCGCGGGCCCGCGGGGATCTGGATCTCTTCGAAGTCGAGCTTCTTCGTGCGCTCGGCCTCGGCAGCCATCTCCTCGTAACGAGCAAGACGAGCCTTCGATTTGACCTGGCGACCCTTCGCGTTTGAGCGGACCCATTCGAGCTCGTCCTTCAGACGCCGCTGCAGCTTCTGGTCCTTCTTCCCCTGTACTTCGAGGCGCGCGGCCTTCTGCTCAAGGTAGGTCGAGTAGTTGCCCTCGTAGGGGTAGAGGCGACCGCGGTCGACCTCGCAGATCCAGGTGGCAACGTGGTCGAGGAAGTATCGATCGTGGGTGACGGCCATGACGGCGCCGGGGTACTTGGAGAGGTGCTGCTCAAGCCACAGCACACTCTCGGCGTCGAGGTGGTTGGTGGGCTCGTCGAGCAGCAGCAGATCGGGCTTTTCGAGCAGCAGCTTACACAGCGCGACGCGGCGCTTCTCGCCGCCCGACAAGTTCGCGACGATCGCGTCCGAGGGCGGGCAGCGCAGCGCATCCATTGCCTGCTCGAGCTGGTTGTCAAGATCCCAACCGTCGACGTGATCGATCGCCTCCTGCAGCTCTCCCATCTCTGGCAACAGTTTGTCGTAGTCAGCGTCGGGGTTCGCCATCTCAGCGGAGATCTCGTTAAAACGATCGAGCTTGCCCTTGATCTCGGCGACACCCTGCTGCACGTTCTCGAGCACGGTCTTGTCTTCGTCAAGCTCCGGCTCCTGCATCAAAATGCCGACGGAGTAGCCAGGGGTCAGGATCGCGTCACCGTTTGAGGGGGTGTCGATCCCGGCCATGATCTTCAGGATCGTCGACTTGCCGGCACCGTTGGGGCCAACCACACCAATCTTCGCGCCCGGCAGGAATGCCATCGTGACGTCATCAAGGATAACTTTGTCGCCGTGCGCCTTGCGCGCACGCACCATCTGGTAAATGTACTCAGCCATATGCTTTCCGGGATCGCCCCGAACTCCTCAGCGTAAAGAAAACTTGAAACGGATCCCCACCATTGTAGGCGGGTTGGGGGTGCGTGCCCTCACGCTCACCAATCAACCGAGCGCGTATTGCCGATCAGACAGATATTCCCCTCGGGCCCGACGGCCGGCTCGTTCGCCACCACGAAGCTCCGATCCCCCGTCACAAGCTGCCCGATCAGGCAGTCGGGTCCGATCAGCACCGAGACAAATATGTTGTCGGCGGGAAGCCCGGTCTTGCTCTGGTCGAAACTGAACTGGATCGCTGCGGGATCGAAGCCCGCGTCGACAACGCGCTGCGCGACGGGTTCTCCCTTGATCACGGAGTCTCCCGCAGCGTATTTTCGCAGTACCTCGGTGAAGTAGGGCAGGTTGTCAGCTGCGGAGCCGCCCGGCACAAACTCCGGCTCCACCTCAGGGACCGGCGGTTCTGTGCGGGTAGGCGTTTCCGGGGTGGGTCCCTCAATCAGGGCGCAGCCTGCGAGCAGTGGCAGGGTCGCGGCAAGGGCGAGCGCTACCCGGGCTGCCCGGATGGCTCGGGCTTTACGATTCGATGCAATTTCGATCACTCGAACAGTTTACGCAGCAGGACCCGGCGCTCGCTGAGGAAGGAGCATTATCCGCTCACAGCCGAGCTTTTGGTCGGTTCGCAGACGACTTATCCACAGATTTCGCGATACCGGCTTTTGTCCCTACAACGCATGAATGATGGAGACGAGCGGGTGATCCGAAACCGGCACGGCGCGGATCGCCCGCTCGCCAACAGTCCCCGTCTACGAGAGCAGGAATACACATGACTATTCAGATCAGCGCGGTCGGCACGATCGCAACATCCCCCAGGCTATTGAATGCCGAAAACCGAGCTGCCTTCTGCACCTTTCGCGTCGCTTGCAATGACCGCCGCTACGATCGCGAGAAGGGTCGTTGGGTTGACGGTGACACCAATTGGCTCACTATCAACGCGTTTCGCACGCTCGCAGAGCACGCTCACGAGTCATTCGCAAAGGGAGATCGAATCGTCTTAAGCGGCCGCTTACGCATGCGAGATTGGGACAACGGGAGTAAGTCGGGAACCTCGGTTGAGGTCGATGCAGACGCGCTCGGTCACGATCTGCGCTGGGGCGTCAGTAGCTTCACCAAACGTTCGGTGCCGAGCTCTGCGCCAGAACAGAATCCTGAGAGCGTCCCACCAGGCGAGGACGCCCAGCCCAGCACGCCGCATCATGGCGCGGAGCAAAGCGGTGCCAGCTCGTTCATTCCGGCAGAGGAGAGCTCCGCCCCACAGGGTTGGCTGATGCCGACCCCCGAAGCGGAAGCCGCCGCATAGTCGCAGGAGAGCTTCGGGCTCAGCGCAGGTATTTGGTGAACGCGGCACGTACCTTGTTCACCTTGGGAACGGCAACCGCGAGGCAGTAGCCCTGCGTGGGGTTCTTTGCGAAGAAGTCCTGGTGATATTCCTCCGCCGGGAATACTTCTCCAAGCGGTTCAACGGTGGTGACGATCGTTCCGGGCCACCATTCCCCGGCTCGCTCAATTGCGGCCTGGAACACCTCGCGCTGCTCCGGATCTGCCGGGAACATCGCGGAACGATACTGGGTGCCGACATCTGCGCCTTGCCGATTCAATTGGGTCGGGTCGTGCATGGTGAAAAAGGCATCAAGAATCACCTCTGAGGGGATCACACTCGGGTCAAAGGTCACGGCAACAGCCTCCGCATGCCCCGTCGCCCCGGTGCAGACCTGCTCGTAGCTGGGGTTCGGAGTATGCCCTCCGGTGTAGCAAGAAAGGACCTCGGTCACGCCGTTCAGCTGGCGATATGCCGCGTCGAGGCACCAGAAGCAGCCGCCCGCGATCACATATGTGGTTGTCATTGTGTTTCCTTCCACCAGGTGTCTGAAGGGGTCACCGGAAGTCTACGTTTGTGCTCGCTCGTGCGATACCGATGTTCCAGCCGTTCGGCCGCGCCCTCGGAAACGCGCTTACCGCTCAGATACGCGTCGATCTCGGGGTAAGTGACACCGAGGCTTGACTCATCACTTTGGCCAGGCTCACCGTCCAAGAGATCGGCGGTCGGAACTTTCAGCCAGAGGCGTTCAGGGCACCGAGGTGCTGCAGCATCGCCGCCCCCTGACTCTTCGTCAGCCCCGCGAGTGGCAACACGTCTGCCGCGCCGTCACCAAATTTTGTGTAGAACCCCGTGATTGCCTCAGCCGCGTGGTCGGTGCCGATCACGAGCAGGCCATTGTCCCCCGCAATAGCGTACTGGGCGACCATGCGCAGCCTCGCCTTCACATTGCCCTTGTTGAAGTCGCTGATGGGTTGCCCGAGCGCACCGCTCACACTTGCAGCGAGCGCATCCACGCCGGGTGCAATGTCAACGGTCACCGAACGGTCCGGAGAAATAAACGACAGCGCGAGCTGCGCATCATCCTCGTCGTGCTGAGCAGCATAGGGCAGCCGGACTGCCACGAACTCAGCCGTCTCACCGCTCTCGCGCAGTTGCTCGACCGCGAGCTGCGCGAGCCGCCCGGCAAGCGAAGAGTCCTGTCCCCCGGAGATACCGAGCACAAAGCCACGCACCCCGGGGTTGCCCGCGCGTAATCTGCGAGGAACGACACGCGCCGCGAGATCTCCGACGCGGGATCGATACTGGCCGCGCTTCCCAACGCCCCGATGATGCTCTGCTGCAACTCCGTCATAGCGACCAGGCTACTCTGCAATGCCGCAGAAAGAGACACCGCGCCACACATGTCCCTTGATTTCGATGCTTCGACTCGCTGCGTTCGCTCAGCACAGCGCTCGCTACGCTCGCGCAATCTGCGGGCGGATGGGGAGCCTACTCATCAACCGCGGTGAGACAGCGCGGCCCAAGAAGCCCCTTCAGCTCGCCGTAAAGATCGGCAGTGATGCGCACTTGCTGCCGCAGCTCGAACACGCGCACCGCGTTGGAGGTGAGCAGGTGCAACCGCACTTCGCTTTCGCCGCGGTGTCGCTCGAGCGTCGATTTCAGCTCGTCCATGAGCTCCTCTGTCGCCCGAGTGTCAGAGAGCGAGAGGTTGAGCAGGGCGACGTCGTCCTGTACACCGGTGTCGATCGGACGCACGCCGTAGGCGTGCATCGTCATGCCGTCGTCGCGAGCGTTCATCTTGCCGCGCAGCGCGACGATACTGTCTGGTTGCAGTAAGTGCCCGAATTCCTGATACGACTTGCCCATGAACAGCGCCTGTACCTCACCGGTGAAATCTTCGATCGTCACCATGCCGTAGAGGTTGCCCGACTTTGCGGTGCGGTGTTGCACGTTCGTGAGCAGCCCGGCAAAGGTTACGATCTCGCCGTCAAAGCTCGGGCTCGCGTCGGGGTTCGTCACCTGCTGCACGGTGGCAGATGCCTCTTTCGCGAGGGCATTTTCGAGCCCGCGAAGCGGGTGATCCGACACATACAAGCCCAGCATCTCGCGCTCAAAAGCGAGCTTGTCTTTCTTGGTCCACTCGGGCCGATCCGGCACCTGCGCGACCTGCTCAGCGTCACCACCACTCTCGGCGGCTTCGGCGAACAGGCTGTCGAAGTCGAAGCCGACGTTGCCGTTCTCTGCGTCACGTTTGTCTTTCACCGCGCTCTCAATGGCGCTCTCATGGATCTCAACGAGGGCGCGACGGGTGCCGCCGAGTCCGTCAAAGGCTCCGGCCTTCACGAGCGACTCGATCGTGCGCTTGTTGAGTGCAACGAGCGGCACCTTCTTCAGGAAATCATGGAAGCTTTCGAAGTTGCCCTTCTCCTCGCGCGCACCTCGCACCGCTTCCACGACGTTGGCCCCGACGTTGCGGATCGCGCCGAGCCCAAAACGAATGTCTTCCCCGACGGCGGCAAAGTCGGCAAACGACTCGTTCACTGCTGGTGGCAGCACATTGATACCCATACGACGGCACTCGTTCAGGTAGATCGCGAGCTTGTCTTTTGAATCCCCCACGCTGGTGAGCAGCGCCGCCATGTACTCTGCCGGGTAGTGTGCTTTCAGATAGGCGGTCCAGTAACTAATCACCCCGTAGGCGGCCGAATGGGCCTTGTTGAAGGCGTAGTCGGAGAAAGGCAGCAGGATGTCCCACAGCGCCTTAATCGCCTCCTCCCCGAAGCCATTCGCCTTCATACCACCGGAGAAGCCCTCGTATTGTTTATCGAGCTCTTCCTTCTTCTTTTTGCCCATCGCGCGCCGCAAGATGTCAGCCTGCCCCAGCGAGAAGCCGGCGACCTTCTGCGCAATCGACATCACCTGCTCCTGATAGATAATCAGGCCGTAGGTCGTGTCGAGAATCTCCCGCAACGGCTCCTCGAGCTGCGGGTGAATGGGTGTGATGGGTTGCAGGCCGTTCTTTCGCAGCGCGTAGTTCGTGTGCGAATCCGCCCCCATGGGACCCGGCCGATAGAGCGCGAGCACCGCCGAGATATCTTCAAAGTTGTCGGGTTTCATGAGGCGCAACAAACCGCGCATCGGGCCACCGTCAAGCTGGAACACGCCGAGGGTGTCACCGCGGGCAAGAAGCTCATAAGAGGCGGTGTCGTCAAGCGCCAGCCGCTCAAGGTCAAGCACCTCGCCACGGTTGAGGCGAATGTTTTCGAGCGCATCAGAAATGATCGTGAGGTTTCGAAGCCCGAGGAAGTCCATCTTGATCAGTCCGAGCCCCTCGCAGGTCGGATAATCGAACTGCGTGACGATCTGGCCGTCCTGCTCGCGCTTCATAATCGGAATGATGTCAATGAGCGGATCGCTCGACATGATCACACCGGCCGCGTGCACACCCCACTGCCGTTTCAGGCCTTCGAGCCCCAATGCGGTGTCGTAGACCCTTTTGGCATCAGGATCCTCGGCGAGTACAGCCCGAAACTCCGCTGCCTCCTTGTATCTGGCGTGGGAGGGATCGGTGATTCCCGACAGCGGGATGTCCTTCGCCATCACGGCAGGAGGCATCGCCTTCGTCAGCTTCTCACCCATCCCAAATGGGAATCCAAGCACCCGCGAGGCATCCTTCAATGCCTGCTTCGATTTGATCGTGCCATAGGTGACGATCTGGGCCACCCGCTCATCGCCGTACTTCTCGGTGACATACTTAATAACTTCGCCGCGGCGGCGATCATCGAAGTCGACGTCGAAGTCGGGCATGGAGACGCGGTCGGGGTTCAGGAAGCGCTCGAAGATGAGCCCATGCTGCAGCGGATCGAGATCCGTGATCCGCATTGCGTACGCCGCCATTGACCCCGCGCCGGAGCCACGGCCGGGACCCACCCGGATCCCGTTGTCCTTGGACCAGTTGATGAAGTCGGCGACAACGAGGAAGTAGCCGGGGAAGCCCATCTGGACGATAACGCCGGTCTCGTACTCGGCCTGCTTGCGCACGGCGTCGGGGATTCCTCCCGGGTAGCGGTAGTGCAGGCCGCGCTCGACCTCTTTGATGAACCAGCTCTCCTCGGTTTCGCCGTCAGGCACCGGATAGCGGGGCATGTAGTTGGCGCTCGTGTTGAATTCGGAGGCGCAGCGCTCCGCGATCAGCAGCGTGTTGTCACAGGCCTCGGGCAACTCCCGAAAAATGTGGCGCATCTCGGCGGCCGACTTCAGGTAGTAGCCACTGCCTGAGAACTGGAAGCGGTTGGGGTCATCCATGCGCGACCCCGATTGCACACACAGGAGCGCGGAGTGCGCCTCGGCGTCGCTTTCGTGCACGTAGTGCAGGTCGTTTGTGGCAACAAGGGGAATCTTCAGGTCTCGGGCAATGTCAAGCAGATCGGTCTTCACGCGGCGTTCGATGTCCAGGCCGTGATCCATCAGCTCACAGAAGAAGTTTTCCTTGCCGAAGAGATCTTGGAACTCCGCTGCCGCCTCGCGAGCTTCCTTCAACTGACCCAGGCGGATGCGAGTGTGGATCTCGCCCGAAGGGCAGCCGGTCGTGCCGATCAGGCCCTGGGAATACTTCTGCAGCAGCTCGCGGTCCATACGCGGTTTGAAGTAGTAGCCCTCGATTGAGGCGAGGCTGGAGAGCCGAAACAGATTGTGCATGCCCTCCGTGGACTCAGAGAGCAGCGTCATGTGCGTGTATGCGCCAGCGCCCGACACGTCGTCGCCCACGCCGTCGCCCCAGCGCACCCGCGTGCGGTCGCTGCGATGGGTACCCGGGGTGAGGTAGGCCTCGATGCCGATGATCGGTTTCACGCCGTGATCCCGTGCCGTTTTCCAGAAGTCGAAGGCACCAAAGGTATTGCCGTGGTCGGTGACCGCGATCGCCGGCATCTTTTGTTCAACGGCCGCCTGAATCAGCGGCTTCACACGAGCCGCGCCATCGAGCATCGAGTACTCGCTGTGCACGTGGAGATGAACAAAACCGTCTTTTTCAGCCACAGATGACGCCCCCTTCACGGACCTTCCAAGGGTACCCTGATTCGCCTAAAGAGATTACGCCGGTAGCTACGATACAGTTGCGCAGGTGAGCCAATCCGCAGGTCCCGGTGCCGTCCCCACCGTCAGTATCATTCTTCCCGTCTACAATTCGATGCCGTATCTCACTGAGACGATGGAATCCATCATCGCGCAGGATCTTCAGAACATCGAGATCATCGCGGTCAACGATGGTTCCACAGACGGCTCGGGCGAAGAGCTCGATCGTTTCGCGGCACTCGATGCGCGCATTTCGGTGTACCACCAACCCAACAGCGGCTGGCCGGGGATGCCGAGAAACCGCGGCTTGAATCTCGCCCGTGGCACCTTCGTGATGTTCATGGACGCCGACGACACGCTCGCGCCGCACGCGCTGCGAACCCTCGTTGAACAGTCCGAGGAGAAGGGCGCGGACGTCGCGATCCCGCGTTTTGAGGGCACTGGCGGCCGCGGGATCCAGACGCTCTTTCTGCTCTACCCCGAGGGCGATATCAGCTACGAGCGCGCAATGGAGACAATTTCGCCGCAAAAGCTGTTTCGCCGCGAAATGATCGAGAAGCACGGACTGCGATTCCCCGAGGGGGAGGTCCGACTTGAAGACGGGATCTTCGTCACTCAAACGTATGTACTCGCCAGACGCATCATTTTTTGCGGGAAGGATCCGCTCTACTTCATCGCCCTCCGCGGCGACGGCCAGAACATCTCGACTCGTCCCATCGACCCGTTCAACTATGTCGATTCCTGTCGAAAGATCGCTGAAACGTTGCTTGCGGGGGTGCCTGACCGGGCCCGCGCAGAGAAACTCGTGATGCAGTTTTTCACTCGCAAGGGCCTGCGGTTCTACGCTCCGAAGCGCTGGCAGAAATTCGATGCGGAGCGGAAGAGTAACTGGGTGAAGCTGCACCGGGAGTTCCTGCGGGATCTGGTGCCGCAAGAGCTTGATGCGAGCGTGCAGAACCCCACCGACCGCCGCAAGATCGAGCTCATTCGCGCGGGTTCCGTCGCGCAGATCGACACACTCATCGGCGCTGAGCTCAGCCTTACACACACGAGTCGATATGTTGGCGGACGGGCGACCCCCGACACCATCGAACTGCGGATCGCCGTCCTCCCCGATCCGACGGCGACACTATTGCTTGAGTCGCTGCCAGCAGAACGAAAAGTCTGGCTATCTCGCGCCATCAATCGCCTCGCGCGACCATTGTTTCGGCTGCGCGCGGTGCGGGGAGCCAGCCGGCGCACCGCGAATCTGATGCTCGGGGAGGCTCCCGGCGCCACGCTGATGCTCGCTGGCCGCAAGGCCAGGCGCACAACGGGGATCCCCGGCCGCCTCGTTGGTATGACGCCGGGCGCAAACGGCGCAGCCAGCACGGAGCTCATTTTTAGCTTCGTACTCCCCCGCCCGCTGCTGCAGCGCTTCGCGGGAGACCGTGTTGACGCGTGGACGGTCGCGCAGACCGTTTCGGGCATGAGCGGCCCGCAGCGCCGCGTCGCCGCAGCTCCCAAACCAAAGTCACTCGGCGGCCTCGTCTACCGAACGAACCAGGGCAACCTGAGCCTCAACCTGCTCAAACTGTAAATGGCAGGGTCCTTGGTTTCGACTCAGTGGGTTCGCTCAACCGGCGGGTAGGTGGTGTGCGCTCCCCACCCTCCGCCGGTTGAGCGACGAACGCAGTGAGGAGTCGAAACCAGGGGTTTCGGCGAGGGCTAGGACGAAAGCACGTCAATGACGTGCTGCAGATCCGCGGGATAGACACTCTCAAACAGCACAGGTTCGCCGTTTCCCGGGTGTCTGAATCCAAGCCGCATCGCGTGCAGCCACTGCCGGGTGAGGCCGAGTCGTTCGGAGAGCTTTGGATCCGCGCCATACATCGTATCGCCGAGGCAGGGGTGGCGCTGCGCAGACATGTGCACACGGATCTGGTGGGTCCGCCCCGTCTCAAGTTCAACCTCGAGCAGCGTCGCGTAGGGAAAAGCCTCAAGCGTTTCGTAGTGGGTCACCGAGTGTTTGCCGTCGCGCGTGACCGCAAACTTCCATTCGTGGCCTGGGTGTCGCCCAATAGGGCCCTCGATTGTGCCCGAGAACGGATCCGGATGCCCTTGAACCACCGTGTGATAGATCTTGTCGACCTCGCGCTGCTTAAACGCCCGTTTGAGCCTGCTGTAGGCGCGCTCGCTCTTCGCGACGGCCATGAGGCCGCTCGTACCCGCGTCGAGGCGGTGAACGATGCCTTGACGCTCTGGCGGGCCGGAAGTTGCGATCCGATAACCCGCGCCTGCGAGTGCGCCGAGCACGGTGGGACCGGTCCAGCCGAGCGAGGGATGCGCCGCAACGCCAGCCGGCTTGTCAACCACAACGATGTCGTCGTCGTCGTACACGATGCCGAGTTCGGGAAGATCCACCGGCACAATCTCCGGCCCGGCTTTTTCTTCCCAGTTCACCTCGAGCCAGGACCCAGCGGAGAGCCTGTCAGATTTTACGAGTACGCGTCCGTCAAGGCTGACGCCCCCGGTCTGCACGACCTCCGCGGCGTAGCTGCGCGAGAAGCCCAGCAGCTTGGCAAGCGCGGCATCAGCCCGTTCCCCGGCGAGGCCGTCGGGCACAGTCAGACTACGGTGTTCCATTGCCGGAGTTTTCAGCCTCGGGAGACCCTAGAGTCTCAGTCTCAGTCTCAGTCTCAGCAGCCGCCAGCGCGCGCGCTTTGCGAGTCTGGCGCGGGGAGCCGTCGATCGGGATCCCCAACAGCGTGATCCCGACGAACAGCAGCATGCCAGTGACGATGCCAATGTCGGCGATGTTGTAGATCGCCGGCATCATCCACGGTGTGTAGATGAAATCGACGACATGCCCCACCGGGAAGCCCGGCTCTCGGGTCAGGCGATCCGTGAGGTTACCGAGTACCCCGCCGAGCAGCAGCCCGAGAAACAGCGCCCAGGAGAGAGATCGCAGCCTGCGAATCTGCCACAGGATCACCACCACCACGATCACGGCGAGGATCGTGAAAATCCAGGTCGAGCCACTGGCTAGTGAAAAAGCGGCCCCCGGATTGCGAACAAAGTGCCACTGCAGGAAGTCACCGATCACCGGCACCGTATCACCCTCGGGCAGGTGGGTGACGACCCAGTTCTTGATCTGCTGATCAGAGATAAACACCACCGCTGCTACCCCGAGGAGTAGCAGCGGGATGAATCGACGCTTAGACTTCACGCCACCCGGGTTCGTAATCTCGGAAGTGTCGTTCACGCCCCGGGCTACTGCAGGCCGTCAGGCGCGCCGGCCGGCTCGGGTGAGCCGTCAAGTCCGCGCAGCTGCGACTGGATGTAAGAACGCAGGGTGCCGCGGTACTCGCTCTCGAACTGGCGCAGATCCTTGATCTTGAACTGTAGATCACTTCGTTCTTCGCCGAGCAGCCGCAGTTCGTCGCTGCGCTGCTTCTGCGCATCTTCAATCAGCTGCCTAGCGGTGAGTTCTGCGTCTTCAACCATCTGGTCACGCTTGGCCTCGGCATCGCGAATGAGCTTGTCTCGCGTGGCTTCACCCTCGTGCACGTGCTTGTCATGGAGCTCGAGTGCGAGCTGTAGCATGGCGCTCGACTTGACGGCATCGGGCTCGGGTGAATGGTGCTCTGCGACCGCAGGAGCGGCAGCTGGAGCCGCCGGCACCGACGGCGCCTCGACAACAATGGTCTGCTCTGAAACAGCGGTCTCGTCACCGCCTGATCCACGGGCTTCGCAGGCGGCAAGCTTTGCGGTGAGGTCCTCGATCTGGGCGTGCAGAGCGGCCTTCTCTTCCTCAAACTGGCGCAACTCTTCGACGATTGAGTCGAGAAAATCGTCGACCTGATCCAGATCGTAACCGTCGCGGAACTTGGTGATCGTGAACTTCTGATTCACGACGTCTTCGGGAGTCAGGGCCATCGTTACGTCTCTTTCGATTCGGGACCACTGACGTGGTCAAACTCAACGCTAGCAAAGAATGCCGCATTCTCGCATGTCGCGCTCGCCCGGGCGCGTGACTCTTGCAGAAAATTCACCACCAGGTGGGGATAATCGCGAGCAATATCCAGCAGGAAATAAGGGTCAGCATCCAACCGAGATCAAGGGAAATTTGACCGAGTCTGATCGGCGGCAGGATCCTCCGAAACATCCGAATGGGAGGATCCGTGACTGTGTACACGAAATCAACGAGCACTGCGATGATTCCTCGCGGGCGGAAATTGCGGTTCAGCACCATCACCCAGTCGAGCACGAACCTTGCCCACAGAACAAAAACATAGATTCGGAGAACGACACTGACAATCGTGCCGATCGCAGCGAGAATTTCCACGGGCTACGCAGAGGGAGTGACGAAGAAGGAGCCGCTGTCATTCGGACGAACCTCGTCGCTGGCACTTTCGATGTGCTCAGGTGACAGCAGGAAGACTTTGCTCGTGACCCGCTCAATTCGGCCGTGCAGGCCCATGCTGAGGCCGCTCGCGAAATCAATGAGGCGCTTTGCCTCGGTCTCGTTCATGCGCGACAGGTTAATGATCACGGGGACACCATCACGGAAGCTCTCGGCGATCACCTTGGCGTCGCGGTACTCCGCTGGATGCACCGTGAGGATCTCGTTCATGGCCTGGGCGGCGGGCTGCTTCGTTGGCGTAACCCGGCGTAGCGGGGTCACCGCGGCACGCTGCGAAGAAGGTCGACTTGCTGCTGCTTTGGGCTGAGGCTGCGCAGAAGTGCTCTGGCTCGCGGCCTGGACGGGCTGCTCCTGAGCCGTGGCGTTGTGATCCTCGAGGTCTTCTTCAGCGAGACCGAGGAACACCATGGTCTTCTTCAGCGGATTGCTCATATTTCTCTCCCAACGGTGCGGTGTTTCGAGACTACCCGTGCTCGGGCCGATTACCCGTGATTGCGCTACCAATGCGCAGGTGTGTCGCGCCAGCCGCGATTGCCTCGGCAAAGTCGTGAGTCATGCCCGCCGAGATCGCCGAGGCGTCTGGAGCGAGTGCACGTAGGCGTTCTGAATAGGATGCGAGACGTGCGAAGGAAGCCGCAGCAGGCTCTTCAAGTGGTGCGACCGCCATCACGCCGCGCAGCCGCAGCGAGGGCGTCTGCAGAGCCTTTTCGGCTAGAGATTCGAGGTCAGCGGGAACGACACCGCCTCGGCCTGGGTCATCGGTGAGGTTGATCTGCAGGAATGCGTCGATTGGCCGCTCTCCTGCAGCAATGTCTCGAGAATCGGCGAGCGCATCAATGAGACGCTCGCGGTCGATCGAGTGAATCGCGCTCGCGTAACGAGCCGCTTGCCGCGCCTTCTTGGTCTGCAGCTGACCGATGAAATGCCAGTTGAGGTCGAGGGCCGCGAGCGCTTCAGCTTTCGCCTGCGCCTCCTGGTGTCGATTCTCGCCAACGTCACGCACGCCGAGCCCCGCGAGCTCTTGCACGAGCGATGCCGGATGAAACTTGGTCACCACGATAAGGGTGACATCTTCGGGTTCTCTGGCGACTGCGGTGCAGGCCGCAGCAATGTCGCCCTGCACCGCAAGAAGTCGCTCTCTCAGCCCCATTGTGGATCCCAACGTGCGGCCTATTGCTACTTCAAAAATTCGGGGATGTCGAGATCTTCATCGTCATCGCCATCAAAGGCCGGATCCGGCAGCTGGGCCTCAACCGGGGGGTTTGACAGCACTTCGCCGAACTGCCCGGTGGGCGGGTTCTGTCCGCCCTGCGAGCTATCGGCGCCCGAGTCGAGCGGGTCACCACCCAAGCTTCCGGCGATTCCGGCGGCGACGCCCACGCGCGCGGTGGCGAGCTCAGCAATGCCCTCGATGTGGCTCCCGCGCCGTCCGCGCTCCACGGGAACGGTCTGCGGCTGCGGCTCTTCATCGAAACCAGCGGCAATCACCGTAACGCGCACTTCATCACCGAGGGTGTCGTCGATAACGGTACCGAAGATGATGTTGGCTTCGGGGTGGACGACGTCTTGCACAAGCGTCGAGGCTTCGTAGATCTCGCTGAGCGCGAGGTTCGAGGATCCCTGAATCGACAGCAGCACGCCGTGGGCTCCTTCTACTGAGGCTTCGAGCAGCGGCGAGGCCACCGCGAGCTCCGCGGCCTTGATCGCGCGGTCTGCACCGCGGGCGGAGCCGATACCCATGAGCGCGGCGCCGGCCCCCTGCATCACGGACTTCACGTCTGCGAAGTCGAGGTTAATGAGACCCGGAGTGGTAATGAGATCGGTGATACCGGAGACGCCCGCGAGCAGCACCTGGTCAGCCGCGGCGAATGCTTCGATCATGCTAATGCCTGGCTCGCTAATGTCAAGCAGACGATCGTTCGGCACCACGATGAGGGTGTCCACGGCCTCACGAAGGGTACTCACACCCGCGTCCGCCTGTGCCGCACGACGCTTCCCCTCAAAGCTGAAGGGGCGGGTGACCACACCAATGGTGAGGGCACCAATCGACTTCGAGATCCGCGCGACGACCGGGGCTGCACCGGTTCCCGTGCCACCACCCTCGCCCGCGGTCACGAAGACCATGTCTGCTCCGGCGAGCGCTTCTTCGATCTCTTCTGCGTGATCTTCTGCTGCACGGCGACCCACTTCGGGATCGGCACCTGCCCCGAGACCGCGCGTCAGCTCACGGCCAACATCAAGCTTGACGTCGGCATCGCTGAGCAACAGCGCCTGCGCATCAGTGTTCACGGCAATGAACTCGACTCCGCGAAGGCCGAGTTCGATCATGCGGTTGACGGCGTTCACGCCGCCGCCACCCACACCTACGACCTTGATCACCGCGAGGTAGTTCTGGTTTGTTGACACCTGGATCCTCCGCCCCTAACTTTCAACCTCTACCTGAAGTTAAAAGTTAGTATTGCCGTATACATTTCCTGGACACAAAGCTATGCGCCAGAACACCTTCTCCCCCGCAGACACGCCGAAAGCTGCGCCGGAAACTAACGAAAGACGGGTGCACGGGGAGACGAAACGTCGATGCTAGAGATCGCGCGATCTGCAAGCGAAGAAATCATCGCCGTGAGCACCGCTACCTTTCGCTGCGTCTCCTCGGCGTCACCCCAAAACACTTCAAGCCCGGTGTTGAACACGATGCTCACATCCTGCCCACTCGACGCTTCAACCGACGCCACCTGAACGCGCATGTCGGCCGGCATGTCCCGCAACACTCGGGAGGCTGCTGAGAACGCATCAGAATCCAGATCGGTCACCGCACCCGTGGCGAGCGGTACGCCCTCCATCGGCACCTCTGCACTCGCGAGCAACACTCCAGCGGCATCGTAAGAGTTGAATACACCATCCCGCTCAATCGTGATCACCGGCACCCGCTCGACGATGCGCACCATGAGCGTGTCCGGGGGATCAATTCGAACGCGTAACGCTGCACAAAGGGAAACGGCTGCAACGCATCGTGAATTTCAGATTCCTGCACCAGCGCCAGCGGCACCCCGTCGAAGCGGGAGAGAGCCTTCTCAACCTCCGCGGCATTCACGCTGTTCGCACCCACAAGTTGCACCTGCCGCACCGACATCAACGGGGTAAAGACGCCGACCGCCACGAACAGAGCGAGCAGGCAGACCGTACCGAGCGCGATCAACCAGTGCCGACGGCGGCGGCGCGCATCCGCCGAAAATCGCCTACTCTCGCGCTTCTCCTGCTGGCGACGCTCTTTCTTTGCCTCGCGAACTCGCTGCTCGGCCTGGCGCACCGGGTCCTCGTCGCGTTCCGAGCGGAATCTCGCGAGCGCACCTCGCACCCCGCCGCCCTCCGCGCTGTCAGCCAGGACGAGATCGCGCGCCCGCCGCACTTCACCCAGATCGATCGTCTCTGCCTCGCCTGAGCGAATCTCCGAGCTGACGCTTTCAAGCTCTGCCGCCTCTAATCCAAGGAGCGAGGCCTCGTCTTCAAACCCGTCGTTTGTCTCAACTTCGAGAGTTTCAAAGGCCTCAATCCCCGCGGCCTCCGACGCCTCAGTAGCTTCGAGCCCAGGAGCCGGCTGCTCGGCCGCACCGCGCCGCCTAAAGAGCGTACTGCGCAGCCTGGGTAAGCTCCGAGGCTCGTGAGACTCGGGCACCTCCGGGAGTTCTGCCTTCGGCCGATCCGGCTGCTGGGGGGCTCGGTCGAAACCGCCTGGTCGTTTCACTTGCCCGCTGACTCGAAGCGATCACGCAGAGCCTCGACCACCTGCGGGATAATCTGGTAGACCGTGCCGCAGCTCATCGTCACCATGACGTCCCCAGGCTGCGCATACGCTGCAAGATAGTCGGCTGCCCGCTGCCAATCATCGAGGTACTCGACCCGGCTTGCATCTTCGAAGTCGGCTGAGACAAGCTCACCGGTCACACCGGGCACCGGATCCTCGCGGGCACCGTCAACTGCGAGCACGACGGTATGATCCGCCCCGTGTTCGAGAGCCCGTGCGAACTCACGATGAAACAGCCGCGTCCGACTAAAGAGGTGTGGCTGGTGAATGGCGATTAGGCGCCCTTCCCCGACAACGGCGCGTGCTGATTGCAGCAGCGCCTCAACCTCGGTGGGGTGGTGCGCATAGTCGTCGTACACGCGCACGCCGGCAACATCGGCGTGAAACTCGAAACGGCGCTTGGTGCCCCCGAAACCAGCGACCGCGGCGAGCGCACGCTCAGCCTCGATCCCGAGTCCAGTGAGCACGGCGAGTGCGCCGACGGCATTCAGCGCGTTGTGGCGTCCGTAGACCGAGAGCTGGGCGTCAAGCCGTCTGCCGTCAATCTCCACGCCAAAGCGCACCGGACCCGAATCGTCAACGTCGACCAGGCGCAAGTCGGCTTCCGGGGATTCGCCGAAGGTGCGGATCACGGCGCTGGTTCCGGTTTCACCCGTGCCCGCCTCGCGCAGCGCTGCAAGCACTTCAAGCGCACCCGGATCATCCGCCGAGATCACAACCTGCTCGCGCGCCGCACGCGCAAAATCAACGAAGGCCTGCATGAACGCCTCGCGCGAACCGTAGAAATCCAGGTGCTCGGGATCGACGTTGGTGATGAGCGCGATGGCCGTGTCGTAGAGAAGGAAAGACTTGTCGGACTCGTCGGCTTCGATCACGAACAGATCACTGTTGCCCGGCGCCGAGCTCACACCGAGGGACTCGATGATCCCACCGTTGACGAACGAGGGGTCGGCGTCTACGCCAAGCAGACCCGTCACGACCATGCCGGTCGAGGTGGTTTTGCCGTGGGCGCCAGCGACCGACACGACCCGCTTGCCACGAGCGAGCCAGGCGAGCGCCTGTGAGCGGTGCAGCACGGGCAAGCCCTGTTCAAGCGCCCGCTGATACTCGGGGTTATCGGGCCAGAGTGCCCCAGTCACCACGAGCGTGTCTGCATTGCCAATATTCGCTGCGTCGTGCCCGATACAAACCGGAATACCGATCTCCTCGAGCGCGCGCGTGGAGTAGTTCGCGCTGCGGTCGGACCCCGTCACCGTGACCCCCGCCTGGTGCATCATCCGCGCGATTCCGCTCATGCCTGATCCACCGATACCGACGAAGTGCACTCGCCCAAGCTGCTCCGGAATCTCTAGGTCGAGATCGGGATAAATCATCTGGTTTCCTCCTGGATCATTGCTCGTCAAGACTACTGCCTTGGAGCTAAGAATCCCGTAGCGCCTCCCGCACCAGCGCATAGAGGCGGGCGGTGCCGTCAAGGGAACCGACCTCGCGGGCGCGCGCAGACATCTCAGAAAGTCTCGTTCCGTCACCGAGGAGGGGCAGGAGCGTGGCGCGCACCCATGCGGGGGTCAGCTCGTCATCGGTGACGAGCAGGGCGCCACCGGCATCCACCACACTCGCGGCGTTGAAGCGCTGCTCGCCGTTGCCGTGACCGTAGGGCACAAACACAGCGGGGATCCCGAGCCCGAGAGCTCACTCACGGTGGTTGATCCCGCCCGCGACACAGCAAGATCGGTAGCCGCAAAGGCGAGATCCATGCGATCACAGTACGGGATCACCTGATATCCGTCGACCCCCGGATCCTCGAGCTCGGTGAGGCCACCCCAAACATGCAGCACCTGGACCCCGGAGGCGACGATCTCGGCCGCGGCACCAGAAATCGCCCGGTTAATAGCCCGCGCTCCGAGCGAGCCTCCCGTAACGAGCAGCGTCGTGCGCTCAGGATCCAGCCCGAAGTGTTGCCGCGCCGAGGCGCGGAGAGCGACAGGATCAACGCCGGGGGCAAAGAGCCCCGTAATCTCCGGCCGCAGCGGCATGCCCGTAACCCGCGCGTTTCGAATCGGTGTGCCCGGAAAGGTCACCGCGACGTAGGAGGTGCTGCGCGCGCCGAGCCTATTGGCAAGCCCCGGCTTCGCGTTCGCCTCGTGGATCACGATCGGGATCCCTTCGGCATTCGCTGCACGATAGGCGGGCGCCGAGGCGTAGCCGCCGACACCCACAACCACGTCGATTCCGCGGTCACGGATCAGCTCACGCGTCTGCCGCACCGCACGGGCAAAGCGCGCGGGAAACTTGAGGGCCGCAACGTTGGGGCGTCTCGGGAACGGCAGCCGCGCGATCGTCACAAGCTCATAGCCACGGTCGGGAACGAGCCGCGCTTCCAGCCCCTCACGAGTACCCAGCACGACGATCTCCGCTCCCGGCTCCTCCGCCCTGATGTGATCGGCGAGCGCGAGCAACGGGTTGACGTGGCCAGCGGTGCCTCCCCCAGCAAGCAGATAGCGAGTCATCGCAGTGTCCTTCCATGTTCGGCCGCGAGCTCAGCCTGATACTCCGCGCCGTCGCGAGCAATTGATATCACCACACCCATTGCCACAAGACACGCGATCAGTGCCGTACCGCCAGCACTGATCAACGGAAGTGGCACTCCCAGCACCGGGAACACCCGAATCACCACCCCGATATTCACGAAGGCCTGGCCAACGATCCACACGAGAATTCCACCGACGACCGCCTTGCCGAAGCGATCACGAGCACGAGAAATCACCCGCAACATCACCGCAGCGAGCGCAATGAACAACACAACCACAAGGAGCGCACCGATAAGTCCGAGTTCTTCGCCAATAATCGCGAAGATGTAATCATTGTCGGCCGCGGGAAGCCACGACCACTTCGCCTTTGAACCGCCAAGCCCGACGCCGAAGAGACCACCGCCCGCAAGCGCCCAAAGCCCGTGCAGCGGCTGCCAGCCAAGCCCACTGTAGTCGTCATTGCCACCGGCGTGATCGAAGAGGCGGGCCATCCGGTTTGGGCTCGTCACCAAGAAGAACGCAACCGCGAAGAGGCCACCGCCGACAATAACCCCGAGCGTTTTCCAGCTCACTCCGCCGAAGTACATGGCTCCGATCACCAGCGCAGCCATGATCATCACGGTTCCGAGATCATCACCGAGCAACACGAGACCAAGCACGAATACGGCCCCGGGCACCACCACCGGAATGATCTCGTGACGCATCTGCCCGAGCAGTGGCTCCTTCTTGAGCAGCACCGCCCCGATCCACACCACCAGAGCGAGTTTCAGCGCCTCAGACGGTTGAGCCCCGAAGCTGCCAATCTGAATCCAGTTGCGGTTGCCGTAGACCTCGACGCCGAGCGGGGTAAACACGAGCAGCTGCAACAGCATCCCGAAACCGAGCAGCACCCATGCCCACTTCTTCCAGAACGAGATCGGCATCGCCGCCGCGAGCAGCATCAGCGGCAAACCGATGAGCGCGAAGGTCGCCTGGCGCCAAAAGCCACCGAAGAATCCTTGGTCTGCGACGTAGGAGGTGATGGACGAGGACGAAAGCACCATAATGAGCCCGAACCCCACAAGCAACAGGGTGAGCGCATAGAGCGCAGCGACCGATTTATCAGACCCCGCCCTGAGCGCCGCGCCGAGGCTGATCCTGGCAAGCCCGCGGGCCTTCGGCTCAGGCTTGTGTGCCATCGTCCACCTCGCGCGCAGCGAGCTTCGCCACCGCCGCCTGAAACTGCCGGCCGCGATCCGCGTAGTCGGTGAACTGATCCATCGAGGCTGCAGCTGGCGAGAGCAGCACAGTGTCCCCCGGCTCGGCAATCGCCGCGGCGGCGGCTACGGCGTCGGCCATCACGTCCGCAGAGGAGGCCCCGTCAATTTCAACCCTCGGAACGTCGCCGAGATGCCGCTTGAGCGCCGCCATCACTTCGATGCGGTCTGCACCAATCACGACCGCACCGCGCAGCCGTGAGGCGTGAGCGCGCACCAGTTCGTCAATATCGACGCCCTTGAGGAGCCCGCCCAGGATCCACACGACATCCCGCATCGCGCTGAGCGAAGCATTCGCCGCATGGGCGTTCGTGGCCTTGGAATCGTCGATCCACAGCACGCCGCCAACCTCACCGACGCGCTCAGCGCGATGCGGATCCGGGGTGAAACTCAGGATCGCCGCTGCGATCGCGGCGGGTTCAACCCCGCGAGAACGAGCAAGTGCGCTCGCCGCGAGAATGTTCTGCACCATATGCGGCGCCGCGACTGCCCGCTCCGCGAGCTCCGTGACCGTCACAAGCTCGTAAGCTTCATTCCTGCGCTCGGCGTGGAAGCCGCGGTCCACGAGGATCCCCTCGATCACCCCAAAACCGCTGGGGGGCGGCGCATCGAGCCCGAAGCTGATCGCACGGGCACCCTCAATAACGTCGGCGTTCTCAACCATGCGCTCAGTGGCGGGATCGGCCCGGTTGTAGACGCACGCCACCTGAGTGTGTTCATAGACTTTGGCCTTGGCCGCAAGATAGGCCGAAGCGCTGCCGTGCCAGTCAAGGTGATCGTCGGCAATATTCAGGCATACGCTCGCGTAGGGAGAAATCTCCCCGAGACGCTCGAGTTGAAAGCTGGAAAGCTCGACCACGATCACGTCATAGCCCTGCGGATCGCGGAGTGCGTCAAGGATCGGAACCCCGATGTTGCCTGCGGGGATCGCGCGGAGGCCCCCTCAAGCAGCATGTGGGCGGTGAGCTGGGAAGTGGTGGTTTTGCCGTTGGTCCCGGTAACGCAGATCCAATCAGCAATGCGCGCGGTCTTGTCGCGCAGCCGCCAACCGAGTTCGATATCGCCCCACACCGTGATGCCGTTGTCTGCAGCCCAGCTGGTCAGCGGATGGTCAGGTCGATATCCCGGCGACACAACAACCAGATCGGGTTCGAACACCCTCAGGTCGGTGAGCTGCCCCTCGATCTCTTCGTCGCAATAGCGTTCCGCGCCGATCACGTCGAGGAGTCGCTCGCGATCCGGATCCTGCGCACCGTAGATGACCCGTACGCGCGATCCCAGCTCAACGAGGGTGTCGGCCACGGAGAACCCGGTTACGCCGAGTCCCAGCACCGCAACTCGAAGACCCGACCAATCGTCGTGCCAACTCGATAGGGTCCGCACACGCTGCTGAACGGGTGCCATCTCTCCGCCCGTCACTGCTTCAGCAACCATTCCGCATAGAACATGCCCACTCCCGCGATCACAAACAGCGCGGCGACGATCCAGAACCTGACCACCACCGTCACCTCAGCCCATCCTTTGAGCTCGAAGTGATGGTGGATTGGACTCATCAGGAAGATCCGTTTACCGCGGGTCACCTTGAAGTAAATGCGCTGCACAATCACAGAGCCGGTCTCGATGAGAAAAAGACCGCCAATGAGCACGAGCAGTATCTCAGTGCGGCTCAGGATCGCGAGCGCGGCGATCGCCCCGCCGATTGCCATCGACCCGGTGTCGCCCATAAACACCTGAGCGGGGTTGGTGTTCCACCACAGAAACCCGGCGACGCCGCCGAGGAAAGCGGCGGCAATGACGGCGAGATCCATCGGATCTCGCGTGACGTAGCACCCGGTCTCATAGGCTGTGGTCGCGCAGTTTTGCGCCGTCTGCCAGAAGCCAATGATCAGATACGCACCAAAGGCGAAAATGGCGGCCCCCGAGGCGAGGCCATCGAGACCGTCGGTGACGTTGACCGCGTTCGTGGTGGCGGTAACAATCACCATCACCCAGATCACAATCAGGCCGATCCCCAGGTAGGGACCGAACGTCATAAAGTCAAAGGGAAGATCACGGAACATCGAGATGCGGGTCGAAATCGGGGTGACCCCCGCATCGTTTGCGAAGCGCAGCCCCAGCAGCGCGAACGACACTGCGATGACCACCTGGCCACCGATTTTGGCCCAGCCGCTGAGTCCGGCCGATTGCTGCATGCGCGTCTTCATGAAGTCGTCGATGAAACCGACCAGGCCGGCTCCCACCGCCATCAGAATCACGAGCATCGCCGTCGGAGTCGGCTGCTCCCCCATCACCAGCTTGCCCACAAAGTAGGCAATCACCGATCCAGAGAGGAAGATGATCCCGCCCATCGTGGGCGTACCGCGCTTGACCTCGTGCTCTTTTGGCCCGTCGACCCGAATCGGCTGGCCCCAGCGCAGGCGGTTGAATCCCCGCACGAACAGCGGGGTGAGGAGAAGCGAGTAGAGCAGCGAAAATCCGCCGGCAATGAGCAGCGCGATCATGCGAAGGCCTCTCCCAAGCGGTCGCCCAAGATGCGAAGTCCCGCGGCGTTCGAAGATTTCACCAGCACGGTGTCGTTTGTCTGCAAAGTCTGCACCAGGTAATCGTAGGCCTCATCCTGGTTTTCAAAGAAAACGCTCTCTCCATCCCAGGATCCTTCGTTGATCGCGCTAATGTGCAAATGCCGCGCTTCTTTGCCCACCACCACGAGCTCGGAGATGCCGAGACGAACGGCCTGCAGCCCAATACGAATGTGCTCCTCGATCGAGTATTCGCCGAGCTCGCTCATCGCACCGAGCACGGCAACGGTGCGGGATCCCGGGTTTGCGATCTGAGCGAGGGTGCGAAGTCCCGCAGCCATCGAGTCCGGGCTGGCGTTGTAGGCATCGTTGATGATCGTGACGCCATCACGTCCACCCATCACTTCCATGCGCCAGCGGGCCGCACGAGTGGCGCCCTGCAGCGCGGTCACGATCTTGCCAATCGGGAGCCCGAGCTCTGAACCTACCGCCGCCGCCGCAAGCGCGTTGGTGACGTGGTGTTCACCGAGCACTCGAAACACCACCCGGCGCGATTCATCGCCGATGTGCAGCGTAAACCGGGTGCCCGAAGCGTCGGAATCTATGTCGCTTGCCCGAATGTGCGCTTCGGGGTGCTGCCCAAACCAGAGCACACGCGCGCGCGTCAAATCTTTCATGCGGGTGACGTGCGGATCGTCGCGGTTCAGGACCGCAACCGCGCCCTCGGGGAGATCCCGCACCATCTCACTCTTCGTGCGGAACGTCGTTTCGATGCCGCCAAATTCTCCGGCGTGCGCGAGCCCCACCGTGAGCACGACGCCAATCGCGGGGGGCGCCATCGCCGTGAGGCGCCGAATCTCCCCCTCTTTGCTTGCCCCCATCTCAGCGACGAGTGTGCGCGTGCGATCTGTCACGCGCAGCATGGTGAGGGGGCCGCCGACCTCATTGTTGAACGACTTGGCAGAGGCCACGAATGCTCCGCACTGCTCGGCCATCGCTGCCACGAGGTTCTTAGTTGTCGTTTTCCCGTTCGAGCCGGTGATCCCGACGATCGTGAGATCGCCTCCGGCGAGCACGCGGGCAACAACTTCGGTCGCAAGCCTGCCAAGTGCCAGCGTGGCATCGTCCACCACAATCTGCGGCACACGGTCATCCGTCTCGCGCTCAACAACGAGCAACGCAGCGCCCGCGTCAACCGCTGAGTTGGCAAAAAGATGGCCGTCAGTTTCCTCGCCAACACGGGCAAAAAAGATCTGTCCGGGACCCACCTCGCGCGAATCGGTCTGGGATTCGCCGTCAACAACCGTTTCCGGGGTTGCCCCGCTTTGTCCGATGACCAGGCGTCCCGCCGTGGCCGCCGCAATCTCAGCGAGCGTCAGTCTAATCAATGCAGCAATCCTGCCTCGCGGAGAGCCCCGCGTACTTCCTCACGCGCCGAGTAGGGAAGAAACTTCCCGGCGACTTCCTGATGATCCTCGTGACCGGGACCGGCATACAGAATAACGTCCCCCGGCTCGGCAAGCGAAATGGCGAGGCGCACCGCAAGCCTGGGGTCGCCCTCTTCGATGACGGTCGCGCGGTTCGCGGACCGCGCCCCCTTGAGCAATTGCGCCCTGATCGCCTCCGGTGGTTCAGATCGGGGGTGATAGTCGCAAATGATCACGGTGTCTGCGCCCGCGCCTGCGATCCTGCCCATCTCCTCGCGTTTCGTGGTGTCACGGTCGCCATCCGCACCAAACATGAAGATGATTCGCCCCGGGGTGACCTCCCCGAGCGCCTCAAGCATCGCCTCGAAGCTGCCGGGAGTGTGACCGTAGTCAACAAAAAAACGCGGCCCCTCACCGCCCGCGGTGATCTCTTCAAGCCGGCCCGGAATATAGACCGGGATCAGGCCGCCGCTGAGGCCAGCCTCAACGCGCGCGAGCGGGATCCCCGCCTCGTGCAGCATGATCAGCGCGAGCGCCGCGTTTTCGGCCATGAATCGCCCCAGCACCGGCACGCGACCCCTGAAGCTCGCGCCGGCTGGTCCCTGCAATACAAAAGACACACCATCGAGCGTCTGCCTGGTGACGGCAAGGTGCCACTCGGCCTCCTGCCCGTATTCGGTCGCGAGACGAGTGACCGGGATCCGCGATTCTGCGACGATCCGCCGTCCATACTCGGAATCGACCACCACCACACCTCGGGCAGCGTGCTCGGGCGTGAAGAGCGCGCGCTTCGCGGCGAAATAGCTCTCGAGATCACCGAACTCATCGAGGTGATCCTGCGAGAAGTTATTGAAGGCGACAATGTCGAAGTGCACGCCATCGAGGCGGTGGCGAACGACAGCCTGGGCCGACACTTCAATCGCCACCCCATCGACACCGGTCTCGCTCATGCGAGCGAGCAGCCCGTGCAGTTCGGAGGCCTCGGGGCTCGTGAGGTTCGCCGGGATCACCTCATCGCCAACCCGGCGCTCCGCCGTCGAGCTGAGCCCCGGAGTGAGCCCCGCGGCGCGCATCAGTTCGGCGAGCAGGTACACCACGCTCGTCTTGCCGTTCGTGCCGGTCACACCAAAGAGCTTGGCCGCAATATTCTCGGTGCCGTAGATCATCGCTGCAACGGCACCCAATATCTCGCGCGGGTGCTGCGAAGCCACCAGCACGGGTAGCCCGGAGCCGCCCCCGAGTACCGCACCCGCTTCGTCACTCAAGATCGCGACGGCACCGCGCTTCTTCGCCTGCTCCGCGAAGTCAGCGCCGTGGCGCTTCGCACCGGGCATCCCGATGTAGAGATCTCCCACCCGCACGTCGCGCGAGTCGAGCGACACTCCGGTTACCCGGGCACCCTCCAGCTCGCCGCGGATACTGAGCGCAAAACGCTCAGCCACCGCTTCAAGCGAAACGGGGAGAGGGGTTCTCGGGCGAATGCTGAGCGCATCTCCGTTACTCACGTGTGTCTGCCTCCTGCGGGCATCGAAATCAGTATTCCGTCGGGAGTGGCACGAACTCCCCAGTCGACGGTGGGATATGGAAGGTTCGGATCGTAGCCTCGGCCGCATCGCGGAAGGCCGTGATTGCTGCGATGCTCCCCTCGCCGTTTGCGGGGAACGCAATAGATGCTACCGCTACGTACTGCGGGTCCTCGGCAGGGAAAATGCCAGCGAAGGTGTGAACATAGTCGCTGCGGTACGTTCCGGTCTCCGGGTCCACCTGCTCGGCGGTGCCGGTTTTGCCGGCGATGCGGTACCCAGGAATTGAAACATACTCTTTGTACCAGCCCTGATCCACAACGGTTTCCAACATCTGCATGACCTGGGCCGCGGTTTCGGGAGTAACCGCCTGTACCGGATCCCCGTGCTTCAGGATCTTCTCAGACCCATCAGCGCCGATGCACGCTCGCACGACACTCGGGGGCACACGCTCGCCACCGTTCGCGAGGGCCTGGAATACCCCGGCGGTTTGCACGATCGTTGACGACAGCCCCTGCCCAAAGGTCGTGTTGTAGGAGGTCTGGCGATCCCAGTCTTCGGGCGCTGCGAGCATGCCGGAGTCCTCGACGGGGAGCCCCGCATTCGTCGCAATGCCGATGCCGAACTTGTGCAGGTAGTCATAGCGGGTCTCAGCGGACATCTGCGTACCGAGCATCGCCGTGCCGACATTCGATGACTGAGTCAATATCCCGGCGAGCGTCCACTGCTTGACCGGGTGCGAAAAGGAGTCGCCGAAACGCACCCCGGGCTCAGGCTCAAGGTAGTCGGGAGTCGCGTTCTGCGTCAGCGGGGTGGCGAGGCCCTGATCGATCAAGGCGGCTGCGGTAATCGATTTGAAGGTCGATCCCGGTTCGTAAGGGTAAACAAACGAGCGCGCTTCGCGCTTCGCCGGATCGGAGGCATCAACGTCGTTCGGGTCCACCGAACCGTCTTCTGCGACCGCGACCAGCTCACCCGTCTTCACATTCAGGATAACGAGGAGACCCCACTCGGCGGCAACCCGCTGGGTCTGCGCGTTGATCGCCTGCTGCGCCTGCCATTGCAGGTCACGGTCGATGGTGAGTTCGACGGTGCCGCCGTCAACGGCCTTCTGCGTCACAACGACGCTGCCGGGAAGCGGCACGCCGTCAGCACTCCGCTCGTAGTTCTCAGAGCCGTCAACGCCAGTCAAACACTTGTCCTGAGACACTTCAACGCCCGATTGCGGCACGTCTTCGAACCCCGAGAAACCAATAATGTTGCCCGCGACCGCGCCGTTCGGGTAAGTACGTGTGTGGTGACTCTCGAAGGTGAGCCACGGGATACCCAGCGCCTTGAGACGGTTCAACACGGTGAGGTCGACCGAGCGAATCACGTACGCAAAGTCGGACTTCTCATTGACCGCGAGGGCATCGTCAACGATCTTTTGCAGCTCTTCCGGGGTCTGCCCCGTGATCGCAGCGATCTCAACGAATGCTTCCTCGGCGGTGACCTCCACGTTGCCGATGCCGCCTTCCGGGTCGGCTCGCCAGAAGCTCCCCTTGTTCAGCTTGGTGTTCTTCGGAGAGAGCTGAACGTCATAGCGCACGTCCGTGGTCGCCAGGATCTCGCCGTTGCGATCGACAATGTCGCCTCGCAGGCTCGGGATCACTACGGGAACAGCTCGCTTGTTGGCGGCGTCCTCATTGAGGGCCGCCGCTGATACCAGCTGCACATCGATCAACCGTATAAAAAATACGATCGCTACGATCACGATAAGTGCGAAGGCGAGAACCCGGCGAAGCCGTGAGCCGCGCTGTGTCAGCATCCCACATCCCTTGTCTCTGGCCTAGTGAGTTCTTGGCGCCGGAAGTTTGCCTTCCCACTGTACCGGCGCTTTGACCGGCTCAGCCGCAGCCTGCCCGGCTAGTCCGGTGTTTCGCGCGACGAGCGATCCAGCCGAATCGATGACCGGAATCGCGTCAAGGGTTGAGTTGGGAACAAGGTTGCCTCGCGCCTCTGTTGTGACCGATTCGAGGGATCCCAGCACGACTCCGTCGCTCAATCTGAGTGTCGCCGGGCGAACGTTTTGCACCATGCCAAGCTGGGCGGCGTTTTCCGCGAGATTCTGCGGGGAGGCCAATTTCTCGACGTTTTGTGAGAGCAGACGCTCTACGCGAGCCAGATCCCGCTGTTCGATCTCAAGCGCGCGCACTTCGTACGCACCCTCGGATATGGCGATACTCAGTCCAAGCTGCGTCGCGAGGATCACGAGCACCAGACCCACCGCGACGAGTCCGCCGAGCAGTGGACTGCGCCCCGCGCGACGTCGCGGTGAAGCAAGCCGCAGGTGTCGTTCTTTCGGCTGCGAAAGCGGTGCTAAAGAACCTGTAGTCGCGCCCGGAAAGAGCTCCCCGTCAAGTTCGACACCTTCAAATTCGAGCGGAACCGTGTTGTTCATCGCACATTCCTTACTCGTTCTGCGGCCCGCAATCGCACCGGGATCGCTCGGGGGTTTTTGCCACGTTCTTCTTCTGAGGCGAGTTCTGCTCCCCGGGTGAGGAGTCTGAACTCGGGTCGATGCTCGGGCAGCTCGACCGGGAGGCCCGCGGGGGCTGTGGACTTCACGCGCTCGGCGAGCTCGCGCTTCACGAGGCGATCTTCGAGTGACTGATAGGCCATGATCACGGCGCGGCCTCCGAGGTTCAGCGCGTCGAGCGCCGCAGGGACCGCCCGCTCCAACACCGCCAACTCGCTGTTGACCTCAATGCGCAGCGCCTGGAAGACACGTTTTGCGGGGTGCCGCTGATCCCGCACGGCGGCCGGGGTTGCCGCTTGCAGAATATCGACGAGCTGACCGCTGCGCTCGATCGGTGCTTCCTGCCTGGCCGCGATGATCGCGCGCGCGTAGCGGCCCGCGAGGGGTTCTTCGCCATAGCGTTCGAAGATCGCGCGCAGGCGCCCCTCTGCTGCTGTCGCAAGAATCTCCGCCGCAGTTTCGCCACGGTCCTGGTCCATTCGCATGTCGAGTGGGGCATCCTGCGCGTAGGCGAAGCCGCGGTCAGCGTCGTCGAGTTGCAGGGATGACACCCCCAGGTCGAAAAGCACGCCATCGATGCGGGTGAATCCGCAGTGTTTGATCGCGCCGGCGATGCCGTCATACACGGTGTGCACCAGGCGCGCGCGGTCGCCGAAGCGAGCAAGCCGCGATCCCGCGAGCTGCAGAGCTTCGGTATCGCGATCGAGACCGATCAGGGTGAGGCCGGGGTGGGCTTCCAACAGCGCTTCGCTGTGTCCACCCATGCCGAGGGTCACGTCGACCACGACGGCTCCCTCTCGGGAGGCAACGGGGGCGAGCAGTTCCAGGCAGCGCTCGAGCAGCACCGGGGTGTGCAGGTCGGCGGGGTTCCGTGAATCGTTTGGGATCATGTGTTTCCGGGCTAGAACATGCCCGGAATCACCTCCTCCTCGATATCCGAGAACGCTGATTCCTGAGCGGTCAGGTAGGTCTGCCAGGCCTCGGCATCCCAGATCTCTGCCCGTGAGCCCGCTCCAATGACGGCGAGCTCGCGGTCAAGACCCGCATACTCCCGAAGCCCCAGGGGGATCGTGACGCGGTGCTGTTTGTCCGGGTTCTCCGGGTGTGCACCGGAGAGAAACACGCGCAGGTAGTCGCGGGCCTGCTTAGAGGTGACGGGTGCCTGCCGAATCCGTTCGTGCATTGAAGCGAACTCTTGCTCGCTGAACACGTACAGGCAACGCTCCTGACCCCGGGTAATGACGAGGCCGTTGGCAAGTTCGTCGCGGAACTTCGCGGGGAGGATCAGGCGTCCCTTGTCGTCGAGCCTGGGGGTGAACGTTCCAAGAAACATGGCACCCCTTCCCTTTCACACGCAAGCTAGGTCCCCAGACTACTCCACTTTCCTCCACCAATTGAACTTTTTGCTCCACTTTATTCCCACTAAATTTCTGCACCGCAAACAGCCATTGAAAAATCATTGAAAACATGCGGAAAACTCGCCGGGCTCGCGCAGCGCCGACCCGCATGGCCACATCACGCCACACTCCTCAAGCCGACAGCTTTACCCTCCAAGACCACCCAATTTGCGCCCACACCACCCCATTTTTGCCAGTTTCGGCAAAATCGTGGAGCAAAGTGGAGTCGCCTGGATTGCGCGCGAACGATGATTCTCTGCAGAGGTTCTCGGGCATGAGCGTGCGGTTCGCCGGCGAGAGTGCGGTTCGTTGCCGAGATTGCCTTCCACTGCCCAAACTGCGGTTCCTGACAGCAGCTTCGGCGGTGAAAGGCAAGTTCGCTGAAAACCCGCAACTACACCCTCGTTACGAAGACACAAAAGGGGCCCTGGTCGAAACCAGGGCCCTCTCAAGCAGAGCGCAAACGCGATGCGTTTTCGCTAGCGCCCCACCTCTCGCTCCGCTCCGTAGGCTGCCGCCGTGTGCGGCACCGACCGCGAGCGCAAACGCGATGCGTTTTCGCTAGCGGTCGCCCATTCGCTCGTCCCAGCGACGCTCCGCGCGCTCGCTCAAAGTCTCGCGAGTTTCTTTGCGGGGGCTCTTGCCGCCCTCAGCGATGTGTTCAGCGGTGAGCTCGGGCTCAGAGCCGCGGGCCATCATCAGCATGACCCCTCCGAGCATCACAGCGAATCCGATCAGGCCAAGCCACAGTAGCTGCGCAGCCACACCACCGATCAACACGCCGACACCGACGACCGCGACGATAATGCCCAGAACCAGCGTGCGGTAATTCACCCTGCGACGGCTGGAGGAGGTGGTCTGTAACACGTCAGCTTCGCTGCGATAAAAGCCGCGTTCCATCTCGTCCAGCAGCCGCTGTTCATGCTCTGACAGAGCCATGGCACCCTCCCGAGAGATGATAGAAACTGTTTGCGCCCAGTCTACGCGCCTCAGCCACAGCTAAGCTAGCTGGGTGGACGAAACGATACGACTCGCAGGCCTTATACAGGAGCGAATCTCCGACACCCTCGCCGAGCATCGTCGCGAACTTGCCCTCTGGGCCCCGACGCCGCGCCGATCCTCGACGAAGCCGTCGGATTTCTTACGGGAGGAAAGCGGTTCCGCGCCCAATTCGCGACGCTTGGGTACCGTGCGATCCGCCCCCTCGACCTCGATGGCCCGGTTGACGCGGAATTCGGCGCGATGCTCGACGCCGCATGCGCACTCGAGCTCTTCCATGCCGCAGCGCTCATCCACGACGACGTCATCGACCGGTCCGACACTCGGCGCGGCCGCCCAGCCACCCATCGACTGTTCACAACGCTGCACAATCTCAGCGGGTGGCAAGGTTCCTCCGAGCATTTCGGACTGTCCGGTGCAATTCTGCTCGGCGACCTGCTCCAGTCATGGGCGGACGAACTCATGCAGGCCGCTTGCGACGCGATCCCGGATCGCCAGGCGGTGCGCCGAGCACGAGCCCACTTCAACCGGATGCGCAGCGAAGTGGCAATCGGCCAGTACCTCGATGTGCTTGAAGAACAGCAGGACGGCTTTGCCGAGCACGACGAACAACTCGAACGTTCGACCCGCGTGCTGGTCTACAAATCAGCGAAGTACAGCGTCGAAGCTCCCCTACTCATCGGAGCAGCCCTCGCGGGCGCAAACGAGGCCCAAGAACTCGCCCTGGCGGGATTCGGTCTGCCGGTGGGAGTCGCGTTCCAGCTGCGCGATGATCTGCTCGGCGTGTTTGGTGACACCGAAGTCACCGGGAAACCCAGCGGAGACGACCTCATAGAAGGCAAGCGCACCGTGCTCGTCGCCCTCGCGCGGAACAATCTGCCCACCACGCAGCGCAGAATCTTTGACGATCTCATTGGCAGCGAACTCGGTATGGACCAGATCGCCGTCATGCAGGGCACCATTCGCGAAAGTGGTGCGGTCGACCAGGTTGAGGAGATGATCACTCGAAACATCGACCGTGCGGCCTCGACTCTGAACGATGCCCTACTGCGCGAAGACGCAGTAGCTTCACTGCGGAAGCTCGCGGAGCGCGCGGCGCGGCGCACCTCTTAGTGGCCACCCCGCAGCGCATCGCAGGATCTATGCCAGCTAGAAGGCAAGTCCCTGTGTTGCGCGCCTGACGGCGCTCTTGCGCCCGTCATTCAGGGAATCGATGGGGCGTTCACCAAGCTCATCATTGTGCTGAAGCAGCCACGTCACGGCCTGCTCGGTCGAGTACCCGGCGTCCAGTAGCGCAAGCAGTGTGCCCCGCAGCGGCGGCAGTGGCTGGTTTCCCTGCACAAACTCCGCAGGCACCTTCCACACTCCATCGACGCGTACCGCTGCAAGGTAGTTGTCTTCGATGAGGCGGTGGATCTTCCCGGGAGCGAGATTAAAGCGTTCGACCAGGTCAGGGATCGTCAGGTATACGGTTTCGGGGGTGAGATTCTCAGACACACCTTTACTCTGCCAGCGCAGCCGCCAGATCGCAATGTGTGTGCGTCCGGCGCGCATACCCCTTCGATCCGGGATTGTTCCGTAGACTCTCGTCGTGACTTCTGTGCCTACCGACCCGCTGATCGGGAAAACGCTCGATGAGCGCTACGTGATTCGTTCCCGGATCGCACGCGGCGGCATGGCGATGGTGTACCTCGCAAACGACCTGCGCTTAGAACGAAGAGTCGCCGTGAAGGTGATGCACGAGCATCTCGCAGAGGACGAAAACTTTACGAGACGCTTCGAACAGGAAGCACGAAGCGCCGCCCGGCTGGCCCACCCAAACCTCGTGAACATCTTTGACCAGGGGCACGACGCGGGACGCACGTACCTCGTGATGGAGTACCTTCCCAGTATCACGCTGCGCGATCTTCTCAAAAAACAGAAACGGCTCACGATCGATCAAGCCCTAGAAATCGGCGAAGCCGTGCTCGCGGGACTTGCGGCGGCGCATCGAGCGGGGATCGTGCACCGTGACTTGAAGCCCGAAAACGTGATGCTCGCCGACGACGGCCGTATCAAACTCGGTGACTTCGGACTCGCACGCGCGGTGAGCGCCAACACCACAACCGGCCAGGCCCTTCTCGGCACGATCGCATACCTCTCCCCCGAACTCGTCACGCGCGGCATCGCGGACGCCCGCAGCGACCTCTACGCCTTCGGCATCATGATGTACGAGATGTTCACGGGGGCGCAGCCCTTCACCGGCGAGCAGCCCATGCAGATCGCGTATCAACACGCACACTCCGAAGTACCGGTACCGTCACTCGTGAGCAGTGAAGCGACCCCCGAGCTCGATGAGCTTGTGCGCTGGACCACTCAGCGGGAGCCGGATCAGCGTCCACGAGACGCGGGCGAAGCCCTCGAGTTCCTTTCTGCACTTCGCAACGGCTCCGCGGTGCCGGGATCCACTCGCGTACTCGATTTGCAGGATCAGCAGACCTCGATGCTCACACCATCAACCACAGTCCTTGGCAATGAACAGCGGGATCTCCTCGCAGCCGGCAGTACGTCCGACGGGGAGGACACGGGATCACAGAACGACGCCCCGGTTTCTGCCATCGAGCGAGCGGCAGATTCGGCGAAGCGACGCGGAGCGCGGGGCAAGGTGATCACCGCGGTGCTTGTGCTGCTTGTCGTCGTCGCCGGCGGCACTGGTTGGTGGTTCGGGCAAGGGCCGGGATCCCGCGTCACCGTTCCAAACGTCGCAGGGCTCGATATGGAGACCGCAAATGCGAGTCTCACTGAGCGCACGCTTATCGTCGACGTAGTCGACTGCTCGAGCCTGGAGATCCCAGAGGGATTCGCCTCCGTCACTGAGCCGAAGGCTGGCACCCGGCTCGACCGGGGTAGCAGCGTGCAGCTATGCCGATCAACAGGTCCGGAGCTTAAGCCGGTCCCCACAATTGTCGGCATCTCCCTCGAAGAGGCCAAGCGCACGATTAAGGACGCGGGTTTTGTCTTTGGTGAGGTCATCGAAGAGCGATTCTCCGAGGAGGCCGCTCAGACGGTGCTCGCTGCCCTCAATACCGACGGTGAACCACTCGAAGATACGTACCCCGAGCAGGCGCGCATTGACCTGGTGGTCTCCGCAGGTCCCCTCCCCGACGTCAACGGAATGACCGTCAGCGAAGCCACCTCCAAGCTTGCGGCACTGAAACTTACCGTTGACACTTCGCTCATCAGCGAGTCGTACAGCACTGACATTGCCGAGGGTAAGGTTTTGGCCCTCACGTTGCACACCGATCCGGTGCGCCCGGGCGACTCCGTCGGCCTGCAGGTTTCGCTTGGCCCCGAACTCTTCGAGATACCCGATGTTGCGGGCATGGGCTTGCAACAGGCGATGGATACCCTCACGGCCGCAGGTTTCGCACCCTCAACACTCGTACCGGACGCGCTGCGTGGCCTCGCCACGGCAACGGGCACCGATCCCGCCGTCGGCCAGCGAGTCGCAGCAGGCACTGAGATCCGTGTGAAGAGCACGCTCTCGCTGTAGCTCTACAGCTTCTTCAGTTCCTCCGCTACCTGGAACGCGAGTTCCAGCGACTGGCGGTGATTGAGCCGCGGGTCGCACAAAGACTCGTAGCGAGACGCTAGCCCCAGCTCGTCAATGTTGTCCGAGCCACCGAGGCATTCGGTAACGTCATCGCCGGTGAGCTCCACGTGGATGCCACCAGGGAAAGTGCCGACCTCGCGGTGCGCCTCGAAGAAACCACGCAGTTCGTCCATGACATCGTCGAAGCGGCGCGTCTTGAACCCGGTCTCGGTCGTGATGCCGTTGCCGTGCATCGGATCCGTGATCCAGAGCGGCTGTGCACCTGAATCACGCACCCCCGCGAGCAAACCGGGCAACACGTCGCGGATCTTGTCTGCTCCCATGCGCGTGATGAAGGTGAGGCGACCCGGCTCGCGGTCGGGGTCGAGCTTGTCGATGAGGCGCAGAGCGTCGTCGGTCGTGGCGGTGGGCCCGAGCTTTACAGCAATCGGGTTGCGCAGGCGTGACAGCAGATCGACATGCGCGCCGTCGAGATCGCGCGTGCGCTCACCGATCCAAAGCATGTGGCCTGAGGTTCCGTAGGGCAGCCCCGTGCGTGAATCGATACGGATCAGCGGACGTTCGTAATCGAGAAGCAGCGCCTCGTGGCTGACGTAGAACTCGGTCTGCGTCAGGGCTGTGTGATCCACACCACACGCGTCCATGAACTTCAAGGCGCGGTCAATCTCCGCCGCGAGAGACTCATAGCGATGGTTTGCCGGGGTGCCGACAAAACCTTTGTTCCACTCGTGCACCTGACGCAGGTCCGCAAATCCGCCCTGCGTGAAGGCACGGATCAAGTTGAGTGTCGAGGCAGAGACATGGTATCCCTCGATCAGTCGTTCTGGGTTCACGGCGCGCGATTCTTCAGTGAAGTCGTAGCCGTTCACCAGGTCGCCGCGGTACGCGGGAAGTGTCACACCGTCGCGGGTCTCAGTGTTGCTCGAGCGGGGCTTTGCGAACTGGCCGGCCATGCGCCCGACCTTGATCACGGGCATGGATGCACCGTAGGTCAATACGACCGCCATCTGCAGCAGCGTCTTCACGCGATCACGGATCTTGTCAGCCGTCGCGGCCTCAAAGGTCTCAGCGCAGTCGCCCCCCTGCAGCAGGAACGCCTCGCCACGCGCTGCAGCGGCGAGCCGGGCACGCAGCTGATCCGCTTCGCCGGCAAACACCAGCGGCGGCTGCTTAGAGAGTGTGTCAGATGCAGAAGCAACAGCTGCGGGATCCGGCCAGACCGGCTGCTGCTTCGCCTCGAGCGCGCGGTACGCGTCGAGTCCTGCAAGCACGCTGCTGGTATCGATTCCGTGTGTCTGGCTCACCTTGGCCACCGTGGTCCTTTAGCTGTTCTCGACTGTGATTGCGCGGCGCATGTGCCACCGCAACCTCTTAAGCCTACCGAAAGGAATACTATGCGGCAGCTTGATTGCGCACGCTCGTGGCGTACACGTCGATGTATTGCTGCCCGCTGAGCTTCTGGATCTCGATCATGATCTCGTCGGTAACGCTGCGGAGCACGAAACGATCGGCGCTCATGCCGGAAAATCGACTGAAGTCCATGGGCTTTCCAATCACGGTGCCGATTCGGCGAATCTTTGGGATCTTCACACCCTTGGGCATCGCCTTTTCGGTGTCGATCATCACCGCAGGCACTACCAGCGCACCGGATTCGAGTACGAGCCGGGCGACGCCCGTGCGGCCCCGGTAGAGCCGACCATCGGGGCTGCGGGTGCCCTCGGGGTAGATCCCCAGCACCTCGCCACGGTCAAGCACGCTGAGCCCGGTGTTCAGCGACGCCTCCGAAGCCTTGCCACCCGAACGGTCAATCGGCAGTTGCCCGACTGCGAGCATGAAGCTCGCAACGATCCGCCCTTTCAGTCCTTTTCCTGTGAAGTAATCACTTTTTGCGAGGAAGTAGACACGCCGATCGATCATCAATGGCATAAAAAAAGAGTCAATGACAGATAGGTGGTTTCCCACAATAATCACCGGCCCGGAGCCCGGAAGATTTTCGGCACCCTCCACCCAGGGCCGATAAATCGTTTTCAACAACGGCCCAAAAACTAGGTGCTTAAAAAACCAGTACAACACAGTAGGTGTCCTCTCGACTCAACACAGAATAGCCGAGGCCCGAGTTCCACGGGCTATGCATATAGGCTGTTTGCAACAACATAGCGCGGCGAGAACCCTGCCGCGTCGGAGGCCGATACGAGGTGTCAAAGGAGCTGCCATGAATCTGTCCGAAATGCCCATCCAGGTTCCACCGATCCCGGAAGACAACATCACCGATCTGCTTGAACAGCGGGTTGAAGCCACGCCCGACCGTATTCTTTTCGCCGTTCCCGATGGCGGGGGCTGGCGCGATATCACGGCTACGCAGTTCCGTGCCCAGGTCATCGCTCTCGCAAAGGGCTTCGCCGCGGCGGGTGTGCAGCCGGGCGACCGAATCGCGTTCATGTGCAAAACAAGCTACGAGTGGACGCTCGTAGACTTTGCGCTGCACTACGCCGGCGCGATCATGGTGCCGGTCTACGAGACCTCCTCTGCACTGCAGTTGCATTGGATCCTGGAAGACTCGGGCGCACGCGGCCTCCTCACGGAAACAGCCGCACACGCCGAACACTTCAATGAGATCAGAAGCGATGTCCCCCACACCGAGCTCCTCTGGCGCATGGACGAGGACGCCATCGCGTCACTCTCCCTCGCCGGCGCTTCCGTGGACGACGAGGAGATCGAACGCCGCCGGAACCTTGCGGTTGGCAGCGACATCGCAACGCTGATTTACACCTCCGGCTCCACCGGCCGCCCGAAGGGGTGTGTGCTGACCCACTCGAACTTCGTCGATCTGTCGCGGAACGCGGGAGCCGCGCTGTATCAGGTCGTGCAGCAGGAGGGCTCCTCGACGCTGCTGTTCGTCACCCTCGCGCACGTCTTTGCCCGCTTCATCTCGGTGCTGTGTGTGCACGGCGGCGTGCGGGTCGGCCACCAGCCCGACACTTCACAATTGTTGCCGTCGCTCGGCTCGTTCAAACCGACGTTCCTGCTTGCGGTGCCGCGAGTATTCGAGAAGGTCTACAACTCCGCTGAGCAGAACACCGAAGCCGACGGCAAGGGCAAGATCTTCCGCACCGCAGCGGCGGTTGCCGTGCGGCACTCCGAAGCCCTTGATGCCGGCAAGGTACCGTTCATGCTTGGCCTCCAATTTAAGCTCTACGACAAGCTCGTGTACGCCAAGTTGCGTCAGCGGCTCGGCGGCCGTGTGCAATTCGCGGTTTCGGGATCGGCGCCCCTCAGCCACTATCTCGGCCACTTCTACCGCAGCCTCGGTGTGAAGATCTTGGAGGGCTACGGCCTAACTGAGACAACCGCCCCGGTGACCGTCAATCTGCCCGATCACTTCAAGATCGGCACCGTCGGTCCGCCGCTCCCCGGCCACACGGTGCGTGTCGCTGCAGACGGCGAAATCGAGGTCAAGGGCATCGACGTTTTCAAGGAGTACTGGAACAACCCGGAGGCCACAGCGGCTGCCTTCACCGACGACGGTTTCTTCCGCACAGGTGATCTCGGTTCACTCGACAGCGAGGGCTATCTCACCATCACCGGGCGCAAGAAAGAGATCATCGTCACCGCCGGCGGCAAGAATGTCTCACCCGCCGCGCTCGAGGATCCGATTCGCTCGAATACGATCATCAGCCAGGTCGTGGCGGTCGGCGACCAGAAGCCGTTTATCGCGGCGCTCGTGACCCTCGACATGGAAATGTTGCCCACTTGGCTGAAGAACAATGGGGAAGATCCGAAGATGTCGAGGGAGGTTGCAGCTAAGAATCCCAAGGTACTCGCCGAGGTGCAAGTCGCGATCGACCGCGGCAACCGTTTCGTCTCACGGGCCGAGTCAATTCGTAAGTTTGTGATCCTGCCCACGGACTTCATTGAGGCAAATGGGCATCTCACTCCCAAGATGAGCATCAAGCGCGACAACATCCTGCGCGATTTCTCGCGCGAGATCGGCGAACTCTACGGCGATAACCCGCAGACAGAGAACGTCGACATGCAGAGGAAGTAGTGAATATTCAGGAGAACCGAAAGCACTGGATCCCGGGCTGGGCCATTGCCCTGATCATCATCGGCGCGGTCATTGTGTTCGGCGCCACGACGATCCTCACCGTCGGCACGTTCCGCGTCGTAATGACCATGTCTGCGGCGATGCCTCGCCCGGAGCCCGCGCCTACGCCTTCAGCTCCCTCCACCCCCTCAACCCCGTCCCAGGAGTCTTCCGAGCGTGCGCTTGAACAGCTGCGGGATCGACTCTCGGTGAGTCGCGAGGAGTACCTCGAAGCCATCAAGGATGGCACCATCTATGATCGGCTGCCCGACGGGGATAAGGTCGACCCCAACTATATTCGCGACTTCATGTTCTTGTTCACTGATTTGAAGAGTGCCACCGTCTTTATGGGCGGCAGCGATCTCGCCAGCATCGAAGAGCTGAGCGATGAAGCCGACGAACTCGAACGCCGCTTTCTCGCGGGCGAGGATCTGGGAAGCTCCGTGCGACTCGTGCGTGAGGACGGCACGGTCTACGAATCAGATGGCAAGTACCGCACGATCAAGTAGCTCAGCCCGCGACACGGGAGACGGGACACTAGTGTCCTGTGTCGCAAGTTGCTTTGCAGATACCGGTGCTCCGGTGGATGCAGCGCGAGGCGGAGGAGTGAGGCGATGCCGTTGCATCGTCGAGTGACGACAACGACGTGATGCGCCGCCGGAGTGCCGGGATATGTGAAGCGAATTTGCGACACGGGACACTAGAACCAAGTGGCACTGCGGATCTGGCGCATTGCCTCACCGCGCTGTTCGCGGTCGAGGCGCGAAATGTAGAGCTTGCCATCGAGATGATCGCACTCGTGCTGCAGCGCCTGGGCGAGCAGCCCCTCCCCGAAATCTCGATCACTTTTCCATCGAGGTCGATACCGCGCACGGTGGCACGCGGGTAGCGCATCACCTCGAACCATAGATCCGGCACTGACAGGCAGCCTTCGCCGGTTGGCTGCGGCTCGCCCTCAAGAGAGACGATCTCCGGGTTCAGCACATAGCTGATCTCGCCGTCGATATTCAGGCTAAACGCACGCTGGGTGTGTCCGATTTGCGTCGAGGCGAGGCCAGCACGGCCATCCATGTCGACTGTCTCGCAGAGGTCTTCGACCAGCGCGCGCACCCCGTCATCAACGACCCCAATCGGGTCACAGACTGTGCGCAGCACGGGATCTCCAAACAGGCGAATGTCACGGACGGCCATGCTTACTCCTCTGACGACTAAACGATAACGGCGATGAGGTCGCTGGCCTCGACCGGGCGAGCACCTGTAAACGCGACGCGTTCGATAGTACCGGTCACGGGAGCCGTGATCGCTGCCTCCATCTTCATCGCCTCGATCGTCGCGATGGGCTGCCCCGCCTCAACCGTGTCTCCCACCGCGACCTTCACCGTCACCGTGCCAGAGAACGGGGCCGCAACATGCCCCGGCACCGTACGATCAGCCTTCTCCGCTACCTGGACAGACACCGCGACACTCTCGTCCTTCACGAAGACCTGCCGCAACTGCCCGTTCACGCGCACCATCACCGTCCGCACGCCCTTATCGTCGGCCTCACCGATCGCTTCGAGCCCGACATACAGGCGCACACCCTTCGACAGATCGATCGCGTGCTCACCGCCCGCGTCAAGCCCGTAGAGGTAGTCACTCGTATCGAGCACGGAAAGATCCCCGTACTGTTCCTTCGCCGCCTCATACTGGGCCGTGGGGGCCGGGAACAGCAGGCGGTTTAGCGTCTGGCGACGCTCCGCGCTCGTGCCGTCCAACAAAGCCTGATCGGTGTCTGCCACCGGGGCGACCTCGATCTTGATGTCTTTCCCGGCGAGCACCTTCGTGCGGAACGGCTCGGGCCAGCCGCCCGGGATCTCCCCCAGCTCCCCAGCAAGGAATCCGACAACAGAATCTGGAATGTCGTATGCGCCGGGGTTCGCCTCAAAATCGGCAGGATCGGCGTCTACCGCAGCGAGGTGCAGCGCCAGGTCACCGACCACCTTCGAAGAAGGGGTCACCTTCGGGATCCGGCCCAGGATCCGGTCGGCCGCCGCATACATGTCTTCAATCTTCTCGAAGTCGTTTGCGAGCCCCAACGCAATGGCCTGCTGGCGCAGGTTGGAGAGCTGGCCGCCGGGGATCTCGTGCGTGTACACGCGCCCCGTCGGTGACGGGATCCCCGATTCGAACGGCTTGTACAGCGATCGCACCGAATCCCAGTAGGGCTCAAGCGCGTACACCGAGTCGGCATCTAAGCCAGTGTCACGCTCCGTGTCTGCAAGCGCAGCCACGAGCGAGGACAGTGACGGCTGGCTCGTGGTGCCCGACATCGGGGCTGAAGCAACATCCACCGCGTCAACCCCCGCCGCGGAGGCTGCCAGCAGCGTCGCAAGCTGCCCGCCCGGTGTGTCATGCGTGTGGAGATGCACCGGCACGTCAAAGCGTTCCCTGAGCGCCGTAACCAGCTTCGTCGCGGCCGCTGGACGCAGCAGACCCGCCATGTCCTTAATCGCGAGCACATGCGCCCCTGATTCGACAATGCGGTCTGCGAGCTGCAAGTAGTAGTCGAGCGTGTACTTGTCCTCTGCAGGCGACAACAGGTTCCCGGTGTACGACATCGCAACTTCGGCCACCGCGGTGCCCGTTTCCCGGACCGCATCAATCGCGACCTGCATCTGCTTCACATCGTTCAAGGCATCAAAGATCCGGAACACATCCACGCCCGTCGCGGCAGCCTCCTTCACGAAGGCCTGCGCAACCTGTTTCGGGTACGGCGTGTAGCCGACCGTGTTCTGTCCGCGCAAAAGCATCTGGATCGGAACATTCGGGAGCGCCTCGCGCAGGCTCGCAAGCCGTTCCCAGGGATCCTCGCCCAAAAACCTCAGCGCGACATCATAGGTTGCCCCGCCCCACGCCTCCACCGACCACAGCTCGGGCGTAAGCCTCGCCACATACGGAGCCACCCGCACGAGATCCTTCGAACGCACCCGGGTCGCAAGCAGCGACTGGTGCGCATCACGGAACGTCGTCTCCGTCACCGCGAGCGCGGTCTGGGCGCGCAGCGCGGCCGCGTACTTCTCGGGGCCAAGTTCCAGGAGCCGCTGGCGGTATCCCGCGGGCGGCTCAGCCGCGAGATCAATCTTGGGAAGCTTCGCCGCGGGATCAATCGGCCCGGGCTTCGCCCCGTTGGGTTGATTCACCGTCACGTTCGCGACATGCTGCAGCAGCCTCGTCGCCCGATCCTTCGGTTTGTTCATCTTCAGCAGCTCTGGCCGCTCCTCAATGAACGACGTCGACACATCACCCGCCTGGAAGTCCGGGTCAGCCAGCACCGCCTGCAAAAACGGAATATTTGTTGCGACACCGCGGATCCGAAACTCCGCAAGCGCGCGCTGCGCCCGGGTCACCGCAGCCCCGAAATCACGGCCGCGGCAAGTGAGCTTCGCAAGCATCGAATCAAAGTGCGGGCTGATCTGCGCGCCCGCGTTGATCGTGCCACCATCAAGACGCACCCCGCCACCGCCCGGTGACCGGTACGCGGTGATCCGGCCAAGATCCGGGCGGAACCCGTTTGCAGGATCCTCCGTCGTGATCCGGCACTGCAGCGCAGCCCCCCGCAACACGATCCGGTCCTGGGTCAAGCCGAGCTCTTCAAGGGTCTGCCCGGCCGCGATCCGCATCTGCGACTGCACCAGATCCACATCCGTGACCTCCTCGGTCACCGTATGCTCAACCTGGATCCTGGGGTTCATCTCGATGAACACATGCTCACCCGCGCGTGCTCCCTCGGTATCCATCAGAAACTCGACCGTACCCGCGTTTTCGTAGCCGATCGAGCGGGCAAACGCCACCGCATCACGCGTCAACGCGTCACGCTGCTCCTGCGACAAATTCGGGGCGGGCGCAATCTCCACAACCTTCTGGTGGCGGCGCTGCACCGAGCAATCGCGCTCAAACAGGTGCACCGTCGCGCCCGTCTTGTCGGCCAGGATCTGCACCTCGATATGGCGCGGACGCAACACCGCCTGCTCGATAAACATCGTCGCGTCACCAAACGCGGACTCCGCCTCCCGCATCGCCGCCTCGAGCGCGTCACGCAAATCAGCCTCACGCTCCACCCGGCGCATACCGCGCCCACCACCTCCCGCAACCGCCTTCGCGAAGACCGGGAACCCGATCTCTCTCGCGCCCGCGATCAACGCGTCAAGATCCTGAGACGGCGGCGTTGAACGCAGTACCGGCACACCCGCAGCAATCGCGTGTTCCTTCGCAGCGACCTTGTTCCCCGCCATCTCAAGAGCCAGCCTGCCAGGACCAATGAAACGAATTCCGGCGGCTTCAGCCGCCGCCGCCAACTCGGGATTCTCTGACAAGAATCCGTAGCCCGGATAGATCGCGTCAGCTCCCGACTCGCGCGCCACCCGCACAATCTCAGCAACATCAAGGTAGGCCCGCACCGGATGCCCCTCCGTGCCGATCAGATACGCCTCATCCGCCTTCAAGCGATGCAGCGAGTTCCGATCCTCAAACGGGAACACCGCCACCGTCGCAGCACCTAACTCATGCGCCGCACGAAACGCGCGAATCGCAATCTCACCACGATTAGCGACCAAAATCTTGCTGAACATCCAGGAACACTCCCTTGTATCTGTTGTCACCGGTTGCCCAGACCGTCGAGTCATTTCGATTTCAGAGTACATCGTAGCGAGTTCATCTCCCCTGTGCGCAGGACATTTTTCACGACTCGAAGATGCTGCGGTGTGCGGCCTCCTCAGGCACCCAACCACGAACTTGCTTGGTTCACCGGGCGATTTCGATTCAGGATCAACTAAACTGTTGGAGTGCATGTATTAAGTGTGAGCTCCCTTAAAGGTGGCGTCGGCAAGACAACCGTGACTCTCGGCTTGGCTTCTGCCGCCTTCTCCCGAGGGCTTCGGACCCTGGTGGTCGATTTTGATCCTCAGTCTGATGTCTCTACCGGACTGGATGTCAACCCCGACGGCTATGCGAATGTCGCCGATGTGTTGGAGAGCCCGAAGGAGAAAACAGTTCGCTCCGCCATCGCGCACAGCGGCTGGAATCAGTACCACGAGGGCGGCACAATTGATCTCCTCGTCGGCAGCCCCTCCGCTATCAACTTTGACGGCCCTCACCCCTCTGCGCGTGATATCTGGAAACTCGAAGAGGCCCTCGCCACGGTCGAGTCGGAGTACGACTTGGTACTCGTTGACTGCGCACCCTCGCTCAATGCCCTCACCCGCACCGCCTGGGCCGCGAGCGATCGCGTGCTCGTCGTGGCTGAACCGAGTCTGTTCGCAGTTGCTGCGACTGATCGTGCCCTGCGCGCGATCGAGGAGATTCGCCGCGGCGTGAGCCCCAGACTGCAGCCACTCGGCGTTCTGATCAACCGCACGCAGCCGCAGTCGATCGAGCACCAGTTCAGGATCCGCGAGCTTCGTGAGATGTTCGGACCGCTCGTGCTGAACCCTCAGCTCCCCGAGCGCCCTTCGCTGCAGCAGGCGCAAGGCGCAGCGAAGCCCGTGCACATGTGGCCGGGAGAGGCGTCACAAGAGATGGCCGCTCACTTCGACCAGGTACTCGACCGGATCCTTCGCTCGGCAGGCATCACAGATTCGCCCGCTACTGAATCCTCTGCCCGAGCAACCGTGGTGACGGACGAGGCCTAAAACGCTAGCTTAGAGGTCGCGCCAATAGGTCGCACACATCATCACTACGGCGCACCTATCGGCGCGAGCTCTAAGAAATCTTCCGCGAGTTTCGGCGGGCGGCGAGTTCGTCGAGCTTCGACTCCGCCGACTCCTTCAGGCCCTCAACCCGGTGCTCGTCCATATCAACGAGCGACGTCTCAACCTCGCGCAGCACCTTGCCGACAGCGATGCCGAATACGCCCTGGCCGCGACTGACAAGGTCAATGACCTCGTCGCTTGAAGTACACAGGTACACACTCGCACCGTCGCTCATGAGGGTCGTCTGGGAAAGATCGTGCACCCCGGCTTCGTGCAGCTGACTCACGGCAGTACGAATCTGCTGAAGAGAAATCCCAGTGTCAAGCAAACGCTTCACGAGCTTCAACACCAGGATGTCGCGGAACCCATACAGACGCTGCGATCCGGATCCCTTTGCCTCTCGCACAGTCGGCTCAACGAGCCCCGTGCGCGCCCAGTAATCGAGCTGGCGGTAACTGATACCAGCTGCGCGCGCGGCGGTCGCGCCCTTGAAGCCACCGTCCTGATTCGGCCTCGGCAGACCATCATCAAACAGCAAATCGTCACCCATTGACGCCTGCTTGACAAAAGGAGATTCCGAGTCACCCGACGGCAGTTGAGGGTGCTCCATGAGTGTTCCTTTCCGCGCCGATGCACGTGCACCGAACTCCACCAACGCTACCCACCCTCACAGCCCCGCGCAACGACCGGAGAGTGGCATTTTCCGCGAGCCGCCTTCAAGCTTCAATTGAAGGTTGAAATTACGCGGATCTCACACAAATCACTGCCCGCCGAACCGCCTCCGCAACACGCCGGAGCGCACCGTGTCGAGGTAGCCGGCGAGCTCAAGCGCGTCTTCCGCACCAAGCGGAGTGCCACTCTTCACGCCTCGCGTCGAAACCGCGTGCGAGATCAGTTCAGCCTCACGCTCAGCCGCCACGCGAAGCGACCGCAGGTGCCGAGGGGTGATCCCGCGCTCAGACAACCGCAAGAGTGCGGTCAGTTGAGCCACTGCATCGTGAGGAAAAACTTCCGCGGCCGGGAGCAGCCCGGCAGCGATCGCTTCTCCAAGGAAGCGCGAGCTAGCACCGGTCGAGCGGCGCAATTCATCACTGCTGAGTACGCGCTTTGGGGCCAGCACGCTTGAAGCATTCCTCGGGGTTGCCCCGGGGATGACCGGGTCTAGGCCTTGGTCAAGATCATCGAGCACTTCGGCAATCACTTTAAGTGGAAGATAGTGATCGCGCTGAAGGGTCAGGATCAGACGCAAACGCTCAATGTGTTCCTGTGAGAACTTTCGGTACCCGGATTTTGTGCGTTCGGGAGTGACAAGTCCCTGCTCTTCAAGGAAACGCAGTTTCGAGGGCGTCAGGTCCGCGAAGTCGTCTTGGAGGCGAGCGAGCACCTGGCCAATACTGAGGAGGCCAGCAGTAACGCGGTGGGCCCCCGCTGCCGCCACGCTAGAGCTCTTCTGCAAGGTCGAAACGGGACGCGAAGAACGTGAAGCGAAACTTGCCCACCTGTACCTCGGCGCCATCTGAGAGGCGGCTCTCGCCTGCGATACGCGCGCCGTCACAGAAGGTGCCATTGAGGGAACCGAGGTCTGCAACGGAGAACTCCGTGCCTGAACGGCGGAACTCGGCGTGTCGGCGAGAAACAGTCACGTCGTCGAGAAAAATATCGACGGCGGGATGTCGCCCGGCCACCGTGAGATCCTGGTCGAGCAAGAACCTGGCACCGAGATTCGGACCGCGGCGGACCACCAGCAGCGCAGCACCGGAAGGAAGGGCTTCAACGGCCTCGCGCTCATCAATCGTCAGATCCGTTGCGCGGCTACGAATCATGGAGCCTAGATCCTCGCGGAACTGCTGAGTCGAACGCACCTCGGTACTGTCTTCACGACGGGCCTGATCTTCAGCGCTCACAATCCCACCCATTTTTCTACACTCGCGGCTTTTCACAGGGCGTCGTGCCCTGCACCCCTACGATATCGCAGCGAGGGAGGCCGCCGCATCTCGAACATAGAAACTTCTGTGGTTTACGGCGTGGCGCACAAGCAAAACCGAAAAATGAGGCCACGCACCTCAAGTAATCGAGATCCGTGGCCTCGTCCCACATATGGGCCCCCGGGGGGATGGGGCCCATGTGAGATGCTCGGTCGTGGGGAACCGCAGTTCACCTGCGACCTGCTTCCCGACGCTGAGGCCGCCACACGAGGGGGACGGGGCGGCCTCAGCTCAGGCTTAGTTCGCCCGTCGTCGTCGCACCATAAGCGTGACGACACCGGCGAGAATGACGCCCACACCCACAAATAGGATGCCTATCTGCTCGGGGCTGCCAGTCTTTGCCAACGCTGCATCCTTAGGGGCTTCTCCCCCGGGCACAGGCTTCGAGGTCTTGTCGCCACCATCGGTCGGCGGCGGGGTCTTATCGCCACCATCGGCCGGGGGATGACCTCCACCCGAGCTTCGCCCTTTGCTTCCTCCGGAGGCTTCACTCCCTCGGGCGCTGACGCGTTTGCTACCGCAACATTGAGCACGAAGCCCGCTACGCTGTCCTGCTCCGTGACGGTATATGTGTTCGCAGAGCACGAGGTCGACTCGCTCGGTGCCAAAACAGTCTTCTCACAGACCACCTCACCGACGAGAGGATCAGACACCTCGACGCCACTGAGAGTGACGTTTCCGTCGTTCGTCACCACGAAGCCGTAGCTGATCTGGTCTCCGACCTCAGCGGGAGCAGATTGCGCACGATCCAATACCGTCGCAGTCTTTTGAATCAGCAGATGCGCTGCGGGAGGGACTGTGGGTGTGACAACCTCATCCGTTGGAGGATCCACCGGATCAACACCCTCGGGAGGCGTACCGTTCGCGGTCGCGACATTCTTCACCGAGCCAGCAACCACGTCAGCCTCGGTCACCGTATACGGCGCATCACCCGCACACGTCGTCGATTCACCCGGAGCCAGCGAATCCTTCTCGCACGTCACCCCGGACAGCATCGGATCAGAAACCGACACACCCGTCACCGTCACGTTCCCGGTATTTTCGACCACAAACGAGTAGTCGATCGTTTCGCCCGCATCAGCAAGACCGTTCCCATTCAGATCGTTCAGCTTCGCAGACTTCGCAAGCGACAACGCCGCGTTCTTGACCGGAGCCACGACAGCTACGGTCGCCTGTGACGTTGAGGAAAGTTGACTTCCCAGCGATGAGGTGCCGGTTGCGGTCGCGGTGTTCACGAGTTTACCTGAAGGATCGCTTGCCTGTGCCTCGGTCAGCACGAGTGAGCCCGTGCACACCATCGAGGCGGTTGCGCCACCCGCAGGGCCCAGATTCTTTGCCGGGCATGAGATATTGGCGATGAGAGGATCAGTGACCTTGATATCCGTCACCGATTCCGCGCCGGTGTTCGTTACGACGAACTGATACGGTACCGTGTCACCGACTGAATACGCATCTGGTTGCGTGTCAGTATTGTCAACCTGCTTGACGAGGTGTAATTCCTCGAGCGAATCGATCGAGCGGATCGAGACGTTGCTGATCAGATGTACATCAGTAAAATCACCGGTTGAACCGCTGAAACCAAACTTGTAGGTCGGCGGTGCTTTCTTGTCCATCTTGTAGTCGATAACCTGCTGGTAGTTGGTCTTGGTGCCGGAGAAGTCGACATCGACCTTGACTTCTGGAAAGTCACCAGGAGAGACGCTGACACGCACATTGCGAATTGCTGCTTCCGGCCCGCTATCGCTGTGAATCTTCCCCTGAAGCTCCGAGATGCCTGTCGGGTCGAGAAAATCATGCTGCTTCGTATCATCAACCGGGGTGTGTGCAAGCAGGCAGTAGCCGCTGTATCCGTCTCCTGGACCACGAAGGGTTACGTTGTTTCGGACCTGATACGGGAACGGTGACTTTTCAGCACAGCCGTTTCCGAGCCCACGAAAGTCGCCAATGTAGTTTCCCCAAGCATCAAGCCCGACACCGATGGGGTCTGCTGAGGGTTTGGTTGAGTCTAAGATTGCATAGCTTTGAGGCTGTGCTGGAAGGATAACAACCATGCCAAAGAATGTGTTTAGTGATGAGTTCAAGCGAGACGCTGTCGCGCTGGTCGAGTCGGGCATCTCGCAGAAGACGGTGTGTAAAGATCTTGGCGTCTCGAAGTCCGCGTTGCAGTCATGGGTGCGCGACGCGAGGTTCCAGTCCCACGGAATGACCCCGTCAGCTGATCCTGTCGAGCGGGCCGAGATGGCGAAGGCCGTGAAACGGATTCGTGAGCTTGAGATGGAAACCGAAGTGCTCCGTCGCGCGGCAGCATACCTGTCACAGATACACATCACACCCCAAAATGATCTCCCCGCTCGTCCAAGAGATGGCTGCGCCAGGTGCCCCTGTCAGGGTGCCGGTCGCGGTGGCGTGCCGGGTGTTGGGTTTCAGTGAACAGGCCTACTACCAGTGGCTGAAATGCCCGAAATCTGCGCGCGAGATTGAGGAAGAACACCTCATTAGCGTGCTGCGTGAACTCCACGAGGACGACCCCGAACTCGGGTACCGGTTCCTCGCTGACGAACTCCATGACCTCGGCTACCAGGTGAGCGAACGCAGGGTGTGGCGATTGTGTCATGTTGCAGGCATCAGTTCAGTCATTACGCAGCGTAAGCGCCGCTACCAGCAGGCTGGCCCGCCCGTGGGTGATGACCTCGTGAAGCGTGAGTTCACCGCTACTGGCCCGAACCAAGTGTGGCTGACCGACATCACGGAGCACTGGACAGGTGAGGGGAAGCTGTACCTGTGCGCGATCAAGGACCTCTGGTCGAACAAGATCGTCGGCCAGTCAATGGGGCCGCGCATGAAGGCCAGGCTCGCGGTTCAGGCGCTTACGAACGCGGTCCAGCAGCGCGGCTACCCTGAAGGCGTGATTGTGCATTCGGATCGCGGAAGTCAATTCAGGTCAAGGAAGTTCCAGAAGGCCCTGAAACGGTACAGGTTGAGAGGGTCGATGGGCAGGGTGGGGGCGTGTGGGGATAACGCTGCGATGGAATCCTTCTTCAGTCTGCTGCAGAAGAACGTGCTCGATCGTAAAGCCTGGCGTACTCGGCAAGAGTTGCGGCTCGCGATTGTGCACTGGATTGAAGCGAAGTACCACCGTAAACGCAGACAGCGCCGGCTTGGGAAGCTGACGCCGGTCGAGTTCGAAGTGGTTATGATGGATGCTGTCGCGTTGGCGGCATAACAACCCCTGACTCAACCAAACCCTCAGCAGACCCATGTAACCTCCAGCGACACCTGGAATCATCGGGGAAGTGCTCTGCCCGTATCCAAGCGACCCTCCGTAAGAGCCGGTTCGGGTGAGTTTGCGAGACCCGTCGGAAAGGAAGAATCCGATACCGTCCGCCGCCCACTTTTCAACGGATCCGTATTGCGCCTGGTCAAACTCGATCTCGATCCCCGCGGAAGAAGGCAGCGCGCGGTCGAACACCATGCCACCAGTTGCGTTCTTGCTCGCATCCGTGAGTTGCAAGTACCCTGTGCTGCCGGGAGTGGGGCTCAGATTGGTTTTGGCGCACGGACCAAGGTTCGATTCGCCTGCACCGGGAGCGGAGGTCGCGTTTGTCAGGCATGCATCATTCAAACCAATCGCCCGCGCATCAGCGACACTAGAGCCAGAAAAGCTCTCGTTCAACAGCAGCGAACCAGTTCCTGCAGCCTGCGCACTCGAAGTTATCTGCGGTGAGACCAGCGAACCTCCCACAAGCAGCAGCAACGCGGCTGCTGCGACGAAAGAACGCGTGCCTCCCGCTCGCTTTAACCGTTGCATTCCTCTAACACTCAAGGAACTGTCATCTAATTTAGACAATTACGCTCTCCGATCCACCTATTTGACACGTGAAGTATGAGTGAGCTACGTCCATTTGAAATGACACAGCTATAGCTTTCACTCGAATCCCTATGATTGCGGCGAAAATCCGCTCCTGCGGTAGCTATGCAAAGATCTCGTGGTCGATCCATTGAAAACTCGTGGTAGGAATTCGTGAGCAAGGCACGGAACTACCCAGCAGCACTCATAGACTCGAAAATCAGAGCCGAAGGTTTCGATCCAGAAATACGAAGGAAAATAAGAGTGAGCTACTTCGCCAGGGATGCTGAACTACAATTCACCAAAGAAGCACTTCTCAATGGAACCTCAGTGGAACTCGTTGGTCGCCCAGGTTCAGGCCGTAGTTACTTTCTCCATGCGGTAACAGAAGAGCTTGCGCAGTCCGGCAAGCGGGTCGTTGAGATCGGCGGGCGAATCACGCCGAGCAATCAACACCATAATGCTCTCGCGAACGCACGGATCACTGACTTTGAAATGAAAGGCAGAACAGTCCCTTCGAGAAGGCGTGATGACCTTTTGGATACGGTTCGAGAACGTCCCAGCATTCTCGTCATCGATGATGCCCGACTACTCGACGAGGGATCGTGGGAGGCGGTTCTTGCCGCACATTCAGAGTTCGCCACCCCGATTCTCGCATCCTATCCGCTCAGCCCAGCACACCGGACGCCCGGAGTTATCTCCGGCACGATTGCCACCTCTTCGGTGCGAATGCACTTGCGCCCGCTGAACTACAGCCAGACCTCACAGATCATTTTGGAGCGGCTCGATACCAACGCCGAACTTACAGTGCTGTCAGAGATTTTCGCCAAGTCTGGCGGGCTACCGGGAGTCACTCTGGCAATTCTCGATGCCGCTCGCGCTTCAGGCGCACTGCTCCTCGAGTCGGACCAGTGGCGCCTCGTTCGCCCGCTGTGGAGCGACGCACTGTCCGGAGTTGTTGAGCGTCTCATCAGCGGCATCTCTCGAGGCCAGCAGAATCTGGTGGAGGCGATCGGACTTTTTGGAGCGTTGCCGCTCGAATCGGCTTTAGAGATCGTTGACGAGGAAGAACTCGAGAATCTTGAGCTCTCGGCCATCGTTTCCATCGCGGAAGCACCCAACAGTATTGAGGTGCTCCTAGATCCTCCGATCATTGGCGACTGGGCTACCAATACGCTGTCTCCACTGAGGCGGCGCACGATTCAGGCTTTGGTGGCCACCGCTTCAGATGACACACAGAATCTTCCCCCAAGGCCCGATGCCAAGCGCAGCGGGATATCAGGCGCCATCGCGGAGCACGGCTCTAGCGTGGCGAACACTTTTGAACGCAACATTGCACAAACGATCTCACAGGCACGAGATGACTACGCAACGCAGGGTACCTTTGCTTCCGGCGTGCGCCTCGCCCGGCTCCTCCAGGAGACTCCCGCGAACGCAACGGAACTCAAAGCGCTTCACGCGAAGCTCTCCTCCGAAGAGCCCGGCCAGCCCGAGAGTCCAATTCGAACTCAGTATCTCATTTCGAAGCTCACTTGGATCGCGTACCAACCGACCGGCATGTCAGATGCTGCTGCATTCATCGACAAGCTGAAGTCAGAAGAGGGGCAGCTCTCGGCACAGCTTCTTTCTGCATGGATAAAAATACAGATCTGCATCAGCGGAGTCCCGGAAGATATCAGAGAACAGCTTACGCAGTTTGACCGTCTGAAGGGCACCGACGGTGCGGGCGCCGGCTGGGCTGTGGCAACGACGGCGTTCGTCGAGCTCGTTCTGGGGCGTCCCGTGACAGCGCTCAAACTCTTGGAAGCGGGAGCGCCAGCCCCCGGGGATCCACACCCCAAAGACCTTGACGACTTCCGCAAAGTCCTCTCGCTTTGGTCAACCATGGCGAACGGTGGCCTCACGAAGGGATTGGAAGATGCGGTGCGTCTCTTGAACGACGCACTGCGATCGGGAGAACCCAGCCTTGTGCGCGCCTTCGCATTGCCTGCAGCCGTCTGTCTCCACGCATGTGGGCATTATGAAGCGGGAAGCTCGTTCCTTGGCACGGTTCTGTCTCTCGGCGCACCTACCGTTGACGAAGATGGCGTGTATCGGGCGCTCATTAATTACATGGCGGTGTTTTGCTGCATGAGCAACAACTTCTCTCTTGCTGAGGCGATGACGCGGGAGGCTGAGACGTTGCGTTCACCGATCACCCCATACCCGGCAGCAACCAGTGCGCACGCGCGAGCATCGCTGGAGTACTTTACTGGCGACCAGTCAGCTTCTATCAAGGCCGCCATTGACTCCTTTGAAGACCTGAAGTCCAGAGGGCTCCTCCTGTCTGCCGTAGACGGTGCGCTGGTTGGAGGAGTTTTGTACGGCGCAGTACAACTCGTGCAAGCGATCATCCCGCTCCTTCCCGACATGGAAGGTGATTGGCGACTCCATTACATCGGGTATCTGAAAGCGCTCCATAGCGGAAATGTGCTTGATCTTGAAGCCAGTACCGAGCACCTTATCAATGTCGGCAGGTTGGCTGCGGCGCAATTTGCAGCAACCGAGATCCACCGCATTCATCTCGCCAATAATGACCCCGCGGGCACCCAACGCGCTGCCGAACTTCAGCAGAGGATTCGTCTGCTCAGGGACGAAACGGACGTTGCGTCGGCTCCCTTAGTCCACGGCCGCCACTACCGGTTTAAGGCCAAACTCACGCCTCGTGAGAACGACATCCTCCAACTGGCGAGACAAGGGCTGAGCAATCAGGCCATCGCCGATGCGCTCACCGTTTCGTTGCGCACGACGGAGACTCACATGACGAGCATCTTTAAGAAACTGGGTGTAAAGAACCGGATCGGTTTGCTCGGCTTCGACTGGGAGTAGTACAAACCGCACTGCGGGGCGCGGGCCGGACTACGAACGCTGCTCTTGTTCCTCCAAAAACGCGTACACCTCGTGCGAGTCGACGCCCGGAAACGTGCCAGTGGGAAGGGCCGCCAGGAGGCTCGTGGGGGTCGCGGCTTCAGGCCACGCGGCTGCCTGCCACTTCAGGGTGAGTTCCTTCGAAGCGCGGCGGCAACACCGCTCATCAGGGCAGAAGGACTTGGAACGGTGGGGCGTCTCCCGACCTCTGAACCACTTCACATCGTCGAAGCGCACGCCCACACTCACCGAGTACAGTCCTTCCTTCGCTTTCTCGACTCTCGAGGTGCACCAATACGTGCCTCCCTCGGCCATATCGGTGTACTGATACCAGGGGTTGAACCTGTCGGGTTGCGCAAAAATCGTTCGGGCCGTCCAGTTGCGACAGACCATCGCGCCCTCAAGGTTTCCGAGCGCGTCAGACGGGAACCTGACACCATCGTTCTGGTAGGCCTTGATGAGCGTGCCCGACTCGTGCGCCTTCATAAAGTGCACCGGCAATTCGAGGTGTTCGGTGGCGAGGTTCGTGAAGCGGTGCGCCGCCATCTCATAGGACACCCCGAAGGCGTCGCGCAGATCCTCCATTGAAATGCGGCGCTGCTTCTTAGCCTCCTGCAACACGCTGACCGTCGCTTCCTCGGGCAGCAACACGGCCCCGGCCAAATAGTTCGCTTCGACCCGCTGGCGCAAGAAGTCGCCGTAGTTGCGCGGCTCCTCATGTCCGCAGACCACACTCGCGAGTGCCCGCAGAATCGGCGCGCGCGCATCCCGGGAGGGCAGATTGCTGCTCAAGTAAATGCGTCCGTTGCGACGGTCAATGACGGAGCGCGTCGAATGCGGAACGTTTGAAACATAGTGCAGCTGAAAGCCCAGTTTCTCGGCGACCGTGGAGATCATCTGCTGCGACACCGGACCGCCGCTATACCCGGCGCCACGCAACAATTCGGCCGCTGCGCGCTCAAGATCCGCAAAGTAGTTGCCCGCCGCACGCATCTCGGTGCGCAGTTCAGTGTTCGCCCGCCGCGCTTCTTCCGGGGTCGCCGCCCGCTCGCTGTGCAGGCGCTCAACTTCCTGATGCAGGCCCAGGATCGCTCGTAGCGTGTCATCGCTCGTCGCTTTCGACACCCGGATGGGCTGGATCCCCAGAGAACGAAACACCGTACCCCGTTGCGCTCGTTCCACCGCGATCTCAAGCGCGGCACGCTCGTTGGGTGCTTCGTCGAGCAGAAGCTCATCGACGGTCACTCCAAGCGCGGCGGCGAGCGCGCGCAGCAGGGGCAAGCGCGGTTCACGTTTGCCGTTCTCAATCGCTGACAGTTGCGAGGGTGCGCGATCCACCGCAGCAGCGAGTTGCTCAAGCGTCATCCCTAATGCGATGCGCCGCTCACGAACCTGGCGCCCCAGTGTCAACGCATCAGCGCCACTGTCAACTTCACTGCCGGGGCGATCGGTCTCAAGAATCGTCATGCCCCATGGTGACAGACCCCAATACTTCTCGCAAACAGAAATACTGGAATTCTTCACCCCCAAAACTGCTACTCCTCCCCTGGCACACCCTTCAGGATAGAACTACAACGAAGTACACCGGGCTGGTGCCACGCACCGGTTCCCTTACACAAAGGATCACCACCATGACCACGACCCAGGCGGCACCGCAGCAGACGCGATCCGCCACCACCCCTGCATCCTTCAGCCCACGCATGGAGATACTCGGTCGTCCACTCGAGCGCTCTGGCGAGATCCTGACCCCGGGAGCTCTGCAGTTTCTCACCGAACTGCACGATCGCTTCGCGAGCAAGCGCCATGAGCGCCTCGCCGACCGGCAGCGTCGCCGCTACGAGATTGGCAACGGCCGGGATCCGAAGTTCCGCGAGGACACCCGGAGCATTCGTGAGGACGCGAACTGGCACGTTGCAGGAGCAGGACCGGGTCTTGAGGATCGACGCGTGGAGATCACCGGGCCTACCGATCCGAAGATGACCATTAATGCTATGAATTCGGGGGCCCGCGTGTGGCTTGCGGATCAGGAGGACGCGACAAGTCCCACCTGGCAAAACGTCATTGGCGGTCAGCTCTCACTCTTCGATGCGATCCGGGATCAGCTCAGCTTCACGAGCCCGGAGGGCAAGGAATACCGCGTCACCGCCGAGCGCACCCCGACGATCGTGATGCGTCCGCGCGGCTGGCACCTGGTGGAGAAGCATCTTCGGTTCGTCGATGCACGCGGTCAGGCCGGGGCCGCCTCGGGCAGCCTCGTCGATTTCGGCCTCTACGCCTTCCACAACGCTCGCGAGTTGGTCGAGCGCGGACGCGGACCCTACTTCTACATTGCCAAGCTCGAGTCGAGCGAGGAGGCGAAGCTGTGGGACGACATTTTCACCTTCACCGAGCAGACACTCGGACTGGATCACGGCACGATTCGCGCAACGGTGCTCATTGAAACGCTGCCGGCAGCCTTCGAGATGGAGGAGATCCTGTACGTGATGCGGGATCACATCGCGGGCCTCAACGCCGGCCGCTGGGACTACATCTTCTCGATCATCAAGAACTATCGTGGCCGCGGCGCCAGGTTTGTGTTGCCGGATCGCAGCGAGGTCACGATGACGGTGCCGTTCATGCGCGCCTACACCGAGCTTCTCGTGAAGACCTGCCACAAGCGCGGCGCACACGCTATCGGCGGAATGAGCGCCTTCATCCCGAACCGCCGCGATCCCGAGGTGACAGCGCGCGCCGAGGAGAAGGTGCGCGCTGACAAGCACCGCGAAGCGAACGACGGCTTCGACGGCACCTGGGTCGCGCACCCGGATCTGATTCCGGTAGCGCAGGCCGAATTTGATGCGGTACTTGGCGACCGCCCCAACCAGCTTGAGCGCCAACGCGATGACGTCCACGTGACCGCAGCGGACCTCCTGAACGTGCACATCGGTCGCGACATCACCGAAGCAGGCGTGCGCGACAACGTCTCCATCGGGCTGCGCTACATCGAGGCCTGGCTTCGCGGGCTCGGCGCCGTCGCCATCGACAACCTCATGGAGGACGCCGCCACCGCCGAGATCAGCCGCTCACAGATCTGGCAGTGGATCCACCAGGACCAGTCAACCGCGGAAGGCACCCGCATCACTCGCGAGTGGGTGGCCGAGGTGATGCAGGAGACGCTCGTTTCATTCGAACGCTTCGAGGGCGACCGCTATGAAGACGCGGCAGAGCTCTTCGCTGATGTTGCTCTCGGTGACGACTTCCCGACCTTCCTCACCGTGCCAGCTTACAGCCGCTACCTGGTGGATGCGTAGGGTACAAATCACAGTAGGCCAGACGGCCCGGATCCTCTCACGGTTCCGGGCCTTCTGGCCTACCCACGGCCTCTATCCGTTAACGACATCGAGCCAGCGACGCGCGACGCCGCCCCATGTCGACACCAGCCAGTCCTCGTTCTCGGCAACGTCGGAGACGATATCGGTGCCGCGCAGGCCGAGCGCCTCGAGTTCAGGTTTGACTTCATCAGGCTTCGCCCACACGCGCGCGGTCGTGGCGTCGGCCTCAAGATGAAACTGCAGCCCCCAGGCGCTGGGCCCGACCCGAAATGCTTGGTTCGCGCATCTCTCACTGCGTGCGAGCGATACTGTTGCTGGCGGTAGCCGCAGGATCTCCAAGAAGTGCCACTGCAGCGCCCGGAGTTGACCGGTCTCCTGTTCGAGACCGCCCAGCAGCGGGTCGGCATCCGCACCCAAAGTGAGCTCAAAGTTACAGAGCCCAACCTCGGGCTGCGCCGCCTCGCCAACTTCGCCACCAGCAACCACCGCGAGAATCTGGGCCCCCAGGCAGATCCCGAGATATGGGGTCTGCGTTTCGAGCGCCTCTGCGACGAGCGCTCGAGCCCGTGGCAACCACGGAGCCGTGTCATCGTCAGTGGGACCGGGCGTTCCTCCCAGCACGATGAGCGCCGCGAACCCCTCAAGGTTCGCCGGAATATCGCATCCCGTTTCAGGCCCGACGATGGTCAGCTCCGCGCCCGCCGCACGCAGAGCCTCGCCCACTCTGCCGACACCGGTATCTGCCTCGTGCTCAACAACGAGGATCTTCGCGCCGCTCACAGTCGACCCGCCGCAATGATCTGTCCGAGGAATTCCCGAGTGCGTTCCTCTTGTGGATCACCGAATATCTGCTCTGGCGGCCCCTGTTCAAGCACGCGCCCCTGATGCAGGAAGGCGATGGAATCAGCGACCTCGCGAGCAAAGCTCATCTCATGTGTCGCCATGAGAATCGTGAGTCCATCGTCCGCAAGCTGCTTCACGATATTGAGCACTTCCGCGACCAGCTCCGGATCGAGCGCGGCAATCTTCCACTTCCTCTGCGGTACATCTCGGGAAGATCAGTCCAAGCGCACTACTGACGCAGGTCCGAGTTGGGGTCCGAACTCGCGCGTTCGACAGCGGGGCCGAGCTCGTCCAAGATCAACGACTCTGAATCGAGCTGGCCGGTGCGGTACGCCGCGCGACCGACCATGTGCGCCGCGATCGGCGCAGTGAGCGACTGGAACACGAACACGGGGATGAGCCCGAGCAATGTCGCGAAGGACCGCTGCTCGAGCGCGATCGCGGCGATCATGAGCAGCAAGCCGAAAATCTGCGGCTTGGTTGCGGCGTGCAGCCGACTCAAGGCATCTGGGAAGCGCAGCAAGCCGATCCCCGCCGCCACAGAAAGCAGCGCAGCAAACAACATGCACGTCGCGGACGCAAAGTCCAGAATCTGCTCAAACATGGGTGGCCGCCTCGCCTGATTCCAAGCCCGGATCCGAGGATTCGGCGGCGTCGAGGGCAGCACGGCGCTTCACAAACCTGGCCACCACAATCGTCGCAAAAGTGGCTGTCGCCGCAATCACCGTCATGAGAGGAATGCTCGCGGTGTGCTGACGCACCACCATGTCAGCGCCTACAGCGAGCATGAGCGTTGTGAGCAACACGTCCGAGGCAACCATGCGGTCCAGGATCGTGGGACCGCGCACGATCCTTACGAGCGCCATCAGGGCGGTCGCGGTCAACCCGACCCCGGCTGCAATAATCAATGCCGTAGAGAAGCCGTTCATTGCAGTGCCCTCATCTCTTCACGAGAGCCAACTGCCATGATGAGGAGCTTCTCAATGTGCAACGCCTCACGGCGCATCCTGGTGATCTCCTTTTGTGTTGGCGTATTCAGGACGTGCAGGTAGAGCGTGGATTCGAAACGATCAATATCGGCCACGAGCGAGCCTGGGATCAACGAGGTCGTGAGCCCGACGACGGTGAGAATAAAGTCCGAACGGGTGTTCAGCCGCACCGCGATAATCGAGGTCTTTGGCGGAGGGCCGGACCGCACCGCGAGCCAGGCCACATGGCAGGAGGCAACGGCAAGCTGCATCAGGAAGAAGCCGAGATAGCGCAGTGCCCACCACAGGTTGAAGCGGCCGGCGAGTTCCACGGGTGGCAGATAGAACATGCGCATCACGATGAAGGCGACGACCAGCCCGCTCACGGCCGACAGCAGCGAAACAGTCTGCCACAGCATCATCCACAGCAGCACCAGGCCGATCAAGAGCGGCAGCTCGTGCAAACGCACGCCCCACTCGATACGGCGCGCTGTGGGGAGAGTCCGCGAAATTTGATCACTCACGGTGTTACCTCCTCCAACTGTGTTGTGCCACTGCCGCCACCGAGATCGGCGTCAGATTCTCCGAGGACCTGCTGCACCAGATGACCGGGTTCCGAGAGTTCCTCCCCCGCTTTCCAAGCGTAATCAAAGAGGGGTCCCGCAAACACCGTCAGCGCGAGACTCACGAGCACCATTCCCGCGGTTGCCCCCGTCATGAGCTTCGGAATCGTCTTTCGTTCCTGCTGTGGTTGTGCGTCCGGAGCATCTTGCAGCCGCTCGAACAGCGCCTCTTCACGCTCTCGCAGCATCAGCGCTTCGGTGTTCGGGATCGGCACACTGCCCGTCACCGGCTTGCGATCTTCGAGGGCACGCGACTTCGGACGCCAGAACGCGAGCACCCAGGCCCGCGCGAGTGCGTACAGTGTAAGGAGCGACACGAGCGCCCCGATTCCGATCAGCCAGTAGGCGCCGGGGGTGGCAAGCTCAGCCGCCACCGTAAACAGTCCGATCTTGCCGATAAAGCCCGAAAACGGCGGGATCCCCCCAGGTTCAGCATGGGGATGAAGAAGAGCACCGCGATAACAGGGGCCGTCTTGAGCATCCCGCCGAGCCCCGACAGCGACGTGGTCCCACCCTGCCGCTCAATCAGCCCAACCGCGAGGAAGAGGGTGGTTTGCACGATGATGTGGTGGGTGATGTAGAAGATAGTTGCGGCGAACCCGGCGGAATTGGCCATGGCGATACCGAAAATCATGTACCCAATGTGGCTAATCAGCGTGAAGGAGAGGAGCCTCTTGATATCGAGCTGCGAGACGGCGCCGAGGATCCCGACCAGCAGGGTGAGCCCCGCGATCACCAGGAGAAGCTTGTCGACGCTCGAGTCGGGGAACAGCTGCGTCTGCGTGCGAATGATGGCGTATACGCCGACTTTGGTCAGGAGACCGGCAAACACCGCCGTCACAGGAGCGGGAGCCGTCGGGTAGGAATCAGGCAGCCAGAAGGACAGCGGGAACACCGCCGCCTTGATGCCGAACGCGATCAGCAGCATCAGGTTGAGGAGCAGCTGGACCTCGGCGGGCAACTCAGCGATCCGCACGGTCAGCTGCGCCATGTTTACGGTGCCGGTTGCGCCATAGATCATCGCGATCGCGGCAAGGAACAACACGGAAGACACGAGAGAGACGACCACGTAGGTCACTCCCGCACGAATGCGTTGTGCGGTGCCCCCCAGCGTGATCAGCACATAACTCGCCACGAGCAGGATCTCGAACCCGACATACAGGTTAAAGAGATCCCCCGCGATGAACGCGTTAAAGACCCCGGCCCCAAGCACAAGATAGGTCGGGTAGTAGATCGAGACGGGGGCATCTTCATCGCCGTCTGCAAGTCGCTGGCCGGTGGAAAAGACGAACACCGCGAGCAGCACGACGGCCGAGACCGTCACCATGAGCGCGGAGACGCGGTCAACCACCAACGCGATACCAAAGGGCGCGGTCCAGCCCCCAACTTCCATCACGAGGGTGCCCTGCGCGTTGACGACCACCATCAGCACGCCGCCCAGCACCATCACACAACCGAGCGCTACGAGGGTGATGCCCTGCTGCACACGACGCTTGCCAGGGACAGCGAGCGCAAGCGCGGCACCGGCAAGAGGGACCAGCACGACAAGCGGAACGAGAACAGTCATCGCGCTTCACCTCCTTCGGGTGTCGAAGTCACAGCATCGTCTGTGGCGGCGTCATCGTCTGAAAACTCTGGTGTTTCCGCGAGATCATCATCGGTGACCTCATCGACCGCGAGATCTTCCGCGGTCGCAAGCTCAAGATCGGACTCGTCATCCTGCACGGTGTCGTCTTGATCCTGCGCCAGACGCCACGAGCGATAGATGAGTGCAAGGAAGAAGGCGCTGACGCCAAAGGTAATCACGATCGCCGTCAGAATAAAGGCCTGCGGAAGCGGGTCACTCATCTCCTCTGGCGTCGCCTCGCCAAAAATCGGCGCGGCACCAAAAGCACCGGACATTAGGAAAATGAGGAGGTTGGTCGCATTCCCCACCAGCAAGAATCCGAGGAGCAGGCGCGTCAGTGTGCGGTCGAGCATCAGGTAAATGCCGCAGGTGTAGAGGACCACCATCACCGCCACCAGGACGAGGGGCATCGTCGTCATCGGTTCCTCACCTTCGCGGTGTCGTCCGAGATTGCTCCGTCACTCGCAACATCTACGCCAGTGGTCTCAGTGGCGTCATCCTCTTCATGCTCGTCGATCTCAGCGCCCAGGCTGCGCAAGACATCAAGGATGAGCCCGAAGACGACGAGGTAGACGCCAATATCAAAGAGCGTCGAGGTGACCAGCGGGAGCGTGCCGAACACGCCCAGATCCACGTCCACCCAGGCGGACGCGAGCGCGGACTGGCCAAAGAACATCGGCACAAATGCCATGGTCACCGCAAGCGCGAGGCCCGCGCCGAGGATGCGTCCGGCATCGAGGGGCACCGTGGCGCCCAGCTCGTAACGCCCGCCGGCGAGGTATCTGGCGACGAGGGCAAGGCCCGCGACCAGGCCGCCAGCGAACCCACCGCCGGGAGCATTGTGACCCGAGAGCAGCAGGAAGATGGACAGAATAATCAGGGCGTGGAAGAGCAGACGCACCACCACTTCGAGCATGATCGATCGGCGTGCCGGATCAAGGTGCCGGCCCGCAAGCAACCAGCTGATGCGGCGCATCGGGTCGTTGGGGTCGACGACGCGCAGCAGATGTTCTCTGGCCTGCGTGCGTGCGGCACTGCGGGTGAGCTTGGGACGGTTGTCTTCGCGGGTGTTGAGGAACACGAGCGAAGCCACTCCCGTGGCGGCGGCGAGGATCACTGACAGTTCCCCCATGGTGTCCCAGCCGCGGATGTCGACAAGCATCACGTTGACGACGTTGCTGCCGTGTCCGCCGTTGTAGGCGAGGGCCGGCAGTTCCAGAGAGATCGGGTCCGCGATGCGGGCGCCCAGCGCGACGATCGCGATCGCGCCAATCGTCAGCCCGACCGCGCCACCGATAACAAGCCGGACCCAGCGGACTCGCCGCGTGGATGCCCGCCCCAGTCGCTGCGGCAAGCGTCGAATCACGAGCACAAACGCAATCAGTGTCACGGTTTCGACGAGCGCCTGGGTCAACGCGAGATCCGGGGCGCCGTGCATCGCAAACAGCGCGGCCATCCCGTAACCGGTGACGCCAACGAGCACGACGGATTGGAACCGGGTTCGCGCGCGGAGCGAAAAGATGGCGGCAAGGATCATGACGAGCGCGATCGGGATCTGCACCGGCGAACTCACGAGTTCAAAGGTGTCGGGCCACACATCCATCGTGAGGACCGAACCGCCGAGCGAGACCACCACCACGATGAGGATCACCGCGAGATAGAACGGCAAGGAACCGCGCTGCGTCAACGAGGTCAGGCGGACCGCGATGAGGTCAACCCACTGCGTGAACAACCAGTAAATGTGCGAGGCCGAGAACCGCTCCTGCACCGTCCGGAAGACGGCGGTCGTGCGAGAACTCACATACGCAAGCGCGGCGCCGAGAAGGATCACCACGGCGGAGGCGCCCAACGCGGGTGTCAGGCCGTGCCACAGCGCGAGATGTTCGGCGGAGTGTGTGCTTGCGCCTCCCCCAGCCATCTGCTCGATCGCTGTCTGCAACCACGGGTCGGCGACACCTGCGAAGAGACCGCCGCTGAGCGCGAGCGCTACAAAAACAACCGGAGCGATCAGAATCGCCCTGCCGGGCGAGTGAACCACCGCGCAGGCCGCGGTATCGGGCTTAGGCGCAAACGCACCCCAGACAAAACGCCCCATATATGCGACGGTCAAAATACTGCCAACGACGGCGACACCAAAAGCGATGAGCGCGAGCGGTCGGTCGGCTCCGATAGCGAGGAACTCAGTAAACGCGGATTCCTTCGCGACGAAGCCTGCGAGCGGCGGCAGCCCCGCCATCGAGGCAGCGGCCAAGGTGGTTACGACGAACAGCACGGGCATCTTCCGTCCGAGGCCCGATAGCTTACGTAAATCTCGGGTGCCGGTCGCGTGGTCGATGACCCCGACTGCAAGAAACAGAGGCGCCTTAGCGACCGCGTGAGCGAAGAGCAACGCCAACCCAGCGAAAGCTGCACGCGGATCTGCAAGCCCAAACACCATCACGAGCAGCCCGAGCTGGCTCACAGTGCCGTGAGCCACGATGAGCTTGATATCGAACTGTTTGAGCGCACGAATGCCGCCGTTGAGCATCGTGATTGCGCCCAGGATCACGAGCGTCTCGCGGTAGCCCGGAGTATCACCGAATCCGGGGCCAATGCGCGCAATGAGGTAGATTCCGGCCTTGACCATCGCCGCGGCGTGCAGATACGCGCTCACCGGGGTCGGAGCAGCCATCGCGCCGGGAAGCCACAGATGGAACGGGAATATCGCGGATTTGGAGAGCGCACCGGCAAGCACCAGATACACGGCGACGGTGCCGAGTACACCGCCGGGAGGGTTCGCGACGATCTCGGACAGCAGCGACGTCCCTGTCGCCTGCGCGAGCAGCACAAAGCCGACGAGCATGGCAAGCCCGCCCAACGTGGTCACCATCAGCGCCTGCAACGCCGCGGCGTTCGCCGTGCGCAACTTCGTGACGTGGCCGATCAGCAGGAACGACAGGATCGTCGTGCCCTCCCAGAAGATGAACAGCAAGTAGATGTCATCTGCGAGCACGAGGCCGAGCATGGCAACGGCGAAGCCCATGAAGACGGCGGCGAAGCGCGCGAGTCCTCCCTCGCCCTCCTCGAAGTAGTAGGTGCAGTACAGCAGGATCAACGCGCCCGCACCGGTCACAAGCAGCGCGAAAAGGGCAGAGATTGCATCGAGCCGGAAGCTGAGGGTCAAACCTAGTTGCGGGATCCACTCAAAGGACTCCGTGACGATCTCGCCGTGGAACGTCTGCACCGCGACCACAAGCAAGAACGCAAACGCACCAGCCATCACCGCCGCCAGCAGCAAGAAAGTGCGTCGGCCGAACAGTCTGACGAGGGTGTGTGTAACCAAAGACGTGAGTGCAAGACCGAGCAGGATACTCGTCATCGCACCCATAGGCGGCCTGCTTTCGTCTGGTCGTCACGCGGTCGTTGTGTGGTTGTGTCGAGAGTCAGTTTATCGGAAGCAGCATGCTGCTTCCTGGCATTCTTCGTACGTCCCGAAATGCGAAAAGGCTCCTCTCGGAAAGACAGTCGTCACCGACTATCGCTCCGAGGGAGCCTTTTCTAAAGGTTGTCCGGCGGTGTCCTACTCTCCCACAAGGTCCCCCTTGCAGTACCATCGGCGCTGTCAGTCTTAGCTTCCGGGTTCGGAATGTGACCGGGCGTTTCCCTGACGCTATAACCACCGTAACTCTATTGACATGTCCCCGACCCACAGGCCGGAAAGCCCGTACGTCAAGAACCACAAAGTGGACGCGAATACATCGTTACACAACAATCTATGCTTACATTCCCCACTACAAGTGGGGTGAAGTCAAGTCTTCAGCTTATTAGTACCAGTCAGCTCCACACCTTACAGCGCTTCCACATCTGGCCTATCAACCCAGTCATCTACTGGGAGCTTCACACGATCAAGTCGTAAGGAAATCTCATCTCGAGGCCGGCTTCCCGCTTAGATGCTTTCAGCGGTTATCCATCCCGAACGTAGCCAACCAGCCATGCCCTTGGCAGAACAACTGGCACACCAGAGGTTCGTCCAACCCGGTCCTCTCGTACTAGGGTCAGATCCTCTCAAATTTCCAACGCGCGCAGAGGATAGGGACCGAACTGTCTCACGACGTTCTAAACCCAGCTCGCGTACCGCTTTAATGGGCGAACAGCCCAACCCTTGGGACCAACTCCAGCCCCAGGATGCGACGAGCCGACATCGAGGTGCCAAACCATGCCGTCGATATGGACTCTTGGGCAAGATCAGCCTGTTATCCCCGAGGTACCTTTTATCCGTTGAGCGACAGCGCTTCCACAAGCCACTGCCGGATCACTAGTCCCGACTTTCGTCCCTGCTCGACCTGTCAGTCTCACAGTCAAGCTCCCTTGTGCACTTACACTCGCCACCTGATTGCCAACCAGGTTGAGGGAACCTTTGGGCGCCTCCGTTACTTTTTAGGAGGCAACCGCCCCAGTTAAACTACCCACCAGGCACTGTCCCAGAACCCGATCAGGGTCCGTAGTTAGATATCCAATATGACCAGAGTGGTATTTCAACAACGACTCCACACAAACTAGCGTCCATGCTTCACAGTCTCCCACCTATCCTACACAAGCCACACCGAACACCAATACCAAGCTGTAGTAAAGGTCACGGGGTCTTTCCGTCCTTCTGCGCGTAACGAGCATCTTTACTCGTACTGCAATTTCGCCGAGTTCACGGTGGAGACAGCTGGGAAGTCGTTACGCCATTCGTGCAGGTCGGAACTTACCCGACAAGGAATTTCGCTACCTTAGGATGGTTATAGTTACCACCGCCGTTTACTGGGGCTTAAATTCAAAGCTTCACCCCGAAGGGTTGACCTCTCCTCTTAACCTTCCAGCACCGGGCAGGCGTCAGTCCGTATACGTCCACTTGCGTGTTAGCACGGACCTGTGTTTTTAGTAAACAGTCGCTTCCCACTGGTCTCTGCGGCCACCACACCCTTTCCGGAGTAAATCCGTATAAGTGGATGGCCCCCCTTCTCCCGAAGTTACGGGGGCATTTTGCCGAGTTCCTTCACCATGATTATCTCGATCTCCTGAGTATTCTCTACCTGACCACCTGAGTCGGTTTGGGGTACGGGCAACAGCAAACCTCACGCCGATGCTTTTCTTGGCAGCATAGGATCACCTGCTTCCCCTTAACGGGTCCGCATCGTATCTCACCCAAAGCCGAAAACTATTCATAAACGACGGGCTACATACTTACACCGGGACAACCATCGCCCGGCACAGGCTACCTTCCTGCGTCACACCTCACGCTCACCACCCGAGTCCGGGTTCGCAGCCGCCACCCCACATCACCCGAAGGATCCATGAAGTCTTGGATTGCTTAGCACTACTCGTTAGGTCTTTGACGGTTTACCGCCGGTACGGGAATATCAACCCGTTGTCCATCGACTACGCCTGTCGGCCTCGCCTTAGGTCCCGACTTACCCAGGGAAGATTAGCTTGACCCTGGAACCCTTGGTCTTCCGGAGGACGGGTTTCTCACCCGTCTTTCGCTACTCATGCCTGCATTCTCACTCGTGTAGCATCCACGGCTGGTTCACACCGCCGCTTCACTCGCCACACGACGCTCTCCTACCCATCCATACGGCTGGACCACGAAGGCCTACCTGATATATGAATGCCACAACTTCGGTGGCGTGCTTGAGCCCCGTTACATTGTCGGCGCGGAATCACTTGACCAGTGAGCTATTACGCACTCTTTCAAGGGTGGCTGCTTCTAAGCCAACCTCCTGGTTGTCACAGCAACTCCACATCCTTTTCCACTTAGCACGCGCTTTGGGACCTTAGATGGTGATCTGGGTTGTTTCCCTCTCGACAATGAAGCTTATCCCCCACTGTCTCACTGCTGCGCTCTCACTTACCGGCATTCGGAGTTTAGCTGACGTCAGTAACCTTGTAGGGCCCATCGGCCATCCAGTAGCTCTACCTCCGGCAAGAAACACGCAACGCTGCACCTAAATGCATTTCGGAGAGAACCAGCTATCACGAAGTTTGATTGGCCTTTCACCCCTATCCACAGCTCATCCCCTCAGTTTTCAACCTAAGTGGGTTCGGTCCTCCACGCGCTCTTACACGCGCTTCAACCTGGCCATGGATAGATCACTTCGCTTCGGGTCTAGGACATGCGACTCAATCGCCCTATTCAGACTCGCTTTCGCTACGGCTACCCCACACGGGTTAACCTCGCCACATATCGCTAACTCGCAGGCTCATTCTTCAAAAGGCACGCCGTCACAGCTACAAGGCTGCTCCGACGGATTGTAAGCAAACGGTTTCAGGTACTATTTCACTCCCCTCCCGGGGTACTTTTCACCTTTCCCTCACGGTACTAGTCCGCTATCGGTCATCTGGGAGTATTTAGGCTTATCAGGTGGTCCTGACAGATTCACACGGGATTTCTCGGGCCCCGTGCTACTTGGGATACACACCACGCAGTGCCACCATTTCGGATACGGGACTCTCACCCACTCCGGTCTGCCGTTCCAAGCAGTTCTCCTATAGCTACACATTCACGTCGAAAGGCCGGCAGACCTTCCAGGCATGTCCCACAACCCCAACCATGCAACCCCTGCCGGGTATCACACATGACTGGTTTAGCCTCATCCGGTTTCGCTCGCCACTACTACCGGAATCACATATTGTTTTCTCTTCCTGGGGTACTGAGATGTTTCACTTCCCCCCGTTCCCTCTACCCGCCCTATATATTCAGGCGGGAGTCACCAGGTACGCACGCGCCCTGGCGGGGTTTCCCCATTCGGAAATCCTCGAATCACAGCCCGTTTATCGGCTCCCCGAGGCTTATCGCAGATTACTACGTCCTTCTTCGGCTCCAGATGCCAAGGCATCCACCGTTTGCTCTTATAAACTTGAAATCACATAAGTATCAGAAACACACACCCCAACAAGGGTGTGTGACCAATGAAATTATTAAGTATCTCAAGACAAGACAAAAAATTATCCTGTCTTGAAAGATGCTCGCGTCCACTGTGTAGTTCTCAACGTACGGTCGATCCCCGCATCATGAACAACACGTTCCATGACACAGAGTCCGAAGAAACAGTCCCCACACCAAAGCGTGGTGGCTGGGCCTTCAGGACCCAATAGTATGCACTCAGTAAAACCTCACCTCACACGCCCACATTTTCCAACCACACCCCGCAAAGGGCCCGGCGTACTCACACAGACGAATGAATCAAGACTTATCTTGTCAAATGTTCCACCCATGAGCGATGCGCATCACACATTCGGTGATGATCACACCATTCAGCAACCCCAAAGGGTTGAGTGCTCCTTAGAAAGGAGGTGATCCAGCCGCACCTTCCGGTACGGCTACCTTGTTACGACTTAGTCCTAATTACCAGTCCCACCTTCGACAGCTCCCTCCACAAGGGTTAGGCCACCGGCTTCGGGTGTTACCGACTTTCATGACTTGACGGGCGGTGTGTACAAGGCCCGGGAACGTATTCACCGCAGCGTTGCTGATCTGCGATTACTAGCGACTCCGACTTCATGGGGTCGAGTTGCAGACCCCAATCCGAACTGAGACCGACTTTTTGGGATTCGCTCCACCTCGCGGTATCGCAGCCCTTTGTATCGGCCATTGTAGCATGCGTGAAGCCCAAGACATAAGGGGCATGATGATTTGACGTCATCCCCACCTTCCTCCGTGTTGACCACGGCAGTATCCCATGAGTTCCCACCATAACGTGCTGGCAACATAGGACGAGGGTTGCGCTCGTTGCCGGACTTAACCGAACATCTCACGACACGAGCTGACGACAACCATGCACCACCTGTATAGAAGTGTCCAAAGAGTTGACGATCTCTCGCCCGTTCTTCTACATGTCAAGCCTTGGTAAGGTTCTTCGCGTTGCATCGAATTAATCCGCATGCTCCGCCGCTTGTGCGGGCCCCCGTCAATTCCTTTGAGTTTTAGCCTTGCGGCCGTACTCCCCAGGCGGGGAACTTAATGCGTTAGCTACGACACAGAACCCGTGGAACAGGCCCTACATCTAGTTCCCAACGTTTACGGCATGGACTACCAGGGTATCTAATCCTGTTCGCTCCCCATGCTTTCGCTCCTCAGCGTCAGTAACGGCCCAGAGATCTGCCTTCGCCATCGGTGTTCCTCCTGATATCTGCGCATTCCACCGCTACACCAGGAATTCCAATCTCCCCTACCGCACTCTAGCTTGCCCGTACCCACTGCAGGCCCGGAGTTGAGCTCCGGGTTTTCACAGCAGACGCGACAAGCCGCCTACGAGCTCTTTACGCCCAATAATTCCGGACAACGCTTGCACCCTACGTATTACCGCGGCTGCTGGCACGTAGTTAGCCGGTGCTTTTTCTGCAGGTACCGTCACTTTCGCTTCTTCCCTACTAAAAGAGGTTTACAACCCGAAGGCCGTCATCCCTCACGCGGCGTTGCTGCATCAGGCTTGCGCCCATTGTGCAATATTCCCCACTGCTGCCTCCCGTAGGAGTCTGGGCCGTGTCTCAGTCCCAGTGTGGCCGGTCACCCTCTCAGGCCGGCTACCCGTCGTCGCCTTGGTGAGCCATTACCTCACCAACAAGCTGATAGGCCGCGAGTCCATCCCCAACCGATAAATCTTTCCACCCACACACCATGCGGTGATAGGTCATATCCAGTATTAGACGCCGTTTCCAGCGCTTATCCCAGAGTCAGGGGCAGGTTACTCACGTGTTACTCACCCGTTCGCCACTCTTCCACCCAGCAAGCTGGGCTTCATCGTTCGACTTGCATGTGTTAAGCACGCCGCCAGCGTTCGTCCTGAGCCAGGATCAAACTCTCCGTAAAAAATTACATGCAACACCACGACGGAATAAGCCGAAAATGCTGCGAGTTCAACCTGACAAACAACAAACATCAATTACTGACGTTCATTCATATATTTGTCCAAAAGGAATCGCCATTCACCCACACAAAATGTGGATGGACGGGATTATAAAATTTGGCATTTGACAATCAAGTGCACACTATTGAGTTCTCAAGGACCAGACACCCCCCGTACACACCCAACCGGGCTTCCGAAGAGCAACCTGTCTAACTTACCAAAACGATCTGGCAGAACCAAATCGGCCGTATCTTACGATCTCGGCGCGGCTAGACAAACGCTAATCTGCGTTGTCACCGTTTCGGTGAGATAAGGATCCCTACTTTACAACACCGGTCCGTGACTAATCAAGTCCCGCTGGTTATGTAGAGAATCGCTTTCAGACCCACAATCCGAGCCGCTTTCGCTTCCCGCACTGTCTCGCTGACAAGGAATTACATTACGCGGATCCGAGGCGCCCCGCAAAGTGCGACCTCAGCCGGGCGTGTCACGCTCCCCCGCAACAACCTGCTTGAATGGTCTGGTGAATGACTCCACCACCCACCGACCCAGCCCTTCCGATTTCAAGTTCTCCGTTGAGCAACGTCTTGATGCAGGCGGCGCCAGAGGCTCGCGTGACCAGCCGCTCGGCCGTACAGGCACTATCACCACACCTCATGGCGAGATTCAAACCCCGGCCTTTGTCCCTGTTGGAACCAAGGCCACGGTGAAGGCCACTCTCCCAGAGACCGTGACGGAGCTCGGCGGACAGGCAGTTCTCGCGAACGCCTACCACCTGTTTCTACAGCCGGGCAGCGACATCGTTGACGAAGCCGGCGGGCTCGGCAAGTTCATGAACTGGAGCGGACCCACTTTCACCGATTCCGGCGGCTTTCAGGTGATGTCGCTGGGAGTCGGCTTCAAGAAGGTCATCTCGATGGCAGAGGATGAGTACGTCAGCTCCGAGGTGATCGCCTCAACCAAGGAACGGCTGGCCCACGTCGACGAAGACGGCGTAACCTTCAAGTCGTTCCTCAACGGCGACCGGCATCGCTTCACCCCCGAAGTCTCGATGCAGATCCAGCATCAACTCGGTGCGGACATCATCTTCGCCTTCGACGAGTGCACCACGCTGATGAACACCCGCGTCTACCAGGAGGATTCCGTCGCCCGCACCGCACGCTGGGCGGTGCGTTGCCTCGACGAACACGCACGGCAGACGGCCGCACGCGGGCACCGACCTTACCAGGCACTCTTCGGCGTGGTGCAGGGTGCACAATACGAGGATCTACGTCGCCAAGCCGCCGCAGGACTTGCACGGATGACGGGGGCGGAAGCGGACACGCAGCAGTTCGACGGCTTCGGGATCGGTGGGGCGCTTGAGAAGAGCCGCCTTGGCACCATTGTGTCTTGGGTCAACGACGAGCTACCGGAAGACAAGCCCCGCCACCTACTGGGTATTTCCGAGCCCGATGATCTCTTCGCCGCGATCGCCGCCGGTGCCGACACCTTCGACTGCGTCGCACCGTCGCGTCAGGCCCGAGGCGGCACGATGTATTCTTCGCACGGCCGTATCAACGCGAAAGCCGCGACGCAGCGCCGCCGCTTCGAGCCACTTGACGCCGAGTGCGACTGCTACACCTGCCAGAACTACACCGCGGCGTATCTGCACCACCTCTTCAAGGCAAAAGAAATGCTTGGATCCACGCTCGCGACGATTCACAATGAGCGCTTTATCGTGCGCCTCGTCGACCAGATTCGCGAGAGCATCGTCGAGGGCACCTTCGCCGAGCTCCGCGACGAAGTGCTCGGCCGGCAGTACGGCTTGGAGTTTGCGCAGGCGGCCGCCGCGCGCTTCGCGTAGGTATCTGCTTGGCATGACTGGCCCTTCGCAAAACGGGAGTGTAGGTGTTTCAAGTCGTGCACGAGTGCACGAACACCCGGCTGCCTCTCCATAGCCAAAGCTGGATGTTCTCCGCGCAATTGGCGCCTTCGGGACGACGGGTGATTGTTGGCACGGGTTCTTGGCCACGAGAGTGCGGCAGAAAGAGGGCTTGTGAAGCAGTACCGTCATCCTGCGCTCCGGAGGAGTCGCAGGATCCTTGGTGGCAGAGCGGACGCCGACGGGCGCGAAACACTTGTGAGAAGATTCTGCGTCCCTGGCGCTGTAGCACCACCGCGAAATACGGGCGAAAGCGACGCTTTCACCCTCTGAGTATTTCGCGCAGAACGACGTACTAGGCACCACAAGTGGCTCGCCGTTACCGAGCCTGCGTTTCACCGCCGAGCCTGCGTTTCCTGACGGCAAGTTCGACGGTGAAGGGCAAGTTCGCTGAAAACCCGCGACCACACTCTCGTTTACGAAGAGCCGCACGACTGTTGCGGTGCGAGCGCGAGGATCCTGCGACTCCTTCGGAACGCAGGATGACGGGGTGGGGCGCAGAGAGTCTGTAGCCCCTGGTTGCGACTCCCTCGTCGCTCAACCGACGGAAACAGTCTCCTCAGCGGCGCGGACGCGCGAAATCACGCGGGTGGTCACGGGAAGCAGCACGATCTCCGCCGCTAACTTGATGCCGTAGCCAAGGGCAGTGTAGCCGAGGAAATCCCAGCCTCCAAGCACCCCCCAGAACGCAATCGTGCAGAACACGATCGTGTCAATCAGCTGACCCAGCATTGTCGAAGTGATCAGTCTCGTGCGCAGGAAGCGTCCGCCGGTGCGATCGCGCAGCTTCACAAGCACCCACGCATTGATGAGCTGACCGGTCAGAAACGCGCCCAGGCTGGCCGCGACGATACGCGGCACAAACCCGAGCACGTCCTCAAACGCCCCCTGGTTCTCCCAGCCGGGTGCTGCGGGCGAAAGCTGCACAACCCAGATGGTCAGCGACGCGAGCAGCGACAGCGCAAAGGCCGTCAGGATCGCGCGGCGCGCAGCCTTCAGCCCGTAGACTTCGGCGAGAACGTCACCGACGATGTAGACGAGCGGGAAGAGAAACACTCCCCCGTCGACGATGAACGGGCCAAACGCAATCAGCTTCACCGCAACGATGTTCGAGATCAGCAGTAGCCCAACAAACACCGCAACAACAACCGCGTATCTGGATCCTGCTGCCGCGGAGCGGGCGCCCGCGGCAGCATTGACCTCAGCGGGCCCAGGCTTAGTCATCCACCAGGCCTACCCCCAGCGCGCCGCGGATCATGTCCATATTCAGCTTCGCTGCAACGCGCGCGCCATCACCTGCGGCAATCGCGATCTGCTGCGGCCCGGGTGGCACAATGTCGCCGACCGCGTAGATCCCACGGACCGAAGTCTCGCCGCGTTTGTTGACGACCACAAGGCCCCAATCATCGCGCTCAACGGGGTTGTCTCCCAAGAATTCGACGGGCGCATGCCAGCGTGGCCGCACGAACCCGCCCACGCTCGGGATCACCTCACCGTCTGCGAGCCTGACACCGGTCATACCGTTCTGGTCGCCAACGATGTCGTCAAGCTTGCGCCGTTCGACGCGGATCCCGATCGACGCCAGCTGCGCTTCCTGCGTTGGCGTGATCGTGTCGGCGCCGTTGGTGAGCACCACGAGGTCTGAGCTGATTCGGCTGATGAGCAGCGCACGCGCGAACAGGTCACTCGTCTCGCCAATCAGCACAAGCGGTGTGTCGGACTTTTCGAAACCGTCGCACTCAATGCAGCTGTGCAGGGCAGTACCGTAGTAGGCCCGGATCATCGGCAGGTCCGGGAGATCCTCGGTCAACCCGGCCGCGATCAAGACGCGCCGTGAAATCACCTCAACATCTGCAGAACCGCGCACGCCGGTGCCACGAACGCGGAAGCCGATGCCGTCGGGAAACCCTACAGCAACCGCCTCCTCGTGACTCAGCGGCGTCACTTCGCTCGCGATGGCCTGCGCAACGCGCGCTTTGGGGTACCCCTCGAACTCCTCGCGGGCGAGCCGCCGCACCTCGAGAGGTGGCACACCGTCCCGGGTGAGGAAGCCGTGCGAACGCAGCGTCGCCGCGTGGCGCGGTCGGTTGCTGTCGAGTACCGTGATGCGTCGATTGGCGCGCACGAGCTGCAATCCGGCAGAAAGCCCTGCCGGGCCTCCCCCAATAATCGCAACACCTACTGGCAGATTAGAGTCCTCCACGGCATCTTCTCCTTCTGTTGTGTACTTGCAGAAAGGTTACGACTCGGCGGTGAGGCGATGGCTGAGCTTGGTGAGACGCTCGAGCGATTCCGCTCGCCCCAACAGCTCAAACGATTCAAACAGCGGCGGCGATACCCGACGCCCTGAGGCTGCGACACGCAGCGCACCAAAGGCGACACGGGGCTTTAGCCCCAGGCCGTCGATGAGCGCGTCCTGCAGCGCAGCTTGGATGCGCTCGGTTGTCCAGTCCGTTTCGGGGATACTCTCGAGCGCGGCGGTACCCGCAGCGAGCACCTTCGGCGCATCGTCTTTGAGGGACGACAGCGCATCCTCGTCATAGGCAAGGGCCTCGGCGGAGGTGAACAAGAAGCCCAGCATTCCAACAACCTCGGAGAGCACGGTCACCCGGCTCTGCACCAGTGGCACGGCCTTACGGATGATCTCCCTGTGGCGCTCGCTCGGTTCGACCGGGAGCACCCCTGCAGCCACCAGGTAGGGCAGGATCCGGTCGCCGAAGTCTTCTTCAGACAGCAGGCGAATGTGATCCGCGTTGATCGAGTCAGCCTTCTTCTGGTCGAATCTGGCGGGGTTCGGGTTGACATCAGTGACGTCAAACGCGGCGATCATTTCGTCGCGCGTGAAGACGTCGCGATCCGGAGCGAGGGACCAGCCCAGCAGAGACAGGTAGTTGAGGAGGCCCTCCGGAATGAAGCCGCGCTCGCGGTGGAGCAGCAGATTCGATTCGGGGTCGCGCTTAGAGAGCTTCTTGTTACCCTCGCCCATCACGTACGGGAGGTGCCCAAACTGCGGAATCGCAGACGCAATGCCGAGCTTCACGAGCGCGTGATAGAGCGCAATCTGTCGGGGGTCGAGGACAACAGATCCTCTCCACGGAGGACGTGGGTGATCCCCATCAGCGCGTCGTCAACCGGGTTGACCAGCGTGTACAGGGGCGCGCCGTTCGGCCGCACCACCACGAAATCAATCGTCGATCCGGCAGGGAAGGTGATGTCTCCACGAACCAGGTCAGTGAAGGAAAGATCGGTGTCGGGCACACGGAAACGCAGCGCCGGCTCGCGACCTTCCGTGCGGAACGCCGCGCGCTGCTCATCGCTGAGGTCGCGATCGAAGTTGTCGTAGCCGAGCTGCTTCGGGCGTCCAGCCGCGATGTTCCGGGCGTCGATTTCTTCGGCGGTGGAAAAGCTCTCGTAGAGGTAGCCTGCTTCGCGCAGCTGCTCAATCACGCCGCGATAGATCTCACCGCGCTCAGACTGCCGGTAGGGGCCGTGCTCGCCCCCGGCATCGATACCCTCGTCCCAGTCAAGTCCGAGCCAACGCAGAGAATCGATGATTTGCGTGTAGCTCTCTTCGCTGTCGCGGGCCGCATCCGTGTCTTCGATCCGGAACACGAAGGTGCCTCCGGTGTGGCGCGCGTATGCCCAGTTGAAGAGGGCGGTGCGGACCATCCCAACGTGGGGAGTTCCCGTTGGGGAAGGACAGAAGCGGACACGAACGTCAGAGCCGGTCGCGTGTGAAAACTGGGGGTATCGGTGTGTGACATCCCCACCAGTCTACCCTCGCGCGAGGAGCGCGAGACGCCCCGCCACGGCGATCCCCGCGAGGATCAGTGCGCCGGCGACAACCGACAGCACCGGAAACCCACCCGCGTCAAACAAGACACCCGACGCCGCGCCAAACAGCGCCCCCGCCGCGTTCATCGCGGTGTCGGACTGACCCTGACGTTTGGGGCGGTGCGCCAGCGGCGTCAGATCGGTGAGCAGCGTCGCCCCCGCCACCGTCGCCATACTCCAGCCCAGGCCCAGCAGCACCAGCGCCGTCTGAATAATCACGACATTGTCGCCGCCGACGAAGGTGCCGACTGCCGCAAGACCGAGCACGACGAAACCGGCAAGCACCACGGGGATCGCGCCGAAGCGCCCGCTCAGATAGCCGAATACTGGGGACAGCGCATACATGCCCGCAATGTGCAGGCTGATGGTGAAACCAACCAGCTCGATGCTGCCGCCGTGGTGGGTGAGATGCAGCGGCGTCATCGCCATCAGCCCCACCATCACCGCGTGCGCGAGGGCAATCACGCTAATCGCGAGATACTGCGGGATCCGGGACACGCTCTGATCAGGAGCTCCAGCAGCGGAAGTCTGGGGACCCGCCGCCTTCTCAGCCACGCGTACCAGTCTGCGAGATTCGAACAGCGGGTCAGGGCGCAGCCCAAACCAGACCACACAGGCTGCAGCGAACTGCGCGGCAATCGTGATGATGAAGATTCCTGCGAGTCCGGGTAACCCCGCGGCATCGCCCAGCCGTTCACCCGGTCCGACAAGGTTTGGGCCGGTGACCGCACCAATCGTGATCGACCATACGACCATCGAAAGGTCGCGCCCGCGACGCTCGGGAAGCGCCAGGTCTGCCGCGGCGAACCGGGACTGCAACTGCACGGCAACGGCAATACCCAGCACGGCGAGACCGAGAAACAGCAGCGGGCCAAAGTGAAGGGCTGCCGCGGTGATCACGAGCGCCGCTCCGCCGACCGCAATCAGGTTGCCCGTGGTGAGCGCAATCCTGCGTCCGCGTTGCGCGGCCAGCTTCGCAAGCGGCATCCCCGCGATTGCGGCGCCAACCGCGTTCATGGTGGATCCGAGACCGGAGAGCGCGGGGTTCCCGGTGATGTCCGCGATCAGGAGGGCGCCTGCCGACAGTGACGCGCCAACTCCGAGACCGCCGAGAATTGTGGCAAGCGCGAGGATCAGGAGAGTGCGGCGTTGCACCCTGGCCTGCGCGCCGAGGTCGCTAGTGAGCAACGGACTCGAGCCCCCAGCAGCTGCCATCAATGCCCGCGAGGAGGCGTTTCGCGAGTTTTACCTGCGGGCTCTCGTTGGCGGTGACCATCGAAACAAGACCGATCGTGCGGTAGCGAGGCGGATCGAGCGGAAGCGCGCGAGCGTCATCGGGCAAGGTTCGAGCCGCGGCGAGCGCGAGCCCGGGCACGAGCGCGACGGCCCCTCCGGCGGCAGCCATCGCCAGCATTGCGGGCACGTTGTCGGTCTCTTGGATGATCTCTGGTTCAAAGCCAGCATGTCCCGCGGCCGTGAGTAGGTGGCCGCGGCATTTCTCGCAGCCGGCGATCCAGTGCTCGGCGGAGAAATCCTCGAGACTCGCGGATTCCGCGGAACCGACGCGCGCTTCGGAGGCGACAAGGCTGACCTCCTCGCGCCACAGCGGCAGGAACGCACTGCCGGCAGGGAGCTCACCGGCTCCCTCATAGTCGAAGACAAGGGCGCAGTCGACCTCGCCGTCGCGGAGCATGGCCGTGGCTGAGGGCGGCTCGGCCTCGCGATACTGCAGCGCAACCTCGGGGGCTTCAACCGCAAGCGCACGCATCACCGCTGGCACCACCGTGGCGGAGGCGGAAGGAAACCCGACGAGTCGGAGCACCCCCGCCCGCTCGCCGCGCAGATCGTCGATCGCCGCAAGCGCCGCGTCAATCTCCGCGACCACGGTGCGGCCGTGATCAGCGAGGATCTGACCGGCTGTGGTGAGGCGAATGCCGCGCCCACAGCGTTCGATGAGCGGCACCGCAAGCCGAGTCTCCACGCGCTTGATGCGCTGGCTGATTGCCGGTTGGCTGAGACCGAGCTGAGCTGCCGTGGCTGTGAGGGATCCCGTGATCGCGAGCGCGTGCAGGATCCGCAGTTCGGTCGAGTCGATCGAACCGTGTGACTCCGGAGTGCGGGTCGCGTTCATTCGTACATCATAACTCAAAGTAAACGAAGCTATAAGAAGCTTTCACCCAGATTATGAGCCAGGACTGGCCAGCGCATCGGCGTCGGCGCGGTCCTGCTCCGTGGCGACCAGTTGGCCGCACGCACCGTCGATCTCCTTGCCACGTGTATCGCGCAGTGTCGTCGGGATCCCCGCAGCATTGAGACGATCGACAAACTCGCGGGTGACCTCACGGGTGGACGAGGTCCAGATCGACCCGGGCGTCGGATTGAGCGGGATCGGATTGACGTGCACCCAGCCACGGCCGCGCGCGTTTAGCAGATCCGCCAGCAGGTCCGCACGCCACGCATGATCGTTCATGTCTTTGATCAGCGCGTACTCAATCGAGACGCGCCGCCCGGTCTTCTCGTAGTAGTGGTAGGCGGCATCGATGACCTCGGCGACCTTCCAACGACTGTTCACGGGGATCAACTCGTCACGCAGTTCATCGTCTGGCGCGTGCAGCGACAGCGCGAACGTGATCGGGATGTTCTCGTCGGCGAGCTTGCGGATCGCGGGGGCAAGCCCGACGGTCGACACGGTAATGCCGCGCGCCGACATGCCGAGTCCCTCGGGCGCGGGCGCAATCATGCGGTGCACAGCGTTCATCACGCGTTTGTAATTGGCGAGCGGCTCCCCCATGCCCATAAACACGATGTTGGTGACGCGCTCCGGTTCTGCGCCGTTGCCCGCCTGCCTGCCGCGCCCCAGGCCACCCTCCGCAATAACCCGGTTGGCCTGCACGATCTGGTCGAGGATCTCGGCCGTGGACATGTTTCGAGTGAGCCCAGCCTGGCCGGTAGCGCAGAACGGGCAGTTCATGCCGCAACCGCACTGGCTCGAGACACACAGTGTGATCCTGCCCGGGTAGCGCATCAGGACAGACTCGACGAGCGCGCCGTCGAACAGGCGCCACAGGAACTTCACCGTCGCGTTGTCGTCAGTCTGCAACCGCTTGACCTCGGTCAACAGCGGAGGGAAGAACACCTCGGCGAGTTCATCGCGGCGGTCCTTGGGCAGATCGGTCATCTGTGCGGGATCGCTCGTGTAGTTCTCGAAGTAGTGCTTCGAGAGCTGCTTCGCGCGGAACGGGGGCAAGCCCAGCTCTTTCACTTTCGCTTCGCGCTCCGCCAGGGTCATGTCGGCGAGGTGAGTTGCGGGCTGCTTGACGCGCGGCGACGCAAACTGCAGGGTCGGGCGCCCGTCTGGGCCGGCGATTTGCTGCCAGCCCTCTGCTTTGGGGCGCACCTGCGGGCGTGAGGCCTCGCGCTTGGGTCGCGTCTGCGTATACACGGGCTTGGTCGCACCGCTGGCCTGCTGGGAGGCACTGTGATTGAGCTTGTTCGGATCCATTGTCGTCTATTGTCGCAGGTTGGACTGGGTATCGGAGCGAATGCCCGAGGTGAGCGGCTGCGTCACCGGCTTCGGGGAGCTTCGCGTCCGGCTCATCACTTGGCAATGACGCTGCGAACACCTCGCAAGCGGAGGCTATTTCCCACCACAAAGACACTCGAGAGGGCCATCGCCGCTCCGGCGAGCATCGGGTTGAGGAGCCCGAACGCTGCCACGGGAATGGCGGCGACGTTGTAAGCAAACGCCCAGAAGAGGTTCGTTTTGATGGTCCCGAGGGTCTTCCGGGAGAGCTTGATCGCGTCGACCACGCTGCGGAGGTCGCCGCGCACGAGCGTAATGTCTGAGGCCTCGATCGCAACATCAGCTCCCGTGCCCATGGCCAGCCCTAAATCGGCCTGGGCGAGGGCCGGGGCGTCGTTGACGCCGTCGCCCACCATCGCGACGGTCCGCCCCTCGCGCTGCAAACGCGCGACGACCTCCACTTTGTCGGTGGGGAGCACCTCCGCAATCACCTCTTCGATGCCCACTTCGGCCGCGATCTGCCGCGCAACCGCCGCGTTATCTCCGGTGAGCAGGATCGGCGCCAGGCCGAGCGCTTTGAGCTGTCTGATCGCTTCGGCACTGCTCGGCTTCACCGTGTCGGCAACGACGCAGATGCCGCGCGCACGGCCGTCCCACCCGACAGCGACAACGGTCTTCCCGCTGCGTTCCGCCTGCGCTTTAGCCTCGCGCAGCCTCGGGCTCAAGGCCTGCGACCACTCCGCGAGGAGTGACTCACGCCCCACGATCACGGCGTGCCCGTCGACGACTCCCTGCACGCCAGCGCCCGCGAGGTTTGTAAAGGTCTCGGGGTCGGGCAACGCGCCGACCTCCTGCACGGCACCCCGGGTGATGGCCTGCGCGATGGGGTGCTCGGATGCGTTTTCAAGCGCGCCGACCAGGCGCAACAGCTCACCGCGGTCGACCCCGTCTTCCAGCATCACGTCCGCCAGCGCCATCTTGCCGGTGGTCACCGTTCCGGTCTTGTCGAGCACCACGGTGTCAATCTTGCGCGTGGATTCGAGGATCTCAGGCCCCTTGATAAGGACTCCCATCTGCGCGCCGCGCCCCGTGCCAACGAGCAGGGCCGTTGGGGTTGCCAGGCCGAGCGCGCACGGGCACGCGATCACGAGCACTGCCACCGCCGCTGAGAACGCCGCCGATGCCGGGAACCCGGCGATCAACCAGGCGACGACCGTCACCAGTGCAATCACCAGCACGATCGGCACGAACACCCCCGAGATCCGGTCGGCGAGGCGTTGCACCTCGGCCTTGCCGGTCTGCGCATCCTCAACCAGCTGCGCCATCTGCGCGAGCTGCGTGTCTGCGCCGATCCGAGTTGCCCGGACCACCAAGCGCCCACCCACATTGGTCGTTGCACCGGTCACGGCATCACCCGCAGCCACCTCGACCGGCATCGATTCGCCGGTGAGCATCGAGGCGTCAACCGCCGAGGATCCTGAGACGACCACGCCGTCGGTGGCAAACTTTTCGCCTGGCCGCACAACAAATTCGTCATCGAGTCGCAGATCTTCAACCGGGACGGTTATTTCGACGCCATCGCGCAGCAGCGACACCTCTTTGGCGCCGAGCTCGAGCAGGGCGCGCAGTGCTGCACCCGCCTGCTTCTTGGATCGCTTTTCGAAGTATCGTCCGGCCAGAATGAACATCGTCACCCCGGCCCCCACTTCGAGGTAGATATTCCCCGAGGCATCGTGACGGGCGAGCGTCAGCTCGAAGGCGTGCGTCATTCCCGGCATGCCCGCGGTGCCCAGAAAGAGCGCGTATAGGGACCACATGAACGCAGAGAGCGTCCCCATAGAGATGAGCGTGTCCATCGTGGCGGTGGCGTGCTTCAGATTCTGCCAGGCCGCCCGATGAAACGGCCACGCCCCCCACACGATCACGGGCGAAGCGAGGGCGAGCGACGCCCACTGCCAATAGGTGAACTGCAGTGCCGGGACCATGGCCATTGCGATGACCGGAACACTCAGCACCACCGAGGCGATGAGGCGGGCACGGAGGGAGCGCAACTCGGGATCTTCCGTCTCGGGGCTGCCGCCACCGGCCTCGGCCATGCGCTCCGTCTTGGGCTTGGGAAGAACGGCCGAGTACCCCGTCTTTTCGACTTCCGCGATCAGGATGGCGGGATCGTACCCAGCGGGAACCGTGACCCGCGCCTTCTCCGTCGCGTAGTTCACGGTGGCCTCGACACCGTCGAGCCTGTTCAACTTTTTCTCGATGCGCATGGCGCAGGACGCACAGGTCATGCCACCGATTTCCAGCTCGATTCCGGTACCGTTCCCCGGTAGCGCTGATGTGCTCATGTTTTTGCCCCGCATTCTTGGCCCGGCCGAGCCACTCAGTATGTGACCGCAGCGAACACCGGGCTTCGCGTTCCACAATATACCCCCAGGGGTATAAAGCAAGGTTGTGTCACGCGCTCTTTGCTGTGGCAAAGCCGACGAAGACAGCGCAGGGAGCGCCGCTATCGGGCACTCCGCAACTGATGAATATTTCTGAAACGCACTACTAAAGCAGCCGCGAGCGGATCAGGAAGCGCTGCCCCTCCGGGGCCTCCAGTGAAAACCCGCCGCCGCGACCCGGCACAGTGTCGATCGTCAGGTGCGTGTGGGCCCACACACCAAACTGCTCACGAGACATCCAGAACTGGATCATGCGGTTCGATCCCGATCCGCCGCCCGCGAGCGCCGGCAGCTCAAGGGTGCCGAGGAGCACATCCTGCGCGCCGGTCTTGAACTCGCCGGCCTGATAGCACATTGGCGCACTTCCGTCACAGCACCCGCCGGACTGGTGAAACATCAGCGGGCCGTGGAGCGCCCACAGGCGGTCGATCAGCTCGACCGCCTGTGGGGTGAATGCGAGTCGGCTCTCTGTCTCGCCGTCGACCTCCGGCCGCGCAACGAGCAGATCAGTATCTACAGATTCCTCACGCATGTCACTTCACGCCTTTCGCTGGTGCGCCTACGCGTTTGCGAAGCGCAACACGATGCGACCGTCAATCGCACCGGCCTTCATCTCGTCAAACACCGCGTTGATTTCGTCGAGCGGACGCTCGGCGATGGTGGGGTGGATCATGCCGCGTGCGTAGAAGTCGAGCGCCTCGATCATGTCCTGGCGGGTACCCACGATGGATCCACGAATGGTCAGCCCTTTGAGCACGATATCGAAGATCGGCGCAGGGAAATCTCCCGGTGGCAGACCGTTGAACACGATGGTTCCGCCGCGGCGAGTCATCCCGATCGCCTGGCCGAACGCGGAGGGGTGCACCGCGGTCACGAGCACGCCATGTGCTCCCCCGGTCGCTTTCTGAATGACCGCGACCGGATCTTCGTTGCGTGCGTTGACAGTTACCTCCGCACCGTGCGAGCGCGCAAGCGCCAGTTTATCCTCGGCCACGTCCACCGCGACAACCCGCATACCCATAGCGACCGCGTACTGCACCGCGATGTGTCCGAGGCCACCGATACCGGAGATCACGACCCACTGACCGGGCCGCACTCCGGTGACTTTGAGTCCCTTGTAAACGGTAACCCCTGCGCACAGCACGGGAGCCACCTCCGCAGGATCGGTGCCTTCGGGCAGCACTGCGGCGTAGGTCGCGTCAACCAGCATGTATTCGCCGAACGAGCCATCAACGGAATAGCCGCCATTCTGTTGTTGTTCACACAGTGTCTCCCACCCAGTGCGGCAGTGCTCACATTGCCCGCAGGCTGACCACAGCCACGCGTTTCCAACTAGGTCACCGACGGTGAGGTTGGTGACGCCCGGGCCGAGTGCGACAACCCTACCGACACCCTCGTGTCCGGGGATAAACGGCGGATTCGGCTTCACTGGCCAATCGCCGTCTACGGCGTGCAGGTCAGTGTGGCACACACCGCTCGTGAGCACACGCACCAGCGCTTGGCCCGCTCCCGGCGCGGGAACTGCCACGGGCGCAACTGCAAGCGGCTGCCCGAACTGATGCACCGTTGCCGCGCGCATCGAGGACAGGGCCGAGTCAGTCACAGCTGATTCGTCACGCGACAGCGTGGGGGGCATCGCTATAGAGGCATTCATATTTTCTCCTTGGAAGGATGGTGGTCGGGGTGCGTTCACGGTTGCTGCTGCGCAACGGTCTAGAAGAACCCATCGGCCGTTTCTTTGTAGCTCACCAGCATGTTCTTTGTTTGCTGGTAGTGATCGAGCATCATCAGGTGGTTTTCACGCCCGATGCCGCTCGACTTGTATCCGCCAAACGCCGAATGAGCCGGGTAGGCGTGATAGTTGTTGACCCAAACGCGACCGGCCTGGATCGCACGGCCCGCCCGGTACGCGACGTTGCCGTTGCGGCTCCAGACACCCGAGCCGAGGCCATACAGGGTGTCGTTGGCGATTCGGATGGCATCGTCGAAGTCGGTGAAAGTGGTGACCGACACCACTGGCCCGAAAATCTCTTCCTGGAAGATACGCATGGAATTGTCGCCGCGGAAGATGGTCGGTTCGATGTAGAACCCCCCTCGAGTCCCGGACCGCGATCCTCGACGCCGCCGCCGGTCAGCAATTGTGCGCCTTCCTGCCGCCCGATCTCGAGGTACGACTTGATCTTCTCAAGCTGGTCGTTTGACGCCTGTGCGCCCATCATCGTGTTGGTGTCGAGCGGATTTCCGCGAACGATCCGTTCGGTGCGCTCAACGACCGCCTCAAGAAAATCATCTGCGATGGAGTGCTGAATGAGGGCGCGCGACGGACAGGTACAAACCTCACCCTGGTTCAGCGCGAACATGGTGAAGCCTTCTTTGGCCTTATCGAAGTATGCGTCGTCTGCGGCCATGACGTCTTCAAAGAAGATGTTGGGGCTCTTGCCACCGAGCTCTAGTGTCACCGGAATAATATTCTCGGAGGCATACTGCATGATGAGCCGACCGGTCGTTGTCTCACCGGTAAACGCGATTTTGCGGATGCGCGGGCTCTTCGCGAGCGGCGCACCAGCCTCGGCACCAAACCCGTTCACGATGTTGAGCACCCCGGGAGGCAACAGATCACCGACGAGGGACGCGAGCACCAGGATCGAGGCGGGGGTCTGCTCCGCGGGTTTCAACACCACCGCGTTGCCTGCGGCTAGCGCCGGGGCAAGCTTCCAGACAGCCATGAGGATCGGAAAGTTCCAGGGAATGATCTGGCCGACCACACCGAGCGGCTCGTGGAAGTGGTACGCGACCATGTCTTCGTTGATCTGAGAAAGTGACCCCTCCTGTGCGCGGATTGCACCAGCGAAGTAACGGAAGTGGTCGATGGCGAGGGGGATATCGGCGTTGAGGGTTTCGCGCACGGCTTTGCCGTTGTCCCAGGTCTCGGCAACCGCGATCATTTCGAGGTTCTGTTCCATCCGGTCGGCGATCTTGTTCAGGATCACGGCGCGCTCGGCGGGGCTCGTCCGGCCCCATTCGGGCGCGGCGGCGTGGGCCGCGTCGAGCGCCGCATCGATATCTTCAGACGTGCCACGAGCCACCTCGCAGAAGATTTTGCCAGTGATAGGTGTGGGGTTCTCAAAATACTGCCCCTTCACCGGGGGTACCCACTCACCACCAATGTAGTGTTCGTATCGACTCTGAAACGAGACCAGCGAATCGGGCTGGCCTGGCGCTGCGTAAACGGTCACGGTGCTCTCCTTTGACGTCACTGTCACGTGTGGTGCTCGCGGTCTGCTGTGAGCCGCGGCACCCCAAAGGGTACGTCGCAAGAGGTTGCATCAACGTTGCACGGGCGCCTCACTGGCGCTGGCTTCGAGCGCTTCAAGTTTTGTGACCACGCGCGCGCGGCGAGGCGACAGCGGCGGCAGGATCGTGAGGAGCGTATGCCATACCTCGAAGTCGTCGCTCGCCCACAGTTGCGCGTACTCGAACAGCGGGGCGGCGGCGGCGGATTGCAGAAGGGACTCGCGCAGGGTCGCGTCAACGTCGAGACGCAGCTCGTCGACGAACGGAGCCTCCGAGGCGGGCAACACCGGCCCGTCGTAGGCAGCCAATGCGAGCCGATGCGCACCGCGTTCGAGGGCTGTCAGAAGCTCGTGGGCATCGACGTTGAGTACACCATCAAGTCGGTAGGGTTTCGAGGCCAGCTCGAGCGGCACCCCAAGATCTCGCAGCCAGCGCCGCAAGCGCACAATTTCTGGGCGCAGCGTTGCCTCGGCGTCGCGGCTGCCATACACCCGCTCCGCGAGTTCAGCGCCAGTGAGGCCGTGCGGGGCCGCGGTGAGCGCGAGCAGGATCTCGGCGTGTCGGCCACTCACAATTTCCCGCTGCCCGCGGTGTTCCAGCACAGCCGGATCCTGACCAAGCACCAACAATCGGGGTGGGTGTGTCATCACCGCTTGGGTTGTGCGGGAGGAAGCGCGCGAAGCGGCTGGCCGATCCTGGGAGATCGTCTCGCGCAGCCTCACCAGGCGCATCTCTGCCTCCACTGCGGCGAGTGTTGCTTCGATGAGCGGCAGCATGTGAGGTTCGGCGGCGGCATCACCCCCGGTCACGTCGATCACCCCGATCACCGAACCGTCACGCGGGTCGTGCACAGGGGCGGCCGTGCAACTCCACTGGTGCACCGAGCGATGATAATGCTCGGCACCGAGCACCTGCAGCGAATGGTTAAGTTCGAGCGCAATCCCTGGCGCACTCGTACCCATCGCAGCCTCAGACCAGTCAGCACCGGCCAGGAAACCCATGTCTTCCGCCTGCGCCCGGAGCTTCGGATCGCCATCAACCCACAGCAATCGCCCCGCGGCGTCCCCCAACGCCACGATAAAGCCTGACTCCGTCGCTTCTTGAAGGAGCAGCCGACGTACAACCGGCAACACCACGCTGAGCGGATGGGTGCGGCGCAGCTCAGCCAGTTCGTCGGCGCTCAGCGCGACCCCCAAAGGGGCAGCATCGGGGTCAATGGTTCGGTCCCGTGAACGAAGCCAGGACTGCAATACCACCGGCCTCAGCAACGACGACACCACGCCGCTGTGCGGCAAATCGTTTGCCACAAAGCGCTCGTGTGCAAGCTCCAACTGGCGTCGCCGCTCGCGCACAGACTCGCCACGTTGCAGCGCCTGCCACCCATTTGACATCAGCCTCCTCCTTCGCAAAGGTACCCCGAGGCTACTCCAGATACAACACGATTGATAGCGCTCACCGCCGTGCGACGGGTGAGCGCAAATGGGTGCATTAGAACTGGCGAGCGCACGAGCGGGCGCGATAAAGCGCAAGGAGCGCCTCGACGCCCCCTCGCTCGTACGCCTGCATCTGGAGCCGCGCAGGCTCACCCGCCGCCAGGCGCCGCGCAACGTAAGCCGTCACGAACTCCAGATCTCCGGCAGCGGCAAGCTGCGGCGTCACATGATCAATCAGTGCGTTGACTGCCTCAGCAACTGGCACTGAGCCTCCGTGGAGGGGGTGCACGAGATCTGAACCGAGACCGTTACGCGCGGCAAGCCAGTGAGCACCCCGGACGAGATGCAGATCGGGATCCTCGCGGGCGATCCCCGTTTCCGCCTCTGCGATGCAGCGGTCAACGAGGGCGCGCACCAACACCGCAAACGCGACGGTGTCACGCGGATCCAGCTGCGCGTCTGCCGTGCGCAACTCAACCGTGGGGAAATTGTCGGAGAGTCTGATCGACCAGTTCACGAGCGCAGCGTCGAGCACGATCCCGCTGCGCATGAACTCTTGGACCATCGCGCCGTAGTCGCTGCCGCTCTCAAAATAGGGCGGGTACCCCGCCGTCGGCCACTGCATCGTCGTCAGATATCGCCAGCTCGCAAAGCCGGTCGGCCGCCCCAAATGAATGGGCGAGTTCGCTGTGAGGGCAACGAACACCGGCGACCAGCGTGCCATCCGCGCCATCACCTCAACGCCGGTGTCACGCGATGGCACCTCGACGTGCACGTGGGTACCGGTCGAGTAGTAGTGCGACACGAGATTGCCGAGACTTTTCTCGATCGCCTGGTACCGGGGCTTTGCGGTCACCGTGCCCGGGCGGTCTCCCCCGATCGGCGGTAGCCCGGTGCTCGCGAGCACAACCCCGAGATCCGCGGCAACGCGAGATGCGCCAGCCCGAAACTCACGCAGCGTATCCAGGGCTTCGCTCGCAGAGCGACAGACGGGAGTCGCGGTCTCCAGCTGGCACTCAAAATACTCGACCTCGGCACGCAACCCGGGGAGCGCAGCAATCATCTCGTGAGCTACGTTACGGGGCAGACCGCTCGCAGCGTCGAGAAGAAGAAACTCTTCTTCAATTCCAAAATGGCGCGCTGTGGCGCTTGCAGAAGCCATAGGGCACTTTAGCGCACGGGATTGCGAAGGATCCCGATCCCCTCGATCTCCACTTCAACGACGTCTCCCGGTTCGAGCAGACCAACTCCCGCGGGTGTTCCCGTCAGGATCACGTCGCCCGGGAGCAGAGTGAATGCGTGCGACGCATAGGACACGATCTTGGCGAGACTGTGGATGAGCTGCGAGGTGCGGCCCTCTTGCCTGATCTCACCGTTGACACGCGTGGTGATTCGAGCGTCCTGCAGATCCGGATCCGTTTCAATGACCGGGCCCAACGGGCAGAACGTATCGAAGCCCTTCCCCCGGGTCCACTGGCCATCGGCGATCTGAATATCGCGCGCCGTGACGTCGTTGGCGCAGGTGAAGCCAAAGACAACCTTCAGCGCATCCTCTTCACTGACATCTTTCGCGAGGGCACCAATGATGATCGCGAGCTCGCCCTCGTGTTCTACACGGTCCGAAACCGCCGGACGAAGAATAGTCTCGCCCGGGCCAATGACCGAGGTGTTCGGCTTCAGAAACAGGAGCGGTTCGGCTGGCGGCGCATCGGTGTTCCCCGTGACCCCGCGCATCTCCTCGACGTGGTCAAGGTAATTCTTCCCCACGCACACTACTTTGGAACGCGGGATTACGGGCGCGAGCAGGCGCACCTTTTCGAATGCGAAGCGGCGCCCCGTCGTGTCAAAACCCGCGACCAGCGGATCTGCGGCGAGCTCCACAATTTCAACGCCCGAACCATCTTCGGCCATGTCGAGGATCCCGTAGGAGATCTCACCGTCAATCTGAAACCGTGCAACTTTCATGCTCAGCCCTTCACCACCAGATCTAGCCAACCGTGTGTGTCAGCGCGTGTACCGAACTGGATTCCGGTGAGTTCTTCCCGCAGCGCCAGCGTGGTAGGTCCGGGGGCCGCGGCACCAAAATCAATCGTGAAATCCGTGGCCTTGAGCTGACCGATCGGCGTGATCACCGCGGCGGTGCCGCAGGCAAAGGCCTCTGTGATTGAACCATCCGCGACGCCCGCGCGCCATTCCGACACGGTGAGCTCGCGCTCCTCAACGGCCATACCACGATCCCGCGCCAGCTCGATGAGGCTCTTGCGGGTGATCCCCTCAAGAATGTTGCCATTGAGCTGCGGGGTCAGCAGTGTACCGTCGGCTCGCACCAGGAACAGATTCATACCTCCGAGCTCATCGATCGTGTCGGGGGTCGCGGAATCCGTAAAGAGCACCTGCTGGCACCCCTGCGCTGCCGCCTCATTCTGGGGCAACAGTGACGCGGCGTAGTTGCCGCCACACTTCGCAGCTCCCGTGCCACCGCGGCCAGCACGGGCGTACTGCTGCGACAGCCAGATCGAAACCGGCTTCACGCCGCCTGAGAAGTAGGGACCAGCGGGGCTGGCGATCACCATAAACCTGGCACGCTCGGCCGAACGAACACCCAAGAAGCTCTCGTCGGCGATCATAAACGGCCGCAGGTAGAGCGTCTGGTCTGCACCGCGCGGCACCCACTCGGCGTCCGCCGCGACGAGCTCGCGCACGGCAGCAACAAATAGCTCCACCGGAATCTCGGGTAGCGCGAGTCGTCGCGCGGAGTCGTTCAGACGCTTGGCGTTCTCATCGGGACGGAACGTGACGATCGACCCGTCCTCCCGGCGATATGCCTTCAGCCCTTCAAAGACTTCTTGCCCGTAGTGCAACACCGAGGACGCGGGATCCATCTGAATCGGGCCATACGGCAAAAGCTCGGGCTGCTGCCAGCCGTCTTCTTTGGTCCATACGATCGACACCATGTGATCGGTGAAGTGGTTGCCAAAGCCGGGATCTGCGAGGATCGCCTCGCGCTCGGCCGCGGGCATGCGGGCGGCTTCGGTGCGGGTGAACGTGAGTTCGGTCATGATGATGCCTTCATTGTTGATCTGGGCCGCGGCGATTGAGCTTAGGCACCCGCCGCTGATGCCTGCAGCTGGGCGATCACGGCGTCGCCGATCTGCGCCGTCTGGCGGGGAGATGCCCCGCGGACTGCGAGGTCGGCGCGCACTGCGTCACGCACACGGTTGGCCTCTGAGGTGAGGCCGAGGTGGTCGAGCATGATGCTCGCGGAGAGGATCGCCGCGGTCGGATCCGCCTTCTGCTGCCCTGCGATGTCGGGAGCAGAACCGTGAACCGGTTCAAACATGCTCGGGAAGGTGCGATCGGGATTGATGTTTCCCGAGGCCGCAAGCCCGATGCCGCCGCCGATCGCGCCAGCAAGGTCTGTGAGGATGTCACCAAATAGGTTATCAGTCACCACGACGTCGAAACGCGCCGGATCCTGCACCATAAAAATCGTCGCCGCGTCAACGTGCATGTAGTCGACGGCGATCTCGGGATACTCGGCGGCGACAGTCTCGACGACGCGCTGCCAAATTGCCCCCGCGTGCACCAGCACATTTGTCTTGTGTACCCAGGTGAGCCTCTTGCGCGGTCGTGCCTGCGCGGTCTCGAAGGCGTAGCGCACGACCCGTTCAACGCCGTAGGCCGTGTTCACCGACACCTCGGTCGCGACCTCGTGCGGGGTGCCCGAGCGCATCGAACCCCCGTTACCAGCGTAGGGACCCTCGGTGCCCTCACGGACCACCAGAAAATCAACCGCACCTGGGTTGGCGAGCGTTGACGTGACGCCCGGGAACAGCGTGCACGGTCGCACATTGGCGTAGTGATCAAAGTCGAAGCGGAGCTTCAGCAGCAAACCGCGTTCGATGTTTGCGGCTTTCAGCCGTGGATCGCCAGGTACTCCACCAACGGCACCAAAAAGGATCGCGTCATGGCCCGCGATCGCCGCCTGCTCGTTTGCGGGAAGCGTCTCGCCCGTTTCCAGGAAGCGCTCGGCGCCGAGTTTGAATTCGGTGCGTTCAAGCCGCACGTCACTGCCCTCAAGCACCGCATCAAGAACTCGATTCGCCTGCTCAATTACTTCTGGCCCGATCCCATCACCGGGGATCACTGCGAGCTTGATGGTGCGGGTCACTGGCTCTCCTTTGCATGCGCGAACCTCTCCAGCATAGTGCGGACTGGAGTCACTCCCGAGCGTCAATGATCCAAGTTTCTCCGAGTTTCAGCAGCGCCGCATCCGCCGTCAAGAACTGCATCCCCTCAGCTTCCGCCTGCCCGATGAGGAATCGATCGAATGGATCATGCCGACTCAAGCGAGGACGATGCAACAGCTCGCTCGCGTGTGCGCCCGAAAATCGGAGTTCAGTCAGACCCATCTCATCAAACACTGTAGGAAACCGCTGACCTCCGGGCAACGTGATCTTTCCGAGCATGTGTTTGATCACAATTTCAGAAACCGAGATCGAGGAATAGAACACCCGATCGGCAAGCCGAATGCGCTCCCTCGCACACTCCCCGAGCTGGGGCGCGTCCAGATAGGACCAGATCAAGGCGTTGGTATCAAGCAGGATCACAGCGCTGCACCATAGAACAGTTCCTGTACCTCGGCATCCTGCGCGTCAAACTTCTCAGCATCGAACTCGAACTCCCCCGCCCCAGACCAAACACAACCGTGACACGAGAGTGCGGCACCAGGTCCACGACGGGCGTGCCAGCGCGCGCAATGACCACGCGCTCACCAGACAGGGCGCGCTCCACCAGCGCAGACAGCTGGGTCTTCGCCTCATGCATATTTACTTGCGTCACCATACGGTTAGTCTACACTAGCTAACAACAGCAAGGAAGGGACTAAACCACTTCCCTACGCTGAAACAGTCACACCGTGCCGACACTCGAGGAGACCTCATGTCCAGCTCAAAACCCACAATGTCGCCCTCCGAGGCGAGTATCGAGTCGGTGCTTGCGAAGGCGACGGGCCCGCGCCGCGCCGAGGCCGAAGAAATCCTCGAGATGTGCCGCGAACTGACTGGTGAAGAACCGGTGGTGTGGGCGGGACGAATCATTGGGTTCGGCGAATATGAGTACAGCTACGACAGCGGGCACAGCGGCCGCGGCCCGCTCCTCTCGTTCGCCCCAGGCGCTGCCCGGCACACCATTTACCTCACGAGCGATTTTGAGGATCACTGGCCCGATCTCATGGCGCGACTCGGCAAGCACAAGGCGAGCAAGGCGTGCCTGTACCTCACACGACTAACGGGAGTGGACCGTGAGGCGCTCCGGGAACTCCTTGAGCGCTCATTGACGCGCACTCGTGAGGAATGGGGGACGACACTTGAAGCTAGCGTGGGTCCCTCGTCTTGAATCCCTCAAGCGGGTCGCACCCCGCGCCGCAATTGCGTCATCGATCGCCCGCTCCGAGCGTCCTTCGGAAGCAAAAGCCCCAAACACACACTCATGCAACGTCGTCGCAGACGACCACGGGTTCCCAGCCGGACAGCACATGGCAGGCACGCAGGCCACGTCACCTTAGCTTAGCTGCGGCGACGGCGCAGCAGCAGGCTCCCGCCCGCAGCAGCAAGGACCAGCACACTGACCATCGCAGCCACCACAGAATCCGCGCCCGTCCGACTCAGCTCACCGTTTCCTCCGGCACCCGGCGCGCCAGGCTTGGGCGTGACACCGTTCCCGGGAGGATCAACATCCGGCGCCGGTTCCGAAGCAGATTCCCACACCGCATACACCGTCGTCAACGGATCTAGCAACGCCAACTCCGACACCGCACCGGTCACACTGATCAGGTCGCTCCCATCAGGGCACTTCCCATCCACCAGCGGATCCGTGCACCAACCCACGAGCGTGTGATCCACCCGCTCAGCATTCGGCACCACCACACCCCACTCAGTAAACGGCAGCACCGGCGTATCCGCCAACACCCGCGGCTCAGCAAACGACCCCAACGTACTCGGATACGCGAACGAATCACCCGTCGCACTAAAGACCGTGTCCGACTGCCGCGACACCACCGTCGCATCATCGATACCCTCGAGCGCGAGCTGACGGTACCCCGCCAGATCATATGCCCGACCCGTCGCACCCCAATCAGTACCCGTATTCGCGCCATCAACGCCGTACCACAACCACGCCGCATCAGCGGGCGCGATCGGATTATCTGCCGGGAACGCGATCGTGTCCGCCGGCGTCTCCGTCGCACGGAACTCCAACACCTCAAGCGACGACGGCGACTGCGAGAACGCAAGGCGATCAACCGACAAACTCGTCATACCGCCGGGCAATGACACCCGCGTCAGCGGATTCACGTTCCCCGGAGCGCTCTGATAAAACGCTGCCGCACCAATCGACGCCTTCTTCAACCCATCAGGAAGCGTCACCGACTCAAGCGAATTCTTACCCCCCGTCGCCGACTGCTGAAACGCCGACGCCGCCAGCGAGAGATCCTCGAGTCCCTCGGGGAACACCACACTCTTCAGGGCGTTACTCCCACCGGTTGCCTCCTGATAGAACGCCGCATATGCGACATAGAGAGTTTTCAGCCCCTCCGGAAACACCACAAACTCGAACACGTTTGAGCCGTTGAGAGAGGTTTGACTCACACCAAAATTGCCGACGGTAAGCGATGTCAGTCCCACCGGAAACTCGATCGACTTCAGTGCGGTCGGACCGTTTCCCGAATGCTGCGAGATGGCCCCGCTTCCTACGCTCAGCGTTTGCAGCCCCTCAGGGAACGTCACGGTTTCAAGCGTGGTGTGGCCGGTTGTCGAGCTCTGAGCCAAAGCTGCGTAGCCGAGCTCCAGCGTTTCCAATCCCTCAGGGAACTCAATCGACCTCAGTCGAGTCGAGGCTCCACCGCCCGTAAAGAACGCGTTTTCTTCAAGGGTGAGATGCTTCAGGCCATCCGGAAACTTCACAAACTCCAGGGCAATTGCCCCCTCGGAAGTCGACTGGCCAAACGCACGGTTGCCGACCGTCAGTGATTCCATCCCCGCAGGAAATTCAACGCCAATCAGCGCGTTGGATCCTTGGCCGGACTCAACCCACTGCCGAAATGCGGAATCCCCGATCTCAATTCGGTCGACGGAGGGAGGGAACTGAACTGTCGCCAAGGTGTTGCTACCAGAGCCACCGTATACGACCTGAAGAAACGCGTTGGGGGCGATATCGAGGTTCTGCATGTGGGACTGCGGAAAGACAACCGTCTCTAAGCCGTTACTCCCCCAATGGAACTCTGGTCAAAGGCCCCGTTTCCGAGGGTGAGTGTGTCAAGCGCGTCCGGAAAAATGAGCGTCCTCAGGGGATTTGTCCCGCCGTGCGACTGCCTGAACCCGTGCACACCGATCGTAAGTTCGCGGAGCCCGTTGGGAAAGGCAACCGACGCGAGCCGGGGCGGTTGAGACATACCCGTAAACTCGAACGCAGAGTCGGCGATGTCGAGTGAAACCACGGGTCCCGGGTTCACAAACGATACGCTCTCCAAATTCAGACGGCACGATTCGGCGGCCTGCGTTGAGACCACCACCCGGTCCGCGCCAGAGGGCTGCGCAACCGCAGCAAGATCTACCGTGAGTTGATCCCCCGCACCGTGCGAGACCCCCGGAGTTGTAGTCCCCGGACACAACTGATCCGCACCGATCGTCAACTCACCAGCCCGCGGCAACGGCGGATCTGCCATCGCAGAAGCACCTGCAAACATCGACATGACCACCGCACTACACGCGATTATCCCCAACACAGCTTGACGTCCTTGAGACATGTTCAACACACCGTCATTCCTGGTCTAAATCTATGGAAACACTAACATTTTCGAAACCGGGAATACATTCCCAGGCCAGCCCTCCCCGCTCTAATGCCCACGGTTCAGATTTGACAGGCCTCAGCTCATTCCTTGCCGCGCACACAGAACATGCTGATTCCAGGGAGGGCTGCAGGTTCAGGCGTACGCCCGATACCCGCGTTTCACACCCGGCGACGGCGCAGCAACAGCAGCGCCCCACCCGTAGCAAGGACCAGCATGGTGATCGTTGCAGCCACCACAGAATCCGCGCCCGTCCGACTCAGCTCACCGTTTCCTCCGGCACCCGGCGCGCCAGGCTTGGGCGTGACACCGTTCCCGGGAGGATCAACATCCGGCGCCGGTTCCGAAGCAGATTCCCACACCGCATACACCGTCGTCAACGGATCTAGCAACGCCAACTCCGACACCGCACCGGTCACACTGATCAGGTCGCTCCCATCAGGGCACTTCCCATCCACCAGCGGATCCGTGCACCAACCCACGAGCGTGTGATCCACCCGCTCAGCATTCGGCACCACCACACCCCACTCAGTAAACGGCAGCACCGGCGTATCCGCCAACACCCGCGGCTCAGCAAACGACCCCAACGTACTCGGATACGCGAACGAATCACCCGTCGCACTAAAGACCGTGTCCGACTGCCGCGACACCACCGTCGCATCATCGATACCCTCGAGCGCGAGCTGACGGTACCCCGCCAGATCATATGCCCGACCCGTCGCACCCCAATCAGTACCCGTATTCGCACCATCAACGCCGTACCACAACCACGCCGCATCAGCGGGCGCGATCGGATTATCTGCCGGGAACACGATACTGGTGGCGGGAGTCTCGGTGGCGCGGAACTCCAGCACCTTCAACGACGATGGGAACTGCGAGAACGCGAGACGTTCGATGGACAGACTCGTCATCCCGCCCGGCAGCGACACCCGAGTGAGCGGATTGGGACCCCCAACTGAGTATTGATAAAAGGCAGACTCCCTAATCGACGCGTTCTTGAGCCCGTCGGGAAGATCCACAGAGGACAGCGCGTTCGTTCCTCCGCTCAGCACCGATTGTTGGAACGCCGACCGTTCGAGTACGAGGTCTTCGAGGGTCTCGGGAAACACCACAGTTGCGAGTGCGTTGCTGCCGCGGTTCGCCTGCTGATAAAACGCCCCGTAACCGATATCAAGCGACTTCAGGCCCTCCGGAAACACCACGGACTCAAGCACGTTCGATCCGTTCCTGGCATCTTGATTCACGCCGTAGGTGCCGATCGATAACGTAGTCAGACCACGGGGGAACTCAATCGATTTCAGGGACGTGGAGCCGTTTCCAGCCATCTGGTAGAACGCCGCGCCGCCAACAGTCAGGTTCTGAAGCCCATCAGGGAAAGAGATCGTCTCAAGCGTTGTGCGTCCGTTGGTTGAGCTCTGCGCAAACGCCCCATACCCGAGCTTCAATGTCTCGAGGCCCGCGGGAAAAACGAGCGAAGTCAGGTGGCTGGATTCCCGAGCAGAGGTAAAGAACGCACTGTCATCGACCTGGAGGTATTTGAGCCCCTCTGGGAAGGTCACAGAGGCAAGAGTTGTGGCACCATCATTTGTTGACTGGTGAAAGGCACGACTGCCAATGGTCAACGACTCAATACCGGAGGGAATATCAACGTCAACGAGCGCGGTCGACCCTGGCCCCTCGATGACCTGTTGCCCAAACGACCAAGACCCAAGGTTGAGAGAGTCAAGTGACGGCGGAAACTTCACGACCGCAAGCGTATTGCTTCCGTCAGAATCGGATACGTACTGCTGGAACCCAGACAGTTCAATATCGAGATTTCTCATGTGTGTTTGCGGAAAGACGAGCTCGGTCAACGCGTTCATTCCCCCTTTTGAACGCTGCTCAAACGCCGAATAGCCGATCACAAGACTGTCGAGGCTATTGGGGAACACAAGCGTCTTGAGCGAGTTATCACCGTTTATTATTTGCCTAAAGGCCTGGCGACCGATCGTCAGTTCACTCAAACCTTCGGGGAAGGAAACCGAGGTCAGTTTTGGTCCCGTCGCAGGATAGGCCAATTCGAACGCATATTCCGCGATGTTGAGGGAAACCACGGGTCCCGGGTTCACAAACGATACGCTCTCCAAATTCAGGCGGCACGATTCGGCGGCCTGCGTTGAGACGACCACCCGATCCGCGCCGGAGGCCTGCGCAACCGCAGCAAGATCCACCGTGAGTTGATCCCCCGCACCGTGCGATACACCCGGGATCGTGGTGCCCGGACACAGTTGATTCGTGCCGATCGTCAACTCACCAGCCAGCGGCACCAGCGGATCCGCCACCGCAGCAGCACCGCCCACCATCGATATCACCACCGCCCCGCAGGCCACGAGTCCCAACAGAGCTTGACGTCTTTGAGCCATGTAGATACACCCTCATTCCCGGATCAAAACGAGGGAAACACTCACCCTGCACCCCGCGTGAAATATATACGACATTCGTAGTCTATCTTATTTATGGGTAATGCCCTGACCTGTACCTTGGAAGGTCTACGAAACCAGCGTGCACCGAGGGGCAAAGAAAGAGGCAATCCCACCTCTGAAGCCCTCAGTCCACCTCGGACCCCATTGGGTATCGAACTGAGACTGGTTGTTTATGCATATTCGGTTACTGTCAGAATCAGTATCCCGCCCCACCCCAGATACAACGAAACCCCCACCCGAAGGTGAGGCTTTCGAACCGGTGACCCCAGCGGGCGCGGACTGTTTGCAAGGAAACGCACCGCGTTTCCGCGCAGGCCGCGGCGGGCCCACCGGCCCGCAACCCGCGTTACCGCCGCGAGAGAGGATTCAGAGTGGCCGGATCGACCTGCTCACCCCCGGACTCGCCGACGTTTCCGAGCCTCCCGAATGCGTCGAGTGCGGCCGGAAAGCTTATGTCGTCGGGGTTCGCTGCCAAAATACTGCCACGTTGCCGCCGCCGGAAGGCATACTTTCGCAAGTTGTCATTATTGCAGTTAGGAGTAGGATAGCACCATGACAACCCATGCACTCGCCGCCACCCTCGACCCGGTCGACCCCGCTGTGCGATCCGACGCGAAGAGTCTCGCGGAGCGGTTGCACGGAGATACTCGGGTCGAGACTGCGGTGCGCGCGATGCTCGATGCGGTCGCGCACGGGGCGCGGGTCGTAGTAATGCAGGCTGAAGAAGAGGTCACACCCACCGCTGCTGCGGAGATGATGGGAGTGACTCGTCAGTTCGTCGACCGACTTTGCGAGGATGGTATGCTCCCCTTCCGCCGACTGCCAGGTAGCCGTCACCGTCGTATCCGCGTGCAGGATGTGCTGGATGCCGCAGCCAAGCGAGAGCAGCGCCGCGCTGGTGGCGATGCGATCCGCGCCGCGCTCGGGGTGTAGCGCGTGGCCCGCATGCAACGGGTCTTCATCGACACCCAGCGAGTTGTTCCCATTCACGATCATGGACGTATTGCTCTCGCTGTCTGAAGACTTCCTCTTCACCTGGGTCTGGACGGACGAGCTTCTGGACGAATGGGAGCAGGTCATCGTCCGCGAAGGCGTGCGCACGCCGGAATCAGCGCTCTCGGTGAGCGATGCGGTGCGCGCACTTCGGTCGCTACCGCATCGCCCCGGAACTGTACCGGCATCGGGTCACAGACGACCTCTCTCCTGATCCCGGCGACCGCCTGCATGCTGCGGCGTACATCCACGGCGATGTCGATGTACTCCTGACGCGGAACGTCAAAGACTTCCGCACCCCTGCCTTTGCTCACGCCGAGGTGGAGGTGATGACCTCAGACGCATTTCTCTGTGACATATTGACACATCGCCGTCAAGCGGTGGTCGAGTCCTTCGCTCGTGCTGCAAGCGCGAAGGAGAATCCGCCCATGACAGCGACGGTGCTAGCGAACGCGATCTCGAACGCCGGCGCGCCGCAGTTCGCCGAACGTCTCCGGCGTTACATTTCTGAGACGGCGTGCTGATATTGATGATGGGGGTAACCCGATACAGCGAAAGCCCCACCCGAAGGTGAGGCTTTCGAGGGTTACCGGCCAAAACGTGTGGATGGAAGCTTGATCTAGCCGCATGATCACGCGGTAAAACAGGGATCGTTATGCTCCGACACCCTTAACTGTGCCCAAACCATCAAACACGACCTCCTGTCTGCTATGCACTATCAAGCTCGTCAAGAACGGGAAAACAGCAGCCGGCACCCAACGCTGGAAATGCCCCTCATGTGGAGCCTCAACCTCCCGCAAACGCGACGATGTCACCCGCAAACACCAACTCGACAGATTCTTCACTTGGCTCCTCGGGAAACACTCTCAACCAGAAATCACCGGCACCCAGACTGGCCGATCCTTTCGCCGGAAGGCCGCCTGGTGCTGGCGCATCACCCCGCGTCTGCCGACAGTCACACTCCCACCCAAATATGTGATTATTGACGGCACCTACATCGGTTCCTGGTGTCTGCTCATCGCAACTGATGAACACCAGATACCCCTCGCTTGGCAATGGTGCTCTACCGAATCTCAAGCCGCATGGGAAGCACTCCTCAGGCAGATCCCTGCCCCGCTCGTCGTGATCTGTGACGGCGGGTCAGGGGTACGTGCCGCGATCCGGGAACAATGGCCAGACACCCTCACCCAGCGCTGCCTCTTCCACATCTGGATGAACCTCAGAACCCACCTCACTCTCCGGCCCCGCACCCCCGCAGGCCAAGCATTGCTTGAACTCGGGAAAAGGGGTATCCATTTAGCTCCCGTGAAGCCTGTATTCTGAGCTAAACGTTGAAAGACCCCGGCGCTGCGCTAACAGCCCGGGGCGTGGACTACACCAAGAAGGGGTGTCGTCAATGGTCGATAATACCGATGTCCCGTTGCAGGGTCATCCTGTCCCAGGGCACGATTACCCGGGTGACGCGGCCGAGTTTCGGGCATGGTTCCCTGATGACGCATCGTGTCTGGACTATCTTGCCTGGCTGCGTTGGCCGGACGGGTTCGTCTGTCCACACTGTCAGGCCACGGCTTCTTGGCGTGAGAAGACCGGCCGGTATCGATGTCGTGACTGTGAGAAGCAGATCTCAGCGACTGCGGGCACACTGTTCGAGAAGACGAGGATCCCGCTCACGGTGTGGTTTGAGGCGATCTGGCTGATGACGAGCCCGAAAGGTGGCGTCTCGGCGGCGCATCTACACCGGGTACTCCCGATCTCGTCTTATCAGACAGCTTGGACGATGCTCGGTAAGCTCCGACAAGTGATGAAGCCTGATCCTGCGGCGAAACTTTCAGGTGTGGTCGAGGTCGACGAGACCTTCTTTGGGGTCCGAGGCCCGGAAGCCCCGGTCGTGGCGCGAAGGGGAAGACCTTGGTTGCGGGAGCGATCGAATACACGGATGCGGGGTGGGGGCGGGCTCGTCTCGCAGTCATTCCTGATGCCTCGACTGGTTCTTTGCGGAACTTCGTGACCGCGAACATTGCGTTGGGTTCCACCGTGATCTCTGATGGATGGACTGCGTACCCTGGCGCGCTTGACGGGTACGTGCATGACCCGGTGAATGTGTCTGCGTCAGGGAAACCAGCACACGAGGTACTGCCAGCGGTCCACCGCCTGTTCTCGCTCGTGAAACGTCTGATCGATGGCACCTATCAAGGAGCTGGAACCGCAGCGCATCTTCCAGAATATTTGGATGAGTTCGTGTTCCGGCTTAACCGAAGACATAGTCGGCAGCGCGGCCTACTGTTCTTGCGGCTACTGCAACGCGCGGTCGCTCACGAGCAGGTCACCTATCGGGACTTGGTGCGTGATTCAAAAGCGAAATTGGTGTCTCCGAGGGGAGTGCTGGGGCCACGTCGCCAGCCGGGGTCACTGGACATTGGTTCTGCTGGTAGGCCCTGGCGTGCTGACCGCTGAATCGGTAGTGGGTCACGGGAGCTAAATGGATACCCCTTCTCGGGAAACGACTCCGCCGGGTGACAAACACCGATGACGCAGTCGCTTGGTTACAGCAACTCAACGACTGGCACAGCATCTACGGTCACCTCACCACAGAACGTTCCTACGCAAAGAAACGTCTCCCTGGCGGGCTCTGGGACTCACCCACCGGGAAGAAATGGTGGTACACCCACGACCGTCTCAGAAAGGCGTACAACCTCCTCGCGGAACTCCAACGCCGCGGCCACCTCTTCACCTATCTGACCGCCGGAGGCCCCAAAACAACAAGCCGTCTCGAAGGCGGGATCAACGCCCTCATCAAGCAGACGCTCCGCCTTCACCGAGGCATGACAATCGACCACCAAAAACGTGCCGCAGAATGGGTGCTCGTTGAACGTGCAGGCCTCCTACACACCGCACCGGCAATGATCACCGAAGCAGCCATCGCGCCGCCCCAGAAACAACGGCCACGATTCACCGAACCCGACCCAGGTCCAGCCCTCTACGACACCGCGCTCAGCAGTGAGGAAGGTCTCTGGCTACGCACCGGATGGGGCGGCAGACACTAGACACGCCCAACCGCATCCACACGTTTTGGCCGGTAACCCCGGCTTATAGGCCAAAAAGAGTGGATGGAATCTTAATCTAGCCGCGTAACCACGCGGCAAAACAAGGGTCGCTAATGTCCGTGACGATTAGTTGTGGCAAACAACACTTCCCCTCTCTCTGTGTGATATGCAAAACAAAACTGGTAAAGAACGGCCGCAATGCTGCCGGGAACCAACGCTGGAAATGCCCCACCTGCGGAGCTTCATCACTCCGTAAACGCCCCGATCGCAGCCAGTTGTTCACGCTGCGAACGTTCATCGATTGGCTCCTGGGTAAACACGAGCAAGCGGTTCTCGATGGAACCCAAACAGGGCGCTCGTTCCGCCGACACATCGCCTGGTGTTGGGAGCTACGCCCACGCATACCCGCCACCGGGGTGATCTACGACGTCATCCAAATCGATGGGTTCAACCTCCGTACCGGCTGGTGTGTCCTCGTCGCCACACACCGCGGAGCCGTGGTCGCCGCGCAATGGTGCTCCCGCGAGGGGTACGCCGCCTGGAGCGCGCTCATGAAACGGCTCCCACCCCCACACCTGGTGGTGTGCGACGGAGGCCCCGGCATGCACGCCGCACTCAGGGAGCACTGGCCCGAAACTCGCGTGCAACGCTGCCTCGTCCATCTCCAACGCAACGTCCGCAAATACGTCACGACCCGCTCAAAAACGGCTGCCGGGAAGGGACTGTGGGGGCTCGCGAAGAAACTCACCAGCGTGAAAACCGTCGACACTGCCGAAGCCTGGACGCGGCTTCTGCTGGCGTGGGAGAGCGAGCATTTACACCTCACGAAAGCACGCACCTACCGCAAGGACGGTATCGAGGTGCCCTCGTGGGCGAAGCCTGGACAACAGTGGTGGTACACGCACCAACGGCTACGTTCAGGGCACCAGGTACTACGCAGAGTGATCCAGAAAGGACACCTATTCACGTTCCTCGACCCCGATCTTCAACACCTTCGAGCGCCCGTAACAACGAACGAGATTGAAGGGGGAACCAACTCCCAAATGCGGGCAATGCTTCGCCACCACCGAGGCATGCCAGAAGAACACCAACGCCGCGCGATCGAGTGGTGGCTGTACATGCATTCCGAGGTTCCAGATCCAGCCAAGGTTCTCTCCGAACACGAGCCACAGTCATCAGGCCTACCCCGCCCTGAACACACGACCCCAGACCCGGGAACCGCGCTCTACGACACCGGCCTCGACCAAGGCGAAGGGCTCTGGTTACGCCGCGGCTGGGCCGGACGAGGGTGAGACACGCCCGACTCCATCCACTCTTTTTGGCCTATAAGCCGTAACCCCGCCCCACCCCAGATACAACGAAACCCCCACCCGAAGGTGAGGCTTTCGAACCGGTGACCCCAGCGGGCGCGGACTGCTTGCAAGGAAACGCACCGCGTTTCCGCGCAGGCCGCGGCGGGCCCACCGGCCGCAACCCGCAAGCGGGTTCGAATCCCACCCCACCCGCGATACAACGAAAGCCCCACCCGAAGGTGAGGCTTTCGAACCGGTGACCCCAGCGGGATTCGAACCCGCGTTACCGCCGTGAGAGGGCAGCGTACTAGGCCGCTATACGATGGGGCCGGTCGCGTTGCACGGCGCTGAGATTACTCCCCGCTGCCGTAGCAACTCATCTATCTTGGCATACGCAAACGAATCACGCAAAGTCAGATTCCTTCACGGCGCGTCATCGTGTTTCCGCGCTGTGGGATGACTGCGGCCACCTCAAACACCGAGCCTCCCGCGCGCCCACAACACCAGCCCGGAGATCACCGCGAGTGAGATCGCGACTGCCCACATCACCGGCGCACCGTTCCCTTCGCCTGCCGCGGCACCCGCCCACAGCGCACCAAGCAGCACACCGCTGATCCCGAGCCACGCCAGCACGGAAACCGCGGCAAGCCCGAACGGCACGATCAGGTGGCGGGCAAGCAGCCCACCCGGTGACGATGGCAGTAGCACCGGCGACCCCACGCCTTCCGCCGCGACGGCGAGGCCGCGCGTCCACGACTGCAACGATACCGTCGCCACCAGCAGCGCCGTCGCTCCCAGCATTCCGGCCCGCGCGAGATCATCTTCCGCTCCGTTTGCGCCGCGCACCGCGACACAGGATCCCGGTTCAAGCGTGAGCGAGGTCTCCGGAAGCAGAGTGAAGCCGTCAAGAGAGACCGTAACTCCCGCCGCCTCAAGCATGCGGTTCGTGCTCTCGCGCCCATCGTGCTGGCAACTCGGGGCCGTCCCAGATCTTCACGATCCCCCAACCCACCGCGGCGACCGGCACGGCGAGCACCGCGCCGAGGATTCCGCCGGTGAGCGTGCCAATGGTCAACGCGAGCAGAATCACGAGGGCGTGCAGCTTGAGCGCGCGCCCCATCAGCACCGGCTGCAGCAGGTTACCTTCGAGCTGATTCACGAGCACCACCACCGCAACTACCAGCACCGCGTTCAGCGGCCCGTTCGCAACCAGCGCGACAAGCGCGGCGAGGATCCCGGCGACCGTCGCACCAACGAGAGGAATAAACGCGAGCACAAATACGAGCACCGCAAGCGGCAGGGCGAGCGGCACCTGCAGGATCACAAGCCCGATGCCAATGCCGATGGCGTCCACCGCCGCGACTCCGGCGGTGCCACGAACATAGGATCCGAGCGTGGCCACCGTGGTGTCTCCAACGCGGCGAGCCCGTTCCAGCCCGCGCCCGGAAAACGGCCGCAGCATAAAGCCCCAGATGGTCGGCCCATCCTTCAGGAAGAAGAACAACACCACGATCAGCAGCACGAAGCCGGTCGCAAAGCTGGTGATCGCGCCGACCCCGGCGAGCGCACCGGAGCCAAATTGGGAACTCGTCAAGAAGTCCACGACGCTCTCGCGCCACTCGGCCAGCTGCCCGGCGTCGGGCGCAAACGGCAGCGTCTTTACCCAGTCGAGCACCTGCGCAAAACCATCCTCGGCCTTCGCCTGCAGCGTGTCCCACTGATCAAGTACGGCCCACACGATCAACCAACCCGCCGCCACCAGGAGCACCACGATCCCGAGCAGCACAAGCACGGTCGCGAGCAGATCGCTGACACCGCGTGCGCACAACCAGCGCATCACCGGCGCAAAGGTGCTGGCAAAAATGAGGGCGAGCAGGATCGGGATTACGACCGTGGTCAGGGTACTCATCCCCCAGATCACCACGGCGGTGAGCGCCAGAACGATCAGGACCTGCAGGGCACGAACGGCGAGAAGCCCGAACCCGTCACTCCACGCGCGCTGCACGGGCGTGGGTTCCGGTGGCACCCCCGGCTGTTCCGCTGCACTTTGTCCCGCTGAACCCTGTTCCTGCCGACACCAGCATCGACGCTTCACTGCCATGCAGCAAGGTTACACGGCGCGCTCCGCGATGAAGCTGCGAAGCTGCTGCTCATCATCAGGCATATCGGTAACGCGCTGCGGCAGATCAAGCAGCCCTGCAAGGTGTTCCGGCATCCCGATCTGCTGCCCCGTCGCGTCAAACACGACCTCCGGGAACTTCGCGGGCTTCGCCGTTTCGAGCACCAGCATCGGGACTCCTGGCTCCACGAACTCGCGCGCAACCTTCACGCCGTCCGCGGTGTGCGGATCGATGATGATCTCGCTCGTCTCGAACACCGAGCGGATCGTCGCAAGCCGGTCAGCGTGGGTGCTCGTGCCGCTCTGAAAACCAAACTCAGTTTCGAAGCGGGGCAGCTCCGCCCGCAGGTCGATCTGCCCGGTGCGCTCGAGCTCGTCCCAGGCGGCAGACAATCGCTGCGGATCGCGACCGAGCAACTCAAACACGAAGCGCTCAAGGTTCGAGGCCTTCGAGATATCCATCGACGGGCTCGAAGTGGCGAAGGTGGCGGCCGCGCTGCGGGGTGCGTAGATCCCGGTGCGGAAGAACTCGTCGAGCACGTTGTTTTCGTTTGCCGCGAGCACGAGCCTTCGGATCGGGAGGCCCATGCTGCGTGCGAAGTGACCGGAGAGAATGTTTCCGAAGTTGCCGGAGGGGATCGTGAAGGAGACTTCGTATCCTGCTCGTTCGGCAGCTGGCACCGCATCGGTCTGCCGCAGCCATGCCCAGAAGTAGTACACGATCTGTGCGCTGATGCGTCCGAGGTTGATCGAGTTCACGGTGCCGAGGTTGTGCTCGCGCTTGTATTCGAGATCCCCGGAGAGTTTCTTCACGAGATTCTGGCAGTCGTCAAACACGCCGGCGATTGCGATGTTGTGAATGTTGCCGTCGGTGAGCGAATACATTTGCGCGCGCTGGAAGGCGCTCATGCGACCCTGTGGCGACAGCATAAACACGGCGATCCCGTCTTTGCCGCGCAGCGCATACTCCGCCGCAGAACCGGTGTCGCCCGAGGTCGCCCCGATGATGTTCAGCGTGCGGTCGCTTTTCGCGAGCACATACTCGAGCGCCTGCCCAAGGAACTGCATCGCCATGTCCTTGAATGCGAGCGTCGGCCCTTCGGAGAGCCCGACGAGCGCGATTTCTCCAGGCCCTTGCTCCCCCGCGAGCGGCACAAGCGGGACAATGCGTTCGCTCACGAAGCGGTCTGGAGCATACGCGGCGCGGCACAGCTCGGCGAGCTCGTCTCGCGGAATATCAGTGGCGAAGAGCCCCAGGATCTCGGTCGCAAGCTCCGGGTAGCTGAGTGAACGCCACCCTTCGACCTGCGCGGCGCTCAGCTGCGGCAGGGACTCGGGAACCACCAGCCCGCCGTCAGTCGCCAGTCCTTCAAGCAGAACCGCGCTGTAGGGAGCAGCTTCCATACCGCCGCGAGTTGAGATGTACTTCACTGAGTGCGCTCCATTCGTTTACGTATGCCCGGGGACCATTCTCGCAGGTTTCGGCGGGGTCGATATGCGACTCGCGCCTACCAACTGACCGGCAGCGCCTTGCCTTCCTCGTAGCCTGCCGCGGACTGCAGACCGACCCGAGCCCGCAAATGAAACTCCTGCAGACTGTTGGCCCCCGCATAGGTGAAGGAGGAGCGCAGCCCCGAGGTGATCATGTCAACGAGGTCTTCCACACTTGGCCGCTGCGGATCCAAGTAGATCTTCGATGAGGAGATGCCCTCGGCAAAGAGTTCTTTCCGCGCGCGCTCGTAGGCATCGAGCGCGCCGAAGCGCCCCTGCACCGCCTTGGTGGAGGCCATACCCCAGGATTCCTTGTACTGGCGGCCGTCCTCGTCCGTGTGTAGCTCACCGGGAGACTCCGCGGTTCCCGCGAACCAGGAGCCGATCATGATTGCGGAGGCCCCTGCGGCGAGCGCGAGGGCAACATCGCGCGGGTAGCGGACGCCGCCGTCGGCCCAGACGTGGGCGCCGAGCTCGCGGGCCGCCTGCGCGGTCTCGAGGACCGCGGAGAACTGCGGGCGACCGACCGCCGTCATCATGCGCGTGGTGCACATTGCTCCGGGCCCGACGCCGACCTTCAGGATCGTGGCGCCTGCGTTGACAAGGTCGTTGACGCCGTCGGAGGTGACGATGTTACCCGCAACGATCGGCACGCCAAGCGACAGCTCGGAGACCGTGCGCAGGGCCCGCAGCATGGTTTCCTGATGCCCGTGAGCGGTATCGACGACGAGCGCGTTCGCGCCTGCGGCCACAAGCGCCCGTGCTTTGGTCGCAATGTCACCATTGATTCCCACGGCGGCAGCGACGATCAATCTGCCGTCAGCATCGAGGGCGGGCTGATAGATCGAGCGGCGCAGCGCCGATTTCTCGGAGAGCACGCCGACGAGCAGACCGTCTGCGACGACGCAGACCGCCGCAGGATCCGCCGCCTCCGCGTCATGGTTGGAGAGGGCTGCAGCGACGCGGTCGAATGCGGTGCGGGGGTCGGAAAGCTCGGAAGCGTCGATGACGGCGGCTTTTCCTCGGAGCAGGTCGCCCAGCCGCGCGTCAGGGGGCACTGCTGCAAGCCGCTGCGCTGAGAGCACCCCGCGAATCGAGCGCTCGGCAGGGAGCGCCTCGTCCGTATCGTGGTCTGCGACGACGACACTCTGCCCCTCGGCGAGCGGGATCTGACGGAGAGCGTCCGCGGCGGTTGCGGCGACCGGCAGCACAATCGGGGTATCTACGGTGGCGGGTTGCCGTTTTACCCACTGGATCGCGCGTTCCATCTCGGGGAGCGACATGTCTTGGGGCAGAACCGCGAGCCCTCCGCGTCTGGCGAGGACGGCCGCGAGGCGCGGGCCAGTCACCGAGTTCATGTTTGAGGCCACGAGCGGCAGCGTGGCCTGGGTACCATCGCCAGGGGCGAGGGTCACGTCGAGCCGGCTGCGCACCTCCGAGTGCCGCGGCACGAGAAACACATCTGAATAGGTTAGGTCAACGGCGGGCATCGCCCCAATGAACTCCATGCCACCCAATCTATCGCCTGCTGCATAGGATAAGAACCTGGTAGCATCGGCCGATCCAGGGGAGAATCATGTTTAAGGGTTTCAAGGAGTTCTTGCTCCGCGGCAACGTCATCGACTTGGCCGTTGCCGTGGTTATTGGCGCAGCATTCAACGCTGTCGTGCAGAAGGTTGTTGATGCGCTCATCAATCCGGTGGTCGGCATGGTGTTCAAAGCAGACTCGCTCGACGGCGCCATGGTCGTCGGGCTTCCCGGTGGCGGCGCGATCGCGTTTGGCGCGCTACTCGGCGCGGTGCTGAACTTCGTCATCGTCGCAGCGGTGGTCTACTTCGTGTTTGTGCTTCCGATGAACAGGCTGCGCGGTCCCGCTGTGGCGGAGGAGCCGGCGCCCGCGGGACCGAGTGAACACGAGCTCCTCACTGAGATCCGCGATCTCCTGCGAGCGCAGGCCACCGCTGGCCGCGCGGGCGATGCCCGTGGGAGCGAGGATCCCCCGCTCCCCTCAGAGCCGCAGCACTGAGAAGAGATTGCGCGCGCTATAGAATTAAAGGGTTGGTATCTTCCAGTCCGAAGGTGAGACATGTCTAATCCCTATGCTCCGAGTGATGCGAGCCAGAATCAGCCGCCACAGCAGTTTTCGGCGTCGCCGGTTCCCCCATCGGAACAGCAGGTTTCCCCGCCCCAGCCCGTGGCGCCGACGCCCCAGTACCAGCCGCCGGTCACCTATCAGGCACCGATCCCACCGCACCAGTCTGGCGGATATCGGGGGTACCTCGGAGTAGCGCCTCCCCCCAGCCAGCGAAGCGGTATCGCCGTCGCCTCGCTGATCATCAGCATTTTCAGCTTCGCGCTCCTCGGGATTCCGCTAATCGGCGGCGTCGTGGGAATCCCCGGCGGAATCACTGCAGTGGTGCTTGGCATCGTTGCGCTGAACAAACGTCAACCCAAGGGGATGTCAATCGCAGGCATCATCATTGGCTCGCTCGCCGCGATTGTCTCGGCCTTTGCCGCGTACTTTTTCCTTTTCGCTTTCGGCGTGCTCGGCGCATAGGCGGCGGGCACGCTGAACGCTTCGTCCGCCCTCGGGCACGTGATGCTGCAGGGGTAATTCAGGCGCTGCGCTGATTCAGACGGGCCAGGAACAGCGCCTCGGTCAGCATCGCTTTGCGGAACGTTTCAAGATGAAGCGACTCGTTCGGGCTGTGCGCGCGGGAATCGGGATCCTCAACCCCGGTCACCAGAATCTCTGCACCCGGAAACTCCTCCACGAGTTCCGCGATGAACGGGATCGATCCGCCGATGCCGGTGTCAACCGGGTCACGATCCCACGCATCCGCCATTGCCTTGCGGATCTCGGCGACCGCCCAACCGCTCGTGTCGACGAGGAACGCCTGGCCGAAATCACCGTCTTCGAAGGTGAGCTGTGCGCCAAACGGAGCATGATCCTGCAGGTGACGTTTGAACGCCTCGAAGGCCTCGGCGGGATCCTGCCCCGGAGCAATCCGCGCGCTGATGCGAACCGTGACGCTCGGGATCAGGGTGTTGGAGGCGTTCGCGATATCGGGAGCGTCGATGCCGGTGATCGAGATCGCGGGCTTCGCCCAGATCCGCGACAGAATCTCGCCCGTGCCGATCGGTGAGACACCGTCGAGAAGCCCGGTCTCCTCGCGCAGCCGCGCTTCGTCGTATTCGGGAATGGCTAGGTCCGCCTCGCGCAACCCCGCGACCGCGACTGCGCCCTCCTTGTCCCACATCGTGTCAAGCAGGCGAACGGCAGCGAGCATCGCGTCGGGCACCGCTCCGCCAAACATGCCCGAGTGTGAGGCGCGATCGAGTGTTTCAATCTTGAGGTTGAAGGCGACCGCGCCCCGCAGCGCAACCGTCAAGGCGGGTGTCTCGGTGTCCCAGTTGGAGGAATCTGCGACGATGATGGCGTCCGCAGCGAGCAGCTCACGATTCTCGCGCAGGAAGTTTCCGAACGACTGCGACGCCCATTCCTCTTCGCCCTCGATAAACAGTGCGATGCCCAGGTCAAGGTCTTCGCCAGATTCGGTCAGCGCATCAGCCACCGCGCGGATCGCGCCGAGGTGCGACATGACCCCCGCCTTGTCGTCTGCGGCGCCGCGTCCGAAGAGCCTGCCGTCACGCAGCACCGGCTCAAACGGCGGCGTCTGCCAATCCTCGTCCTTGCCGGGTGGCTGCACATCGTGGTGCGCGTAGAGCAGCACGGTCGGGCGCCCGTTTCGTGCTGCGCGCCGTGCAACCACGGCGGGCTGACCGAGCTCGGGATCCGCCGCGTTCTCGCTGCCCGCAACCGGAGCACGCCGCACGTCAACCACATCAAAGATGCCGAGCTCGCGGAGTTTCCCCGCGATCGACTCGGCGCTCTCTCCGAGGTGCCGGGGATCAAAGGCCGGCCAAGACACCGAGGGGATCCGCACCAGATCTGAGAGTTCCGCGACCGTCGCGTCAAAACTCGCCTCGACCGTCTCGCGGATCCTGCTTTCCAAGGCCTGAGCCGCCTGCGCCTGCCGCGCGTTGTCGCCGTCGTGATGATTCATGTTGTCCTTAAGATCCCTGATCTGTGTGTCACGCACTTCATGCGTCCTTAAGTGCGTTTGTTCGTTTGCGGCCAGTGAGGCGCCGTCAGCTCAGCTGATCGACACTCTCGACAGGCTTGCGGTCCCGGGCCCCCAGCAACACCGCGACCCCCAATACCGCGCAGAGTGGGCGATAGTACTGTCGGTTCAGTTGTCTGAAGCGTTGCCCGCTTTCGGGAAGCCCCAGCGCCTCCATCAGGAGCTCTTCAGATACAACGGCACGCGCAATGAGCCCGAACCCCATGAGCCGGCGCAGCGCCACCACGCCCCGGCCTTCACCGAGTGCGCCACCGGCGACGAGCCCGCCACCGATCGCAGCAGCAGCAACTCCCAATGTCGCTTCCGGGCTGGGCCTCAACTTCGCGTTGCCAATCACGGCCTCAGAGAGTCGCTTCCCGTTCTTTGCGGGCCAGCTTGACCCCGAAGCCCAGACAAGGTGCAGTGCCCCCACTGCCAATAGCCCCGTTGTTCCGACACTGCGCGCGGTCCGTTTGACGATACCCATGATTCGAAGGTAGCGCACTCCCCACGGCAGGGAAAGCTCAACGAAGGCAGAGTTTCGCCTCAGAAGAGAGTCGGTGAATCCTTCGCCAGCCCATCACCGATCACCTCAAACGCGCGCGAAATCTGCTCCGAAGAATACACCGCGGTCGAAGCGAGTTCAGTGTTTCCAGCGCGGCCCGGATCAAGCCACGCGTCGTGGAAGTCCCGCGGCAGTACCAGCGGCATGCGGTGGTGTACTTCGCTGGCCTCCCCGACTGCCTCGCGAGTCACCATCGAGTAGCTGAGCAACTGCCCGGTGGCGGTCTCGACGGGTGTCACGATGGCCGCGATCCCGAACATCTCACCGCGCGGCAGCGAAAACGAGCGACCCTTTTCGATGTACCAGTTGGCGGGCAGGATCGCGCGCCGTTGGAAGGGCTCCCGCCACTTCTGCGCGAGGGCGTCGGCGCGGGAGTTGAACGCGCTGAAGGGCGCGGGTGCGCCTCCCACGTGCAGCCACCACCAGCCAAGGTCTAGGCTGCGCTCGCCCTGTACCTCGCGGATCATCGGGTTCAGGTTGCGCGCGTGACGGCCCGTGATCTTTGCCGTGCCGGCCTGCTCCCTCGCCCAGCGCGCAAGCAGTTCGCGAGACTCCGGTTCATGCATCGGCGGCAGGTCGAAGGTGAGCCCCAGTTTGAGGGGGCCACCGCCAAGTCCATAACTCGCGCACATGCCGCCAGTTTAGGCGCTGGTTCGCCGCCTGGTAGCTTGATGCAGACTGACCAAGCCACGAGAAAGCAATATCTCGACGAGAAGCCAATGCTCTGACGCACGCGAGATGCTCTCTCGTCGAGATACTGGCTTCTCGTCGAGAGGGCTAGTGGTGTGTCTCAGAAATGGCTTCCCAGTAAGGATGTGCCGGGGTGCTGTGATCGCAAGGCGGACGAGGAGAGCTTCGCTGGAGGCAAAGCTGACGAGAACAACGCAGCGAGCGCGGCTCACCGGTGCACCGCAACGGGGAGTCATTTCTGAGACACACCACTAGCATGAGAGCATGACCCCGCACTTCGAATGGACCCGCGGAAACTGATCACAGATGCCGCTCGCTGACGAACTGCTCGGACAAAATGGCGCGATTGCGCTCGTTGAGATTCTGGAGCGCGCAGACCACCACACCTCCTTCGCGCACGCGCGCCTGGTGGCCGCAGAGATCGATTCCCTGACGCTCAGCGAACGGGCACGGGCGATCGCCCGTGGCATTCTGGCCGACATTGACGGGGACCGGGACCGGCTTTCCCGGGTGATTCGCAACGCCCTCGAAGACGAGACTTTTGCGGGATTTACGCTCTGGCCGCTCGGGCTCGCGGCTTCGTGGAGCGCGATCGAGGCGGGGACCGATCAGGCCTTCGACAACGGGATGGAGCTGATGCGGGAGCTGACCCCGCGGATGAGCTCGGAGTTCTCCGTGAGGCCACTGCTGCTCCACAATCTCAGCCGCGGGCTCCGGCACATGACCGAGTGGACGGGCGACCCCGACTGGAACGTGCGGCGTCTCGCATCAGAGGGAAGCCGGCCGCTGCTGCCGTGGGGAGAGCGGCTTCCGGTGCTCGTCACAGATCCCTCGCCGACGCTCCCGATCCTCAACGCGCTCTACGACGATCCCGAAGAATCGGTGCGCCGATCCGTCGCGAATCACCTCAACGACCACAGTCGCACCCACCCGGAGCTTACGGTACTGACGGTTCGCGGCTGGCAGCGCAGTGGCGGGGAACATGTCGCCCGCACTTCTCGGCACGCACTGCGGACGCTCGTGAAGCGCGGGGATCCTGGGGCCCTTGAACTCCTCGGATTCCCACCCGTGAGCGTGACCGTGTCCCCACTCACCCTGTCGACAAAGCGGGTGCCCGCCGGCGGCGCCGTGCAGTTCTCTGCGGAGGTACAGAACACGGGTGACGAGCCCGCTCGCATGGTGATCGACTACGTACTGAGCTTTCCCGGGGCGCGCGGCGGCACGCGTTCAAAAGTTTTCAAGATCGCGGAGCGCGCACTCGATCCCGGCGACGGCACCGTGGTTACGGCCTCCCATTCCTTCCGGCCGATCACCACGCGCAAGTACTACCCTGGCAGCTACGCCCTCGCACTGCAGATCAACGGTGTCACCCAAGAGCCTGCGGAATTTACGGTCGAGGAGAACTAATGCCAAGGAAGATTGACGGAGGATCTGTGAGCGCCACAAAGTCAGACTTCAAGAAGGAACTCGACGCGTATCAGGCGAAGCGCGGCGCATTCCGTGTGGTTGATGTGCCCGAGCTGCAGTACCTGATGATCGATGGGCACGGGGATCCGAACACCTCCCCCGAATACACTCGCGCCCTCGAAGCGCTCTACCCGATCGCCTACGCGATGAAGTTTGCGAGCAAGCGCGAGCTCGGCCGCGATTACGTGGTGATGCCGCTCGAGGGGCTGTGGTGGGCGGACGACATGTCGACGTTCACGAGCGCGCGCGACAAGTCGCAGTGGGACTGGACCATGATGATCATGGTGCCGGAGTGGCTCAGCGAAGCAGCATTCACGGCCGCGCGGGATCAGGCCGCTGCCAAATACGCCGCACAGCACGCGGCGGCGGATCCGCACGCCGAAGACTCGCCCCCGTTCGACGAGGTCCGGCTCGCAACACTGCGCGAGGGACGGTGCGTGCAGACGCTGCACGTCGGCTCCTACGAGGCCGAAGCGCCGGTGCTTGAACGGATGCACCGCGAGTTCATTCCCGCACAGGGGCTGCGCATGGCCGGCACGCACCACGAGATCTACCTCAGCGATCCGCGAAAGGTCGCCCCCGAGAGACTACGCACGATCCTGCGCCAACCCGTTACTGCCGCGTAGCCGCCGCAGCGGCCTCACCGTCGAGCGCGGCGAGGATCCGGCGTAACGGGGCATGGTCGGTGCCCTCCTCGCGCTCGCGCACGCGGGTAGCCGCGTCCGGGCGGTCCTCGACGTGCACGATCCGGCCCGGGCGATCGCTCATCACCAGCACCCGGTCCGCGAGCAGCAGCGCCTCCTCGATATCGTGGGTGACGAGCAGGATCGGGCGGCCGTCGTTCGCGGTGATGTCGAGCAGCCAGTGCTGCAGGCGCCGCCGGGTCAGCGCGTCGAGCGCCCCCAGCGGCTCGTCGAGGACGAGCGCGCGCTGCGGCATCAAGAAGGTACGCATCAGCGCAACCCGCTGCCGCATGCCGCCGGAGAGCTCGTCGGGCCAAGCCCGCTCTTGCCCGGGCAGCCCAAACTTTTCAAGCAGAGCCACCGCCTCCGCGCGCGCCTCGGCGCGATCCCGCCCCGCGGTTTCCGCGCCGAGGGTGATGTTGTCGAGCGCGCGCAACCACGGCAGCAGGGCGTCGCGCTGCGGATGGTAAGCGATGCCCCCGGGGTGCGCGATGAGGTCGCGGGATCCACTGCGCGCGCTCCCCCGCTCCGGAACCACAAGCCCCGCGAGGATCCGCAACAGGGTCGATTTGCCGCAGCCGCTCGGCCCGAGCAGCGCGGTCAGCGTGCCGGGCGCAACCTCAAACGACACCTCACTCAACACCGGTGTGAGCTCGGTGCGCCGTGCCGCACGCCGGGCCCCCGCTTCCCGAAACCCGTGCGCGATGCCGTCGACCACGAGCGCGCCCGCGGTGCCTGATCCGATGAAATCAGTCATGTCAGCTCGCAGACGGCGCGGGGAGGTACTCGTTGGTCCACGCCCCTTCGAGTGCCGAGGCATCGTCAAGCATCCCCGCCCGCACCAGGAACTCTGTGAAACGATCCCACACTGCCTTGTCCATCTGTCCGAAACGGCCAGCCTCACCCTCGGCATCGCTACGGTACAGCGGGGCGTAGTAGGCGACCGCGGCGCGCACGAGCGAAGCGTCCAGCTCGGGGGCCACGGCGAGAAGCGCGTCCGCGCCGGCCCGCGGATCTTCGATGACGGCGTCGTAGCCGCGGCTCGTCGCCGCCACAAACGCGCGCGTCAGCTCGGGATCCGCCGCCATCGCGGCGTCGTTGCCAATAATCACCGGGGTGTACCAGTTGGGAATACAGTCCTGGTGCGCCGACAGCGGCAGCACAACCACGTCATCCCGCTCCATCTGCGCCCGCAGCGCGTCCCAGCCGCCAAACACCCAGGCAACGTCAAAGCGATCCTGAGCCATGCCCGCAAGATAGTCAACGTTGCCAATATCGATGAACTCAATCGATGCGGGATCCCCGCCACCGCACTCGGTCAACGCGGACATGATTTCGGTTTCGAGCGCCCCACCATACCCGCCGTAGGTGAGACCGGCGAGCGAAGCAGGATCCTCGCTCAAGCCGCTGGAGGCGAGACCCATGAGCGCCGAGTCGTTGACGGGCAGAAGCGTCGCGATCGCCGAGATCCCCATGCCCGACGCGCGCGCGGGAAGCAGGGACTCGGCCTGCGAGATCCCAAACTCCGCTTTCCCGGACGCCACGGCCGCGTCGGCCCCGATATCCGCGCCCGGCTCGATGATCTCCAGGTCGATGCCCGCCTCCGCGTAGTACCCGTGTTCGAGCGCGTAGGCGATACCGGCGTGGTGCGCGTTGGGCGTCCAGTTGAGCATCAGCGTGACGCTGTGCAGATCACCGTCCGCGGCCGACGCGGATCCCCCTCGGCGGCAGTGCATCCGCTGAGGAGTGTGCTGCCGAGCAGGATCCCTGCGCTGAGGGTTGCGAGGGCGGTGACGGATGAAACAGGTGAGTGAGCCACGACGGAGTGACCTTTCTATGGTGAGGATTTCGAGTTATACAGAGGCGGCGTCAGCGGCGAGGGCCGAGCTGGCGCGGGTGCGCGCGAGCGCGCGATCACCGAGGAGGGAGGTGATCCAAAACAGCAGCACCCCCAGCACGGCAATGACACCGACGGCAGCAAAGAGCTGGTCCATGCGGTAGCTCGCCTGAGAGCGTTGCAGATAGACGCCGAGACCGACGGACGATCCCATCCACTCGGCGATGATTGCGCTGAAGACGACGTAGCTAGCGGAGACCTTGGCCCCGGCGACCATGCCCGGAACGGCGCCGGGGAAGCGCGCTCGCCGCAGCACAGCAAAGCGCGAGGCCCCCATCGCGACCAGCAGTTCAACGAGGTCGCGGTCGACGCCGCGCATCGCCGCGCTGGCGCTGATGACAACGGGGAAAAACGCGCCGAGCGTGACCACCAGGATCTTCGGCCACGATCCGAAACCCATGGCCGCGATCACGATGGGTGCAAAGATCACCGGCGGGATCGCCTGGCTCGCGATCAAGAGCGGTTCGACCGCGCGCCGTGCTGTGTCCGACAGCGTCAGGGCGACCGCAGTGGCGATGCCGAGCGCGGCGCCGAGCACAAAACCACTGACGGCGATCTGAAGTGTGGCGGCGAGGTGTCCCGCGATCAGGGTGCGATCGTGCCATGCCGCCTGCCACACCTGCTCGGGGGCGGGCAGCAGGTAGGACGGAACCCCGGTGACGCGCACCAGCAGAGCCCACACGACCACCACGCCGACGACGGCGAGGAGCACGGGAAGGATCTGCCGCGAAAGACTCTTCACGACGACGTCTCGGCTAGTGCGTGATGCGCGCGGCCAGATCCGACATCGAGGCGTCGAAACGGTCGTCCCGCGCCTCGAGGATCCGCACATGCGTCATGTTTTGCTCGGCACCGGAAACGAGCGTCGCTTCGTGCAGCTCGCGCATCAGCGGCCACAGCCGATCGGCCGGCCCCTGCACTGTGGTGCCGAGCGCCCCACTTCGTAGTCGAGACCGCTCGATTCGATCACTCGAATCGCCGCCTCGCAGTGGGCGTATGTGCCCCGTTCATCGCCAGATGGCGCTGGCCCAACATGGACATGGATCAACATATTGACCGCTTCCCTCCGCTCGCATTACCGAGATCAGGTTTCTGGGGTGGTCCACCTCAATCGGTGAATCTCAGCCAAGTTTGGCCCCCCAGCGGATGTGTACTGTGGATTTCCCACCATAGCAGACCTCTGCGCCCTCGGATGGGGTCCGTCTCCAGGCCCGTGCTCCGCCCCCGGGTCCCGCTCGACGAGAATGCACTCCGCCGACGAGAATGCACTCTGCCGACGCACGGGGAATGGCTTCTCGTCGAGATACTGCATTCTCGTCGGATTACCATTGAGTGCATGGCGATCCTGATCGATCCTCCCGCGTGGCCCGCGCACGGCACGCTGTGGAGTCACCTCGTGTCAGACACCAGCACCGACGAGCTCCACGCGTTCGCGGCACGTCTCGGCGTTCCCCGTCGCGGGTTTGATCTTGATCACTACGACGTTCCAGCATCCCTGCACGCGGAGGCGCTCGCGCTCGGGGCCCGCGCCGTCACCGCGAAGCAGGTGGTGTTCGCGCTGCGCCATTCGGGACTGCGCGTGCGGCAGGTCGATCGGCCCGCGGCCGTTCCGCTGCAGCGGCGAGAGTTTCTCGTCACGGAGTGGTCGCGGCTCGGGCAGGCGCTCGGCAGTACCAAAGCGGACGGAGCCGAGGGTCCGTGGTCGCGGCTCGGTGAGAGCCTGCTCGCCCGCTGGAATGAACCTCACCGCAGGTACCACACCGAGGTGCACCTCGAGGATGTCCTCCTCGCACTGGACCAGTTGCACACCCGCGGTGAGCGCGTCTCGCCGGCGACGCTGGCCGCAGCGTGGTTTCACGACGCAGTGTACGCCGGCGCTGAGACGGACGAGCAGGATTCTGCTGCGCTCGCGACGCGGGAGCTCGGCGCGTTCGCTTCACTGCCCGACTCCGGGATCACTCCCGCGTTTCTGGCCCGGGTGGAGTCCTGTATTGTCGCGACGGCACCCGCGCAGCACGCGCAGGATCCTGACCCGGCACTCAGCCATCTCCGTGATGCTGATCTTGCGATTTTTGCCGCTGCTCCGCCTCGCTACGAGGCCTACACGACCGCGGTGCGCGAGGAGTATGCGCACGTCTCGCAGGAAGCGTTTGCGACCGGGCGCAGCCGGATCCTGATGGGCTATTTGGAACAGACTGCCATCTACCGGACCCCAGCCGCGCGGCAGCTGTGGGAAGAACGTGCCCGCAGCAACCTCACTGCTGAGGTGACGCTGCTGGAGCGGTCGCTTCGTCGTCCTGATCGGGATGTTTCGCGAGATTGACGATCCCGGCGACGAGGCCGCCCCAGACCGTGACCATCGCGATGATCATCATGACAACAGCTTCGGTAGTCATCGCGTTTCCTCCGTGTGCAGTGTTTCCAGGGTGCCCGTCTCACGATCAGCATCGTATGCCTCACGCTGCAAATACTCGTCGTAGCCCGGGTCCGTTTTTGCGCGTGATCTCTCGCTCCACGGGAGCAGCGACAGCAGCACACCGCCCACGATCAGGGTGACCACCATTCCCCATCCGAACACGGCCACAAACCACGCGGGGTAGCCCGAGTAGATCTCCGTGATCTTGCTCTGGAGTTCGCTGTACAGCAGGTAGCCGAGTACGACCGGGGCGAGGATCCCGACCAGCAGACGCCACCAGGATCGCACCGGGAAGCTTGAGCGGCGGTTGAGATGCGCCTGCAGCATGGGCAGTCGGTGCAGCACCCAGGCCACAACGATCACCGTCACAAACGCGACGGCCATGATCCCGAACGCGTTCACAAAAGCGTCGGCAGTGTCGAGTACCGCAAGCGCCGTCGTGGTTGAGAACAGGGCCATTGAGATGAAGGCCAGCGGGATCGATACGGCGAGTGTGGTCGGCACCCGCCCCCAGCCCAGCTTGTCTTGCAGCGCCGAAATGATCACTTCAAGGATCGACATCATGGAGGTCACCCCTGCGAAGACGAGCGAGCCGAAGAAGAGCACGCCAATGATCGAGCCCCCGACCGCGTTCGACACGATCGTCGGGAACGCGACAAAGGCGAGCCCGATCCCCGAGGTGGCAACACCCGAGACATCGGTACCCTGCGCCGCGGCCATGAAGCCGAGCGCCGCGAACACGCCGATTCCCGCCAGGATCTCAAACGACGAGTTTGCGAACGCGACGACGATCCCGGAGCCGGTCAGGTCGGACTTCGGCTTCAGGTATGACGAGTAGGTCACCATGATGCCAAACGCCACCGACAGCGAGAAGAAGATGTGCCCGTAGGCTGCCGCCCACACCGCGGGGTCGCCGAGTGCCTGCCAGTTCGGGGTGAAGAACGCGTTCAGGCCGTCAAGTGCGCCGGGCAAAAACAGCGACTGCACCACGAGCGCGATGAACATCAGCGTCAGGAGAGGCATCAAGATGACGTTGGCGGCACCGATGCCGCGTTTCACGCCGAGACTCATGATGACGATCACCACGAGCCACACGCCGATCAGGGGCAGACCCACCTGGGGCACGAACTCCGAGGATACCCCCGACTCGGCGACATCCCCCATGCGCAGAAAGTCAGAGAAGAAGAAGTCGTTTTCGTTGCCGACGCCCCACGTCAGCCGCGCAGAAAACCAGGTATACATCACGGCCCAGGCCACAATCACCGCGTAATAGACAGCGATCACAACGCAGATCAACACCTGCCACCAGCCCAGAGGCTCGGCGGCCCGGTGCATCCGGCGAAAGGCGAGCGGTGCGGATCCGCGGAACCGGTGCCCAATCGCGTAATCAAGGAACAACAGAGGCACACCCGCAGTGAGCAGGGCACACAGGTAGGGAATCAAGAACGCCCCGCCGCCGCCCTCGTAGGCAACGTAGGGGAACCGCCAAATGTTGCCGAGGCCGACAGCCGAGCCGATCGCTGCCAAAATAAACACGTTTCGAGAGCCAAAGGCCTCGCGTGCTGCCGGTCGTTTTAGAGAAGACATAGTGGGTAGATTACAGGACCTGGCGAGGTTGCGCGTATGGCACGCTAAGCGAGAGAATCGCGGCTTCTGCGTTCGGGATCGAGCCTCGCGAACCCGATGGAATCGCCCAAATGCGTCGTCATGTTACGGCCGACTTTCGTAATATTGCAGACGTTCGGCATGGTGGATGATTATGCCCGAGATCGTCGCAGCCCCCACGGCTCCGCCAGCCACCACGCCGGCGGGCCAGGTGCGGATCGATGCTGTCGAGCGTACCTTCCCTATGAAAGACGGCGCCCGCACCGTGCTTCGTGACCTCTCGCTCGAGGTGAGCGCGGGCGAGATCATCGCGGTGGTCGGTCCCTCCGGCTGCGGCAAATCGACGCTCCTCAGGCTGATCGGCGGACTCGACGTCCCCACCTCGGGCACGATCACCCTCGACGGCGAGCAGGTGCGTGACCACGACGATTCCACGGCCATCGCTTTTCAGGAGCCGCGCCTGCTCCCCTGGCGCACGCTTGCGCACAACGTCGCGATCGGTCTCCCCCGGGGCACCAGCCGCCGCGAGGCGAAAGCGCGCGTCGCGGAGCTGCTTGAACTCGTGGGCCTCAGCCATGCCGCAGACCAACGCCCCGCAGACGTCTCGGGCGGAATGGCGCAGCGCGCCTCGCTCGCCAGGGCGCTCGCCCGCAGCCCCCGCGTGCTGCTCCTCGATGAACCCTTTGGCGCGCTCGACGCGCTGACCCGGCTCAAAATGCACGACCTCCTCCTCGATATTCATCGGGCCCAGCCCACGACAGTGGTGCTCGTCACCCACGATGTCGAAGAGGCACTGTACCTCGCCGACCGGGTGTTGATGCTCCGGAACCTGCACGCGGCCGGGCACGAACCCGCACGCCCCGCGCCCGGGTGGTGGCGCTCGGATCTTCCTCCGGCATTGGCGCCCTCGGGTCCGCTCGCGCAGCAGCGCAGGATCCCGAACAGGATCACACCCAAGATGCAGCCGCCGCGGGCACTCCCCGTGCAGCCGGCTCCATCGCCCGTCTCGTGCCCGTGCCGGGCGCCCGCCCCGCGACCGAGGCGCCAGAACGTTCACCGATCTTCGGAACTCCCTCCTCGACGGATTAGGGGTCCACAAGTCCACCACACAGGAGAACCAATGAGCCCCATCACCCGACGTCTGATCCCCGCAGCCATCACCGCAGGGGTACTGGCCCTCACCATGTCCGGCTGCGTGCAGGGCGAAAGCGGCGGAAACTCAGCTCCCGCAGAGGGCAGCGAGTGGTCGACCAACACGCTCTCGCTCGACTGGGCAACCTACAATCCGCTCAGCCTCGTCGTCAAGGATCAGGGTCTCATCGAGGACGCCCTCGGCGACACTGTCAAGGTCGAGTGGATCCAGTCGGCCGGCAGCAACAAGGCGAACGAACTCCTGCGCTCGGGATCCATCGACATCGGATCGACCGCGGGATCCGCCGCGCTTTTCGCCCGCGCAAACGGGTCTCCGATCAAGGTCATCGACATTTTCTCGCAGCCCGAGTGGGCAGCGATCGTGGTCGGTGCAGACAGCAACATTTCCGATGTCGCCGATCTCAAGGGAACGTCAGTTGCCGCCACCAAGGGCACCGACCCCTACTTCTTCCTGCTGCAGACGCTCGAGGAGGCGGGCCTCAGTGCAAGCGACGTCGAGATCCAGAACGTGCAGCACGCCGACGGTCGGGCTCTCCTTGACGGCGGCTCCGTTGCCGCGTGGGCCGGGCTAGATCCAATCATGGCGGCGGCCGAGGTTGAGTCCGGATCCCGGCTCATCGCACGCAACGTCGACTTCAACACCTACGGTTTCCTGAACGCGACCGAGGATTTCATCACGGATCACGCTGATGTGGCCCAGGTCGTTGTTGACGCCTATGAGGAGGCTCGTGTGTGGGCGCTCGCGCACCCGTATGAGACCGCTCAGCTACTCGCGGATGCCGCCTCCATCGACATCGCGGTTGCGGAGACCGTGATCAACGAGCGCTCAAACCTCGATGTTTCGGGGGTTCCCGGCAAGGAGCAGATCGAGGTGCTGCAGCGGATCTCCCCGATCATCGCCGAATCCGGTGACATCAAGGGTGGCCAGGCAACACTCGATACGGCTATCGCCTCGATCGTGCACGACGAATTCGCCAAGAACGCGGCCCAATGACGCCCGGTTCAACCCCGCGTACCTGGGTCCAGATCGCCGGGGGTTTCATCGTCCCCCTCCTCATTGTCGGAGCCTGGCAGTTTGTTACGGCGACGGGGATGGTGCCGGCGTACCGGCTCCCCGGCCCCCTGTCGGTTATCGAGGCGGGATCCGAACTCATCCAGCGCGGTGAGCTGTGGCTCAACATCGCGATCTCGGTGCAGCGCGTCTTCATCGGCTTTGTTGTCGGATCCGGGATCGCGCTCGCCTTCGCTGCGGCCGTTGGTCTGTCGCAGATCGGCCGGGTGCTGCTGGCGCCCACGCTCGTCGCGCTGCGGGCTGTCCCCTCGCTCGCCTGGGTTCCCCTGTTGATCCTGTGGTTGCAGGTCGGCGAAGAATCGAAGGTGACACTGATCGCCATCGGCGCGTTCTTTCCGGTCTACACCACCGTCGCCGATGCGCTGCGGCACGTCAACCCGCAGCTCGTGGAGGCGGGGCGCAGCTTTGGTCTTCGTGGCTGGTCCCTCTTTCGCACCGTACAGCTCCCGGCGGTCATCCCGTCGGTGGTTTCCGGTCTGCGCCTCGCGCTCGCCCAGGCGTGGCTGTTCCTCGTTGCGGCTGAGCTGCTTGCTGCGTCGATGGGGCTGGGCTGGCTTCTGAACGACTCGCAGCAGACCGGGCGGGTTGACCGGATCCTGCTCGCCATCGTGTTGCTGGCGCTTCTCGGCACCATCACCAACGCGATCCTGGTGCTGTTCGAGCGTGCCGTGCTGCGGAGGTGGATGTGAGCAACGAAGCGCGCCTCAGCGAAACCCGCGCCTTTCCGCCATCGCCGAGCTTCGCGGCCCGGGCGAACCTCGACGCGAGCAGTTACGACGCCGCTGCGGCCGATCCGATCACCTTCTGGGAGAACGCCGCGCGGCGACTCGAATGGACCGAGCCGTGGCACACGGCGCATACGTGGTCTCCCCCGGTCAGGGACGCCAGCACCGGCACCGTCACGATCCCCGCAGCGACCTGGTTTGACGGCGGCACACTCAACGTCGCGACGAACTGCGTCGATCGGCACGTGGCGAACGGTCTCGGCGAAAACGTTGCCCTGTACTTCGAGGGCGAGCCCGGCGACCGCGTGGCCGTCAGCTATGCGGATCTTCAGCGGCGGGTGTGCCAGGCCGCGAACGCGCTCACCGCACTCGGTATCGAGCCGGGCGACCGTGTCGTTGTCTACCTGCCCGTGCTCATCGAAACCGTGGTGATAGCCCTCGCCTGCGCCAGGATCGGCGCCGTACACTCGCTCGTTTTCGGAGGTTTCTCGGCGGAGGCGGTGCGGTTCCGACTTGAAGACACGGGTGCAAAGCTACTCGTGACGAGCGATGGCCAACACCGCCGCGGCACGCAGGTCGAAGTGAAATCGAACGCGGATCTCGCGGCCACCGGCCTCCCCCATCTCGAGCACGTCCTCGTGGTGCGTCGCACCGGTCAGGCAGTGCCGTGGACCGCCGGCCGAGACGTGTGGTGGCACGAGCTCGTTGACGCGCAGCCCGAAACTCACGCGCCGCGGGCCTTCGACTCCGAGCACCCGCTGTTCATCATCTACACCTCGGGCACCACCGGAAAGCCCAAGGGTCTCGTGCACACCTCAGGCGGCTACCTCACCCACGCGAGTTGGGCGCACTGGGCACACTTTGACGCGAAACCCGACGATGTGCACTGGTGCACCGCGGATCTCGCGTGGGTCACGGCGCACAGCTACGAAATCTACGGGCCGCTGTCGAACGGGCTCACGCAGGTCATCTACGAGGGCACTCCCGACGCTCCGCATCGTGAACGGCACCTCGAGATCATCGAACGCTACGGCGTCACCGTCTATTACACGGCGCCCACGCTGATCCGGACGCTCATGACCTGGTTTGGCGAGGAGCTCCCGCCGGGGCATGATCTCTCGTCGATCCGGCTGCTCGGCACCGTCGGCGAGGCGATCAACCCCGAGGTGTGGGTGTGGTTCCGCCGCAATTTCGGCCGCAACAGCGTTCCCGTGGTGGACACCTGGTGGCAATCAGAAACCGGTGCCGCGATGATCGCGCCGCTCCCCGGCGTAACCACGCTGAAACCGGGGTCGGCAACGATCCCGCTCCCCGGGATCGACATGGCTGTCGTTGACGAGGCGGGCGAGCCGGTGTCCCCCGGCCGGGCCGGAACCCTCGTCGCCAGACGCCCCTGGCCGGGCATGGCCCGCACCGTGTGGGGCAACCCCGAACGCTACCGCGACTCGTACTGGGCTCCGTTTGCGGGGCACGGTGAGCACGGCGGCTACTACGTTGCGGGCGACGGCGCCACCGTCGACGCGGACGGCTATATCTGGATCCTGGGCCGTCTCGACGACGTCGTGAACGTGTCAGGGCACCGCCTCTCCACCATTGAGATTGAGTCTTCGCTCGTCGCACACCCGGCCGTCGGTGAAGCCGGGGTGACCGGGGTGAGTGACCCGATCACCGGGCAGGCCGTTGCGGCGTTTGTGGTTGACGGGTCGGAGGGCGTCGCAGATCACCACGAGCTGCGCGCACAGGTGACCCGGGATATCGGGCCCATCGCGAAGCCGAAGATCATCGTGCGCGTACCCGAGCTGCCGAAGACACGCTCGGGCAAGATCCTGCGTCGATTGCTTGCGCAGATCTGGCAGGGCGATACGCTCGGCGATACCACCAGCCTGCAAAATCCCCGGGCCGTCGACGAGGTGCGCAAGGCCGTGCGCCTGGCCAGGCTATCGGCGAGCAGCGAACCATCATCCAGCGCTTTATCGAAGGAGACCACATGAGCGAGCACCAGTTCGGGTTCCGCACCCGCGCCCTCCACGCGGGAGGCACCCCTGACGCGGCAACCGGCGCACGCGCCGTGCCGATCTACCAGTCCACGTCGTTCGTCTTCGACAGCGCGAAGGAGGCGGCAAACCTGTTTGCCCTGCAGAAGTACGGCAACATCTACTCGCGCATCGGCAACCCCACGGTGGCGGCGCTGGAGGAACGGATCGCGTCCCTTGAGGGCGGCATCGGTGCGGTCGCGACCGCGAGCGGCATGTCTGCGGAGTTCGTCACTTTTGCGGCGCTCGCGGGCCACGGCGACCACATTGTCGCCTCGGCGCAGCTCTACGGCGGCACCGTCACCCAGCTCGACGTCACGCTGCGGCGCTTCGGCATCGACACGACGTTCGTGGCGAGCTCCGATCCTGAAGAGTTTCGGAAGGCGATCCGCGCAAACACCAAGGCGGTGTATGTCGAAGCGATTGGCAACCCCGGCGGCGAAATTGCCGACATCGAGGGCCTCGCCGCCGTCGCCCACGAGGCCGGGGTGCCGCTCGTCGTCGATGCCACGCTCGCGACGCCCTACCTGTCGCGCCCGATTGAACACGGTGCGGACATCGTGATCCACTCGGTCACCAAGTTCTTGGGCGGTCACGGCACCACCCTCGGCGGTGTGGTCGTGGAGGCCGGCACCTTCAACTGGGGCAACGGCAAGTTCCCGACGATGACCGAACCGGTCGAATCGTACGGCGGTATCAAGTGGTGGGACAACTTTGGCGAGTACGGGTTCCTCACGAAGCTCCGTAACGAACAACTGCGAGACATCGGGCCGTCGCTCAGCCCGCAGTCGGCGTTCAACCTGCTGCAGGGTGTTGAGACCCTGCCGCAGCGGATCGATGCGCACGTCGCGAACGCCCGCGTCGTGGCCGAGTGGCTCGCCTCGGATCCCAGGGTCTCATTTGTGACTTGGGCAGGGCTCGACGGTCACCCGCACCAGGATCGCGCGCAGAAGTATTTCCCGCTCGGCCCGGGATCGGTGTTTGCGTTCGGGGTGCGCCCGGCGGGCGAGTTCACCTCCGAGAGCGAGCGGGTGCAGGCGGCCCGCGCGACCGGTGAGGCGTTCATCGAATCTCTGCAGCTGGCAAGCCACCTCGCAAACATCGGGGACGCGCGCACCCTGGTGATCCACCCCGGATCAACCACCCATCAGCAGCTCACCGCCGAACAGCTCGAGGCGGGCGGCGTGCCCGCCGACCTGATCAGAATCTCGGTCGGCATCGAGGATCCGGAAGACATCCTGTGGGATCTGGATCAGGCCCTTACCCGCGCGACAGGAGCACAGCGATGAGCGCAGCAGAGAACCCGGACAGCACAGCGATGAGCACAGTCAGCAACGACCCCACTTCCCCTCTGAGTCGACGTTCTCGGGGCTGCCTGCGCGCTGCCGGGAGCCGCGGGTGCCGCCGTGCGCAACTGGCAGGGGCCGACCGCGGGAGCGCGGCTCGGGATCCTGCACCGCGCAACGTCGGTGGCGATTGTGGGGGCGTCCGATAATCCCGCCCGCGCCAGCTACTTTGTCGCTACCTACCTGCTTTCGAGCGCACCGTACGAGGTGTACTTCGTGAACCCGCGCGCCGACACGATCATGGGACAGAAGTCGTATGCGTCGCTCGCGGATCTGCCGGTAGTGCCCGACATCGTCGATGTGTTTCGCAGGCACGAGGATCTGCCGGGTGTCGCCCGGGAGGCCGTTGAGGTTGGTGCGAAAACGCTGTGGTTGCAGCTGGGTTCCTTGAACGAGGAGGCTGCCGCGATCGCCGAGGCGGCGGGGCTCGACGTGGTCATGGATCGCTGCCTGAAGATCGAGCACGCTCGTTTCCACGGCGGGCTGCACCTCGCGGGCTTCGACACCGGCGTGATTTCCTCGAAGCGCCAGGTCGTCGCGCGGGGTTGACAGCTCAGCCGGTACTCAACTCTCAGCCGGTAAAAAACTGCGAATTCTGACCGGCTGAGGTGTGAGTACCGGCTGAGGTGCCGAATAGTAGGTGCCGGCTAGTTGACGCGGCGCGCTTCCGAGTCGGCATCAAGCTCGGCGGCGGCGCGGACCTCATCGCGGCGACCGGCCGCTGTGAGGGCAAGCCCTGCGGCGCTCGCGGAGAGCAGGTGTTTGAGGGCGCGGGTGAGTGGACGGAACCCCTCAATCGCGACGGCGAGATCCGGGGCGGTGTGATCCAGCCCGAGCTTTGACAGCGCGTCGCCTAAGGCGCCAGCCGCCAGGTAGTCTTCCACCGCGAAGGCACCGCCATCGCCCGCAAGCACGAGGTTCACCGCGGTGCGATCACCTCGCGCAAGCTGCTCGTCGACGATCGCCCGCGCGGTCGCGGTCGCGTTGCGGAGCGAGGCACGAAACACCGTCGGCCCGTGTGGCAACCCCGCTGCCTGCGCAGCGAGATCCGCCGCGGCATCGCCGATGACATCGGCGCCGGGAGCAACCCTCGCGCCTACAGAGGTGACAGCTTCGGACGCAGCGGGTGCGTCAAGCGCATCGACCACCACCACGATGCCCGCATCAGCGAGGGTCGTGAGGCCTGCGGTACCCCATGCAAGCCGCAGCTGATAGGTAGATTGCGAACGCGAAGCCGTCATGCACTTCAGCCTAGAGCGGCGGGACAGCGGCTCACCGGGAGCGACGTAATACTGCGTCATGAAGAGGAGATTCACGGCTCGATACTCAGCCCATTCCAGGCCAACACCATAGGATTACACACATGGCATATGAGGTTTCAAAGTCTGAAGAAGAGTGGCGCGAAGAGCTCGGCGACGAGAAGTACGAGGTGCTGCGCCAGGCTGGCACCGAGCGCGCCTGGACGGGTGAGCTCCTCGACGAGGATCGGGCGGGCTTCTACACCTGCGCCGGCTGCGGCAACGAGCTGTTTCAGAGCGGCACCAAGTTCGACTCGCACTGCGGCTGGCCGAGCTTCTACGATTCAGTGCGCCCCGACGCGGTTGAACTCATTGAGGACACCTCCCTCGGGATGGTCCGCACCGAGGTCCGCTGCGCCCGCTGCGGTGGCCATCTCGGGCATGTCTTCCCCGACGGCTTCGGCACGCCGACCGGCAACCGTTACTGCATGAACTCACTTTCTTTGAATTTCACGCCCGAAGCCGAGTAACAATTCGTCGCACACGGTAACAAAGCGCACAATCGTGCAGCACGGTCCCGAGATTCGGTAGTTTTCTGCGAAAGCCACCGACCGTCCCGGAAGGACCACACCCGTGCCAACAGCAGCCTCATCCTCCGTCGCACCCAGCACACACATCCGCCTCAACGCCTTCGACATGAACTGTGTAGCCCACCAGAGTTCGGGCCTGTGGCGGCACCCCGAGGATCAGGCGTGGCGTTACAAAGACATCGAGTACTGGACGAACCTCGCCCGCATCGCTGAGCAGGGACTCTTCGACAGCATCTTCATCGCAGACGTGCTCGGTACCTACGACGTCTACGGTGGCAACGATGTCGCCGCGATCCGCAACGGTGCGCAGGTGCCGGTGAATGATCCGGTGCAGCTCGCGGCAGTAATGGCCGCGGTCACCAAGAATGTTGGGTTCGGGATCACGGCGGGCACCGCCTACGAGCATCCGGTTCCCTTCGCGCGCAGACTCTCAACGCTCGACCACCTGACGAAGGGTCGTGTGGGCTGGAACGTGGTGACGGGGTACCTGCCATCAGCGGCCCGCAATCTCGGCAACGACGATCAGCTCGAGCACGATCAGCGCTACGAGCATGCCGACGAGTATCTTGAGGTGGTCTACAAGCTGCTGGAGGGTTCATGGGAAGACGACGCCGTGGTTCGGGATCGCGAGCGCGGCGTGTTTGCCGAACCGGAGAAGGTGCACCACATCGGCCACGAGGGCACGCACTACAAGGTGCCGGGCATTCACCTGTCTGAGCCTTCGCCACAGCGCACCCCGCTCCTGTTCCAGGCCGGGGCGTCACCGCGCGGGATCGGTTTCGCGGCGCAGCACGCGGAGGCCATTTTCATAGCCTCCCCCACGAACGCGGTCGCGAAGAAAAGCGTCGACGCGATCCGCGCAGCCCTCGTTGAGGCCGGGCGGGATCCCGAATCTGCCAAGGTCTACCTGCTGCTCACCGTGATCGTTGACGAGACCGACGAGCTTGCTCAGGCGAAGTACGAGGATTACCTATCGTATGTCAGCCCCGAAGGTGCACTCACGTTTTTGTCGGGCTGGATGGGCATCGACCTCTCGACGTATGACCTCGATGAGCCGCTCGGGAATGTGCAGAGCAACGCAATCCAGTCGACGCTCGCGGCGTTCAAGGCCGATAACCCCGAGGGTCGCGCGTGGACCGTGCGCGACATCGTTGAGCGCGGCGGCCTCGCGGGGCTCGGTAGGACCGTCGTTGGATCGGCCGCGACCGTTGCCGACCAGATGCAGCAGATCGTCGCCGAGACCGGGATCGACGGCTTCAACCTCGCCTACGCGGTAACTCCCGGCACCTTCGAGGACGTCGTGAAGCACGTCGTGCCCGAGTTGCAGCGCCGCGGCGCGTACCCGACGGAGTACGCGCCGGGCACCCTCCGCCAGAAGCTCTTTGGCGCCGGGGATCGCCTCCCCGAGAACCATCGCGGCTCACAGTACCGCGTCGGCGCCCCGCTCTCGACGATTGACGACAGCGTGCGGGGGTAGCCAGTGACTCGTCGATCCATCAACTCGTGGCCTATAGGCCCAAAAAGGGGCTTTAAGCCCAACTCGTCGAGAGTACAAAGCGCCCCTCTTGCCGAAGCAGCAGGGGAGCTAGGAGTCAGAAACCGAACGAACCAGTGACAACCCAAGAAGTGTACGTCAGGGGGAGACGAACTGTCTAGCACTCGACTTGACTCATCTAGAATGTCCGGGAACGACAGCCTGCGCCTCACATAAAGAGGTCCGCGTAGTTCCCTGGAACAATGAGCAGGGAGCTATCGATGGCGTCGCGCCGTGAAATCACGAAGAAGTTCGCACGCGAGTACGCGAACGCTAACAAGACGGAGAAGACCCAACTTCTGAACGCGTTGGTAGAAACGACAGGCTGGCATCGCGACTACGCTCGCCGGGCGATCCGCAACGCGCACGCCCGTAAAGGAGCCGCCCGCGACCGACAGCGCAAACCACGCCCACGGAAGTACTCCTACGACGCGCTCGTGGTGCTGCAGGAAGTCTGGGCGCTTTCAGGTCAACCATCGGGGAAATATCTCGCTGCGGTCATGGACGATACCCTGGAACGCCTCGTCCGGTTTCGCGAGCTCGGCCGGGTCGCCGCCCGCGTGAGCGAGGAGGTGCTGGACGAGCTACAGTCGATGAGTGCGGCGACGATTGACCGGTACCTCAAACCGCACCGGGACGCCCGCTACCCGCACGCGCTGGGCACGACGAGACCGTCACATGTCCTGCGCTGGTCCATCCCGACCCGCACCGCGATGGATGGCTTGCCGCCCGGGCCGGGGTTATACGAGTTGGACACCGTCGCACACTGCGGCCACACCACCAAAGGCGAGTACCTGCGCACCCTCACCGCCACGGATCCGGTGATCGGGTGGACACTGATCCGCGGTATCCGCAACAACGCTCACGTGAACATCAGAGCCGGGATGGACTGGATCCGCAAGGCCTCCCGATCCCGATCGCGGGGATGGACTTCGATAACGGAAGCGAGTTCCTGAACTGGTCGGTGGTTGCTTGGTGCGACGAGCGCGGCATCCCCGTCACCCGGGGCCGCCCCTACCAACACAACGACAACGCTCACGTTGAGCAACGCAACGGTGACTGCGTCCGCCGCCACACGTTCCGCTTCCGCTACGAAACCGATCACGAACTGACGCTCCTCAACGAGTTACATGCCCTAGTGATGAAGCGGAAGAACTTCTTGCTGCCCTGTGTGAAAGCTACCGGCTGGACCCACACCACCTCGGGCGGAAGAAACGCGTCTACGACGCCCCACGCACCCCGTATCAACGACTCCTCGACGTAGGCGTGCTCGATCATCGTGCCGTCGAACGCTTGACTGGTGAGCATGCGAAACTGAATCCAGCCGCTATCACTCGCCGGAGCGCTCGCATCCAGCAGCAACTAGTTGAGCTCGCTGCCTGAGCAAACTGTCACCTAAACGTGCATCAGACCCGATCGAATCGTCCCCCCATTAGAAACTAACTATCTGGTTCGACGCCAGACACTAGCCTTCTTCCAGTGGGCCATATATCCGGTCAGGCTGACCTGGCGGTCGCCCCGTATTCAGAATATGGAGAGTTGCGCCAAACTGGCCCTCAATCATTTCGAGCAGCGGGAATATCTCGTACTCGGATTCGCCGAGCTCGACTGTGAGCTTCAACGGAAGCGGCATATCGGATTCGGCCCATTCAATAGGAATCGGCGAGTTCATCTTAAATATGGGCTGCCCCACACGCACGGGAGAGCCGTCTGTAAGCCATTCGTGGGCCGGTCTATCACCACTCACAGGCATAGGCTGGTTACCTTCAAGACGGAAACTGTAACGACACGTGGAGCGGTCTCGAACTACCGCGTTCGCCTTAACTTGGGCTTTGTGCTTGTCCGCTATGTCCAGCTTATGGAGAATCACCAAGATGCCTTCCTCCACGGGTTCAGCATGGAAGGGCTGCACCGCATACAACCGCCTCCGTATGTCTATGGGAATAGATGCGAACGGGCCCTTAACCTTGCGATCCCATTCTGTTTTCGAAATACATATTGGGAAATAGAGCTGACGCACATGCTTCGGATGGGGCTGTCTTCCATCGAGGTGAGCAAGTTCCCAAGCGAGCGCATCGAGCGCCGAGCGATAGTTATGCAAAACATCACCAAGCAACAGAGACCATTCGTGAACTGGCATAGGTGCTGCCTCACGCACGAGGAACGTTGCCGACAACTTGTCCTGGGCAATTTCCACGTCCAGTCCTGATCTAGAACTCACGGACTGCATGTTCACGGAGTGGTAAAGCTGTCCTGATAATTGCTGTGCTCGGGCCCATTTCATGTATGGCCAAAGCGAATAGTCTTCACCAGGGCGCAAGACTCGTGGTTCATCACTGTTCTTCATGACACCTCACCTGCAACCGGGAACGATCCTCACACCGCTTCGTCGAATCTCGACAAGAATAACCTAGCAAGATGTTGGAATCGCAGGGCCGAGCGGAGTTCCACTTCCTATCCGGGTTAGCAGGTGGCCCGCATAGGGATAGTCGATCATAATCACGTAGTAACAGCCTATGATGCGGAGTCGCTATTGTTATTTTGATGATCAGCCACTGGTTCACCGCTTCTCGGATGACGGGGAGATTTGCGTCCCTGCAAGCCGTCATCTTCGTTTTCCTCGCGGGTCTGGCGACGTGGCTGCTGGCGCAATTCCCATCTGTGTTCCCGGCTTGGATCGCACCTGAGGGGCGATTGCGTATTTCGAGCGCACTTCTTGGTGCCGTTGCGTTCCTCGCCGCACTCACCCTGGTCGTGGAGTTTACGCATCGCATATTAGAGACGCATGGCGCCAACAGGTACCTAGGTTACTCAAAGAATGCAATGCTACTGAGTTCCCTACCCAACATGCTGTTGTTAAGAAGTTGGTTCTTTGGGTTCGCGCTACTCTGCACCTTGGCAGTACCTGCAACACTATGGCTTCTTCGCCAACTTTGGACTGACAAGCTACATTGGCTTGAGGCATACATTGCCTCTTGGTGGACAGTGAGTTATGCCTTTGTTGCTCTTGCCTTGACGTCAGGAGTTGTGGGCATATTCAGGATGACGGTGCAAAAACCCCACGTTCTCATGTGGAAGCAGCAGGACCCAACCATCAAGGAACAGATCGCTCACTATTTCAGACAGACACTGGGCCACCGCGCAGCAAACGCAATACGACAGGGCAAACTTCGTGAATGGGTCCAGAAGGCAGACAACTGGGCCGCTCAGGTGCAGCCCCAGGAAGATGCAAAGCGCGTGGTACAAGAAGCAATAAAGGGCCTCGAACGCAAGCATTTGTTGCTTAAGACAGACTCATTCTGGAAACGTCTCGACAAGCTACCCTCGGACGAACAAGAACGAAGAATCTGGGACTTGCACTCGTACGTCGAGTACACCTGGTGCGGGCTCGATGCGACAGCGCGCGTGGATGATGGCCGGAGGAAGTTGGGAGAAGGAGTGGCTGCCGCCAACCGACACGCGACGATTCTAGGACAGGCAAGGAACAGGTTCTCAGCCGAAACGAGCCGCTGGACTTCATCCGCGATGTCGCGAACTCGCCCACCGAACGAAACACCCACACTTGACACTTGTGATGCCAAAGACCTTGGGAACTTTATTTTACGGCAAGCTGCAAAAACCGTAGTGCGCGCCCAAGAGTCAGAAACAATGCCTGGCTGGAGAACTCACAGCCTTGAAGGCATCGTCCGGGAGTCGGGAATTGCCGAGGAGGAGTCTGTTAAAAGACAAACTGCGGCCCTGCTGCTTGACGCGATTGAGCAAACGGACGCGAGCAAATTAGCAAAGGATCTTCGAAGCGATTTGAGGCGCTATCTCCTCTCCATTGAGGCTGGCTCGTTGGCTGCCGTCGGCACCGGGGTGAGCGATTCCCCAGGTGTTTTCTGGCACCACCTGACGCGAGATCAAGAGAATTGTGCCCCGTATGCGCTTGAGGTGGGTATCGCTGGGCTCGGCGCGCATTACATCGTCTTGGGTGCATTGTTCGAGTATCTCGCCTGCGAAAACCGCCACTCGAGCTGTGAATGCGTGGAGCGGTTTGAAGTATGGCGATCCAACATATCTCAGAAATGGTCTCGCGACAGGCCGATGCTACCCACGGGCACTGAAGCTTATGGGATTCTGCGAAAGACTCCTATTCACTACTATCTGCCGCCTGCACATGAGCTAGACGGCCTTTTTCAGGCGCTAAGCAGGCCGACAAGTGGCTCCGGGCTTTGCGGAGATGCACCTTCCGAGCGTGTGCCCGTGATCGGTGGGCGACACTTTCTACTGTTGAAGATGCTTGCCGATGAAACCTGTAGCGGCGTTTCAACAGAGGTGTGCTGGCCATTTTTCTCCAATAGTCCGACAAACGAGTTTGAAGTATCCCGCCGCGGGTCTGCACTTGTCGAGTACCTCACCTGGATGACTGATTTTTCGCCGATCACCATTCCTTCGGGACTGTCTCGTGTGAAAGCTGCGATTGAAGAGGAGCAGTATCGGCTGAAGCTGTTTCACGAAGAAACGCGTCGACCAGAATCTGAAGTCGCAGCACGCAGGAGAGGAACCAGTCGCCAGGTGCGGATATCACCGTCTCGGGTCTTGCGGGTAGGAACTCGAAAGCGACAGATTCGCGAATAGCTTTACCCTTTGTTAGCCCATACCTCGCTTTCGTGGATCACCGCGACTCACGGTACCTTGTCGAAGCCCAGCTCTCCACGATCGACAACGGCTTTCGGAGGTAGGGGCTAGGGGACTCCGCCCACTCATGCCTGTGTCCGCTCCCCCGGCACCCACTCTGCTGTGAACGTATAGTGACCCCATCTTCACTCATAGGGTCACTTTGCGTTCACGCGATGGTAGATGTCGAGCTGATTGGAAAGGCTGCTTACGGCACGGATGATGCTGCTTATGAAGGCAAACGACCCTTCCAGCATTCAGGCTGTCGCCGTTCATGGGCATAGGCCAGCACGAAGACCCCGTCCTCAAATAGCGTGTAAATGATCTGGAATGGAAACCCGGCAACGCTTCGGGCATAGACCTGAGGGGCACTGATGCGATCGCGGTAATATCCCCAGTGGTAGGCAGGATCAAGAACACTCTCGACGGCAGGCTGGACGGCGATCAAGCAACGCACGCCTAAGCTGTCGCCAGCATCTTCATATCGATACGCAGCTTCCCGGAGTTCTTCGTGAGCCTTTTGATGCTCGCTCCAGCTCAGAGTCACTTTCTCCGTGCGGCAAGCTCTGAGCGGATCCGTGCCAAGCCGTCGCGCCCATCAACCAGCCGGGCTGAACCGTCAATCACTTCTTCAAGACGTCGACTGATAACTTGGTCCCAGGCTGCGTCAATGTCGGCCTGTTCCTCCGCGTCCACACGCTGAAGTGCAAGCGCTGCAATCTCGCGCTCGTCAGCGTCAAGAGACTTACCGCGCTCAATGTACTCAGTTAGGTGGGGGTTCAAGGTTCGATTGCAACTCGCGACCCTCGACAAGGGATCACTTTTGCTTTCCACTCGCCGGCGCCGTCCCCTCGGCCGCCGCCCAGAGACGCCTCGCTGAATCGAGCATGTGCTGCCGCATTTCTGCGGGGTATCGGATTGAGAAGGGCACTCCCGGAGCGAGGAGGTACACGGCGACAATCTCATAGCTCGCAGCTCCGGTGTGGACCACGCAGCTGTGGTCGTCAATCGCCTCGATGTGCACCGAATCGGGCGGAAAGCTGCCAGCCAGTTCCTCGGCCGATGCAGCGAACACCGCTTCGACTCGGTAGGCGTAGGGGGCAGTGGCGATAGTATTCACGGTAAATCCGGCCGCATCGAGCGTAGGCAGTTCCCGCTGCACAAAACGTTTGGAGGCCGCGCGCATGCTGGTGATGCGATCCACCCGGTAGTGCCGCCAACACCGGGACTGCTGGTTCCAGGCGAGGAGGTACCAGAGGTATTCGTTCTGGACGATGCGATGGGGTTCGACGAGTTGCGCAGGCTCCTCGACGCCATCCGAGGTGTAAGTAATCTCAAGAGTCATTCTGAGCCGACAGTATTTGGCGAGCTCGCGCAGGGACCTTGCCGAGGTCGTCGGGATCGGCGGCCGATAACTCTCGACGTACCGCGACAGGTCCAACGCCGCACTGCGATGCTTCTGCGGCAACACGCGGAGCAATTTCTCGGTGAGATCCTGATGGTCGATGTCGGGATCCTGCAGCCCCATCGCGGCCGCCGATTGCAGGCCCGCGAGCAGCGCGACGATCTCGTTTTCGCTCGGCAGCAAAAGCGCGATTCGTTTACCTGGCCCGAGCCGGTAGCCTCCGTGCGGACCGGGAACCGACTCGATCCCGAAACCGATGTGTTTGAGGTCGGCGATGATCCTGCGCACGCTGCGGGTCGTGATCCCCAGGCGATTCGCGAGCTCCGCCGCGGAGAGGTACTCGCTGGAGCGTTGCAGCGCGCCGAGCACCTCGATGCCGCGCTCCAGATAGTCAGCCACGTCCACCACCCTAGATAGAGATAGGGACATTCTACGACCGCATATCTCGTTACCGTTCGAGTACACGAACAATGACCCGAGAGAGTAAGCAATGATCGCAGAACATTTCCTCCTGAAGAGCCGCCCGCAGGCCAAGCCACACCTGGACAATTTCATACTCGCAAGCACCGAGATCCCCGCGCTGCAAAACGGCGAGGTGCTGGTGCGAAACACCGCCATGCAGCTCACGGCGGTGATGGCCGAACTCCTGCGGGGCGAGGATCTGCCGATGCCGTCCTACTCGATCGGAGAGCCGCTCTGGGGACCTGCCGTCGGCACTGTCGTAGAGAGCCGAGCGGCCGACTTCGCTCCGGGAGACACGGTCCAGTCGATGAACGGCTGGCGCAGCGCCTTCATCGCTCAGAGCGCGGAGCTCTCGCTGATCCCGAGGGTCTGTTCGCGAGGCCCGAGATGCTGCTGTGCCAGGGGCCCACCGCCTACCACGGGATCGTGGACATCGCCCGGGTGGGAGCGGGCGACACGGTGTTCGTGTCGGGTGCCGCTGGTGGCGTTGGATCGCTGGCCGGGCAGATTGCACGCTGTCGCGGCGCGGCAAAGGTGGTCGGCAGCGCCGGTTCGGAGGAGAAGTGCCGCTGGCTCATCGAGGAGCTGGGGTTTGATGCCGCGCTCAACTACCGGGATGAAGATTTCGCCGAGCAGCTCAGGGCAGAGTTCCCAGACGGATTCTCCGTGTTCTTCGACACGGTGGGCGGGACACAGTTTGAGTTTGCGGTGCAGACGGCGGCTCCGGCAGCGAGATTAGCGCTGTGCGGCACGCTCGCTCAGCAGTTCGCCGCCGCTCCCGGTGCGAGCATGCCACGCTTCGAGGCTCTGACCGCCATCCGCAAGCAGCTCGTGATCCTGCCTTTCAGCACCTTCCACACACCCGAGCAAATCGCGCACTGGGTCACGCACTACGCTGCATGGCTTGCAGAAGACCGCTTTGTATTTCCGCAATCCTCGCCTGCTGGTGGTCTCCGCGAAGCACCCCAGGCACTCATTGACCTTGGCAAAGGCAAGTTCCGCGGCAACGTCGTTCTCGCCTTGGACTGAACAGTGACACCTACACCCGCCACCAGACCACGCTATGCCATCAGCCAGCCCCGGGTGCTGATCGTCTGCGCCGTCTCACAACTGCTCGTGATCCTTGATACCTCGGTACTCAGCGTCGCCACCCCGCAGATCGGCAGCGAGCTGGGTTTCTCCCCCGTGTCGCTGCAGCTCATCGCGAACTCCTACACCGCGGCCCTCGCCGCCACGATCCTGCTGATGGGACGAATTGCGGATCGCTTCGGCAGGCGCAGGATCCTCGTTGGCGGGCTCGTACTGTTCGGCTTCGCGTCACTCGTCGGCGGTCTTGCGCCAACACAGGCGGTGTTCCTGATCGCGCGAATTTTCCAGGGCTTTGCCTCGGCCGGGATCGTCGCCTCAAACCTTGCGCTGCTCGTCGAGTGTTTCCCCGAGAAACCAGCTCGGCTCAGAGCGATCGGGATCTGGGGCGCCGCGGGTGGCTCGGGAGGAGCAATCGGGGCCCTGCTCGGCGGGATCGCGGTCGAGCACGCCAGTTGGCGGGTCGCGCTGCTCGTCAATGTGCCCGTGGTGCTCACTTTGCTACTCGGGCCGATGCGGCGCACGGGTCGGGATCACATCACCGGCGGAGGAGCAACGGGTTCTGCTGGCGGGTTCCTGATCCCGACCCGGCTTTTTAAAAAACGCGGGGTGCTCACCGCAGCCGCGATCATGTTCGTCGGCGGCGGCGCGATAGCCTCGGCGTTCTACTTCATCACACTGCATCTGCAACTCAGCGAGGGCTTCGGCCCGCTCCAAACCGGCCTCATGTTTCTACCGCTCTCGCTCGCGGTTCTTGCCACGGGTGGCCAGAGCACCCGTATCCAGCTGCGACTCGGCGCGAGAAGGGCACTGCAACTTGCCACGCTGCTGATGTTCTTCGGGCTCGGGATCACCGCCGCGCTGTTTGCAGCGTCGCTGCCGCTGGCTGGCGCATTCTCCTCCGCGATCTTCGGAGTTGGTGTCTCGCTGGTACTGTCGGGAACCGCCTCGGTAGCAACAGGACATGTGGATCCCGCGGACGCGGGATCCGTGTCGGGGATGATCGCGACGAGCCAACACTTTGGTGCGGTACTGATTCTGGCAGCACTTGTCTGGCTCAGCACGAAGCTGTCGCTACCGTTGGCGACTCAGGGCGAGTATCTGTTGCCTCTCTTGTGCGCCGCAGCGGTGTGCCTCATTGCGCTGCTACTGACCCCCGGTATCCCCCGGGGCAGGAACAATCAGCGGTAGCGACCGGGGCCGCGCCTGTACTCAACGGCAGCCTCCTGTGGGGTTCGGCGCGTTCCTGTTTCAGAGCCCACCGCTCATCCTCGGCGCCTATGTTCTCAACCTAATCGCGTTTCTCATCGCTCTCATGCTGGCGAATACTGAATTCAGACGCAGGGGCCAAGCATCAGGCGAGGACTAAACATGCCGAACCTGCACTTCATCGCCGAAACTGCGGTTCCTCGATGCAGGCTCGCCGGTGAGATGCAGGCTCGCCGGTGAAGTGCAGTCTCGGCGAGCAGGCAATAAAGGCCGCAGGATCTCGGTGCGGCCGGCAAACACGCACAAACACAGACATCAAGCACCCCAAACACGGCCCGAACGGGACCGTGTGCGAGAAGGAAAACTTGCTGGGATACCAGGACTCGAACCTAGAATGACGGTACCAGAAACCGTTGTGTTGCCAATTACACCATATCCCAATGGCGGAATTCCGAGGCTCCGGGGAGCTCGGCACCGAGATTCAACATTACCGGGTTTGGCCCTGAACATCAAATTGGTACCGACCCTTTGGAGCGTCGGAATCCCCTATTCAGCCCGGGCTCGCGCCAGATATTCGTCGGTCGCGCGGCGCGGCACCAGCACCACGGGAACGGGTGCCGCGCGCAGGATCTTCGCGGCGTGCGACCCGAGCGAAATCCGCGCAAGCGGCCCAAGGCTGCTCGACCCAAGCAACAGCACCTCGGTGCCCTCCCACGGGATCGCGCGCAGGGCCTCACGCCAGTTCTTCCCGGCACCCACTACAACCTCGACAGACTCCGGCACGCGCCCCGACTGCTCGATCTCACCCAGGATCTCGGTGGTGTGCGCGCGAATCGTCATTTCCCACTGCTTCACTACCTGATCCTCGGCCTGCAACCCCACCCCGGCCGACGCGAACGCGCGCGGCCTGGTGTGGAACGACGCGATCCGGATCCCTGCACCAGCATCAGCTGCCACCGCAGCCCCGCCCAATACGAGTTCGGCCGAAGTCTCAGAGCCACTGTATGCGGCGGTCACTCGCGAAAGACGCGCACCCGGCTCAAGAGCGAAGCCGTGCGGCGCAATCGCGACCGGGATCTCGGCCGCCTGCAGCAAACCAAAGCTGACGGAGCCGAGCCTAATGCCCTCTCCAGCTTCCGAAGCAGAGCCGAGCACCAGCCGCACGGCCTTCTCCGCCTCGCACACCTCGAGCAGCCCGCGCCTGGCGCTCGATGCACCGTGCACCACGGTGCGCACGCGAATATCGCTCGGGATCAGCGCCACGGCAGCATCGATCGCGGCCCGCGCATTCTTTATGAGAAAGGTCTGGTACTCCGTGTCGACCCGACTGTCGCTTGGCGGCCACGCCACAGAATTCACGGACGCGACCACCAGATCACGGTCGTAGCTGCGCGCAAGCAACACGGCAAGGTGAATCGCCGCTTCCGAGGCGTGATTCGGGGCGACCCCGACAACGACGGTCATCGGCGCGGCTCGCTGCCTGCGGGATCGAGGTCCATCGAATCTAGATCATCAACATCGAGATCGTCCGCGTTCAGATCACCGTACACACCCTCGCTTGCGAGCCTGTAGCGCCCGGGCCCGGTCAGCACGATCATGCCGGTATCGATCTGCTTGCCAAGCACCGAGTTCTTGCGCCCGGTGAAGTAATACCAGACAAGCACGAGCGCGGTCCAGCCGGCGAAGACGAAGATGGTGATGGGGCGCAGATCCTTGATGATCCAAAGGCAACCGATGATCGACAGGATCGGGATCACCGGGTACAGCGGCACCCGGAACTTGCGCTCCAGCTCCGGCTCGCGGCGGCGCAACACCATCACGGCGATCGACACGACGAGGAACGCAGCAAGCGTACCGATCGAGGTCATCTCGGCCAGGAAATTAATTGGCAACACCCCTGCGAGGATCCCGACGATCACCGAAACGATCACGGTGTTTGCGACCGGGGTCATCGTGCGCGGGTTGACCTTCTGGAACACCTTCGGCGCCATACCGTCGCGCGACATCGCGAACAGGATCCGGGTCTGGCCGTAGAGCACCACGAGGGTCACGCTGAAGATCGAGATCACGGCCCCCGCGGCGACCACGGTGCCAGGCCAGGTCGCCCCGACGATGTTCTCGAGGATGGCGGAGAGTCCGGCACTCTGGCCCGCGAAATCACCCGAAGCCTGCGCACCGAGCGCGGTGAGGGCGACGAGCACGTACACGCCGGTGACGACGATCAGCGCTGCTATCAGAGCGATGGGCAGGTTGCGGCGCGGGTTCTTCGCCTCGTCGCCCGCGGTGGCAACCGCATCAAGACCGACGAAGGAGAAGAAGATAATGCCGGCGCCCGTCATCACTCCGGCGAAGCCGAAGGGGGCGAAGTTTGCGAAGTGGTCGACGTTCCAGCCGGTGATCCCGACCGCGACGAAGAACAGCAGCACGGCGATCTTGGTGAGCACCATAATGGTGTTCGCGACGACGGACTGCGAGGTGCCGCGGATCAGAAGACCCATGCAGAGGAAGATCAGGATCACGGCCGGCAGGTTGATGATCCCGCCCTCTTCTGGGGCATACAAAAGCTCGTGCGGAAACTCGAAGCCGAAAATGTTCAGCACCAACTGATTCACGTACTGCGACCACCCGACAGCGACGGCTGCGGTGGAGACACCGTATTCGAGCAGCAGACAGGCGGCAACGCCCATCGCGGGCAACTCACCGAGGGTGCTGTAGGCGTAAGAATACGAGGATCCCGACACCGGCACACTACTCGCGAGTTCCGCGTAGCACAGCACCGAGAGGCCGGCGACCGTACCCGCGATCACAAACGACCAGATCACGGCGGGTCCCGCGATCGGCACGGCCTCAGACAAGATGAAGAAGATCCCGGTACCGATCGTTCCGCCGACGCCGATCATGATCAGTTGGAAGAGGCCAATGCTGCGCTTCAGCTGACTCCCCGCCTCCCCGCCGTCTCGGGGTACGGGCTTCACCCGAAAGAGCTGCTGTCGCAGAGAACTCGCCATGTGTGTGGACTTCCTTGTCTAGCGGACCGAACGGCCCTTGATCGTAGTTTCTGTCCGCTCCAAAGTGTGAAGCGAGCATGGCTCGGGTCTAGATGAGGCCTAGCCCCGAAGCACGCGGAAGCGGGTGACTTCTGCGTCAATTGCGCCGCGCACATACCCCGACGGGGACGTGGCAACGGCCTGGAGAAACGCCACGGTCTGCGGCGTAATCTCCTCGCCGGGAATTACGTTCGGGATCCCTGGCGGGTACGCAGCAAGGGTATCAGCCGAGACCCGCCCAACCGCATTCGCGGCGCTCACCACCTCGGTTGCTCCGAAGAAGCCGTCACGGGGCAATACACGGAGCCTTCCGGGCGCGGGCAGTGCGGGAAAGTCTTCTGCAGCGGCCACAGCAGTTCGTTGTCCCTCAGCTTCTTCGGATTCCACCGCAGAGACGAGCGCGCGGTATACGGCATCGACGTCAGGGGTCTTTCCCGCGCCGATGACCGCGACAATTGAGGTGGCCGTCGACATCTCGAAGTACAGCCCCTCAGCGTCGATCAACCGCTGCCGCAGCCAGTGCCCGCTCACACCCGTGGCCGTCAGGTCGATCGGCACGCGCAGCAGATCGGTGCCGACGATATCCGGGAACCGTCCGAAGGCGTCACTCACGACGCCAAAGCGTGGGTCTTCGCGCAGGATCGCGCGGAAGCACTGCGCCACCTCGATCGAGCGGCCGATCTCGGCCTTTCCGGTGGCGAGGGCGTGGCGCGCGATATCGAGCGATGCGCGCAGGATCGCACTCGTGGAGGTCGAAGCGGTCATCGCGAAGGCGCGCTCGATGAGAGGTTCGAGCTGATCAGCGAACGGGCCGTCGCCGAGGTGCAGCATGGCTGACTGAGTGAGGGATCCTGCAAGCTTATGCGTGCTTGAGATCACGAGATCCGCGCCGAGGCGGGCCGGCGACTCTGGCAGCTCGGGGTGGAATCCGAAATGCGGCCCCCAAGCACCATCGACGATAAGCAGAACACCGTGCGCATGAGCTACGTCCGCGAGTCCCCGCACATCGGAGACCGAGCCGAAGTAGCTGGGCGAAATAATGTACACGGCAGCGGCTTGGCGCCCCTCGGACTCCGCTTCGGCAAGTGCCTGGTCGAGAGCCTCGGGCGAGACTCCGTGAGCGATACCGTGACTTGTGTCGACCGTCGGAAACACGAAGGAGGGGATCAACCCAGCAAGCAGAACACCATCGCTGAAGCTTGAATGGGCACTGCGCTGCGACAGGATATGCTCGCCGAGACCTCGCACGGCAAGAGCCGCGGTGCGGTTCGCCTGCGAGGCGCCGTTCGTGAGAAACCAGGTGCGGCGAGCGCCCCAAGCATCGGCCGCGAGTTCAAGCGCTTGATCAAGCGGAGTGTTTTCACCGAGGTCGATGCCGTCAATGAGCATCGGGATGTCGAGGCGCAGCGTGCGTTCACCGAGAAACTCCGCGAGGCGCCCGCTGATCCCCAGATCCGAGCCGCCATGGCCAGGTACCATCAGCTGAACGGGTCCGCGGGCAACGTAGCGCTCGAGCGCGTCCGCGTACGGAGTCTCAGCGTGGCGGCGCAGGCGCTCTGTTACGGTACCCGTTTCGCGGCCGGTCTCAAGGTCCCCCGCGGGCATGGCTGTGGCGTCAACGTAGAGCATGCGACCATCATCTCGACGATGTCGCCCACCGGGAATCCCCAATTCACCTCTGGAGTCACATACCATGTATGTTACGAAAGCCGACTTTCGCGGCGTTCAAGAAATACGTGATAGGTGACGATGTGATCGACCTCCGCCAGCTCCAGGCACTCAGAGCAGTGCACAGTGAGGGATCAGTGACGCGCGCGGCAAAGCTCCTCGGGTGGAGCCAACCTACTGTCGACTACCACCTGCGAAATCTCGACGGACTCGTGGGGGCGCCCCTCCTGCAGCGCTCGACTCGCGGATCCACGCTCACTCCCGTCGGCACCCTGGTGCTCGAGCGTGCCCAGGAGATCCTGGTTCTCAGCGAGCGCACCCTGCACGATGCGAGGGAGCTCAGCCAGATGGGGCAGGTGGGCCTCCGCTTCGGCACCTTTCCCACAGCAGCCGCCCGCCTGCTGCCCTCAATCGTCTCGCAGGTAAATGATCTCGGGATCGACATCGACGCGGTACTTGAAGAGGTCGCCCCGCTCGTCACCCGCGTCAATCAGCGTCAGCTTGACGCGGCGCTTGTCTACTCGGTGCCGGGGTACGAGTTACCCTTTCGCAACGAGATCGTGACTACCGAGGTGCTCCAGGATCCGCTGATGCTCGCGCTCCCCGAAGGACACGAACTCGCCTCTCGATCCTCTATCGACATTCCCACCCTGCTCACCCTGCACGAGGAACCGTGGCTGCTCGGCGCCACCGAAGACGATCCGATGGACGCCGTTGTGGTCGACGCCTTCGCCAGGGCGGGTTACACACTGAATGTCGGGATCCGCACCGATGATTTCCAGGTCATGCTCGGCATGATCGCAGCGCGCATGGTAATCGGCCTCGTCGCGAAACTCGCGAGCGGCCCGTCGCACCCGGGCGTCGTACTGCGCCCGATCGAGGATCCATCCTTCGCCCGCTCCGTGCTGTTGGTCGCACCGGGAGAGGGCACATCGCGACAACCCTCAACTGCGGTGAGGCAGCTCGCGGTCGCGATTAGAAATGCTGTTGCGGCGACGCAGAATCCCGGCTAGCTAACCGGCTCCGCTCCGCGACCATCGAGCGCGTCGATGTACCTGAGCACGATGCCCTCGCGGAGCGCCCACGGCGAGATGTTCAGGGTCTCCACTTCAAACACCTTCATCGCGGTGCGCAGCACGATCGCACCGGCGAGGATCTGATAGCCGCGTTCCGGGGTCACGCCCGGGAGATACTCGCGAACCGAACCGGGCATTTGCCGAAGCGACGGCTCCCACTCGCGCAGGCCGATGTAGTGCAGCTGCGCAAGGTCACCGGTGATCGGGTCGGGCGGGCCGCCCACGAGTCGAGCCAGGGAGCGGATGGTCTTCGAAGTGCCCACCACACGCTTGGGCCGTGGCCGGTCAAGGAACATCTCCTGCCGCACGCGGGTGAATTCCGCACGGGCGTGCGCGCGGAGCTCCGAGATGGCAGTGGCGGGCGGCGGATCCTCAACCAGGAAGTTGATGGTGGAGCGGCCAGCGCCGAGAGGCAGAGACACCTGCACATCGGGGTATTCGTCCGCCCCCTGCGCAATCTCAAAGGAACCGCCGCCGATATCGAACAGCAGGATCTCCCCCGCCGACCAGCCGAGCCAGCGGCGCACCGCAAGCATCGTGATCCGGGCTTCGTCCTCGCCAGAAAGCACCTGCAGTTCGACGCCGCTCTCGCGGGCGATCCTGGCCAGTACTTCTTCACCGTTTGTTGCCTCGCGAATCGCACTTGTCGCGGTCGAGATCAGATCGTGTACACCGATCTCGCGGGCAATCTTCACCGATTCTCGCACCGCGTCAACGATGAGTTGCACACCCTCCTCAACGATCGCGCCGTCTGCGTCAAGATAGCGCATGAGTCGCAGTGTCGATCGTTGTGAGTGAAAGGGTACCGGGCTCGCACCGGGGTGCGCGTCAACCACCAAGAGGTGAACGGTATTAGATCCCACATCAATGACGCCGAGTCGCATGGGGAAAGTCTAGTGGGGTTGACACTTCTCGTCCGCATCCCATCACCTACGCTGGGAACATGACACAGCAGGATGCAGCGGCTGACGCGCTCACGGTCTTCACGGTGGATCAGAGCGCAGCCAGCCCGCCATTTCGCCAACTCCACGACGCCGTCGTGCGCGGGATCTCAGACGGTCGCCTGCTGCCCGGTCAGCGCCTCCCCACCACGCGCGCACTCGCGGCGCACCTCGGGCTCGCGCTTAACACCGTCGCGTCTGCGTACCGCGCACTCGAAGAGGCCGGCATTGTGGAGGGCCGCGGTCGTGCCGGCACCTTCGTCTCGCTCGGAGAGGATCCCGTCACCTCAGCCGCCCGCGCGATCGCCCTCGATGCTGCGGGCCGCATCCGTGCGCTCGGTCTCGACGCAGAGGCGACGCGTCGCCTCCTCACCGAGGCCGTGGAGGCGGTGTAGCGGGGCAGGCGGAAAGCCGGTGCTAGCGCATTTGCGGAGGAGAGATGTGCGAATCTGCACATCTCGATAACGCAATCAAGCGCTGGCACCGGCTTTCCGCCTGCCCCGCGGTGAGCGTCAGTACCCTCCCGAAACAGACCCAGCAGAGGATCCCGCACCATCCCATTCGGCGAGGATCGCGGCCGTGCCCGACACCCCAAAGCGGGTCGCGCCCGCTGCCCACAGTTCCCGCACCGCGGCGGCCGTGCGGATCCCGCCGGAGGCTTTGATCCCGAGCTTGCCGCCCACGGTCGCGGCCATCAGCCGGACCGCGTGCACGCTCGCTCCCCCGGCGGGATCGAAGCCGGTGGAGGTCTTCACGAAATCGGCACCCGCAGCTTCGGCTGCACGGCAGGCGCCGACAATCTCCTCGTCGCTGAGCGCCGCGGACTCGATGATCACCTTTAGCACCCGACCGAAACACGCCGCGCGCACGAAGCGGATCTCGCGCTCGACCGCCGCCCAGTCCCCCGCCCGCACGAGCCCGCGGTTCACCACCATGTCGATCTCGTCGGCCCCGTCGGCCACGGCACGTGCGGTTTCCGCCACCTTCATCTCCACGTGCTGCGCCCCCGACGGGAACCCCACCACGGTGACGATCTCGCGGCCATGCGACGCTGCCGGCAACAGTGATGGGCTCACACACACTCGCGCCACCCCGAGCGATGCCGCCCCGGAGATGAAGGTGTCGAGCTCATCCGGTGTCGTGCCGGGCGCAAGCAGCGTATGGTCCGCGATGGCAAGGAATTCTTGGGCACTGAGAGACGTTTCTGGCATACTCCGAGCATACGGCCCTGTCACTCGCGCGCGCTGCGTCCGGGCTTTAGGATTGCCCCGCGTTCACGCCCGGTTTTTCGGTGCTCGCCTCGCCAGAACTCAGATCACTGCGGACGTTCGCGATGCGGCGCCGACGGTCACTCGCGCGCACGAGGTCGCGGCGCAGACGGCGATCGCCGTGGTACAGGATCGCCTGCCAGTTCACGCGAGCATCGGGATCGACGAGATCCTTCTTCTTCGGTTTCGGCTTCTTCTCAGGCACGAACAGCCACCCGACCACGCCGAGCACAGCGTCCACGATCGACGCACGGATCCCCACGAACGACAGCAGGGCCCACGCCGCCATCGTCGCGTTGAACGCGGCGAAGATCGCGTTGCCGATATTGCCGACCTGGTAGTCGCGCACCGCGGTGAACACGGAGAAGCCGATGATGACGTACGGCAGCACCACGTAGAGCGCGGGGGCAGCCGTGCGGCCGGTGACCTTGGGAGTTCTGGCAAAGGGGATCTTCTGCCCGGTGATGCCCTGCTGCAGCGATTTCAGTACGCCCGCGAGGTTCACCGGCAGCAACACCAGGTTGAACCCGTAGATGCGGAAGATGTCGCTCACCCGGTGCCCGCTCTCGCGCAGATCCGCCCCCATCGAGATGAAGTACGGCAGCGCCGCAGCCACGACGAGTGGGCTGAGCAGGCGCGAATCGAAGGGGAAGAACAGCAGGAACAGCAGCCCGAAACTCGCCCAGGTCAGCGAGGCCATGTAGTTGGTCCGCAGCATCCGCTCGGTGAGCCGCACGCGCTCGGGGGTGCCCCGGCGACTGCGAATCATTTCGAGGAACTTCGGCATGATGAGGAGTCCGCCGTTCGCCCAGCGGCGGCGCTGCACGATCAGGGATCCGAAGTCGGGCGGCGTCGCACTGTAGCTCAATCGCTCGGGGTAGTTTTCGAGACGCCAGCCGTGCAAGCCGAGATCCACACTCGATTCGGTGTCTTCGATGACGGTGCGATCCTGCACATACGTCACAATCTCGAAGCCGCCGACGGTCTCGGTAACCGCGATATCGGCGAGCGCTTCTTTGCGGATCACTGCGTTTGCGCCGACCCAGAATGTCGCGTCGAAGTAGGTCAAGCCCTGGTGCTGGATGTGCTGCAGATCGGTGGTCGCCCCGGCGATCCGCTCGATGCGGGTCGGCGCGCCGCGAAACGAGGAGTACGGGGTCTGCGTCACCGCTACCCGTTCATTTTCTGGCTGCTCGAGCAGATACACGAGCCGCACGCAGTAGTCACGCAGGAGCTGCGAGTCCGCGTCGAGGGTGAGCAGGTACCGGCTGTCGGGGATCTCAAGATCAGCCTCGGCCTCATCGTGACTGCCGAGCCGTTCGAGTAGCCGTTCCCCTGTGCTGTTATCGATCCGGAACCGACCTCCCATCAGCGAGATATAAGAGTTGATGTTCATCGCCTTGTTGGGCTCTTGCGAGAGCGAAGCGAACTGTTTGCGTTCAAAGGAGGACAGCGAGGCACTGAAAATCCAGACGAGCCTGCGGTGCAATTGCGTGAGCCGCTCAAAATCGGGCGAGGATCCCTGTTCGGCAGCCGCCTCAAGCGCCAGTTTCGTGAGCCGCAGATCACTTGAGAGCCCGAGCAGCACCTGATCGATGAAGAACTCTGACATGTGATCGTGCATTGTCTCGTTCGCCGCAAAGGCGTCGAGCCAGGATGCGGCGTCTGCATAGGCCTGCGCGGCGCGGCGGGCGTCCTCGGGCCCTGGATCCGCGGGCGCCAGATCCTGCAGTTCCTGCAGCGCTGCAATGGCACCGAGCCGCGGTGCCTCAAGCTCATCAGAAATCTCCTGCAGCAGCCCGCGCGTCTCTTCCAGCCGTTCAAGTGCTGGGCCGGTGAGTCCCTCCGCTTTGTCATCGATCAGCAGCACCACCCGGATCTCGGGAAACTCCTGCAGCGCCGCTGACCATAGGGTGTAGCGAACAACCTCGGGCTCTTCGTCATAGCTCGGGATCAGCACCGTCACCGCGTCATCTGATTCGGCGAAGTGCGCGTCCAGCAGAGCACGCGGAGTGCGCCGGTGCCCGCGGAATCTGACGAGCGCGCCATATCTGGCGATCAGATACATCAGCGCAGAGAAGGTCAGCGCCGTGACCGTGAGACCGTAGATTACGGTCTGCACCTGAAACACGAACGACTCTCGCGGGCCCTCCACGAAGAGCCGCGCAATCGTAGTGACCATGTAGAAGAACCATGCAAGTACCGTGATCAGGATCGCGGCGCGCGCCCAGACGATGGCGAGCGGCGTTGGTCGCGAATGCATGATTGCGAGAGGTTCGGAGCGCTTCTCGGCACCCCATTGGCGGCGACGTGATCCGCTCTGCGTTTTTTCATCGACCCCACCTGCCATGCGTATATCCTAGCCAGACACGACGCGTGAGATGTGAACAAGATTCTCACCCTGAGCCCGCCGGGAGGACAAATGGTGAAGTGGTACCCGGGACGACGCCTGTCCTGGTTGCGTCTTGGCGTGGTCATTGCCGTTGTTGCCGCGCTTGCAGGTGCAGGGTGGTACTCACTGGGGTATGTGCAAGACCGGCAAGAAGCCACCGAACGTAGCCCGTGGTTTGACGCCTACGTCGATGTCACCGCAACGCCCACCTTCGAGTTTGAATCCCCCGAGAGCGACGGCCAGCAAAACGTGGTCCTCGCATTCGTAGTGGCTTTGAAAGACAATAACTGCACCCCTTCCTGGGGCGGCGTGTATGACCTGGCAGAGGCGGAGCGGGCGCTCGATCTCGATCGCCGGCTCGCCCGTTTCACGATGCAGGGCGGTTCGGCGATGGTGTCGTTTGGCGGGCAAGCGAACTCCGATCTTGCGCTCAGCTGCACCGATGAAACCAAGTTGCGTGCGGGCTACGAGGCGGTCATCGATCGCTACGATCAGCTCAGCATTGACATGGACATCGAGGGCGAGCTCCTCGCCAACCCCGAAGCGCTCGCGCGACAGGCACGGGCGATTGCGCAGCTCCAAGAGGAACGCAAGGGCGGCGACGGGCTTGACGTCTGGTTGACGCTCCCGGTGAGCACTGACGGGCTTTCTTTCGACGGCTTACAGGCCGTGCGACAGTATCTCGGCGCCGGGGTGGAACTCGCAGGAGTGAACGCCATGACAATGAACCTCGAGACTGCCGCGGGGGAAAGCATGTTGCCCGGGATCCTCGACAGCCTCGAGGCGACGCAGAATCAGCTACGTTCCCTCTATCAAGAGGTCGACGTGACGATGGGCGAGGCGACGGCCTGGAGCCGGATCTCGGCGACACCGATGATCGGCCAGAACGATACCCGCGGCGACATCTTCACGCTGCCGGACGCGGCAGAGCTGTCTCGTTTTGCCGCAGACAAGGGCATGAGCCGAATGTCGATGTGGTCGCTCAACCGCGATCAGCAGTGCGGCGAAAACTGGCCGGATGTGCGTCGAGTCTCCGACTCGTGCAGCGGCGTGGATCAGACTCCCGGTGAGTTCGCGAAGACCCTCCGTGAGGGGCGACCGGGAAGCCTGACGCAGATCAAGGGCGCGGTCCCCGGCGATTCGACTACGGCATCGGTGGAGGATGATCCGGAGACGAGTCCGTACCCGATCTGGAGCGTCGATGTTGCGTATCCGGCCGATACGAAGGTGGTCTGGAACCGCAGCGTCTATGAGGCGAAATGGTGGACGCAGGGCGATCAACCCGATCTGCCGAGCGAGGCGGCGGCACAGCCGTGGCGACTGCTCGGGCCGGTGCTGCCCGGCGAGAAGCCGGTTGAGCGCCCGGTGATCCCTGCGGGCACCTACCCCGAGTGGTCGAAGGAGACGGTGTTTACGCGCGGCCAGCGGGTGATCTTTGAGGGTGTCGCTTTTGAGGCGAAGTGGTGGACGCAGGGCGATAGCCCTGACGAGGCGCTCGTGCAACCGCAGGCCTCGCCCTGGCGGCAGCTCACCGACGACGAGGTCGCGAAGATTGTGGTGGAGAAGTAGCCACCCGACCCGGGGCCGCGAGAGGATCCGAACGGGGGCGGAGTGCGGGTAGACTACCAGGGATACCAATAGGTATACTTCAAGCATGGCTGCGACTTCGATCAAAGTTTCCGTCGAGCTACGGGATCGGATTAATCGCGATGCCCGCGCTCGTGGAACAACTGCCGCGGGGTTCCTCGAAAGCCTGCTCGACGGGTATGAACGTCGCAGGAGAATGGAATCCTTCGGCGCTGCGTTCCGCGCGAACGACCGTGAGTACTGGGATGAGTTCCACACTTGGGACGTCGACCTTGGCGAGTAGCCCGATGCCCGATTTGCGCCGCGGCATGGTGGTCTGGGCAGAACTTGACCCCACCAGGGGGCGCGAGCAGGCGGGCCGCAGGCCGGCGCTCGTTGTCGCAAGTGACTTGTATCTGGAACAGGCAGACACCCTCGCGATCATCGTGCCGGCGACGTCACGGGATCGCGGTTGGCCGAATCACGTTCCGCTTGTTGGCGCACAGCTATCCCTCCCTCAAACGACGTTTGCAATGACGGAGCAGCCCCGCACCATCACGCGGGATCGGCTCGTGGGGGTCGCCGGAGTCGTTGATCCTGAGGTGATGCGCGAGGTCGACGGCTGGTTGCGCGATTTTCTTGCACTCCCGTAGCGTGAAACGCTAGTCGCGAAACGGCCCGACGCGCTCAACACGCACCACGGGCTCACCCTCCGCTTCTGAGGCTGCGAGATCCACCGTGCCCTCGATCCCCCAGTCATGATCACCCGCGGGATCAAGCAGCACCTGCCTGAACCGCCAGACGCCGGCCGCAACAGCCTCCGCGCCGCGGTCGATGTCGAGAAGGCGCTCCGCGCGCGCATCGGCGGTCACGAGGATCTCGTCATACTCAGTGAAGTACCCCGCGAGCGCATCACGCCAGCGCTGCTCATTAAAGCCTCCGGGCCCCGTGGCGTGCGCCGATTCAAGCTCCGCAAGCACGTCGTAGCGTTCGAAGGCGGCGGCCTGCACCCGCCGAAACAGGGAGTTCCGCAGCATCACCGTGAAGGCTCGCTGATTTGCGAGCACCGAGCGGGCGGGCGAAGGCACGTCGATCCGGTCGCCCCCGTGTTCGCCCCCGCGAGCGGCCCGGTGTGCTTCGGGATCCGGACTCGCCAGTTCTTCCCACTCGTCAATGAGGCTCGAATCGACCTGCCGCACGAGCTCGCCCAGCCAATCAATGAGCTCTTCAAGCTCGGGGGTCTTCGCCTGCTCCGGCACCGTGCGTTCGATCGCGCGATACGCGTCACTGAGGTAGCGGAGCACGCCTCCTTCGGCGCGGCTGAGCTGATAGAACGACACGACGTCTCGGAACCCGAACGCGCGCTCGATCATGTCACGCACCACCGACTTCGGTCGCAGCTCGTAGTCGCGTGCCCACGGCACTTCCTTCAGATACTCATGAAACGCCTCGTCGAGCAGTTCTTTCAGCGGCATCGGATGGGTCACCGCTTCGAGCAGTTCCATCCGTTCCTCATACTCGACCCCATCAGCCTTCATTGCGGCGACCGCTTCGCCCCGCGCCTTGTGTTCTTGTGCCCGCAGGATCGCGCGCGGGTCCTCAAGGGTCGCTTCGATAATTGAGATGACATCGAGCGGGTAGCTCTCGGACTCGGGATCGAGGAGCTCGATTGCGGCGAGCGCGAACGGCGATAGCGGCTGATTCAGTGCGAAGTTCGCCTGCAGCTCGACGGTGAGTCGGAGCAGGCGATGCCCGCGCGCATCTTCATGCACCTCGACGATGCCGCCGTTGCGGAGCGTGCGAAAGATCTCGATCGCTTTGCGGGCGTGTGCAAACTGGGTGGCGCGCGGCTCGTGGGTGTCAAAAACCAGCGTCCGCATGGTGTCGAGGGCTTCCCCCTCGCGGTGTTCGCCGCGCCCGATCACGCCGAGGACCATCGCGTGCGTGACGCGCATGCGACTCACGAGAGCCTCGGGCTGCGAAGCGACGAGTTTGTCGAGCGTCGCCTCAGACCAGGCCACGAACCCCTGCGGGGCCGACTTCTTTTTGACAGGCTTCGCTTTCTTGCCGCCGCCCGCCTTCGCTTCGGCCTTGGCGGTCGCCTTCGCGTTTTCGATCTCGTGTTCGGGGGCGAGCGCGATCACGTCGCCCTCGGTGTCGAATCCGGCGCGGCCGGCACGGCCCGCGATCTGATGGAACTCGCGGGCGGAAAGCCGCCGCATCTTTTCGCCGTCGAACTTGGTGAGGGCGGTCAACACGACCGTGCGGATCGGCACATTGATGCCGACGCCGAGCGTGTCGGTGCCGCAGATGACACGAAGCAGGCCGCGCTGGGCGAGTTGTTCAACGAGGCGACGATAGCGGGGCAGCATGCCCGCGTGGTGCACGCCGATGCCGGATCGCACGAGACGAGAAAGTGTATTGCCGAATCCGGTTGAAAATTTGAACTCGCCGATCGCCTCGGCAATCTCGTCGCGGCCTGCGCGATCCACGATGCGGATGCTTGCGAGTGCTTGCGCCTGCTCGATGGCGTGCGACTGGTTGAAATGCACGAGGTAGGCGGGGACCTGGCGATCCTCGAGGAGCGCTTCGACGACCTCGTGGGCGTGCGCGGTCCGGTACTCGAAGTGCAGTGGGACGGGCCGCTCAACACCGGTGACGAGCGCGGTATCGCGGCCCGTACGACGACTGAGGTCTGCCGCAAGGTCGGTAACGTCACCGAGGGTCGCCGACATAAGGAGGAACTGCGCGTTGCGCATGAGCAGCAGTGGAACCTGCCAGGCCCATCCCCTTTCGGGTTCGGCATAGAAGTGGAATTCGTCCATCACGACCTGGGTGATGCCGCCGGCCTCCGGGTCACGAATCGCGAGGTTCGCAAGAATTTCTGCCGTGCAGCACAGGATCGGAGCTTCGGGGTTGATGGACGTATCGCCCGTGACCATACCGACCCGCTCGGCACCAAACACATCGACAAGGTCGAAAAACTTCTCGCTGACGAGGGCCTTGATGGGCGCTGTGTAGACGGTGCGCTGGCCTGCCGCGACCGCGGTGAAGTGTGCGCCGAGCGCGACGAGCGACTTGCCGGTGCCGGTGGGCGTGGCGAGAATCACGTTGCTGCCGAGCGCGATGCCGAGAACGGCCTCCTCCTGGGCGGGGTACAGGCGCAGCGCTTTCGCTTCCCACGCCCACTCCTCGAAGGCGGCGAAGACACCGTCGGGGGTGCCGAGCTCGCCAGGATCCTGATCCCGACCTTGATAGTCGTCGAGCAGCTGGCCGAGGTTCATGTGGTCTCCGTCACTCATGTCGATACAACCGTACTCTGCGACGCGGAGTCACCCGACGAGAGGATTGCTCAGTCGCCTCCCGCTAGCACCGCCGAGAGGCGATCCCGAGCACGGGTGAGATGGTCGTCGAGCACCGCAGCCACTCCGTCGGGGTCGTTCTCTGCGATTCGCTGCAGGATCAACGCGTGCTCGGCGTGAATGTGTTCGGACACCAGCAGATTGCGTCCCTGCACCTGCAGCATGCACGCGCGTACCTCGTTTGCCAACGACTCATAGATTTTGCTCATGCGTGCGCTACCGACGGCATCAACGAGGCTCGTATGGAAGCGCATATCGGGTTCAACGATCTCGAGCGGGCTGCCGCCCTTGGCGATGGTTGCGGCGATGTCTGCGTTCGCACGCTCGGCCTCGGCCGGCACGGTGCCTTCTCGGGCGAGGCTCCGGAGCACCTCCGACTCGACAAAAATGCGGCTGCGATAAATGTCACGCACGTCTTCGACGCCGAGGGCCGGCACCCGCGCGGGCCGGTGGGGATGCCGTTCGAGCAGCCCTTCGCTGACCACCCGTTCGATCGCGACGCGAGCGGTCGGCCGTGCGACGTCGTACATTTCGGCCACGGTTGTTTCGGGGAACACCGCTCCCGGTGAAAATTCCCCCTCCAGCAAGCGGTTCCGAAGATCATCAGCAATCGCCTCGGTGATCGACACCGCCGTTACTCTCGGCCTCATCCGCTGTCCCAAACTCTTCGCTCCAAGCCCTCCTGCACCCGATGTGAAAAGCCAGGCACTAGGCAACCCAGTATCCCATCTTGGTCACACCAAAAAAAACTCCGATTTGCTAAACCCGTCTACTTGTATAACAATGAAGAACGTTGCGCTCTCAGCGAATACTCAGAGAAGAGTCAGGAGATCATGTTTACCCAACCGCTCGCTCCAATTTTTGGTTCCATCGGGTGGTCGGCATTGTTTGCCGCCCTTCCCCTGATTGTGATGTTTGTCCTCCTCGGTGTCTTCCGTGTGAAAGCCGCATATGCGGCACTCGCGGGTCTCGCGCTTTCGATCGTGCTGGCTGTCGTCGGCTGGCAGATGCCCATCGGCCAGGCGCTCAGCGGCACCGCAGAAGGCATTCTCTACGGAATGTTCCCGATCCTCTGGATCTTGATCAACGCGCTCTGGATCTATCGTCTGACGCTCGAAACCGGCTGGTTTGAGGCACTAGGAACCACCATCCGCTCGATTTCCAACGACCTCCGCGTCCTCTCCATCATCATCGCGTTTTCGTTTGGCGCGCTGCTCGAGTCCCTCGCCGGTTTCGGAGCCCCCGTCGCGATCTCAGCAGCGATGCTCATCGCAGCGGGCATGAAACCCCTCAAAGCCGCGCTCGTCTCCCTCCTCGCCAACACCGCCCCGGTCGCGTTCGGGGCGATGGGCGCGCCGATCATCGCGCTCGCGGGCGTCACGGGCCTGCCGGTACAGAGCCTCGCAGCAATGGCCGGCCATCAGACACCGTTCATCGCCTTCCTGGTTCCGCTGATTCTGGTGTTCGTCGTTGATGGCCGTCGCGGCCTGCGCCAGACCTGGCCCATCGCGCTCGTCGCGGGTGTGGTGTTCGGTGCGTCGCAGTTTGTCACCGCCAACTACTTCGCTGTTGAGCTCACCGACGTCGTCGCGGCCATCGCCACCGTCATCGCGGTTCTCGTGATGCTGCGGTTCTGGCAGCCAAGCGAGATTGTGTCGTTCAATGAAAGCGACACGAGCGAAGAAGGCGCGGCATTGGCACACGACACCACGGCCTCCGCGCTCGCCGGCGCAGCCGGCACCAAGACTGCCACCCGTGCCCTGCCGACCTCCGCGGTGGCCCGTACCTGGGGCGCGATCGCCCCCTACCTTGCAATCATCACCATCTTTGCGATCGCACAGATTCCCGCGATCAAGACCTGGCTCGGCGAAGTGGGTACCGTGTCGTTCCAGTGGCCAGGCCTCGACATCACGAATGCAGACGGTGAGCCGATCCCGGCCCAACTCTTCAAGCTTGACCATCTGAAAGCAACCGGCACCCTCCTGCTGTTCGCAGGAATCGTCACCATGGTGCTGCACAAGATCAACATCAAGACGGCGCTGCGCGTCTACGGTGAGACCCTGCGCGAACTCCGTTGGACGATCCTCACCGTTGCCGCCGTGCTCGGTCTCGCATTCGTCATGAACCTCTCCGGCCAGACGGCCAGCCTCGGGTACGCACTCGCGGCAACCGGCGGATTCTTTGTGCTGCTCTCCCCCGTCATCGGCTGGGTGGGCGTGGCCATCACCGGTTCAGACACCTCCTCCAACTCGCTGTTTGGCCTGCTGCAGGTCACCGCCGCGAACCAGGTCGGGCTGAACCCGATCCTGATGGCAGCCGCCAACTCCTCCGCGGGCGTGCTCGGCAAGATGCTGTCACTGCAGAACCTCGCGGTCGCGGCCGCAGCGGTCAACCTGCACGGATCAGAAAGCACCCTGTTCAGGAAGCTCCTCGGGTGGAGCCTCGCGCTCCTTGCTTTCATCACTCTGCTCATATTCCTGCAATCAACCCCCGTACTCGGATGGATGGTGCCACAACCGTGAACACGTTGACGAGCGATCGCCACGCCGCACTTCAGGCAGCTCTGCCTGATCCCGCGCAGATCCTCACCCGCCCGATCGATCTGCACGCCCGCGCGCACGACGCCTCGCACTTTCTGCTCGTGCCGCAGGCCGTCGCCGTCGCAAAAAACGCGGACGACGTGGCCGCTCTGCTCCGCCACAGCGCAGAGCAGGGTGTGCCACTGACGCTCCGTTCTGGCGGAACGAGCCTCAGCGGGCAGGCGCTGAGCGATGGCATCCTCGTCGACGTGCGCAAGAACTTTCGCGGCATCGAGGTGCTCGACGAAGGAAAGCGCGTGCGCGTGCAACCGGGGGTCACGGTGCGCGCGCTCAACGCCCGGCTCGCCCGCTACGGGCGCAAGTTCGGGCCGGATCCCGCGAGTGAGGCCGCCTGCACCATCGGTGGCGTCGTCGCCAACAACTCGAGCGGCATGGCCTGCGGTACCGTCGACAACGCCTACCAAACGCTCGAATCGCTGACGATCGTGCTGCCCAGCGGCACCGTGATCGACACGGGAGCGCCAGACGCCGAAGAAGCGCTTCGCGCCCGCGAGCCGGAACTGTTCCGCGGCCTCCACGAGCTCGCACAGCGGGTCCAGGGCAACGCCGATTCACGATCCCGCATCAGTCACCAGTTCTCGATGAAGAACACGATGGGCTACGGCCTGAACTCGCTGCTCGATTTTGATCGCGCCGTCGACATGCTCGCGCACCTCATCGTCGGCAGCGAGGGCACCCTCGGGTTTGTTGCCGAGGCCGTGTTCCGCACAGTGCCTCGGGCACCGCTCGCGACCTCGGCGCTGCTGATGTTTGACAACATGGAAGCCGCAAACAACGCGCTCCCCGATCTCGTCGCAAGCCAGGCCGCGACGGTTGAACTACTCGACTCGGTGTCGCTGCGGGTGGGGCAGCAACTACCGAACGCGCCGACGTCTATTCAAGACATCACCGTCGCCGCGCACGCCGCGCTCCTCGTCGAGTACCACGGCCACACCGACGCGGAACTCGCCGAGCTGCAGGCCGGCGGCGATCGGCTCACCGCTCAGCTGAAACTCGCGCAACCCGCCGAGTTCAGCACCGACTCCCGCACTCGCGCGTCACTCTGGCAACTGCGCAAGGGACTCTACACCGCGGTCGCCGGAGCCCGCCCGCAGGGCACCACGGCGCTGCTCGAAGACGTGGTTGTTCCCGTCGCGGCGCTTGCCCGCACCTGCAACTCGCTGAACAGTCTGTTCGAACGGTACGCCTACGAGAACAGCGTCATCTTTGGTCACGCGAAAGACGGCAACGTCCACTTCATGTTGACCGACCAGTTCGAGACGCCCGATTCGCTCGATCGCTACCGGGTGTTCACTGAAGACCTGGTCGACCTGATCCTGGGCGAGGGCGGATCCCTGAAAGCCGAGCACGGCACCGGTCGCGTGATGGCCCCCTTCGTGAAGCGGCAGTACGGCGATGAACTCTACGATGTGATGCGCCGGATCAAGCAGCTGTGCGATCCGCACGGGCTCCTCAACCCGGGCGTCATTTTGAACGAGGATCCCGACGCTCATCTGCGTGATATCAAGGTGCCGATGCCCGTGCACGACGAGGTCGACCGCTGTGTGGAATGCGGCTACTGCGAACCCGTATGCCCCAGTAAGGATCTGACATTGACACCGCGGCAACGTATCGTCACCCTGCGCGCCATCGAACAGGCTCGACGTGACGGCGAAGAACAGCTCGCGGCCGCCCTCGAACGGGACTACGGCTACGACGCGGTCGAGACCTGCGCCGTCGACGGCATGTGTCAGACGGCGTGCCCTGTGCAGATCAACACCGGCAAACTCGTGAAGGTGAAACGATCCGACCGCGCAAACGGCATCGAACGCGGCGTCTGGGGAGGCGCGGCCAAGAATTGGAAGGCCGTCACCTCCATTGCCGGCACCGCGCTCAGCACCGTCAGCCACGTCCCGCCAGCGGTCATCGCGCCCCCCAACAAGCTCGCCCGCGCGGTACTCGGCAAGGATCGCGTACCGCTCTACTCGCCGGAGCTACCTGGCGGGGGCAGCAAGCGCGCCCGCGACCACAAGCCGCTGGCACCCGGCACCAGCTACGCCGCGGTGTACATGCCGGCCTGCGTCAGCACCATGTTCGGTCCCCGAAACGTTGATGGCAGACCAGCATCCCCGGCACCCAGATCAGCTTCGAGGCGCTGTGCGAGGCCGCGGGAGTGGCGCTGCTCGTGCCCGACAACATCGACTCACTGTGCTGCGGCACCCCGTGGACGTCCAAGGGAATGGTGGATGGCGCCCGCACCATGCGCGAACGCACGGTCGCGTCGCTGCGGCGCGCCAGCAACGACGGCGAACTCGCCATCGTGTGCGATGCATCGTCGTGCACCGAGGGTCTGATCCTCGCGGTCGAAGAACACAACAAGACCGCAGCGCAGCCGTTGCGTGTTATCGACGCCGTCGAGTTTGTTGCGGAACGGGTACTGCCCGCGCTCCCCAAGCTCCCCGCAGACGTGAAACTTGAGCGGATCGTGCTGCACCCGACGTGCTCGTCCACGCAGCTTGGGATCAACGACCATCTCGTTGCAGTTGCTCAGGCCGCCGCCCACGACGTGGTGGTCCCCGAGAACTGGGGGTGCTGCGCCTTCGCGGGTGACCGCGGCATGTTGCACCCCGAGCTCACCGCCTCGGCCACCGCCGCCGAGGCAGCAGAGGTCCGAGAGCTCAACGACGCGTGCGGCGGCAACGACGTCCACGGTTCCTGCAATCGCACCTGCGAGCTCGGCATGACCCGCGCCACCGGTGAAAACTACCAGCACGTCATCGAGATCCTGCACGGCCTGCGGAGCACAGCCGGAGACCTACACTAGAACCATGGCCGATCCGATCCTGTTCCAGCCCATCACCCTCCGCAATCTCGAGATCCGCAACCGCCTGTGGGTGGCCCCGATGTGCCAGTATTCCGCGGTCGACGGCGTCATCGGTGATTGGCATCTGCAGCATCTCGGCGGGCTCGCACGCGGCGGCGCTGGCCTCGTCACGATGGAGGCGACCGGGGTGGTCCCGGAGGGCCGGATCACCCCGGATGCCCCGGGATCTGGAGTGAGGATCAGATGCCCGGCCTGCGCAGGGTTGTCGATCTCGTGCACTCGCACGGCGCGAAAATCGGGATCCAGCTCGCGCACGCTGGCCGCAAGGGGTCGACGTACCCGCAGTTCCCAGGGCTTCCCGTGGGGTCGGTGCCCGCCACCGAGGGCGGCTGGCAAACGGTCGCTCCCTCGACTCTCGCCTTCGGCAGCTACGCGGCACCCCGGGCGCTGGAAGCAAGTGAGCTCCCCGGTCTCGTGCGGGCCTTCGCCGACGGGGCCGGCCGTGCCGTGCGCGCCGGGTTCGATCTTGTTGAAGTGCACGCAGCGCACGGCTATCTGTTGCATGAGTTTCTGTCACCGCTGTCGAACACGCGCAGCGACGAATACGGAGGTGACCTCGGTGGCCGTGCACGTCTCCTCCTCGAAGTTGTGGCGGCGATTCGCGCTCAGCATACTGATCTCCCGATATCCGTCAGGATCTCGGCGACGGACTGGGTGGAGGGTGGCTTCACGGTCGACGAAGCGACGGAACTATCCGGGATGCTCGCGGCCGCCGGCGCCGATTTTGTCAGCGTCTCCTCGGCAGCGAACGTGCCGGATGCCCCGATCCCGGTCGGCCCGTCCTACCAGGTGGGGCTCGCCGCAGAGGTGCGTCGTGGCCCGCTTCCCGTCGGCGCGGTCGGACTCATCACCGAGGCCGCGCAGGCAGAGGGGATCCTCGCAACCGGCCAGGCCGACGTGATCCTGCTCGCCCGTCCACTGCTCACCAACCCACACCTGCCGATCAGCTGGGCGCACGAGCTGCGCGCTCCTTCCGCGGCGTCGATCGTCCCGCCGCAGTACGCTCGGGCGAGGTCTTAGAGGTCCTTACCGCCACTCACTCCCCCGCTTCCCAGCCCGCTCAGCAAAGCGATCGATTGCCTCAAGCACAGCTGGTGCGCGCCACACCGCAGGTCCCCGGTACTCTGCCTTGAAAGCAAGCACTCCGACTTCTTGAAGCCCCTGCAGATAGCGGTACACGTTGCTCGGGGCAATGCCGAGGTCCCGCGCCGCGATCTCGGCAGTAAACACGGGCCGCTCAAGCGCGAACCGCAGCAATCGCTCCTTTGCGCTGCCTGTGCGCGGTGCCGCAAGTTCACGCCAGTCTTGCGAAATCTGGTCAAGCTCCGCCATGAGCTGTCGCCCGTTTGGCACGGCTCTCAGCGATGCGGCGGCGAACTTCTCAACAATCGGGGAGGGATCCCCGTCACGATAGGCAGTGAGTGCGTCGTGGTAACCCCTGACGTCTGTGAGCAATCCCGCTGATACCGGCACTGCGACACTTCTGGTGACCTGGCTTCGCCGCAACATCGCTTGAGCGAGTGCTCTTCCTGTACGTCCATTTCCGTCGCTGAACGGGTGAATGGTCTCAAACTGGGCATGAGCAACGGCGACGTGCACGAGAGCGGGCATATCATCGCGCTCGCAGAAAGCTGCAAGGTCACTCATGAGTTCGGGCACACGCGATGCTGCCGGGGCAACATAGCTTGCACCGATCGGGCTATAGGCCCTGCTCCCAATCCATACAGACTGTGCACGGAAGTCACCGGGGGTATGCCGATCCTGTCCTTCCATGAGCACTCGGTGCATTTCACGCATCGATTCGGAGCTCAGCTCATCGCTGAGTTCGAGCGCTGCCAGCATCGCACGGGTATTTGCAGCAACTTCAGATGCGTTTCTCGCAACACGCCCACCAAGCTCGGCCGTGAAAATCTGGCGGGCGGAGGCCGTCAGGTTCTCGATCTGCGATGAAGACGTGGCTTCTGATCGCAGCAGGATCGGGCCGAACGCGGCAAGCCGAAGACCCACCTCGGTATCGAAGCGGGCAAGCTCGAGTTCCGCCTCACGGGCGAGGAGTTCTACCTCTCGATCAACCTCTGGAACGAGATCGACAATCATCGAAGGCACTGCCGTATGGTACTTCGCACCCCTCATCGATAGCCGCGTCGCAGCGGGCCCCATCGAAGCTATCTGCCCGCCGTCCCAGATCTGCTCTTCATAGTCGAGCTTGGGCCAGGGTTTCGTCATCATTCACCCCAGAGTCGATGATTTGATAATCGAAGACCATTCTATTATCAAAAAGCACTATTTTTGATAATTAAAGCGATGTTCGTTATCAAGACCACTTCAATGAGAAAGGATCTTCCATCAACGTCGGTGGCCCGGAATACACTGAGCGCATGAACACGACAATCACTCAAGCGGAGCTGCTGCGACTGCGAATGCGGGCGCAGGGACTTGCGGGAACCGGGGCCGCTGACGCCCCTGCAGGATCGGACACAGCATCCGGCCCCGCACGGATCGCCGCTACCGCCTCCCGAATGCTCGCCCTGCAGGGGCAAGACTGGCGCTCATCACGCTGGGCCTTGGGCGTGCGAACCCCCGGAACCACCGTCGCTGACGTTTCCGCAGCTTTCAACACCGGCCGCATCGTGAGGTCATGGCCGATGCGCGGCACGATCCACGTGCTCGCGGCCGAAGACATCGGGTGGATGCAAGCGGCTACCAACCGTCGTGTGCTCGCGGGCGCAGCGAAACGCCGCGCGCAACTAGAACTGAGTGATGCGACGCTTGAACGGCTCGTCGAGGTCGCAGTCGCTGCGCTCAGCGGTGGGCAGTCACTCAGCCGCGACGAGCTCGCCGGCACATGGGAAGAGGCAGGCATCGAGGTCCAGGGACCGTGGCGGTACCACACGATCTGGTGGATGTGCCAGAACAACATCACAGTGCTGGGTCCCGTGCAAGATGAGGCTGAGCCTCGGCTCGTGCTGGCTGAAGAGTGGATCACCACACCCCGTCAACTTGAGGGAGGCGCGGCGCTCTGCGAGATCGCCACGCGCTACGCCCAGGCGCGCGGCGCGGTCACCGCGAAAGATCTCGCCTGGTGGTCTGGGCTGACAATGAAAGATGCCAGGCAGGGGCTCAGGCTCGCAAGCGAGACCGGGTCACTCGTAGAGCTCGAATCAGATGCAGCGGACGGAGCCCTGTGGGCCGATCCCGAGCAGCTTGCGGCGAGCGCAAACGAGAGTTCCGCCACCGCGTGGCTAATGCTTCCCTCCTTTGACGAACATTTGCTCGGCTATAGGGGCCGCGAAGCGCAGCTTACCCCAGAGCATTTTGAGCGCATTGTGCCCGGCCGAAACGGCATGTTTCTTGCCACGATTGTGCATGAGGGGCGGGTCGTCGGCACCTGGAAACGCGCTCCGGGCAAACACAGCAAGATCCTTGTCACGCCGTTCCCAGACGCAGAAATTGATCTCACCGCGCTCGAACCCGAGGCAGCGAGGTGGTCACAGTTTCACGGATTCGATGCCGCTACGCTCGAGATGGGAGGATCCACGTGAGCGCAAACAATCTCGGAGCACCACTGCCCCGGCTGCTCTATGCCGAAGACGATCAGCGGCTCGCCGAAATGACCATCGAAGTGCTGAGCGAGTTCTACGAGGTGGATCATCACGCTGACGGCGCTTCAGCACTGAAGCAGGCCCTCAGCAAAGGGTTTGATGTGATGGTGTTTGACCGGCGCATGCCAAGTATGGACGGGGTGTCGCTGCTGCAAGCGATTCGCACCGCGAGGATCACGACCCCGGTGCTGTTGCTGACGGCGCTCGACGCTGTTGACGATCGTGTGGCCGGGCTTGATGCTGGAGCAAACGATTACCTGGTGAAGCCGTTCGCGTATGAGGAACTCTTGGCTCGCCTGCGTACCCTGCGCCGCGGCTACGAGGCGATTGGCAAGCGTCGGCCCATCGGCGAGTGGACGCTTATGCCCGAGACGCAGGCACTCTATTCCCCCACCGAGCTTCGTTATGCCCTGACCGAAACCGAGACTGCGCTGCTCGAGGCGCTTGCCGCAAGCCCGGAACGCATCTTTTCGCGCGAAGAGCTCCTCGAATCCGTGTTTACTGATGCTTCCGGCGTGAGTTCCGTCGACACGTACGTGCACTATCTCAGGCGAAAGACCGTTCCTGAAATCGTGGAAACGGTGCGGGGGCGCGGCTACCGATTGGGGGCTCCTGAATGAGTGTGGATGTGGATCGCAAACGAGTGAACACCTCTGCCCGCATCATCGGCTTGTGGGTCGGGATCAGTTCGGCTGTCGTCATCGCTGCGGGAGTGGGCGCGCTTGTCGCAATTATTCTGAGCCATTCTCGTGGTGACTCAGACTCGCACGACGACCACGATGACCACCGCTTCGACCGGGTCGTCGTTGACGTTGACGACGTCGTGTCTTGGATCCTGGTCTTCGGTATCGTCGCGGTTGTCTCCCTCAGCCTGATTGCCTGGGCGACAGCGAGGCGAGCAGTTCGACCGCTTGCAGAAGCTCTGAGCGCACAGCGCGCATTCGTCGCAGACGCGAGCCACGAACTCCGCACCCCGCTCACCGCGCTTGACAGCCGCGTACAAATTCTCGAACGTCGCCTCGCCCGCGGTGAACCCATAAGCGACGTGGTCTCAGAGCTCAGACGCGATTCAGATGGGATGGCCGAGATCCTCGCAGACCTGCTCCTTGAAGCGCAGCTTGGTGCCCAACATGCCGCGATGCCGCCGACGGATCTGCGTGCCCCCTCGAAGAAACCGTGACAAGACTCGCCCCGCTCGCTGCGGCACGGCACGTCGAACTTCGCCTGACCTATTACGCGGACAACGCCCCCATCTCCGTCCAGGTCAGCCATGTTGCGCTCTCGAGACTTTTTCTCGCGGTCCTCGACAACGCGATCGAGCACACCGGTGATGCCACCACCGTGGCAATAGATGTGCTCGTTCATCCGCAACACGTCGAGGCCCGGGTCGTTGACAGCGGGCCGGGGATCGCCGCGGCAGACATCGAACGCATCTTTGAACGCTTCGCGCGCGGCCCCGAGACGGGACGGCGGCGTGGCTACGGGCTTGGGCTCTTCCTTGCACGCAACATCGCTGAACGCGGTGGCGGCAGCCTCAGCGTTGAGCGAACCTCGGCGGCCGGTTCCGTGTTCCTCCTGCAACTCCCCCGCGTCACGCAGCCGGCCACGTCATCCGATAGGAATCCGTTTCAGCCCCGGCAGTGAGATCCGCGGCCTGAGTGAGCTCGACACCGTGCGCCCAGCGGCGAAATGAACCATCATCGCCCACGATCAGACCATTCGTCTGCCCCGCCGCTTGCAGCCAGCTGAGATCCTGCATACCGGCCACAACCGCGGCCGTCGCCCATACATCCGCATCAGCCAAGGATCTCGCGACAACTGTGGCGCTCGCAACGCCCCTCGCAGAGCCTCCGGTGCGCGGATCCACGATGTGAGTTCCGCGTTCGGCAGGCCCTGACGTTGCGATAGCGCCATTGCGTATCTCTAGGGTGGACACAAGGTGGCCTGCGCGGCGCGGATCCGCGATCCCGATCCGCCATTCCCACGACGCGTCAGCAGCAGTGGAAAGCTGCATGTCCCCTCCGGCATTTAGGGCAACCGCGATCGCCTTCCCGGTTTCCAGCAGCGGCAGTAAACACAGGCGTTGCGCCTGCTCCACCGCCCACCCCTTGACATAGCCGGTCGGATCAAACGTTCCCCGCCAGTTCGCGCTAAATCGGCCCCGCGTCTGCACCTCGGCCCGCGCGCACGCGTCGACAACCTCGGCCATACGGGGGTCGGCCGAGACGATGTCGAGTTCGCCGCGTTGAATCCTGCAGACGTCTGAATCGGCTCGATAAGGACTAAACACCCGGTCAACATCGCGCAACTGTGCGAAACAGTCAGATATCGCCGCCGAAACATCCGGGTCGGCCTGATCCGCGCCGATCACTTGCACGCTCACCATCGTGCCCATAATCTCGGCGGTGGCGGCCGCCTTTCTCTGCGCCTCGTGTGTCATTTGCGGGCCTGATCGATGGCGCTCTGCAGGGAGTTTTGATAGCCCGTGGACGTGTACGTCGCCCCCGACACCATGTCGACATTGGCGGATTGCGCCTGCAGCGTCGCGTCGACAAGCTGCGGGATGGCTCGTGAGTTGATGCGCTGATCTTTCGCGCTCGACGACGGATACTGCGGCACGGACACCTGCGTAATCTTGCCGCTCGCGACCGTGACGACAACCTGCACATTGCCATACTTCGTCGAGACCGCAGAGCCGGTGAACCTCCCATCGGTGAGGGTCCCGCCGGTCGCCGTGCTCCCCGTGCTCCCCGTGCTGCCCGTGCCCCCTGTGTTTCCCGTGCTGCCCGTGCTCCCCGCGCGAGACGTGCTCCGAGAAGAGTCACCATCATGATCGTCGTCATGATCGTCGTCATGATCGTCGTCATCATCGTCATCGTGATCGTCGTCTCGACGCGGCGGCTGCGCAGCCGCTTGATCTGGCACGAGCGCTGCCTGATCGGTCATATCTGTCTGGATCGTCGGCGACACCGCGGCAGGATCAGCGACCCCGAGCGACGTGCGGTAACTCATCACCAGCACCAGCAAGCCCAGCGTCGCAAACACCGCTGTCAGTATCCGTTTCATTGTCTTCCTCCCGGTTCGTACACGTCTGATCACACCGTGAACAGTTCTGAATGAATGTCTTTCGCAGGCACTCCGAGCCGACGAAGGTCACGGATCACACTTCGCATCCATGCCTCAGGGCCACACACAAACACGTCGCTCGCGCCGCCTCCAGGCATGAAATAGCGCAACAGCTCGGCGCCATCCCAGCCGGCCGCAGCCGACGAAATCCAGCTGCTTCCTCCCTGCGCCCTCGGACCATCAAGCACGTAGTGCTGCAGGCCCCGCTGAGAGCAGAGCCGCGCGATCTCGTCGCCTCGGATACGCCCAGCCGGGTCGTGATCCCGAGTCACCAGCACGGCTTCACCCGGCAACCAGTCGCCTGCCTCAAGGAGCGACACCAGCGGCGCGACGCCCGCGCCGGCACCCAGCATGAGGACGCGCGGATGACGACGCTGATCATTGGTAAACAGACCGAAGGGACCCTCCACCATGACGCGAGTCCCCGGTCGAATGCTGGCAAGGCGGCGGGTGCCGTCACCGACGATGCGAGCCGACAACTCCATCTCTGTGTCCGTGGGAGCCGCCGCAAGCGAGAACGGGTGGCCCCTGCTCCAGCCAGCCCCGTTGAGAAAGCGCCACACGAAAAACTGCCCTGCCTTGGGCGCGAGCTTTCTGACCCCCGCCCCTGCACGCGAACGGCGACCGCGGAATTGCCATCAGGCCGCACCTGCACCACGCGGAGCCCCGCCCGCGCGCCACGCCACAGCGGGCGAAGTACCCGGAAGAACACCACGGAAATGACGGTGACGATCCACAAGCCCCACCAGTAGACGGTTGCCGCGGGCGAATCCAGGAAATCAGCCCCGGTCCAAAGCATGTGCGGCACAGCCATGCCGACACCGAGATAGGCGTAGAGGTGCAGCAGATGCCATGATTCGTAGCGCACGCGCCGCCTGGATCGGCGCGCCGAACTCACTGCAACCCCGAGCACGAGCAGCGAGCCGATCACCGCGATCAACATTCCCGGATAGTTCCACAGCAGGTCGGAGGCCTGAGCGAAGAGCCCGACCCCATCTTGGATGGCGTAGCCCAGCCAGATGAGCACTGCGTGCACGACGAGCAGCACGACAGACCAGATTCCGACGATGCGATGGAAACGAGTGATCGTATCGCGCCCGAATCCTTTTTCAAAGAGCGGGATCCGTGCCATCAACAGCACCTGATAGAGCAGTAGGTTCGCTGATACGAGCCCCGCCAGCCGACTCACGCTGTTCAGGGTCTCTGCATCGAAGCCGAGCACGCTCTGAATGCCCTGCCCGGATACCCAGAGTGCCACCGCCACGATACTGGTGCCCCAAATCACGGCGCGGGCGCAGCCGTTCCACACCGCGGTGCGGCGGCGGGCGCGGGACGCATCGTGCACGGAAAACGCACCCGGCGAGCCTGGGCCCCCTGGAGTTGCAGGAACACCGGCCGCCGTTTCCACGAAATTGCTCTGCAAGGTTGTCATGTGACCATGCTCTGAAGCGGATTCTAAGCACCGTCTAAGAAACCGATTCCACCTGCCTCTTCACAGACTATTTGCAGTTTTTGGCCCACTTGTCCATCGCCTCGCAGTAGCAAGGCTTTCCTGCAATTCCCTGGCAACTGCCGCGCGGGTCCCCCTCGCTCGGGCTCTAAACTTGAAAAATGGAACTTGGACTCATCGCCGTCGCAGGTGTCGTGTTACTCGTCAGCGTGTCCATTCTGGGAGGCCGTATCGGCGTCGCGGCCCCGCTCCTGCTGGTTGTGGTGGGGATCGGCGCCGGGTATGTGCCGTTTATGCCTCTGATCGAGCTTGACCCCGAGGTTGTGTTGCTCGGGATCCTGCCGCCGCTGCTCTACGCAGCCGCAGTCAACGTGCCCCTGATCGATTTCAGGCGCAATATTCGCCCCGTCGTCGGTCTGTCAGTGCTGCTCGTGATTCTCTCGGCCGTGGGCATCGGGGGATCATTCACCTGGTGATCCCGGTGATCCCGTTTCCGGTCGCGGTGGCTCTGGGCGCGGTGGTCAGCCCTACCGATGCCGTCGCAGCAACCTCCATCGGTAAGCGGCTCGGCATGCCCGATCGGGTGGTGTCGATCCTTGAGGGCGAAAGCCTCGTCAATGACGCCACTTCGCTGGTGCTCCTCAAAACCGCGGTCGCCGCGGTCGCCGGAAGCTTCGTCTTCTGGGATGCTGCGGGTTCGTTCGCATATTCGGTCGCCGCCGCCATTGGCATCGGGCTTGTCATGGGTCTCGTGACCGTGTGGGTCAGGTCCAAACTGCAAAACCCCGTGTACGACACGATGATCTCCTTTGTGGTGCCGTTCGTCGCGTTTATCCCGGCTGAAGCCCTCAACGCTTCGGGGGTGCTCGCCGTGGTGGTCACGGGGCTGTACACGGGCCACCACGCATCTCGCAGGTTCAGCGCAACCGCGCGCATGAACGAGCGTCTCAACTGGCGGACCGTGCAGTTCGCGCTCGAAAATGGCGTGTTTCTGGTTATGGGCCTGCAGCTCCACGCGCTCGTTGAACAGGTGGGCGAGAGCTCGCTGAAACTCGAACATGTGGCGCTGATCGCACTCCTTGTGGTCGCGATCCTGATCCTCTTCCGCGCCATCTTTATGGTGCCGATGATCGCGTCCATGCGCCGCACCTCGCAGGTCTACGAGCAACGCAGCAACGGCATCGCGGCGTTTGCCCAGCGCGTGCGCAACGAAGCAAGCCCGAGCACACGGCGACTGCGCAGGATCGAACTACTAGAGCAGAGGTCGAAAGCGGATCTCGCCCACGAGCGCGAACAGCGCCTCGGCGTGCGCGAGGGCGTTGTGCTTTCCTGGAGCGGCATGCGCGGAGTCGTCACCCTCGCCGCGGCACAATCCATTCCGATTGGGATCCCGTATCGAGCCCAGCTCATACTGGTGGCCTTCGGAGTAGCGGTGGTCACGCTACTCTTTCACGGACTCACACTTCCGTTGGTAATCCGCAAGCTCTGGCCGAAAGGCGCGGGGGCCGGCGCGAGCGCAGGGGAGCTAGCGGCGCTGAGCAAGGACCTCATCGAGGCGGCGAATGAGGCGATTGATGATGCGCACGCGAATGAGCTTGCGAAAGGTAACACCCGGGCTTCAGAGTCAGCGGTGGCGAGGGCTCGCGCAAGCGCGCGAAATGCTCTCGCCCCCATCGCCCTCGCTCTCCACGAAACCGGGGCAATCGTCGAGCCTGCGCAGGAAACCCCCGCGCAAAGCTATCTCCGATACGCGAGACTCGCGCTCGAGGCGCAACGCAACGCACTGCTCGAAGAACGAGCCATTGGGAGCTACAGTTCCGACGCTCTACGGAGCGCGGAGCTCGCCCTCGACGCACACGAGGCGCGGCTCACACCGCCCACTGAGCACTGAGGGTGGTCGAGGCGCGGGGCATCCTGCACAACAATTAATAAAGTTTGTGCACTTCGCACGTGTCAGCACGAGGCGGCTAGAAATACTCTTCAGAGAACTGTTTCGAGCCCTCAGCAAGGATATTTATGTCCCGCATCACACACGGCGATGACTTCGCCCTCACGAGAGTCGATTCCGCGTCTCAAAAACACTGGTTTGGCATTGCCGTGCAACGTTTTGGGCAGGTCTCCGCGCTCTCGCAGTTTCTACTTGGTGCCACACTCGGGTACTCGATGACCTTCGGAGAGGCAGCGCTCGCATTTCTCTTCGGGTCAATCGTGCTTGAGACGGTCATCGTTTTTGTTGGCATCATTGGGCAACGTGAGGGGCTGAATACCGCGCTTCTTGCCCGCTGGACAGGGTTTGGTGAAATTGGAGCTTCACTGGTCGGTCTGGCGATCGGCATCAGCCTCATCGGCTGGTTTGGCGTACAGTCAGCGATTTCAGCGGAATCACTCGACAGCCTTATGCCGGGCGTGATGCCAGTGTGGGCCTGGAGTCTGGTGTTTGGCCTCGCAGTGACCGCCGTCGTCGCGTTTGGGTTCAAAGGTATGCAGTGGCTCGCGAACGTCACCGTCCCTCTGTTCCTCATTCTCGTCGGCTGGTCAGTGGTCAGCGAACTATCCCGTCATGATCTCGGCGAGCTCCTCACTGACCCTGCTCCAGGACCGTCCATGAGTGTCTGGGCCGGTACTGGCATCGTGGCGGGCGGGCTCATCGTCGGCGCGATCATTTCCGCTGACATGACACGCTTTAACCGTTCGAGCATCGACGTTGTGAAACAAACGGTCGTAGGGGTCACGCTCGGCGAGTTCGTCATCGGTCTCGCCGGGGTGCTGCTCGCGCACGCGGCGGCCAGCGGGAATATCGTTGCGATAATTACCTCATCGGTGGGGCTCGTCGGCCTGTTTATCGTGATCACGGGCACCCTCAAGATCAACGACTGGAATCTTTACTCATCAACGCTCGGGCTCGTCAACTTCATTTCGACGGCCTTCGGGCGAAATCTCAATCGAGGTACAGCGACTATTGTGCTCGGTGTCGTCGGTTCAGTGCTTGCGGCCGCCGGAATCCTTGGCCAGTTCACTGAGTTCCTCATCGTGTTGTCAGTAGCTTTTCCCCCAATCGCAGGCATCATGGTCGCTGAGTACTTTGTGGTCAAGCACTGGCGCCCCGAACTCGAGGAGTCACGTGCCGCGGGTACACTCCCCGCAACGGCGCCTCGTATCGTCCCGGCCACGATCGCCATCTGGCTCTTCTCCGCAGTCACCGGCTACTTCATCACCTGGGGTATCCCCGCGGTATTCTCGCTTGTCATATCGATGGTGTTGTACATCGTTGCGGGCAAGCTCGGCTGGGTGCGCCCGCTCGGTGCCGCGACCACCCGCTAAACATCCTTACTCCATCTATTCACAAGGAAGCGATCAACATGCATATCGGGATAGACGTCGGTGGCACCAACACGGACGCAGTCCTTATGGACGGCACCCAAACCCTGGTCGGGATAAAGCACACGACAACACCCGACGTAACGGAAGGTATAGTCCAAGCGATCTCGGGTCTACGCGAGAAGCACAGGTTTGCGGGCTCCGAAATCACCGCGGTAATGATCGGGACCACACACTTCATCAACGCACTCGTCCAGGCGAAGCGGCTCGCACCGACCGCGGCGCTTCGGCTCGGTCTTCCCGCGACGCAGGCACTGCCGCCGCTCATTGATTGGCCAGAAGAGCTTGTCGCCGCGATCAACGCACGAAGCTACTTGGCCCATGGCGGCTATGAATTCGACGGACGCCCAATCAGCCCGATCGACGTTGACGAGCTCCGGGCTCATGCGGCAGACATGCGCGAACACGGTATCCGATCAGTCGCGATCTCCTCTGTCTTTAGCCCAGTGAACCACGATCTAGAGGTCGCCGCTGCTGAGATCATCCGCGAAGTTCTTGGGGACGACGTCGCCATTTCGCTGTCCTACGAAATCGGACGGATCGGCCTACTCGAGAGAGAAAACGCGACCGTCATCAACGCAGCGTTACGCGAGCTCGCTTCGGAAATCGTTGACGGGCTCACCGCCGCAGTTCGAGCGGAAGGCATCGAGGCCCCGATCTTTCTCAGCCAGAATGACGGGACGCTCATGGACGAGGACTACGTGCGCAGCTACCCCGTTGCGACATTTGCTTCCGGTCCAACGAATTCGATGCGCGGTGCTGCGCTCACGAGCGGGCTCACAACCTGCGCCGTCATCGATGTGGGTGGCACAACGACCGATGTTGGACTGCTCATCAACGGCTTCCCACGAGAGACCGCCAACGAGGTAAAGGTCGCGGGCGTACGAACCAACTTTCGTATGCCAGATGTGCTCTCTCTCGGGATCGGTGGGGGCAGCATCGTCAACGAGCAGACCGCCGAGGTCGGGCCCGAGTCAGTTGGCTACCGACTGTCTTCTGAGGCTCTCGTATTCGGAGGATCAACACTCACTGCGACGGACATTGCGGTCGCAGCGGGCCGTGCAGACATTGGAGACCGTTCTCAAGTGGCTCATCTCGACCCCACCTTCGTGGCGCGGGTACTCGACCGAATCGCCGAGCGTGTCGCCGAAGCTGTAGATCGCATGCGGACATCCCCCGACCCCATCCCCGTCGTCGCGGTTGGCGGTGGATCCCTACTTCTGCCTGACGAGCTACCTCTATTTGGCACCGTATCAAAGCCAGAGAATTACGCGGTCGCGAACGCGATTGGCGCGTCCATCGCGCAGGTCGGTGGTGAAATCGACAAGGTGTACTCGGTTGCTCCCGGTCAGCGAGAACACACCATCACCGCCGTGCGCGCAGAGGCCATTGAGAAGGCAGTTGCTGCAGGTGCGAAGCCCAGCTCCGTAACAATTATCGACTTTGATGAGGTACCGATTCCCTATTTGCCAGGCAACGCCACCCGGATCCGTGTCAAGGCTGTCGGCGATCTCAGCATGGAGGCGGCGCGGTGAGTTGGACAATCACAGTCAGTGATATTGACGATATCGCGCGGGGATCAGCGACGCTCGGCACAGGTGGCGGCGGTGATCCCTACGTCGGCGGCTTGCTCGCTAAGGAAGCATTGCGACGACACGGTGACGTTACTGTGGTCTCTCTCGATGAGGTTCCCGACGACGCGATCGTCGCAAACGTATCGATGCTCGGGCTCCGACGGTAATGATCGAAAAGTTGCCGAGCCTCGACGAGGTTATTCGGCCAGTGCACGAGCTGAGCGAACACTATGGCAGCCCCATTACTCACATCATGTGCATTGAGATCGGCGGCGTAAACTCGACGATCCCCATCGCCGCCGCAGCCGCGCTCGGGCTTCCTCTGATCGATGGCGATGGCATGGGCCGCGCCTTCCCTGAGCTGCAGATGGTACTTCCTACGCTCTACGGCGTCTCCGCTTCGCCTCTCGCCTACTCCGACGAAAAGGGCAACGTTGGCGTGCTGCGCACAATCAACAATGCCTGGGGCGAGCGCATCATCCGTGTCGCCGCTGTTGAAATGGGGTGCTCAATCATGCTCTCCGGCTTCCATATGTCTGGGGCCACCGCGAAACAGGCACTCGTGCGAGACTCGCTCACCCTGTGCGCCAACGTCGGCCGGGCGATCGTTGACGCGCGCGTTGCCAAAGTCGACCCGGTTGAAAAGGTGATTGGGCTACTCGGTGGGCGAGCGATCTTTGGTGGCAAAGTCACCGACGTTGAACGAGCCACAACGAGCGGGTTTGCCCGCGGCCGGGCAACTATTTCGGAGGGGGACGATACGCTCACAATCTCTTTCCAGAACGAGCACCTCGTCGCTGAGCTCAACGGACAAGTACTCACTACCACCCCCGACCTCATCATGGTGCTCGAGCATGAAAGCGGCGAACCGGTGACCACCGAGGGGCTGCGCTATGGCCAACGCGTGCGTGTCATCACCTCTCCGGCCGACGAGCGATGGCATTCCCCCGCCGCAATCAGCATGGTGGGCCCGCGCTACTTCGGCTATGACCTCGATCCGCACCGATTCGACGGAACAGTGCGTCCAGCTTCCCCCACCGCAGAGACGAGGGAGGCGAATTGAGCTGGACACTCACCGCCGCGGACCTGCCTGACCTCGCGCGCGGCGCGACGCTGCTGGGCACAGGAGGCGGCGGTGACCCTTACATCGGCCAGATGCTCGTCACGCAAGTACTCGGCGACCGCAGCATCACGGTCCTTGACCCTGACGAAATCGCAGACGATCTCTTTGTAATTCCGACAGCGCAAATGGGCGCACCGACCGTGATGATCGAGAAGATCCCGGCGGGCACGGAGCCCCTGGCGGCACTACGGACGCTTGAGGCGCACCTCGGGCGTACCGCAGAAGCCACAATGCCCATCGAATGTGGAGGGATCAACTCAATGATCCCGCTCATCGTCGCCGCTGAATCTGGTCTTCCCGTGATTGATGCCGACGGCATGGGACGAGCGTTCCCCGAGCTCTCGATGGAGACGTTTGCCGTGTATGGTGTGAACGGCTCTCCGCTGGCCCTCGCTGGAGAACGGGGCGAACACGTCATCATCGATACCGGAGCTGACAATCGGCAGATGGAGTCGTTTGCGCGCGCCATAACAATTCGCCTCGGCGGAGTAGCCCACATCGCCGAGTACGCAATGACCGGCGCCGATGTCCGTCGCACTGCGGTGCCGCGCACCCTCTCGATGGCCCGCAACATCGGCGGCGCGATCCGAGAAGCCCGCGAGCAGCACCGCTCACCGTTCGCAGCAATCGCTGAAACGCTTGCGAAGACGCTGTATTCCGAAGTGCGCGAATTGCACCTTGGCAAAGTTATTGACGTTGAGCGTCGTACAACACAGGGCTTCGCCCGGGGCCGTGCACTGATTGAGAGCCTCGATGGGGCTGGTCCACCGCTTGAAATCGCATTCCAAAACGAGAACCTCACCGCTTGCCGCGGAAACGAATTGCTCGCGATCGTGCCCGATCTCATCTGTGTCGTCGACCATGAGACAGCTGAGCCGATCACCACGGAGGGCCTGCGCTATGGTCAACGAGTGCGGGTGCTCGGCATCTCAACCCCAGAACTCATGCGTTCCCCCGGCGCTCTCGAAACGTTTGGGCCGAGCGCTTTTGGGTTGGATCGGGCTTTCGTGCCGGTCGAGCATCTCGGTGGAATCGTGATTTCCAGAGCATAAGTCGCCTACGCTTATAGACATGCCTCTGCTCCTTTCCGCGGGAGACCTTCCGCTGCTCGCATCGGGAGCTTCCTTCTGCGGTTCAGGCGGAGGCGGTTCCCCTTGGCTCACCGAACTCATGGTGCGAGATTCCTTTGCGGACTCGTTGCAAGCGTGGCTACCACATGAGCTCGACCCCAAAACCCCTTGTTTTGCTCCGGCGTTCGCTGGATCAACGCTGCTACTTCAGGAGAGGCTACCTGGGCTCAACGCTTTCGAGCCGCTGATCTCGGTCGCGGAGCAGTGGCTTGGACATCACCTCGAAGCCGCGTGCTCATTTGAGGCCGGCGGCCTAAATGCGCTCACCCCTTTTCTGTTCGCTCCGGACCGGAAGATTATCGATGCTGACTGCAGCGGCCGCGCCGTGCCGACGGTCGACCGCACGAGCTTGTACATTGATCACGTTCCCGGAGTGTTTGCCGTCTGCAGTACCGGCGCGGGCGGTGTGTCACTTACTCAATCGGAGCGAGCCGAAGATGTCGACCGCCTGATGCGTACCGCGATGATTCAGGCTGGTGGTGCCGGGCCGGTGGTATTCGCAGGATTCACCGCCGGAGACCTCATTAGGCATTCCTTGCACGGCCACCTTGAGCGGTCGCGCCACATCGGTGCGGCACTCGCAGAGACCATCGATGAGCCCATTGAGGCGCTCGCTGCACTGATTGGTGCGATCATCGTTGGGCAGGGACGGATCCTCGACCTCACCAAAGACAACCGGGACCCGCATGTGTACTCGGCAGAGATCGGCTGCATGGACCGAACGGTGTTGCGCGTTGTCGCACGTTCCGAGTACCTTGCCGTGCTGACGGATGGTGTCCTTGTGTCAACGGCGCCCGATTACATCGTCGCAATTGACGTGCGCTCGCGGGAGATCATCGAGGCTTCCGAGCTGCGAGAGAATCGCCACGTCGCCATTTTGACACTGCCTGCCGATCGGTGGTGGCGTTCACAACCCGGACGCGCGGGCAAGCTGTTGCCTTCCACTTATGGTCTCTCAGGATTGGACCCGGAACAGTGATTCCTCCGTCCGTTGCTCGAAATTCCACCGATCTCGCGTCGTTACTCTCCCACCCTGACAACGGCGAACTCAAACACGTGGCGGGGCCAGCAGAGGGCGAATGGAACGAAGTCACCGTCGACGGTGGTGAGCAAGCCGGTCATGGCCTCCTTGTCCACACTGCACCTTTCCCCAGCACAATTTGGCAGCAGGACTCTCTTCTGCGTCGCGTCAGCGACCGGGGGTTCTCAGCGCTCGCGGCACCCGCTGCAGAAACTGCCGGGGCGGGTACCTGCAAGCTCGCGGCCAGGTTGGGCGTAACCTTGCTCTCCACCACACGCCCGGTGGAGCTGGTTCGAGCGTGTTGGCAATTGCAGCAGGCGCGGGACGCGCTTACCCTCGACTACGTACGAAAGGTCGCGCAAGCATTCGAGTACCCCGCTAAAGACCTCGCCGGTTTGCTCGCGCACCTGCGCGCGGCCATCGGCCACAATATTGCGCTCATCGACGCAAATGGCGTTGTTCAGCAGGCGGGGGGAGAGCTTGCCCGGGCGTTACATGAAGGTATCGATTTTGCTCCTTGGATCAGCTCCGCCCGCGTTGGAAACGAGGCAGCGGCCTCGGTACGTGTGGATAGCTCAACCCGACGAGGGCTAAGGCTGGTTGTCTTTGGGTCCGGGATTGGCGACGTCCAATTACGGGCTCTGTCAACCGCCGCAGAAATCATGATGCCCGCCGTTGCAGCACGCATCCTCATCGATGATCTTGCCTCCGTCAACGACGCTTCGGCGTCCGCGGATTTACTCCGCGACTTTATCGATCTGAGGGGTGCCCGCGATCAAGAGGTACAGCGGCGCATGGGTGAGCGCGGCTGGCGCACGGCCGGTTACCACCTTGGGTTCCAGTTCACCCCGAGATTTCGAGTTGACCCAGTCGGCCTTCACCACGCTGTCGCCCACGAACTCACCGGGATCTCAGTCGAATCGCACGCGGTACCCAGCAGCCAAAGCGTGTTGGGGTGGCTGAGTTTCGCTGAACCGCCCAGGGCGAGTCAGGTGGAAGATTGTGCCAATGCACTGCATGGCGTGCTTCAACGTCTCCGCCTGACCCGTGATGTTGCACTCGGCATAGGCTCACTCCAGAGCAGCGAATCTGGTCTCACTCGCACACTCAGCGAGGCCTCCGACGCCGCAAAAATCGCGGTTTCTCGTTCGAGCTCCGGTTACCTCGTGCGCGTCGACACACTCGGACTTGAACAGCTACTCCTTGCGTGGACCGGAAACGACACCTTCCTGCCTGCCGCCGAGTCAATGCTCGCCCCCCTGCTGAGTACGGCACCAGAACTGCTGAAAACACTCTCAGTTTTCCTAGACCACGAGTCCTCGATTCAGGCCACGGCGGACGCGCTCAGGCTTCATCGGAACACCGTCTCGACCCGCGTGCAGCGAGCCCAGGAGCTCATCGGGATCGACCTCTCGTCTTCTGACTCCCGCCTCGCTCTGCACCTTGCCTGTCGGGCGATCATGGCAGCCAGGGATGCAGCTTCAGGGGTTCAGGCCTCCGACCGCACCGGGTTCAGGTGATGACTAAAGACAATACTGGTGCGGGTGGATGACACCGCAGGATGCGCTGATAGATGCTCCATCACAAAGTCACGGACGTGATCCGAGTCTCTTGCGGCGAGATGGATAATGAAATCTTCGACACCACCCAGAAAGAACAGCTGCATCACCTCAGGCAATGCCCGCAACTCGTCGCTCATCTCAGCAATACGCTGACGCGCGCCCGATCGCACAGTGACACTCACGAGTACTTGCAGCTCAAGTCCCATCGCCCGCGGATCAACGGTGGCGGTAAAGCCGGTGATGATGCGCTTGGAGACAAGACTCCGAACCCGGGCAATGCAGGTGGAAGCAGCAACCCCCACTCGCTCGGCTAGCTCGGCATTGGTGATCCGGCCGTTCGCCTGCAACTCTTCCACGATCTTCCGGTCGATCTCGTCCAGCTCAGCCTCCGGGCGCAGATTCTTCGAAGCTTCGGACACCAAAAACCCCCTTACACTTGAAACGTAACACCCAAAACGACTGATTCCGAAGAGAATTCAGCGTTTCAGTATAGAACTCGAATATACTGCATAATCAGTACGTTATCCTCGCGGCAGCGCACGGCGCATGCCCGCAGCGCCGCGGGAAACGGCACAGATCCCATTCCGCGACTTCATCAGGAGCACATCATGCGCGTCGGCATTCCCACCGAAATCAAAAACAACGAGAACCGCGTGGCGATCACGCAGGCCGGCGTCTACGAGCTTGCTCGTCGCGGTCACGAGGTCCTTGTCCAGGCCGGTGCCGGACTCGGATCCGCCATCACCGACGCTGAGTACATCGCGGCGGGCGCGAAGATCGTCGAAGGCGCGGACCAGGTCTGGGCAGATTCTGACATGATCCTGAAGGTCAAGGAGCCCATCGCTGCCGAGTACAGCAAGCTCCGCAAGGATCAGGTGCTCTTCACCTACTTGCACCTCGCCGCCGAGAAGACCCTTACCGAGAAGGTGCTCGAGTCTGGCACAACCGCCATCGCCTACGAGACCGTGCAGCTTCCCAGCCGCGGCCTGCCGCTGCTTGCCCCCATGTCCGAGGTTGCTGGCCGTCTCTCCGTGCAGGTGGGCGCCTACAGCCTCATGAAGGCCAACGGTGGCCGCGGCATTCTGCTCGGTGGTGTCACCGCAACGCGTCGCGGCAAGGTGGTTGTGATTGGTGGCGGTGCTGCCGGCGAGCAGGCCGCTCGTATCGCCTACGGCATGGGCGCTGAGGTGACCGTCATCGATATCTTCATCCCGCGCCTGAAGCAGCTGGAGGACGAGTTCAACGGGCGCATCCAGACCCGCACCTCGAACGCACACAACATCACCGAGGCACTGAAGGAAGCCGATCTGGTGATCGGCTCCGTGCTCATCCCCGGCGAGAAGGCTCCGAAGCTCGTCACCGACGAAATGGTTGCGCAGATGAAGCCGGGCTCCGTGCTCGTCGACATCGCAATCGACCAGGGCGGCTGCTTCGAGAACTCGCGCCCGACCACGCACGACGATCCCACCTTCGAGGTACACAACTCGATCTACTACTGCGTGGCCAACATGCCCGGCGCGGTCCCCGAGACCTCCACCGCGGCGCTCACCAACGCAACACTCCCCTACGTCGTCGCACTTGCCGACAAGGGCTGGGTTGAGGCGCTGAAGGCTGATCCCTCGCTCGCAAAGGGCCTGAATGCACACAACGGCGTCATCACGAACGCCGGTGTCGCACACGCATTCACCGATCTCCCCTCGACCACCGTCGAAGAGGTTCTGGCCGCACAGGCGTAAGCTCCACCCCGCGGTTCACACCAGGCCGCTGCTCGCTGCTCTTCAGAGCCGGGCAGCGGCCTGGTGCTTTGTCAGCTTCTGTAACATTGTGGACCCAAGTGCCTAGGCCTGGTGATTGTCTTCCGCGGTCATACGCTGCGCCCTTGCACGCCCCTCGTCGGCCGCCATGTCGGTAAGGCCCACGATGACCACCCACAAGTGTGTCAAACACGAGAACGACGACCGTCCAGGGGCTCGACGTCCCCTGAAGGCATCACCACGCATGAGACCGTCACCTCAACCTGCTTACGACTCGCAACAACACCTGGGATACCGCCCTTTGGTCGGGTCTCACATGCTCGGAGACGTTGGAGAGGTCTCTGAAGCAAGGCGTGAGTTGACCGCCCATTCACCGCTGGACCCCATAATCACCCGCTTCGCCACGGAAGTAAGGGGTCCCGCGGCCAAAGGGCGGTCCTTTGACGGGTAGGCAAGAACGGGCGGTGCCGAAGGAGCGTCTCGGCTCCCGTCAGCTCCGAGCAACCGAACGGCATTGCGGCTAGTGTCGTACACATGGATTTAAAGTTCTCGTTCGGCGGAGCGACACCCGATCACGACCACGGAAGTCACGGCGAGGCGGGCCAGGACCCTGCCCTCACCGGCGTGCCGTTGCCGTTTACCGTGACTCCTGCTTCCAAGAGCAGCGTGCTCGAGGTGCATGTGCGCTGCAGCGACACCCAGGTCATCGCCGAGGCCGTATCGGGTGACAGCGTGACATATGCTCGCTCAGAAGTCGATGAGGCCGCGCGGGACCCCGCGGCTCTCGCTCGCGCGGTGAGCTCTGCCACTGCCCGAGTTGTGGCAGGTCTTGAGGGCCCGCTTGCTGAGGCCGTGAGCGGCGTGATCCTGAGTCTCGGTGGCAGCGAACAAGCCGTTGTCGTGGCACTCGGTTTCGGAAACGATGTTGCGTCTCCACTCACCTCGGAAGCATTCCAGCGCCGCACCGGAGTCACCTCGGGGACGCCTGTACACATAGCATAGGGACGTGTCCCTCACACTTCGCAAACTGCTACAGAACCCTTCCCTTCACCTCAGGTTCATTGTCGGCGAAGACGAAGAGACCTCAGACAAGCACGCCTTCGACCAAGAATTTGAGTGGCTCCACGCCACAGACATGATTGATCCGACTCCTTTTCTGGGGCCGGCAGAGGTGATCCTGACGCTCGGATGGCAATTCCCAGTTGTTCATGCGGCGGATCCCGCAGTGGCAGAGGTCAGAGTACCGTCCGAACGGCTCGAGCGACTCTACGATGACTACGCGGCGCTCGTGGCGGCCCACGGCGTCATTGGGATCGGGTTCGGAAGCGATGTCCTGCATAAAGGAGTCCCCACGAACTCGCGCTCGCGTGCATTCGACACGGCCTTATCCTGTTCGACGTGCCGTACGAGATTTCATTTATGGATCTCCTACAGGAAGCAGCACGTGTCCTTCAGCGGGACCAAACAGAGCGGTACACCAGATCGCTCCGCGCCCAGAAGGCAATCGCAAACGCTGCGACTCGTCGTGACGGCCTCAATGCGACTCTGCGCGAAACGGCGCGCCAACTCGGCTGCGGCGTTGCCCTTTACGATCCCCTGGGACGCCCAGTAACAGTGGTGGAGGCTCCCGACGGCCCGAGGGTGAGTGAGGCGGAGCTTGCCCCCATCGTGCAAAGCACACTCGAAAGCGTCCAACGTTTTCGTTCAGCTCAGGTGACCCCAGAAGTGGAAGCAGTGCTTCAGCTTTTGGGGAGCCTGGAGACCCGAGTGGCGTACTCGTTTTGACTCTCAGCCGAGGATTTGATGACCTCTCGAGAAACGTGCTCTCGAGTGTGCTGGCGCTGGTGAGTGTTTCATTGGAGCAGAACCAAGCACTCGCCACTCTGCACACCACGCTCAGGGAAGCCCTCCTGCAACTCTTGCTGTCTGGGAACATCTCCGTGACGCGCCACATTGTTGAAAGCGTCTGGGGTCCTTTGCCCGCACCACCGCTCATCGCGCTGGTTGGAATTCCTCAGCAGTTCGATTCCTCAGGGTTGATGCCCGCGCTGGAATCAGTGCACGCCGCAGAAGACATCCCGTTCTTCTTTGCACAGTACCGTGGCGATGCGGCGCTCCTCGTTGCAGAGGAGCACGCGACTCGTCTCGTCGAAGAACTTTCACCATTCGCATTCGCTCTCGGTCAGTCGCTATGCAATAGATGGGAGGGGCTTGAACTCGCACTCGAGGAAGCAAGCAAGGCGGCGGAGTTTGGAATGCGTCGGGGCACCATGGGAGTAACCGCGTTCCCTGAGATCTGGCGCGATGGAGTGACAGATCTGATTGATACCTCAAACGCGGCGCACGTGGCGAGACGTCTGTTGGGGCCGCTTGCGAGGAGCGCCCCTAGCCACGAGGTCTCGCTCCTCGACACGCTTCGAGTATGGCTCAAATATCACGGGCGACAGCTGCCAGCGTCCAGAGAGCTGGGGATACACCGCCACACCCTGAGCAATCGGCTTGAACAAATCGCAACACTGACAGGTGCGGATCTTGACGATTTTCAAGCCCGTGCAGAACTCGCGGTCGCCCTCCGTTACTACCAGGGATAGCATGACGCAGCGCCTAGCGCACGGACACTGCCGGAGATAGCATGGGCTTAGGGTTCAATGCTGAACACCGGCCAAGTGATATCTCGCGCCACTAACGACCACACCAGACACACAGGGTGACAAGATGCCAACAACGTTGTTTGAGCAGGCGAGCGGCGTCGCCGAGAACTTGCCCGATTGGAAACGGCTCATTTGGGGATCACGACCCGAATTTCACGCGGTCGGCATGCCGCAGGCAGACACAGCCTTCGCGGGGGAACTCGCCCGCACCGTGATCGACCAGAGCAGCGCGCACCGCATCCGAGTCGCCGCGCGCAATCACATCGCCCGGCGAACGAAGGCACACACGAGCACGACCGGCGGCTCTCATTTCGTTCTCATCTTTCAAATCAGCGGAGATAGTCACTTACGCTACGGCGAGCAACGCACGCAGCTTACGCCAGGTGACATGACTCTTATACACTCAGATACCCCTACGAATGGCTGTTCCCCAAAGAAGTCGAAACGCTGATGGTGTTTGTCCCTGAATACCGGTTTGATGCGCCACGAACCACACTCGAACCGATCGCCGGAACCCGCGTCGATGCCTCTGATCCGGTGGGCAGCTGCCTCACGTCACTGATCGACCCGTTTCTCAATGAGCCCGCAACCCTGCGCAGTGCCATCGGCCCTCGGCTGATGCGGAACTTTACGGAACTCGCTGCAACACGACTGATCGCTGAGCTACAGACGCTGCAACCCGGCAAACAGCCCTCAAGCGAACGAGTGTTTCGTCAGCTCAATGGCTATATCTGTGAACATCTCAGAGATCACTATTTGTCTCCAAAGGCGATTGCAGACGCAAACTTCGTCTCGCTTCGGTATGCGCAGGCCGTCTTTCAGCAGCGCGGCACCACGATGAACGCGTGGATCCGAGAGCGACGCCTCACACGCGTGCGTGAGGATCTCGCGGACCCGAGATTTCAGCACCTTTCCGTCTCTGACGTAGCAAGTTCGTGGGGGTTCGTGAACGCTTCGGCATTTTCCCGTGCGTTCCAGCACATTTTCGGCGAGACTCCGTCACAGTGGCGCAAACGTGAGCACTACTTCGATCCAACGGTGCCATCGCTGTAGACCGCCTTCCCACCCAGCATTGTCAGTTGCACCTGCGTTTCCTTGAGTTCCTCGTTGCTGCAAGTCAACGGGTCACGATCGACGACAATCAGATCGGCGTGGTGCCCAGGCTGCAGAGAGCCGATTCCTTCCCAACGCATCACCTTCGCACCATTCCGTGTCCAGGTTGCAAGTGATTCGAGTCGCGAGATCCGTTGCGCGGGACCTCCGTTGTTTCCGCCCCACACACTGTCGTGCGTCTCGGCCAGGGCTATGTGCTCCCACACGTTTTCTGGACCCCAGTCGGAGCCGCAGGAGACATCAAAACCGAGATCCAGCTCGCGTCTGAGCGGGATCAGATCACGCAGCACCTGGGACCCCATGCGTTCCCAATAGGTGTGCTGCTTGAAAAACGAAAACGACATTGATGTTGTGATGTCAAAGCCCTGGTCACGGAATCGACGACCATGCGCTTCGCTCAGAGTGTAGGCGTGCTGCAGGATGTAGTTCTGCTCGATCGTCGATCCGAACCGGCGTTCTGCCTCGTGGATTTGACGCAGCGTCGTCTCGTGTTCACGATCTGCAACGGAGATCACGTTGAGCCGCATACCGCGTTCTGCGGCGAAGTCGGCCATGAACTGCCCCTTCCACTCCGGAAGCCACTCGATACCGTTCGTCCACGCCCCGTAGCCGTTGCGATAGTTTCGCTCAAAGATCTGCTGCCCCGGACCCAGCGGGCCTCCCCGAGTAAGCAATAGCCCTTCGACTCTAAAAAAGTCGTCCGTGCGTTCTTGGAGTGCGTAGAGACCTCGGAGCCGGTCACCAAGTTCTTCCTCGCTCAGTGCCACTGAGTCAGGAAGGCCATGAGGCTCACCATCGGGAGTGCACAGCACCCGAACGCTCAATGTCCCCGCGGCGCGATGCTGCCGGTACACATCAATGGTCGGAAAGTCCATCATGTGACCTTCAAACACACTCGTAACGCCAAGCGCGTTCGCGGCCCGCATCCCGTCAATTGCGCCCTCCATAAAGTCGGCACCCGTGACACCTGAGATTCGAGCGAGAACTGAATCCCACCAAGGTTCATTGTTGTAGTAATTGTTGACTGCACCGGAGAAACGACCGGTGGGTTCGCCCAAGCGATCTTTCTCAAGGTAGACGTTTCCTATGCGATCGGGGGTGTTCCGAGAGACTTGGATCGCATTCAGCCCACGAGTATTGAACACCGTCGTATTCGGGTTAACGGGGGCCCAAGCTTGAATCCATACCGGGTGGTCCGGCGCGACCGCATCAAGGATGTCGCGAACTGGAAGCTCTCCCTCTGCCAGATCCCGCCAAGATCGACGTACGAAGTAGTGCGGTTCCCCGACCGGCGAACACCGAATCCATTCCCCTTTCGGAGCACGCGCGACCGCCGCCTCAATGCGAGCAAGAATGTCATTCCAGTCGCGGCAGTCGAACAGGTCGACCACCGAGTGCCTGAACGCCGCCCAACTCAACAGGTGCGGGTGTGTGTCAATGATTCCGGGCATGAGCGTCCGCCCCGACAACGACACTCGCTCCGCCCCGCTACCCGCGAGCGCCAGCATCTGCTCTTCTGAGCCGGTACCCACGACGCGGCCGTCTATCATGACTACGGACTCGTGAACTGCGTTGTCCGGCCGCATCGTAACAACTCGCCCGTCGGTAAACACCGTTGCTCGGCCTCGTTCTTGTCCAATGTTCTGCATCTGTCTCTCCCTTGAGCTTGATACGTCATCGCACCACGTGCACACGATTCTGCCGCCCCAGACACGCGATTTCTGTGCGAAAACCGCACAACTACGAACCAAAAACGCAGAGTCCTCACCTCGACAGATTGTCCATAAAAGTCAAGTTGATTTGCCTATTTGACGCGCTGCTCGAGGATCTCAATCCCTCACTATGTTGAGTAGAAACGAAAAAATCGACATTTAGTCGAATGCAGGGTTCGTGACAAGCACGCAAGCTGGTTACAGGTGCGACTTCCAGTCATATGCAAAGGAGCTGACAAATGACGAAACTCAAACGAAGCCTCGGATTCGGGGCTGCGTACGCAGCCTCAACCGGGCTCGTCGTCTCAGGAACCGCCATGGTGTCTCTGGGAAACGGTTTTGGAACGGGCGGCCTCGCTTTCGCTATCCCAGCGTTCATCGGGCTGATCATCATCATTATGGTGGCGATTTCATACGGTGAACTCGCATCGATGCTCCCCGGAGGCGGGATGGTGGGAGAGTACACACTTCCCGCGCTCGGCCGGCTCCCTGCAATCCTCGCGGTACTCGGGGGCTACCTCGTCTTGGTCTCCGCAGACGGAGGCACGCAGCTCCTTGTGGCAGGTGATTCCTTCGAATCACTCACAGGCTTCCCCGCTGCGGCTTTCTCGTTTTTGCTTCTCGGCGTTCTGCTCACCCTCAACATTTCCGGTGTCGATATCTTCGCTCGCGTTCAGATTCCCGTCGTCTTCGGGATGATGGGGATCCTTGCTGTGATGGGTCTCGCCGGGGTATTCGGCTTCACGAGCCAGTCACCGGTGGACAATTCACTGCTGAACACAGATTGGAGCACCCTTGCCTCCATGGGGGCGGTCGCAATCTGGCTCTACATCGGCATGGAGTTCGTTGCCCCGCTGGCAGAAGAAGTAAAGCGGCCATGGAAGACCATCCCGATGGCCATGATCATCGGCGTCTCAACCATCTTCCTGGTCGATGTGCTTTTCGGCTGGGGTGCAAGCCGCTACGCCGATCTCGGTGAAATGGCGGCTTCCTCGATCCCTCACGTAGTCGGCGCAACTGCGATCTTTGGCGGTGCCGGCGGCCTCATCATGACACTCGTCACAATCTTTGCTTCGTTCTCGACGGGGAACTCCTACCTCGCGGCGATCCCTCGAATGCTGTATGGACTTGCGAATGAGGGTCTCCTCCCGAAGTGGTTTGCGCGGGTAAGCAAACGCTCTCGTGTGCCTTGGGCGGGCATGCTCGTCACCGCATTCTGCATGGGGGCTGTGCTGCTCTATTCGACCTTCAGCCAAGGCGGAATCGAGCTCATCCTCAACCTCATTAGCATCGCTTGTACCACGTGGCTCATCAGCTATATCATCGCCCAGGTCGACGTGATAGTACTGCGCCGACGCTACCCGAGCGCGCGGCGACCGTTCAAGACTCCCCTGTACCCGCTTCCCCAGGTTCTCGGCATCGCCTCCTGCGGTTATCTCATCGTGTTTATCGTGCCCGAGCTCGAACAGCGACTCGTTATTTGGGGAAGTGCGGCGGTCATCCTCGCAGCTATCGCACTATTTGCCGTGATCTGGCTGAAACGGAATCGACTGCCTCTCTTTACCCCGACGGATCTCACCCATACCCAAAGCAACATCATCATCCGGTCCGAGAGCATGGGGGAAGACTACGAGGGCATTATTGATGAAGACATCGCAGAGCAGCCGCAGACGACGCAGCACAACGCCAAGATCGCGCCGCATCAGGAGTCGGGACGCCGATGACCACTGCGAACCCCTTAGCGCCGCGCCGGCACAAGCGACACCCGCTTGCAGGAGATGGTCCGATCGTTGACCGCGCGAGGCGCGCACTGCGAAGCACCGCAGAACATTTTGGCAGTGTGCAAGGAACTGATCGGACAACGGTGACCGTCCGCACCAAAGACGGAATCGAAATCGTATTCAGCTACGATCCCGGCAACTACGTCTTCTCTCGCGTATATGCGTGCACGATATCCACGGTTCTGCCTGACACGACAGACGTTCCGGCGACAGTGTCGCTCACCCATCGTGGCACGCAGCGAGGCGGACGGTTCGTCGCAGGACGTGTATCTGCGCACTCCGAGTGCGCTGTGGACCGACTCAATCGGGCCACAGCATCTCACCTAGCCGGTATCGATCTCGTCCGCGCGAGCATCGCCACGACGAAGAACTCCGGCAAGAGACTCACACTCAGTCCCATGGGTGGCTCCTTCGTGTGGGTGCTGATCCCACCCGTGTTTAAGGCGACCGCTTTCCCACCTGGCGAGCCCGAGCGAATCCTCGAACTCATTCGCGCTGTCAGGGGCCTCACCCACTCGAAACCCCACTCCTCCAGCCCTTGAGCTGGCAGAAAGGAAATCAGTATGTCCTCACTCACTGTCCAAGCAGCCGTATTTGTCGGCGCCCAGCAGCCGCTCGTCGTGCGGGAACTCACAATTGATTCCACTCCGGGACCCGGCGAGGTACTCGTCAAGATGGCCGCGTCGGGTGTGTGCCACAGCGATCTCCACGCACTCGACGGCGATTGGGATACACCAGCACCCCTGGTACTAGGCCACGAGGGCGCGGGGGTCATCGTGGCGCTCGGTGCCGATGTCACAGAACTCGCAGTCGGCGATCACGTGATCCTTTCGTGGACACCGTCGTGCCAAAAGTGCGAGTACTGCGTCTCCGGAAACCCGGTCCTCTGCCAGCTGGCAAACGAGACTGCATACCAGCACGTATTTTTCGACGGCAAGACAAGACTCTCCGATGAAACAAGTCCGGTCAAGAGTTTCCTTGCTGTTGGTTCTTTTGGAGATCACGCAATGGTGCCCGCCTCTGCGGCGATCAAGATCCGCAAAGATGCGCCGCTCGCGCAGGCCGCCCTGGTCGGTTGCGCGGTCACCACGGGAATCGGGGCTGTCACCAATACTGCGAAAGTTGAGCCCGGAAGCACAGTGCTCGTTGTTGGCTGCGGCGGCGTTGGTTTGAACGTGGTCCAAGGGGCGCGTCTCGCGGGTGCGAAGCAGATCATCGTTGCTGACGTCAGCGACGAAAAACTTGAGCTTGGGCGGACGTTCGGCGCGACTCACACCATCAATAGCCGAAGCGCCGACCTGGTGGAGACCGTTCGCGCCCTCACCAACGGCCGCGGCGTGGACTACGCCTTTGAAGCGATCGGGCTGCCCTTCACGATCGAGGCATGCTACGAGGCCGCGCGACGCGGAGGAACCGCGGTCGTCGTCGGACAGGTCGCCGACGGAGTCAAGATCTCAATTGATCCATTTGTCATGAGCGATCAAGAAAAGAAACTCATCGGATCAAATTACGGGTCGAGCCGCCAGTCGATTGACTTCCCAAAGATCATCGATCTATACATGGAAGGCCGCATCGATCTGGACTCGATGGTCACCGATCGCATTAGGCTCGATCAGGTCAACGACGCCTTTGCGGAGATGCGTCAGGGGCGAGGGATCCGAAGTGTCATCGAGTATGACCTGTCGCCTGACTACCCCGCGTTCTGAAACCGAATAACCCGCTCGAGGGCCTCCGCCACCGCGGACTCCCCAGCAGCGTAAGACAACCGCACAGCTCGGCTACCCGCCACCGGGTCGAAATCGTTTCCGGGTACAACGGCAACGTTGGCGTGTTCAAGTAGCGCTTGCGCGTACGCCGTTGAACTCTCGAAACGCTCGAGCTGCGGGCCGAGTTCGGAGTAGTAGTAGAACGCCCCGTCTGAGGGCGCTGCCTCGCCCCAAGCAAGCTGCGGGGCGGCGTCGAGAATGAGTGCACGCGCACGCGCAAAACCGGCAACGACCGCATCACGTTCCGCGTAGCTCTCGGGCGTGAACGCGGTTAGCGCGAGTTCCTGTGCAGGGGCGGGCGGCGACAGTGCAAAATTGGAGGCGAGCGCTTCCATCGGCGCAATGAGCTCTTCTGGCAGAATCGCCCAGCCGAGCCGCCAGCCGGTCATTCCCCAGTACTTCGAGAACGAGTTGATGACGATCGCTTCGGAGTCAAGCGATAATGCACTGATTCCACGGGGATCAGGGGATCCGGGATCGGGGAAGGTGATGCCGTGGTAAATCTCGTCACTGATCAAACGGACGCGGTGTGTGCGGCACCAATCGGCGAGCTCCGTCAATTCTTCGCGTCGCAGCATGGTACCGGTCGGGTTCGCCGGTGACGCGATGACGAGCCCGGCGAGTTCTCCGTGCTCCGCCACGGCGGCGTCAAGGAGCGCGGGGGTCGGTTGGTAGCGAGTTGCCGATCCTGTCGGAATCTCCACGACCTCAACTCCGAGCGCCGTCAGGATATTGCGGTAAGCCGGGTACCCGGGGCTCACCAGCGCGACCCGATCCCCCGGGTCAAAGGCCGCCAGAAACACCAGCTGGAACGCGCCTGAGGATCCGGTCGTGACGGCCACGCGCCCCGGATCGACCTCGGTGCCGTACCAGTCCAGGTAGTGTCCCGCTATCGCTTCCCGCAGCGGCATCGTGCCGAGCGGGCCGGTGTAGCCGGCCGGTTTCAGCGTGCCGGGCGCGGGCCGCGCGCTCGGCTCTCCCGCGCACAAGGAGACAACGTCGTGCCCGGCGGCGCGGCGCTTCGCGATCTCGTCGGTGATGCGCATCACTTCAAAGGCCGGGATGTGGGAGCGCCTTGACACGGTCAGGGGCGTCAGCGCGTCGAACGTCGAATCCAACGTCCTCGACGGAGGGGTCTTGAAAGGTCCACCAGGTTTTACCATGTCTCTACGCTACCCAACAGCCCCGCTCATTGCCGAGCTTCGGCCGCGCTCGGTTAGCCGCAGATAGCCTGAGAGTGCCGCCAACCCTTCAGAGCTCGTTGGGAGACCATCGCCGAGACGGTCCGATGACACCAGATGCGCCGCCCACTGTGCGCGGCTGATGGCGACGTTGAGTCGATTGCGCATCAGCAAGAACTCGAGCCCGCGCGGCACGTCTTCCGCACTGGAAGCAGCGAGAGTCACGATTGCGATCACGGCTTCCTGCCCTTGAAACTTGTCGACGGTGCCGACTCTCACCTCACCGAGCCCCGCCTCGGCGAGCGTTTCGGCAACGCACTCAACCTGCGCATTGTAAGGCGCGACGACGATAAGGTCGTGCTGAGTGAGCTTACGCGGGTTTTCCCCAGGCTCATGGACCGTGCCACTCAGCGCGCTCTGCGCGATGCGCACGACCTCCGCTGCCTCTTCTCGCGAGCTCGTCGAATTGCCGTGGTGAGCCACGGGATGCCAGAGAAGGCCAGCGGATCCTGCACCGACAACCTCGCGCAGCGAAGCCGTGGGGTGCGCGTGCAGCCGACCCTCGTAGGCGAGCGCCGACACCACCGAAGCGAGCTCCGGCCGCATGCGCCGGGTCTCGGCAAGGAAGACACCGAGATTCTCTGGCATCGTGTCGTGATCGCCGAGCAACCAGCCCAGGGCGGAAGTGTCGACGGGTTCAGGGTGGCTGCCCTGCGACACCTGCGGCAACTGCTGCGGATCCCCCAGCAGCAACAGGCGTTTCGCGGCGACCGAGGAGGCGATAGTGGGCGCCAACGAAAACTGCCCAGCCTCGTCGATGACAAGCAGGTCAAGCTCGGCACGCCGCACCCGCGCCTCGTTTGAGAAATCCCAAGCCGTGCCGCCAAGCACGCAGCCGGCACCGTCGCGGCCGGCACCGGGACGACCGCCCATTCGGCTCGCATGGTTATCCAGAAACAGTGAGTGCCCGTTCTTCTTCAGGACCGTGTAGCCGGGCCGAGGAGCCCCTCCGCCAGACTGCCGCCCTGCGGCACCTTTCCGACGCGCGTGGGATCGAGGCCAGCCCGAACCACTCCGTCAAGCACGTTTTCGACGACGCGGTGCGACTGCGCAACAACGCCGATCCGCCAGCCGTGATCTTCGACCAGCGTCTTGATAACGTGCGCCGCGAGATAGGTCTTCCCTGTGCCAGGTGGCCCCTGCACCGCGAGATAGCTGCGATCAAGGTGCCGGAGCGCCGCAGTCACCAGGGCGATTGGGTCATCATGTTCAGCGCTCAGCGCGGCGAGACCACCACGCACCGAGAATCGCGGCGGAGTGCGACGAAGCAGATCCACTACGGGATCGCTGGGAAAACTCCCCCGGTCCAGGGACTGCGCAAGCAGGGCGCCCCACTCTTCAATCGCCCCTTTCTGAGCGCCAGCGCGAGGTGGTGCACCGGGAACGAGGGCTACGGGAAGCGCGTCATATCTGTTCATGTCACCGCTCAACACCTCTTCGACGGTCACTCCGTCATCGAATCGTTCGGCAATTTTCACGCGCCTGGCACCGCGAGATCCCGGCACCGCACCGTGCTGGGGAAACGGCGACGGATACTCGTAGAGCAGGAAGGCGTCGCTGCCGGGTTTCAGCGAGCTCCCTGGCGAGATCTCTCCCCGCAACCGGATGTGGCGTCGTTCAGACCGCGCCCGCGGCGGCAAGAACCAGTTCTCGACGACCGTGGTGAGATCCCAGTCGATCACCATCACGTCGCGGGTCTCTGCCCAGTCCTCGATGGGGTCGGTGAGCCGCGCAAAATGCGCCCACCAAAATGACTTCTGTTCGCGCTGATGATAGTCGATTGCGCTTGCGGCGAGCGCGGCTGCCTTTCGGTCTCGCGGTTCCGTCGCAATCGCTGCGTGCATGGCAAGGGCGCCCGCGACGGTGCTGAGTTCCAGATCTGGCGTTTCTGCTTCGGTAACCGCCTCTGGCGGGTAGGGGGCGACCTGGTGTGCGCTGGCGAGCGAGAGCAGCCAATCACGCAGCCGCAGCGTCGAGACACAGTCGTAGCGGTTGTAGTCAGCGATCGCGTCGAGACGGCGCTGCCCTTCTGCTCTGGTTTCGGGATCTTCCGCATTGATCTGCGCCATCGCCTCGGCGTACTCGGTGACGGATTGGGCGGCGCTTGTGACCCCGGATTCGTCGCGCAGCTCGGACCCCATGTAGAGCGGTTCCAGCTTCTTGATGGAGTAGGAGTTCGATCCCACGCGCAGAGCCCGCCGCACGATCGGGTAGAGGTCAACGAACACGTGCTCGCGAAGCAGCTGATCAACCTCGCCCTCGCCGACCCCGTGCCGGACGGCGAGACTAAGCAGGTGGGTGCGTTCGTATGACGCATAGTGGTAAATCTTCATGGCCGGGTACTGTGCGCGACGCGCACGCACAAGCTCGAGAAAATCGATCAGCGCCTGCTTCTCAGCCACGAGTGTGTGCGCCCAGAGCGCGGTGAACTGCTCGTGCAGATCGACCAGGCCAAAGAGATAATCGATGCCCCAGCGAGCAGCCCCGGTTTCTCCCGGTTCGCGGTACATCGGGTCGCCCTCGAAGTCGAAAAACAGGTCACCAGGGTTGGGCTGCGGGATCGCGGCAAGCGCCGCAGGATCAAACACGCGAACCGGCGGAGCCTCTCCCTGAACCGCGGCAAGCTGCATCTGCGCCTGAGCGCTCAGTCGCTCAAGCACCTGCTCGCTCACTCCCGGGATTGCTGGGAGTTCGGGCTCAAGGATGACGCATTCGTGGATCGGGAGCTGCTGATCATCAGCCTCGCCACCGCTTCGATTGAGCCCCGCGACCGCGTCGATGGTGTCGTACCCCGCGGCCACAAGCGCGTCACGCTGGGTGCGCCGGATCCCCGCAATGAGCAGAGGATCGCGCGTGCGCTCGATCTCTGGCGCACACACTTCGCAGCGACCGCAGGCGGCAATCCCCTCCGCGCCCCACACTATCGGTGCGGCGCTCGCACGGGTGCCGTCTGCCCCGACAGCGCGGGCACGATCCAGCAGGATCTCGTGTAGCCTGGACCGCCGCTGCCGAAACACCGGAGCGATGTCGGCGATCCGGTGACGCGACCTCGCCCCATCTCCCAGTATCAGCACCGCCTCGGGTGAGACCGGCACGCCGACGCGTTCAAGCTGCTCGGCATAAGCAGCGAGTTGCATCAGCGCCGAGACCTTGGCGCGCCTGGCGAGCTTCGTATCTTGCACCTCGTATGCACCATCAGGCATGCGCTGTAGGAAATCGGCGAAACCGATGAAACCGATCTCGGGGTCACTCGTCACGGGATCCGCGGGCCGCTGCGCCGGATCAAAGAATGTCGCTTGAAACACGATGTCAGCACCGCCCGCAAACGCGGCCTGAGTCTGTTTTGCCACGGCAATAAGATCGGTCTCCCGCATCGAGGCCGGGCGCGGGATCTCGGTTACTCCCCCCGGCTGCCCCGCCGTTCCCGCCCCAAACTCGCGGCGATACTCCTGCAGCACCCGATCCTCGTGCGCGTCGCCCAGCTTCGCGGCACGACGCAGCATCGGGTCGTCATCGGCCGGAACCTCAACGTTGCGACCGAACTTCACATCGGCTCGCCTCAGGAATGCGAACTCGCACGCGCTCGCAGCGGTGAGATCGCTCGCGCTGGTCACGAGCCGGATGCTGCCCTCGCTATTGTGCTGCAGAAACACTGCTGCGCCTCCCGTCTACCGGCGATCTGCCGTAATCAACAGAGTAGGCCAGACCTCGGACATTCAGCGTCCAGCAGATGGAAGGTTCTCATCAAACCCAACGGAACGCTCGTTCGCAAATGCGCGGAGTCGCTTATCGCGAGTCCACAACAGGGTTCCCGTGGTCACCAACGTGGCGGCAAGCACGTGGGCGTCGATGACGTTGAGCCCTTTCCCCCACAGCTGGGAACTGTTTACGAAGGCAAGAAGCTCGAAATGGCTCACGGCCCGGAGCTCCCGCAGTCCGAACAAAGCGTCGAGGAACGGTTCACGATCAGCAAGGTTACAACACCGCAAGTTCTTCGATGATGAGTGGGTGAGTGCACACGTTTCCGAGTTCGAGCAATTCCACGAGCCGCTGATCTGTGCAATGCAAATGATCAATCCACACCGAGGTATCGACCAGAATCAAAAGCTATGCCGCCCTTGAACGCGGAGGCACAGTCGCCCCAGGATCACTCCCGCCGAGTGCTGCAAGCCGACGCGCGTGTTCAAGCTCCACTACGCGCTCCAGGCTCGCTCGCACCAGCGCGGATGTCTCAGAGATGCCGGTCAACCGGATAGCCTCTTCCAACAGCCGATCATCGACCGTCACCGTCGTGCGCATAACACCACCGCCACAGCTCCAAAACATGCATCACATGATGCATATTTCCACGCTACGTTCGGAGAACGCAAACTACAAGCATCAAAACACGCCCAGCCGATTCAGCACACCGGCCGCTCCGAGCGATCACAACCGCGCAAGCGCCTCGATATCTTCAAGGAAGGCACTCTGCTCCTCGGCTGAGACGGTCGCGCGGGTCACCCCGAGCGCAGCGAGATAATCGGCTGTTTCGAGCTCCGCGGCGGCGTCATCGCTCTGCCGCACGCCGGCGCGGAGGGCGCGAGCAAGTGCATCCTGAGACGCGCGACGTGCCGCATACTCAATGTCGGCGGGCGTCAGCCCTGCACTCTCTGCGACCAGCCTCGGAAAGTCGACGTCTTGGGCGATCTCGGCCGGAACATAGCGTCGCCAGATCGCGTTTCTCGCTTCATCGTCCGGCAGCCCAATCGGCAAGACATAGTCAAAACGCCCGTGCCGCAAAAACGCCGCGTCGAGGGCACGCACAAAGTTCGTCGCGCAAACCAGCAGCAGCCCCTCGCGATCGCGAAACTCAGCGACAATCTTCAGCAGCTCATTCGTCACCCCCTGTGTGGGCGAGGGCGGATCCCCGCGACGCTGCGACGCAATTTCTTCCACCTCGTCGATAAACACCACGGCGTGCTCAAGCTGCACGATCTGCTCAAAGGTTTCGCGCAGCGCTGCCGCCATGCCCGTAGCACCGTCGCCGAGGCGCGAGGGAAACACCTCCACAAACGGCCAATCAAGACGCGATGCCACCGCCTTTGCAAATGTGGTCTTGCCGGTGCCGGGCGGGCCAAACAGCATGACCGCGCGCGGCGGCACAACTCCGTAGCGATCCGCCAGATCCGGCTGTGCGAGCGGCGCTACCAGCCGCTCCTCAAGGAGTTGCTTCTCGTGCCGCATCCCCGCGACGTTGCCCCACAGGTGGCGCGGCAGCACCCGCCCACCGACCTCTTTCAGGAGGTCAAGCTCTCGTCGCTGCACCGGCATCTGCCGTTCGAGGTAGCGCAGACTGTGACGGGTATCAAAACCGTTGGAGGTCAGGAGTTCGAGGCGGCTCCCCTCGGGCATCAACACGGAAAGTGTCGACAGACCGAGCGGCGCCATCCGCCGCTCAAGCGCATCAAACAGTGCGCCGGAGACATTCTCGGATCGTGCATCCTCATCGATCCCGAAGAACACCACCCAGCCCTGCGCGTGTGCGGCACGCCCCACCGCGGCGGCGACAACCTGGTCATCGCGCACGGCAACCACCGCGTGGTCTTCGCGACAGGAAGCAGTCACCTCCGCAAGTGAGTACACGGGCTGTTCGGCAGAGGTGCGCGCTTCCCACCACAGACGCACCACCGCGTCGAGATCGTCGTCATGAAATTCGCGAATGTGAATGCGTGCCATGATCAGATCATGCCAGAAAACCGGGGTCGCACACGAGAGCTGAGCGTGCGCCGCGCTCAGCGGAGCTGGGCGAAGGCCTCAACCTGCGCGGTGGGGCCGACGATCAGAAATACGTCCCCCGCGCACAGGACCCGCTCCTGCGAGGCACTCGCGTTTCGCCAGGTGCCATCTGCTGAGCGCACCGCAGCGATCGAAATACTCTTGGGGAGTTTGCCCGCCGATGCTCCGAGGGTCACATCCACCAGCCCCTCAGGCACCGTCGTCTTGACCATCGCGAATCCCGGCTCCACCTCGAAATAGTCCGTCGCGGCACCGCGCACGAGGTGCGCCACTCGCCGCCCCATCTCCTTTTCGGGTGCCACGACGCGGTGCACGCCGAGCTGTTCCAGGATGAGCGCATGCTGTTCGTCATCGGCCTTCGCCCACACCGCGGGGACGTTGAGGCGCAAAAGCAACGACGCGGTCAGCACCGAAGCGCGAATATCAGAACCCACGCCAACCACCACCCGATCGAAAGATCCGATGTCGAGCTGTTCGAGCGTTTCGAGTCGAGTCGCATCCGCGCGAACCACCTGGGTGAGTTGGCCGTTCAAGGACTGCACGATGTCCTCATCCGCGTCAACACCCAAGACTTCGGTGCCCGTGCGCATCAGTTCGAGTGCGAGCGCCGTCCCGAATCTCCCAAGACCGATCACCGCCACCGAGTCGACGTCGGCAATGCGCCGGGTGCGATCACCAAACGACAAAAAGTTCGACATGATTTTTCCTTATCTCGCGTGGTTCAGAAGCCGCGTGACGCAAGCAACACTAGCCGATCGCCGGCCGTTCCTTCGGGAGTTCATAGGCGATACGACGCTCACGAAGCGCAAGCGCCGAACCGAGGGTCAGCGGGCCGAGCCGACCCAAAAACATCAACAGCACCAACATCAGTTGCGCCGCATCGGGCAGCGTCGCGGTGATCCCCGCTGACAGGCCCACCGTGCCAAAGGCAGACACTGCTTCAAAAAGCACCAGGTCAAGATCCACATCAGTGATGTTCAGGATCAGGAGCGTCACCGTGATGATCGCACCGATCGCAATCACCACTACCGTGATGGCCTCCCGGTGCACCGCTCGCGACAGCCGCTTGCCAAAAATGTTGACCGAGGTGCCGCCGCGGAGCTCGGTCCAGACGATGAAAAAAAGCACCGCGAAAGTGGTGACCTTGATGCCGCCTGCCGTGCCCGCTGGTCCGCCGCCGATAAACATCAGCACGTCAAGACCCAGCCAGGTGCCATCGTGGAGCTGCGAAATGTCGACGGAGTTGAAACCTGCGGTGCGGGCCTGCACGGATTGGAAGAACCCCGCCAGCAGTCGGGCCGCGGGATCAAGCTTCCCCAGAGTTGCGGGGTTGGACCATTCCACCACGGTGAAGAATACGGTGCCGGCCGCGAGCAGGGCCCCCGACATGATCAGGACGATGCGTGTGTTCATCGTCCACCGCAGCGGCACCCACAACTCCCGACGCAACTGCCGCAGCACTGGGAATCCGAGCCCACCCAAGACGATAGCGAGGCACAGCGGCAGGCAGATCCACGGGTCCGCGACAAACGACATCATGTTGTCGCTGTAGAGCGCGAAACCGGCGTTATTGAACGCCGAGACCGCGTGAAACGTCGCATACCAGATGGCTTTGGGGAGGTCGTAACCGTATCCAAAAACAAACCGGAGACAGAGCAGCAGCGCAACCACGGCCTCGATCGCAAGCGAGGTCTGCAGGATCCCGATCCCGATCCGGCGCGTGTTTCCGTCGCCACTGGTCTTCGTTTCCGCCCCCGCAACGAGGCGGGCGCGCACCGACATCTTTCGAGCTAGGAGCAGCCCAACGAGCGCGGCAAAGAGCATGATCCCGAGGCCACCCAGTTGGATGAGCAGCAGGATCACCACCTGCCCAAAGCCACTCCAGTGTGTTGCAGTGTCAACGACGGTCAGGCCGGTGACACACACCGCCGATGTCGCAGTGAAGAGGGCATCAACGACACCAGTCCAGCGGCCCTCCGCCGAAGAAACGGGAAGCATGAGCAGCAGTGTGCCGAGGGCAACCGCGCCTGCGAAGCCCAGCGTGATCTTCTGCGCAGGTTCCATAAAGGTCGCTCGACGGGCCGCACCAGCGTCCCGCGAAACCCGCAATTTCGCCATAGCCCCTGATCGTAGCGGAACACGGCAGGGTCAACGCTTCGAGTCTTCAGGGAGCCGCATGTGCGTGTGCGCTCCGCAGCGCAGGGCGCCAGCTTGAGGGCGGACCGAGGTGTTCACACACAACACCGCGCTGCGCGCCGCAAAATTCACAGCCCACATGCCCGGAAAACCCGCTAAGCTATCTCAGTCGGCGCCCACGCGCCACGCGTCGCTATTCACCGCACCGCCCGCCTGCCTCACGCGCAGGCCTGGGCGCCGTTCGGCCCGATCCGCGGCGAACGGATGCGCGATCCCGCGCACTCGATAACTTGCAGTGACGCACGGTACATCACGATTGTTTTGATCCGTTCTGAGGCATGTCCTCTCTCGGAGCTAACTGTGCCGAGCGCTGCTCCAGAATGAAAGGTCCCAGTGACCGAAGAGACTACCCCCCAGACGCCATCTTTCTTGGATCTTGGTGTCCCCGCCCCCATCGCCGACGCGCTCGCGAAGAACGGCAAGACGTCCCCGTTCCCAATTCAGCGCGACACCCTGCCCGACACGCTTGCGGGCCGGGACGTGCTCGGCCGTGGCCGCACCGGATCGGGCAAGACCATCGCGTTCGGCATCCCGCTCGTCGCCAACCTCGCTGAGGATGTCGCCCAGAAGCGTCGCCCGAACAAGCCGCGAGCCATCGTGCTTGCCCCGACGCGAGAGCTCGTCACCCAGATCGCGGAGACGATCAAGTTCCTCGCGGACCCGGTGGGCGTGCGCGTCACCACTATCTTCGGCGGAGTCTCGCAACGCCGCCAAGAAGAGGTCCTCGAGCGTGGCGTTGACATTGTGGTTGCGGCCCCCGGTCGTCTCGACGACCTCATGAAACAGGGTGTCGTTGATCTCGGTCAGGTGCAGATCACCGTGCTCGACGAGGCGGACCACATGGCCGACATGGGCTTCCTCCCCGTTGTCACCCGGATCCTGAACAAGACCCCGCAGCGGGGTCAGCGCCTGCTCTTCAGCGCGACCCTCGACAACGGCGTGGACAACGTGGTGAAGAAGTATCTCCACGATCCGATCATGCACTCGGTTGACTCGGCTGAGTCTCCCGTGCCGCTGCTCACCCACCACGTATTCGAAGTTTCTGGCAAGGATCAGAAGGACGCGCTCATCGAAGCGCTCGCGAGTGGCACCGCCCGCCGTATCTTCTTCACTCGCATGAAGCACCAGGCGAAGCGTCTCGCGAAGCAGCTCACTGCCGCGGGGATCCCCGCGGTCGAACTGCAGGGCAACCTGTCGCAAAATGCTCGGGATCGTAACCTCGCCGAGTTCGTCAGCGGCGAGGCCCGGGTGCTCGTGGCGACCGACGTTGCCGCACGCGGCGTGCACGTTGACGGCGTCGAGCTCGTCGTGCACATCGATCCGCCCGTCGAACACAAGGCCTACACCCACCGTTCCGGCCGCACCGCACGCGCGGGCAACGAGGGCGACGTAGTGACGCTGGTACTCCCCGAACAGCGCGGCGAGATGCGTCAACTGATTCGCGCCGCAAAGATCAAGGTGACCCCGCGTCATGTCGATCCAAACGCCGCCAATATCGATCCCGAGGTGCTGGCATTGATCGGTGAGATCGCGCCGCGCGTCGATCCGAAGGAGACCGAGCGCAAACGCGCGAGCGCTCAGAACGCTCAACAGCGCGCTGCCGGTCACGCACCCCAGGGCGAGGGCAAGAGCCAGGGCGCCAACGCGAAGCGCAAGCGATCACGCGGCGGGCGCGGCGGTGCGAACAATCAGGGCCAAGGTTCAGGATCTGGGCAGGGCGCAGGTCGGGGCAAGGGTTCAAGCTCCGGACGGGGTGCCGGTCGCGGCGGTCAGGGCCAGGGCGGCCAGGGCCGCACCCAGCAGGGCGGCCAGCGCCGCACCGGTCGTCGCGCGAGCGGCGGCGGATCAAGCACCGTCTACTCGACGAGCAGCTAGTAGGTCTATAAACCCCGTCGCACGTATACTCGTCTGATGGGCATTTATCGGGAACTCGGCAGAAACCCCGGAGTGTTTCGTGTCCTGATCTCGCAGCTCACAGCGCGCTTCCCATTTGGGATGCTGTCGATTGTTCTGCTGCTACATGTGCAGCTCGCGTATGGGGACTACACCTCAGCCGGTGTCGTATTGGCCGCGCAGAGCATCGGCCAGGCAGTGTCTGGTCCCGTGTCAAGCCGCCTTATGGGACGACTCGGGATGGGCCCGGTACTCGCGAGCACCACTTTCCTGTGTGCGCTTCTCCTCATTGTGATCGCATTCGTTCATTTGCCATTGACTATTACGGCGGGCATCGCATTCTGTGTTGGTATCACGACTCCCCCGGTGACTCCGGCGGTGCGCACGCTCTACCCGAAGCTCGTTCCCGGCAACCAACTCGCAGGCCTCTTCTCCCTTGATGCTGCGGCTCAAGAGATCATCTGGGTGCTCGGCCCCGTCGTTGCGGTGTTTGTATCCTCGCAATTTGGCACCGCCATCGGCCTGTGCGTCGCCGCCGCGTTCATGATGCTCGGCGGCGCCTGGTTCATCCTCAGCCCCTCAGTCGGTGCGGTCAAGATCCCCCGTGCTTCCCGCGGCATTGGCGCGATTTTGCGCCGTCCCACCGTCGTCATCGCTACCGTTGTCGGTTTCTTTTTTGTGTCCTCATTCGCGGCCATCGAAGCCGGAATCGTTGCAGCCTTTACTCCGGCCGGTGATGACGCCGGGCACGGCAGCATGGAATCCGGGATCGTTCTCGCACTCTTCGCGGGAGGATCCCTCGTGGGCGGCCTGCTCCTTGGACATCGCACGCTTCGGCCGTGGTCGATGCTGCTCAGGATCACTGGCGTACTTGCAGGCACTCTGCTGTGCCTGGTCAGCCTCAACATTTGGTGGCTGGGCGCGGTGTTGTTCCTCGGCGGGCTGGGAACGGCTCCCACCTTTGCCGCAATGTCGAGCATCGTGAGTTCCACCGTCAAGTTTTCGGAAACCGCCGAGGCGTACGGCTGGGTCGGCACGGGACAGCTCGTGGGCGTCGCGACCGGTTCGGCCCTCGCGGGCATTGCGATCGATGCGGCCGGAGCGCACGGCGCGATCCTCGTGTCTGCAGCGCTTCTCCTCGTCTGCGCTATCGTCGCTGCGAGTTGCATGCGCTGGCTGCCCGATCTGAAGGGTCGCCATATTGAGCCGCTCCCGGAGACGGGAACGCTCAACATTCCGCTGCCATAGCGGCCTCTTCGCATCTGCTGAATACGCTGAATTCTCCCCGCATGCGAAACGTAGGCGGCATGTAGGGTGTGGATATGAAACGTCGACGTTCACTCCTGTCTGCGATCGCCGCGCTCGCTGCGGTGCTGGTCGTGGCGCCACTGTCTGCATGTGCGGCTGGGCAGAGCGATCTCACTACGATCGGGCCTCAAGCGATACCAGACACGCAAAGCGGCGCCCCCGAATCGCTGTCTGAGGATTCCTTTCGGGCAGCTGATCCCGATTCGACAGGGCCCTCCATCATCTATTCCGGCGACATTTCGCTCACCGTGTCTGATCCTGGTGACTCCGCCGCTCGAGTTGAAACGATCATCAAAGATCTCGGCGGCTACGTCGAATCGCAAACCGTTGATGGTTCGATTGGCGGCTCCCCTGCACACGCGTCGATGGCGGTGCGCGTTCCGGCGGACAAGTTCGACGCGGCGTTTGAGCAACTCGCCGAGATAGGCGATGTCGTCTCCCAGAGCCGCAGCAGCGCCGATGTCACGACTCAGCGCGTCGACCTCCAGGCGCGGGTAGGGGCGTTGGAAGAGTCGGTGAGCCGCCTCAAACAACTCATGACAGGAGCCGCCTCAACCAGCGAACTCATCGAGGCTGAATCGGCTCTCTCCCAGCGACAGCAAGAGCTTGATGGCTTGCGCGCGCAACTTGAGATCCTCGAAGACCAAGTTGACGACGCGAGCATTTGGGTGAACCTCAGCACTCAGAGCGTCATCCCCGGGGGCCCAGCAAGCTTTTGGGAGGGTCTGCTCGCAGGTTTCGCTTCCCTCGGTACAGCCGGGGCGGGCGCGCTTGTGCTCGCCGGGATCCTGATCCCGTGGGTGATCCTCGGCGGCATTATTGCCGGTGGGATCGTACTGATCGTGCGGGTTTCGAAGAAGCGGCGCCAGCGGCGGCAGGGATCCGCGCAGGAGCCGCAACTGATTCAGTAGATTTATTGCGCATATTCAGATGATTCGCTCCAAATAAACCTTCGAATACACGCGATTCGAAAGCTAGTGCTCTGGTGAGAGGTATGGGAGACTGGCTGTACTAACACCACCCGACGAAGTCACTAAGGAGTGAGTCATCTATGGGCACATTTGCCGTCATTAACCCGGCCACGGGCGAAACCCTCGCGGAGTATCCAGACGCCACCGCTGCGGAGATCGAGGCGTCGCTCGCCTCGGCACAGAAGGCCTACAAGGAGTGGGCTCGCACCACTACCGTCGCCGAGCGAGCTGCCCTTGCACAGCGCGCGGCTGAACTCTTCGACGAGCGGAAAGACGAGCTTGGCGCGATCATCAATCGCGAGATGGGCAAGCCGATGGAGCAGTCGGTCGGTGAGGCCGAGTTCTCGGGAGCGATCACCGCGGCCTTCGCCAAGAACGCTGAGAAGTGGCTCGCCGATGAGGTACTCGAGGTCGAGGACGGCCTGAAATCTTTCTTCCGCTTCCAGGGCACCGGCGTGATCCTCGGCATCATGCCGTGGAACTACCCCTACTACCAGGTTGCACGCTTCGCGGTTCCCAACCTGATCCTCGGCAACACGGTCATTCTGAAGCACGCTGCACAGTGCCCCGAGTCGGCGCTCGCCCTCGAAAAGATCTTCCGTGACGCGGGCTTCCCCGAGGGCGCCTACGTCAACGTGTTCGCGACCCACGACCAGATCGGCGACATCATCGCAGACGATCGGATCCAGGGTGTCTCGCTCACTGGCTCCGAACGCGCAGGTGCAATTGTGGCTGAGCAGGCAGGCCGCGCCCTGAAGAAGTGCGTGCTTGAGCTCGGCGGATCCGACGTGTTCCTTGTGCTCGACACCGCGGATCTCGACCACGCGGTGGAACACGCTGTGGGCGGCCGCATGGAGAACACCGGCCAGGCGTGCAACGGTTCCAAGCGCATCGTCGTCATGGACAAGTACTTCGACGAGTTCGCTGAGAAGTTCAAGACTGCCATCGCTGGGCAGTCCTACGAGGCGGGCGACTTCGGCCCGATGTCGTCGGCTGCGGCAACCGAGACGCTGACCAAGCAGGTTGGCGGCGCGATTGCTCAGGGCGCCGAGGTGCTCGTCGGCGATAACTCCCCCAGGGCAACCTGTACACCCCGACCATCATCACCAACATCACGCCGGCGATGGACGTCTACAGCCAGGAACTGTTTGGCCCGGTCGCGCAGCTCTACAAGGTGTCGAGCGATGCTGAGGCGATCGAGCTCGCAAACTCTTCGCCCTACGGTCTCGGCTCCGTGATCATTTGTGACGATCTGGAGCGCGCCGAGCAGGTCGGCAACCAGCTCGATGTCGGCATGGTCTTCATCGGCGGCGCGGGCCTTGAGGGTGCAGACGTGCCCTTCGGTGGCGTTAAGAAGTCGGGCTACGGCCGCGAGCTGGGCAAGGTCGGCATGCTCGAGTTCGCCAACAAGAAGCTTTTCCGCTTCTACGAGAAGTAAGAACGTAAGTGAATGGCTGTGGCCCGGATCCGAGTTGGATCCGGGCCACAGCCATTTGCACGCCTGAAAAAGTCCCAGCACAACCGGCATTGGTGCATCGAAAATGCCCCCTCCCCGCATTCATACTGGAGCCACCGCAGACGCGGCAACCCCAATGAGGAGGAACAATGCCTGATACTTACGAGCATCTTTTCGTGCGCAACATGGTGCCCTGTGGCTCAGATTTCAGCAATGAAGGCGACGCTGCCGGTCTACCAACTCCCCCAAACGTGTCTCCGCCGCTCGGGCTCATGCGTGTCAACGAAGTGCCGCAGAGCCAGATTCATATGAGCCACACCTGGATCCACGAGGTCGATGAAGCACACCACTGGGTGAACGATCACGTTCACGAGTATGACGAAGTGCTCATCTGGACCGGCTCAGACCCGGAGAATCCCGAAGACCTGGGCGCAGAGATCTACCTCGACATTGAGGGTGTGCGCCACAACATCACTACTTCAGGCTCCGTATACATTCCGGCAGGGGTTCGGCACTGCCCGCTCGGCTTCATCAAGGTCACCCGCCCCTTCAACTTCAGCGCGCTCTCGCTGAGCCCCGAGTATGACTCGGACGAGAATGAAGGCCTGATCGAGAAGCTGAAGGCCGAAGCTCTCGCCACCTCCGAGTCTGCCTCCTAACGACGGAGTGGTCGGTGGCATTATCACCCCCCAGCGCGAAGAGCCTGACTTTCGCGCCTAGCTCCCGCAGTTCGCTCACTGCGGGTGTTCGCGTTGACTATCATCGGTCATATGGCATGGCCGCGGTCGAAACACCGCTGCCGCCGACGGGTGATCAACGATGCGAGGGAGCCCCGATGTCCGCCGACCACAAAAGTTCTCTACCTGTGCACTCGCTGACCATGCAGCCGGACTTTCCGAGCGGCACCCAGTTCACCGTCGAGCCCATCGATGCGCTCAACGAGGCGCACGAGCCTCACCGACACAACTTTGCTCAGTTGATCCTGATCGAAGAGGGTGAAGGCTACGATGTCATCGATTTCGCGCGGGTTCCTCTGACCCCGGGCGACGTCCACGTGATTGCTCCCGGGCAGGTGCATTTTTGGGAAGCCAGGGGCCTCCGCGGCATCGGTGTGATGTTCGAGGAGAGCCTCCTCGATCAGCTGGGCGGTCTCCCCGACCAAGTGCGCGAGTTGCTGCTTCTCGGAGCAGCTCCACTGTGTCTCACCATGCAGGCCCAGGCTCAGGTGCGTCGTCTCGTCGAGGCGGTCGCTGAGACCAGAAGCAGCGAGAGCGCACGCCACCTGATCTCCGCCACGATGTGGGAGTGCGTGTCGGGTGGCGCGGCTCCGCCTGCGGCAGTCGAGCAGTCGTCACTGTCCCGAGATTTCCTCCGGATGGTGCTGCGAGCACCCAGCGCGCGCATGACCGTGTCTTCCTGCGCGGCCGTGCTTGGGGTGACCAGCGGCTACCTCACGGAATCGGTGGTGGCCGATACCGGATCAACCCCCGGCAGGATCCTGCGCACTGCGGTTGCCCGTGAATCGCAGCGTCTACTCAATGGCACCGAATTGAGTGCGGCTCAGATTGCCGATCGTCTCGGGTTCAGCGAACCCTCTTATTTCTCACGGTTCTTCCGGCGCGAAGTGGGCTGCACTCCCACTTCGTACCGAGAGGTACCAGCTAGTACCCGGCGGATGGTCTAAGCGACCGACCTCACGCATCACGCATTCCGGGTACATCACCGTACCGAAAACTATCGACGCCAGAGTCGGCGATCGATTTCACAAGGAGCATTGATGCTAGTTTCAACGAGTTCCGAGCAACAGCGGACATCTTCCCGCGCGTTCTTCACCGATTTCGATAGTTTCGACTCGGCCATTTCCTCGTCGTTCGTTCCCCTCTTGGTGTCAGGTCCGCCAGCAGCCCGGTTTCGCGGGCGACTTTGCGCCGCAGATGCTCATCACATCACGTTCGCCGAGGTGAGCGCAAATGCACATGATGTCTACCGTAACGAAAGCCTCATTGAGCAGGGAGGCGGCGATTATTTTAAGCTGAGCCTCATGCAGGCGGGCACCGGTTTACTGGTGCAAGACAATCGTGAGGTGATCCTGAGCCCCGGCGATGTCGCCATCTACGACACCGCCCGCCCCTACACACTCACGTTCGACAGAGACTTTTGCAACCTCGTCGTGATGATCCCCAAAAGCAGCATCGACCTGCCCGCCGAACTCGTTGCCGAGTTGACGGCCACTCATCTCTCCCGGGACACAGCGCTCGGCACCATCGTGTCACAGACGCTGCCACAGATGCCCGGGGCCCTCGTGCAGTCACCGGACCTGGTGCGGCGACAGCTGGCACAGACCACAACAGACCTGATTTCAACCCTGATTACCGCAACGCTCGGTTCTGAACGGCTCGACCAGGATCCCCGCCAGGTACTCATTCGCAGCGTCCGCGAGTACATTCGCGATCATCTACAGTCACCCACACTCGGGCCCGAAGAAGTTGCGGCCGCGCACTACCTCTCTCCGCGGCGACTCCACGGCATTTTCCAGGGGGAAGGAGAGACAATCGCCGCAATGATCCGCTCGCTCAGACTCGAACGCTGCTACGCCGATCTGCAAAACCCTGCCTACGCGGACCGCCCGGTTTCGGCCATAGCGGCGCAGTGGTGTTTCCTCGATGCGGCCCACTTCAGCCGCACGTTTCGCGCTCGCTTCGGCATCTCTCCAAGCGAGCTCCGACTCTCCAGATAGACGAGTCGCCACAACCGCTGTTCTGGTTGAGGCGGCTCGGTCCCGTCTCAACCAGAACAGTCTTTCTACTTCTGGGACTTCTTCGACAGGTAGCTCGGAGCCAGCGAGAGCGCGCTAAACCGGAACGGTCGATCCACCCGGTTGAAACCGAGCGGGCAGTGCACGGTTCCGGCCGGAATGTACACCGATCCGGAAGTCGTAATGATGTGGCGTTCTCCCTCCACGTCCATGTAGATCTCGGCCCCCAGATCCTCCGGGTTGTCAGGGTCTCCGCCTGTCCAAATCAGCACTTCGTCGTAGTCGTGCACGTGCGGGTTAACCCAGTGTTGAGGCTCCTCGGTCGGATGCACCCAAATGTGACTCATGTTGATCTGGCTCTCCGGCACGACCGAGGGATTCATTACCCAGTACCCTTCTCCCAGGTTCTCCGGGAGGTCAAGGCCGGCCTGCTCACCCTCGCTGGTGAACTCTCCAGCACAGCTGGGCATGTCGCGCACAAAAAGGCGCTCGTAGTTGCTGGTCATTTTTTCCTCCATTATTTTGTTTGTTTGGGATCTTTTCTTCCGCGAATCTAGTGGTGCGTCTCAGAAATGGCTTCCCAGTAAGGATGTGCCGGGGAGCTGTGATCGCAAGGCGGACGAGGAGAGCTTTGCTGGAGGCAAAGCCGACGAGAACAACGCAGCGAGCGCGGCTCACCGGCGCACCGCAACGGGGAGTTATTTCTGAGACACACCACTAGGTGGCAGGGCGTCGCTGCCAGCTGTTCCAGAGCGGACGGTATCCCATCCGGCACCAGAACGGACCGGAGCGCGGATTAATTGCGGCGTAACCCAGGAGGACCCGTTCGACGCCCGCGGCCTCAAGACGGCCATGACCGAACTCAACGACACTCTCGCCGATACCGGCCCCGCGAACTTCCTCGCGTAGGTACATCGCCTGGATGTAGCCGACGGGGGCTGCGCCCGCACCGCCCTGTATCTCTCCACCCGCTGCAGCGCTGCACTCGGCACGGTGCCGCTCGCGGTCAAACTCGATACTGAGGTAACCGGCGACCTCACCCTGTCGCTCAAGCAGCCAGGTCCACTCAGGATCCTGCTCTAGCCGCTCGCGGATCCCGTCGGCCAAGATTGCTGCAGCTCCCGGGCGAATCGTTACGCTGCCGTGCTGCGAATCATGGGCGAGCAGCTCGACATCGAGCTCGGCCAGGATCGACACATCGGCCAGGCTCGCCTGTCGCAGCGTGTATCCACGCGCCTTCAGACGAGCCTCCGCCGCACTCGGATCGGTTCCGCGGCGCCCCACCCTGATCCCGATGGCCCCGACGACTGCGAAGCCGTGGGCGAGCAGCGGAATGGCCGCGGCGGAGTCTCGGGCTGGCACGACGAGTTCCATAGCGGTTTCCCACTCGTCTTCGGGGCCAAGATCTCCCTCTACGCGTTCGACCCAGCGATCCAGTAGCGTGTTGAGCGCGGTCGTGTCGCCGTCCCATCGCAGCTCCAGTTGGTCCCGCTGCAAGGCTCCCCAGAGAGCTTCGGGCGCGTCAGCACACAGCGCGACGCGGCTCGGTAGGCCCACGGCACTGATAGCGCTGCCGGAGTTCCGCTCGATCAGCGCACCGTCAACGGTGGCAAATTTCCGCTCAGGCAGTTGCGAGTCGAGGCTACGATCTCTTGCATTCCAGCGTTCTGTGGTCTCATCGTCAATCCGCACCCTCATCCCAACTCTCTGTGCAGCGCTCGGGGCCACACGGTTCCTCTTGAGTGAGCGTAATCGTTGGCACTCCTGTCTTCTTTGACTCTGAAGGTCAACATTTTGCCCTCGCAGGTCAAGCTGCCGAAGTCGATTCGGGATCGTGCACAATGAGAAGATGACTATCAATTCTGCTCCAGAGACGACTCCGTCCAAGCGAAGGGCCCGTGCGTTAGGGCTCAAGATGGGCGAGCTTCCGAGCGGCGAGTTCAATGCGATTACCGATGTGGCCGGGGTACGAGTCGGCCACACCACCCTCGTTTCGGGAGACGGCTCCCTCGTGCGAGGATCCGGGCCGGTGCGAACGGGCGTAACCGTGGTCTTGCCCTGCGATGAGCCGTGGCGCACCCCCTTGTTTGCGGCGCCGCATCGTCTCAACGGCAACGGCGAGCTGACGGGTCTTGAATGGGTACGCGAATCGGGCACCCTCACCAGCTTCATCGGGCTCACCAATACGCACAGCGTTGGGGTGGTGCGCGACGCTCTGGTCGCTCATGAAGCTCTGGCCCGCGGACCCGAGGAATCGTTCTTCTCGCTCCCGGTTGTGGGAGAGACTTGGGACGGGATTCTCAATGATCTCAATGGCTTCCACGTGCGCCCGGAGCACGTGGAGCAGGCCATCGCATCGGCGACCTCAGGCCCGGTGGCCGAGGGCAGCGTGGGCAGCGGCACCGGGATGATCGCGCACGGCTTCAAAGGTGGCATCGGCACTTCGTCCCGCGTGGTTTCCGAAACAGACGGGGGCTACACCGTCGGAGTACTCGTGCAAGCCAACCACGGCAGGCGCTCCCGGCTCACCATCGACGGGGTGCAGCTCGGAGACGCGATCCAGCTTCCCGATGATCACGCGGCCGGCACCAACCTCCCGGAGGGCAGCGGCTCCATCATCGTCATTATTGCGACCGACGCGCCGCTTCTTCCCCACCAGTGCGCTCGCCTTGCCCAGCGATCCACGCTCGGGATCGCTCGCGTGGGAGGGGCGGGCGAAAACGGCAGCGGGGATCTCGCGTTGTGCTTCTCCACCGCGAACCTCGGCGCAATTCCCGGCGGCTTTTCTCCAGACACCCCCATCAGTGCCCCAGTCTCCGCCCTCAGCAACGACCACATTGATCCGCTCTTCTACGCGGTAATTGAAGCAACGGAGGAAGCCATTGTCAACGCGATGCTCGCGGCTGACACCATGGTCGGTATCAACGGCACGACTCGCTACGCTCTTCCGCAGGATCAACTGGTACAGCTTCTCGCGCGGAAGTAGCGAAGGCCAGGGCTCTCGCCCTAGACCTGCCAGCGGCTAGGACGCAACAGGCAGGTCGAGGGTGTCTGCGAGAAGGCCTTGAGTGTAGATGTCTTGAGGGTTGTCCATTACCCTTTCAACTTGGCCGTGTTCGACGATTGTCCCCTGGTTAAGCACGGCCACCGAATCAGCGATGCTGCGCACCACGGCGAGATTATGGGTCACGAAAATGATCCCGAGCCCGTCGGTCAGGAGTCCACGAAGAAGCTCAACGACCGAGGCCTGCACCGAGACGTCCAAGGCGGAGGTGACCTCATCGCAAATGAGTACACCGGGATTCGCGAGCAACGCCCGCGCGATCGCGACGCGCTGTCGCTGTCCGCCCGAGAGCTCCGCGGGGTAGAGCTCGGTCGTCCGTCCCGGAATCTCGACCCGTTCCAACGCTTCGACGGCCCTTGCGCGCGCGGCCTCTCCCCGCAGCCCCTCGAAGTGAACGAGCGGAGAGGTGAGGCTCGCGCCTACCGTCAGCCTCGGATTCAGTGAGCCAAAGGGATTCTGAAAAATGTACTGCAGGCGTCGACGCGCCTCACTCGTGCGCTTCGCGGCGGAACGAGCGAGCGGGGCACCATCGAGTTCAACTTCACCCTCCCACTCAGTATGCAGCCCGATCAAGCAGCGCGAAAGCGTGCTCTTTCCGGATCCTGACTCTCCCACGATGGCAATACATTCGCCGGGCCGCACCTCGAGGTCAATGCCGTTCAGCACGGTGTGTGACGCGTAAGAAGCGTGCAGATCGGTCACGCGTAGCAGCGGCGGTGTGTTGTCTTCTGCGTCCCTTACCGGGGCCAGCGCAACCACAGGCATCCCTTCTCCTTCGAGCTCGCGGTGATGAAAACACCGAACTTCGCCCACACCCGCGCGCTCCAGCTGAGGCACGGACTCATGGCAAATCTCCGTGGCGAAGGCGCAGCGCTTGGCGAACACGCAGCCGGGATTACGGTCACTAATGCTCGGTGCCCGGCCGGGGATCGGAACGAGCATCTGCCGTCGCTCGGTCGAGGGCACGGCGCGCAGCAGGGCGCGCGTGTATGGGTGGGACGGGGATCGCAGCAGGTCTCGGGATGGCCCGGTTTCCACGACCTGACCGCCGTACATGACGGTCACGGCATCCGCGACCTCCGCAACAACCGCAAGATCGTGGGTGACGTAGATCGCAGCGATGCGATGCTCGTCACACAGACGCTTCACGAGCTCAAGCACCTTCATCTGCGTGGATACATCGAGACCGGTCGTCGGCTCGTCGAGCACGATCAAGCGAGGCTTCGCGATCACCGCCATAGCGATTCCGATTCGCTGCTGCTGCCCACCGGAAAGCTCGCTCGCGTGCTTCTTGAGGAAGGCATCGTCACTCGGCAAACCAACCGAGATGAGTGTTTCGCGAATCTGCCGCAGCGAATCGGCGCGAGATCCCTCGACCGCTTCCAGCAGTTGGTCAACGATGCGCATCGCAGGGTTGAGGGCGGTTGCGGGATCCTGAGCCACGTATGACACGAGACCGCGGCGGGCCTGGCGTAGACCGACCTCGTCGAGCCCGAGGAGGTCGGTTCCCTCGATCGTGACAGAACCGGAGGTAATCTTGCCGCCCGGCCGCGTGTAACCGAGCAATGCGAGAGCGAGGGTGCTCTTGCCTGATCCTGATTCCCCGACAATGCCCATCACCTCACCGGCTTCAAGCGCCAGTGATACGTCCTCAATAATCGTGGCTCCGTCGCTCTCGAGCGCGACGGTAAGCCCACTCACCTCAATTGTCGCCATGATTAGTTCCCTTCGGTTCGAGCGATAACGCGTGCGCCACCCTCGGAGATCAGATTGCCGCCGATGGTGAAGAGCGCGATCATGATGATCGGCACGAGCACGGCAAGCGGTTGTGTGGTGAGGCCGGTGCGGTTCTCACTCACCATCAGCCCCCAGTCCGGAGTCGGTGGCTGAATGCCGTAGCCGATAAAGCTGATCGAGGCGAGGATCCCCACAGCCCACATGAGTCGGACGCCAAATTCCACGAGCAGCGGCGACGTGATGTTGGGCAAGATTTCTCGGAGGAGGATCGTGCGATTTGGTGTCCCGACCGACTGCGCCCAGAGCACAAACTCGCGCCGGCATATCGGGAGCGTGGCACCTCGGATCACACGAGCCACACCGGGCACGAGCGCAATGATCACGAGAGCGACGAGTAGCCAGGAGGACGGCCCGAGCACGGACACAAACATGAGCGCCAAGAGCAGTCCGGGGAAGGCAAGCAGTACATCCATGATGCGCATCAGGATCGTGTCGGTCCAACCGCCGGCGTAGGCCGCAACCATGCCGATCAACGCCCCAATCAGGACGCCAAGAATCGCGGCGAGGGGCGCCATCCATGCGAGACTCACGCCGCCCGCGAGCACCCGGGAGAACACGTCCCGGCCGAGCTGATCCGCCCCCAGCAGGAGCCCGTCACCCGGAGGAGCATACGGAAACGCGATAGATTCGGCGGGCGGGTACGGTGTGAACAGTGGTCCGAGCAGCGCGAACAGCAGCATCACCGCGAGTAATGCGATGCCCCATCGGACCTGGCGCGAGGCCAGGAAGCGGGCAAGCACGCGCGGAGTGTGGTGGGTGAGTGACGTAGCGGCAGTATCCGGCGTTTTGATGATCGTCATGAAGTTTCCCTGGATGCTAGTTCGGGCGTTTGGCGCCGGCCTGGGGCAGCACGTCGGCAATGAAATTGAATACGAAGTAGGCGGTCGCAATGATCAGCACAATCGCTTGGACCACCGGCAGGTCACGATTTCCGACGGCCTCGACGAGGGCTGATCCGATGCCGGGGTATGAGAATAGATACTCCACCACGACCGTTCCGCCAATCACGAAGGCCGCGACGAGCGACGCCGCAGGCACGATCGGCGCGAGCGCGTTTGGCAGCGCATGGCGGTACAGGATCCGGCGCGTCGACAGACCTTTCAACTTTGCGGTCTGGATATACTCACTGTTCATCACGTCGATGAACGAGACGCGCACGAGCCGGGAGAGGTAAGCGACTCCGGTGATCACGAGCGTGAGAATTGGCAGCACGAGTGCCGGGATGTGCCACCACGGCATGTCCCCCGGTGGGATCAGCGAGACCGGAGGTAACCAGCGAAACACCGTGGTGCCAAACAGCGCGATAAGCACAGTGCCAGTCACGAACTCCGGTGAAGCGTTCACGACCATCGAACTCCCCATAAACACGTGGTCGAACGCGCGATCCTTGCGCTGCGCGGCGATCACGCCGAGAAGGAGCGATACCGGCAGCATGATCACCATCGCGAACAGCCCCAGCGTGATGGAGTTTCGAAGTCGTATGCCGAGGATGTCGGCGACGGGAACGCCGTTCGTGAGCGAGACACCCCAGTTGCCCTGCAGGATCCCGCCAAGCCACGTCAGGTACTGGGTGATGAGTGGACGGTTCAGCCCCAGCTGCTCGCGCAGCGTTTCAAGCCCCTCTGGCGTGGCGTTGACCCCGAGAATCACGCGCGCGACGTCCCCCGGCATCGCTTGTGTCGCGAAGAAGATCAGGATCGATACCAGCAGCAGCGTAATGACACCCTGCAGGGTCTTGCCCGCAGCCCGCTTTGCGGTGCGGCGACGGCGCAGGCCTCGCGAAGCGCTCGCGCGCGCATCCGATATAGCAATCAACTCGGTCATGACTTCCTCGTCCTCTCAGGCTCCGGTCCGCCCGAACTCCTGCATTCCATCGTGCGCGCGAGCGGCGGCTGTCACAATCAACTTCGCCGCGAATGGCTCCTGCGGTCAACCGGAGTGCGCAGGCCGACAAAAAAGGGTGCCCACGCGTAAACGTGGGCACCCTTTTTTGTGGTTACGCTGGCTGGTGTTCGGCGCGCTCCGCTTCACTCATATAGTGGCCGTCTTTGCTCAAGGCGAGCGCCTGGAAACGGAAGGGACGATCCACCTGGTTGAAGCCGAGCGGGCAGTGCTTGGTGCCCGCTGGAATATAGACGGATCCTGAGGTGGTAATGATGTGGCGCACACCCTCGATGTCCATGTACAGCTCCGCGCCGAGGTCGAGGGGGTTCTCCGGGTCCGAGCCCGTCCAAGTCAGCACCTCGTCGTAGTCGTGCTCGTGTTCGTGCACCCAAAACACTGGCTCGTCCGTGGGGTGGACCCAGCTCATCGTCAGATAGGTTTTCGCTTCCGGCACGTCCATCGCGCTCATCAGCGCCCACGGGCGGCTAAGGTTCTTCGGCAGTTCTCGTCCCGCAGCCTCCGCCTCGTTAATCATGTCGAATCGGCAATCGCGGAGTGTGCGAACAAACAGGTGCTCGTAAGGGCTGGTAGTCATCGAAACTTCCTCTCCGGCGCGTGGATCACACGCCAATGTGTGGAGTTCTGAGGCTACGCGTGTCAAGTCCCCGGGTCGATGCACTCCCGGCGGACACGATGGTACTTTTCGTGTTTCCGGCTTCGCGAAACGGCTGTGGCCCGGATCCCAATCGGATCCGGGCCACAGCCGTTTCAAACCGTGAGCTCGCGCTACTGGTCCAGGAAGGTCTGCGCGAAGAACTCAGCGAGTTCCTGTGTCGCAGTGAGTGGCAGGATCGCGGCCACGTAGTGATCCGGGCGCACCACAACGACGACACCATCACGGCTAATGCCACGCTGCTCGAAGATGTCGTCCTCCGGCTTTGCCGCGTAGATCTTCTCGTAGTCGACCAGCTGGAACGGCCCCGAGAGTGGCAGGAAGAGCTTTGAGACCTTCGAAATGTCGACGTCGTGGTGATCCTGCTGGAAGACCGCCTTCACATCGAAGACAGAATCAACGTCTCCGCCGAGCGGTGTGAAGCGCTGAATCGGAGACTCCTTCGAGCCGAGCATCCATTCGGCCCACTGATTCAGTTTCTCGCCGGTCTTGTCCGCGAAGGCGTAGACGCGGTAGCGTCCATCAGCGCGGTGGTGGTGCCCGAGATGCACATCAACCGCGTCGCTGACGCGGGTCGTCATAACGGATTTGAAGCGCTTGCCGATCGGGAATCCGGTGGCGAGATCCTGATGCTCGCCAGCACTCGTGAGCATTGACTCGGTGTACTCGGTCATGAACCCCGCCGGGAACTCCGCAGTCTGCACGTAGAACTCTTCAAGCTGCTTCGGGGAGTCGAACTCCTCCGGCTTTCTCGCCATCAGACCGGACCACTCACGGTCGAAGTCGATCAGGTTCTGTGCCGTGACCCGGCGTTCATCAGAGTAAGTCCGCAGCAGCGACTCGGGGCTGCGCCCCTCAAGCACATAGCCCAGCTTCCATCCCAGGTTCCAGCCGTCCTGCATGGACACATTCATGCCCTGACCAGCTTTGGCGCTGTGCGTGTGGCAGGCGTCGCCCATCAGGAACACGCGCGGCTTGCCGTCGGGTGAGGTAGCCGCGTCGTCGAAGCGGTTGGTGACGCGGTGCGCAACCTCGTACACGCTGTGCCAGGGCACATTACGCACATCGAGTGTGTAGGGGTGCAGGATCGCGTTTGCCTGGCGAATAATTTCCTCCAGCGAGGTCTCGCGGACCTTTCCACCATCATTCTCGTCGACCTCGCCGAGGTCGACGTAGATCCGGCAGAGGTGATTGCCCTCGCGCGGGATGTGCAAGATGCTTCCCGCCGCCGAATGGATAATGCTCTTCTTGCGAATGTCGGGGAAGTCGGTCACCGACAGCACGTCCATGACACCCCAGGCGTGGAATGACTGGTCACCGTGGAGGGAACCACCAATGGAACGGCGCACCTCAGATTTGGCCCCGTCCGCTCCGATCACGTACTTTGCGCGCACGGTGATCTTTTCTGCCGGCCCGCTCCCCTCGACCTTCTCCGTGTTGATCCCGGCACCGCTGTACCCAGAGACACGGCGAAGGGTAACCTCGACGGGATAGTCCCCTTCGCCCGTGACGTTCAGACCGATGAACTCGTAGCCGTAGTCAATGTCGCCGCGCGCGGGGGACGCTTTGGCGTACTCGGCAAAGTAGTCAATGACACGGGCCTGGTTCACGATCAGGTGCGGAAACTCGCTGATGCCCGCGGGATCGTCGGGGTGATTGAGGTGCGAATAATGTTGTTGGGGTTCGCGGGATCCGGGTTCCAGAACGCGGTCTCGGTGATCTGATATGCCTCGTGAATGATCTCCTGCGCGAAACCAAATGCCTGAAATGTCTCAACGCTGCGAGCCTGAATGCCGTCGGCCTGACCAAGCACGAGACGACCGTCCCGGCGCTCAACAACCCGGGTCACCACGTTCGGGAACTGTGCGAGCTGCGCTGCCGCCACAATTCCAGCGGGGCCGGAGCCCACGATGAGCACATCGATCTCGCTGGGCAGATCATTCGGCCTGTCGAGGCCAACACCCGCGGCGGGTTCGATACGTGGATCGGTAGAGACGTATCCGTGGTGGTGGAACTGCACTGTTACTCCTTCACAACACTGTAGCAGCGGGGCCTTCACAGGTATTTGTTCACTATTTGAACACTCATTCTGAATATCGCACACCAAGCATAAACCGCGGCGCGCGATCCCACAACATCGATCCCATGAAGACTCCGGGACTACCCGACTTCCGGCACCACACTCACGTCGGTGTACACAAAGTCATTGCCAACACACAAGAGCGCCTCACCCAACGACTTCGCGAGCGCATACGAGTAACTATCACCCAGATTGAGGTTTGCGGGATGCCCACTCCCCTTCCGTACCGCCCGTAGGCCTCGGCCGCCACTCGTGCCTGCGTCGCATCAAGCGGAATGATTTGAACATCGAAGACCTTCAAGAACTCATTGACGAGAGCTTGCTTCTCCGGCGCGCGCGACATCACAGCACATACCTCTACGTAACTTGCCGCGGAAATTCTCAGCACAAGCTCCGAGTGCAAAACCTCAACCAAAGCCTCATATCCCGGCTCCTTGTGAAGCACAGCCACAATCGCCGAGGTATCCACGATCACTGCGGAAGTCCCGTTTCGGGATCATAGAGCTCTTGCTCTCTGCGCCGAGTCTCCGCAATCCCTTCCGGAGTAAACACCTCCTGAGCTCGTGCAAGCATCGCCCGAATCGCAGGACCCTTCACCCCCACGGATCCGTCTCAATCTCACGGAGGCGACGCTCCACCGCATCATCGACCGCGGCCGTCTGGCTCATCCCGGTAAGCGTGGCGAGGCGACGCACCTTTGCGTGCGTAACTTCATTCTTGATATTCAAAGACACGCCCTAATTCTACCTTTTGAAATCTCACGGTTCTACCCCTTCGATTGCACTTTCACTTTCGCTTCTTCCCAGGTCCGTTCCGCTTCCTTCGCCAGGTCCAGAACATGCTCGGGCAGACAAACGCCCCTCCAATGGGAATCGAGCATCCGCAACACAGCGAAAGTCAACCAGAGCTCCTTGGACTGAAGGGCAATTTCCACCAGATCGACCCCTTCTCCAGGGAAATCCTGAAGCAAGCAAATAACCTCGCCCAAGACTCGCTCGGTCCCTGCGGGTCTCCAGAACTTGGCGCTGTTCTCACCAAAGCTTCTGAACCCTGCGAAAGCAAAGTGGCACGGGCCAGATCCAAGTACGCGGGCAGCCGCTCCTGAGTAATGTCCTTCGAGATCAGGTGCCAGGCATAGCCATCTCCAGAGTGCTCGTTCACATAGCTCCAGAGCGCTGGAAACGGGTCGATCTTTTCTCGGTCCACTGCGCAGCAAGAGAGCGCCCGAATTGACTCGGGGTCGGATCCTTCAGCGCGCTCGCAATGGCCTCAGCCCACTTCTCATGCGAGCGAAGCTCCCGATTCATGCTGAGTATGTCGGAGTGAGACCACGCCCATTCCGCTGGAAGGTAGAGCCCCAAATCGTAATCAAAAAAGTCTTCGATCTGGCAGCTCAGATCCCAGACCGGGAAGGCCGGAACACGCGCGGTGGCGTGCCGAAACCAGTCCATGAGATTGCCCGGTGCATCTTCGTCATAGCGCAGATCGCCGTCCCCACTTCGCCGGTCAAAGCGATTGGAAAGATAACGAGTTGCGGCAAAAAAGTGAGTGTCGCTCACTGATGGCTCTGAAAGCGGGAAGGGTGAAATCATAAAGGTCCAATCGGCGGGGAAAGTTCATGGTGCATCCAGTCTGCGGGCACACAGCCGGGCTACGGCCGCTCACCCAAAATCTGTGGATAAGAACTTGCATACACTTCAAAATGAGCACCTGTGAGCGGAGATACACGGCCTCGCGCAGGAACAATATCCCTGATAAACCGCGACGCGCGATCCCACAACATCGATTCTGCTCATACGATCGGCCAGAATGGGTCTCATGACCCAATCACGCGCCGAGGGGACGGCCACAGCCGGCTCCCAGACGCTCTCTCGCGGGCTACAAGCCCTGGAGATTCTCGCCGACGCAGAGTCTCCCCTCTCGATCAGCGAACTCTCCGATCAGCTCGGCGTTCACCGATCGAACGCCTACCGGATCCTGCGCACACTTGAGCAGCACCGCTTCGTGATCCGCAACGACGCCGGTCTGATCCGTCTCGGCCCCAAGATCACCGCTCTAGCCCGAGGTGTCGCCCCCGCCCTCCACAACGCGGCGCTTCCCGCCGTAACCGAGCTTGCGAACGCGGTTGGCATGACCGCATTCCTCACCGTGCTCGACGCCAACGAGGTCGTCACCCTCGTCACCGTCGAGCCCGCCAACGTAGAAGCAACTATCGCGCGAGATCCGGGTGTGAGACACACGGTGGAGCGCGGCGCACCCGGACGCGCGATCGAGTCGTCCCTCACCCCCGCCGAACGAGCATCGCTGCTCGGCAGCCCAGATTTCAGTGATGCGGTACTCAAGGCGAAACGGCAAGGCTACGCGCTCAGCCTTCAAGAGGTGGTCAACGGAGTGAGAAGCGTCGCGGTGCCGATCAGGATCCCAGGGGAACCGCCCGCCGCAATCGCCGTCGTACACTTCAGCCTTCCCGACCCCCTCGACGAAGTCATCGCGCATCTGCACGCGTCCGCCGAACAAATCGCGCAGAATTATCGCTAGCCTTTCATGCAGCGTGCCCCGCACCTCCCACGAAGAGGTACAGGGCACGCCCCGGCCAAAGAAGCCGATTCCAGAGACTACTTCTTCAGCGTTACGCCTTCCAGGGCGTACGCGCTCTTGCCGTAGAGTTCTTCCTTCAGCCCGGTAACACCATCACGGTACCCAGCAATGCTGTTGCCGTTCACCACCACAATGTCACCACCGCGCTTGTTTTCAATTGCCTGCATCTGACTCACAAACCCACACTGTTCGTCAGGATCGGCGGTCATGTACAGCTTGTCAGCCAGCGCGTTGTACTCGGCGTCGTCCATGTGGGTCGAGTTCTCAGAGCCTCCCGGAAGGAAGTGGCTCGTCGCAGTCAGCAGGTACGGGCTCGAGGTGTAGCCGACGTGGAACGGCCACTCGAGCCAGCGGTTGAGGAACGAGGCCACGTCAAGCTTCTTCACGTTGATCGTGACCCCCACCTTCGCCGCCTGCTGGGCGTACAGCTGGGCCATTTCCATCATTCCTGGGAACGCGGCATCGGTGACGAGGTCGACATTGATATCCGTGGCACCCGCCTCTTCGAGAAGCTGCTTTGCTCGCTCCAGATCCTGCTTCCGCTGTGGCACATCAGGGGTCGGGCAGGAGGTGTTCTTACCGATGTAATCATTTCCGACCACGGCATAGCCGCCGAATGCCTTCTCCACGATCTCTTCGCGATCCGCAATCAGTCGCATGGCCTCGCGCACCTTGGGGTTGTCAAAAGGAGGAACACTCATGTTCATCGACATGAAGGGGTAGCTAGCGGTCTCGCTTACGAGCAGGTTGATGCCCGGCTCTTTTTCCAGTGAGGGCACATCAGTGAACGGAATCCCATGCGCAATATCGACCTGTCCACCCCGGAGCGCGTTGGTGACCGCCTGCTGATCCTGGAAGAACGAAAGCTTTACCTTCTCAACTCCAGCTTTCTCGCCCCAGTAGTCATCAAAGCGGGTGAGTTGTGCTTCCTGTCCGGCGGTGAACGATGCCACCTCAAAAGGGCCCGTGCCCGCAGGCGCATCTTCAGTTGCACCCTTCAGGCTCCGCATCAGCACACGATCCATCGCGAGTGCGTTCGGCACCGGGCCATATGGCCTATTGAGATTCATCTCGAAGGTGTAGTCGTCGATGATCTTCAGGCCTTCAGGGTCAATGAAACCGATCTGAGTAGCGAAAGCCCAGGCGTTATCTGGATCAAGCATCCATTTCAGGCTTTCGACTGCGTCTTCAGCCACGAACTCTTCTCCGGCATGGGTTGTGACACCTTCCCGAAGCTTCACGGTCCAAGTGTCAAGCGTCTCGTTCGGGGTCATTGATTCTGCAAGCTTGTAGATAACAGCACCGCTCGGATCCGTCGCAGTCAAGCCTTCATAGACCTGCCTGTAAAGGGCAGAAGCGGAGGACGAACCCTGCTGGGTGTAGGGCTGCACTTGATCCTTAGAGTTTCCAACCACTCCGATGGTGAGCACTTCACCACCACCGTCATCGGCCGACGGAGCACAGGAGGCGAGCGAGGCAGCAAGAAGTACTGCGGCGAGCGCTGCGACCCCCCGTTGTGTGCGGGTACGAATATGCATGTTGGCCCTTCCTTCATCTTCTTCGTTGAATTTCACACTGGGCGAGTGCTCAACACTCGTATGTTTTATATTGTGAATCGGGGCGGATCAGCAGACAATGAGCTCCGTCGGAGTTGACGCACGCAGTCAAGCCGACGGCAGCTTTAGGCAAATGCGTGAGTTACCGTCACCTCAACGTCGCGAAGCCTCTAAGATGTAGGTGTCCAGTGCCGAGCGGTTCGATTCCGGTCCGGCCGGCAAAGGCGCTCGAAAAAGGGGCGCTGCTGCCCGGGAACAGGACACCCGGGCGAGACATACACGGTTTCCCATCTTTCGATTCACTCTTCGTAAAGGATCTGTATGTCTACTACCGCCGCTCCCGCTTCGCCCCCACACTCACCCGCATCCTCGCTGAATCACTCGCGCGTCATGCTGAGCAGAGCTTTGGCCTGATGGGCAACGGAAATGCGCACCTCATTGAGAGCCTCGGGGAGGTCGGCGTCGGATATACGGCGGTGCGGCACGAGGCGGCGACGGTCGCGGCAGCGGATGCCTACACGCGCGTCTCGGGAAAGATCGCGATCGCGACCACCACGTACGGAGCTGGTTTCACGAACACGCTGACAGCGCTCGCGGAAGCGACCCAGGCGCGCACCCCAATGCTCGTGGTCGTCGGCGATGCGCCGAGTAATGGTCCGCGCCCCTGGGATGTCGACCAGGAAATGCTTGCTGCGGCCCTCGGCGTGCGCACTCACATGCTGTCGGTCACAAATATCGAGCGGATGGTGGATCGCGCGGTTTCTTACGCGCAGCGTCTGCGCCGCCCGGTGGTGCTCGGGATCCCCTACGACCTTGTGAATGCCGAGGCCGTCGCGAACCCGAAAACGAGCCAGGGGATCGACCTGAACGACCCCGCGACCATTGCTTCGCTCAGCGCATCCGTCGCAGAACATCACACCACGCTCGCTACGTCCCCACAGCCGCGTGGGACGGCGATGCCCTCCGCTCCGGCGGGCCATCAGATGGAGGCTGCTCTGCTCGCGCTTCGCGAGGCGGAACGCCCCGTCATTCTTGCTGGACGCGGAGCGCATCTTTCGGGTGCGTCCGCGGAGTTGGGTGAGCTCGCGGACGTACTGGGCGCGGTCACTGCCACAACAGCGCTCGCCCGCGGCATCTTTCCCAAAGCACAATACGATCTTGGTCTCACGGGCGGCTTTGGGCATTTGGAGGCCATGTCGGTTATTGCCGAGGCCGATGTTGCTGTGGTTGTCGGTGCGGCACTCAACCAGTTCACGATGCGCTTCGGTGATCTCTTTGGTCCCGGCACCACGGTCATCCGTATCGATGACGAGCAGGTTCCACCGCCAAAGACGAACCATCCGATCACTCATCTGTTGCTGCAAGGGGACGCGCGGGCGCTGCTCGGGTCGCTGTTGCTCGGCCTCGCGGAATCCGAAACTGTCGAGCCCACAGTGACCCCCAGTGGTGGCTGGCGCGAACGGGTGACAGGACTCGAGCCTGACGGTGCCCGACGCGTGCGCAGCACCGGTCTTTCGGAACACCCAGACGGGATCTGCGCTGACGGGCGATTGGATCCGCGCGCGGTGGCAACGCGGATCGGTGAACTGCTTCCCGAGGAACGCCATGTCACCGCCGACGGGGGTCACTTCATCGGCTGGGCCAACATGTACTGGCCCGTCGCTGCCCCCGAACGAATGATCATGGTCGGCACCGCCTACCAGACCATCGGGCTCGGATTCCCCACCGTCGCGGGTATCGCTGCTGCCGTTCCCGACACCACTGTCGTGCTGAACACGGGTGACGGGGGCGGGCTGATGGCCCTCGCTGACCTTGAAACCGCGATCCGCACGGCACCCAGCTGCGTTATTGTGGTGTGGAATGACGGCGCCTACGGAGCGGAGGTGCATCTCTACGGCGCGATGGGCCTCAACGAGGGCCCGATGCTCATCCCTGACGTAGACTTCGCCGGTGTCGCAACGGCTCTCGGCGCGCGCGGGGTCGCTGTGCGCGCACTCGAGGATCTTGATGCGCTCGGCGACTGGGTTGCGGAAGGTTCCCGCGGAACGATCCTCCTAGATTGCAGGATCTCACAAAGCGTAGTCGCCGACTACCAGCGCGAGATTCAACGCGTCAACGGGCTTGAGGTACCCGAGGACTAGACAGTAGCCGGGCGTCCGAGACTTGCCTCGGAGGCTCGGCTACTTCTTTGCGTTCGCCTCGTTCGCGATTGCGTTCACTACGATCTCGCCGCCGCTCGTGAGAAGCGCCCGGCGCCACGGGAGCGTGCCTTCGATCTCGATCTGGATCGACATGCTCAGCACGGTTCGGATCAGCACGATGAGACCGAGCACCGCGGCGTCTTCAAACGACGGCGCCGAAAGCGTATGAATAATGTCGGCCGCGACGAAGATCTCAAGACCGAGCAGGATCGAGCCGCCGATCGTGGTGCGCAGCACCTGGTAGGCCGCTCTGCCTCCGCCGCCCCGCACAAGCGCTCGGACCGAAAGCACGGCGGCGATCCCGATACCCACGATCACCACAACGACGCCGATGACCTCGATCACGGTCACGATGGCCGCAAACAACCCCGCGGTATCCAACCCTTCGTTATGCATGTTCCCAGCCTGGCATAGTTTTCAACCCGATGGCTGGTGAATGGTTCGCAACCGGTCGGTGAGCGCCCACCATAATCGCGAGTGCCCAACATAATCGCGTGCGGGGTAGGTGGGCGCTCGCTGTTTAGGTGGGCCCTCACCACACCACGAACGCGGGCTACTTCTACCGCACAGCAAGGCCCTCGACCAGGCGAGCGAAGGCCGTGTAGGAGACTCCGGCATCGCGCACACCGGAGGAGACACCGGCCGCGGCTTCTCTGAGTGCGCCAACCAGCAGGGACGCCACAGCCTCTGGGTCCAGGGCCGGATCAACCTCGCCCGCGCGCTGCGCCGCGCGGAGCACCTCAGCCATCATGAGCGAGCTCGCGCCGGATCCGATCCCGCGCTCCTCACCGCTTACGATAAGCGCCGGGCCGGAGACATTATAAAAGTGCCCGATGCGCGCATCAGCAGCGAGTTCGAACATCGCCCGCGCGTGAGCAGTGAGTTGCTCCCGCCAACCAATTGCTGCAGCCTCCGCGGCGCGGGTTTGCGCGACGAGATCCCGGCCGAGCCTCTCGTAGGCTGCCCGCAACAATTCATCCCGACCACCGGGAAAATGTGCATACACAGTCCCCCGCGAAATCCGCGACGTCGCGGATATACGATCGATCGTGGTCTCGGTGACCCCACTCTCAGCAATCACCGCGAGCACCGCATCAACGAGCTCGGCCCGGGTCCTCAGCTGCCGACGTTCACGCAGGCTGAGGACGCCCTGCGAATCCGGTCCCCACGTTGCTCCCGTACATCGCTCATGCCCTCAGTCTAGGCTCGCCGCGCCGCAACACAAACTGTAAATATAATTTCTATACTCAAAATATACTTTTCCCCCGAGATGCGTGTTACCGTATGAACGCACTCATCGGAAGGACAGGCATGACCAGCGTAGATCTCACCGCCGCAACCGCCCTCGCTCGCGAGGCACTCGAAACTTTTGGCTTTGATCCCGACACTCCCCTCACGCTGCTCAAAAACCGTGAGAACTTCGTGTTCTCGCTCACTGATACCCGCGGGGAAGACAACGCTTCAACCCGCTACGTCCTCCGTGTACACCGCCAGGGCTATCACTCTGATGCGGAACTCGCTTGCGAGCTCGATTTCGTGCGCGCGCTCCATGGAGAGGGCGTCGCGGTCCCGAGCTTTCTGCACTCCCCCGACGGCCGCGGCTTCTGCACGGTCGGCCACAATCATCCCGCGGGCGCACACCAGGTCGACATGCAGTTACTGCTCGAGAACCACGGCAACTTCGGTGACGAACGTACGGGAGTCGACGGCAGCGCGTCGATCGACCCGGCAGATTTTGCGGCGCTGGGCCGCCTCGCGGCCGAGGTACACAATGCCACCGAACGATCCGGCTACACCATGGCGGTGCCCCGCGACGACTGGGATCTGGATGGCCTTGTCGGCACCGAGCCGGCGTGGGGTGATCCGCTCAGGATCGCCGAGCTCGTCGGCGAAGATCGCGCGGCGGTCGAGGCTGCGATACTCCGCATCCGCGAGCAACTCACCGCATATGGCACCCCGAAGAATCGCTTCGGCCCGATCCATTCGGATCTCACCCCCGAAAACGTGCTGCGCACCGGGGCCGGCCTCGTGCTCATCGATTTCGACGACTTCGCCGCGGGCTGGCACCTCTTCGATCTCGCGACAGCGATCCATTTCTACACGCCCCACCCGCGCTACGCCGAGTACCGCGATGCCCTCTTCGCCGGCTATGAATCCGGGCGGCCGCTCGACCCCGCGGATCACGCCGCCTTCCCCGCGATGCTCCTCGCCCGCGCACTCACCTATCTTGGCTGGGCCGCCGATCGTCGCGGCGAGGACACCCCCGAGTGGCTCGTCGCTAGGGTTCTCCCGAACACTGTGCGTCTCGCCCGCGAGTTCATCGCGGACTAGCCGCGCCCCAGCACCCAAGTCTCCGCCACAAGCAAGGATCACCACCATGGCAACTACCGCCGAACTCATCACCCGCCGCAACCGGACCATCGGCCCCTACTCCCCGCTCTTCTACGACACCCCACTTCAGTTTGTTTCAGCGAAGGGTGTCTGGCTCACCGAGGCCAGTGGCGAGCGCTATCTCGACGCCTACAACAATGTGCCGCACGTCGGTCACGCGAACGAGCGGGTCGTCAGGGCGATGACCGAACAGGCGTCCCGCATCAACATCCACACCCGCTACCTCAACGAGCGCGTGTACGACTATTCTGAGCAACTGCTCGCGACCTTCGATGCGGGCCTCGACCGTGTCTTCTACGGCAACTCGGGATCCGAGGCCAACGAGCTCGCACTCCGGATCGCCCGTCAACACACGGGAGCGACGGGCCTCATCGTCTCCGACTACAGCTACCACGGCACCACCATCTCTCTCGCCGAAATGACGACGGGGCTGAAGACGAAAGAACCCCTCGGGGCACACGTGCGAACCCTGCGCCTGCCAGATCTCGACGTGGATCCGCGCCCCGCCGCCGAGGTCGCTGCCGACACACTGCGCCAGCTCGACACGGCCATCGTCTCGCTTCAGGAGGCGGGATTCGGTATCTCCGCGTGCCTCTTTGATCCGTTGTTCTCGACCGAGGGCATGCCGCGGCTGCCGGAAGGATTACTCACAGCAATCGCGGATCACGTCCGCGCCGCTGGCGGCCTCGTGATCGCTGACGAGGTGCAGAGCGGCTTTGGCCGCACCGGCACGCACATGTGGGGTCACCAGTACGCGGGCCTAGTGCCGGATATCGTGACCATGGGCAAGCCGATGGGCAATGGCCATCCCATGTCCGCCGTCGTCACAAGCGAAGCGCGGCTCGACGAGTTCGGTTCGCAGAACGAGTTTTTCAATACCTTTGCGGGGAACCCGGTTTCCGCTGCGGTGGGCGAGGCCGTGCTTCAGGAGATGGCCACGGAACAACTCATGCAGCGCGCAGAGGTTCTCGGTACCGCGGCCCTCACGAGCCTGCAAGCGATGGTCGAGAAACACGATTTTGTGCGTGTGGCGAAGGGCACCGGCATGTTCCTCGGTCTCGATTTTGCGGTCGATGGTGAGCCTGCACCCCACCTCGCCAAACAGGTGGTTGAGGCGATGAAGGATCGTCGGGTGTTGATTTCACGGATCGGCCGCGAGAGTTCAGTGTTGAAGGTTCGCCCACCACTCGCGTTCGGCGCGGACGAGCTACCGTTGTTGGTCAGCGCACTCGAAGACGCACTCTCAGAAATTTAGGTGTATCCTCGCCCTGAGAGGTGAAATGCATGGTGGCAACTCAGTTTCGAAATCTATCCAAGGCAACGCAGACGCCGGCTCAGGCTGACAGTCTCGGCGCCTTCCGCAACCTGGTGTCGTCCTCCTTTGTTCCGCTGCGAGTGAGTACTGACCGCCCCGAGCCATTCGCCGCTCGTATGTCTTCCGCTGACGCTGACAACATCGCGTTTACCGAGATCACAGCGAAACCGCACCTCGTCGAGCGCACTCCAGAAACGATTGCGAGCGGGGGCAGCGGTTACTATAAGGTCAGCCTCCTCCTGTCAGGCAGCAGCATCCTCGTACAGGATGGCAAAGAGCTCGTGATGAGCCCTGGAGACCTATCGATCTACGACACGTCTCGCCCCTACTCGCTCCTCTTCGGCGAAGAGTTTCGCAATCTGATCATGATGTTCCCGAAGGATCGCTTGGAACTCCCCATTCCGTTCACGGAGCAGCTCACGGCCGTGTCTCTCAGACAGCAGAACAGCGGCCTGGCCTCGGTAATCACCGCATTTATCTCTCAGTTTCCGGCACAGCTCTCCCCGCTCGATGACAGGGTGCGCACGAAGCTCGCTCATACGAGCCTCGACCTCGTGAGCACCATGCTCTCAAGCATTCTCGACACGGATCCCGCGCACCGAGATCCCCACCAGGTGCTACTCCAAAAGATTTACACCCACATCGACGAAAATCTGGGTTCACCCCAGCTTTCCCCCAGCAGCATCGCGGCGGCGCACTACATCTCCACCCGCCACCTGCACGCGCTGTTCCGTCAGGCCGACACCACCGTCTCGACGTGGATCCGCGAGCGCCGCCTTGAGCGGTGCCGCGTTGACCTGCTTGATCCCGTGATCGCCGACCGCACTGTTTCAGCGATTGCGGCCCGATGGGGCTTCACCGACGCAGCCCACTTCAGCCGGGTGTTTAAGTCCACCTACGGCGTCTCCCCGAGTGAGTTCCGTCAACCGAACTCAGCTCTCGAAGCAAAAATGTTCCGCGGTTTCCGCCGCTAGGCTCCCCCGAAAAGGCAAACCCTTCCGCCGGTTGAGCGAATGCAGGAGTCGAAACCACGGCCACGTTTCCCTTGATTTCGACTCCTGCGTCGCTCAATCGGCGAGCTTCATTCCCGTGTGACCGAGTTGTGACACTCATTGACGAACCGGGCACGACCCTTGTGTCTGCCCGCAGAGAGCACTCCACCGGAGCCTTTGTGTCCTTACAGTAAGAGTTCCACCCCGAATATCAAGATTCGGTGAGCTTCCCGCTCAGCTCTTCAACGACGACGACACAAAGGATCCTGGCCAATGACGACCATAACTTCTGATCTCACCGCTGCCGACGTGACAGCCGCCGATCCCAACGAGTGGCGAAGCTACGACGAGTTCGCCGCGGGGATCGACACCTACCGCCTAGGCAGTATCTCCCTCGAAGGCACGGCGCTGGGGCTCACACTTGAAGACGGCTCGACCCTCACGCTCAGCTTCGGCGCCGACTCAGTGCGCTGGAGCGGAACAGGAGCACTCGCCTCAGACGGAGAACTCGACGATCCTTACGACGCCGTGCGTGTGCGCCAAGACGTCGTTTTCGTGCACCTGCCGCTTGAATCACGCGAGCGCGAAGCCATCACCGTGGTCTACTCCGAGTCGACCCACCGCGGGCTCGTCACCCGTTCCGAGATCGCGGAGACCGCTGTAGAGGGCGAGCCCCAGGTTGGGCAAACCTTCTGGTCCGCTGTCACCGATGGTGGGACCCCAAGCGGCGAGGTGCCCGGGCCGTCACGCGACCTCATCGGCAAGCGCAACCTCTACCGCTACAGCCCGCATCACCTCTACGAGCACGTCTATATCTCGAGCGAGCGCTACGCCTGGCAGTGCGTGCAGGGCGTGCAGCGAGGCCACGGCGACATGGACATGTCAACGGTGTGGAAATTTGCCGACGGACTCTACCTCTTCTGCTTCCGTGAGTTCCGGATCGCCGTCGCAAGCGTCTGGCTCCACGACCTTGGCTACCAGCTGATGACGACAGGGATCTTCCTCGGCATCAACAGCGACGGCGAAGCCGAGCACTCACGAGCAGGCGGCCACATTTACCCCATCGGCTCTGTCGAGTACCCCGACGTGCAGCCGGTGTAGGCCCAAAACTGACACTTCACAGCCCAGTACTTATACAGGTCACCAACAGAAGGAACCTCATGAAAAGAAAAATTGCTGGCATTGCCGCGATGACTACGGTCACCGCTATTGCCCTGACGGGTTGCGCCGGATCTGATGGCGGCGGCGAGGGAGCCCCGATCAAGATTGGCTCAGTGAACACGCTGAGTGGCGCGGCAACATTCCCCGAAGCATCGGAAGCTGCCCAGGCGGTATTCGATCGCGTGAACGCAGACGGCGGGGTAAACGGCCACAAGATCGAATACAACACGGTCGACGACAAGGGCGATCCCGCGGCAGCGACCGCGGCGGCCAGAGAGCTTGTCGGCAGCGACGAGGTTGTCGCCCTCATCGGCGGCGCATCCCTCATCGAGTGCGATATCAACAAGAAATACTACGAGCAGGAGGGCGTCAAGTCGATGCCCGGTATCGGTGTAGATCCGGGGTGTTTCAATTCCCCCAGTATCGCTCCAGTCAACATCGGACCTTACAACGACATGACCCTCACTCTTCTCAACGGCTCCGAGAATCTCGGCATCGATGACATTTGCGTAATGCTTGAGATCGCAGGCTCCACGCTGCCCGCGTACACCGCGGGCGTGGAACGCTGGACCGAGATCACCGGCAAGAAGCCAATCTTTGTCGACGACACGGTTCCCTACGGCGGGTCTGACTACACGCCCTACATCGTGAAGGCGAAGGAAGCGGGCTGCAAGGCGATCGCTGTAAACGCGATGGAGCCCGACGCGATTGGTCAAGTGAAAGCAGCACAAGCTCAGGGCTGGGATGATGTCACGTTCCTCTTCCTCACAAGCGTCTACAGCGAAAACTTTGCGAAAGCTCTCGATTGGACGAGCGCCGGCGCACACATTCCTGCCGAGTTCTACCCCTTCACTGAAGACAGCGAGATCAACGCTGACTGGAGTGGCCTGATGAAGGAGAACAATATCGCACTGACTTCGTTCAGTCAGGGCGGCTACCTCGCAGCAACCTACTTCGTCGAAGTACTGAAGAGCATTGACGGCAACATTACCCGAGAGTCCGTTGCTGCGGCGCTCGAAGGAATGGATCCGATCGACAACCCGATGGTCGCTTACGAGTATCAGTTCAAGAAGGCTGCAGAGCAAGACTACGAGCCCGGCGCATGGCCCGTCGAGCTTAAGTCGGGCACACGGGCTTGGGAAAAGGCTGCCGAAGATTGGCTGCTGTTTCCGAGCAGCAAGTAGCGATCGATAATCGCAGCAGCGTGACAGAACGGAGCGGGCCAGATACTCACCGTGAGGTGAGACTGGTCCGCTCTGCTCAACCGTTCAACCTCTGGCACCAAAGGATCCACATGTGCACCATATCCAACCGTAAACGCCCACGGAGCCACCCGTGAACGGGAGCGCGCTCCTCCAGGGCGCTCTCGCGGGTCTCGCGTCCGGCGGTCTCTACGCCGTGCTCGCCGTGACCCTCACTCTGATGTCCCGGCTCGTGCGAGTCGTCAATTTTGCCCAAGCTGCAACCGGAATGTTCGCAGCATTCTCTGCTGTGTGGTTCGCCGACAAGCTCGGCCTTCCCACCTGGTTCGCAATCATCGCAGGAGTGATCGTCGGGGCGCTACTGAGCGGCATCATCGGGTGGATCGCGGCAACCTGGCTGTCAGAGTCGACCGTCACCCTACGGTCAGCGATGACCGTCGCTCCGCTCCTCCTGCTGATTTCACTTTCTTTCATCATGTTCGGCAACAAGCCTCAGCCTTTCGAACCGATCCTCTCTGGCCCAGCGTTCTCGGTCGCAGGTGTCGTAGTGAGTTGGGTTACCGTCGTAATGGCGGCGCTGGCGATCACCGTGGCGGCAGCCTGTTCGATTCTGCTTCGCAAGACCACCGTCGGCACCAAGCTGCGCGCTCTCTCTGAACGCCCGACAACCGCCGAACTCATCGGCATCGCAGCAAAACCCCTCTCGATCGGCGTATGGGCCGTGACCGGCGCCATTTCAGCAATCACGATCATGGTGATTGCCCCCTCTCAGTCCAACGATGCCATCAGCTTGTCGATGCTCATCATCCCAGCCGCGGCTGCCGCGCTGCTCGGCGGCTTTAGGCGCCTCGATCTCGCAGTGGTCGGCGGTCTCTCGCTCGGGATCATTACCGGAATCGTGGCGCAGATCCCCGCTGTGTCGTTTGTGCGTAACTTCATCCCCTTCCTGTTCATCGTCATTCTGCTGCTGTGGTCGCAGCGTAAGGAGGTGTGGGATGCTGCTCGCTAACCGTCGTCTTCGCACTGCCCTTCCCCTCGTCATCGCGGTCGTCGCACTCGCAGTCGGCTGGGGATTAAGCGTCGGGCTTTCCGGCTACTACGTCTTCCTCGCAATCAGCTCGGTCACGGCGATCATCGCTGTACTCGGTCTCGGTGTCGTTACCGGCTCCGCAGGCATCATCGCTCTCTCCCAGCTCACCTTCGCCGCGATCGGTGCGTGGGTCGTTGCCTGGATGAGCGTCAACGAGATCCCCGGCGGTTTCCCCGTGTGGTTGCTCGCTGGTGGCGTCGCAGGAGGGCTCGCCGGTATTTTGATCGGTCTCCCGGCGCTTCGTCTTCGCGGCGTCAACCTCGCCGTTGTCACCCTCGGTTTCGCCGCGGCGTTCGACGTGATGCTCATCCAGATCCAATTTCCGGGGTCCGTCGACGGCATTCCGGTGTCGCGGCCCGAGCTCTTCTCGAGCGATCGCGAGTACTTCTTCTTCGCGGTCATCGTGCTCGTGCTCTGCGCCCTGCTGATCTCGTGGTTGCAGCGCAGCCGCATCGGAAGCAGTTGGAAAGCTGTCGCGTTCTCAGAGCGCGGTACGGCAGCCGTTGGGCAGAGTGTCAGCTCCGCAAAGCTCTCAGCGTTCGCGGTGAGCGCGGCGCTCGGCGGTATCTCAGGCGGGCTGATCGCGGGTCAAGTACAGCTCCCTTTCGCGTCGAGCTTCGCCCCACTGCAGTCGCTCGCGCTCTACATCCTCGCGGTCATGAGCGGCGCCTACCTCATCGATATGGCCATCTTCGGCGGTATCCTCTGGGTGCTCGTGCCAGAACTGTTGAAGAAGTGGGGCGTGCCGCAAGACTGGGGCTTCGTCGTGTTTGGTCTGCTCGGGATCCAGGCCCTCACGAGTGGCACCAACCTGGGCGAGGGAATCCGAAACTTGTTCCGCAAGCGCTCGCGTAAGCGACTGGTGGAAGGCGCCGACCTCACCGCGCACGAGGTCGGGACGAGCGTGCTCGATGTATTCGCCGTGCCAGAAGCTGCCAACCCAGTTCCCGCTGACGCTCCGCCCGTGCTTGAAGTCGTCGACCTCGGTGTCCAGTTTGGTGCGTTGAAGGCGCTCGACGGTGTGTCGCTGCAGGTGCGCCCCCGCTCGATCATGGGACTTATCGGCCCGAACGGTGCTGGCAAGTCGACCTTCGTCGATGCGGTGAGCGGGTTCTTGCCGCAGCACACAGGAACGGTGCTGCTTGATGGCCAGGACATCACCCGGCTGGCACCCGCGGCGCGAGCTCGCCTGGGCCTACGTCGCACCTTCCAGCAGGATCGGGTTCCGCCCCAGCTCACGGTCGAGTCCTACGTACGCTTCGTGACGCGTGAGTGCATCGACAATGATGAACTCACCGATGCCTTAACCTTCCTGGGGTGCCCAGCACCCGAGGAAAGGCTGTCAACCGTCGACGTCGGCACCCGCCGACTGATCGAGGTGGCGGCCGCGGTACTCTCCGGCCCCAAGGTACTGATCCTTGATGAGCCAGCCGCCGGGCTCTCGCACGACGAGCATCTGCAGTTTGGGCAGCGGCTCAGCCGGATCCCGTCGCGTTTCGACACGGCCATCGTGATCATTGAGCACGACCTCGATCTTGTACGCACTGTTTGCACCGAGATCACCGTGCTTGATTTCGGCCGGGTGCTGGCGCAGGGCCCGCAGCAGGAAGTTCTTGACGACCCGGCCGTGATCGCGGCTTACATGGGAGATGCGGAGATCAACTCATGAGCGAACTACGATTGTCTGGAGTCGCGGTGAGCCGCGGCGCAGGCCCCGTCATCTCCGATGTAGATGTCACACTCCAGAAGGGTCAGGTTGTGGCGCTCGTTGGCCCAAACGGTGCCGGCAAGACGAGCCTGCTCGAGTCAGTCTCGGGCGTCATCCCTCATTCCAGGGGTGACATCAGCATTGACGGCGATTCAATCGCGAAGTGGAGCAGGGTGCAGCGATCCCGAGCTGGAATCGCACACATCGAGCAGGGTCGGGCCATCTTCCCCTCGCTCACTGTGCGCGAGAACATCATGCTTACCGCGAAATCGGAAGCGGGTGTGCAGGAGGCGCTCGCATCGTTCCCGGAGCTTGAGAAGCGGATCGATTCGCAGACAGTGCTGCTCTCGGGTGGCGAACAACAGATGGTCGTACTCGCGCGCGCCTTCGCTTCGAAGCCGAAGTATCTGCTCATCGACGAGATGTCGCTTGGCCTCGCCCCGGTGGTGTTCATGCGCATCCTGCCGGTAATCCAAAAGATCGCGGAGTCCGGAGTGGGGGTGCTGCTCGTTGAGCAGTTCACCCACCTCGCCCTCGGGATCGCCGACGAGGCCCTCGTCGTCTCGGGTGGCAGGGTGAGCCACCCGCAGGGACCGGCATCGGATCTTGAGAAAGATCCTGAGCTGCTGCGCACGGCCTATCTCGGGAGCTAGTAGCTATCGAACACAGATGGGGTTCTTTCCGAGTATCTCTCGAAATGAACCCCATCTGTGTATGATCCTGAGCGCCAGAACTACATCGTCCGCGCGATCTACACCAGTTTCACAAAAGCATTGATGAGCGTTGAGGCAACAGCTGGAGGCACGCCAGCTTTCCTCCGGACAGCAATATCGTTTCTACATCCCGGCGTGCTCAAACGCGACCGTGGGGAGATCCACGATGTGGGCGCCGCCGTCAGCCACAAGCACGGATCCCGTCATGTATGAGGACTGCGAGGAGCCGAGGAAGCGCACGATCGAGGCAATCTCGGAGGGCTCAGCTGCCCGCCCGAGCGGCACGTCGCGGGTGACGGCGGCGTAGCCTGCGTCACGATCCGCGATCTCGGGGGCGTGGCTTGCAAACTCGTCCATTTCTGCGTCGGCCATGGGGGTGCGTACCCATCCAGGGCAGACGGCGTTGACGCGCACACCCTTGCGACTGTAGTCGCGTGCGAGGCTCTTGGTGAGGCCGATCAGTGCATGTTTACCGACCGTGTACCCGGCAACAGAGGGGCCTGCGAAGAGGCCAGCGAGTGAGGAGACGATTACGATCTCACCCCCACCTTTCGACAGCAGGGCTGGCAAGGCTTCGCGCGCCATCACAAACGCCGTCGACAGATTGACCTTGATCGCGGAGTCCCAGTCTTCGTCGCTCGTGTCTCCCACGGCAGCAAAACCGTGCCCGCCGGCGTTTGCGACGAGCACATCGATCGTGCCGAAGCGCTCGACGATTTCCTCCACGGCTGCTCGCGCGGAGGCGCCGTCAGATGCGTCGGCCACGATCGCGGTGGCGCCGATCCGGGCGGCGACCTCTTCGAGCGGACCGATGCGGCGGCCAATAATCACCACGGTCGCGCCGTCGTCCGTGTAGCGCTCCGCAATAGCGGCACCGATCCCGGTGCCTCCGCCTGTGACGACGACGACGCGTCCCTGAACGTCGCTGTTCTTGGTTCCCATGAAAAACATCCTTGTCTGTCGTTTACCGGTCACAGCGGGCGACCGTGTTTCTATCCTGGCGTGATCCTTAGCGGAGAGTGAGCGACCGAGCACTCTCAGAGCAGCACTCGTCACCCAGAATCAACACGGAATCACAAGCCCACAGCGCCCCCGCACAATAACGGCGGCAGTCGCTTGTGAAAGGCTTGACGCAGAACCTCATCACCGAAGTAGGGAGTCGACGTTGACCCACACCCAGCCAGAACTCATTCTCACCAACGGCCGCATCTATACGGTTGATCCTCTGCAGCCGCGGGCGGAGGCGTTCGCAGTCACGAACGGTCGTATCTCCGCTCTGGGCACGAGCGCCGAGATACACCAGCAAGCGGGGCCGCACACCAAGATTCGGGATCTCGGCGGCGCGTTTGTCATGCCCGGACTCGTCGACGTGCACAATCACCATTTTCTCGCGGGCAAAGAAGAACTCTTTGAGCTTCACGTTCCTCTCGGCGCGGATCTCGCGGGAATCGTCGAGGCGGTGCGAGATCACGCAGCAACGTTGCCCGAGGGGGCCTGGATCGTTGGTGCACCCTGGGCGAGTGACCGGCTCGGTGAGATCAATACTGCTGAGGCTCTCGCTCAACTTGACGCTGCCGCGGGCGGGCGGCCTGTCGTTCTCACGGACGACTCACACCACAACCGATGGGCAAACAGCCGGGCGATGGAAGTTGCCGGGGTCACGGCCGGGCAAGAGGGTGTGGTGGTTGACGAAGCCGGTCGGCCAACCGGGGTGTTACTCGAGGCCGCCGGGATCCCGGTTGCGCACGCGCAGCAGGCGGCGGGGGCGCTTACCGCCGAGGAGGAGCGCCGCTCGGTGCAGCGCGGAGTCGAGATTCTGAATTCCTACGGCGTCACCACATTCCAGGATGCTGGGGTGTCAACCCAGATACTTGCGGCGCTGCGTTCGCTCGATGAGGCTGATGGGCTCAACGCCTGGGTCGTCTCCTCGATGCTCATCAACGACGAGATCTTCGGGTACAAAACGATCGGCGAGGATCTCGTCTTTGACGGCGAGCGCTTCCGCACCGAACACCACCGTCCCGACTTTGTAAAGATCTTTCTCGACGGTGTACCGCCGACCCGCACGGGGGCGTTCATCGAGCCGTATCTGCCCGACGATGCACACGGCGATCACCATCACGGGGAGACTCTGCTCAACCCAGAAGAACTCACCGACTGGCTGCGCCGCGTTGCCAAGGTCGGTCTCTCCGCAAAGGTCCACTGCACCGGCGACGCCTCCGTGCACGCCGTGCTGAACGCGGTGGAGACGCTCCGCGGCGAAGGATTCACCGAGACCCGCTACCAGGTGGCGCACGGCCAGTTCGTGCACCCTGACGATATCGAGCGCTTCGGTCCCCTCGGTGTCGCGGCTGACATTTCGCCATTCATCTGGGTGCCAGGCCCGATCGTGGAAGCGATCCGCGAAGTGCTACCGCGGGAGCGCGCCGACCACATGCAGCCCAACCGCGCGCTGCTTGACGCGGGAGCCGTGGTCGCGGGCGGATCCGATTGGCCGGTATCACCGTCACCCAACGCGTGGGAGGGCATTCACGGCCTTGTCACCCGCGAGGATCCGAGCGGTCAGTACCCCGGCACGCTCTGGCCAGAGCAGGCGATCACGCTTGAAGAGGCTATCGCGACCTTCACGATCGGCGGCGCTGAAGCCATGGGGCTGGCCGACGAAGTGGGGTCGCTGACACCGGGCAAATCGGCCGACTTTGTGATCTTGGATCGCGATCCCTTCGATCACCCCGCAAACGAACTCGTGCAGACCACCGTCACCGAGACCTGGTTTGCCGGGCGCAAGGTGTACACACTCGACTAGCCCCCTCCCCACCCCATAACTTCCAGGACAGATAAGGATCCACCGTGCACAAACTCACCGTCCTCTACCCCGAGCCCACCGACCGCGCCGAGTTTGAGGCGTACTATCGCGGCACGCACTTGCCTCTGTGCGCCAAGCTCCCCGGCGTGCAAGACATTACTTTCTCTATCGGGATCACCGATCCCGGCGAAGCTCCCTACTTCGCCATCTTCCAGGCGACGTTCGCCAATGAGGCCGCCCTCGGAGCGGCAATGGCATCGCCCGAGGGCAAGACTGTCGAAGCCGACGTCGCAAACTACGCCACCGGCGGGGCAATCGTGTTGACCTTCCCTGTGGAGTCAATCACGCTCTAGCACTTCCCCATCCTCCCTCCACCAAGATTACATATCGACCTCAGATGTTTTTCCTCTACAATGGAGAACAATAAGTTCCTCTGTGGTTGCCAAGCGGCAGCCAGCACCTTTCACTGCCTCAAGGATGGGCCAATGCCGAAGATCATCGACCACGACCAGCGCCGCAAAGACATCGTCGATGTGACCTGGAATCTGATCGTCGAGGGCGGGATCGAAGCAGCAACCATGCGCGAAATCGCCTCGCGCGCGGGTTTCGCGAACGGCGCGCTGAAGCACTACTTCTCGGGCAAGGACTCGATCGTCAAGGGCGCATACGAAAGCTCACTGCATGCCTTGAGCGAGCGCCTTGACGCTCATGTCGCGGGGAAACGAGGCATCGAGGCTCTCGAGGATTCGATCCGCTTCACGCTCCCGATCCAGGAGGAAGATGCGACCGCTGCTCGCGTATTGCTCTCTTTCTGGGAGCGGTGCGTGTTCAGCCCCGAGCTCAATCACGACTACGACGAGCACCTGTCTGGCTGGACCACGGAATATCTGCAGTATCTCAAAGAGGGCAGGGAAGACGGAGATATTCTGAACCCCACCTCCGACGCGCAGCTCGCGAACGAGATCATTATGATGGTGCTCGGCGCTACCGTGACCCGGGTCGTCAGCCCTGCTTTCTTCGTTCCGGAGATCCTCGAAGCACAGGTGACCGACTATATTGCCAGACTGCGCCGCTCAGACTTGCCCTAATCCGGTGAGCCGTAGCTCGCCGCAGGATTAGGAGATCGAAAAGCAAGAATGCGGGCCGGGTTCTCCACCATGATCTGCTTGAGCGCTAGCTCGGGGACACCGAATTCCACGAGTGTCGGCAAGAACTGGTCGACGATATAGCCGTAGCCGTGCCCCCCATAGGCTTGCAGTTGCACCCGCTGACAGACATCGCTGCCGAGCACGAGCTGCGCACCCCAGCCGTCTGCAACCAGCTCCGCAAACCCGCGGGCCACGCTCCGATCGGTATACGGGAAGAGCGTGCCCCACGGGCTGCCGGTCGTGCCAAGAAAATCAGCCTCGACCGCGGCCCCACGCTCAAGCAGTCGGCGAGCCAGAGGCATGTCTTCCGCAATGGATCCGGCATGCCCAAACACCACGGATCGTGGATCGGCCCCCTCCTGTTCAATCGCGTCGAGCACCCGCAGTCTCTCTTCGCCAAAACCGCCCATGTGCAGAGTGATCGGCGCGCCCGTAAGCGCTGAGGCCCGGGCAGCCGCGCGCACGCTTCGCATCTCCTGCGGATCCACGGGCTGCCCCTCGGCTCCGACCTCACCGATCACCCCGGATCGGATCGGTTCCTGGCCTGGCCGCGCCCCCACTCCGACCACCACATCGCGGACAAGTTGCTCGGTGAGTTCTCGGTCGCTCAGCTGTGAAAAGCCTGCCGGGTGAAGATCGCGCTGGTACCACCCCGCCCCCATCACCACGTGCAGACCGGACGCGCGACTGAGCTCACGAAGTGCCCGCGGATCGCGCCCCACCCCCGAAGGGGTAACTTCGACCACTGTGCCGCCTCCCTGCTGGGCAAAGGCCGAAACCTCTCTGAGCATGAGTTCTGGGTCCCCCAGAATGTCGTTGTCAGAATTGACCGAGCCCCGCCTCACCGCTGCCAGGTTACTGAGCGTCAGCGGTTCCTCTGCGCTCTCTTCCCACTCACCGGCACGCGGACGCGGCGAGTGGAGAGGCCTGCGAATGTCGAGAAAGAGATGTTCATGCATGAGCGTCATCCCCAATTTCTCTGGAGCCACCGGGCCGAGCACGGTCTGCACCAGGCCACGAAGGTCCGGGATCTCAATTTCACTCATCGCTGCCTGTCCTCCCTAGGATTCGCACCGCATTGCCACCGGACACGGCTCGCACCAGTTCGTCGGACAGTCCCATGAGCCGCAGATACGGCGCGAATTGCTCCGGCACAAATTCAAGCCCGTTGCCACCCCAGGCGGTCAGACGGTGTTTGTTCCGTATCCCCGAACTCAGCAGAATTCGGTGTGCCGCCCCCAGTTCTGCGCAGCGCATGATCGTCTCCGCGACGTTGTGATCGGAGACAACCGTTCGCACGTTCGGGATCCGTCCGAGATCGTCAAAGCACAGCGCTGTGCCGTGTGCGAGGAGTGCGAGCAGCCGGGCCTCATCAACGCCAGTCGTAGTGACCCCGGTCTCGATATCACGTGCGGCTATCGCGGTGGTCGCACCGGTGAGCACTACGCGCTCACGAGCCAACCCCGCGGCATCACTGGCCACAAGCGCACGAGACACCTCGTCGGCTCCCGCCGCTGCATCAATCAGGATCGCCGTTCCTGCCTCTCGCGCGGCCTGAGCCGCAGCGGCGATACGTTCGTGATGGTCACGCGCAGAGATCAGTCCGACAATGCCCGCTGGGTGTTCGCGGGCGCCGAGCTGTGCGCTCAGGTGAGCGTACAGGGCATCGGGCGTTTCCACCCCCGATCCCCCCACGCTTCGAATCAGCGTGACTCCGGTTTCGCGGCTAAGCTCAGCCATCAATGCCGGTCGCTCCGGCCCGGCCCGGGGATCATCAAGCACGATCACCGCGACAGAACCAGCCTGCGCGAGCCGTTCGAGAGCTCCCTTCGCATCGCGAGCATCGAGCGTGCGGTCGTCTCTGTTTGACTCCCCCAATTGCAGTCGCCCGAGCCGTTCGATGGTGACTGGTGCTCGCTCAAACTCGGCCTCGCACGCAGCACCGCCCGAGTTTCTTGTTTGCGGCGCAGCACGCAGCAGCAGGGGCTCCGCGGCGAGCAGCACATCAAAGGCGCTGCCCGCGACGGGCCCACAGACCGAGGTGATCATGTGCGTCTCACGCTTGCCACACTAGATCGCTGTTGCTACCAGCACCCGCGGGCTGCCCGGAAGCGCAACGAGGCGATCAGAGCGCCAGCCGGTCGCAGCGAGCCACCCCTCGACCTGATCAATCGGATACACGACGGTGCCGTCGATGTTGAAGTACTCACCGGCATGCAGCGCGTCAATCTTTCGCTGAGTGCCGTCATTATCGAGGAAAAAGTCAAGCAGCATCAACGTTGCTCCGGGGGCCGCAGCATCGCGAGCCGCCTGCAGGATCGCAAGGTTCTGCGACTCATTGAAACGGTGCAGCACGTGGGTGAGCAGCACCAGATCGTGCTCACCACCGGGTTTTGCCGTCTCCGTTTCAGCGTCTTCCACAGTGACCCGGCCGGAGAAGCCCGCAGCCTCAACGGCTTCAGCAATCGATCCTGACATATCAGGGGCGTAGACGAAGCGCGTATTGAGCTCGGGGTTCTGAGTCATCGCAGCGAGCGAGAATCCTGCCGCGAGGCCACCAAAATCGAGCGCGTTGCGGTAGCTCGTGAAGTCGAACGCTGCCCCAAACTGCTCAGCGTGCAGAGCGTTGTAGGTCATGACGCCGTCCATGAAGTCGCCCCAGCCGGCCTCGTCGAGATCAAGGGTGCCCGCCTCATCGGTGTCGACGGTGCGGTCGTAACCCAGCCATTGCTTGTAGCTGATGTCACCAAGAAAGGCGATGAAGGGAGTGAGATCGATCTCCCCCGCTCCCGAGAGGTATGCAGCGGCATCCTCTGCCAGCGAATACGTGCCGTTCTTGCGTTCGAGGAGTCCCAGCGAGTTCATCGCGTCCGCGAGCGTGCGCACCTGACGAGGTGCATGCTTCGTGGCCTCCGCCAACTGCGCGATGTCTTTCGGTCCATGCGCAAGTGCGGAGAAGAGACCAATGCGACTTGCGGCATCGAGCTGCTTCGCACCCATGAAGCCGATGGCAATATCTACGATTCGTTCGGGAGTTGCGGTCATGGCGTGTGTCCTCGGTGTTGGGCCGTCCCGTGGCGCGGGACGGCGATGTCCTTTTCAGCGGTCTTCATCTACAGCGGTGTTCACATGCAAAGCGAACAAAACACTGCGCTTGCGGGAAACTCTACAATCGTAGAAGAATAATGTCTAGCGTTGATTCATTTATTTTCTACTAACATAGAAAAAAGCACCCACTTCACCGTCGAAAGGGCGACCATTGCCTCTCAACACCCGCTACCTCCCCGCAGCTTCAGTCAACGGCAAGACGCCGGTGGTCCTGCTGCACGGCTTCGCTTCCAACGCCGGAGAGGACTTTCTCGCAACCGGGTGGTCCGAGGCACTGAGCGCGGCGGGTAGATCCGTCATCGCAATTGATCTCCCCGGCCATGGCGAGAACAACGCCCCGCTGTCCCCAGACAACGCAACCACCTCAGAGGTTGTGCGCACAATCCTGGACGCGATTGAGACCCACGCGCCGGAAGGTGAGTTTGATGTGGTGGGCTACTCCCTCGGGTCCCGTCTCGCATGGGAACTCCCCGAAGCGTCACCGCGGGTGCGCCGCATGGTTCTCGGTGGGCTCAGCCCATTCGAACCATTCACCGCGGTTGACCCGGCAGAGCTACAGGCTGCACTTGCTGGACAGGATCCCGCGAACCCACTGGTCGGCATGATGGCAGGCATGATCTCCGCGCCAGGCCAGGACACCACCTCGCTCGCCACCCTCATCTCGGGACTTGCCTCCGAACCCTTTGCGCCAAGCAAGGGAACCGGCCCGCAGATCCCCACTCTCTTCGTTGCGGGCAGAGAAGATGACATGACACAGGGCCTTGAATCCCTCATCGAGGGACTCCCCCACGCCCAACTTTCCACAGTGCCGGGCGATCACCGCGGCGCACTCGATAGCCCGGAGTTTCGCTCCGCGGCCATCGAGTTCCTCGCGGGCTAGGGAAGCCGGGACACTAGGGCGCCCACACCCCGTCGGCACGCACCTCGCGGTCGAGCCAGAGCCCCGCGGTCGCCTCGCGGATCCGCTGAGCACCCGCGCGTTCGAGCAGCTCAATCGCGCCGAGGTTATCGTCGAACTGACTGACCTTGGATGCGCCGAAGAGAACATTGGCCGTCGCCGGGTTGGCCAGACAGAAGGCGATCCCGAGCTGCGCGGGAGTGGTGTCGAGTGAAGCTGCGATCGCGAGCACGCGCGGGTACGCGGCAACGATCTGCTCTCGGATACCTCCGACGTCGGCGCCAATCTTGCGGCCGGGACTCAGTTGGCCGACGAGGATCCCTCCCTCAAACGAATCCGAGGCCTGCAGAGCAAGGGTTCCCTCCTCAAACCAGCGCCCGTAGTATTCACCCTCGGCCATCGTGCGCCGCACCAGGCCGTACTTCAGCTGAGCGAAGCTTGGCGGGGTGAGCCCTTCGACCCGAGCCGTATCGAGCGCCAGTTGCAGGGATGCTGCGGGCCAGTTATTCACGCCCCAGCTTGCGAATCGGCCGGCATCAATCTCGGTTTGCACGTCTCGCACCACCTGCGCGATGTCGATCTCGCCCACGAAGTCTCCGACCACAACGGTTTCGAACGACTCGGGCCCGCCCTGCCCCGCGCCAATCCGCTCAAGCGAGACGTCCATCTGGTCTGCGAATCCGGTCTGCGGGTACTCCCAGAGCCACAGCTTTCCACACAACTGGTACTTTTCACGAGCAAGACCGAGTTCGCGCAGCGCTTCCCCGAAGAGCAAGTCGGTGCGAGAAGCTTCCGCATGCGGGCCCATGTTGTAATACGCGACGTCGAAGAATCCGGATCCGACCTCTACCGCCCGGTTCATCAGCGCGAGGCGCTCTTCGATTTCCATACGGTCCCAGGTATTCCAGGAGCCGAGCGCAAACACGGGCACCCGGGGGCCTCCCGGGCCAAGCTGGCGAGTGGGAACGGAATGAGTGTGGGTCACGGGTGCCTCCTTGCACGTGCGTTGGATCCTGCAAATTGTTCAGAAACTCCTGCAGATTTATTTTCTACATACGTATAATATCAGGTACGCCCCCAGAGCGCTTTATGCATCCTGCCGAGCGCCACGCAGACAAAGGAGTCCCCGTGCTTTCTCCCCGAAATATCCTCGTGACCGGCGGCGCAGGCGGCATTGGTCAAGGCATCGCCCAGGCATTCATCGACGCAGGCGACCGAGTACACCTGGTGGATCTCAACGCCGAAGCCGTCACCGCAGCCGCCGCTAAGCTCGGGACCCAGGCCCGGGCGATTCCTCTCGACATCACCGACGAGTCCGCCGTAGCCGCAGCTTTCGCAGCCTTCGAAGACACCCCCATCGACGTTCTCGTGAACAACGCCGGGATCCTCTCGGTGCACGGCACGGTCGTCGAGCTTGACGCCACAGCCTACCGCTCGATCCTCGACGTCAACGTCGTCGGCACCTTCATCGTGACGCAGGCCTTCGCAAAGCACCGCGTCTCGGCGGGTGGCGGGGGCGCCATCGTCAACATCTCCTCCATCGGTGGCCGCCAGCCAACCCCCGGCATGGGCGCCTACGAATCCAGCAAGGCCGCCGTCGATTCGGTCACACGCTGGTCCGCCATCGAGCTCGCCGAGCACGGGATCCGAGTGAACGCCGTGGCGCCCGGCCCGGTGCTGACGCCCATGCTCCAACAGGGCATGCCCGAGGGCTCAGCCGAACGAGCAGCCTGGGCAAACAGAATCCCGCTCGGCGACCTCGCCCAGGTGCACAACATCGCCCCGGCAGTGTTTTTCCTCGCGAGCCCGGGAGCCGCTCACATCACCGGCGTGTGCCTGCCGGTGGACGGCGGTCAACTGCTGACGTAGGCCATACCCCCGAGAGCTCCTGCGAGCCCCGCCTACCGGCAGGGCCCGCAGGGTCACTCAATCCGTCAGAATCGTTCGAACACCACCCGGCCGTCGAGCACCGTGAGATCGACCTCAACGCTGGGAAGCCCCGCGGCCCCCACCTCAAAGGGGTCGGCGGCGAGCACGGCAAGGTCGGCGACCTTACCAACCTCGATGGTGCCCTTCCATGCAGCGGCACGATCTTGCGCCGCCGGCACCGCGGTGTAGGCGCGCAGCAGACCGAGCAGGCGACGCTCAGCCCCTTCCGCACCAGCTGTCGCGACGATCCGCGCGTCAGCATCTGCGATGCCACGCCGCCAGTCGAAGTTCAGCACAGGTGCGTCAGATGACAGCACGAGCACACCGGCATCGAGCGCGTCCCCAAACCGCCAAGCCTCGTGGGCAGCATCCTCCCCCATGAGCGCCGCCAGCCACTCAAAGGTCTGTGTCGCAATCCCTGACTGTGCGTTGAGCCAAATTCCCAAGGCCGCCATCTGTTCGATCTGCTTCGGGGTCGCGAGATCGCCATGAATCACCGTGTGCGCAAGCTCGCGAGCGCTCGGCGATCCGGGTGCGGCCTCAGCCTCAGCTATCGCGTCGATCACCAGCTGGATCGTGCGGTCTCCAGTCGCGTGCACCCCGAGCTGCAGCCCCTCAAGGTGTGCCACCCGGATCATCTCAGCGAGATCCGCCACTTTCTCCTCGAGCGTGTCACCCTCGACCAGGAGATCCCCATGACTCCCGTCGTCGTAGCTTCGACTTGTCCACGCCTGGCGCGACAGCGGAATCAGATCCCCAAAGAGCTTCACACCGGCGACCCGAAACCACGCGGGATCTGCACCCTCATCAAGACCTCGCTCACGCTGCCCCGAATCCCGCGAAGCACGGTCGCGAGGTCACTCGGACCGTCGAGGATCCCATAGAGTGCAAGTGCCGTGATCCGTTGCAGCAGAGCGCCCTCCAAGGCGAGTTCGCGATAGATGTCAAGCACCTCGCTATGGAAGCTGCCGGTCTCACCCTCATCTTCGCCCGGCCCGATCCCGGGCTCCGTGTAGCTGGTGATGCCAAGTTCTGTCAGGAGCCTGCCCGCGCGCAGGATCGCTTCGCGCCGCTCGGCCCGTGTCGACACGAGCACGCCCGAAACCTGTGCGGCGGCCTCCGGATCCTCAGCACCAAAGAACGTGTGTGGCCACCGCGCTCCGAGCCAGCTGCCGTGCAGGTGCGAATCGTTGATGCCCGGGATTACGGCGCGGCCCGCGAGCTCAATGACCCTTGTTGCTTCGCCGATCCAGGGTGAAATCTCTTCCGCAGACCCCACCGCGACGATCCGCCCCGCGGCCACGGCAACGGCCTGTGCGCGGGAACCTGTGGGATCAAGTACCAGCACCGACCCTCCGCGCAGCACGAGGTCCGCAGGCGTCGGTCGTGGGAAATCGGCGGGCTGCATCATTGCTTCTCCTTGGGCAGGATCTCGGACGAGATCTCGGATCGGGCGCGGAGTGGCCCTTCCGTTTTACTTCAACGTATGTAGAATAAAACCACATCATCGGCACGCGAGCAACGACGCCATACCGAATCCCGCTGGAATGGAGCACTCAATGACGATCCCCACATCCACCCTCGCCGCGGTACTGACCAAACACGGTGAGGCGCTCGAGCTACAGCGACTCCCCCTACCGGAGCGACTCGAACCTGGCGCGGCGCTCGTCAAGATCACCTGCACCACCCTGTGCGGCACGGATATCGAGATCTGGGAAGGCAAAATGACCTTCCCCGGAATGCTCCCGATGGTCCTCGGCCATGAAATGGTCGGAGAAGTGATTGCGGTCGGTGACGGCGCCGCCGACGCCCTCGGTGAACCGATTCAGCTTGGCGACCGCATTGGATGGTCAGAGTCGGTGTGCGGCGCGTGCTTTGGCTGCACCGTGCTGCGCCAGCCCGTCGCCTGCTCACAACGCGGCTACGGCTTCCTGCAACGCTCCGATGTTTCGCCGTTTGCGACCGCGGGGCTCTCGGAGTACGCCTATGTCACCTCCGGCGCGCAGAAACTCAAACTTCCCACAGAGGTCAAGGACACCTGGGCATCCATCGCAGGCTGCGCGGCCAAGACCGTACTGCGCGCATTCGATCGGGCTGGAGGCGTGCGCCCCGGCTCCACCGTTGTCGTGCAAGGATCCGGAGCCCTCGGACTCTTTGCCACAGCAGTTGCCAGCATCTCGGGCGCGGGCACCGTCATTACGGTTGGTGCCCCACCGGCCCGCCTCGCCCTCGCCGAGAAGTTTGGCGCAACGCACACGATCGATATCGCGGGCGGATCCGAGGCCACCATCGCACGCGTAGCGGAGGTCACGGCAGGACGCGGCGCTGACCTCGTCCTCGACTTCGCGGGAGCCCCCAGCATCGGCCCCGAAGCCATCGCGATGGCTGCCCAGCGCGGCACCGTCGTGATCGTCGGATCAACCGGGCCCACGGGTGATACCTTCCCGCTCTCGGCGATCATGAGCAAGGAGCTCAATGTCGTCGGGTCCCTCAACGGTGACATCTCCGACTACTTCCGATCGATCGAGTTCTTCCGCTCCTTCGCAGACCGTTTCCCCTGGGACGAGCTATTCTCGGCCCCCTGCGGACTTGAAGAGGCGAGCGAGCGGATCGCCAACATGCACCGCCTCGGTGAGGTCAAGGCCGTCATCGATCCCAGCATCACAAAGACATCACGGTGAAAGGACCAACCATGACCCAGATCCCCCGGCGTCGCATCGGTGCGAGCGAGCTTGAAACCTCGGTGTTCGCTCTCGGCTCCTGGCACATCTATGACCGCATGCATTTTGAGGATGCGGTCGAGCTCGTGCGCACGGCCGTCGACCGCGGCATTAACCTCTTCGACGTGGGGGTGTACTCAGCCCCGGATGGTCCACCGGCATTCACCGATGTGCTCTTCTCCGCCATCATCCGTGCGGCAGGAGTGGCCCGCGAGGACTACCTGCTCTCCGAAAAGCTGTGGCTTGAAGGCTGGGACGATCAGGCAGGGTTTAGACCGCAGCTGGAAAACGCGCTTTTCCGCGTGGGGGACGAGCAGGCCGACCTCGTCATCCTGGGGGATCTGCGCCGCGACGACGTCGCACTCCGCGATATCGTGTTGAGCCTCGCATCACTGCGCGAAGACGGGCTGATCCGAGCCTGGGGCGTCAACAACTGGTCGGCTTCGAACGTGCAGTCGCTCATCGATCTGGCGGCAGCCGAGGGGGTCGCCGGCCCCGAGATCGCACAGCTCAAGTACAGCGTCTCCCGGCGTTCAATCCCCGACGGTGAACCCTTCGCCGCACTGTGGCAGCAGGGGCTATCTATGCAGGCATCGGACGTCATGGAGGGGGCTATCTCGCGGGCAAAGTGAACACCGACCGCGAGGTGGGCAGGGATCCGGGGGCATCAGACAGCGGATCATCGACGACGTGCCGGGCTTTGTGGCGCTCGCAGAGGAGCTCAGCGCCACTCCCGCACAGCTCGCCATTGCGTTCACCCTCACTCACCCCGCGACGGCGACAACACTCTTTGGCGCGTCAAGCGTTGAGCAACTGAACGCGAACCTCGCGAGCCTTGAGTTGCTCGAGCGCGTTGGAGAGGAGACGCTTCGCGCGCGCGTTGAACCGTTTTGGGCAGACCGCGGCCTCGTTGATCCGGAGGGACCATAAACATGCACAATGCACTCGTCACCTCAATCGGCAGCGTCCCGATCGCATACGGAACCCCGACCATCACACCGGTTCCTTTCGATCACGAAATGCAGCCGATGCTTGCCGCGCTCGCCAACGACCCAACACCACCACTGAGCGAGGAGACACTGGCGTCTGCGCGTACCTCGGGCCCCGGTTTCCCCGACGCCGAAACCGCTGCTGCCGGTCTTTCCGTCAGCGTGCAAGAGCTCGTGATCCCTGGGCCTGCAGACGCCCCCGATCTGGAAATCACCGTGTTTTCACCGAGAGAGCGAGGAGCCTCACCACTCCCAATTCTTGTGAACTACCACGGCGGCGGCATGATCGTCGGTCACCGCAGCTGGGAACACGGCCGCGTCATCGACCTCGTCGCTAGGCACGGCGTGATCGGCGTCAATGTTGAATATCGTCTCGCGCCCGAACACCCCTTTCCCGCCGGGGTGGAGGACGCCTACGCCGCGACGGTATGGGCCGCACGCCACGCCACGGAGCTCGGCGGCGATCCTGGCCGTCTCATCGTAATGGGCGGCAGCGCAGGAGGCGGCCTCGCCGCCGCGGTATCGCTGATGGCGCGGGATAGGGGTGGCCCCGCAATTGCCGGTCAGCTGTTGCTCTGCCCGATGCTCGACAACACCAACACGACCGTGTCCTCCCTGCAATACGACGGCATTGGCACCTGGTCACGCGATGCCGCACTCCTTGCGTGGAAATGCTTGCTCGGCGAAGAACTCGCCTACTCGCTCGACGCACCCGCCTACGCCTCCCCCAGCCGTGCGACAGACCTCTCGGGTTTACCCCCCGCATTCATCGAAGTCGGCGCCGCCGAGATGTTCCGTGACGAAGACATCGACTATGCTTCTCGCATCTGGGCAATTGGGGGCTCAGCCGAACTGCATGTCTGGTCTGGGGGATGCCACGGTTTCGACATGTATGTGCCCGAGTCCGAAATCACCCGAGCGGCACTCGCCGCACGTGACTCCTGGCTGAGCCGAATCTTTGCCGAAACGAGGGGAGACGAAGATGTGTGAGTATGTGCCTGTGGCGCCTCAACCGCGACCGGATCCCGTCGCCTACGATCCTGATCTTACCCCGGGCCTTTCGGCCTTCATGGATCTGGTGGAGCGAATCCCGCTGCGCGCCCACACCATCCTGGAGAACCGCGAACACTTCGAAACGATCATTCCTCCGATGGAGGCGCAGGTCGAGGGGCGCGCGATCTCGTGGCAGAACCTGGTGATCCCGGGCCCCGAAGGCGCACCCGAGATTGAGATCACCGTAGTTCGGCCTGCGGGATCCCACCCTGCGGAGGACCCCCCGCGCCCGGCGGTGCTCAGCATTCACGGCGGCGGCTATGTGCTCGGCACGCGCTTCTTCGCAACCGGCGACATCATCGACCTCGCCGAGCGCTTCGGCACCGTGGGAGTGAGCGTCGAGTATCGCCTCGCCCCCGAGCACCCCGCGCCTGCGGCGGCCGAGGACTGCTACGCGGCGCTCTGCTGGATGGCGGATCACGCGGAAACGCTCGGCATCGATCCCGATCGGATCGTCGTCTCGGGTGCGTCGGCCGGCGGCGGGCTCACCGCTGCAGTAGCTCTGATGGCGCGGGATCGCAGCGGGCCGCACATCGCAGGCCAGATGGTGGGTTGCCCAATGATCGATGACCGCAACGACACCGTGTCGAGCTGGCAGTATGACGGTATTGGGGCGTGGGATCGAAACAACAACGACACAGGCTGGAACGCGGCGCTCGGCACCGATCGCGGCACGTCACGGGTTCACCCATACCAGGCTCCCGCCCGCGCCACCGACCTCTCGAGGCTACCTCCCGCGTTCTTGGAGGTCGGATCCGCCGAGGTGTTCCGCGACGAGACAGTCACATATGCGAGCCGGATCTGGGCCGCAGGAGGCGAGGCCGAACTGCACGTCTGGTCCGGCGGATACCACGGTTTCAGCGGTTTCTCCCCCGACGCCACCGTGTCGCGCGCGGCGCTCGCGGCCCGGGACAGCTGGTGGCAACGGATCCTCACCCGATGAACCGCGGGTCACGATCCGGCAGATCAGAGTCTGGCGGATCCCGCCCGATGGGCCTCTTGCGCATCACACTCGTGTTGGGTGCGCTTGAAGCCTTCGGCCCGCTCTCCATGGATCTCTACATGCCTCAACTGCCGCAGCTCGCACGCACGCTCGACACCACTGACGCGCTCGCCCAGGCCACCATGTCCGTGTGCATGATCGGGCTGGGTCTCGGCCAGCTCATCGCGGGGCCACTGTCAGATCGTTTCGGAAGAAAGCGCCCGCTCGTGATCGGCGTCGTGCTCTTCGCGCTGCTGTCGGCGGTGTGCGCGATGGCGCTATCGATCGAGATCCTGATCGCCGCGAGATTTTTGCAGGGACTCGCAGGATCCGCCGGCATGGTCATCAGCATGGCGGTGGCGCGGGATCTCTTTCAAGGTGTTGAACTCTCGCGAATGCTCTCGCTCCTCACGCTCGTGACCTCGCTGACTCCCATCATCGCCCCAATCATCGGCGGACAACTCGCGCTCATCATGGACTGGCGCGGCATCTTCTTCGTGCTCGCCGGCATCGGGCTCGTGCTCGTACTGGTTGCGCAGTTTGGTCTGCGTGAAACGCTCGTCGACGGTCGGCATTCGGGAAGCGTGCTCCGCACGACCGGAAGTCACATCTCCGTCATCATGCGCGACCCACTCTTTGTCGCACTCGTAGTCGCCGCGTGCCTCGGCGGCGTAGCGTTCTTCTCGTACCTGTCGATGTCGAGCTTTGTGTTGCAGGGCGAGTTTGGGCTCACCCCGCAGATTTTCAGCTTAGTCTTTGCCTTCAACGCGCTGGCCCAGCTGGGTGGGGCGCAACTCTCGCGACTGTTGGTACCGCGCCTCGGCACGGTGCGCATGTACCTTGCGGGCCAGATTGCCGGCGCTGTCGCTGGCGTCGCTCTGCTGTTGTCGACGCTACTGAGCGCGTCCCCGCTGTTGATCATCGTGCTGCTCGCGCTGTATCTCGGGTCCGCAGGCATCGGCGGCCCCAACGGAACAACTCTCGCCCTCGGTGGGCACGGATCTCGCGCAGGTACCGCCTCGGCACTGTTCGGTATGGCAATGTTCACCGCCGGAGCCCTGACGGCGCCCCTCGTTTCCGCGTTCGCTGGCACCTCCGCCTTGACGATGGCGGCGAGCATCACCGCGGGCGCAGTGGTCGCCGCCGGAATCGGCATGATCGCAGTACGCCGCTTCGCACGGTGATGACTGTGCCCGGTTCGTCAAGCGGGCTTCAGCGATCGACAAGCGCGTTTGTGCCGGCGCGGCCTAGTCTGGAAGTACTACTCGAAGTGGAGGACTCATGAATACCTACGAAAGCCTGCTCGCCGCAATCACACCGACCAGTGGCGAGACACGTGACGTGTTTGACCCGGCTACCGGTGAGCTGATCGGCAAGGCGCCCGTGCAGGATGTTGCGGCGCTTGAAGCCGCAATTGACAAGGCCGAGGCCGCGCAGGTGTCGTGGGCGGCACTCAGCGATGACGAGCGTCGCGCTTACCTCCACAAGGCCGCAGACGCGATCGAGGCGTCCTCTGAAGCACTCGCTGAGCTCCTGTCGCGCGAACAGGGCAAGCCGCTCAACGGGCCGAACGCCCGTTTTGAGGTCGGCGGCTGCGTCGCATGGACCCGCACCCCCGCCGACACCCCTCTCCCCACCGAAGTCATCGTTGACGATGAGTCCGGTTATGCAGAGATGCACTACCGTCCGCTCGGTGTGGTTGGCGCAATTTCTCCCTGGAACTGGCCGATGATGATCTCGATCTGGCAGATCGCCCCGGCGCTGCGAATGGGCAACACGGTTGTCATGAAGCCCGCGGAAACCACCACGCTCTCCGTTGTCGGGCTGATTGCGGTCATGAATCAGGTACTCCCCGAGGGCGTGCTCAACGTCGTCCCCGGCCCCGGCAGCACCGTGGGCGATGCGCTCACCCGCAGCCCAAAGGTGCAGAAGATCATGTTCACCGGATCCACCCCGGTCGGCAAGCGCATCATCGAGGCCTCCGCCAACAACGTCACCCGTCTGACGCTCGAACTCGGCGGCAACGACGCTGGGATCGTGCTTCCCGACGTGGATCCCGCAGCGATTGCCGAAGGCCTGTTCTGGGGTGCGTTCATCAACACCGGTCAGACCTGCGCCGCGCTGAAGCGCCTCTACGTGCACGATTCGGTGTACGACGAGGTCGTCGAGAACCTGGTCAACTTCGCGAAGAACGTGCCGATGGGTGTTGGCGTCGAAGAAGAGAACGTGCTCGGGCCGCTGCAGAATCGCGCACAGTACGAAATCGTTGATCGGCTCGTGGAGTCGGCGAAGGCCTCTGGTGCGCGTGTTGTGCTCGGCGGCAACCCCGATCACGATGCCGTCGGCAACTTCTACCCAACCACGATCGTCGCCGACATCGATCCGCAGAACGATCTCGTTGTTGAAGAGCAGTTTGGACCGGCACTGCCGATCATCCGCTACTCCGACCTCGACGAAGCCGTGCGGCTCGCGAACGAGCTTGAGGTCGGTCTCGGTTCTTCGGTGTGGTCATCGGATCGCGCGAAGGCACTCGAGGTGGCAGCTCGCCTGCAGGCCGGCACCACCTGGATCAACTCGCACGGTGGCCTCCACCCGATGATCCCGTTCGGCGGCGCGAAGCAGTCCGGCTACGGCCGCGAGTTCGGTGTTGAGGGCCTGAAAGCCGTCGCCGAGCCGCACGTCATCAGCGGCTAGCACCCGCGGGCCTGGCCAGCGTCGGCCCCGGCCCCGGCCCACGAGAGTCTCCAATCCCGGCGAGCGTCCCCCTTATCTACGCCATCTTGAGCGCGGACAAGGGGGACGCTCGCCAGTTTGGGGGACGCTCGCCATTCCTACGGGGAGGGGCGAGGCGGGCAGGGGCGGGATCCTCCGCTCACAGGTGCAGGGATCGCCGAGTTTATCCACAGGTTGCATGAAGTCGACCAGCGAGGGGTGTTGACCCGGCAGGCTAGAGTCATGCCACAAGACGCACCGGTCACCCCCGCTCACATTGCCGAACTCAAGACGAAGCTCTTAGACGCGCGGTCCCTGTTCCAATCCGGGCTCACCGAGCGCGCAGTCGCCACCAAGCTCAACACCGAAGCACTTGTGCGGCTGCGGCGTGACAGCTACGTGAACGGCGAGTTCTGGGACAGCGCTTCCCTGGCCGACCGACATCTCGCCGCCATGCTCGCAGTGCAGCGTGCGGCCGGGTCGCCACGAGTGTTCTCTCACCGCTCAGCCGCGAGTCTCTATGGTCTCCCCATCTGGTCGGCCTGGATGGGGCGAATCTGTGGCACACCCCTTGATCCCGCCAGCACTAAAGTCGTCGACATCACGAGCACCGCAAAGCGTGGCACACGGAGCAGGTCACTCCGACGGCACCGAGGTACGCTCAGACCCGAAGACGTCGAAATCGTTGCTGGACTCAGCTGCACCTCTCCTTCGAGAACTGTCATTGACCTCGCGTGCACCGAACCGTTCGGGATCGCCCTTGCCTGCACCGATGCTCTGTTGAGAGAAATGTTCACTGTGAATCGACTGGTCGATACACAATCTTGGCACGAATGGCAGGACGAACTGATTACGTACACGCGCCGCCATGCTCGGCGTCGCGGGATGGCTGTGACCCGGGCCCTCGCAACCCTCGCCGACCCGCGAACGGACTCTCCTCTGGAATCGATCAGCCGGTTGCGTTTTCATCAACTCGGGATCGCGGTGATACCTCAGGTCAGGATCGCTGCAGAACACACAGGATGGCTGTACCTCGACTTTGTGCTTCACGAGCAGGGCATCTTTGGGGAGTGCGACGGAGCCATGAAATACAGCGACAAACAGCTGCTGAATTATCGCACGCCTGCGGAGGTTGTGCTTCAGGAAAAGCAGCGCCAGGACTGGGCCGCGGGCGAGAGCGGGATGCGTGGGGTGCGATGGGGAGCGAAAGATGTCACCACCGCCGCAGTGTTTGCTGAGAGGCTGAGGGCTTTCAAAGTCGAAGTCCCCGGATCCCCCACCCTGCAATTCGGCAGGGAGACCGCGGCATTCCTCCTCAGACTCCCGTGAGCGACACTGCCGCCGGACGAGTGTCCCCCATATCCACGAGCGTCTCCCTTGCCCGCAAGCCAATTCGTGTGGGTACGGGAGACTTTCGTCAGTACAGGGGACACTCGTCAGGCAGGCCGCGGGAGCGGCTCAGCAGGGCGCGGGCTACCAGCGGGGCTTGCGGGGGCCGCGGTCGCTTCCGCCGTCGCGGGGACCCCGGTTGTCGCGGTCTCCGCGGTACCCACCGCGGTTGTCATCGCGGGATCCGCCGTAGCCACCGGAGTTGCCGCGGTCATTTCCGCCACGGGATCCGCCAAACCCACCACGGTCATTGCCACGGTCGTTGCCGCGGTCGCCCCGGTACCCGGCGCTTCCACCACCGTCGCGCGATCCGCCACCACGATTATCACGATAACCACCGCCACCGCGGTTGTCACGGTCACCGCGGTATCCGCCGCGGTCATCACGGTAACCACCACGATCTCCGCCCCGATCTCCGCCCCGGTCGCCGCGGTCGCCGCGGTAACCGCCACCATCACGCGAGCCACGATCGTCGCGGTAGCCGCCTCCGCCGCGACGGTCACCGCCGCGATCGCCGCGCGGTTCCCAACCCTTGCCGCGAGGGGCGGGGCCGGAATCCGGCTTCAGCTCGATCAGCTTGCCGCTGATCCGGGTCTGTTCAAGCGCCGACAGCGTTGAGGGCGATAGCGAGGCTGGCAATTCAACGAGCGAGAAGTCGTCGCGCACCTGGATACGACCGAAGTCATCCCGGGTGAGTCCGCCCTCGTTCGCGATCGCGCCGATGATCTGGCCCGGGTTGATCTTCTGGCGGTGTCCGACCTCGATGCGGTACATCCGCAGGTCGCTGCGACGTTCACCGCGAGGGGCGCGTTCGGGGCGATCAAAGTCGCGTCCGCCACGGTCGCCGCCGTCTTCGAGAAACTTCGCGGCCTGCGCGCGATCTCGGGCAAACTTGCGGTCGTCGTTCTCGTCAAGCAGCAGTGGAGTATCACCCTGCGAAACCACGGCGAGCGCAGCAGCCACGTCAGCTTCGGGCACGTTGTGGTTGCGCACGTAGTGGGCAATGATGTCACGGAAGCGATCGATTCGCGCCGTCTCGTCGAGGGCCGCCGTGATGGCGTCGTCGAAACGCGAAAGACGAGTCGCGTTGACCTCTTCAACGCCGGGCAGCGCCATCTGAGTGAGCGGCTGCTTGGTGGCCTTCTCAATCGACTTCAGCATTCGGCGTTCGCGCGGCGTGACGAAGCTGATCGCGTCTCCCGTGCGGCCAGCGCGGCCCGTGCGACCGATGCGGTGCACATAGGACTCGGTGTCAATCGGCAGGTCAAAGTTGATGACGTGACTGATGCGTTCGACGTCAAGCCCACGCGCGGCCACGTCGGTCGCAACAAGCACATCGAGTTTGCCGTCTTTCAGCGCCTGCACGGTGCGCTCGCGCTGAGCCTGCTGCACGTCACCGTTGATCGCTGCCGCGGAATAGCCGCGCGCACGCAGCTTCTCGGCAACCTGCTCGGTGTCGTTGCGGGTTCGGGTAAACACGATAATGCCGTCGAAGTTTTCCACCTCGAGGATGCGCGTCAGAGCGTCAAGCTTCTGCGTGTAGGAAACCACAACGTAGCGCTGCGTGATGCTCGCGCTCGTCTGGGTCTTGCTTGCAATCTTGACCTCTGCGGGATCGTTGAGGTACTGCTGCGAGATCCGGCGGATCTGCGCCGGCATCGTGGCGGAAAACAGCGCAACCTGCTTCTCGGTGGGCGTGTCGGCGAGGATCGTCTCTACGTCCTCCGCGAAGCCCATCTTCAGCATTTCGTCGGCCTCGTCGAGCACCAGGTACTTGACCTCGCTGAGATCAAGGGAACCGCGCTTCATATGGTCCATGATGCGGCCGGGCGTACCGACAATAATGTCGACGCCACGGCGCAGCGCGGACAGCTGCTGGCCGTAGGCCTGCCCACCGTACACGGGTAGCAAGTGCACCTCGGGAAGATGCGCGGCATAGCTCTCAAACGCCTCACAGACCTGCAGTGCAAGCTCACGCGTCGGCGCCAACACAAGCGCCTGCGGCTTGCCGCTCCCTGCGGTCATCCGCGACAGAATCGGCAGAGCGAACGCCGCGGTTTTGCCGGTGCCCGTCTGTGCGAGACCCACGACGTCACGCCCCGACAGCAGGGTCGGGATCGTTGCCTCCTGAATCGCAGAGGGGGTCTCGTAGCCAAGGCCCTTCACTGCGCGCAGGATCGGCTCGCTGAGCCCGAGTTCATCAAAGGTAATGCGTGCAGTCTCGGGCTTTTCGGCAACCGCCGCTTCAGTGTGTTCCCCGGCCGCAGGAGCTTCCGCGGCTTTGGCGTCTTCGGTGTCGACCGCAACAACTGCGGCCTCAATCTGGTCAAGTGTGAGCACTTCACTCGCGCGTTCTGGGGTGTCGCCCGCGGTGCGCTCAGGTGCTTCAGGTGCCGTATCAGGCACGGAGTTTTCAGGAGAAGTCATTAGTGTATTCTACTCCCCTTCGGACTCCGGGCAGTACCGCCCCGGTGCCTTCACACGCTATGCGGAGACTCGCAGCGCGAGCCAGGCCTCCCGACGTTTGGCCTGCAGCACGGGATCCGCCACGGGTGAAGCCGCGAGCAGCCGCTGGCTGTAGGCGTGCTGCGGATCCCGAGTCACCTGGTCACCGTCCCCGATCTCAACGAGGTTGCCGCGATACATCACGGCAACGCGGTGGCAAATGCTGCGCACCACCCCGAGATCGTGCGAGACAAAAAGGTAGGAGACGCCCGTGTCACGCTGCAGCTCGATGAGCAGTTCGAGCACCGTCGCCTGCGTGGTGAGATCAAGCGCACTCACCGGCTCATCACAAATGATGAGTCTGGGCTTTCGCACCAGCGCACGAGCGATCGCGATGCGCTGCCGCTGCCCACCCGAGAACTCATTGGGGTAACGGTCAATAACCGAAGCGGGTAGGCTGACCCGTTCCAGCATTTCACTGACAATGCTGCGCCCTTCGCGGTGACTCACCCCGGTCGTAGAGAGCGGCTCGGAAAGAATATCGCCGATCGTCATCATCGGGTTCAGTGAGCCATAGGGATCCTGAAACACTACCTGAATATCGGCAGCGAGATCCCGCCTCGCACGGCCAGAAAGATGCGTGATGTCGCGTCCATCAAACGTGATCTTGCCGCTCGCAACAGGCACCAGGCCCAGGATAGCCTTGCCGAGCGTCGACTTGCCCGATCCTGATTCGCCCACCAACCCAACGCACTCGCCGTCACCCACTTCGAGAGATACCTCGTGCAGCACTCGATTCGGCTTGCGCTTCGAACCGTACTCAACGACTACGTTTTCCGCCCGCAGCAGCGGTGCAAACTCACTCATGCGCGTTCCTCCTCGTGGGTCCGTGCGCCGTTCATCTGTGTGCCAGGTGCGGATGCGCTGAACGCGGCATCGATCTCGCTGCGGCTCTCAGCGCCGTCGAGTGATGCGGCAATAAGCTCGCGCGTGTAGGGGTTCTCGGCGTGCGCGAAGATCGGTCCCACGTCGTCAATCTCGACGATGGATCCGGATCGCATCACAACGACCCGGTCGCAGATGTCGGCCACCACGCCAAAGTTGTGGGTGACGATAATGAGCGACATCTGGTATTCCTGCTGCAATTCGCGCAGTAACTCGAGCACCTCCGCCTGCACCGTGACGTCGAGCGCGGTGGTGGGCTCATCTGCCACCAGCACAGACGGCTTGCCGGAGATTGCACCAGCGATCAGCACGCGCTGCGCCATTCCGCCCGAAAGCTCATGCGGGTACGACTTCATGACCCGCTGCGGATCAACGATGCCAACCTTGTCGAGCATCTCAAGCGCACGCTCACGAGCCTCTGTTCGACTCATCCCGTGCACGGCGCGCAACGGCTCGGTCATCTGGTAGCCGATGGTGTAGGAGGGATCGAGGTTCGTCATCGGCTCCTGTGGAATGTAGCCAATCTCGTGGCCGAGCAGTTCCGCCCTCTCCCTGCGCGACAGCGTGGTAACGTCCTCGCCGCCGATCCAGATCGCGTCGGCCTTGTAATACCCCGATTGTGGGAGCAGGTCGAGCATCGAGAAGACAGTCTGTGATTTACCGGATCCGGACTCCCCCACGATCCCGAGCACCTCTCCCGGGGCAACATCGAGAGTGATGCCGTGCACCACCTCGACCTCGCCGCTGTCGGTCTCGTAGCTTACGCGCAAGTTTTCCAAGCGAACCGCGGAGTCAACTGCCGCGATCGACAACGATCCGGTGGTGGAGGAGCTGGCGGGCTTCTTTGCTGCATTCTCCGCCAGGATCCTGCGCCGCTCGCGACGCGACAGAGTGACGGTCTTGACGCTGATCACATCGGCGAGAGTTGAGCCGAGTACCGCAAGCGCGGCAATCGTGATGCCGAGGGCGACTGAGGGCCATAGGAGGAGCAGCGGATCCGTGCGCATCACTTTGAAGCCTTCATTCATGGCAGCGCCCCAGCCGGGGGTGGTGCCTCCTCCGATACCGAGGAACTGAAGACCGGCTTGCATACCCATTGCCATGCCTGCGGTGAGGGCCGTTTGAATCACGATGGGAGCAAACACGACGCGGATCACGTGTCTGCTCATGATTCGCAGGTTCGAGAGTCCCGCGACTCGAGCGGCATCGATATAGGCCTCGTTGCGCACCGAGAGTACTGTCGAGCGGGTCAACCGGAAGTATCCCGGGGCCATAAACACACCGACCGTGATCATGAGCAGCGTGAAGTCGTTGCGGGTGCTTGCGGCCACGATGAGCAGGATGATCATGCCGGGAACAGCCTGCAGCGCGTCACTGATCCAGGTGCCGATGCGGTCAACAATGCCCCCGGTGTACCCGGCCACAAGCCCGGTGGGAACACCAAGCACAACGGCGGTACCGATCGCAACAAGGGCACCCCAAAGGGTAATCTGCGTACCCCAGATGAGACGGCTGAGCACATCTCGGCCTGCGGTGTCTCCCCCAAGTAGATGCTCGGGGCTCGGCAGCGCACGCGTCAGACCGAGGTCAACGGCGTTCGGATCATAGGGCGAAAGCCAGGGCGCGAATACAGCGACGAGCACGATCAGCGCGAGGGTGGTGATCGAGATGACACCGGCCGGGCGGCGCAGGAAACGTGCGAAGGTCGAACGCCTGGTCGTTCCGCGCGGATCCACGGGATCGGTGGTGACGCCTGTGATCGGCTCAGTGCCGGTGAGTGCTTCGGTCATCGGAACGGTCATTTCACACGCGCCTTCGGGTTGATCCAGCCAAGCAGGATGTCGAGCAGGAAGTTAACGATGACGACGAACACCACCGTGATCACGGTGATGCCGAGCAGCATGGGGATGTCGCCGTTCTGCGAGGATCCCTGCGTGAGCGCGCCGATACCGGGGAGCGCGAAGATTTGCTCAACCACGATGGCACCGGAAAGGAGACCCACGAACATCAGGGCGAGCACGGTGAGTGATGCCGGCGCAGCGTTGCGCAGCAGGTGGATCACAATGCGATGTCTGGGGAGGCCACGGCTGCGAAGTGTCCGCACATAGTCTTGGCGGTCGGCCTGGATGATGGCGTTTCGCAGCTGTTCAGCAATCATCACGACCGCCCCGACTGCAAGCGCAATCGCCGGGAGCGTGATCGATAACGCCCAACCGCTGAGCGACTGCCCTGGCTGCGTATAGCCCACAGCGGGGAACCATTTCAGCTGCACCGCGAAAAGCATCACGAGCACAAGCGCCACCCAGAAGCCGGGAAGCGCGAACAGCACCACAGCGCCCGCTTTCACGAGCTTGTCGATCCAGGTGTTGGGACGGAGGCCCGCGAGCACACCGAGCACGCCACCCAGCAGAGCAGACAGCAGAATTGCAATGGTTACGACAGAGAGTGTCACGGGAAGTTTCGTGGCGATCTGTTCTGACACCGGCTGGAAGTTTCGCCAGGAATCGCCGAAGTTTCCCTGCACGAGCTGCAGGATCCACTCGCCGTACTGCACGACTACAGGCCTGTCGGTTCCGATCTTCTGCGCGAGAGAAGCTTGGGCTTCTGGCGTCGCCGCGCTCCCAAGCAGCCCGAGGGTCGGATCCGGGATCGCGGCGTGGGCCAGGAAGAACGTCGCAGTCGCCACCGCGAACAACAAGATCACCCCGGAGAGAAGGCGCTTAAGCGTGAAGGTGAGCATCGAATACTCCTGGTTCGATTCGGTGACGGGGAGTGGGTCCACTTTTTAGGACCCACTCCCCAGAGGGATTAGCCTACGACGTTGATGTGCCGAAGCGTCGGGAACATCATGCCAATGACCGGTGTCACCGTGAACTCCTTCGTCGAGATGTAGGAGTTGTTCGCCTGGTACCACACCGCAAACCAGGCTTCTTCAGTCACCATCTTGTTGAGGGCCTCAATCTCGGTGTCCTGCTCGTCACCGGGAGCGGCAGTGAATACCTTCTCGGTCTGGGCCTTGATCTCAGGGAAGGCTTCAAGGCCGGTGTTGGGGTTGTACCACTGCGGCATCGCGATCTGGCGCTCAACCGTGGCAACGGCGTTGCCATCCATCGAGATCACACCGATGAACATCGGGTAGGTGGGAGCGTTGCCCATGTAGTCCATGAACTGGTATTCATCCCAGGTCACTTTGATTCCGAGCTCGCCGAACACCTGCTCAGCCGCGGCCTGGTAGGGCTGGAAGGGGCCCGCCATTGGCATCTTGAGTGAGAATCCGTCTGCGTAACCCGCTTCTGCGAGCAGCTTCTTGGCCGTCTCGATGCTGGGCTTGTAGAGTCCGTTGAGATCGGACAGGTTGCCCGTGGTGTCTGCGGGGAAGACCTGATTCGTGGCGGTGCCGTTGCTCCGCGCGATAGCCTTCAGCATTTCTGCACCATTGAAAGCAGTGTTCAACGCCTGGCGCACCTTCAGGTCACCAAGCGGTTTGCCCATCTCGGTGGTACCCGCGCGATCCGTGAACTGCAGACCAACCCAGGTGGCGAGTCCTGAGCTCACATTCCAGTCGTTGGCGGCCGCGAGGTCAATCGCGGATTGGTCGCCATAGATCACATTGAACTGGCCACCCTCCATACCGTTCAGCATTGCGGTCGGATCGCTCAGCGGCGAGATCACGAGCGGGTCAAAACGGAAGTCGTCCGCCGCCCAGTGGTCAGCCACCTTATCGAAGTGGTACTCGGCACCCGGGATCGATGCTTTGCCCAGCGTATAGGGACCGGATCCGACGGGTGCCTGAGCCAGCGAGCCGTCATCAATGGCGGCGGGAGCCATCATGTAGCTGCGTCCGAGCCCCATGAAGTAGAGGATCGTGTCGTCGCGCTCGGTGAGGTGGATGGCGATAGTGTCTGCATCGACCGCCTCGAAACTCTCCACCTTGTTGTATGCCTCCTGCGAGCGCACCCCGGCCTTCAAGTACTCCAGGCTTTTCACAGCGGCCGCGGCGTCAAACTTCTCACCGTCGGAAAACACCGCGTCAGTGCGGAGATCCATGGTGATCGTCTTGAAGTCTTCGGATACTTCCCACTTGGTCGCAAGAGCGGGCTGGGGTTCTCCGTCGCCGTCAACAACCACCAGCGGATCGTAGACCGCCGACATATAGGGCCCGTCAAAGCCAATGTCTGCGAGCGAAGGATCCCAGGAGGTGACGTCGAGGAAGTTGCCGATGTTGAGTGGCAGGTTTCCTTCAGTTTTGTTGTCACCGTCTCCGCCGGAGCCGCCCGACGAACAGGCTGTAAGGGTCAGGGCAGCCGCCGCGACTACCGCGAGGCCCTTCAGTGCATTTTTCATCATGTCTACTTCTCTCGGTCTTCGGACATGTTGCTTGGGTGAGGCTCCGTTGCTTATCCACGCACCTGCCGCTTGGAACAAGTGTGTTCCTTCGGAGAGTGTGGCGCCACTTCGGTGTGCCGTCGGTTTCATTCTACGCACGTTGACAATAAAAACAAGTCCACGTTCTGACGGAAATGTAACAACTCAGACACGAACCCACAGGTGGCGAGTAGCTTTTTCGGGTGGCACACCCGAACCCACAGAATCCTCGCCTGGACACTTGGGGCTTTGCGCATCTCGTTCAGGGCGGAGGCACAGGGGTCTCAGCGCTCAACTGAGTATTCGACGGCTTGAGCAGCATTGTTATTGCGGCTGAGCAGCACTCGATATTGCCGCGGAGCAGCACCGAGTAGTACTGGCGAGCAGCACCCCAAGAGGCTGCTACCCGCCAGCAGACTGTTATCGGCGAGCGTTACTCTCTCGCATGATTGTTTCGCCGGTTTCTACCCAGATCGTGCGGTGCACGATTCGGTCCATGATGGCGTCAGCATGGACGTCGCCACCGAGTCGTTCATGCCAGTCCTTCTTCGCGTACTGGGTACAAAACACGGTCGATGCGGTGTCGTAACGACGTTCGAATAGTTCGAGGAGCATCCCGCGCAGACTGTCACTGGGTTGGTCAAGGAGCCACTCGTCAATGGTTAACAGTTGATAGGCCGCATACTTTCGCAAGAGCTTCTCTTTCCCGCCGGGTTTATCCGCCGCTGCATGCCATGCCTCCTCAAGGTCGGGCATCCAAATGTAGAGTCCCGTACTGTTCAAGATTCGCTACCCCGGCTTCTTTGAACAACTGCTTCCGGACCGCCAACGTCTCGGAGATCACACCAAGCATCTTGTACTGCGGGACCGTGAACGACGCCGTCAGCAGCGTCGCGAGCCCCTTCCCCAGTATCATCGTGGGATTGCTGCCGCTGATCATCGCCGTCACACCGGACGCCACAATAGGCCTATTCGATTCCCACGACCTCTAAGGATCTTCGCTGAGGATACGATTAAGCTCCTCAGGGTTTCGATACCCCAAATACACTGCCATATGTCCAGCCCCGTCACGAGCGGGCACATGAAAGAACGGGGCGTTGATTTCCAGACCGGCCTCTTTCAGTGAGGCCACCAGCAACACATAGACGGCCTCCGTGTTCCGCTCGAAATCACCAACTACCACACTCCGCGCCAGATCGGTAATTTGCAAGTATGTACGGAAACGCATCCCCCCACGAACCTCGAGGGAGGTTTCGTTCACCGGCATAAAGAACTCGATATCGGTCACCTCATCGAGCGGCACATTATTGAGGCTGTACATCATGGGACCGCGCAAGGTACCCCCGCACGCGACCACATTAGAGAGGAACTCCTCAAGCCGTGCCCCAAACTCTTCATATGGGAATTTGGCGCGATACGACACCACGTTTTGAAATGCAAGACGCTCACCAAACGTCACCGCCCGGCCTGCGACGCTCATGACGTTTGCTCCGGTTCAACATACAGGTCAAGCATCACGTCTCCGAACACGTCGAGCACAACGTGGTATACCGTCGATACCGCTCGCCCCGACTCAGACACCTTTTCAAACAGCAGATCGTATGGGATCGGTTCCGCGACATCACAGTGACGGTAGAAATAGTCGGACTCCACCCGTAACTCTTTCAAAAACCCGAAGCTCTGCTCAGAATCGTCCACAATGTTAACTTCGTTACCCAACGACGTCATCACCGTAAACCGGTCACCACCTGGTAGATACGAAAACACGATCGGCCCCGACGTGTAATACCCGTTCTGCATCAGCACGCTCTTAAAATAGCTCCCCACAGCATCCATCACGTCAAGCGCAGATTCACCCTCGCTCAACGTCACCGTGTGAGACACCACATCCCGTAACTGCAATACCCTCGGCCTCACAACCACACCTTCAACCATCACACACACCTTCTCTCAAATCCGCAAACAGCAGAAAACCTATGGTCACAGAATTCTCGGCAGCACATAGTTCAGAACCTCCACCACAATGACCAACGCCGCGATAATGAGCACGATCTTCAACACCTTCCAGAGCGCAGCCGTCACCTGTGACCCAGAAAGCACGCGTTTCGGGGGTCGCTCCTCCCAATACACTCGATCGCGAGACTTTAACAGCGTGAAATAGACCAGCTCGATCACCAACGCCGGCATCACCGAAGCGGCGAGCAAAAAATACACGAGACCCAAAGTAAATACGGCGTACGTACCCTGCGTTAACAGGTTCGGGCCAATCGTTACCACCGCGAAAATCGTCCACATGCTCTTCGGGCTATACACACGCGAACTGGCCGTCAAGTTCCCTAGCGTCCGTTTCCACGAGTGCCCGTACCGCAAACGACGATGCAGCAAATTCAAGTTCACTGCAAACGAACCACACAAGAACAACAGACATAACACCGCACAGACTCCGGCGTATGCAGGATCAAAGGAGAATTCACCTTTTGGAAACATCGCCATCAACGAGAACCCCATATAGCAGCATCCGTACAACCATCCGGTGATACCGAAGAGTGTCATCAACGCGGTCGAGAACACCTGGAACCGAAACACCCACCACCGAATCAACGACAACAAGAACACGGCCAGCCCGAACACGATCATCACCAGGTGCGCACGCCACAACGGCAGAAACTCGTCAAGCCCCAAATACACGAGACTCCCAAGAGACACAAGATTTACCGCAAGCATTACCGAAGAAATGAAGGCCATGAGCGGTAGCCTCAGTAGCGAGAAGCGGCCATCGGCCAGCGACAAGAAATAGAGCTTGTTTGCCTCCCGCGGATCCTCAATCACCGGACCAACGCTCTCACTCACAATGTGCCCCGTTCGGTCTCTGGAGTCCTACCAAAACTTGATCTTCCCTTCATCCCAGCAGCTCTTCACCCAATCCTTCGCTCCCTGAACAACAGACTTGCCACCAAGGCCCGGGATCGGCGTATTGATCAGGAAATTGATGGTGAGCCCAGCAGCCGCACCAACGATCGTGCCAATCGGTGGGACCGCTGACCCAATCGCCGCCCCAGCAGCCATTGCACCAGCAGCGCTACCGAGATCGATAGTCGTGTCGATCGCAAAGTCCCTGATGTCATTACCTTGCACACCATCATGGAAATACTCGTGCGCATTACTTCCTATCGTCAACGCAGTCCCGAAGATACCCGCCCCCTTCGCGACCTTCGTAAGCTTGGTCGCATCACCCCAACCCCGAAAATCATCGACCGGGGACAAGAACCCGCTCTTCAGACCATTCAAGCTCGACTTGATCGGGCTACTCATCACTTTCGGGTCGAGCCCGTACTGATTCATCCGCCGGTAAAACTCTTGACCCAACTTCACCTGATTGGGCTTGGCAGGGTTGTATACCTCGTCGCCACCCCACTTCAGCACACCCGACTTATCCCGAGTCAATTTCCTACCGCTCAACGCCTCATACACGCTCGCCACATCACGCGCCTTGCCACCAGTCGCCAAAAGACTCACACGACCGTCGCTCCCCAACTCGTCAAGGTCGTTCAAGAACGCTGCTGTGGCCATAATGGCGCGGAACAGATTTTCAAGCTTGCCAACAAACAGGCCGCTCGTTTGTGACGAGAAATCTCTCAACGCTTGCAACATCTGCGCTGTCGCCTGGATCTGGGTATCAAAATCACCCAACTGCCGCTCATAGTCATCACACAACAACTCAAGAGTCGCAACGCTGTACGCATTGCCCTGGGCGCTGGCAAGGTACATCCTTCGCCTGGCTGAGGAGAGCTCCATTGAAGTTGCCTGGCGCAACGACTTCAACGTACCCAGCTGCGAAGTCAACTCATCCTCATCCAAACTTCCGTAGGCACTCACACCCGCGTCAGCCGACACGTACGAATCAAGATCGTCTTGAATATCATCAAGTTTTGCTTTTGCATCCACGATGCTGGGAGTCACGACATCACTATGCAAAGAGCTGATCGCACTATATGCCGCACTATATAGCCCCTGCCCACTGATCTCACTCACCAGCTCACGACTTCCCTGCTCCAAAGCGTCAAAAAGCGTACGGGCTTTCGAAAGGTTCGTTGTTAATGTGCTCTGCAGTGCGGCCGAGTCGGCAGACGTATACACAAGACCCATCAGCTCTTCTCCTGTCGTTCGGTACGTAGACGCTGTTCGTTTTCCTCAAGACGCGCACGCATTTCACGTTCCTCTTCATCTAGGAATTCGAGTCGTTGCATCGTGATCCGGCGCAACCCCGATTCCAGGTCCCTGAACCCAGCCAAACGCTTCTGAACGAAATAATCCTTCGGATCACCACCAGCGGCAGCCTCCTCGAGTTGTCGCATACCGTCGCTCATCTGCAACAGATAGTTCTCCGACTGCTCACGCTCGCGTCGCACACTCGCTAACTCGTCAGCAAGATCTTGCTGCTCACGCTGCAACGGTTGCGGACTCCGCTCACCCTCCACCATCTCAGAACCCGACATCGAGCGACCCTGCAAGACACACAGCATCATTCTGGTCACGAGTTTCAATAGCCACCGCGAGCCCAACCAAGCTCTCAGCCTGCTTCACAACCGATTTCGCAAACTCATCAATCCTCTGCTGAAACCCGGTTGCGACACTCATCCCATCTTTCATGCTCACAACGTTGCTCGAGCCAAGACTCGCACTCTGCCAGGACACGTCGATATCCACTTCCAATATCAACGCAACCGCTTGACGCGCACCCTCAACATTTGACGAAACCTTAGCCATCACTCACTCCATCCCACTCATGCTTAGCTTCTTACGAAGCACAGCAAATGGATCCAACTCAACACCTTCGCCACCGTCAACGTCTTCCACATACTCAGGAATTTCCGTTAACGCGTCCGCGAACTGCACCGCCCGCGTCATAGGCCTGCGACCGTGTTCCATCTGATCTAACAAATCCATGAGAAACGCCTCATCATTCTCATCCGTGTATCCTTCGAACACGACCTCCACAATTTCGTCCGCGAGGATCGGGAACGTTTCACGGTCAGGCGCCTCGCCATAGGGGTGCGGACCCACCAAATAGCGACCCGCCACCGAGCTGTCAAGATCAGGGCGGTAAGCTCCACGCGCCAACACGACAAATAAGCCCGATGCCTTCTCATTCTCCACCCGCACCACCGACCCCAAGCCCAGCAGCACCCCATCAAATGTCAACGCCATTACTCGACCTCCCGCTCACCTACAGATGGCACCACCACATGTGTCAGTTCCCCATCCCGGAGTGAGTGCAGCACGTCACGTCCAAATGATTCTTTACGCAATTCAAACGGCACATTCTCCACAAAACGTTGCGTACCAAAGTCCCCACCGAACAAGACTGTGTCAACATACTCACGGAGAGAAGCAACAAGACCGTAAGCGCTATTCACCTTCGCAACATGATCAAATACCACTACCTGCACCCGGTCGTTTCCAAGCGCAAGTAGCTCAGCCACCTGATCAGGAAGCAACGTCAACCTCTCAATCAGGTCAGACAACCCGGAAATCAGCAAACAGCGTCGCCCAGGCGCGCCATGCTCGACAAACCGAAGAAGTGCTTCTTTCACGGCGTCACCTTGTTCCTTCAACGCAGCTTTACCAACAAACAACGAATCCGACGACGTAAACATGCCAACGAACGCATCATGCGCGTCAATGACCACCAACTCAGACTCATCCACCGTCGACGCAACCTGCCCAGCGAAGAACGGGAACAGCAACCTCGCTTGCTTCCCAGACTCAGCAAACACACCCAACGCCCTCCCCGAAAAGACAGGGAATACCGCAACCTCCGCGCTCGCCCTGTCAAGACCATACGGCACCAACTCCCGAGGCAAAGCTGCAGGAACAAACCCCGCAAATATCTCCGTAGTCAGCTCCTGCGGCACCATCGGAATCCGAGCAGGACGCTCACCCACCCAAGCATCATCAAGCTCGGCCACCTGCGCTTCCATCGCAGCCAGGATCTCGCCACTGTTCTCACCATGCGCGGGCAGATAGAACTGGATCGCGGTCGGCACATCAATCTGGATCTGCCCCCTGCCCGGAGTGCCACTCTGCTCCAGCCGTTCTCTGCCCATGATCTGACCGAGTTCACCCTCGTCATTCAAGAACAGACAGATCTTCGTCGAGATGTTACTCAACATACTCATCCGGACGCCACCCACACGACTCGAACTCAACACCAAATACACACCAACAGCCGCACCCTCACGAAGCACCTGCAGCAACACGTTATCGATCCCGTCTTTCCGGGGATCGTTCGGAGTGAGATTGTCATACCCGTCAAGCACGTTCAACACCACAGGGAGCGCCTGCTTCGTTTTCATCCCGTACTGCTCAAGATTCGCTACCCCGGCTTCTTTGAACAACTGCTTCCGGACAGCCAACGTCTCGGAGATCACACCAAGCATCTTGTCGAGCTTCTCCCCTTCTTCCGGGGTGACGATGTCAGCAACGTTCGGCAGCCCCTTCAAAGGCAGCAGCCCATTATTACCAAAATCAAGCAGGTAGATATGCAACTGCTCAGGAGTACGAGCCTTCGAGAGGTTCATGACCATCGTCTGTAGAATCGCAGACTTCCCATACCCGGGACTCCCAAACACCACCGTATGACCGGCCTTCACAAGATCAAAGTCGTAATTCTCCTGCGCCTGCCGCGACGGAATATCCAGCATCCCCAACGGCACCGCATACCCAGCATCCACACCGGCACCCGCGCCGCGAGGCTCCGGGCTCGGGATAGCTTCCGCGAGACCCGGCAGCCACGGCTTATCAGGAAGCATCAACCCAGCATCCCCATCAAACAGCGACGCGATCGAGTCAATCACCGCTTCAAGCTGCGTCGGCAGATCACTCGTATCCTTGCCCTGCTCAACCTCTTCGTCAGGGTCATAAAACAGCTCGTACTGACCCACCTCGTTGATCTTGTAGATCCGCTCATCCACCCGCTCAGTCACAACCGCGTCAGGATCATACGGAAGACCCGCATACCCCGACTGGAACAGCTCATACACCTCGTTCTGACCGACCTTCAAATAGCCACGGCCAGGGTTCGTAATATGCGCCGCATCCGCAGTCTTCAACAACTCGTTCGAGTCCTGCTCACTCGCCATCTTGAGTGCGATCTTCGACGTCGAGTTCGCCTCAATCTGATCATTCACCACACCAGCAGGCTTCTGCGTCGCCAAAATCAGATGCACACCCAGACTCCGCCCAATACGCGCAACACCAGCGACCACGACACCGCAAATCAGCAATTCGGGATCGCAGCACGTCACACCATCACAGCCTTGCAAAGCCTGTCAAGCCTCGCCAAAAACGCCATGACATCCATGTCATTCAGTTTCACGAAAAAACGAAGCGGTACTGACACCTTCATCTTGAGGACCCAGATAGAAGCGGATCTCTTCCTTGCACCCAAACACAACAGATTTACAGCTTCTCCAGAGGTGCCCAAATAAATCAAATTGCGGCTCACTTTTGGAAAGAACGAAAGAAACCCCACCCCCGAAAGGATTAGCCACCTTGGTTCCACTGAGCAACTTGCCCGATAAAGACAAAGGCTCATTCCAATCGAGGTCTTCTTCTTTAAAACTCTTATCAGACTCACCAACTTGAAGGTTGTTTGGCCATCCAGTGATCTCAAACGTGCCATCACGCTCAATGCTGATGCGTGCAGCACCATCACCTGCAGGGTTCTCGTATACCCACTCACCAACCAGATCCACCTGCTGATTTGCATGATTTGCACACCCTGCGACCCCAAACAAGAGACCAGCAACACACAGCAGCCCAAACCATCGCCTCACCACGTTACGGTTTCCTCCCAAGTAAACGTTTCGGTGTATTTCGAGAAGGGCCCAGAGGTGCCGATCATGTTATTCAACTTTTCGTAAACCTCGTCACCCCAAAATCGAAGCATTGACCCTACTGTTGAATCATTCGTTGCTGTAAACCGCACGACCGCGGAGTTCGGGCCCGTCTGAACCACGGTCTCCGCTGTTAAATCATAAGACCCCAAGGTAACAACCACGCGGTTCGCCCCCGGCACCCATGGCATAGCAGGCCCACCTGGGCCAGCAATGGTCAACGCATCTCTCAAAAACAGCGGGTTGTCAAAGCCAGGGTCCCCAGCATCGTAACCACCAGGCTTAAGATCGCTTAGCGACCCACCAGTTCTTAGCTGCGCTCGCACTCTCTCCCGAAACTCCTCCGTGGACCCGAATTGTCGAATCTCCTGCGTGAAAGAATTCTCAGCATCGAACGCCACCTTCCGGCTCTTTGATCCCAACGCAAAAGGAACCAGGATTGCGAACATTTGGTCCTTAGTGCCAAACACCGAGTCCCACTGTTTTCCCCACCAAGGTTTCCGGGCGGCTTTGTCTTCTCTGTACTGAGCGAACATACCCTCCCAACTCGCCGTTGAGAGCTCTTGATTCGTCTTGCAATACTCGTCCATTGGCGTCAGCAAGTCTTGCAACCCAACAAACGAGGCATCAAAACCGCCAGACACATACTGGCGGCCCTTCCCCACCGCAAGGTTTCCCACATCCTTCGCGATAGAGTTCAGCTTCGCCAGCAACTCCTCGACCTGCGCAAACCCCGGGTCAGTCGCTTCATAAGCATCCCAAGTTTCCGACTGCCCCTTCACACACCCGACCATCGCCTCAAACTCAGCAACTGCTGCATCGGCTTTACCTGCAGCCGTGGCTCCGACCGTTTCGAATCCAGATACAGTCGTCGAGATGGCTCTCAACTGCGTAGCAAACCCACTCAGCGTCTCAATCCCTTTCGCCAGCTGAGTTTGATGTGTCGTGAATTCATCACGCACGAGCCAGAACCCTCCGTCACCATCGACCTGCCCATACCCAAGCCAATACATGCCCACCGCGGTCTGGAATGTCTGCAACGCCGACAACAACGCCCGCACGATCGGGGCGTGCACCTCGCGAATATATGCACGCATCGCGTCAGCACCCTCACCGGTGATATTCTCCGAACCTGCCAACGCTTCTAGTGCGCTCGTCAAGTTCTTGAGACAGTTTCTTGTGTCTTTCCAGGTTTACGCGGCCAGGGACTGGTCGCGAGTCTCGTAAGCAATGCGTGCGGCAACCGGCGGTATGCCGCCAGCGCGAGCGTGCGGGCGGCGACGGTTGTACCAGGACTCGATGTAGTCCATGATCGCTGTTCGCGCGTGAAGACACGTCCGCCAGGACCGCTGGTAAAACATCTCGGTCTTCAAATGTGAGAAGAACGACTCCGCAACGGCGTTGTCCCAGCACACCCCAACCTCTCCCATCGACTGAGTGATGCCGTTGTTCGCGCACCAGCCCTGAAACTCGCCCGAGGTGTATTGGGCACCACGATCCGAATGGAATACCACTTCCCCAGACGTGTCGACTCGGCCGTGATCGCGAGCCATGACGAGCGCGTCGATCACCAGACTGGTGCGCATATGCGTGTCGGCCCGCCACCCGATGATTTCCCCATTGAACAAGTCGATCACGGTCGCCAGATACAACCAGCCCTCATCAGTGCGCAGATACGTGAGGTCCCCACACAGCCGCTGACCTGGGACATCGGCAGTGAACTGGCGATTCCCGAACGCGTCAAGCATGTGGTTTCGAATGTGCGCGGTGCGCGCGGCAGGGTCAGCAACCGTGGTCTTCTTCCACGCCCGTACACGAACCGCTTTCAAACCCAGCTCGCGCATGATCGCTCCCACCGTGCCGGCAGCGACCGTTATGCCCTCGCCCCGCAGAATCCGCCAGATCTGGTCACGGCCGGCCTTCCCCCTCGCAGCATCGTAGACGCGTGTGACATGCCCGGTCAGCATCTCGTGGCGTTGCCGACGCGGCGACGGCAGTGACGGTTTCACCCACCGGTAGAACGATGCGCGAGACACCCGAAGCTTGGCACACATCCACGCCACAGGGTAGTTCGCCTTCTCCGCAGCGATGAACGAGAACACTTCAGTTACCGTTGCTTCGCGGCGAAGAAGGCGCTGACTTTTCCCAGGAACTCAATCTCACGCTTCAGCTCCGCGTTCTCGGCCTGCAACGCCTGGTACTTCGCCCACTCCACCGGACCACGCCCCTCGGTCTCGTCTTCGGGGTGTTCTTCACGCCACGCGCGCACCCAGTTGCCCAAGGTTCCCTCGTTAATGCCGAGATCTACAGCGCACTGCGCGATCGGGCGCTTCGAGGTGATCACCAACTCAACCGCGTCAGCCTTGAACTGAGGCGTGTACTTCTTCCGATCCATATGAAACAGTTCCTCCTAACAACTGTCTCAACAAACTGTACGGCCGCACTCAACCCGACGCCCCAGCCCTTTCAACAACCCCGGAGAAGACGCCTGCCACGAATCCGCAGAAAACTCGACCACACTCACTGCGGCACCACACAATCCGCGTCTTCTTTATCCTGCACCACAATATTCACACCAAACTTGCCAAACTCGCCCGCATCACTCTCCGCCAACGCACCATACAGGGCGATCAACTCCGACAAATCAGAGTAAATCTCAGACACCGCCTTCGCACCAGGAACGTTGAGATTATCTCCCCGCGTCCACCCGTCTTTCGTGCCCGCCACACGAGACGTCAGCTTTGAAACCGTCCGGGCCTCCTCATGAAACCCTTCCTGAATACCCCGCGTATCCGATGCCATCACCTACTCCTTCTCCACCAACTCCACAAACCCAAACATCGTCAAGCAGACCAAGTCGGTGGACAGACCAGGGCGAGAGTCTGTCCGCCCAAACTGAGCGGAGTCAGGGCATCATGTTAGGTATGGAGCCCGACTGCAAGATCCGTCACCTGCCGAGCTTCCTTGTTCGCGTCTTTGGCTAGAGTCGCTGAGTCGGGGGAACATACAGCTGCTCAGGCATCAGCACACGACCGGTCGACGTCTCCACGACACGCTTGCCGCTCTCATCAACAACAATTTGCAAGTCACTCCCCACAGGAAGATCATAGATGCCAATCAAGGCGGGTTCGATCGCGCAAGCATCGTTAAAGTCGGTGATACGCCAGTTCCCCGAGTCAGCAAGATATTCGCTACTATCCGCCGCGCTCATGATGCGCCACCCATTATCAACGGGTGCATTCGAAGGCTCACGCAACATCCAGCGCACCGGAGCAGCGCCCTCCCAGGCATTCATTGTCATCAAACACGCACCAGCCTGAGGAATGATCTCCACGTTCAACTCCTTGCTCACGAGATCACGTCAATGTCTTGCCCCGACGCCGCCGCATACGCAAGAACTTCGTCACGCATAAAACCATGCATATTTCGTGCAAGGCCCTGCCCCACGCTCATCTCACGCCGCCGATCAAGATGAGCCGTCAAATCAGGCCGAGCATGCTCAGTCACAACAGCAAACACGGCAAGCAAATACTCCTTGCTGGAAGAGGCATCCACCATAAGCATCACCAACGGGAGTCCAAATCTCGGCGAACGCAAATTGATGTCCGCCCCACCGTCCAACAACCGCGCAATCAGCGCAGCCTCACCCTCCACGTCACGATCTCGCTCACGCCCCCACAACACATGGAACACATTCACGCCATCACCACTCGTGCTCACCCAACGCGGATCCGCACCATCATCAAGCAGACGATTCGCAATCGCCAAACGCGCCTGAGGATCCTCATTCCTCATCGCCGCGGCGAGGAAGTCGTCCAAGCCGTCTGCCGCGTCAACAGGCACGTCCGCCTGATCGTACACCGCACAGAACTCCTCATATGTTCCATCTTTAGCTAGATAGTACAGCGAAGCCATTTACTTATCCCTTTTCGTCGATGTGTGATTGATTCCTCAACGAGTCCTCGACCCGGTAGTTCTCCACTTTCCGATATTCCTCCAGAAATTTCTCTTTCGAGATTTCGCCGCTCAAATATTTTCTTCTGAGATCAGAATACTTTGCTTCGGGGATGTGGCCCATGTCCCAAATGCCCTCACGGGGTTGCTTGGGCTGCCACTCGATCTTCTTCCAGTCGCCCGAGATGTCTTTCACCCATAGCTGGTTTGGCCCTGGAGCACTCGGCGGCGCATCCAATCGGCCCTCTGCAAAATCTTTCAGCTGTTGCGCTCGGGCATTATTCCAAACCTTTTCAACCTGCCCTGGCGCGTAATCAGGACGACTATTCGCATAGGGAAGACGAAACCCGTCGGCGTCATACCCGTACGAATTCGGCTCGCCGAGCTTTGGCAACTTACCAGTTTTGGGTTCGGCTGGGATTTTGGGTGCGGTGGGCGCTTCGCTCCCTTTGGCCCAGTTGAGTGCGGACTTCACCTTCTCCGCAACCGTCACCGCCCCAGCACCAGCACCCTTGAACGCATCCTTCACCCCGTTAGCCAGCCCCTTCACACCAGCCAACACACTCGACCAAGCACCCGCCAACGACTTCGTCACACCCGACAACGGCTTGATCGCACTCGACCCCTGGTTCAACCGGCCAGCAATCGCCACACCACCCGGCACCACCACACTCGCCACCGTCGCAGTCGCGTACCCGATCGCATACGCATCACCCGAAACGACCCGATCCCACGCACCCGTCACCTGACCCCACAACTGCGCCCGAGCCCGCTCATCCGTCGCCAACGCCCCCAACGCCCGATCGGTCTCCACAAGGTTGAACTGCAACGCCCCACCAGCCATATCCACCACCGCAGCACCAGCACCACCCAAAAACTGCAGCACCGGACTCCCCGAATCCCGAGCAGCCTGACCAATCCCCTCGTCATACCACTTCGCCACCCCCGAAGCCGCATCCCCAATCAGGTTCAGCTCCCGACCCGTCTGCCAAATCGACGCATGATTAATCGCACCATTGATCCCGCCCACCAGAAGCGTCCCACCCAACGCCGTCAACCCCAACGAGAACCCACCCGTAAACGGCGTCAACCCCAGACCCACCACCGTGAGGACCGCACCACCAACAATCTGTAACGCATCCCCAACTAGATCCCAGCCAGCCTTCTCCCGACGCTCCCGCTCAAGATCATCCCCATACCCATCAAGCGCGAGCTGCCACCCATCAGACGCAATCTGCGCGTTCTCGTCACAATACGTCGCCATCCCATCGACCAGACCGCCCAAATCCCCAAACGAGACCGCCCAACTCTCCGGCGAGAACGACCTCCCACGCCCAACCTTAAGGTTCCCCACCTCCCGCACGATACGCTTCAGCTCACTTATCGCTTCCTTCACCTGGTCAAACCCAGGATCAGTCGCCTCGTACGACTCCCACGTCGACTGCAACGACGTCGAAATCCCCAACATCCCCCGCAACACACCCGCCGTTTGAGTGACCGCCCGAGAACCAGCACCACCCAACGACACCAAATGCGCAGCATCAGCATCAATATCTTTCAGATCCTGACTCAACCTGTCTAAGTCCGCAATACCCTCGTTGAGCTGAGCCTCATGCCCCGAAAGCTCGTCACGCACCAGCCGGAACCCGCCATCAGTATCCACCCCACGATACCCGTCCCAATACTTCCCCACCGCAGTCTGGAACGTGATCACCGTCAAAAACAACGACTGCGCAATCGGCACATGCACCCGAAGAATATAGTCACGCATCGCATCAGCACCCTGACCCGAGATCTGATCAGAACCCGCCAAACTCTCAAGCCCCGACGCCAACTCAGAAAGCGCCTCAACCCGACGCCCCAGCCCTTTCAACAACCCCGGAGAAGACGCCTGCCACGAATCCGCAGAAAACTCGACCACACTCACTGCGGCACCACACAATCCGCGTCTTCTTTATCCTGCACCACAATATTCACACCAAACTTGCCAAACTCGCCCGCATCACTCTCCGCCAACGCACCATACAGGGCGATCAGTTCCGACAAATCAGAGTAAATCTCAGACACCGCCTTCGCACCAGGAACGTTGAGATTATCTCCCCGCGTCCACCCGTCTTTCGTGCCCGCCACACGAGACGTCAGCTTTGAAACCGTCCGGGCCTCCTCGTGAAACCCTTCCTGAATACCCCGCGTATCCGATGCCATCACCTACTCCTTCTCCACCAACTCCCAGCTACCAACAACATCAACTCCCTGCGATCCCGATCGCCTGCGCAGAAAGCAACGGATGCTCGATCGGGTTAATCGAAAACGCTAACGACCACTGCTTGCTCTTACAGTCACGAATCGCCTGACCGATCTGCCCATCAATCTGCGCAAAAGTTGAGCGGGCATCCTCAAACCTGCTCGTAAACCGGTCGCGCCCCTTCCCCTTCCACTGGTTCGCGCCAGCGTTCTCATACGTGTTGATGTTGAAACCCCACACCTCACTGCGCACGTTCCTCAACTTGGTGACGATAACCCCCAGTTCAATCACCTGTTTCAGTAACCGTTCGTCATTCATCGTCATCCCCCAGATCACGCACATTCGCAAACAAATCATCACTCACACTCGACGCAACCGGAGCAGCAGAGGCAGCAGGAACAGCAGCCACCGGCACCGACGGTTCGCTCTGAGACTTCTGGAACTGCACATACGCGTTATCGAGGATCTCAAGCACGAGCTCATCGTCAGCATCACGGTACCCCTCGAACACGACCCTCATAATGTCGTCATGATTGAAATAGGCAATGTTCGTGTCGATCATGCCCTCGGGATACAGAAACGCACCATAATCAAAGAACTTGTCTTCCACGATCGAGCCACGACTCACGATCAAGAGCTTCTTCACCGACCCGTTCAGGATCACGATGCTCCCGAGCGGCAGAAACGGACGCTTCTCATTCATTTCGTCACTCATACTCTTCTTCCTTTACGTCGTAATTCACCAAACGGGTCTTTGGGGTCCCCCACGATCCCGGCGGCCGGCGTCTCCCCGCCGCCTCAGGATGCTGCAAGGGCGCCGCGGGTGTTGCAACAGCGGCGGGGGCAGCAAGATCCACCCTCAAATCAGGCTCACCCACCGGCACCGGCGGCACCTTCCGCGGCGCCTTCGCGTTCTTCAACAAATCCTTCGCGAAACCCGCCTCTTCCCCACCCTCATACCCGCGATGCAGCACCTTGCTGATCTGGTTCTGCCTGATCACAATCTCTCGCACCCCGGACGCAGCACCCTGCGGATACGGCACACTCTTATAGCCAGCAAGGAACCCATCACCGTCCTTTTGAAAGCCCCGCGCAATAATCACAAACGTGCCCTCATCGTCCTCGATCTGGACGGCACTCCCCAGAGGAAGCAGCTCTGGCATCTCACTCACCGGTGCTTCGCTCATCACGCTGCCCCCTTCACCCGCGGCAGCTTGATCTTCTCAAACATGCTCCCACCACGCATCACAAAGAACGGCTCATCAACACCAGGCTCCGGCTCAGTCGAGGTGCCCATACTCTTCACCAACGCACTGTCATACGCCCTCGCTCCCACCAGACCACTAAACTTCAGATCCCGCAAAAGCTTCGGCACCGGATCAAACGACTTCGAAACATAGTCATGCCTGCTGAAGATCATGAAATCGAGCCCCACCTTAAACGTGTTCTTCAACGCCAACACAAAATCATCAGGCTTCAACCCGGTCTTCACAACAAAATCAGCAAGATTCGCGATCACAAGCACCATCGGGGTGCCCTGCACTTTCTGCTTATTCAACCCCAGATACGCGACGATCCCAGCAACCACCTGCCCCGCATCACCCTTACTCGTGACCCGGCTAAAGTTCGACGGCAACGAGGTCCCCTCAAGCACCTCTTCAAAACTCTCATCGAAATCAACAATCAGGAACTCGGTCCCTGCCCGTCCACCCTGAGTGAGCAGCCGCTGCTGGAACAACACCTCTTGCTCATCGTCCTTCGCAGCGAATAAGAAGAACGGCTGCGTGCGCGGCAAGAACCCTCTCGCCGTGGTCGTGGCCTTCGACAACCCCAAAGGCACACCACCCCCAGCTTCCACCTCCCGCACAGACCCAAACCCGGCAAACACGTCGGGTGTCAATGCCTCGGGCACCATCGGAATCTTCTCCGGCCGTACCCCCACCCAGGCAGCATCCAACACCGAGACCTGTTCCTCAAGCGCAGCAAGCACCTCGGAACTATTCCCGCCCGCACCCGGGAGATAGAACTGGATCGCGGTCGGCACATCAGTGAGCACCTGACCCCGGCCAGGAGCATCAACCTGCAACAGACGTTCACGCCCCATCAACTGAGCCAGCTCACCCTCGTCATTCAAGAACAAGCACAGCTTCGTCGAGATATTGCTGAGCATGTTCACACGAACACCACCCACCCGGCTCGCACTCATCACCACATACACGCCCAGGCCGGCACCCTCACGGAGCACCTGCAGCAACAGATCATCGATCTTGTCTTTCCGGCGATCATTCGCCGTGAGGTTATCGTACCCATCAACCACATTCACGAGAACCGGTAACTGCTGCTTCGTTTTCGTCGTGTACTGCTCAAGATTCGCCACCCCGGCCGCCTTGAACAGCTGCTTCCGAGTCGCGAGCACAACAGCAATCGCTTCAAGCATCTTGCCAAGCTTTTCGCCCTCTTCAAGCGTCACAATATCGGCAACATTCGGCAGATCACGCAACGGCAACAGCCCATTATTCCCAAAGTCGATCAGGTTCACATGCAACTGCTCAGGCGTACACGCCTTCGCAAGGTTCACCACCAACGTCTGCAACACCGTCGACTTCCCATACCCGGGACTCCCAAACACCACCGTATGACCGGCCTTCACAAGATCAAAGTCGTAATTCTCCTGCGCCTGCCGCGACGGAATATCCAGCATCCCCAACGGCACCGCATACCCAGCATCCACACCGGCACCCGCGCCGCGAGGCTCCGGGCTCGGGATAGCCTCCGCGAGACCCGGCAGCCACGGCTTATCAGGAAGCATCAACCCCGCATCCCCATCAAACAGCGACGCGATCGAGTCAATCACCGCTTCAAGCTGCGTCGGCAAATCACTCGTATCCTTGCCCTGCTCAACCTCTTCATCAGGGTCATAAAACAGCTCGTACTGACCAACCTCGTTGATCTTGTAGATCCGCTCATCCACCCGCTCAGTCACAACCGCGTCAGGATCATACGGAAGACCCGCATACCCCGACTGGAACAGCTCATACACTGCAATTCATAATGGAAATCTAGGGAAGGCGCCTCGTTCGGGTTCTCAATCTCGAACTCAATCTTGAAATCACTCATTTGGAGAAGTTCGCCCCCTGGTCAGATTATGCCGGCTCCGCTCATGTGGAGACACCAAACCAAACCAAGGGGTTTCACGACACGCACATCAGTCTTCCAAGGGAACCTCAACTCCGAATCCTTGAACTGGATGCCATGTCGTCACCACCCATTCGGGTGGAAGCTCGGCACGAACCCGCCGAGCCAATTCGTATCCATCCTCCAGAAAGTTGTCTGGAAGCTCGTAGCTTGCTGGGTCATCAGCTGGGAAAATTGCGTCGGCACTGTTTACCCACGCGAGCAGGTCTTGCACCAGCTCGGCACTCAAACCGATCTCGTGACCGTCTAGGTTAGCGAGCCCGTATTTGCCAGACATCCACAGGGCATCGCACTGCCATTCATAATGGACATCTATGACAGGTGGCTCACTCGGATGCTCAACCTCAAACTCAATCTTGAAATCACTCATTTGGAAAAGTTCGCCCCCACGATGTAGCCGTTGTCACCGATAGTTATTGCAAGCTTCAATGTCTTGCCTCCGTACTCAAATTCATAGACAGGCCTCCCCGTCCCTTGCCTTTGATATCTGATTATCCTGCCCTCCTGGATCGCGGTCGTCAACACCTCAGGAATCTGCGCCTCACTAATACCCCTCTGCGCAAACTCAGCGCCATGGACCTCGACAATATGGGCGAGACCAGAAGGATTACCCTCCATCGTCGAATTGATTCCCTTTTCAAGCCAAACAATTCTCCCCTCAGGGGTTTTGAAGATGGTAACAACTTTTTCGGGGCTGACCTTAGCACCATTCTTGAGAAGCTCATCAACAAGAATCTTCTGCGCTGCTGCTGCTTCTGCGGCTTTCTTCGCAGCTGCCGCTTTGGCCGCAGCGGCCGCCCTTTCGGCTTCTTTCGCGGCTTTCGCTACCGCAGATGCCTCTTTCGCGACCGTGGCCCCCTTCACCGCCGCACCAGCACCAAAGGTAAGCACCAGAGTCGCAACATCAGGAACAAGCTTCCCAATCGCATACCAATCCCCAGACACCACCTTCGCCGCAGTGTCTCCCACCGACGCCCACAACTGCTCCCAAGCCTCCTCGCTCGTCGCCAGTAAAGACACCCCTTCCCACAAATCCACCAAATCGAAACTCACCAGAGTCACGAGCAGAGAAACGACACCATCCCCGATACCCGCCAATAACTGCCACCCAGGATTCCCAGACGCCTTCGCAAGACCCGCAGCATTCACCTCATACCACTTCACAAAATCCCCAACGGGTCAAATTCTTTCCCCGTCGACGCGATTATTGCATAACGACTCCCGGACGGAAGCCCCATATTCCAAAACGCATGCTTCCGCGCATTATCACGCAGCAACCGGTCAGCTTCCTCCACGTCTTTCGCATGCTCAGAGAACATGCGCTCCCAACCCGCAGTCGCATTGCGGCCGTACAGTTTGTTGAGACAGTTGTTAGGAGGAACTGTTTCATATGGATCGGAAGAAGTACACGCCTCAGTTCAAGGCTGACGCGGTTGAGTTGGTGATCACCTCGAAGCGCCCGATCGCGCAGTGCGCTGTAGATCTCGGCATTAACGAGGGAACCTTGGGCAACTGGGTGCGCGCGTGGCGTGAAGAACACCCCGAAGACGAGACCGAGGGGCGTGGTCCGGTGGAGTGGGCGAAGTACCAGGCGTTGCAGGCCGAGAACGCGGAGCTGAAGCGTGAGATTGAGTTCCTGGGAAAAGTCAGCGCCTTCTTCGCCGCGAAGCAACGGTAACTGAAGTGTTCTCGTTCATCGCTGCGGAGAAGGCGAACTACCCTGTGGCGTGGATGTGTGCCAAGCTTCGGGTGTCTCGCGCATCGTTCTACCGGTGGGTGAAACCGTCACTGCCGTCGCCGCGTCGGCAACGCCACGAGATGCTGACCGGGCATGTCACACGCGTCTACGATGCTGCGAGGGGGAAGGCCGGCCGTGACCAGATCTGGCGGATTCTGCGGGGCGAGGGCATAGCGGTCGCTGCCGGCACGGTGGGAGCGATCATGCGCGAGCTGGGTTTGAAAGCGGTTCGTGTACGGGCGTGGAAGAAGACCACGGTTGCTGACCCTGCCGCGCGCACCGCGCACATTCGAAACCACATGCTTGACGCGTTCGGGAATCGCCAGTTCACTGCCGATGTCCCAGGTCAGCGGCTGTGTGGGGACCTCACGTATCTGCGCACTGATGAGGGCTGGTTGTATCTGGCGACCGTGATCGACTTGTTCAATGGGGAAATCATCGGGTGGCGGGCCGACACGCATATGCGCACCAGTCTGGTGATCGACGCGCTCGTCATGGCTCGCGATCACGGCCGAGTCGACACGTCTGGGGAAGTGGTATTCCATTCGGATCGTGGTGCCCAATACACCTCGGGCGAGTTTCAGGGCTGGTGCGCGAACAACGGCATCACTCAGTCGATGGGAGAGGTTGGGGTGTGCTGGGACAACGCCGTTGCGGAGTCGTTCTTCTCACATTTGAAGACCGAGATGTTTTACCAGCGGTCCTGGCGGACGTGTCTTCACGCGCGAACAGCGATCATGGACTACATCGAGTCCTGGTACAACCGTCGCCGCCCGCACGCTCGCGCTGGCGGCATACCGCCGGTTGCCGCACGCATTGCTTACGAGACTCGCGACCAGTCCCTGGCCGCGTAAACCTGGAAAGACACAAGAAACTGTCTCAAGAACTTGACGAGCGCAGTGTCAACATACTCACGGAGAGAAGCAACAAGACCGTAAGCGCTATTCACCTTCGCAACATGATCAAATACCACTACCTGCACCCGGTCGTTTCCAAGCGCAAGTAGCTCAGCAACCTGTTCAGGAAGCAACGTCAACCTCTCAATCAGGTCAGACAACCCGGAAATCAGCAAACAGCGTCGCCCAGGCGCGCCATGCTCGACAAACCGAAGAAGGGGTCTGCTGAGGGTTTGGTTGAGTCTAAGATTGCATAGCTTTGAGGCTGTGCTGGAAGGATAACAACCATGCCAAAGAATGTGTTTAGTGATGAGTTCAAGCGAGACGCTGTCGCGCTGGTCGAGTCGGGCATCTCGCAGAAGACGGTGTGTAAAGATCTTGGCGTCTCGAAGTCCGCGTTGCAGTCATGGGTGCGCGACGCGAGGTTCCAGTCCCACGGAATGACCCCGTCAGCTGATCCTGTCGAGCGGGCCGAGATGGCGAAGGCCGTGAAACGGATTCGTGAGCTTGAGATGGAAACCGAAGTGCTCCGTCGCGCGGCAGCATACCTGTCACAGATACACATCACACCCCCAAAATGATCTCCCCGCTCGTCCAAGAGATGGCTGCGCCAGGTGCCCCTGTCAGGGTGCCGGTCGCGGTGGCGTGCCGGGTGTTGGGTTTCAGTGAACAGGCCTACTACCAGTGGCTGAAATGCCCGAAATCTGCGCGCGAGATTGAGGAAGAACACCTCATTAGCGTGCTGCGTGAACTCCACGAGGACGACCCCGAACTCGGGTACCGGTTCCTCGCTGACGAACTCCATGACCTCGGCTACCAGGTGAGCGAACGCAGGGTGTGGCGATTGTGTCATGTTGCAGGCATCAGTTCAGTCATTACGCAGCGTAAGCGCCGCTACCAGCAGGCTGGCCCGCCCGTGGGTGATGACCTCGTGAAGCGTGAGTTCACCGCTACTGGCCCGAACCAAGTGTGGCTGACCGACATCACGGAGCACTGGACAGGTGAGGGGAAGCTGTACCTGTGCGCGATCAAGGACCTCTGGTCGAACAAGATCGTCGGCCAGTCAATGGGGCCGCGCATGAAGGCCAGGCTCGCGGTTCAGGCGCTTACGAACGCGGTCCAGCAGCGCGGCTACCCTGAAGGCGTGATTGTGCATTCGGATCGCGGAAGTCAATTCAGGTCAAGGAAGTTCCAGAAGGCCCTGAAACGGTACAGGTTGAGAGGGTCGATGGGCAGGGTGGGGGCGTGTGGGGATAACGCTGCGATGGAATCCTTCTTCAGTCTGCTGCAGAAGAACGTGCTCGATCGTAAAGCCTGGCGTACTCGGCAAGAGTTGCGGCTCGCGATTGTGCACTGGATTGAAGCGAAGTACCACCGTAAACGCAGACAGCGCCGGCTTGGGAAGCTGACGCCGGTCGAGTTCGAAGTGGTTATGATGGATGCTGTCGCGTTGGCGGCATAACAACCCCTGACTCAACCAAACCCTCAGCAGACCCGACCCTACATGCTCCACGATCCGGCGGGCACCATCAACGTATTCGACGACTTGTACCGCGGTCGCACCCGACGCGGTCTTTACCGTTCGAGCGCGTAACCCCATACACAGAAGTCTACGAGACCCCGAATTAGTGCGGTCACCACGAACCAGAAACCGCATCAAATCAACGATCTACACCCAGAAACACGAGCTACCCCAACAAAGTGGCACGAGTCAGGCCACACGATCCGCGTCTTCTTGATCCTGCACCACAATATTCACACCAAACTTGCCAAACTCGCCCGCATCACTCTCCGCCAACGCACTAGAAACCGGTACCCCAGGAAGAAATTAACTCACGGAAGACTCAGGAGCGCCACAGATCATTCAAGAAAACGTAGCTCATACTTCTCCGGCACCGCATCATGTTGATAGTAGTACCAAAAAACTTCACCGGCTTCAGCCGCGTCAAACGCCTCCTCGGCAGGCACGCCATCGACGCGACCATTCCATACAATATCGACCGTGCCACTTGAGTGCCCCTTTTCAGGCAGAGGTCGAGCAAGCCTATACAGGCCAGCTGATCCGCCAGGGTTTTCTTTACGTATCTCGACCATCATCGCATCAGCGCTCCCAGCCGCCTGCAGAAATAGGTCCGCCCAAGAAGCAGGCAAATCATCTCTCAGCCGCTTTCCCACCGGCAAACGAGACAGAGAAATCGCGAATCTTTCTCTTCCGTCCATCAAAGCTGGGGCTCTTCGGATAACAAACTCAATCCGCGTATCATTAGGAATCTCAGTGTGAGAAGTACCGTTCTTGGATAAAACATGCGTAATAGTAATCATTTTTCCTTCTTCTACGGAACTCTATGATCAATAACTTGAACAATTTCAACGGGCTGACCATTCAAGATCCCCTTAGCAGGATTGCTTTGAGAGACTAGGCCATCGAATTGACGCTGTACGTTACCCGGGCGCATATACTCGCGGTGAGCACCACCACTCTTTATCTCAACACCTATGTATTGATTTCCCTTAACATGTATCAACCCGTCGTATCGGCGCCCCTGGCCTCCCGCTTCCAATCTAACAACTATCTGATCCGGAAGCACATCCACTCCCAGATCGAGGCCAACTTCTTGGAGCCCTAGAGCTTCTTTGTTTGCGCTGATCTTGTCGGAGGTTGTGTACTTCCCGAAAATATCCCTCCCGTCGCCCCGGTCGATTCCCCTGAGCTGCTCACGAACAGCTGTTGGCAGAGCATTGATTTCTTCAAGACTCAACTCACCCCGCCGGATTTTGTCCGCAACGCTTTGCACTCCACCTGCACCTAGTCGGTCTTTGGCCCAGACCAGTGCGGACTTCACCTTCTCCGCAACCGTCACCGCCCCAGCACCAGCACCCTTGAACGCATCCTTCACCCCGTTAGCCAGCCCCTTCACACCAGCCAACACACTCGACCCAGCACCCGCCAACGACTTCGTCACACCCGACAACGGCTTGATCGCACTCGACCCCTGGTTCAACCGGCCAGCAATCGCCACACCACCCGGCACCACCACACTCGCCACCGTCGCAGTCGCGTACCCGATCGCATACGCATCACCCGAAACGACCCGATCCCACGCACCCGTCACCTGACCCCACAACTGCGCCCGAGCCCGCTCTGCGCTCGTCAAGTTCTTGAGACAGTTTCTTGTGTCTTTCCAGGTTTACGCGGCCAGGGACTGGTCGCGAGTCTCGTAAGCAATGCGTGCGGCAACCGGCGGTATGCCGCCAGCGCGAGCGTGCGGGCGGCGACGGTTGTACCAGGACTCGATGTAGTCCATGATCGCTGTTCGCGCGTGAAGACACGTCCGCCAGGACCGCTGGTAAAACATCTCGGTCTTCAAATGTGAGAAGAACGACTCCGCAACGGCGTTGTCCCAGCACACCCCAACCTCTCCCATCGACTGAGTGATGCCGTTGTTCGCGCACCAGCCCTGAAACTCGCCCGAGGTGTATTGGGCACCACGATCCGAATGGAATACCACTTCCCCAGACGTGTCGACTCGGCCGTGATCGCGAGCCATGACGAGCGCGTCGATCACCAGACTGGTGCGCATATGCGTGTCGGCCCGCCACCCGATGATTTCCCCATTGAACAAGTCGATCACGGTCGCCAGATACAACCAGCCCTCATCAGTGCGCAGATACGTGAGGTCCCCACACAGCCGCTGACCTGGGACATCGGCAGTGAACTGGCGATTCCCGAACGCGTCAAGCATGTGGTTTCGAATGTGCGCGGTGCGCGCGGCAGGGTCAGCAACCGTGGTCTTCTTCCACGCCCGTACACGAACCGCTTTCAAACCCAGCTCGCGCATGATCGCTCCCACCGTGCCGGCAGCGACCGCTATGCCCTCGCCCCGCAGAATCCGCCAGATCTGGTCACGGCCGGCCTTCCCCCTCGCAGCATCGTAGACGCGTGTGACATGCCCGGTCAGCATCTCGTGGCGTTGCCGACGCGGCGACGGCAGTGACGGTTTCACCCACCGGTAGAACGATGCGCGAGACACCCGAAGCTTGGCACACATCCACGCCACAGGGTAGTTCGCCTTCTCCGCAGCGATGAACGAGAACACTTCAGTTACCGTTGCTTCGCGGCGAAGAAGGCGCTGACTTTTCCCAGGAACTCAATCTCACGCTTCAGCTCCGCGTTCTCGGCCTGCAACGCCTGGTACTTCGCCCACTCCACCGGACCACGCCCCTCGGTCTCGTCTTCGGGGTGTTCTTCACGCCACGCGCGCACCCAGTTGCCCAAGGTTCCCTCGTTAATGCCGAGATCTACAGCGCACTGCGCGATCGGGCGCTTCGAGGTGATCACCAACTCAACCGCGTCAGCCTTGAACTGAGGCGTGTACTTCTTCCGATCCATATGAAACAGTTCCTCCTAACAACTGTCTCAACAAACTGTACGGCCGCACTCATCCGTCGCCAACGCCCCCAACGCCCGATCGGTCTCCACAAGGTTGAACTGCAACGCCCCACCAGCCATATCCACCACCGCAGCACCAGCACCACCCAAAAACTGCAGCACCGGACTCCCCGAATCCCGAGCAGCCTGACCAATCCCCTCGTCATACCACTTCGCCACCCCCGAAGCCGCATCACCAATCAGGTTCAGCTCCCGACCCGTCTGCCAAATCGACGCATGATTAATCGCACCATTGATCCCGCCCACCAGAAGCGTCCCACCCAACGCCGTCAACCCCAACGAGAACCCACCCGTAAACGGCGTCAACCCCAGACCCACCACCGTGAGGACCGCACCACCAACAATCTGTAACGCATCCCCAACTAGATCCCAGCCAGCCTGCTCCCGACGCGCAGTCTCTACATCATCCCCATACCCATCAAGCGCGAGCTGCCACCCATCAGACGCAATCTGCGCGTTCTCGTCACAATACGTCGCCATCCCATCGACCAGACCGCCCAAATCCCCAAACGAGACCGCCCAACTCTCCGGCGAGAACGACCTCCCACGCCCAACCTTGAGGTTCCCCACCTCCCGCACGATACGCTTCAGCTCACTTATCGCTTCCTTCACCTGGTCAAACCCAGGATCAGTCGCCTCGTACGACTCCCACGTCGACTGCAACGACGTCGAAATCCCCAACATCCCCGCAACACACCCGCCGTTTGAGTGACCGCCCGAGAACCAGCACCACCCAACGACACCAAATGCGCAGCATCAGCATCAATATCTTTCAGATCCTGACTCAACCTGTCTAAGTCCGCAATACCCTCGTTGAGCTGAGCCTCATGCGCCGAAAGCTCGTCACGCACCAACCGGAACCCGCCATCAGTATCCACCCCACGATACCCGTCCCAATACTTCCCCACCGCAGTCTGGAACGTCACCACCGTCAAAAACAACGACTGCGCAATCGGCACATGCACCCGAAGAATATAGTCACGCATCGCATCAGCACCCTGACCCGAGATCTGATCAGAACCCGCCAAACTCTCAAGCCCCGACGCCAACTCAGAAAGCGCCTCAACCCGACGCCCCAGCCCTTTCAACAACCCCGGAGAAGACGCCTGCCACGAATCCGCAGAAAACTCGACCACACTCACTGTGCGGCCGTACAGTTTGTTGAGACAGTTGTTAGGAGGAACTGTTTCATATGGATCGGAAGAAGTACACGCCTCAGTTCAAGGCTGACGCGGTTGAGTTGGTGATCACCTCGAAGCGCCCGATCGCGCAGTGCGCTGTAGATCTCGGCATTAACGAGGGAACCTTGGGCAACTGGGTGCGCGCGTGGCGTGAAGAACACCCCGAAGACGAGACCGAGGGCGTGGTCCGGTGGAGTGGGCGAAGTACCAGGCGTTGCAGGCCGAGAACGCGGAGCTGAAGCGTGAGATTGAGTTCCTGGGAAAAGTCAGCGCCTTCTTCGCCGCGAAGCAACGGTAACTGAAGTGTTCTCGTTCATCGCTGCGGAGAAGGCGAACTACCCTGTGGCGTGGATGTGTGCCAAGCTTCGGGTGTCTCGCGCATCGTTCTACCGGTGGGTGAAACCGTCACTGCCGTCGCCGCGTCGGCAACGCCACGAGATGCTGACCGGGCATGTCACACGCGTCTACGATGCTGCGAGGGGAAGGCCGGCCGTGACCAGATCTGGCGGATTCTGCGGGGCGAGGGCATAGCGGTCGCTGCCGGCACGGTGGGAGCGATCATGCGCGAGCTGGGTTTGAAAGCGGTTCGTGTACGGGCGTGGAAGAAGACCACGGTTGCTGACCCTGCCGCGCGCACCGCGCACATTCGAAACCACATGCTTGACGCGTTCGGGAATCGCCAGTTCACTGCCGATGTCCCAGGTCAGCGGCTGTGTGGGGACCTCACGTATCTGCGCACTGATGAGGGCTGGTTGTATCTGGCGACCGTGATCGACTTGTTCAATGGGGAAATCATCGGGTGGCGGGCCGACACGCATATGCGCACCAGTCTGGTGATCGACGCGCTCGTCATGGCTCGCGATCACGGCCGAGTCGACACGTCTGGGGAAGTGGTATTCCATTCGGATCGTGGTGCCCAATACACCTCGGGCGAGTTTCAGGGCTGGTGCGCGAACAACGGCATCACTCAGTCGATGGGAGAGGTTGGGGTGTGCTGGGACAACGCCGTTGCGGAGTCGTTCTTCTCACATTTGAAGACCGAGATGTTTTACCAGCGGTCCTGGCGGACGTGTCTTCACGCGCGAACAGCGATCATGGACTACATCGAGTCCTGGTACAACCGTCGCCGCCCGCACGCTCGCGCTGGCGGCATACCGCCGGTTGCCGCACGCATTGCTTACGAGACTCGCGACCAGTCCCTGGCCGCGTAAACCTGGAAAGACACAAGAAACTGTCTCAAGAACTTGACGAGCGCAGAGCGGGCTCGGGCGCAGTTGTGGGGTCAGGTGACGGGTGCGTGGGATCGGGTCGTTTCGGGTGATGCGTATGCGATCGGGTACGCGACTGCGACGGTGGCGAGTGTGGTGGTGCCGGGTGGTGTGGCGATTGCTGGCCGGTTGAACCAGGGGTCGAGTGCGATCAAGCCGTTGTCGGGTGTGACGAAGTCGTTGGCGGGTGCTGGGTCGAGTGTGTTGGCTGGTGTGAAGGGGCTGGCTAACGGGGTGAAGGATGCGTTCAAGGGTGCTGGTGCTGGGCTGTGACGGTTGCGGAGAAGGTGAAGTCCGCACTCACCTGGGCCAAAGGAAATCTCGGCACGGGCGCAGCGAAAGCCAGCGATGAACTCATCTCGGTAGAAAGGGTATCGGAGACCGGCGCCAAGCTTCATTCAAGCCTTGTAGGAGAAGAAATTGCTAGTGGACATGCTTTTCAGAAACACGTTATTGACCAGAAAGAGTTTCCTGGCATAACCACACGAGAACAGTTTGCGAGACTCATCGAGGATGTGGTTCAAAATGGTCAAAAACGAGAGCTTACTAATGGGAAGACTTACTATTGGAAGGACGGTACGTTAGTGATTCGAAACCCTCGTGCCATTGATGGTGGAACTGCCTATAGGCCGGTGGAAGGAATGCAAGACTTCTTACTGGGGAGGATAAAGTAGCGATGCGTTTGTTGTACTTTGATGAAGATGTTAATAACTATGAACATCTGGAAAAGGTGTTTTCGACGGCTGACGTTTCTCCGCAGGAAGTCGTCGTTGTGGCTCGAGGGGACGAGCTACAGACGCTTACGAGCATCATTGGTCAAGCACTAGGGCTGTTACAGGGCGATGATTTTACGGAACGGGTGAAAATGACTCCCGACCAAGCAAGAAGTTTGCAGCGGGCCATAGCTGAGATTCTGGACGCGACTTATACGCCGGCATAAGCTTTACCTAGTTAAGGACCCTTCATGAAAGCTATTAATCCAGATATCTCCCTGTCAAGAGACTATCAAGATAGATTTGTTCCTTCCGAGTCTCTCGAAGTCCCTAGAGGTGATGTCATTGTCGCCATTGAGCGTTCCGGGCTTCTTGCTTGTGCTGAGATGCTTGCAGTCTGCTTAGAGGGCATTGAGGAATGGGAGTTCGACACTCGCGTGGATGTGCTGCCCGAAGACGCTCTTACCGTGATTGAACACCTGAAAACAGTTGCGCAAGATTGAAATGCAACCGTAGAGGGAAGGCTTCAATCTGTCACATGGTGATGCGATGGTTTGGGGTGCTGTGTGTTGCTGGTCTCTTGTTCGGGCTCAGGGTCTGATGCACGTTTAGGTGACATTCAACATGGCTAGCTTCTGCTGGTCTGGAAGGATGAACCTATGCCCCTCGTTACCCCAAAGAGTTCCGCGACGACGTCGTAAGAGGGTGTCAAATAGTTTGTGTAAGCCGGGGATCCCCGGAAGGAACGCAACACTATGGAGACCATGTCGTATCAAGACGAGGAACGCGCCGAAAGGCGTCGTACACAGAAAGAGATCGCTGACCAGCTGAGGGCCTCTGGCGCGTTGGATGACATCTTCGCGCAGATGGACGCGGGTGCCCCGTTGACCGGCGACAACGGGCTACTCGGCGGGATCGTGAAGGCCGCCCTCGAACGCGGCCTGGAAACGGAGCTGAGTGACCATCTCGGGTATGAGAAAGGAGATCCCGAAGCAAACATTTACCCGAATTCCCGGAATGGGACGTCAGCGAAAACCGTATCGACCGAGGTCGGTGATATTGAGCTTGCGATCCCCAGGGACCGGAACGGGTCATTCACGCCGATGCTCGTCCCGAAAGGCCAGCGCCGCCTCGACGGATTAGACGGCATGATCATCTCGCTCTATGCGGGCGGGATGACGATCCGTGAGATCCAGCATCACCTGTACTCAACGCTGGGCACTGACCTGTCACACGAGACGATCTCGAAGATCACGGACCAGATCCAAGACGAGGTCCTTGCCTGGCAGACGCGCCCCTTGGAGCCGTTGTACCCGGTGATCTATCTCGACGCGATCATCGTGAAGATCCGTGATGGTGGGCACGTCCGAAACAAGGCCGCACATATCGCGGTCGGCGTCGATATGGACGGCATCAAGCACGTCCTCGGGATTTGGGTACAAGCAACCGAGGGGGCAAAGTTTTGGGCAGCCGTGTGTGCAGAGCTCGCGAACCGTGGCGTGCGTGACGTGTTGATCGTCGCGTGTGACGGTTTGACCGGGTTCCCCGAAGCGATCCAGGCGACCTGGCCTGAAGCGACGGTACAGACCTGCGTGGTGCACCTGATCCGTGCCGCAATGCGGTTCGTGAACTACCAAGACCGGAAAGCTGTCGCCTCGGCCCTGAAACCGATCTACCAGGCCGTCAACGAGGATGCCGCGCTTGAAGCGCTCGAAGAGTTCTCGAACTCGACGTTGGGGAAGAAATATCCATCGGCGGTGAAATCGTTTCAAGACGCGTGGGATCGTTTCATTCCGTTCCTCGCGTTCCCGCCGGAACTTCGGCGGGTGATCTACACCACCAACGCGATCGAATCGTTGAACTATCAGCTGCGGAAGGTGACGAAGAACCGTGGTCATTTCCCCAACGATGCTGCGGCGGTGAAGCTATTGTGGCTCGCGATCTGCAACATCGAAGACAAGCGTGCCCGGGAACGCCAGAAAGAACGGGGAAAGCCTGCCAAAGAACGCAACGCGAAGCCTCGCCTGATCGAGGGCGCAGTGACTACGAACTGGAAGACAGCGCTCGCGCAGCTCGCGCTCGCGTACCCCGACCGTATCGAGCCCTACCTCTAAAACTGCACCCGAAAGGACACCTATCATGACCGCCACACTCGATATTGAAGAAGGCCTCACCGCGCAAGAAGCCTGGCTGATTCTTGCCGATGATGTTCTCTGGACCTTGGCCGAGTTTCTGCCCAAACTGAGTCGGGAAGCGAAACGAGAGATCACGGACCAGCTCGGCTACATCGGGGGCGCTACAGCTCTTGGGACGAGCTTGCTGCGACAACCCGGACCACCTCAAACAACATCAACCCAGAAAACTAAATCCCGCAGCTTACACAAACCTCTTGACAGGCCCTCTTCAGAACCGCCTCAACCAGGCTTACATGCGAGAAGGGAGCACTCCCCTAAAGGGGGGCGATGGTTCCCTTGTGGATGCGATAAGACAGGAACTACTCACAGGTGAAAGAATTGGGGGAGGTGACCATATCAGTAAGGGGCGAAACGTAAGAGGGTCCCTGAGAAATTGGCTCCGACTGAACAAGGGGGCCGATCCATCCGATATTGAGACCGCAAAGAGAATCTTGCAAGAAATTGAGGACGCGCTAAATGGAAAATGAATCGCATGAAGACGATCAGCTTGATGAGGAGTTTTGTCGGAACCTCGTGGAAAAGGTTCCCGAAACTGCCCCGCTTCTTGAAGAACACTTGAAGGATCAAGGCGGAGAATTGCTGGCCTACATTTTTATGAGCGGTGTTGCCGAGTGGGCTGAGAAAAATGCAGAGGCGAAAACAGCTGATGTGGTTCAGCTCCTTGCGGTGCTTAATCAAGGACTTGCTGAGGGCAAGCGCGATGTACCGAATCTCATCGTGGTTGGATTCGTCGAATGGCTTCTGCGAGACACTCCCTTGAAATCTCTTCTACAAGGTGAGCTCAAAGCTTGGCACGATTTTCATACAGGAGCATCTGAGAGTCATCCCTTTTTGCGAAGAGGCGACTAGGGCCAATGCCGTTCGGTTAAGTGTTTCTCGATGATGTCAATACTCCCGGGCGAGGCTACTCCCGGAAGTAGCGCGGCTCTTGTAGGAATAGATCTGTCCGCCAAGACCGATCCAACCGACAAGAGCCGCGATGTCCCATTTGCGGCCGTACAGTTTGTTGAGACAGTTGTTAGGAGGAACTGTTTCATATGGATCGGAAGAAGTACACGCCGCAGTTCAAGGCTGACGCGGTTGAGCTGGTGATCACCTCGAAGCGCCCGATCGCGCAGTACGCTGTGGATCTCGGCATTAACGAGGGAACCTTGGGCAACTGGGTGCGCGCGTGGCGTGAAGAACACCCCGAAGACGAGACCGAGGGGCGTGGTCCGGTGGAGTGGGCGAAGTACCAGGCGTTGCAGGCCGAGAACGCGGAGCTGAAGCGTGAGATTGAGTTCCTGGGAAAAATCAGCGCCTTCTTCGCCGCGAAGCAACGGTAACTGAAGTGTTCTCGTTCATTGAAGCGCTCTTAATCGGAGTGCCCGGACGATACTTCTCGAGCATCTCGTCCAAATACTTCCTAGCACCTGAGTTGACCGCTTTTGGTTGGTTTCGCTTATACCGGCCCTGGGAATGGCTTGTTTATGCGGGAGTTTCAGCGGGGCGGGGCACTAAGGAACGTGTTTGTACCCTGGTTTCATGGGTGAATACGTGCGCCGTGTGAAGACAAGGTCGGGTGCGACCGCGGTGCAGATCGCGTCGAAGACGCGCGGGGTGCGCACCATCATTGAACATATCGGTTCCGCGCACACCGATCTGGAACTCGAGTTGATGGTCCAGACCGCGAAAACTCGTGTCAGGGAACGCGCTCAGGCTGCCGGGGAGACAGAGCTCCAGATCGATACCCCCACCGACCCAGTCGTGCCGCGCATCACGATGCAACACTCCTACTCGCGTCTGCTCTACGACACTCTCGTAGGCCTGTACGACCGGCTTGGCTTCACCGATGCAGTGACCGACCGGGTGTTTCGTGACCTTGTCGTCGCGCGTCTTATCGAGCCCGCTTCAAAGCTCGACACGATCCGTATTCTTGAGAACCTCGGGCTGAAAGCCCCTCGAATAGTGGCATTCACCGGTCATTGAACCAAGCAGCAGACCAGGGCTATCGAGACAAGTTCGCTGCCGCCTGCGTCGCGTTCAGAGGAACGAAACGCCTCACACTCGTGTTGTACGACGTCACCACATTGTTCTTCCAAGTCGAGCAAGAGGATGAGTATCGTAAGCCCGGCCTGTCCAAAGAACGCAGGCTCGAACCCCAGATCGTGGTTGGATTACTCGTCGACGAACGCGGGTTCCCGCTGCAGCTGCATTCATTCGAAGGGAACAAGGCCGAAACGCTCACCCTCGTGCCCGTGCTCGACGCGTTCCGAGCGCAGCACCCCGAAGTGACGGTGAGCGTCGCGTGTGACGCAGGCATGCTGTCAGCCGCGAACCTTCTTGCGTTAGAAGACGCCGGCTACTCATTCATTGTCGGCTCGAGAATCGCGAAAACTCCGCCAGATGTCGCCGCATACCAGCACGACGGTTCTGAACTTTCTGACGGGCAGATCTTCGAGAGCCGTCAGTGGTTTGGTCGTGGCGAGACGAGGCGTGAACGAAGGGTGGTGTACCAGTACCGCGAGAAGCGTGCCCGCTTGGATCTGCGCAATATCGAGAAACAAGTTGAGAAAGCGAAGAAAGTCGTTGCTGGGACTACACCCGTGAAAAAGGGCCGGTTCCTGAAGATTAGTGGTGCATCGAAAAGCGTTGACGGGGCTCTGGTGGAATCAGCCAGGCAGCGGGCCGGGATGAAAGGGTATGTCACGAACCTGCCGGTCCTGACTGCGCCCGCGCTGACAGTGATTGATGCATACCATCAGCTGTTCAACGTCGAAGCATCGTTTCGGATGGCGAAGACAGACCTCAAAGCCAGACCGATCTATCACCGGCAGCGGGAGAAGATCGAGGCGCATTTGACGGTTGTGTTCTGCGCGATAGCGATCTCGCGGCATATCCAAGAAGTGACTGGTGTGTCGGTAAAGAAGTGTGTGCAGCAGCTCGCCCGGGTGCAAGACGGGGTGGTCTCGATCGCGGGCGTGGAGCATATCGTTCCGGCCGCGATACCGGGAGAGGTACGTGAATTATTGACTCGGCTCGGAAGGTCGGGTGCGGGGCACTAAAACGGTCAACTCAGGAGCAACGGTAACTGAAGTGTTCTCGTTCATTGAAGCGCTCTTAATCGGAGTGCCCGGACGATACTTCTCGAGCATCTCGTCCAAATACTTCCTAGCAGTCCGCGGCGTCACATCAGCAAGCTGAGTGTTCTTCCTCGAGACAATCTCTCTACCCGGAACATAGGAATCAAGAACTTTGTTATTCTCAAGCCGAATTTCATTCATATCACCGTAACGGTGATGGCGATGGGGGCGCCGGCGTTTCCAGCGTTCTTCATCGAATCACCCGACGCAACCACGACGAGCGCGCAGCCAGCGCCGCCCGCGTCAGCTCAATTTCGGGCATATATATGTCGAAGCCGTGACAGCCTCCCGACCACACATGCAGCTCAGCCTGGCCACCCGTGGCCCAGATCCTGCTGGCATACTCGATGTCTTCATCACGGAACATTTCAGCTGCCCCCACTTCGATGTAGGCAGGGGGTAGCCCAGAGAGATCCGCCGCCCGCGTCGGAGCAGCGTAGGCTGGCGCGGACTCACTCGCGGCAAGATCCGTGCCCAGCACGCACTCCCACGCAAGCAGCGCAGCCGAGCGCTGCCAGGTGCCAATGCCGTCATATTGCAGGCTCGACACCGTCGAGTTCGTGTTGTCGAGCATTGGGCAGAGCATCAACTGCCCGGCCATCTTGGGGCCGCCTCGATCCCTCGCGAGAAGCGCAACCGCGGCGGTAAATCCCCCTCCGGCACTACCCCCCATCACGACAATGCGTTCGGGATCTACGCCGAGACGTGCGGCGTTTTCTACAAGCCAGACGAAGCCGTCATAACAATCCTCAACACCGGCAGGGTAGGGATCTTCGGGGGCGAGGCGGTACTCAACAAGCACGCCGACCGCCCGATGCTCCGCCACCAATTCCGCGATCCGCCCGGCCTCGGCCGAGCGATGCCCAACGATCATCCCGCCGCCGTGAATGTTATAGAGGGTGGGGAGCTTCTCTCCTGCGGATCCGCGGGGGCGCAGGATCGTGATTTCGATCGTGTGGTCGCTCGTTGCGGACTGTACCCGATGCTCTTCGTGATCGATCGCAAGGTCACCGATAGCTTCGGCATAGATCGCGCTGAGGTCCCCGACGTCACCCCTAGGCAACGTCTCTCGCGTGAGCGGCACCGAGATTTCAGGAACGGCATCGAGCGCGTGTTGCACCTCGGGGTCGAACGGAACAGGGGGATATCGCAGCGACATAGTCCAGGTTTCCTTCTCTTCTTCGAGTAGTGGCGATCGCGATGGATCGATAGAAGATATTTCTACACCAGTAGAAAACTTTTTCCAAGACCCCTTGCGAAAGTTTTCTACAAATGTAGAATCAAAATTGCACAGCGACGTGCAAGAGGCGCTCCACGCGGTTCGCCTTGCCACTCACCACGAAGGGGTACACATGATCCACACGCGCATCAGCGGCAGCGTAGCCGCTGTCGCCCTAGCCGCCCTCGCGCTCACAGGCTGTTCAAGCAGCGACAACAGCGATCTCAACAGCGACGGCGCCGGGCCACTCAACATCGGCGGATTCACCGATGTCACCTCCTGGGATCCCGCGCTCGCCGATATTGGCTTCGACGGGCCGTTCCTGTCGGCCGTCTACGACCCGCTCATTGCGCTCGACGGAGACGGCACCCCCGTTCCAGCGCTCGCGAAAGAGTGGGAAGTATCCGAGGATTTCAAGACGATCACCCTGAAGCTCCGTGACGATGCGGTATTCAGCGACGGAGAAGCCTTCAACAGCGCAGCTGCAGTGAAAGCCCTCGACCACCTGAAATCCGGCGTACGCTCACAAGAGGCGTACCTCAACGTCGAAAGTTTCGAGGCCACCGACGACAGCACGGTCGAGATTCACCTCTCCAAGCGCGACGACACGATCCTGTACTACATGGGACTCGGTCGCAGTTACATGCCAGCGCCAGCGGCGATCGACGCGGGCACCCTCACGAAGGCGCCCGTGGGATCCGGCCCCTACACACTCGACGAGAAAACCTCGGTTGCTGGAGCTGAGTATCATTTCCAGAAAGTCGCAGACCACTGGGCAGCAGATCAGTTCGCCTTCGACCCGCTCACGATCATGCCCATCGATGATCCAACCGCCCGCACGAACGCAATGATTGCCGGTCAGATCAACGTCAACTACGCGGGTCCCGACGATCTCGCCCAGGCCAAGGCCAACAACTGGAATGTTGAGTCAAAAATCGCGGGACGGATCGGCATACAGTTCACCGACCGCACCGGCGCAAGCTTCGCTCCCTTCGGGGACGTGCGGGTGCGACAGGCGCTCAACTACGCGTTTGATTCCGCTGGGCTCATTGACATGCTCGCGCAGGGAAATGGCAAACTTACCAATCAAGTTTTCCCGTCCGGCGGCGAGGGCAATCTCCCCGAGCTCGATCACAAATACGACTACAACATCAAGACCGCAAAAGAGCTAATGGCCGAAGCTGGCTACGCCGATGGCTTTGATATCACTATGCCAATAATGCCCGTGCTTTCGGCATACCAGCCCATCGCAAATCAGGTCTTTGCCGACCTCGGGATCCGGGCGAGCTGGGACGAGATGCAGTACATCGACTACGCCGAAAAAGCACCGACCTACCCAGCGTTTATGGGCATGATCGCGATCGATTCAAACCCCGTCGCGAACGTCGAACGGCAGATCGAAAAGCCGCAGTGGTACAACCTCACCCCAAATGCCGATAAGTTCCCCGAGGTGCAGGCGGCAATCGACGAGGTACACAGCAGTGATCCTGGCCCTGAACAGGTCAAGGCGATCGAGAAACTCAACACGATCGTCACTGATCTCGCCTGGTTCGACGTTTGGTTCCAGTCCGAGAACAGCTACGTGAGCACCCCAAATATCGATGTCACCGCGATCACTGGCATGATGTTTCCTACGCTGAGACAGATTGTCCCGGCCAACCCGTCAAAGTAAGGAAACAGGCAGCGCACTCATGGCTCAGATCGTCGACCACGAGGAGCGCCGCGGTGCAATCATCGCCGCCGCGACCGAACTCATCCTCTCTGGTGGGTTTGGCGCGGCGACGATGCGTACGATCGCCGCCCGGGCAGGCTATGCGAATGGTGCGCTGAAGTATTATTTTCCCGGCGGAAAGAGCGAGATCATCGCCGCCATCTTCACGAACACGCTGCGTGAGATCGAGTCGATGGCCGGCACTCAGAACACGGGAAACACGTCACAGGATCTGCGCCACTATCTCCGCAGTTGGTTCCCACGTTCCGTTGAGGAATTACCGAGCGGGCGGTTGCTGATCGAACTCTGGGGCCACTCTTTGACCGACGAGTCACTGCGGGAGCTCTATTCCGCGCACCTGGCACACTGGGGCGCGCAGATCGCCGCGCAGATCGAGGCCGCTCATGCAGTAGGCGCTGTCTTGGCTGCACCCCCGTTCGAAGACATGGCTTCGGAGTACATCTCCTTCACGATGGGCACCGCGGTGATGAATCTCATGTTTCCAGACGGTTCACATCTCAGCGACATTGAACACTATCTCGACGGGGTGCTGCTTCGACTCGGCACACCCGATGCGTGACTCGTCCCTCTGGCGCTTGCCAGCCAAGATCGTATACGATTTGAACACGACCAGTGAAGCTTGGAGGCCACGTGCTCGATCAGACAACGATTGAATCCATCGCAGACGAATTGGTGCAGGCGGATCGCGACCGCAGCGTCTTGCCCCGGCTGACCACTCGATACCCAGACATGGTGGTCGAAGATTCCTACGCCATTCAGAAGGTGTGGTCCGATCGCAGGATCGCCGCCGGCGCGCGCCTCGTGGGGCACAAGATCGGCCTCACCTCAAAGGTGATGCAGCTCGCAACCGGCATCTCAGAACCTGACTACGGCGTGATCCACGACGACATGGTCTTTGAATCGGGATCCGTGCTGGAGTTTGATCGCTTCTCGAATGTCCGCATCGAGGTCGAGCTCGCGTTTGTGCTGTCCAAGCCGCTCACCGGACCAAACGTCTCGATCTTCGATGTCCTCGACGCGACCGCGTACGTGGTTCCCGCCCTTGAAGTCCTGAACTCGCACCTCGAGATGGAGGGGCGGACCATCGTCGACACGATCAGTGACAATGCCGCGATGGGCGCGATGGTGGTGGGCGGCAGACCCGTCAAGGTCGACGAGACCGATCTCACCTGGGCGTCGGCGCTGCTGTACCGCAACGAGACTATCGAAGACTCAGGCGTCGCCGGGGCGATCCTCGGCCACCCAGCGCTCGGTGTTGCCTGGCTCGCGAACAAGCTCGCGCAGCACGGCCAGACGCTCGAGGCGGGCGAGATCATTCTCGCCGGTTCCTTCACCAAGCCCATGTGGGTCGAACGCGGTGACACGGTGCACGCCGACTACAACGGCCTGGGATCGGTGACATGCCGATTCATCTAAATCTCCCCACCACGCTGCGAGAACGCCTGGCGACCGCGGAGCGTCCCCTCATCGGACTGTGGGCGTGCGCAGGCAGCCCGATCACGGCCGAAATTGTCGCCGGCAGCGGCTGCGACTGGGTACTGCTCGACGCCGAACACTCCCCCAACGGACTCGAGTCTGTGCTCGGGCAGCTCTACGCAATGTCGGCCTACCCGGTGGCGCCGCTCGTGCGGCCACCGTACGGCGACACCGTCACGATCAAGCAGTACCTCGACCTCGGCGCGCAGAATCTCCTCATCCCCATGGTCGATTCGGCCGAGCAGGCCGAGCAGATCGTGCGCGCGGTGCGATACCCGGATGGCGCGGGCGGCGGGGTACGCGGCGTCGGTTCGGCGCTCGCACGCTCGGCACGCTGGAACCGGGTCGACGGCTATCTCGGCCGCGCCAACGAGACGATCAGCCTGACGGTGCAGATCGAATCGGCGGCGGCGGCGGCTGAGGTCGAGCGGATCCTCGCCGTTGACGGCGTCGACGCGATCTTCGTCGGCCCCTCGGATCTTGCCGCGTCGATGGGGTATCTCGGACAGCAGAATCACCCGGAGGTCGTGGCGAGTGTGTTGCACGCGATCACCGCTGCCACCGCAGCGGGCAAACCGGTCGGCGTCAATGCCTTTGTGCCCGCGGACGCGGATCGCTACATCGATGCCGGCGCCAGCTTTGTCGCCGTCGGCGCGGACGTCGCGATCCTCGCCCGGCAGACTGAGGCGCTGGTGGATCGATTCGCTTCCCGGCTAGACGGTGCCGAGGGCTCAGGATCCGAACCCCGCGCGAGCTACTAGGTTTCCGAACCGTAAACCTCTGGCCGCACGATTCGCAACCCTTCAAAGCGATGGAAGTCGCGGTCGAAGGTGGCCACGGGACACGCGAAGGCAAGTGCCACGGCTGCAATGTAGGCATCAGGGATCAGATTGGCCCGGGCATCTGTCACTTCTACTGTCCGGTGAAGCACATCGTGCCCATCCGGCAGACCGGGCGCCCGACGATACGCGGAACTCCTGGTGAGCGCTTCCATAAACGTCAGCGCTTCGCGGGGAGAAGCCGGCCCGTCAAAAATGCGACGGTTGGTCACGACGCGCAAGAAACCGATCCACACGAGGTCTGGAACGATAACTGCCGATTCCGTTTCAAGCAACCGCATGAGCCAGGGCCTGGCCACACCGTGGTGCGAGTGATCTGCACGGAAGGCTGCAACCAAGACGTTGACGTCGAGCACGATCACGAAGCGGCCTCGTGAGCGTCAAGTCCATCGACGGCATCAGCCTCATCGAGCACATCATAGAGATCCCGGTTAGAAGTGGCATCAATGCCAGACTTCACACCACCACCGTGAAACACCGGCAGGTCAACAACCTCAGCGGGGGAACCCTGTGCGGCAATGTATACGCGCAACGCCTCCTCCACATACTCCCCAAGGGTTTCTTGCCTGCGGGCAGCATTTCGTTTCGCCGCCTCCAGCAGGGGCGCTTCGATCCTCAGCGTGGTCCTCATGCATCAATGATACCAAGTACGTGCATCACGAGCATCACCCCGCATTACCGCGCCATGATCGAGAACACGTTGAAGGTCGCCCAGAAGAGCAGCTATGCATCGGCAACCCGCCAACTCAGTACCCTCAAGAGTGTCTGCGAGTCGGCGAGCGCGCCTCACGACTTTGACTTCGCCGAGTTTCTTGCCGAGTTGGTTGAGCAGAACCGGCGGCGACCGGCGTGCCTCCGAGCGTTCAGCGAGCAACGGCTGATTTGAGTAGGTGCCCATGTAAGGGCGCGCCCTAACCGCCAAGACAAGCGCACCCCTTGTCTTGTTTGACCAATGATCGAACAGCTGGAGAATCCCACTGCTCTCACTCGCCCGCGACCGCCCGCTCTCGGAGCGCCGTGACCAGACTGTCCGTGAGTCCCCCGGCTCGCAGCGGTTCGAGGGGGTCCGAATAGCGCGCACCGAGAGTCTCGAGCAGTTCGAGCATCGGTGCGGCGGAGAATTCGGTGCGTGTCGCCGCCCTCGCCGCCGCGTTGAGGTCGATCCCGCGGCGGAGCATGAGCGGCGCAAGCGTCGGGGTGAGGCGTGCCCTGATCGCTGGCGCGTTGGGTGCTGTGCGGAGGTAGTCGGCAACCACCTGCTGCCGATCCGCTCCCAGCACGAGAAGCAGCGCGGCCGCGAGCACGCCCGTGCGATCCTGCCCCGCGGCGCAGTGGAACGCGGTCGCGCCGGGCGCGTGCGCTACGACCGCGAGTGCGGTGACGATCTGCGGCGCAGCGCGCTCAAACATCGACACGTACATCTGTCCATAGCTGCGCTGGTCGAACGGGTCGCCCCCCGCGGGTGCCGCAGCCTCGGCGTCGTGCCCGAGGCTCGCGAGCAACGGAACGTGATGGTAGCTCACGGCCGTCTGCGTGCCCAGCGGGCCGCGGCCGGTCGCCGTCAGTTCCTCAGCGGATCGCAGGTCGATGACCGAGCGCACCCCCTGCGCCACGAGCCCTGTGGCGTAGCTCTCGGGCACGGTCGATAGGTCGTCGGCGCGGATCGCGAATCCCTCGCGCACGCGTCCGCCCGCGACGGGAATCCCGCCGAGGTCGCGCAGGTTGACGGGAGCGGTGAGCATCATATGATTTTCTTTCGGATCAGAGCACTCGCCTGGTCGATCAGGGTGACCAGCACGATAATGCAGATAATGATGGCGCTGAGGTGACCGTAGTCGTACATCCTCATGGCCGTGGTGAGTTCGAGGCCGATGCCACCCGCGCCGACCATGCCCAGAATCGTCGCCCCGCGGACGTTGCCCTCAAACAGCAACAGCGTGTACGACACGAGCAGCGGCGCGGCCTGCGGCAACACCCCGAACTGGGTAACCTGCCGCGGCGACGCACCGACGGCGCGCATCGCGGTCATGGGGCCCGCGTCAACGGACTCCATCGCCTCAGCAAACACCTTGCCGATCGAGCCGATTGAGCCGATCGTCATCGCGAGGATGCCAGCGAACGGCCCGAGCCCCACCGCGGACACAAACATCAGCGCGAACACCAGGTCGGGCAGCGAGCGGATCACGTTCATGATCCAGCGGCACGGAAAGTAGAGCCACTTCGGCGCGAGGTTCGCGGCGGCCCCAAACGCGATGAACAGCGACAGGATCGCCCCGAGCACGGTGCCGACAACCGCCATTTGCACCGTCTCAACGAGAAGAGAGACGATCGTGCCGAGCTTGTCCCACGACGGCGGGAACATTCGCGACACGAAGCCCGCCATGTTGACCGAACCCTCACCGAGTTTCGCGAAGTCAAACTTGGCGCCAATGAAAGACCACACCAGCACCACAACCACCACCGGCAGCCCCAGCATCGCACGGGCGCGGGGCACCCGGAACGCGCGCTCGAGCCGTTCGCGTTCCGCGAGCTGCAGCTGCCCCATTACTGTGCCCCCTCGGTCGCGGGTGCGCCGTCGTAGAGTGGCGCGAGGGCTGCTGCATCGAGACGAGCACTGGGGTCGGCAATGAGGATCTCTCCCCGCCGCAGCCCGACGATCCGGTCAGTGTGCTGCAGCGCCAGCGGGATCACGTGCAAGCTCACCAGCACGGGAATTCCGTCTTCCCGAGCGATCTCGCGCAGCAGTTCCAGCACGGAGTGCGACATTGCCGGATCGAGCGACGCCACAGGTTCATCAGCGAGGATCAGCTTGGGGTTCTGCATCAGCGCGCGTGCGATCGCGACTCGCTGCTGCTGCCCTCCCGAGAGTGACCGTGCAGGATCCTGCGCTTTGTGTGCGATCCCCACCCGGTCAAGCAGGTCGAGTGCCCGCACCCGCTGCTCCCGCGTGAAGCCGCCAACGAGGTTAAGCGGCCCTGAACTGCCGAGCGCCCCGGTCAAGACGTTCGTCAAGACGCTGAGACGCCCGACCAGATTGAACTGTTGAAAGATCTGTCCCACGCCGGACCGCAGCTCGCGCAGCTGCCCGCGCCGCAGGTTCGTGAGGTCGTAGCCGACGACGCGTGCGGCACCACCGCTGATGGGAGCAAAGCCGGTGAGGCTCTTCATGAGGGTCGATTTCCCCGATCCCGAAGCGCCCAGCAGCGCCACCATCTCGCCGGGGAAGAGTTCGAGGCTGACGCCATCGAGGACCGGGGTATTTTTGCCGTAGGCAACCCGCAGATCGCGCACGGATACCAGCGGCAGGCATTCGCGCAACTGGGCGGTGGTCGGCTGGCGCGCATCTGTCTGCGCAGCGACGCCGCCCCTCCCGGGGTGCGTCGTTGCGGCAGTTGTGGTGGTCGGTGTGGTGAGTGACATGCGTGGACTCCGATCCGCTGGGCTGCCGAGTTACTTCAGATCCGAAATGTCGACGCCGGCGATGGCCGCGGTGTCAACAAACGGCTGGAACATTGAGGTGCCGGGCATACTCACTGGCGCGGTGCCCTGCGTCGCCTCCATCATGGTGCCGAGGCGTTTCGCGTTGGCCTCAACAAACACCTGCGGCAGTGCCTCCAGGATCAGGTCGCGGGTCTCCGCGGGGAGATTCTGGTCTGCGAGCACGGCGACGGAGACGGGCATCGACATGCTCTCCCCCAACGAGCGGGTTTCGCCCTTTTCGAAGGGGAAGCTCGGATCGTTTGTCCCGGCACGCTTGGGGAAGATCGTGGAGGTGCAGGCGACGTCAACCTGTCCCTCGCGAAGCGCTGTCAGGCTCATGTCGTGCCCGCCAGAGAACATCGCCGTGTAGTCGGTGTCTTTTGTGAGGCCCGATTCTTGCAGCATCGCGAGCGGCATGAAGTAGCCAGAACTCGATGCGGGATCGGCAAAGGCCACGGTCGTGGCGGGCGAGATGTCCGCGAGGGTGCGCAGCCGCGAGTCGTCCAGCACCAGACAGGTCGATACCGGCTCGCCGTTTCCGGGCCACGCCATAATCGCGTCGACCTCGCCGGTGCTGACGGCGAGCGCCGACGGGAATCCGCTCATGATTCCAACATCGACGTGGTGGTTCCGCAGGGCTTCAACGACGGCGGTGTAGTCGGGCACGTCGACGATCTCCACTTCGCGCCCTGTCGCCTCACTGAGCAGCGCCGCAAACGCCTGGACTGGATTCTCCCCGCTCGGATCGTCTCCCACCGGGGTGGCCGCGAAGGTGATGGGCGCACTCGGGTCGTCGGCTCGCGGGGAGTCCCTGGATCCGGCGCACGAGGTGAGCGCGAGTGTGCTCAGTGCGAGTAGAGCGAGTGCTGAGGCGGCGCGAGTGCGCATCGTTGTTCCTTACTGCGGGGATCCCCCACCGAGACCGACATGTTTCGAACGGTTCTCAGTTCAGCAGGCGAAGGTAGCCGGGGGCGGCGTGCGGGAAACGTCGGGCTGACCGATCATGAATGCCGCGTGAACAGCGTGGGCCCGGACCGGCGCCACCGGATTCACAATTACGACTTCCCAAACCTTCGCGGATCGTATACGATAACAAATATTAAGTGCGCGAGCGGTGCGCACACGAGACGAGCGAGGTTGTTTTGGCTGAAGCGCAGTCCTATGGAATCGATACTCCCGGCAAGATCATTGCCGTTCATCTCAATTACCCCTCGCGCATCGCGCAGCGCGGCCGGGTCCCCGCACAACCCTCCTACTTCCTGAAGCCCGCGTCCTCGCTTGCGGCCACCGGCGGCACCGTCGAGCGCCCCGCGGGCACCGAGTTGCTGGCCTTTGAGGGTGAAATCGCCCTCGTGATCGGCACCCCCGCCCGCCACGTCTCTCCCGAGGAGGGCTGGGCTCACGTCGCCAAGGTCACCGCAGCGAACGACCTCGGCCTCTACGACCTGCGCGCCGCAGACAAGGGATCCAACCTCCGCAACAAGGGCGGCGACGGCTACACTCCGATCGGCCCGGTCGCGATCCCGACCACCGGGATCGGCGAGGGCGACTGGCGGGTCCGCACCTGGGTCAACGGTGAGCTGGTGCAGGATGACACGAGCGACACCCTCAAGTTCACCTTCGGTCGCCTCGTCGCAGACCTGTCACAGCACATGACACTCGAGACCGGCGATGTGATTCTCACCGGCACTCCGGCCGGCTCATCGGTGCTCATCCCGGGTGACGTCGTTGAGGTCGAGGTTGACGCCCCCGGAGCACCCGGCGCACCCACCACGGGCCGCCTCGTCACCACGGTCACGCAGGGCACGATCCCCTTCGGTGATTTCGGATCGAAACCACAGGTCGACGATCTCCAGCGCATCGAAGCGTGGGGTAGCGAGGAAGAGCACGCGGCGGCCGTGAAGGCTGGGCGCGCCACCCCGCTCGATGCCCCGACCGCTGCATCCCCCCTCACCGACGCGATCCGCGAACAGCTCAAGGGTGTCGCCGTCGCAACCGTCTCGGCGGCCCTGCGCAAGCGCGGCTACGTCGACATCTTCATTGATGGCGTACACCCCAATCACGAGGGCGACACGATCCTCGGCACCGCCAAGACCCTCCGCTTCGTGCCATTCCGCCCCGACCTTTTCAAGAAACATGGCGGCGGATTCAACGCCCAAAAGCGCGCCTTTGACACGGTGAACCCCGGCGAGGTGCTCGTGGTTGAGGCCCGCGGGGTGCGCGAAACCGGCACGGTCGGCGATGTCCTCGCGCTGCGCGCCCAGGTTCGCGGGGCCGCGGGGATCGTCACCGACGGGGGTGTCCGCGACTACGCGGCGGTCGAGGAATTCAACATTCCGGTGTTCTCACAGGGTGCACACCCGAGTGTGCTCGGTCGCCGCCACGTGCCGTGGGAGACCGACGTCACCATCGCCTGCGGCGGCGCAGCCGTGCAACCGGGAGACATCATCATGGGCGACCGCGACGGGGTGATTGTGATCCCGCCGTTCCTGCTCGAGGAAGTCGCCGCGGAAGCCGCCGCGCAAGAAAAGGCGGACGCGTGGGTCGCAGACCAGGTGGCGAAGGGCGCCGCCGTCGATGGCCTCTTTCCCATGAACGCCGAGTGGCGCGCAAAGTACGAGGCCGAAACGGGCGACAAGGCCTAAGCCATGTATGCCGAGTCAAAGTCTGAGCGCGCCTACCGCCTGATCCGGGATCGGATCGACGGCGGGCAATACGTGCCGGGTTACCGCCTGGTGCTTGCACCGATCGCGAACGAGCTGGGCATGTCCGTCGTGCCCGTGCGCGAGGCGATCCGCCGCCTTGAGGCGGAGCAGCTCGTCACCTTCGAACGGAATGTCGGCGCGCAGGTTGCGCTCATCAAGGAGACCGAGTACCTGCACACCATGCAGACGTTGGCGCTCGTGGAGGGTGCGGCTACCGCGCTCGCGGCCCCGGGGATCACCGCCGACCAGATCGCGCGCGCCCGCGACATCAACCAGACGATGCGCGAGACCCTCAACGCCTTCGATCCGCAGCGCTTCACCAACCTCAACCTTGAGTTTCACAGCGTACTGTTCGAGAGCTGCCCCAACCCGCACATCCTGGAGCTGGTGTACCGCGGTTGGAACCGCATGAAGGTGCTGCGCAACTCGTCCTTCAGCTTCGTGCCTGGCCGCGCGCAAGAATCGGTCGAGGAACACGAACGGCTCCTGCAGCTCATTGAGGGCCACGCCCCGATCCTCGAGATCGAGATGGCGGCCCGCGCCCACCGCACCGCAACCCTTGATGCCGTGCTTGCCCACTCAGATGAGCAGCGTCACGCTGATCAGATCCAACACGCTGCGCCAGCAGCCTGAACCCACCAGACCACACACAACCATCCACACGGAGGAGACACACGATGACCTACCAGAAACCGGCAGACCTGCCAGAGAAGATCCAGCTGTTCATCGACGGCGAATTCGTGGACGCCGAGGGCGGCGCACAGTTCGACGTCATCGAGCCCGTCTCAAACGAGGTATACACGAAGGCCGCATCCGCGAGCAAGGCCGACGTTGACCGCGCTGTGGCGGCCGCGAAACGCGCCTTCGATGAGGGGCCGTGGCCAAAGATGCTCCCCCGCGAGCGTTCGCGGATCCTGCACAAGGTCGCCGACATTGTCGAATCACGCGACGATCGCCTCGCCCTGATCGAGAGCTGGGATTCGGGCCTCCCGATCACCCAGGCCAAGGGCCAGGCGCGCCGCGCCGCCGAGAATTTCCGCTTCTTCGCCGACCTGATCGTTGCCGAACACGACAACGTCACCAAGGTCCCTGGCCGCCAGATCAACTACGTCAACCGCAAGCCGAAGGGTGTCGCCGGCCTCATTACACCGTGGAACGTGCCGTTCATGCAGGAGTCGTGGAAGCTCGCACCGGCGCTCGCGACCGGCAACACCGTGGTGCTGAAGCCCGCGAGCTACACGCCGCTCTCAGCAGCGCTGTGGCCGGAAATTTTCCGTGAGGCTGGCGTACCCGACGGCGTCTTTAACCTGATCCTCGGTTCCGGCGGCGTCGCGGGCGATGCGCTCGTGAAGCACCCCGATGTGCCGCTCATCTCGTTTACCGGCGATAGCTCGACCGGCGCGATGATCTCGACCAACGCGGCTCCCTTCTTGAAGGGCCTCTCGCTTGAGCTCGGCGGCAAGAGCCCGTCCGTCGTCTTCGCCGATGCGGATCTCGAGGAGGCGCTCGATGCGACCGTCTTCAGCGTCTTCAGCCTGAACGGTGAGCGCTGCACTGCCGGTAGCCGCGTGCTCGTCGAGCGCTCAATCTACGACGACTTCGTTGCCCGCTACGCCGAGCGCGCGAAGAACATCGTGATCGGTCTGCCCTCGGATCCCGCCACCGAGGTCGGCGCACTCGTACACCCGAGCCACTTCGAGAAGGTCATGAGCTACGTCGAGATCGGCAAGAGCGAGGGTCGTCTCGTCGCCGGCGGCGGCCGCCCCGAAGGGTTCCCCGAGGGCAACTACGTCGCACCGACCGTCTTTGCAGATGTGAAGCCCGAGGCCCGGATCTTCCAGGAGGAAATCTTCGGCCCGGTCGTCGCGATCACTCCCTTCGACACAGACGAAGAGGCACTGCAGCTCGCCAACGACACCAAGTACGGCCTCGCAGCCTACGTTTGGACCTCAAATCTGAAGCGTGCTCACAACTTCGCTCACGGCATCGAGTCAGGCATGGTGTGGCTGAACTCGAACAATGTGCGCGATCTCCGGACTCCGTTCGGCGGCGTCAAGGCCTCGGGCCTCGGACGCGAAGGCGGATACCGCTCGGTCGACTTCTACACCACGGCACAGTCGATCCAGATCACTCTCAACGAGGCGCACAGCCCGCGCTTCGGTGCAGGCAAGTAGCGGGCATCATCCCGCTATCCTGCGGAGTTCTTCCCCGCGAAGCGCGCCGCAGGATCCCCACACCATCTCTCAGATGTGCAGTAATGAACAAGGAAGGACCGAAATATGTCTGAACTCAAGGGTCGCGAAAAGACCTCCTCAGGCTTCTACGTCACCAAGGAAGCCCCGATCAGCACTGACAATCCCATCAAGACGCCATCGGTGCCAGCGCCAGACATCCTGCGCTGCGCCTACATGGAGCTCGTGGTCACCGACCTCGCAAAGTCGCGCGAGTTCTACGTTGACGTGCTCGGCCTGACGGTCACCGCAGAAGACGACAACGTCATCTACCTGCGCTCCCTCGAGGAGTTCATCCACCACAACCTCGTGCTCCGCAAGGGCCCGGTTGCCGCCGTTGCTGCGTTCTCCTACCGCGTGCGCACCCCCGAAGACATCGATAAGGCTGTCGCGTTCTACACCGAACTCGGCTGCCGCGTCGAGCGCCGTAAAGAAGGCTTCGTCAAGGGCATCGGTGACTCGGTACGCGTTGAGGATCCCCTCGGCTTCCCCTTCGAGTTCTTCTACGAGGTTGAGCACGTCGAGCGGCTCGCATGGCGCTACGACCTCTACACCCCGGGTGCGCTCGTGCGTCTCGACCACTTCAACCAGGTCACCCCCGACGTGCCACGCGCCGTCCGCCACTACCAGGATCTCGGCTTCCGCGTCACCGAAGATATCCAGGACGAAGAGGGCACCGTCTACGCCGCCTGGCTGCGTGCCAAGCCGACCGTGCACGACACCGCTGCGACCGGCGGCGACGGCCCCCGCATGCACCACGTCGCGTTCTCCACGCACGAGAAGCACAACATTCTCGCAATCTGCGACAAGATGGGCGCGCTGCGCATCTCGGACCGGATCGAGCGCGGCCCCGGCCGCCACGGCGTTTCCAACGCGTTCTACCTCTACCTGCGCGATCCTGACGGCCACCGCGTCGAGATCTACACCCAGGATTACTACACCGGCGATCCCGACAACCCGGTGGTCACCTGGGATGTGCACGACAACCAGCGCCGCGACTGGTGGGGCAACCCGGTTGTGCCGTCGTGGTACACCGATGCGTCCCGCGTGCTCGACCTCGACGGCAACCTGCAGCCGATCGTCGCACGCACGGACGCCTCGGAGATGGCCGTGACCATCGGCGCCGACGGCTTCTCGTACACCCGTGGCGAGGACGGCGACAAGGGCTTCAAGCTCGGCAACACGCTGTAAGTCGGAGGACCCTACCGCCGATTGAGCGAACCGTAGGACCCCGCCGCCGATTGAGCGCGCAGAATACTCAGAGAAGAAAGCATCGCTTTCTTCCGTATTTTGCGCTGGCGCCACTGCGCCAGGTGAGTCGAAATCAAGGAAACACTCTCTTGGTTTCGACTCACTACGTTCGCTCAACCGACGGTAGTGCGTCGGCGGTAGGCTTGCGCTCAATGATCGCATCAGCTCCGGCGATCCCCGTCGACGCGCTCGGATCCCGGATCCACCCCCACCACGGCATCTTCGCCCCGGTGCGTGGCGAAGACCTTGAGCTCGTGGCACGCGCAGAGTTTCCGGGTGGCGCGGGGTGGATCATGCTCGCTGACCTCGCCGAGCGCCTGGGGCCGCGCAGTCGCCGCGAGCTGCTTACGTGGATCGCCGACTCGACGGCGTAGGGATCAAAGTGCGCGAGCGCGTCGTAGAGATCTAGGGCTTGAGTGACCTTACGTCCCTGAGTTGACCGGATTCGTACCCTTAGCTTCACCCCAACTTCGAATGACGACAACGATGCGATGCGCCGCGGAAGTGCCAGGATATGTGAAGTGAACTTACGGCGCAGCACACTAGGAACCGCCGAGGTTGCGTGACAGCGTCAATGCTCCCTTCCGCACGAGGCTCCCGAGCGCTTCAATCTTGTCACCAATTCGCTTCTTCGGCCCGCTGACGTTAAGGGCGGCGATGATGCGTCCCGTGTGATCAATCACCGGGGCAGAGACCCCCACCACCCCCTCCTCGAGATCCTCATCGAGTATCGAATACCCGACGGAACGAATGCGCTCAATCTCAGCAAGCAACTCATTGAAGTTGCGAACTTTTCCCTGAGTGTTGGGTACTTGGTCACGCAAGGAGAACGGGTTTGGTTCTCGACCAAACATTTCACCTTCAATAATCGTTGAGTCATGCCCCTCTCCTCGTACCACTGCCGCAAGGACTCTTCATCCCAATCGCTGAGCAACACCCACCCCGAGGAGGAGCGCCACGCCGCAGTGCGCACCCCTTGCCACCCTGCAGAACGAAGCTCATGAGGACTCACCTCACTGGCGAGGGTCAGGACGTTGCCGTGCATCAGCACACACAGGTGAGCCGTCTCACGAGTTGCGGCGACGAGACCCCGCAGCACGGGCTGACCACTCTGCACGAGTTCTGATTCAGCGCTCCGTGCCGCGAGCGCAAAGACGCGAGGCCCCACTCGGTAGCGCTGGGTCTCCGGATCCCGAGCGGCAAGTCCCGTCGCGGCAAGGGTGGCGAGCGCGCGTGAAATCACCGTTTTGCTTCGCCCCGAGAGCTTCGCGAGTTCTGTCACACCATAGCCACCGTTGCGCGTTGCGGCATCGCTCGCGAGCATCTCCAGGAGGCGAATATCTCTCCCCAAGCCGGTCGAGTTGACTCTGTCATCGTCACCCAGCTCATTGCTTTCTAGTTCCGCGCCCCGCCCACGAGAACTGCGCTTCGTGGTGGCTTGCGATCCGCTGGTGCGTGCCATGCGCCCCTCCATCTCAGCTAGGTCAGATCATTAGCGTGTCATTGAGTTCCGTTATTCGCAACTTGACTTGCAGATTACGGAACCCATACATAAGTTTATGCCAGCCAGCGCTGCAACAGGGCCGCGCGATCGGCGTCGAAGAAAAGGGGTCCAAAGATGGATAACGTGCAGCTCGGAGAGAGCTTCGTCGGTGAGGGCGTAAATGCCGCTCACGTAAACACTGTGCTTGGCCACCGCGACGGCCCCGCAGGTACCGCATGGGCGACCTCACTTGGTAGTCCGAGCGAAGGCTTTGTACCATTCGTAGCCGTACTCAAGCCATCATTGCCAGTCAAACCCATGACTCTCTTCGTGCAAAAGGCTGCCGCCGGAAGCGACTTCCACAGCACCGCAACCTGGGGGGCCGCACAGGCCGGCATCGCCGCCGGAGTCGCTGACGCCGTCGCTGAAGGCGTCATTCCCGAGTCTTGCACCGAAACACACGCACTCATCGCGGCGGTCTGGGTGAACCCTGAAACCAATGATCTGGACGCGGTCTACCGCAACAACAGAGAGGCCGTACGTCGCGCACTTGAACTGGGCGCTGCCAACGGGCCGTCACTTGAAGACGTCATCGCCGCCCGCAACTCCCCCAGCAACCCCTTCTACACCCCGAGCCAGAAAGTCGCCGCAGATGTCGCACGCTAACCCCACCCGTACGCCCGAAAACACCGTCGTCGGTTTCATTGGCCTGGGCCACATGGGTTCCGGCATGAGCCGCAACCTGCAGGAAGCCGGCTTCAAACTCGTCGTCACCGACCTGCGCCGCGAGGCCGCTTCCGAACTGCTTGCCAACGGCGCCGAGTGGGCCGACTCCGCCGCAGAACTCGCACTCCGTGCCGATGTTGTCATCACGATGCTCCCCACGCCCCGCATCGTCTCAGCGCTGCTGCAGGGCGAACAGGGCCTGCTCGCCGGACTCTCCGAGGGGAAGACCTGGATCGACATGTCAACGTCGGTCCCCGAGGTCGCCGACGGGGTGCGCGCAGAAGCGAACGCTCGCGGCATCCGCATTATCGACGCACCGGTCAGCGGTATGTCGGTCGGCGCAGCAAACGGCATGCTACAAATCTTCGTTGGCGCTGATCCCGAACTTCATGCCGAGCACCTTCCCGTCTTTGAAGCGATGGGCGACCCCGAGCGCATCATCAACGTCGGTGGACACGGTGCCGGCTACGCCGTGAAGCTTATGATCAACCAGCTTTGGTTCTCGCACCTCGTCGCAACCGCCGAGGTCCTCGCAATCGGCACCGCAGCCGGAGTTGATCTCGACGTATTGCGCCGCTCACTCATCGCGAGCCCAGCCAACAGCAACTTCCTCGAGAACGATGTACTCTCGATCCTTCGTGACGGTGACTACGACGAGGGATTCGCCATCGCGCTTGCCTGCAAAGATCTTGGACTTTCCATCGACCTCGCCCGTGCGGTCGGCATGCCCAGCGAAGTGTCGGCGCTCGTGGAGCAGGTCTTCCGCCGCGCTCGCCGCAGCTACGGTGACAGCGCTGGCGAGATGACCCCCTTCAAACTGTACGAAGATTTGCTGGGTGGACCACTCCGCCTCGCCCCGACCGCAGGAGGTAACGCATGAACGCGCTCCCAGAGAAGACCCCGACTGGACTCTTTATCGGCGGCGAGTGGTGTGACGCTGAGTGCGGCGCAACCCTCGCCGTAACAAACCCAGCAACAGGCGGCGTGCTCGCCCACGTTGCGAGCGCCTCGGTCGCCGACGGCAAGACCGCGCTCGACGCCGCAGTTGCAGCACAAAAGTCTTGGGCAGCTACGGCGCCTCGGGAACGCGGCGAGATCTTGCGCCGCGCCTTTGAACTCACGATCCAGCACCGTGAAGAGCTCGCCCGTATCATCACTCTCGAGATGGGCAAGCCACTTGCTGAGTCACGCGGCGAGGTCAACTACGGCGCCGAATTTTTGCGCTGGTTCTCGGAAGAAGCTGTCCGTATTGACGGGCGCTACTCCATGTCACCAGACGGCGGCAACCGCCTGCTCGTGCTCCACCGCCCAGTTGGCCCGAGCCTGTTCATCACCCCGTGGAACTTCCCGCTCGCAATGGCAACGCGCAAAATTGCACCTGCCCTCGCTGCGGGCTGTACAAGCGTGTTGAAGCCTGCAGCGCAGACCCCGCTGACGGCCTTGTACTTTGCAGCACTCCTCGTGCAAGCCGGTGTGCCGGCCGGTGTTGTGAACGTCATTCCCACAGCTACCGCTGGAGCCGTTATCTCACCACTCACAACCGACCCGAGATTGCGCAAGATCTCTTTCACCGGTTCGACGGAGGTCGGCAAGCGTCTCATCCGAGACTCGGCGGAGCAGGTGCTGAAGGTGTCGATGGAGCTTGGCGGCAATGCCCCGTTCATTGTCTTCGAAGACGCCGATATTGATGCTGCCGTTGAGGGTGCCCTCGTCGCCAAGCTGCGCAATGGTGGCGAGGCGTGTGTCGCGGCAAACCGTTTCCTTGTGCACGAGTCTGTCGCCGAAGAATTCACCAGCAAACTCGCCGCACGAATGGCGGGTTACGTGCAGGGGCCGGGCATGGCCGACGGCGTAACCATCGGACCGCTTATCGACGAGGCGACCCGCAACAAGGTGAGCTCGCTCGTGGCGTCCGCTGTGGCAGAAGGGGCAACTGTAAAGATCGGCGGCGAGATCCCCGCCGGTGACGGCTTCTTCTACCCGCCGACCGTGCTCACCTCGGTCCCGCACGGAGCCGAGATCTTGAACGAAGAGATCTTCGGCCCCGTCGCACCAATCGTCGTGTTTGCGGACGAGACGGAGGCCATTGAGCTCGCGAACGCAAGTGAGTACGGACTCGTTAGTTTTGTGTACACCCAGGATCTCAACCGCTCGCTGCGCCTCGCGGAACAGCTAGAAAGCGGCATGATCGGCGTCAACACTGGTCTTGTATCGAATCCGGCAGCTCCGTTCGGCGGTATCAAGCAATCGGGACTCGGCCGCGAAGGCGGCGCCGAGGGCATCCACGAGTTCTTGGAGACCGTCTACGTAGGAATCTCCAATCCGCTCGCCTCACAATAACCCCGTCAACGAAGACATAAGGACACGCAATGACCGAAACGCACACCGCTCAACGGGATGTAGCCGACTTTGACGAGATCCCGCTCAACAAGTTCCACGTTCGCATCACCGCACTGACTTTCGGTGCGCACTTTAACGACGGCTTCGCAGTCGGCATCATCGGCATGGCCATCGTACTTATCGGGCAACGCGGTGCCATGGACCTGAACGCCTGGTGGACCGGTGCGCTCGGCGCCGGGGCCCTCTTTGGCCTATTCGCGGGCGCGCTGCTGTTTGGTTCGGTTGCCGACAAGTTAGGCCGCCAGAAGATCTTCGCGATCAGCTTCATAGTGATCACCGTCGCAACCTTCGCGCAGTTCTGGGTGCAAGAACCCTGGCAACTGCTGATGCTCCGTGTGACCCTCGGACTCGGGATCGGTGGCGACTATGCTGTCGGTCACGCCATGCTCGCCGAAGTGCTGCCACAGCGACGGCGCGGTGAGATTCTCGGATCATTCTCCGTAATCTGGACATTTGGCTATGTGCTCGCAACGCTCATCGGAGTCTTTTTCATGCAATCGGGAATCGAAGACGCCTGGCGCTGGATGCTTATCGCCCCGGCTTCATCGCCGTCATTGTTCTCGTTGCTCGTCTCGGCACCCCCGAGTCACCACGCTGGCTGCTGCGCATGGGTCGCGAGAAAGAAGCACGTGCGATCCTCGATAAGCACTTCGGCACGCATGTGGTGCTGAAACCAGAGCCCGTTATTGAGGGTGAACTGAGCGGATTCCGCGGCCTGTTCAGCAAGCTCTACATACGGCGAACGATCTTTAACTGCGTGTTCTTCGCTTGCATCGTGATGCCCTACTTTGCGATTTACACTTTCCTACCGAGCATTCTTTCGAACATGGGCTTGTCGGATCTTGCCGATAGTGGCAGCGGGTACGCCGTTGAAATCTACCTCAATGTGTTTCTTCTTGCAGGAGCGCTGGCTGGAATATGGGCGACCGCAAAATTCTCCCGCCGTGGTTTTTTGATCTCCGGGTTCATTGTGCTCACCGTCTCACTGACCGCACTTGCGCTGGTGCCGACAACCGGGACCATCATCTCGGTTGTGATCTTCGCAGTCTTCACCTTCTCCCTTTCAGCGATCAGCAATCTCGTCGGGGTGTTCCCTGCCGAGAGCTTCCCAACCCCGGTGCGATCATCGGGCATCGGGTTTGCGACAGCGATCAGCCGACTCGGTTCTGTTGTCAGCACATTCTTGTTGCCTGTCTTGATGGCCTCACTCGGGGTCGCACCAACGATCCTCATTCTCGCCGGTGTACTGGCAGTCGGCCTCATCGTGTCTGTGCTGTGGGCGCCTGAGACGAAGCATAAGACGCTCACCGAGTCTGGCTTGATTACGCTGCCGGATCGCGTTCACTAGTCGGGATGTGGATAGTCCGCGATGAGAGGCCTCGTGCCATCACACCGCGGACTATCCACCTGGAAAGCCCTGCGCGCAAACACACGGCCCATGCACGCCCAGCACAGCCAAACACTGCTCGACACCCCTTCCGCTCTCTAGACTCGATTCCACATCTGCCTCGCACGCGCCACCGCTGGCGCGATCGGCAACGTCGCCACTTCGAAGGGAAGAGTGAAATGAGCACTCACACAACTCAGGAATCCGAGATTCACGATCCTGGGCTCAGCAGGAGGACACTCGGCGTCCCCTCAATCACCCTCATGATCATTGCTGCCTCCGCGCCCCTCACCGTGGTGGCCGGCGGAGTCACCACTTCCTTCGCGGTAACGGGTTCCCTCGGAGTACCCCTCGGGTTCCTCCTCATTGCCGTGATCCTCACCCTGTTCGCGGTCGGCTACACCGCGATGGGCCGTTTCATCACCAACGCGGGCGCCTTCTACGCCTACGTGGCACAGGGCCTCGGCCGCCCCCTCGGCGTCGGCGGTTCGCTCGTCGCGCTCGTTTCCTACAACGCGATGCAGGTCGGGATCTACGGTCTCTTCGGGTTCCAGATTTCGGTGTTTCTCGAGGCGAAGCTTGGCTTCGCATCTCCGTGGTGGGTGTGGGTGTTTCTGTGCATCATCGTCGTTGCCGTCCTTGGTGTGAACCGCGTCGATCTCTCGGCGAAAGTGCTGGGCGTGCTCGTAGCGCTCGAGTTCATCGCGGTGATCCTGTTCGACATTGTTTCTTTCACTGCGTCTCCTGAGGGCGTATCTGCCGCAGCCCTCAACCCGAACGCACTGTTTGGCCCGGCGCTTGGCCTGATCCTGGTCTTCGGCGTCGCCGCGTTCATGGGCTTTGAGAGTGGTGCAATCTACGGCGAGGAGGCCAAGGATCCGAAGCGCACCGTGCCGCGAGCAACCTACCTCGCAGTTGCGATCATCGGGCTCTTCTACGCGTTCAGCGCGTGGGCATTCTCCGTCGGGATCGGCCCCTCCCAGATCGTGCAAGCCTCGCAGGAGGCCGGCCCAGACCTCATGTTTGTTTTCATGACCGAGCAGACCAGCGTGATCATCGCCGACATCATGACAATCCTCTTCATCACGAGCCTCTTCGCTGCGCTGCAGGCATTCCACAACGCCGTCGCCCGCTACCTCTATTCCCTCGGACGTGAGGGTGTGATGCCCCACGCCTTCAGTCACACCAGCAAGTCGGGTGCACCGTGGGCCGGCTCGGTCGCACAGACGATCATCGCGATTATTATCGTGGCAGGGTTCGCGCTCACAGGTGACGCCTTCGGCGCGGCAGACGCCATGTTCGGCGAGCTCTCGTTCCTCTACCCGGTTCTCACCATGTTTACGTGGCTCACGAACACCGGAGCCGCAGGTCTCGTTCTCTTGATGGCCCTCACGGCGTTCGCGGTCATCGGGTTCTTCCGGAAGCGCCCCGGCGGGCTGAGCGCCTGGACCACCGTCGTCGCCCCATTTGTCGCGGGGGTACTCCTTGCCGGCATGTTCGTCATGATCCTCGGCAACTTCCCCCTCATGCTCGGGCAAGAAGAACCGGATGCCACCACCTTCGTGCTCCCGGGAATGATCATCGCAGCCTTCGTTATTGGTCTGGCATGGGCGTACGTGCTCCGCGTCAAGAAGCCACACCTGTATTCCCAGATCGGCCACGGCACTGAACCTGGCGCGTATGGCACCGAGCTGATCGGGGTGGTTGGGGTCGAGGAAACCGGGGCGCCGTAGCTCGGTGCTATTTGCTCGCTTCGTGGATCAGCGAAGCGAGCAAAGCCACCCGGGGAGGTACCGAGGCCAGGTCGAGCCATTCGGTGGGACTGTGATCTCCGCCACCCACGGGTCCGAGCCCATCAAGCGTCGGCACCCCCAGAGCCGCCACACGATTCGCGTCCGAGACTCCCCCCGTGTGCGCAAGGCCAGGCTCAAAGCCGAGTTGCTTCGCAAGCTGAAGTGAGGTTGCGGCGAGCGCGTTTCCCGCCGCGCTTTCCTCCATCGGCGCGCAGTAGTCAACTTCGCACACGTCGATGCGGGTTCCCGTGACCGTAGGATCGGCGGCCCGTTCTCGCAGCCGCCCAAGCGCGCCGTCGAGCACATCTTTCTGCACTGCACGCATCTCGACATTCAGGGTCGCACGATCCGGAACCACATTGACCCGATCACCCGCGCGCAACATCCCCACATTCACTGTGAGTCGCTGTGCAGGGTCGGAGAGCTCCTGCAGAAATACGGTGAGGTGGGCTGCTTCAAGTCCGGCATGCGCACCGCGCTCTGGTTCGATGCCCGAATGAGCAGCTACACCGTGAATCGTGATTTCGAGGTCCACTGCACCTTTACGAGCGACAACAAGATCTCCGTTTTCACGGGCACATTCGAGACAGAATGCCGCATCGGCCCCCACCGCAACCTTCTGCAGAGCGGCACCGCCGACCGGAGAGCCAATCTCCTCGTCGGGAGTGAACGCAAGCACGAGTTCACCAAAGTTGTCGGCTCCCGCCGCGATCAGGTGAGCCGCTGCGTGCAAGCCTGCCACGATCCCCGCTTTGTCGTCGGTTACCCCGGGGCCGTGCGCCATCCCATCGGCATCTACCGAAAACGGACGTTGGGCGGCATCGCCGCGCTCGAACACGGTATCCATGTGCGCGAACGTCACGATGCGGCGCGAACCGCTCCCCCGCTTGCGCCCCACCAGCAGATCACCGTAGGCGGGATCCAGCGTCCGACGCTCTACTTCGAAACCCAGCGTTTCGAGCCGTCGTTGCACCCAGTCGGCGACACGGTTCACTCCAGCGGAATCATGCGATCCCGAGTCGATCGACACGAGTTGCGAAAGATCTGTTTCATAAGCTTGGCGGGCGGCTTTGGCCCGGCGCAGCATCTCAATCGCAACCATGTACAAGTCTCCGATCCCAGTTACAATAACGTCCCCGTGCGAAGTACAACGTAGCACTTTCTGAATCAAACGTTTCAGAATTTGAAAAATGGAGCAAATCGTGTAATGTTTCGATCAGCTCAACGAGGAGAATCAAGGAGAATCTCATGCGCCTCATCACACTCGGATCCGCCGCCATCGCTGCTTCCGCAGCCTTCACCCTCGCTCTCACAGGCTGCACGAATGCCTCGATGGACCAAGCAGACGACGCCACAACCCCGGACTCCCCAAAACTGCCGACAGAAACCATTTCACAGCTCGACGCCGACCCTGCGCTCGAAGCACTACTTCCTGAACGAATTCGGACGGCGGGCACGCTGAATATCGCCACTGATCCGACGTACGCGCCGTTCGAAGTGTACGCTGCCGACAACAAGACAGTGGTGGGTCTCGACGCCGACCTCGCCGAGTCACTCGGACAGCTGCTCGGACTCGAGGTCACCTTCGTGCCTTCCGGCTTCGATAACATCATCCCCGGTCTTAGCTCTGGAAAATATGACATGGCAATGTCAGCGTTCTCCGTCACCGACGAGCGCAAGCAGAATGCAGACTTTGTCGTGTACCACCAGTCAGGCAGCGGTATCGCTGTACCCACCGGCAATCCCGACAAGCTTTCAATGGATCCGATGACACTCTGTGGCAAGATTATCGGCGCAGAGAAGGGCAGCACACAGGGCATGGAGATCATGCCCGAGTTCAACAAGCAGTGTGAGGCGGCCGGCAAGGAATCGATCGACATCAAGCTTTTCCCCGGCACTGACAAGGCCATCACCGCGCTCTCCTCGGGACGCGTGCAGGGCGTTGTCTCGGGTGCCACTGGCCTCGGGTATCAGGCAAAGATCACCGGTGCGTTCGATCTCGCAGAGGGCGGAGACTACGAGCCGAAGCCGACCGGCCTGGTACTGCCCAAGGGCTCAGATCTGACCCCGGCGATCACCGCGGCGATGGAGAAGCTCGTGACCGAAAAGCCGTACCACGAAGCGTTCCAAAAGTGGGGCATCAACGATAGCAACGAAGTCGCCCCGGAGCAGGTCGCGGTGAAATAGGGATCTCCCTCGCAGATCCATTCCCACCGCAATCCGAGAGTCGCAAGCATGACTAGCCACACGCTCACGCACCCCATCCTTGACGATACCGATTACACGATCGCGAACAAGAAACACCCGTGGCGCTGGGTGTCCGGCGCTATCATCCTGTTCGCGTTCGGAATGCTGGCATACTCAGCCGCAACGAATCCACGGTTCCGCTGGGACATCATCGGCTTGTACTTCAGGGACACGTCTATCGCGCAGGGTATTCAGATCACCCTGCTGCTCACCGTTGTGTGCATGCTGCTCGGCATTGTGCTCGGGATCATCCTCGCGGTCATGCGCCTCTCGGTCAACCCAATCGTGCGGGGCGCGGCAGGCTTCTACGTGTTTGCGTTCCGGGGGACGCCGGTGCTCGTGCAGTTGCTGCTCTGGTACAACCTCGCAGCCCTGTACCCTGACATTACGTTTGGGCTCCCCGGTGTGCACCTGAACGCCAACCAGATTGTCACGCCCCTCATGGCGGCGATCCTTGGCCTCGGACTGAACGAGGCTGCATATATGTCGGAGATCGTGCGCGCCGGCATTCTCTCAGTGGATCCTGGCCAGTCTGAGGCCGCAGGTGCCCTGGGTCTGAACCGTCTGCAGACCATGATCAAGGTGGTGCTTCCGCAGGCGATGCGCGTCATCATCCCACCGACAGGCAATGAGACTATCGGCATGCTGAAGAACACATCGCTGGTGAGCGTGCTCGCTGTTTCCGAGTTACTCTATTCGACACAGGTCATCTACGCGAAAAACTTCCAAGTGATCCCGCTTCTGCTCGTTGCGAGTATCTGGTACATCATCATGACAACGGTGTTTACGGTGGGGCAGTCCTGGCTTGAAAAGCGATTCTCGCGCGGCTCGACCCGCAACGTGCAGGTGAGCTGGATCGATCGCATTCGCAAGGCGATGCGAACCCACGATCCCGTAGCGACCGGAAAGGTGAGCTCACCATGAGTGAAGCTAAACAAAACCCCATGGTGCGCATGAAGGGTGTGCGGAAAAGCTTCGGATCCCTCGAAGTGCTCCAGGGAATCGACCTGGACGTGGCTCGGGGTGAAGTTGTGTGCCTCATTGGAGCTTCGGGATCCGGCAAGAGCACCCTGCTGCGCTGCATCAACCACCTCGAACAACTCAACGGTGGCCGGATCTGGGTCGATAACAAGGTCGTTGGCTACGATCTGCGCGGCAAGACCCTGCATGAAAAGAGTTACAACGAGATCTGCCGCGACCGCACGCAGACGGGTATGGTGTTTCAGCATTTCAACCTGTTTGGCCATATGACGGTGCTCGAAAACATCACGCTCGCGCCGCGCACCGTCTTGAAACAGAAAACCAGCGAGGTTCTCCCCCGCGCAATGGCGCTGCTCGAGCAAGTTGGCCTCGCGGACAAGGCGAAGGCCTACCCGCGCCACCTGTCGGGTGGACAACAGCAGCGGGTCGCCATCGCGCGTGCCCTCTGCATGGAACCTAAACTGATGCTGTTCGATGAGCCCACGAGCGCGCTCGACCCCGAACTCGTGGGTGATGTACTCAAGGTGATGCGCGACCTCGCAAACTCCGGCATGACCATGGTTGTTGTGACCCATGAGATGGGCTTTGCGCGTGAGGTCGCGGATCGTGTGGTCTTTATGCACGGTGGTCAGATCATCGAGCAGGGCACCCCCGCAGAGGTGCTCGGCGATCCACAACACGAGCGCACCCGGTCGTTCCTCTCGGCGGTGCACTGAGCGATCGACTCAGCCCACCCCGCTTTCTCGTCCAAGCCACGAGCACCCGTTCCGGCAACGCCCCGATGCCCGGATGCGTAAGCGAGGCTCAGATCAGATCAAGCTGCTGCACCGTCTGCTCAATCTGCTCTATGCGATGGCGGGCAGTCTCACCGATCCTGTGCACAAGGGTCTCAAAAATCGCCTCGACAAGCGCCATCACCGGAACCACGGAGTCAAACGGGCCACGCTCTGAAGCGATGCTAGTGAGTACCGCATCAGCCGACTCGTGCCATTTTTCCTTTATACCCCACCACACTAAAGCGGCACGAGTCGGGAGTAAGCGCCGTAGACTTTGTGTGCGCTAGTTTACTCTTGTGATCAATTGATGAGTCCTAGCTGCACATTTTGTCAATAAAAGGGATTAGGGGTTTCGATGTCTTCGGGAACAATTCGCTCGAGTACTGTCGGTGCTGATGCCGCCGTCAATGAGCTTGTTGGCATTGACACTTCTGGGTACCAGGACCAGCAGGTCGCATTCGGTTTCACCAGTGACATCGTTGGGATGGACGCAGGTCGTGACGTCACCAACCAGATGCTTCAGGCCGTCAGCCAGTTTTGCGCTGCGGTGTTGGGGCAGGCGAACAAGTTCCCGGAACTTGCCGCCAGCATTGAGAAGCGTGACGTTGCAGATGCCGAGCGTTGGAGTGATTCATTATGAATGCTGATAGGAGCGGTAACGAACGAATCGGGCTCACCACCCAGATTGCGCATATTGAACGGCAAGCCGACGAATTCTCGGAGCTTCGAAACAACTATCAGCGTTCACTCGAGCAGTTTCGAGAACAATTTCAGGCGTGACACGACGCAGAGAAGCGTCCCTCCACGAGCGCATGCAATCGGGCAGCCGCACTGCGCAGAACGAACTGCAGTCTCGGCAGGAGACGCTTTTTCAAGTGAATAAATACGTCGATGATTCGTTTGTTGAGCTTGAGCAGACGAGTTTGGAAGTCCGGCAGTCCCTCAACGATGCGCGAGAGAGACTGATCCGGCAAAGGAGTGAGTTACCTTGGGAGTAAAGTTCGGAGTCGATGATTCGAGTCGCCTCATCAGTGCGATGCGCAACAATGTTTTGGTGGCGAATTTGATAATTGATCGCCTCTCTGCTGGGGCGCAGCATTTGATCTCACACCTTGACAGTGGTGTCTTGCAGGGTGCCGCCTATACCGCTGGAAGAGGCCTGTTCAGTGATTTGATCATTCCAAGCATTGAGAAGCTTGGCGAGGCTGTTGATGATGTTCACGCCGAGCTTGCATCCTATGAGCACGCGCATTCTGTCCTATCCGTGTACGGAGACCTCGACTCGGACGACCTCACGCAGGCATTACAGGATGCTCGGGATCAGTTCGATCTGATCGAGACTCAGATTCAGATCAACCAGGCGTTCTTGGCCCAAGTTTCGGGTCTTCCAGGTAGCGCAGCATTCAGTGCTGACCGGCTCGGCAATTATC